>CAWHIB010000006.1:0-30618 GCA_963829265.1 uncultured Acidimicrobiaceae bacterium
AAGCGGTGCCGGTGATTCAGCCGCCCACAAGCGTGGAGATCCGGATCTGCGTCGGGGGAGATCAGCCGCCCGGCGTCACGTCCCCCTACTCGGACGGCTGCTTCTGGGGCTCGGTGGCGACAGCCGAGCGGAGTCCGAGGCCGACCGATGTGGACCGGACCGCGGCCGCGGTCGCCGATCTTTCCCGTCTGGAGCGTCGACGGCATCGAACCTGGCTCGTTCCCGCCACGTCGGACCGTCGTGGCCGGGAGTGGCACGTCAGGGTCGCCTACCGCCGTAGATGACGTGGTCGAGCCGCTTCCAGTACACGTCGACCCCCTCGAAGCCCGCTTCCTCCAACGCGTCGAGCTGAGGGGTGAGAGGGATCAGGTAGCGAACGTGGTTCTCATAGCGGGACTGCTCGTCGGGCGTTCGATGCTCCCGTTTCGCCGCCGCTTCGGGATCACGGCGATCCCCGGCCCGCAACCAGGCCGCCTCGACGACTGCGTCCTCGGTCGCCACGGGGTCGTAGTTGACGTACCAACCGCCGGGAACCAGGTGCTCCAGGATCTCGGCGAACAACTGCCCTTTGCGTTCATCGGGGAGATGATGGACGCAGAGTGACGAGATGACCGCGTCGACCTCACCCGGGATCTCCGTCGGCCAGGGGCCGCGAGCGAGATCGAACTCGACATAGGCGAAACGATCCCCGAATGCGGAGAGTTCTCGGCGCCCCTGCTCCATCATCGGCAGGGAGTAGTCGGCCAGGATGGCCCGTGCACCGGAGAAGTAGTCGAGGACCACCCGGGCGGCAGCGCCGGTTCCGGCGCCCAGGTCGACGAAAGTGAACTCCTGGTCCCTGTCGAACGGAAGCAATTCAGCCATCAGCCGGCGCTCATCGGTGCGTCGGCGCTCACGATCCTCGGCTGTCGACACCCAGTGCGAGATCGCGGCATCCGACTTCCAGATGGCTTCGTTCGTGTCGGCGTCGTCAGGCATACCGGAACGCTACCGGCCCGGCCCGGCGCGCCGTGGTGGTCGTCGAACCGGGCGTCCTGTACGACCGCATCAGTGGCGGCAACTGCCACGCATCGCAGACCCGGCGCTCTCCGGCCGTTCGAGCCGAGCATGCCCGGGGCCCATCGGTCGATCAGGTCGGTACGCTGGCGACATGGGCCTCTACCGCGAACACATCCTCCCCGTCCTCGTCGATCGAGCATGTGGGACCGCCGGACTGAAGAAGTGGCGAAGCGAACTGTCCAGCGGCCTGTCCGGACGGGTCCTCGAGATCGGATTCGGCTCGGGTCTCAATGTCGAGCACTACCCGTCCTCCGTCGAGAAGGTCCTTGCGGTCGAGCCGTCAGCCAAGGGTTTTCGGATCGCGCAGCGTCGCATCGACAGTTCATCGGTGCCGGTGGAGCTCGTCGGGCTCGACGGTCAGTCGATCCCACTGCCTGACGACTCCTGCGACGATGCGCTCTGCACCTTCGCCCTGTGCACGATTCCCGACGCCGACGCCGCCTTGGCGGAGGTCCTACGGGTGCTCCGCCCAGGAGGCCGATTCCACTTCCTCGAGCACGGCCTCTCCCCGGACACGGGCGTGGCAGCGTGGCAGCGCCGTCTGGAGCCCCTCCAACGCCGGTTGGCCGATGGCTGTCACCTCACCCGTGATCCCGTAGCCCTGGTGCGGCATGCGGGCTTCACGCTCGATGCCGTTGACCAGCGCTACGGCGTCGGACCGAAGCCCTGGAGCTGGTTCACGCGGGGGGTGGCGGTCAAGCCCGGGTGAAGACCCGGCGTGACCTCCGCAGTGAGATGCTTGGATCGTGACCATCCCTTTGCATCCCGACCTGCAACCGCTCGCTGGACTCGTGGGAACCTGGACCGGGTCCGGGCACGGGGACTACCCCACGATCGACGCATTCGACTACGAGGAGACCGTCACGTTCTCACATGTCGGCAAGCCGTTCCTCGCCTACACCCAGTCGACGCGACATGCGGCTGACGGTCGTCTGCTCCACGGCGAGACTGGCTTCTGGCGCCCGGGACGCCCCGGCCGGGTCGAGGTCGTCATCTCGCACCCGACGGGAATCGCCGAGGTCGGCGAGGGGACCATCATCGAATCCGCCATCCGACTCCGATCGACTGCGATCGGACGCACGTCGACCGCCAAGGAGGTGACGGTGGTCGAACGAGACGTCACCATCGACGGTGACACGATTCGGTACGCACTGCGGATGGCGGCGGTCGGTCAACCACTCGCTCATCACCTTGCTGCGGAACTCCATCGGGTCGGATAGCAACCGGTGCGACTGATCCGGCGATGCGTCGAGACTTCCGGGCCGATCGGGCGCCCGCATGAGTCGAACGACGTCGACCTGCCGTGATCCTGGCCTACGCGCTCCCAGGAGGGGGCGGAGCGACCAGGAACTGCTGATGCCAGAGTGTCGGCGGTGTTCCCTCGTGCCCCCGCAGGCGTGCGACGGTCGAGGACGTCCGCTGAAGGATCGAGATCGCACTGCTCGCCAGGAGAATCGCGAACGGGACCTCGAGCAGTGCGGCGCTGAGGATCGCGCCCCACTGCTCCCGAGTCCCATACGAGAGCGCAACGTCGAACCACGCGTCGGTGACGAGCATCGTCGATGCCACCAACAGTCCGAGGATGGCCACCTGTCGGCGTCGTGACCCGAGCCATGCCGTCGTCATCAGGACGAAGGCGAGCATGATGTCGAAGCCGACCCATGCGACCCGCCAAGCACCGCCGGATTCGGCGAGCGGCAACGACGACGCGAGGTAGCCGATCCATGGCAGCATCACCAGTGCCCCGATGGCGGCTGCCACGATCGAGAGCCTCCGCCTCCTGATGACGCCAGACGTTCCCGTCGGTCGCTCGACCAGGTGGTCCAGGTAGCGGGCGACCTGGGCTCGCTCCCCAGGAGTCCAGGATCGCACCTCACCCTCTGTTGGGACTGACATGGCAACGTCCTCTCTCGACTTCGACCTCAGGGTCCGTCCCCAAGTTCTATGCGGTCCACGAGGTGCGGTGCGTGTCGGCAGGGACGGATCACGTCTCCCCACGAGACCGGCATCCGAACCGGAGGGGATCGGACCAGCAGGAGCTGCCGGCCTGTCGGCAGAGTGCCTTCGGTGGGATGACGCGAGAGGGGAATCCACCAGGCACGTCACGTGCCGGACCGGCAGTCGGTCGGTCCGCGATCGCGTGAAGCGCCCGCCGAGCCCCTACTCCCGGAGATGCGGCCTCGGCCATACCCGGACGGGAGGCACCCTGCAGGAGGTGTCCGCCGTCCTCTGGAGGCCACGACGGTGAGCAGACAGAGGGGGATCGAGCGCTCCAGCGGCGATGAGGAGGTGTGGACGAGCACGCCCGACCGGTTCCCGGTCACCCTGTGCTGGCTCCCGCACCGGCAACGTGCCCGGTGCGCGGCCCCGGCCACCGCGGCATCGGCTGCATTCCCCGGTCGTCCCGCCCGTCGTTGCCGACGACGTCGACACCGTGACCCGGGGTTGTGGAGGGTTCCGTCCCGAGGTACCCCACCGGGTCAGTGGCGCGGGCAACGCGACGGTCGGGTCCGGTCTGACCGTCGAGCGGGCGGAGACGGCCATCCCGGGAGTGGACACGGACGATGGCCCGTGAGCCGTGGTCGACACGATCACGTGCGCCGAGCGCCCGCACCGACCTCCTGTGCAAGCGGCGCCCGGACCTGAGCCGACACGGGTGACCCGGCTCCCCCGGACGGCGTTCTGGTGCCGCGTCCCCTTCTCGACCTGGTCCACCTCCGGCTCGGTGCCCCAGGAGGGACGGGCAATTCGGGAATACCCTAGGGGGTATAGTGGTTGGACCTGGATGGAGTAGGAAAAGGAGCGGTCAATGGCAACGGTTGAGCTGACGAGTGAGAACTTCACGGACACGGTGCACGACAACGGCATCGTGTTCGTCGACTTCTGGGCGTCGTGGTGCGGGCCGTGCAAGGCGTTCGCCCCGGTCTTCGAGGCGGCGTCCGAGGAGAATCCCGGGATCGTGTTCGGCAAGGTGGACACCGAGGCACAATTCGAGTTGGCCGCCTCGTTCGGTATCCGCTCGATCCCCACGCTGATGATCTTCCGCGAGGAGATCCTGGTGTTCTCCCAGCCCGGGGCGATCCCGGGCGAAGCACTTGGCGACCTCATCACACAAGCCCAGGGCCTCGATATGGACGAGGTGCGTCGCCAGGTGGAACTCCAGCAGAGCGCGCCGAGCACATCGTGAGGGGGGCCTGTTCCTCCGGGGGCCTGTGGTCCGGAACCGGCCTGCGGCTACGTGCCGACGCCGGCCTCGCGACGGGGGCTCCGCAGTGACGTCGTTCGACGTGGTTCTGGGCTCATCCCCCGAGGAAGCGGAGTCAGCCGTCCGGGCTGCACTCGCCGAGCACGGTTTCGGCATCCTGACAGAGATCGACATGGCGGCAACGCTCAAGGCGAAGCTCGGTGTGGAACGTGCTCCGCTCAAGATCCTCGGCGCGTGCAACCCGAAATTTGCCTACGAGGCGATCCTGATCGATCCGGCGGCAAGCCTGGCTCTGCCGTGCAATGTCGTCCTGGAGGGTGTCGGCGGCTCCACCCGGGTGGCGGTCGCTGATCCTCGCGACCTGATGACGGACGTCGAACTGACCGAGCTGGCCGAGGAGGTCGCGACCCGACTCCAGGATGTCGTCGCCACGTTGCGGGGGAGTTCGCTCGGCTCGCCCTGATCCGCGGGGCCGGCCCGGCGGGCGTGGCGTTGTGGCTGCCGGTTGTCCTCCACCGTGACCGGCCCCCCGGGGTCAGCGCCCGCCATCGACGGGCGGGGACGAACGCAGGGAGACCATCGTGATGCGGGGTCACGCGGTGTCGGCCCAGGGACGGGCCGAGCCACGGCGTGACGGCATGCCGCACTGATGGCGTGGACGCCGGACTCGACCGGCCGCAGCGGCTGACCAGGGCCCTCGGTGCGGATCTCGCCCGGACGACCGATCGGGTGCGGTGCCGGGCACCTCGCGCCGGTGTGTCCCGATGGTCAGTCGAGCGCGAGCATCGAGGTCCGATAGGTGATCCTGCCTGGTGTCCCGACGGAGGCACCTCGGAGGCACCCCGCGAGATCGATGCCGCCGCCGTCGTGGGTCGGTTGGCGTGTGCTGGGTGGTCCGATGGCGTTGCGTCCGCTCGCGGTGTGCGAGGTGGTCGGTGGGACGACGAGGGAGTCCACGAGCGTATAGAGGGCGACCACCGCCAGCAGCGCGGCGAACCAGCGGATGAGCTCCGAAGAAGGGAGCCGGTCGGCGACCCGATTCCCGACCAGCGCTCCGACGAGTGCGGCGACCGTGAAAGGAACCGCAACGCGCCAGTCCACTCCGGTCGTGGCGAGTCGAGACGAGAGAGCGACGAAGGAGTTGATGGCGATGACGAGCAGCGACGTCCCGACCGCCTCCGGCATGTCGAACCCCAGGACGAGTACAAGGGTGGGCACGATGATGAAGCCGCCGCCCACCCCGAAGAATCCGGTCATGAAGCCGACCGCAGTGCCGGCGACGGCGAAACTGGCGACGAGCGACACCGTGCCCCGCCCCGCGCCCGCACCCACCGGGCGGGAGGGTGACCTGGGGTCGGTCGATCCGACCGACGAACCCCTGCGCCCGGCCGACGCCTCTGATTCCGGCGCACCTGTGGACCGGTGGACCGTCGGGTCCGGGACCTTCGGTCGGACCGACGCCCACATGCGCCACGCGGCGACCAGCATCAGGCCCGAGAAGGCAACCAGGAGCACGGCGGGGTCGACGGCCCGGTTCAGTCGCGAGCCGAGCAACGAGCCACCGATCCCGGCGATGCCGAACCAGAGTCCGGCAGCCAGCCGAACGCGACCTCCCCTCCAATGACCGACCATCCCACCCAGCGCGGCGACCCCTACCACCAGGAGCGAGGTGGTCACCGCCGATTTCGGCTCGAGACCCACCACGTACACCAGCGCCGGGACGGCAAGGATCGAACCACCCCCGCCGAGGGCGCCGAGCGCCATACCGAGCAGGATTCCGAGCGGCAGGCTCAGCAGGAGTCTCATGCCACTCGGCCTGCTCCACCGTCGTCCGTCGAGAACGGGAGCCCGGCGTCAACCCAGGCCACCGCACCACCGTCGAGGTTGACGGCATCGAGTCCCGATCGCCGCAGTTGATCCGTGACTGCAGCGGAACGGCGCCCGGAGCGGCAGATCACGATGATCTGTCGATCACGGGGGAAGCCGGCCATCTGGTCGGCGACGGCATCCACCGGGACGTGGACGGCCGCCGGGACGTGCCCGGCGACCCACTCGTGAGTCTCTCGGACGTCGATGAGGAGTGCGCCCTCCGCCACGAGTGTTGCGGCCAGTGTCGGTCCGATGCCGGTGCCTGAGTTCTCGGATTGCAACCTCGCCATGTCCACGTCCTCCCGTCGCGACCCGAACGTCGCTGTTGTACGCGTTGTCGTTGTGGAATATACCCCATGGGGTATTGTTATCCTATACGGTCGCGCGCCAGGCGGACCTGCTGGACTGAAGGAGTGAATATGTACAGGGATGTGGAAGCCTCGGAGGTTGCGGCTCGCCTCGGCACCCGCGAGGAGTTGTACCTGCTCGACGTCCGGGAGCCCGCGGAATTCGACGAATGGGCGATACCCACGGCGGTGAACATCCCCATCGGACAGCTGGGTGCGCGGATCGACGATGTGCCGGACGACCGTGAAGTCGTGACGGTCTGCGCCTCGGGCAGTCGATCTGCCCTGGCGGCCGAAACGCTCAGTCGGGCCGGACGGCACACGGGCAACCTCGTCGGCGGCATGCGGGCGTGGGGGCAGGCCTACGACTCCGTGACCATGGAGTTCGCTGAGCTGCGAATCGTCCAGGTCCGACGGCGGGGCAAGGGATGTCTCTCCTACCTGGTGGGGTCGGCCGACCGGGCATTCGTCATTGACCCGTCAGCGGACACGGACGTCTACCTGCGCCTCGCCGATGAACACGGATGGACCATCGAACGCGTCTTCGACACGCACCTCCATGCCGATCACCTGAGTGGAGCGCGGGCGTTGGCATCGAGGACCGGCGCGTCACTCCACCTCAACCCGGCGGACAATTTCGAGTTCGCCTACGAGCCCCTGGCCGATGGCGACCGATTCGATCTGCCCGACGGGCATGGACTCTCGGTGGTCGCGGTGCACACCCCAGGGCACACGCGGGGATCCACCGTCTATGTGGCCGGGGACCGAGCGGCACTCACGGGTGACACGCTCTTCATCGAGAGCGTGGGTCGTCCCGACCTGGCCGACAAGGCAATTGCGTTCGCGGACGACCTGTACGACTCGCTTCACGATTCCTTGCTCGTCCTTCCCGACGACCTCCTCGTCCTGCCCGGCCACTACGGCGACGAGGTGGTTGTCCGTCCGGATCAGCCCGTCGGAGCGCTGCTGGGTGAGCTGCGCCACGACCTCGAGGCATTCTCGCTCGATCGGGCCGCGTTCGTGGAGTGGGCCGCATCTCGTTCTGTCGATCGGCCCCCGAATTACGCGAGGATCGTCGACGTCAACATGGGGCGAGTGAGTGATCCGCTGGCCACGCTGCGTGAGCTCGAGGTGGGCCCGAATCGCTGTGCGGTGTCGCATCGACCTGCGGGTGACGGATGACCGCGATCCCGGGTGCTCCGGCGTCGCCGGGTGTGACGACTGCTACCAGGGGGTGTGAAATGCGTCCTGAGGTGAGGAGACCGTTGCTCGTCCGCCCGTCTCGGGCGGAACGGGTTTCGAGCGCCGGGCGATCCGTTGACCGGGGGGCGACTCGGTATCGACGTAGCCCCAGGGCCGGTTCGGTCCCGACGCCGAGCCACAGGTCCGACAGATGACCGACCAGGCCGGGGCGCAGTCCATGTGGGAGCAGCGATTCAGTGTTGACGACTATGTCTACGGCACCGAACCCAACAGCTTCCTGAGGGAGAACGTGTCCGTCCTTCCGATGGGGGACGTCTTCTGCCTGGCTGAGGGAGAGGGGCGCAATGCAGTGTTCCTTGCCACCACCGGTCGCCATGTATCGAGCGTCGACCTGACGGTGGCGGGAGTGGCGAAGACGCGTCGGCTTGCCGCAGACCGTGGTGTGGCCGTTGACGCCGTCGTTGGTGATCTGGCCCACTTCGACCTGGGTGTGGGCAGGTGGAACGCGATCGTCTCGATCTTCGCCCACGTGCCTTCGCCGGTTCGGGTCGATCTCCACGAACGGGTCGTGGCGTCTCTTCGGCCGGGCGGGGTCTTCCTGTTGGAGGCGTATACGCCGGATCAGATCGGGAGGAGTACGGGCGGACCGGCGTCGGCCGACCTGATGATGACGATCGATGGTCTGCGGGAGGAGTTGGAGCCTCTCGAGTTCGTGCATGCGGCGGAACAGGAACGGGAGATCGTCGAAGGTACCCATCACACGGGCACCGGATCGGTGGTCCAGATCATCGCCCGAAAGCACGGGTAGGCGGGTCCCTCGGGCGCCGGGCCACCCAGTCGCCTCGGCTCCGTACGCTCACCGGTCGTGTGCTCGCGGCCCGGTCGGTCACTCGGCGCCCGGACACGGTCCATGGTCGCCGACGTGAGGAGGGCCTCCTGTTGGCAGGACGGCTTGTCGGCAGGGGCGGGCCCGGCAGAAGCGGGCCCGCCCACGGTGGAGTGATGAGCGATTCGCCTTGTTCGTCGACCACGCGTACCCCCTATCGGGGATCAACCCCGGGGCGATTTCCGGTGACGGGATGAGGTAGCGCCCCTCAACGGCGCAGCACCCTGGTGGGTCCGCCGGCCGCGGATGCGCCCTCAGCTCTTGACGGTGCCCCCGACGACGTGGCGCAGCAGGCGCCGGGAGGCAGGCGCCAGGGGCCGATTGCTCGGCCAAATCGCACGAATCCTTCGCTCGAGCGGGATGCCTGATGTCGCGACGATCGACAGGCGCCCATCGGTGACCTCTGGCTGGACGGCCAATCGGCTGAGCACTCCGGGCCCGGTTCCGGCAGCGACGGAGGCCTTGATGGCGGTTGTCGAGGCCAGCTCGACGAGGGGCGATGGCTCCAACCCGGACACGCCGAGGGCGCGTTCGAGCACTTCCCGTGTTCCGGACCCCGCTTCGCGCAGTACGAGCGGCGTGGCGGCGAGGTCGGCCGCGGACAGCGGTCGGCGTCGGCGCGCCCATGGATGTGACGGCGCAACCACGACCACGAGGTCGTCGCCCGCCACCACGCGGGTCTGCAGATCAGGCGGGTCATGCGGGCCCTCGACGAACCCGATGTCCGCCCCTCCGCGCAGCATGACCCGGGCGACGTGCTCGGAATTCCCCATCTCCAACGAAACAGAGACGTCCGGGTCGGATCCCCGCAGGCGGTTCAGCCATCCCGGAAGGAGGTACTCGGCCACCGTCATGCTTGCCGCGATGCGCAGGGTGTCCCGACCCTCGGACCGCACGGCCGCCGTCGCCAGGAGCAGGTCGCGCATGCTCTCGAGGACCGCCTCGCTCCACTGCACGACCGCGAGCCCGGTGTCGGTGGGCCGCGCCCGACCGGCCGACCGGTCCAGGAGGTCGAGGTCGAGTGTCTGCTCCAGCGACCGGAGCCTCATGCTCGCCGCCGGCTGACTGATGTGGTGCGCGCCGGCGGCCTGACGGATCGAACCCAACTCGGCCACGCTGCGCAGCAGGTCGAGTGAGCGGATGTCGGGGGTCGGTTCGGCAAGGGGCATAAGGCAACCTTATGGGGTGACGCCGAATCTCGGGCTACCGACGACCGTCCGTGGGGCACAGGGTGGGGGCATGGATGAGCGGTCACCTGTCGACACCTCGATCGCGGCGGAATCAGTGGTCGCTCCGATGCAGATTCGGCAGGACCGTGTGAGGGCGCTCCTGCCCGGTTTGGCGCCGGTGGTGCTCCTCGGAGCCGTGGCCACACTCCTCGGTCACCTGGTCCCGGTAGTCGGGGCCCCGGTGTTCGCCGTGCTCGGCGGAATCGGTATCGCACTCATCCGTCCTCCGGTGGAGCGGGCGCGCCCCGGAATGACCTTTGCCGCCAGGACGGTCCTCAAGACGTCGATCGTGGTCCTTGGAACCGGACTGTCGTTCCACGAGGTACTCAGCATCGGGGGGGCATCACTTCCGGTTCTCCTCGGCACGCTGGTGGTGGCGCTGCTCGGAGCCGTCGTCCTCGGACGGGCGCTGGGGGTGGCGCGGGATGTGCGGACGCTGATCGGGGTCGGGACCGGGATCTGTGGGGCGTCGGCGATCGCCGCCACCGACGCGGTGATTTCCGCCAAGGATGCCGACGTCTCCTATGCCATTGCCACCATCTTCACCTTCAACGTGGCGGCCGTCCTCACCTTCCCGACCATCGGCCACACGCTCGGCCTCTCCCCCCACACGTTCGGGCTGTGGGCCGGAACCGCGGTCAACGATCTGTCGTCTGTGGTGGCTGCCTCGACGATCTTCGGGAACGGGGCCACGTCGTACGCCGTGGTGGTGAAGCTGACCCGTACCTTGATGATCATCCCGATCACCCTCGGCCTTGCGGCCTGGCGTGCCCGTGGGGGCCGGCTGCACACAGGCACGGACGAACCGCGAGCGACGACGGGACTCCGGGGTGTCGTGCCGACGTTCATCGCGTGGTTCCTGGTCGCCGTAGCTCTCAATACGATCGGCTTGGTGCCGACCGGTTGGCATCCGGTTCTCTCGGCGACGGCCGCGGGCATGATCACAATGGCACTGGGTGCGATCGGCCTGTCCACCCGGCCTCGGGACATCCGCAGTGCGGGCTTCCGACCCCTGGCCCTCGGGGCCCTCCTGTGGGTGCTGGTGGCCGCGAGCAGCCTGACACTGCAGGCGGTGACCGGCAGTCAGGGGTGAGGTCATTGGCTGCTGGATGGAACAGCTCCGCCGACATCGGGGTAAGCCATTCGGCTCGTCAGGGCGGGTGGACTCCCGAGGTCCCGTGGAACGACCGGGATCGGAGCGACGGCGAACGCCTTGCTGGGATCAGGCGTCAGCCGTGTCGGCACCCGGCGTGGCGGGGGGGTCCGGCAGTCCGACCAGCTCGCAGAACCTGGCCGCAGCGGGTGACAGGTCACCCGCCCGGTGCACCATGGCGAGGCGCCGGACCGCCATCGGATGCGGTCTGGACACGACGGCTCCGAACTGCTCGGCGAATCGAGCGAGTGCCTCGGGCACCAACGCCGCCCCGGCACCAGCGAGGACGAGGGGGATGATGGCCTCCCTCTGCGCCGAGACCACCGCCATCGTCGGGCTGATCGCCAGGGCGCCGAGCTGCTCCTCGAGCAGCCGACGAGTGGAGGTACCCTCCGGCGCCGCCACGAATGGGGTGGCGTCGCCGACCACCACCGCGGTCCGGTCGTAAGCGCCCGAAAGCGCGGTGCCCGGAGGGTGGACGAAGACCAGGGTCTGCGAGCCCATATCGATGGACACCAACGACTCCGGCACGTGCAGCACGTCGGTCAGCCCGAGCTCGCAGGTACCGTCCTCCACCAGGTCGAAGAGATCCTGACTGTCCTCAGGGGCGGAGAGGTCGACCCGTACGCCGGGATGATGGCGCCGGAATCGCCCTACGAGGCCGGCCATCGGGTCGGCCGCCAGAGTCGGCAGGCTGCAGAGACTGAGCGAGCCCGCCGTCAGCCCTGCTACGGCCTCCACCGCCGCCCGGCCGGTCTCGACGTCCCGCAGCGCTTGACGGGCCGGTCCAAGCAGTGCGGTGCCTGCCGCGGTCAGCCTCACCCGCCTGCCGACCCGGGCGAACAGCGGGGTACCGAGCTCCGCCTCGAGCTCCTTCACGGCGAGCGAGAGTGCCGGTTGGGACACGAACACGACCTTGGACGCTGCCGTGAACCCTCCGTGGTCGGCCACGGCGACGAAGTGGCGCAGGCGATTCGTATCCATTTGGATAGCTTATCGAACTGAGCAAGAATATCTATTCGACTTCTTGGTCATCATGCGTCAGGTTGGGGCCGTGGACGATGTCGCAACGACTGGTGTGCCTCCGACAGGATGGCAACGCCTGCTGATCGAGCCGAAACGTCCGGACCGGATCAGGAATCGACCGGGCGCCCCTTGGCTCACCGTTGCCGCCGTGTGCATCGGCGCCGTCATGGGCCAACTCGACGCCAGTATCGTGACGGTCGCCCTGCCGACCCTCCAGCGCAACTTCCACGCCGGCGTCGGCGCGGTCACCTGGGTGGGTCTGAGTTACCTCCTCGTACTGGTCGCCACGGTCGTGGCCGTCGGTCGATTGGCCGACATGTGGGGCCGCAAGCTCCTGTACGTCTATGGGTTCGCCATCTTCGTCATCGGGTCGGCCCTGTGCGGGCTGGCCCCGGGTCTGGGGTGGCTGATCGGCTTCCGTGCACTCCAGGCGATCGGCGCGGCCCTCCTGCAGGCGAACAGCGTTGCGATCGTCGTCCTCGCCGTGCCCAAGCCTTCACTGGGCAAGGCCATCGGCGTCCAGGGCGCCGCCCAGGCGGTGGGACTGGCCCTGGGGCCGACCGTGGGCGGCCTCCTCCTCGCCGCCGGGGGGTGGCGGCTCATCTTCTTCGTCAACGTGCCGATCGGCCTCCTCGGGATGATCGCCGGGGTCCTGCTGATCCCGCGGAGCCGCGACCTCGAGGACCCGACGCCGTTCGACTGGTTGGGCTTCGCCCTGTTCTTCCCCGCCGTCGTCGGACTGTTCGCCGCCATCTCCTTCGGAAATGCCCGTGGTTGGACGTCACCGTCGATCCTCGGGCTCCTGGTGGGTGGATCAGGCCTCCTCGTGGCGTTCGTCCACCGCGAACGGCGGTGCGAGCACCCGATGCTCGACCTCCAGCTGTTCCGCCGGTCACGTTTCAGCACCGGGATCGCGAGCGGGCTGTTGTCCTACCTGGTGATGTTCGGTGTCCTGTTCCTGGTGCCCTTCTACCTCGAGCGCGGCGTCGGCCTCGGCTCGGGCCGCGCCGGACTCGAGTTGATGGTCATGCCCGCTGCGCTCGGCGCCACGGCCCCCTTCGCCGGTCGGTTGGCCGATCGGATCGGAGCGCGTCCACTCACCGTGGGCGGCATGACCTGCGTTGCGGGTGGACTCGTGGTGCTGGCGGTCTTCCGGCCGGAAACCGGGCTGTTCCTGGTGCTCCTGGCTGTCGTCGGAGTTGGCATGGGCGCGTTCACCCCACCGAACAACGCCGCGATCATGGGATCCGCACCGGCAGGTCAGGCCGGTGTGGCGTCTGGTGTGCTGAATATGACCCGCGGAGTGGGAACGTCGCTCGGGCTGGCCGTCACCGGCCTGGTCTTCGACCAGGCCGGCGGAGGTTCGGGGCCCTCGGCGGTGGTCGACCACGCGTTCTCGATCACGTCGATGGTGTTGGCCGGCATCGCTCTCGTCGCCGGGATCATCGCGGGTGCACGAGAAGGCGGATCACTCTCCCCTGCGGCCGGGATCATGATCGAGTGAGGTCACGACGGGCGCGCACCCTGCGTGTGCGACTCGTGGGACTCGGAGCGTTCGTCGTCGTCTTCCTGGCCGTAGCCTTGGTGAGTGGGGCGGCGGAGAGCTGACATCCCGCGATTGCAGCCGAGGTAGTCGTGCTGATCTGGTCTGGCATCGAGAACGCACAACCGCGAAGCGCACGTCTGTCAGGCGGAACGTCCGAGTGGTGACCGGCGATCCGCCGGGACCATGGTCAGTCGACGGCACGATCCGTTGCCCGGTGTGACCACGCGAAGGCCTCGACCAACTGGGTCGTGGCGGTGGATTCGCACGGCGTCGCGAAGGGAACGATCGAGGGGTTCGACGATGCGGGGTGGCACCTCCGGCACACGGACGCCGGATGACTACTCCGCCCCCCGCCTCCGTTGCGGTCCGACCAGGCCCCGGTCGTCACCGGTCGACGGGGACGCTGCGGGCGACCGCCTTCTCGAGGTCGCCGAGCGCACCGTGCAGGTGGCCGACCAGGACCCACGGATCCGGCAGGCTCGACGGGCAGCCGATGAGGGAGACCCCGAGGTCGTCCCCGTAGCTCCAGGCCGTGATGTTGCAGCCGATGCCCTCCAGGATGGGACCCACCGAGTAGAGGGACTCGAGCACGACGGGCCCGATGCGGATCGGGTCCCGCGGACCGGGCACGTTGGAGAGGATGACGTTGAGCGGCGGGTGGAGCACGTTGGCGGCATGGGACCGGCTCCACAGCCGCACGGTGGGCTGGTAGAGCTGGGGCGGCACCACGTCGGCCCGCTGCTCGAGCAGGTCGTGACCGAGGAGGCTGCGCACCTCCTTCGAGGCCCGGACGCCGTCGTGGATCCGGGCCAGCCGTACCGCCGGGTCGGCGATGTCGGTGCCGATGGACACGTAGATGTTGTCCACCCGGTTGCCCGAGAGCCGCGCCGCGTCCGAGTCGGTCGACACCGGGACGCTGGCCACCAGCGGACGCGCCGGCAGCTCGCCCCGGTCGGCCAGGTAGGTGCGCAACGCACCGGCACACACCGTCAGGTAGACGTCGTTGAGGGTGGTTCCCGTCGCCCGGCCGATGCCCCGCATGACCGGGAGGGGCAGCCGGGTCATGGCGAAGGTTCGGGCCGGGTCGAGGGAGACGTTGAACGACGTCTTGGGGATGTGGTGGAGGGGGATGGGCGGCATGGGCTCGAAGGAGTGGCGCCTGTGCTCCGAGGCCCGGGCACTCGACACCGAGGCCCGGATCAGGTGCGGGAGTCCCCGGATCCGGGTGACGTGCTCGGCGAGGGCGCGGGTCACGAGCCGGGTGCGGGTGGGCAGCGGCTCGGGCGTCCACGGGTCGGCGGGCAGGCCCGGGTCGGTGGCGACGGTGGCCGCCTCGACCGCGTTCTTGAGCAGTGCCACCGCAGCCGAGCCGTCGGCCACGGCATGGTGGAGCTTCACCACCACGGCGATCCGGTCGCCGGCGACGCCCTCGACCACCCGGAGGGCCCACAGCGGGCGGTCCCGGGGGAGCGCGGTACCGGCGAAGGCGCCGATGGCCCGGGCCAGTGCCCGGTCGTCGCCGGGCGGGTCGAGCACGACGCGGCTGACGTGCCGGGCCAGGTCGAAGCCGGGGTCCTCCACCCACACCGGGTGGCCCAGGCCGAGGGGGACCGGCACCACCCGACGCCGGAACGGCGGCAGCCGCACGAGGAGCTGGCCCAGCACCTCGGTCATCACGGCGAACGAGAACCCCTCCTCCAGGCCGGACAGGTCCGACACGGCGACCTTGATGGTGTGCATGTGGGCCGTCGGTGTCTCCGAGTACAGGAACTTGGCATCCAGGCCGGACAGGGTCTCCACGGTCAGCGGGTCTCCGCGCTCGGGGGCGTCCCCACGGTCGTCGGGGCCCCCATGGTCAGACCGCCTCGGTCAGCGGGGGCTCGACGCCACCGGCCTCGGCCAGGGAGGCCTCCACGAACTCGGTGACCTGGCGTGACCACAGGTAGCCGACGTGGTTGCCCGCGTACCACGACACCTCGGGGCCGCCCCAGTGCTCGGCCAGCCGGCGGGCCTGGTCGGGCGTGGCCAGGCGGTCGCCGTAGCCGGCGAAGATGTAGCGCCGGTCGGGCGGGACCAGCGGCTCGAAGCACAGGGGCGACACCACCCGGTAGACGTTCTCGGCGGTACCGCCCATGATGCGGTGCTCGATGGCCCGGACCCGGATGTGGCGGGGGCTGTGCCGATGGAAGAGCCCCGGGAAGTCGGCCACGGGAATGCCCGCCACCACCCCGTCGATCCCGGGCTCGATGCCGGCCAGCAGCGCCACCGTGTACCCGCCCAGCGACACGCCGAACAGGCTGATCGACGTGGCGCCCTGGGATCGGATCCAGCCGATGAGGCGCCGGAGGTCCCACACCGCCTGGGTCAGGCCGTGCACCGCGTTCATGAGCTCGAAGGAGAGGAACGGCTCCCCGCTGACCAGGGTGACCCGGCGCGGGCCGTGGAGCGGAAGGACGGGCAGGGCCACGTTCATGCCGAGGTCGTGGTGGAGGCGACCGGCGTGCAGGCCGGGGAAGTCCATGAACGGGAACCCCATGCAGAACCCGTGCACGGCGATCACCCAGGGCCGGGTCGGGTCGGCGTGACGGAGCAGGGCCGCGGTGGCCGCGGCGTTCGGGCCGAACCCCATCCACCGCTCCGAACCGGGCTCCCCGTCCCGGGGGGCGAACCCGCTGTCCCACGTCACCCGGTCGTAGGACTGGCCGAGCGCCCACCCCCGGGTCGTGGTGAGGTCGCCGTCGGCCAGCGGCGGCGGGGTGCGGTGGTAGGTGGCGGGGTCGTCCACCCATCCCTCGGCGGTGAACATCGCCTCGGCATCGGCCAACTCGCCGGCCACCCGCCCGTAGTCGCCGGGTAGCGGGAACCGGTTGGGGGCCATGGCCACGGCCAGCAGCGCCTCGTCCATCGCCACCTGTGCGGCCAGGCCGAGGGAGAGGTGGGGGGCCGGCAGCGACTCGGACACCTCGCCCCGCCACAGGGTGCTGCCCACGAAGTGGAGCGTGCGGGGCACCACCCGGGTGGCCCGCACCAGTGCCCGGCGGTTGAGGAAGTGGGCGACCGACGAGGCGGGGGCCAGCAGCTGCTCGATGGCGGACGGCCTCCCCGTCCCCGGACCGGCCCCGTCGACCCCGCCGTCCGGGGCTGGCTGGCGGTCCATGCGTGGCTCCGGGTCGGAGCCCATGTCCGGTGCGGCTTCGCCCATGGCACTCCTCCCCCGACGTCCACGGCCCGCCGACGGTGTCACCGGGTCCGCTACCTGGAATACTAAGACGGGCGTTCCGGCTGGTTAGGGCCGGAAGTCCCTTTGCGGAACGGGGGAGGGACGCCCATGGAACTCAACCTTGCCGACCTCTTCGAGGTGGTTGCGGACGAGGTGCCCGACGCCTTGGCCATGGTCTCGGGCGACCGCCGACTGACCTACGCCGGGCTCGACCGGCGGGCCGACCGCCTGGCCCATCACCTCCTGGCCGCGGGGGTCGGGCCCGGCGACCGGGTCGGGGTGCAGCTGGCCAACGGCACCGAGTACGTCGAGACCATGCTCGGCTGCTTCAAGATCCGGGCCGTCCCGGTAAACGTCAACTACCGCTACGTCACCCGCGAGCTCGAGTACCTCTACGCCGACGCCGGACTGGTGGGGATCGTGTTCCACCGTCGCTTCGCTCCCGCGGTGACCGGGGCCCTGGGTGCCATGGCCGACCGCCGGGTCGTCCTCGAGGTGGCCGACGGTGCCCCGGCGGTGGACGCCGGCATCGAGTACGAGGCGGCGTTGGACGCGTCCTCGGCGGGCCGCGACTTCGCCGCCCGGTCGGCGGCCGACACCTACTGCGTCTACACCGGGGGGACCACGGGCATGCCCAAGGGTGTGCTGTGGCGCCACGACGACATCTTCTTCGCCGCCATGGGCGGGGGGGACCCGTTCGCGTCGGGCAACCACATCACCCGGCCCGAGGAGCTGGCCGGTCGGGTGCTGCGCCCCGGCCTCACGGCACTGGCCGTTCCGCCGTTCATGCATGCGGCCGGGCACTGGTTCGCCTTCTCCACGCTCTTCGGTGGCGGCACGGTGGTCACGACCCCGGGCGGTGCCTTCGACCCCGTAGCCGTGTGGCGCCTGGTGGAGGCGGAGCGGGCCAACGCCGTGGTGGTGGTGGGCGACGCCATGGCCCGACCGCTGCTCGACGTCCTGGCCGCCGATCCCGACCGGTTCGACGTGTCGTCGTTGATGGCGGTGGGCTCGGGTGGCGCCGTCCTGTCGCCGTCCACCAAGTCCCAGTTGGCCGAGCTGCTGCCGGGCCGGATCGTGGCCGACCGGTTCGGCTCGTCGGAGACCGGCCAGGTGGGCGGCGAGGCCCCGGCCGACGACCCGTTCGGGCCGCCCCGCCTGCGGGTCGACGAGCGCACGGCCGTGCTCGACGGCGACCTCCGGCCCGTCCGGTCCGGGTCGGGTGACATCGGCCACCTGGCCCGGGGCGGCCGGGTGCCGATCGGCTACCTGGGCGACCCCGACGCCTCGGCGGCCACCTTCGTGGAGCGGGACGGGACCCGGTGGGCGCTCCCCGGCGATCAGGCGACGGTGGCGGCGGACGGGACGATCACCGTGCTCGGGCGTGGCTCGCTGTGCATCAACACCGGCGGTGAGAAGGTGTTCCCCGACGAGGTCGAGGCGGCACTGAAGGGCCATCCGGACGTGGCCGACGCCCTGGTGGTCGGCCTGGACGACGAGCGGTTCGGCCAGCGGGTGGTCGCCCTCGTCCAGGTCCGACCCGGCCGGGTGGTCGACGGGGAGGAGCTGCGGGCCCACGGTCACGGGCTGCTGACCGGGTACAAGGTCCCGCGCCAGTTCGTGTTCGTCGACGAGATCGTGCGCTCGCCCAGCGGCAAGCCCGACTATCCGCAGGCCCGTTCGGTGGCCCGGGCCCACGCCGCCACGGGGGTCTGATCCGGTGCACCGCATGGCCGGCATGGACGCCGCCTTCCTCTATCTCGAGACGCCCTCCATGCACCTGCACGTGGTCGGTGTGCTCGTCCTGGACCCCGGCGACTCGCCCGAGGGGTTCACGCTCGAGCGGCTGAAGCGGGTGCTGTCCGAGCGCATCCACCTCATCCCGCCGCTCCGGCGTCGCCTGCTGCCCGCGCCGGCCGGCATCGACCACCCCCTGTGGATCGAGGACGCGGGGTTCGACCTGTCGGCACACGTCCGGCGGGCCCCGGTGGCCGGCCCGCTGTCCTGGGCCGAGCTCGAACGGTTCACGAGCGAGGTGGCCGGCCGACCCCTCGACCGCTCCCGGCCGTTGTGGGAGATGTGGCTCGTCGACCTGGCGGACGGTGCCGGGGTGGCGCTGGTGACCAAGCTCCACCACTCGATGATGGACGGGGGTGCCGGGGCGGACCTCATGGCATCGATCTTCGACCTCGGTCCGACCGGGGACGGCGTGGCCCCGGCCGACCGACCATGGGTTCCCGACCCCGTCCCCTCCACCACCCACCAGGTGGTCAGTTCGGTCTCCTCACTGGTGGCCCGTCAACGGCACGTGCCCGCCGCCCTGGCCCACTCGGTGAGCGGGGTGGCCGGCACGGCGCGGACGTGGCTCGGTCTGCGGCGATCGGGGGACGCCCTGCCGATGACGGCGCCGTCGACCTGCTTCAACGGCTCACTCACCTCGCGGCGGTCGGTGAGCCTGACCAAGGTGGACCTCGACACCGTGCTGGGCATCCGGCGGGCGTTCGGGACCACGGTCAACGACGTGGTGCTGGCCGCCTCGGCCACGGCGCTCCGCGGCTACCTGTCGGCCCGCGGCGACCTGCCCAGGCGCGACCTGGTGGCGGCGGTGCCGGTGAGCGTCCACCGCGACGGTGCCCGCCCGGACCTGGTCAACCAGGTGTCGAACATGATGGTGCCGCTTCCCCTCCAGCCCGACGACCCGGGAGAGCGGCTGGTCGCCATCCACGCCAACACCACCAGCTCCAAGGCCCTCCAGGGAGCCTTCGGACCCGACTCGCTCCAGGAACTGACCGGGTTCACCCTGCCGCCGGTCATGACGGCCGCGGCCCGCATGTACTCCGGGTTCGGGCTCGCCCGGTTCCATCCCCCGGTCCTGAACCTGGTGATCTCCAACGTCCCCGGTCCGCCCCTCGACCTCTACTGCGCCGGGGCGAAGGTGACCGGGATCTTCCCGATGGGCCCCGTCATGGAGGGATCCGGGGTGAACATCACCGTGCTGTCCGAGGCCCGGCACCTGAACGTGGGGATCATGGCCTGTCCCGACCTCCTCGACGACGTCGACGAGTTGGGCCGCGGCTTCGTGGCCGCCGTCGACGAGCTGGCCGCACTGGCGACCCGGCGCTGACGCCGGGGACGGAACGGTGACGGCCGACCCGATCCGGCCGGGCTCAGTCCTCGACGGCACCGACCACCGGGAAGGCGTGCGGTGTCGCCGCCGACGACCCGAGGAACGGCGCATCCCCGAAGCTGAACACCCCGCCGTCGGACGCGAACTCCCAGTACCCGCCGCCGTCGTTGGTCGAGGCGATGGACACCACCGGGGCAGCGAGGGGCCGGCCACCCATCGAACCGGAGAACCCGGCTGACCCGAAGGTGAAGACCCCGCCGTCGGCGGCCACCAGCCAGTAGCCCTGCCCGTCGGGAACGGGGGTGATCCCCACCACCGGGGCGTCGAGGTGCCGTCCACCCATCGATCCGGAGAATCCGGCGTCCCCGAAGCCGAACACCCCGCCGTCGGCGGCCACCAGCCAATACCCCTTGCCGGTCGGAGATGCGGCGATGCCGACGATCGGGGCGTCGAGCGCCTGGCCCCCCATCGATCCGTAGAAGCCGGCTCCTCCGAACGCGAAGACCCCGCCGTCGGCGGATGCCAACCAGTAGCCGAGGCCGTTCGGGTCGTTGCCGATGCCGACGACCGGGGCGCGCAGCGTGGTCCCCGCCAGTGAGCCGGCGAACGGGGCGTCCCCGAAGGCGAAGACCCCGCCGTCGGCCGCCGCCAGCCAGTAGCCGGAGCCGTCGATGGTGCCGGTCATCCCTACGACCGGTGCCCGCAGGGTCAAGGGTGAGGACGGCCCGTGGCCGGTGGCATCACCGAAGCTCGACACGGGGCCGTCGGACGTCACCACGTCGTAGCCGGCGGTGGTGAACGGAGGTGTGGGTCCGGGTGGGCTGCCGGCCAGCGGCCGCCCGGCACCGAACACGATGGGCTCGGGCGCGTCCCCCACGTTCCATTCGACCCCGGTCACCTGCCCGCCGGGCGTGGTGTCGAGGGCGATGGTCCCGATGCCGAGTCCCGAGGGCTCCACCGTCTGGTTGGTGGTCAGGATCGGGGCGTTGCGCTGGCTGAGCGGGTCGGCGGGCTTGCGGGTGTCGTCGGGACCGTGCCCGCCGGCCGTGGAGTCCATCACCACGACCTCCCACCGCTGGCCGTTGGAGCCGGCGATGGCCTGGGGCGCGACCAACGGCATCACCGAATGGCCGACGCCGGACGTGTCCGGGCTGCCGTCGGGGTTGGCCGGCTGCCAGGCCAGGACGTCGCCGGGCTGGACGGCCTGCACCGACGGCACCGCGGTCCATGCCGGCTCCGGCGTGGCCTGAAGCCCGGTGAAGAACCGTTCGAAGGCGAGGGGCGTCGGGACCACGCCGTACGAGCGCAGGCCGACGACCTGCATGACCGACTGCCAGGCCAGCGGGTCCGACGTGCGCACCGTGTACCCGGTGAACCCGACGCAGTCGTAGTAGAAGTAGTCCGGAGGTGCCTCCTGGTAGTGGTGGGAGTACTTCGTGCAGGTCATGTCGTTGAACTGGGTGTAGGCCGAGGGCAGCGTGCTGGCGGCGGACGACGGGGCCAACACGGCACCGGCCATCTGGACGCTGAAGCCCGACGGGGTCTGGGCGCCGGTCGACGGCGGCATGGCCGGGTGCGGGTACTGGGTGCACTGGTCGGTGACGGCGGCGAGGTGTCCGGTCTCGGCCGGCGGGGCGGGACGCGCCGTGGCCACGCCTGCGAATCCGCAGGCGCCGACGAGGACGACGCAGAGCGCGCCCACCACGACAGCCGGACGGAGTGGGAAGGGGTGCGGCACGGGAGGGCTCCTCGGGTGATCAGGCGGCGGACGGGTGGGGCCGGGTCGCCGGCGGGCCGGATCGATCGTACCGACGCGCCGGGCACCGTCCGCGGACCCGACACCGGGCCGGGGCGCCCGTCCACCGCCTCTGCTTGACTGGCCGGGTGACCGACACCTACCGCCGCATCCTGCTGGCCAGCCGCCCGCACGGCCTGGTCGACGACTCGAACCTGCGTGTCGACGACTCCGCCGTCGTGCCCGAGCCCGACGAGGGCCAGGCGCTCGTCAAGGTCCAGCATCTCTCGATCGACCCGACCATCCGGACGTGGATGGACGACGCACCCGGGTACCTCCCGCCCATCGGCATCGGCGACGTCATCCGCAGCGGGGGGATCGGCGAGGTGGTGGCCAGCCGCACCGACGCGCTCCCCGTGGGGGCCACCGTGTTCGGCATGCTGGGCTGGCAGGAGTTCGCCCTCGTCGACGGCGGAGACGGCTCGATGACCGTGGTTCCCCCGGGCATCGACCCGGCTGTCGTCCTCGGGGTACTCGGCGTGACCGGCATGACCGCCTACTTCGGCCTGTTGGACATCGGGCAGCCGAAGCCGGGGGACACCGTCGTGGTGTCGGGAGCGGCGGGGGCGACCGGCTCGGTGGTCGGCCAGCTGGCCCGGATCAAGGGGGCGGGCACCGTGGTGGGCATCGCCGGATCGGACGAGAAGTGCGCCTGGCTGGTCGAGGAGCTCGGCTTCGACCATGCCGTCAACTACCGCACCGACGAGGTGGCGGCACGCCTGCGCGCCACCTGCCCGGGCGGCATCGACCTCTACTTCGACAACGTCGGGGGCGAGATCCTCGACGCCTGCCTGGCCAACCTGGCCATGCGGGCCCGGGTGGTCCTGTGCGGGGCGATCTCCCAGTACAACGAGGACCATCCCGTGGGGCCGCGCAACTACCTCCAGCTCATCGTCAAGCGGGCCCGCATGGAGGGCTTCCTCATCCTGGACTACCTCGACCGGTTCCCCGCCGCCCAACTCGAGATGGCCGGCTGGGTGATGGAGGGACGGATCCACCACCGCGAGCACGTCGTCGACGGCCTCGACCGGGCCGGCGAGGCGCTCAACCTCCTCTTCAGCGGGGGCAACACCGGGAAGGTGGTCGTCACCGTCTGACCCCGGCGCCGGGGACCGTGGTCTCCGTCGCGGGGTCCACCAGCCGACTCCGGGGCGCCCGTAGCCTGGCTGCGCGCCCCGTGCCGTCGGTCCGCATACCGGCACCCCACCGCACCTCCCCAGGTGGCGGACCGACAGGTGTCCCTACCGGCATCGACAGACGGAAGGCATCCCCATGGTGATCACCGACGCGAGCGACCCCCCACCGACGTCCGGCACGGCGGCGGCCCGGACCGTCGACCTGGTCAAGACCTACGGGACCGGCGAGGCCATCGGTCGACGCCCTCGACGGCGTGACCGTCGCATTCGAGCAGGCCAAGTTCACCGCGGTGATGGGCCCGTCGGGCTCGGGCAAGTCGACGTTGATGCACTGCATGGCCGGGCTGGACCACCTCACCTCGGGCCAGGTGTTCGTGGGCGATCAGGAGATCCAGGGGCTCGACGACTCCGGGCTCACCAAGCTCCGCCGGGACCGGATCGGCTTCGTGTTCCAGTCGTTCAACCTGGTGCCCACGTTGACGGCCAGGGAGAACATCCTCCTTCCCGCCGACCTGGCCGGCCGCGACGTCGACCAGGCGTGGTTCGACTACCTGGTCGACCAGCTCGGCGTGCGGGACCGGCTCGCGCACCTCCCCAAGGAGATGTCCGGCGGCCAGCAGCAGCGGGTCGCCTGCGCACGGGCCCTGGTCGGCCGGCCCGACCTGGTCTTCGCCGACGAGCCCACCGGCAACCTCGACTCCAACGCCTCGACCGAGCTCCTCGAATTCCTCCGGCACTCGGTCGACGAGTTCGGGCAGACCATCGCCATGGTCACCCACGACCCCCGGGGCGCGGCCCACGCCGACCGGGTGGTCTTCCTGGCCGACGGTCGGGTGGTGGCCGACATGGCAGAGCCGTCCGCGGACGCCATCCTCGAGCAGATGAAGGCGTTGAGCAGCTGAGATGTGGCGGGCCACCGTCAAGGGCGTCCTGGCCCACAAGCTCCGCCTCGCCCTGACCGGGTCGGCCATCGTCCTCGGCGTGATGTTCGTGGTGGGCACCCTGGTGCTGACCGACACGCTGCACGCCACCTTCACCAACCTGTTCGACAACGTCTACCAGAACGTCAGCTTCGTGGTCCGGGGCCATGCGGCCTTCACCGGGAACGCCGGTGCCGTCCGCAACCCGATCCCCGAATCGGTGGCCACCACGGTGCGGGCGGTGCCCGGAGTGGCGGCGGCGAACGGGACCGCTTCGGGCTACGCCCAGTTCGTGGCGCCCGACGGCAAGGCGGTCACCACGGGCGGTGCCCCGACCATCGGGACGTCGTTCGAGCCGAATCCCACGCTGTCTGCCCTGAAGCTCCGCCAGGGCTCGGCGCCCACCACCGACCACCAGGTCGTGGTCGACGCCGGCACCGCCACCAAGTACCACTTCCACGTGGGGGAGCAGGTCCGGATCCTCCTCGTCGGGCCCCCGCAGACGTTCACCGTGTCGGGGATCGCCCAGTTCGGCACGGCCAACAACCTGGCCGGTGCCACCATCGCCGCCTTCTGGCTGCCCACCGCCCAGCAGCTGTTCGACCGCGTCGGTCAGTACGACACGGTCGACGTGTTGGCCGCCCCGGGGGCGGACAAGGCCCAGGTCGAGCGGGCGATCGCCAAGGTCCTGCCCCCCGGCGTCGAAGTGGTGACGGGGCAGACGGTGGCGGACGAGTCGTCGGGGACCATCAACCAGGCCCTCGGATTCTTCTCGACGGCGCTGCTGATCTTCGCCTTCATCGCGCTGTTCGTGGGCGGCTTCACCATCTTCAACACCTTCTCGATCATCGTCGGCCAGCGGACGCGTGAGCTCGCCCTGCTGCGGGTGCTCGGTGCCAGCCGGCGCCAGGTGTTCCGGTCGGTGCTGGCCGAGGCGGCCATCGTCGGGGTGATCGCCTCGCTCATCGGCCTCGGGCTCGGTGTCCTGGCCGCCGTCGGGTTGCAGGCGCTGCTCAAGGGGTTCGGGATCACCCTGCCGTCGAGCGGCCTGGTGTTCCAGGCCCGGACGGTGGTCGCGGCACTCGTCGTCGGCGTCGGGGTCACGGTGGTGTCGGCCATCAGCCCGGCCCGCCGGGCGGTGCGCATCGCGCCCATGGCCGCCATCTCCGACCAGGCCGCGGAGTCCGACCAGTCGTCGCGGCGTCGGGTGGTGGTCGGCTCGGTCCTGTTCGTGGCCGGTGTGGTGCTGCTGGCCGTGGGCCTCACCCAGCCGGCCATCCAGCTCGTCGGCGTCGGGGCGGTGTCCATCTTCCTCGGCACCGGCATGCTGGCCCCACTGGTGGCCCGGCCGATGTCCAGCGTGATCGGCCGACCACTGGCCGCCCTGCTCGGTCCCTCGGGCAAGCTCGGCCGGGAGAACTCGATGCGCAGCCCGAAGCGCACCGCCCAGACGGCGGCCGCCCTCATGATCGGGCTGGCCCTGGTGTCGACCATCGCCGTGTTCGGCGCCTCGATCTCCCGGTCGGCCACCAGCAGCATCGACCAGGCGCTGCGGGCCGACTACATCGTGACCGGCAGCGGCACCGGCGGGCCGCCCACCGGGTTCAGCACCTCGGTGGCCACGACGGCGGCGTCGATCCCCGGGGTCACGGCCGTCACGTCGGTCTACAACGGCCAGTTCCTGTTCGGGTCGTCGGTGGCGTCCCTCGGGGGGGTGACCACACCGGGGATGGCCGACACCATCAACCTGCGCATGCAGTCGGGCTCCGGCGAGCCGGCCCTGGCGTCCGGCCAGCTGCTGATCGACACCACCACCGCCAACACCAAGCACCTCGCCGTCGGGGACGTGGAGCACGTCACCTTCGCCCGGACCGGGCCCGGGACCATCCGTATCGGCGGGATCTTCGAGCCGAACGCCGTGTTCGGCAGCTACCTGGTCGGCGGGCAGTTCTTCCTGGCCCACTTCGACACCCCACTGCCGACCGCCGTCCTGATCACGTCGTCGGGCGGCACCAGTCCGTCGGCCCATGCGGCGGTGACCCAAGGGCTCCGGCCCTATCCGAACGTGAAGGTCCAGACCCAGGCCGAGTTCAAGAAGACCCAGGAGGCACAGGTCAACCAACTGCTCGGCATCATCTACGTCCTGCTGGCCCTGGCCGTCCTCATCGCCCTCATCGGGATCGTCAACACGCTGATGCTGTCGGTGTTCGAGCGGACCCACGAGATCGGCCTCCTGCGGGCGGTCGGGATGCGCCGACGCCAGGTGCGGGCCATGATCCGCGCCGAGGCGGTGATCCTCTCGATCTTCGGTGCCGTCATCGGGGTGCTCCTCGGGACCGGCCTCGGGGTGGCGCTGTCCGAGTCGCTGAAGAAGCAGGGGATCACCGACGTCGTGATCCCGTTCTCCAGCCTCGTCGTCTTCCTGGTGATCGCCGCGTTGCTCGGTCTGGCCGCCGCCTCGTGGCCGGCCCGCCGGGCCGCCAAGCTCGACGTGCTGGCGGCGATCGCCGCCGAGTAGGTGCGCGGCCCCGCGGTCCCGCCAGCGGGACCCGGACGGTGGCCCGACCGACTATTCGGACGTCGTCCCTGGTCGACGGGGGTCACCCCCGGGCCGGGCCGATCCGGGCCATGCTAGGGGCGCGGTGGGCGCACGTATGACTTACCAGCAGGCATCGGGCAGGTTGCCGTCCGGGAAAGCCTTACTGGCGATGGCCGCGGCCACGCTGGTGGCGGTCGCGTCCGTGCTCGTGGCCGTCTGGCCCGGGTCAGGTGCCTCGACCGGCCCCCAGATCCCGGGCAGTCCGCCGGCCCCGACGGCCGCCGAGGTCAGTCCCGTGTGCACCACCACCACCCCGGCCTCGGTGCTCGGCCCGGCCACCGCGGTGCCCCCGTCCCCGGTGTCCACGGTGACCACCCCGTCGGGCGGGGTCGTCAACTTCGCGGCGACGTCCTCGGCGTTGTACGTCAACACGGGGACCCGCCTGGTGACGTACTCGTTGACCGGCGTGCAGGTGGCCTCGTTCGCCCTACCCGCACTGTTCACCAAGAGCTATGCGGCCACCCCGGTGATCGACCCCTCGGGGAACGTCTACCTGTCCTCCTACTACGGCATGCTGGTCGACAAGTTCTCCCCGTCGGGCGCGCTCCTGTGGTCGGTGGACCCGAACCACGGCAATCCCACCGGCATCTTCTCGGTGGGCACCGGATCCGGGTTCCAGGTCGTGGTGAGCCTGGTGCAGAACGCCAAGTCGAGCGTGATCCTCAACCAGGCGAACGGGACGGTCGCCGGGAGCTTCCCCCTCGTCGACAACGGATTCGTCACGCAGGAGGCGAACGGGAACCTGCTCTACTCGGCCAACGGCTACGTCGAGACGGTGAGCCCGAGCGGCCAGGTGCTCTCGACCTTCGGGTCGTCCCACATCGAGGGCAACGGCGTCCACACGGGGTCGGGCACGCAGTTCTTCTACCCGGCCCAGGCCGTCCAGGGCCCCGACGGGACCATCTACACCGCCGACCCGCTCTACACCGTGGAGGCGACCTCGCCCGCCGGCCTGTTCCGGGCGTCGACCACCCTGGGGGGCCACCTCGCCATCGGCGGCTGGAACTTCGCGTTGGTGGGATCGACCTTCTACTTCCAGAGCGGCCCGCCCTTCAACTCGACGGGTGACGCCATCTCCTCGTTCTCGTTGAGCGACCTGCAGACCTACCTGTCGGCGGTGCACGCGCCGTCGAACCAACTCGGGTGGGGTGCGGACCTGTCCACACCGGCGTCCGGCAACTACTTCGCGTCCGGCACCGCGCCCAGTGGTGACCGCCTCCTTCGACCCGTGGTGGGCGCGGCAGGCGTCCCACCTGAAGCTGGCGTACTCGGTCGAGAACACCACCACCCTGGCGGCCGAGACCGTGCCGGCACCGACGTCGGTGACCCTGCCCACCACGGCCGCCGGACTGTCGTCGATCCCCCTGGGCCTCCCGGCGGCCGACACCGCCCCCGGGCCCTACGAGGTGCAGGCCTCGTTGCTCGACACGTCGACCACACCGCCCACCACGCTCGGCACCACCTGCCTGCCCTACACGGTGGGGGCCCCGGGGAACCGGCTCAACCTCAACACGCTGCCGGTCGGGGCCGGGTCGGGCGGTCCCGCCGACCCCCGCGGGGTCGCGCTCGACGCCCAGCTCGGCCTCAGCGGCCATCGCAGCCTGACCGTCGTCGACTGGTCGGCGGTCCTTCCCAACTGCACCGCCGGCGCCCCGTCGGCCGCCACCTGCGGACCGGCGGCCATGACCTTCGCGTCGGCCTCGACCGATCCCTACAAGGCCGCGTACCTGGCCACCCGGAGCCACGTCGCCTACTGGATCCAGGTCAGTGGCGGCGACGCCGTGTCGACCGCACTGGTGAAGAGCAGTCTTTGGCAGGCGGACATCGCCGCCCTGGTCTCCCACTACGCCACCGTCCCGTCGGGCTGTGGCAGCTGCGCGCCGGTCACGATGTGGGAGCCGTGGAACGAGTCCAACAACACGGGATGGTCCAACGGCGCCACCTACGCCACCTCGGTGCTCCACCCGTTCTACGCCGCGGTCAAGTCGGTGGAACCCGGGTCCGCCTCGACCGTCATCGGGGGCTCGACCCTCGAGCCCGTCCCGTGGTGGTGGCAACAGCTGGTCTCGGCCGGGGGCCTGGCCTGGATGGACGTGGCCGCCATGCACCCCTACACGGGATCCAACGACGCCTACGAAGAGGACGGGATGCAGACCCAGGTGCGCCAGACCCAGGCGCTGCTGGGCGGAAAGCCCCTGTGGTTCACCGAGGTGGGGTGGTGGAGCGACGGCGACTACAACTTCCTCGCCCAGGCCGACAACGTGGCCCGGTCGCTGATCTGGCAGAAGGTGCTCGGCGTGCCCGTCGAGAACTACTTCTTCGACGAGGGCTCGTGGGGCAACAACGGGATCAGCTTCTCGCTGATCCAGGCGTCCGGCGGCGACGACTGGGTGAAGCCGTCGGCGCTGGCCACCATGACGACGACGGGCCAGCTGGCCGGACGACCGTACCGGTCGATGCCCGCCACCGGCATCCCCCAGGCATTCCAGGCCAACTTCGGCCCGGCCGGCGGAGGGGGCACCGACCTGGCCGCGGTCTGGACCGACGGGATCCCGGTCACGTCCACCGTCACCCTCACCGATCCGGCCGGAGGGACGCACCCGATCACCGTGGGCACCGAGTACGGCTCGACGACGATCGTGCAGGCCGCGTCGGGGACGGCCTACAGCCTCCCGCTCTCGGGCCAGGTCACCTACCTGACCTACCCGGCCGGTGACACGCTCACCGTCGGCCCGACCGAGCCCTACGGGTCCGACGTCGCCTCGGCCGCCGCCGGGGCGACGGCCACCGCGTCGAGCGGCAACGCGTCGGCCGCCATCGGCGGCCTGGCCGTCGGGTACGGGCTGGGCTGGAGCTCGGCCAACGGCGACACCACGCCGTCCCTGACCGTCGCCCTGTCCGGCTCTCCGACCATCGACCGGGTGGTGGTCGACACCCAGTCGGTCGGCTCGACGGCCAGCGGCGTCCGCAACTACACCGTGTCGGCCGACGAGCCAGGGACAGGGTGGACCACGCTGGCCACCGAGACGGGCCAGTACCGGAACCACGCCCTGCAGTTCACGCTTCCCCCCGGTGGCGGCCACCGCGCTGCGCATCGACGTGTCCGAGGTCAACTTCGGCGGGTACTACGGGGGCGGCATCCCCCCGTTCTGGGCGCCCAACCAGGCCGCTCCGGCCTTCCTGCACGCGGTGCAGGCCTACGCCGGAACGGGTGGCCCGTCCGTGGTGGACGGGACGGGCCTCACCCCGCTCCTCGGCGGGAGCTCGTCGGGCGGGACCGGTGGCGGCACGACGACCACCACCACCCAGCCGTCCAGCACGACCACCAGCCCGACCGGCCCGCCGACCACGACCACCCAGCCCTCCACCACGACGCTGCCGCCGGGCGGCCCGGGCGACGGCTACCGCATGACGACCTCGGCCGGTCAGGTGTTCGCGTTCGGCGCGGACTCGTCCTTCGGTCCCAACGGCGCCCTCGACCTGAACCGGCCGGTCGTGGGCTTGGCCTCCACGCCGGACGGCAACGGCTACTGGCTGGTCGGAGCCGACGGCGGGATCTTCAACTTCGGGACGGCCCAGTTCTACGGCTCGACCGGCGGCTTGGGCCTGAACGCCCCGATCGTCGGCATGGCCGCCAGCCCGGACGGCGGCGGGTACTGGCTGGTGGGTGGCGACGGTGGCATCTTCTCCGCCGGGGACGCGCCCTACCTCGGCTCCACCGGGGCGCTGGTCCTCAACCGGCCGGTGGTCGGGATGACCCCCACTCCGGACGGCCGGGGCTACTGGCTGGTGGCGTCCGACGGCGGCATCTTCGCCTTCGGCGACGCCACCTTCCTCGGCTCGACCGGGGGCCAGGCCCTCAACCGGCCCATCGTGGGCATGGCCGCCACACCCGACGGCGGCGGCTACTGGCTGGTGGCGTCCGACGGCGGCATCTTCGCCTTCGGTGACGCCGCCTTCTTCGGCTCGACGGGTGGGTCGCCGCTCAACGCCCCGATCACCGGGATGACGCCCACGCCCGACGGCGGCGGCTACTGGCTGGTGGCGTCCGACGGCGGCGTGTTCGCCTTCGGCGACGCACCGTTCTTCGGCTCGGCCCCGGGCACCGCACCCGGTCAGCCCGTCGTCGGCATCGCCGCCGGCTGACCGTCCACCGGCCCCCCGTCGAGGTCCCGGCCGTCGGAACCGGGTAGGCCGGTCGGGCTCGGCGACGGGAGCGGTCCGGGGCGCTCGGCTAGCGTCACCGTGACCGGTGCCATGCGCGACGGGGGGCCGGACGGTGGCACCGTCCATCGAGT
>CAWHIB010000007.1:0-18837 GCA_963829265.1 uncultured Acidimicrobiaceae bacterium
CGCCTATTCGACCAGCGCGTCCGAGACGGCGCGTTCGGGGACCAGGTCGGGGGCCACCCCCCGCTCCATGAGCGACCGGGCGGTCGACGTCCCGACTGCCGCCCACCGGGTCGATGCCGGCAGTCCACGGCCGCCCAGAGCGTCGAGCAACCTGGTCACCGCGTTGGCGGAGGTCAGCACCATCCATTCGTAGGCACCGTCCACCGCCCGGTCGGCCGCCGCCGCCAGCGCCGCCCCGCTGTCAGCCGCGTCCTCGATGGCGATGACCGGCAGCTCCACCACGGTGGCTCCGAGATCGGTCAGCCGCTCCACCAATCCGGATGCCTGGGCCCGCGCCCGGGTCACCACCACCGTGCGGCCGACCAGCGCACCGGGGGCCGGGGCCGGCAGCGGAGCCGGGTCGGTCACGTGGTGGCGCACGGTCTCACTCCTCGGCCTCGCTCCCGGCGGCCGCTACCGCCGCTGTCACGTCGAGGCCGGCCACCGCGCCCACCACGATGGCAGCCGGCGCCGGAAGGTCGACCGAGGCGAGGTGGGCCAGGTCGGTGCGGACCACCTGTTGGTGTTGAGTGGTGCCCCAGTGGACGACGGCGACCGGCGTGGCTCCGCTGCGGCCGGCGGCCATCAGCCGCTCGGCGATGGCGGCGCGGGCACCCATACCCATCAGCACGACCAGGGTGCCGTCCAGGCGTCCGAGGGCGTCCCAGTCGACCCCCGGTTCCAGCGGGTCGCCAGCGTGGCCGGTGACCACGGTCACCGAGGTCGAGACATGCCGGTGGGTGACCGGGATGCCGGCGGCAGCCGGCGCCGCGAAGGCCGAGCTCACACCGGGCACCACCTCCACCTCGATGCCGGCCCGCCGCAGAGCCTCCGCCTCCTCGCCGCCGCGGCCGAAGACGAACGGGTCGCCCCCCTTCAAGCGGACCACCCGTCGGCCCGAGCGGCCGTGGGTGACGAGGAGTTCGTTGATATCGGCCTGCAGACCCGACTGCCCCGGACCCTTGCCGACGTCGATCAGGAGGGTGCCCTCAGGGGCCAGGTCGAGCAGTTGGCGGGTGACGAGCCGGTCGTAGACGACGACCTCGGCCTCTCCCAGGAGCTGGGCGCCACGCAAGGTGAGCAGGCCGGGGTCACCGGGCCCGGCCCCGACCAGGGCGACGCTCACGACTGCGGCCGCCACGGGCCGAGGCCGGCGCCACCGGCGTCGTCCAGCAGGTAGCGGGCCACCGCCCGGCCGAGTGCGGGGCCGTCGTCGCCGCAGGCCTCGTGGCGCAGGACGACGTGGCCGTCGGCACCGGCCACCATTCCGGTGAGGACCAAGGTGGACGTGCCGTCACCGGACGGAAGCCCGGCCACGGCGTGCGCCCCCACCGGCAGGGTGCACCCTCCGCCCAGCTCGGCCAGGAACGCCCGCTCGGCCTCCACCACCCGGCGGACCAGCGCGTCGTCGATGGCGCCGAGGGCGGCGCGGGTGACGTCGTCGTCGTCCCGGCACTCCACGGCCAGGGCGCCTTGGGCCACCTGGGGGAGCATGGTCCGGGGGTCGAGGGTCTGGACGGCCATACCGGCCAGGGGCTCCCACGCCAACCGGTCGAGGGCGGCCCGCGCCGCCACCACGGCGGTCACGCCGTCGGCACCCACCCGGGAGAGTCGGGTGGCGAGGTTCCCCCGCAGGTCGGCGAAGGCGAGGTCGGGTCGCAGATTGGCGAGCTGCACCCGTCGGCGGGCCGAGCCGGTGGCCACCGTGGCGCCGGTCGGAAGGTCGTCGAGATGTCCGCCGACCAGGACGTCGCGGGGGTCTCCCCGTTCGGGAAAGGCGGCGAGCACGAGACCGGGCAGGCCCAGCCCATCGGCGGCGGGCAGGTCCTTGGCCGAATGCACGGCGGCATCGGCGTCGCCACGGATCACCGCGGCCTGCACCTCCTTGACGAACACGCCCTGACCGCCCAGCTGGGCCAGGGGGACGTCGGTCCGGCGGTCCCCCTCGGTGTCGACCACCACGAGCTCACACTCGACGCCCGTGGCGGCCAGAAGGGCGGCGATCCGCCCGGCCTGCCAACGGGCCAGGGCGATCCCCGGGTGGCCAGCCGGATCGGGCCGGTCGGCGTGGTCATGCCGGGGGCCGGAACACGGGTCAGAGGTCGAACAGGGCGCGCAGGGCCTCGACCAGTCGCTCCCCCGCGGGGTGCCAGCAGCATCTTTCAGGACGACCGTCGGCTGGTGGAGGAGCTTGGCGACCATGGCCCTGGTCACGGCGTCGACCTGTTCCCACTGGCCGTCGTCGAGGTCGGACCGCTTCGACCGCTGCCGATCCAGCTCCACTCGACGGGCCTCTTCCACCCGGGAGCGGAGGGCCGACACCATGGGGGCGGCATCGCGGGCCCGTGATGCCGACCGGTACCGCTCGACCTCGTCGGAGACGATCCCGTTGGCCGCTTCCACCTCGTCCTGGCGCCCCGTCAGGGCGTCGGCCACCGCGGCCCGCAGGTCGTCCATGTCGAGGAGGAGCAGGCCGTCGAGCGAGCCCGCCCCGGGCTCCACGTTGCGGGGTACCCCGAGGTCCACCACCACCAGGTCGGGCCGGCCGGTGCGCCGTGTGAGTGCCACCTCGAGGTCGGCCCGGGAGACGATGGGATGGGCGCTGCCCACGGTGGTGAATGCCACGTCGACCTCCCCCAGGAGGGTGATCAGGTCGTCCAGGTCCCTGGTCTCGACGATGTCCGCCGCCGAAGCCGGCAGTCCGGCCACCAGCGTCTCGACCCGCTCGGCCGTGCGGTTGGCCATGACCAGGTGCTCGACCCGGAAACCGTCGAGCGCCTGGGCGACGCCCTCGCCCATCTCCCCCGCGCCGACGACGGCCACCCGAGTTCCGGACAGCCCGCCCGACCGCCGGTCGGCGGCCAGGGCCACCGCACCGTGGGAGAGGGAGGTGATGCCCCGGGCGATGGCCGTCTCCGAACGGACCCGCTTGCCCGTCTCCACCGCATGGCGGAAGAGGGAGCCCAGCACCGGGCCCGAGGAGTGCACACCCTGGGCCCGCTCCCATGCCCGGCGCACTTGGCCGAGGACCTCGGACTCGCCGAGCACGGCCGAGTCGAGCCCGGAGGCCACCGCGAACAGGTGGTCCGTGACGTCGTCGTCGAAGCGGATGGTGCAGTACTCGGACAAGGCCTCGACCGAGCTACCGCTGACTTCGGCGAGAAACGCCTGGATCTCGGCGACGCCGTCGTGGAAGCGCTCGACCACGGCGTAGACCTCGGTACGCAGGCACGTCGAAAGCAGAACGGCCTCGGAGAGATTGGGCTGGTCGCGCAGTCGCCCGAGGGCCTTCGGGGTGTCCACCTCGGTCACCGATACCCGGTCGAGCAGCTCCAGGGGGGCGTGCTTCTGCTCCAGGCCCACGACGATTACCGACACGTGGCCCCCGCCTCGGTTGGTGCCTGTTTCGCTCGGTCGGTCACTTGGTCACAGCCTCGGTGTCACGGCGTCGGTCGGCACAGGTCGGCGGCGCACCCGTGCCGCGTCCCTCCACCCTACTGAGCGACGGGTTCCCGCCGGTCAGATGCGCACTTTGCGTAGCATCAGCATCGCGGCACGCGAGCCGGACCGCCAGTCGCCAAGGCACCGTGCCCGCCCCGACTCCCAGGATTCAGCCCCGGCCGCCCGGACTCCGGCCGACCGAGCCGATCACGGGCATCCGCTCGTCGGCCTCGTCGTCCAGACGCCTGGCCTGGTAGAAGCTCATGACCTGCAGTTCGATGCCGAGGTCGACGTAGCGGAGGAGGACGTCGGACGGCACGTCGAGCACCCGGGGGGCGAAATTCAGCAGCGAGCGCACGCCGGCGTCGATCAGCAGATCCGCTACCCGCTGGGCGACCGGCCCCGGGGTGGTGATGACCCCGATGGCCAGCGGCGTCACCGCGGCGATGGCCCCCAGGTCGTCGGGGTGCCGCACCTCCACGCCGTCGATCCGCTCGCCGATGATGGCCGGGTCGGTGTCGATCAGGGCCACCACCTCGAAGTTGCGGGCGGCGAAGCCCTGGCTGCGGGCCAGGGCCCGACCCAGGTTGCCGATGCCGGCGATGGCCACCCTCCATTCGCGGTCGAGGCCGAGCTGGCGGTCGATCTGCTCGACCAGGAAGGCCACGTCGTAGCCGGCCCCCCTGGTCCCGAACGAGCCGAGCAACGAGAGATCCTTCCGGACCTTGGCCGCATTGACCTGGGCGGCCTCACCCAGGAGTTCGGACGAGACGGTCGCCGTCCCCGACCGCAGCAGCTCTTCGAGGATCCGCTGGTACACCGGGAGCCGGATCACCGTGGCCTCGGGGATGCGGCGCCCGCGGGCCCCGGGGCCGCCGGGCCGGGGCTCACGGCTGGCCGAGGTGTCGTTGTTCGCCGAGGGGATGTCCGTCGCCACGGCCAGGATCGTAGGACGGGGGCGGGCCCGCCGTCCTATCCGACGCCCGACGGCCCTATCAGCGCCCGAGCTGGCGGGAGCGCTCGACCGCGGCCGCGACGGCTTCGATGAACGCCGACCGCACCGCCTTGAACTCGAGCGTCCGCACGGCGGCAGCCGTGGTACCGCCGGGCGATGTGACGGCGGCCCGCAGCTCGGCCGGCTCCCGGCCCGTCTCGTCGAGCATCCGCGATGCGCCCAGCAAGGTGCCGACCACCAGCTGGCGACTGATCTCCCTGGTCAACCCGGCGGTGACCCCGGCCTCGATCATGGCCTCGGCCACGAAGAACACGTAGGCCGGCCCCGAGCCCGAGATGCCGGTGACGGCGTCGAGGTGGCGTTCGGGCAGCCGGACCACGGTGCCCACGGCGCCGAGGATGCCCTCGGCCCAGTCGAGGTCGGCCGAGGTGGCGGCCATGCCGCCCGACAGTCCGGCCACGCCCGCGCCGACCAGCGACGGGGTGTTGGGCATGGCCCGGACCACCACCGAGCCGGCCGGCAACGTCGCCTCCAGCCGCTCCGAGGAGATGCCGGCCACGATCGACAGCACTCGGCGGGGCCCGGTGGCACCCAGCGTCCGGAGCACCGATTCGGCCACGTCCGGCTTGACGGCCAGCACGACATCGTCGGCCGCTGTCGGCCCGCCGACCACGGTCAGGCCCGGATTGGCCGCCTCGAGTCGGGCCCGCTGGGCGGGGTCGGTCTCGCTGACGGCCAGCTCCTCGAGGGTGGCCCACCCGGCGGCCACCAGGCCGCTGAGCAGGGCAGAGCCCATCTTGCCGCCGCCGACCAGGAGGAGCTTCGGTGCCATTCCGGCACGCTACCAGCGGCCACCATCGGCACCCGGGGCCCGGCCGGGGGTCAACGCTCCGCCTGCGGCCGGCGCCGGTAGCGACCCTGGTAGCCGATGGACATGGCCGTCGGGAAGCACTCGTCGGTGTAGGCCAGCGACGAACCGATGATGCGGTCGAGTTCGTCGTCGTCGACCCGGGATACGGGCACCCGGCCCACCAGGTACACGGCGTCCTCTGCCCCCAACGCGAACGACAGGCCGACGAGGTCGGCGTTGCGCTTGAGCAGGTACTCCCAGGTGGCCTCGATGTTGGTCTCGGGGGCCGGCATGAATTGGGCCTCGTGGCGGAGGGTGCGCTGGCGGAGGGTCAGCCACACCGTGACGAACTCCTTCTCGTCACCCCGTAGCCGCAGGTACCACCTCGGCGCGCCGGTGACCGGATCCCCACCGACCTGGCGGTCGACGGCCACCAGGGCGCCGCCTTCGGCGAGCTGGCGTGCAGCCCAGTCATCGATGCGGGCACACACGGCGTCGCGTTCGGCGGGCTCGAGGACGCCCGCCCACTCGTCGGTCACGTGCAGTCGACCAGGCGCCCGGCCGTCAAGTCGGCGTAGATGTCGACCAAGAGGTGGGCGGCCCGGGCCCACGTGTAGCGCCGCGCACGCAGGACCGAGCCGGTGCTGAGGCGCTCGGCCAGCAGGGGCTCGGCCAGGATCTGGCGCACCCAGGCGGCGTACGCCTCGGGGTCCGGCTCCTCCACCAGGTACCCGGTGCGCCCGTGGTCGACCAGGCTGCGCAGGCCGCCCACGTCCGAGGCCACCACCGGCGTGCCGCAGGCCGCCGACTCCAGTGCCACCAGCCCGAAGGACTCCGACCGGCTGGGCACCAGGCAGACGTCGGCGGCCCGGTAGTAGGTCGACAGCAGCTCGTGGGGGCGCGGCGGCACGAAGAGGACCTGGTCGGAGAGCCCGAGGGCGTCGACCAATCTGGTGATCCGGTCCACTTCCTCGTCGCCGTGGGGTCCGCTCGGCCCGCCGACGACCACCAGGCTGGCGTCGGGCCGGTCACGGGCGATCGAGGCCAGGGTGGCCACGGCCACGCCCACGCCCTTGAGCGGTTGGATGCGGCCGACGAACAGCAGGAGGGGGCCGCGATCGGGCAGGTCGAGGGCCCGGCGGGCCTGCGCACGGTCGCCGGGGCCGAAGAAGGCATGGTCGACGCCGGGGGCCACGATGCGGATGCGCGAGGGTTCGGCTCCGTACAGGTCGGTGATCTGGGCCGCCTCGACCGAGCACGAGGCCAGCACCGTGTCCGAGCACCGGATGATGGCCGCCTCGGCCTCGGCCCGGGCGTGCGAGGAGTGGGCTTCGACCTCCTCGGGGCTGGCTTCGGCCTTGACCCGGTCGAGGGTGTGGAACGTCGACACCAGCGGGAGGTTCAGTTGGTGCTTGATGGCGTGGCCGGCGATGCCGCTGAGCCAGTAGTTGGCGTGGACGGCGTCGAAGGGCACGTCGTCGTCGGCTCCGAGGGTGCCAGCCGACGTCATCGACTTGAGCACCCCGTCAGCGAACTCGTCGACCACGTCGAGCAGGGCTTCCTTGGCCAGCGGGGCCGGCGGCCCGGCGGGCACGTGGTGGACCCGGAACCCCGGCTCGATGTCGAGGGTGGGCGCCAGGTCGTCGGACCAGGCCCGCGTGTAGACGTCGCAGATCACGCCGGCCCGGGCCAGGGCGGAGGAGAGCTCGCGCACATAGACGTTCATGCCGCCGCCGTCCCCGGTTCCGGGTTGGGCCAGGGGCGAGGTATGGAGGGAAAGGACGGCCAGACGCCTCATGCCCCAGCGATCCTAACGGGAGGGCCGCGTCAGCCGGCAGCCGCGGCCGGGTCCGGCTCGCCGAGGGGCGGCGCGTCGTCGGGCTCCACGGCGACGGGTACGGACCCCGGGTCGTGGGCCGGGGGCACCTGGTCCTCGTTCTCGTGGCGGAACGAGAGGTAGATCCGCATCAGAGCCTGGCGCTGCTCCTCGGTCAGGTGCTGGTCCGCGAAGATGTGTCGGGACAGGTCGGTGTCGCCGTCGGGGCGTTCGAGGATCCCCGCCTGGACGTACAGCGTCTCGGCCGAGATCCGCAGCGCTTTGGCGATCTGCTGGAGGATCTCGGCGGACGGTCGTCGCAGGCCCCGCTCGATCTGGCTCAGGTAGGGATTGGAGATTCCGGCCAGCTCCGACAGGCGCCGCAGCGACAGCCGGGCCGAACTGCGCTGTTCCCGGATGAACGAGCCCAGCTCGTTGAAACGCTCGGGCAACTCCTTGACGAACCGGTCGCCGTCGTGACCGAGCGGGTCCTTCACGACAGCAGGCCGTCGACCGAGGCCCGCCCGGACTTGTGACGTTCGACCAGCTCGGCCTGGAGCGTATCGATCCGCTCGTGGAGGCCGCGCCGTTCCGACGAGACCCGGTTCTCGAGCTCGTGGAGGCGGCCGGCCAGATCGGCCAGCTGGGCGTCGTCGAGCACGGCGAGCTGCCCGATATCGTCGGCGCCGAGGATGTCATCGAGCTCGGTGGTCAACCCGGCCATCTCCTCGGTGTCCGGGGAGTGGAGGACGGGGTTGTGCCCCCGCCCGCCGGCTCGTCCGGGTCCGGCCAGGATGCCGGCGAGATTGTCGACCACGGCGGACAGGTCGGGGGCGGCCGAGCCCTCCGGGCGGTCGATGTAGGCGTGGACGATATCCATCCGGCCCTGGATCAGGCGCCGGAGGAAGGAGAGCGACGCCTCCGCCTCCTGGCACTCGGCACGCATGCGCCGGATGTCGTCGACCGACAGGCCGTCGACCCCGTCGAGGTAGGTCGGGTCGAGGAGTCGGCTGAGTTCATCCGGGGTGCTCGGCATCAGGCACGATGGTACTCCGTGGGCCGGGGTACAGGGCCGGAACGGCCTGGTGGGCCGTAACGGTGCACGGCCCGGCCGAGCACCGATGCCAGCGGCACAGGGCCGAAGCTCCTACTGTCCGTGCTGGCGTCAGGGGCGTCCCCGAGCACCTCGAGCGTGCGCGCTACCCGGTCCACCGACGCCACCCGCTTGACCAGCACGCGGTCCGGACAGCGCGGGTCGGGGACGGCCACAATGTCCCCCGCCTCCGGCCGGACCGGGTCGCCCCACGGTCGGGCGAACACCAGGAGCCGGTCGCCGTCGAGGAGGGTCGGCGCCATCGATGCGCCGCGCACCACCACCCGGTGCAGGCACCTGGTCGCCAAGGCCCATCCCACCAGCGCACATACCCCTGCACCGACCGCCCACCGACCGCCGACGCCCATGCCTCCCCCGGAGTGACCGGTTGAGAACCTGGGTAAGGTGGCGCCGTCGGGTTCCATGCCCCACTCTGCACCAGACGGGCCTGGCGCGAGCCGTGCCCGGGTCGGGCGGGGCGATGGGTCGTCCCGGCTCCGCCGAATCCATCCGATCCATCCGAATCCAGGAAATGAGGAGCTCCCCATGCGCATCGCAGACCACCTGTACGCACTTGCCGACAGGGTTTCGCCACCCGCCGTCGTCCACGCCCACTGCGACCTGCCGTGCGGGGTCTACGACCCGGCCCAGGCCCGTATCGAGGCCGAGTCGGTCAAGGCCACGATGGAGAAGGCCAACGCCTCGGACGACGAGTCGTTCAAGGTCCGGGCCGCCATCATCAAAGAGGAGCGGGCCGACTTGGTCAAGCACCACCTATGGGTGCTGTGGACCGACTACTTCAAGCCCGAGCACCTGGCGAAATTCCCGGATCTGCACGACATGTTCTGGAAGGCCACCAAGACGGCCGGCGAGACCAAGAAGACCGGTGATGTGGCAGTGGCCGACCGCCTGCTGAGCGAGATCGCCGCCATCGACGCCATGTTCTGGGAGTCGAAGAAGTAGCCCGACGCTGCTCCTTCGCCTCGGCTGAAGAGCCGGCCCCTTGGGCCGGCTCTTCAGCGTTCCGGGAGTCGGTCCCTCCGTCACGCCGGTCGGAACGCCGGTCCGCCCACTCAGACCAGTGTCGGATCGGCCGCCGCCAGCCGGTCGGCCAACTGGTCGAACGGCATGGGGCGGGCGAAGTAGTAGCCCTGCACGAGGTCGCACCCGGTGCCGGCCACCACATCCAGCACGTCGGCCGTCTCCACCCCCTCGGCCACCAACTGGAATCCGAGGTTGTGGCCGAGGTCGACCACCGAGCGAACGATGGCGGCGTGAGCCGGATTCCGCACGATGTCGAAGACGAAGCCCCGGTCGATCTTCAGCTCCGCGATGGGTAGGTCGGCCAGCATGGCCAGGGACGTCTGGCCCGACCCGAAGTCGTCCACGCTGACTCGGACCCCGGCTTCACTGATCTCCTCGAGCACGGCGGCGGCGCGCAGCGGATCGGTCATCAGGGCGGTCTCCGTCACCTCGACCGTCAGCCGGTGGGCGTCCACGCCGGCAGCGTCGACCGCATCCAGCACCTGGCGGGCGAAGCTGATCCGTCCGAGATTGCGGGCCGAGACGTTGACGGCCATGGTCAGGCCCGGGGCGAGTGCGCCGAACCGGACCAGGTCGCCCAGGGCCTGGTGCACCACCCATTCGGTCAGCTCGTCGATCAGATCCGTCTGCTCGATCAACGGGATGAACCGGTCCGGGAAGAGCAGGCCGTGGGTCGGGTGCTGCCACCGCACCAGGGCCTCGACCCCCCGGACCTCCAAGGTGGCCACGTCGATCTTGGGTTGGTAGTGAAGCACGAGTTGCCCTTCGGAGATGGCGTGCCGGAGGTCGGACATCAGGGCCAGATTCCCCGAGTCGTAGTGGTCCTGCGACTGCGGCGTAGCGGACGACGCTGGATCGCTCCCGCTTGGCGACGTACATGGCGACCTCCGCCTTCTGCAGGAGGTCGTCGATGTCCGCACCGTCATCAGGTGCCACCACGTAACCGATGCTCGACTCGATCGACAGGGGGAGGCCGTTGATCTGTACCTCCTGCTGGATGACCTCTCGGAGCCGGGCGAGTATGTCGTCGGGTTCGGCCATGTTGCTGAGCACGAGTCCGAACTCGTCGCCCCCCAGGCGGGCCAGCGAGTCGGGTGCCCGCAGGTGGGCGAGGAGGCGCTGGCCGATCGCCGTCAGCAGCCGGTCACCGTTCTGATGACCGAGGGTGTCGTTGACTTCCTTGAACTGGTCGAGGTCGACGATGGCGATGGTCGTCGGATTTCGCAGCTGGGTCCCCCGCTCCAGCTCGGCCGCGGCCCTACGGTGGAACAGGGACCGGTTGGGGAGGTCCGTCAGGAGGTCGTGCTCGGCCAGGTACACGTTCATCCGCACCTGGCGTCGCAGCCGTCGGACCACCCAGAACGAGATCCCGAACAACACCAGGTACAACAGGCCCAGACCGATCACCAGGTTGCGGTAGAGGTCGTGGATCCCGACATTCACGTCGGCGGCGATCGGCGAGTACGGCAGGTACACCTCGAGTACGCCGACCCGGGCGTGGTGCGGCCCCGCGGAGAGCGGCAGGTACACCTCGACCGACTCCGACCCCACCTTGCCGGTGTCGACGCTGTCGGAGTTGATGTGGGTGAGTCGGGCGACGGTGGTCCCCCGGGCGGCGTCGAGCGCCTCGTCCTCGGGTTGGTCGTGGAATCCGGAACCGTCGTCGGAAAAGACGACGGCGCCCTGGAGGTCCCGGACCCGGAGCCGCTGCACGTCACCACGCGCCACCGCGCCGGTGGTGAGCTGGTGCAGACGCGCCGCCTCGTCGGGGCTCAGGCCGTCCGAGAGGGGTCGGCCGTCCAGGATGGGCTGCACGGCGGTCTGCGCCATCAGGACCGCTTCGGACCGGCCCTGGGCCAGGCCGCGCCGCACCGCCTCGGACCGATAGCTCCCGGCCAGGACGATGCCGAGGACGAGCACCGGGACCAGCGAGATCGCGGCGAAGACGACGAACTGCCTCATCGTCGATTCGCGGCGCGCCTCGGCACGTGGGCCCATGAGCAGCCATCGGCAGGTTCGCCAGGACAACTTGAGCCGGCCGGACCGGCCGAGCGTCTGCCACCATGGTGGTGAACGTTCTCACCAGGTACGACGTAATCACGGGTGCAGGCCACTCTCCGCCTGTCGATCTACAGGATCACGCGCACCGAACCGAAAGGAAGGTCCGGACGTTCCTCGTCACCGGAAAGGAGCAACCGTGCTCAGCACCGCACCAGAGACTGGTGAACTCGCCGACGAGCGGGGGCTGACGGCCGCGTTCACGGCGCACGGTGGTGAGCTGTTCGGATATGCCCGACGGTCGCTCGGCGACGCCGGGCTCGCCGAGGAGGCCGTGCAGGAGACATTTGTCCGGGCGTGGCGGGCCCGGGACCGGTTCGACCCGTCGCTCGGGGGGATCCGGGCCTGGTTGTTCGCCATCGAGCGCCGGATCATCATCGATCTGGCCCGCAAGCGGGCGGTGCGGTCGATCGACCGGCTTCCCTACGAGCGTCCCACCGAGAACACCGACCTCGATGAGGCCATGCGCGGCTGGCTGGTCGAGGAAGCTCTCCGCCGCATCCGGCCCGAGCACCGCACGGTTGTGGTCGAGATCTACTTCCGCGGTCGTCCGAGCAGCGAGGTGGCCGGCCTGCTCGGTATTCCGGAGGGCACGGTCCGCAGCCGGCTCTTCTACGCGCTGAAGGCGCTCCGCCTGGCACTCGACGAAGTCGGGTGGGATGCATGACCGCGCAGGCTTGTGTCCGCTGGCAGGGTGAGCTCGCCATGCAGGCGCTCGGCAAACTCGAGCCCGATGTCGCCACCGCGCTGCAGGCCCACCTCGACGGCTGTGCCGACTGCCGGGAGGAGGCAGCCGAGCTCGCCCCAATGGCCGCGGCACTCGCCGCCGCGTCACCCGACGTGTTCGACGATCCCGAAGCCGCCCCGGTCCCGGCGCGACTCCAGCAGTCGGTCCTGGCCCGGCTCGACGCCGAAGCCCGGACCGAGCACCGCCGGACCCGCAGGTGGGTCGGGGCCGCCGCGGCCGCGGTGGCGGCCGCCGCGAGCGTGGTGGCCGTCTTCGCCTCGGCGGGCTCGTCGCCGCCCGCCGGTCGCCTGGTGGCCCTCACTGGCGCGCCGGGCACGGTGGCGACGATGAGCCTCACGCGGTCGCCGACGGGTACCGACGTGACGTTGCACGAACACGGCCAACCCGTCGGACGCGACTTCGTGGTCACCATGGAGTCGGCCTCCGGATCGTGGTGGCAAGCGGGGAGCTACCACACCTCGGGGACGAACGTCCGCGCCCAACTGACCTGCGCGGTCGCACCGTCGGAGATCAGCCGGGTGTGGGTCCGGGACAGCTCAGGGGCGACCGTGCTCAGCGGTTACGTCCACTGAACCCGTTCGGTCCCCCCTCGTCGCCCGGCGTCGCGTCAGCTCCGCAGAAAGGCGAGGACCGAGCGCTCGACGTCGGATGACTGCCGATGCCAGGACGCCAGGGGGGCGGCACCGATCACCACTCCTCGCGGAGCGCCCCGGTCCGAAACCAGGCAGGCGACCTCGCGGTAGCGCTCGATCGCCGGCCCGTTGGCGTAGGTGTCGACGACGCACGACGCCACACCCTCGCCCACGGTGAGGCGGGCGTCGGCCGCCTCCAGGCGAACGTCGCGCGCGCTCCTTCGTCCCGCAGGTGGGTCAAGCGGAAGGCGGCGAATCCGGGCCCCGCCTCCCCACCTTCGATGGGCGTCGCGTTGAGGTAGGCCAGTAGCCGTCCCGACCACCGGCGCTCCACTGAGACGGTCCCGGGGTCCGACGGCACGGCGGCCATATCGGCCGGGAAGGCCAGCACCTCCGTCGTGGCCGGCAGCCGCAAGGTGCGCCACGTCGGAGGGGGTGCGGGCCGGTGGATCCACCCGAACGTCATGCCCGCCCGGTCCATGTTCGTGGTGTTGTTGCTGGCGCCGTTCCTGTCCAGGGCCAGCCCGATGACTCCGACGGAGAGGGCGGCCACCAGGAGCGCGGCGAGTGACCGCGTCAGGCGGAACGGAGTGGACCGGGGAGTCCGCCGACGCGACAGTTGAGGATCGGCAGGTGTCCGGCGCACGTCGCTGACAACGCAGCGCGCCCACCCGATGTTCAACCCCGGGCCGGCGACCCCGACTCGATGTTCGGCATGAACGCGACCGAAGCCCACACCGTATCCAACCGGACCGACACAACCGGAGGTGACGATCAATGCCGCGACGAGTTCTTTGCATGTTGAGCGCGGTCGTACTCACGATGACGGCGTGCGGAGGAGCCGGTAGCGCAGCGAGGTCGAGCGCCACATCCTCCACCACCGCGGCGCGCGTCCCGTCGAACGGCACGGCACACACGTCGACGTCGACCACGGCGCCGCATGCCGCCAACATCGAGAGCCCGGGCGCCACCGCCACGACGGGAGCACAAGGTCCTGCCCACCCGTCGGCACCCGGAGCGGGAGCCCGGTCCGGCGGCGGCCCATCGCCCGCTTCCGTCACCACCCCCCCGGCCCAGCCTGCGCCGCCCGTCTTCCCGCCGCCGACCACCCGGCCTGCGCCACCGCCGACGCCGCCGCCGACGACGACGGCACCCGTCCCGACCACGACGCCCACCACGATGCCGTCTCCACCCACCACGACGCCGTGTGTACCGCCCCAGGGCGGGGGCGACCAGGACTCCGACAACTTCGGGGGACCACTCGACGGCGACGGGTGCACGGTCTGAGTGCTGCGGGCCGTGTGGCCCCGGATCAGGCGCCCTCGGTGGCGAGCACCCCTGCTCCGCAGGACGGGCATTCGCGGCATCAGTGGATCTTCGACGAGTTCGGCATCGGCGATCGGAGAACCACACGTCGCACAGTGTCCGTAGGTACCGTCGTCGAGCCGGGCCAGGGCCAGCTCGACTTCGTCGAGGAGTCCGTCCACCGCGTCCACGGCCGAGAGTTGTGCCTCCTCCTCACCTTCCCCGCCCACCTGCGATGCGGCGTCGGCTCCGGTCACCCCACCGTGGTGGGGGTCGAGATCAGTACCCACGCCCGGGTCGCCGGTGTCATCGCCGTCCGGGCGGCTGCCGTGTTCGTCATTTCGTCCTGGGGACCACTCGGTCTGCATGCCCCGGAGCGTACCCCCGCCGTCCGGACCATCTCGTAGGGTTGGACCGTGAAGTCCGACTCGACAGGCGTCGCCGGACCTGCGCCCCACGACCCGTCCACCGCAGTGGTCCAACTGATCGGGGCCGGACAGGTCGTGCCCTGCCTTGGCGGCGTCGAACGGGTGGCCGTCGAGCTCGACCAGGCCGCCTCGACCCAGGCCCACCCGGCGGTGGCCGATCGGGTGGCCGAGTTCCTGCCCTGGTACTCGAGCGTGCACCGGGGCGCAGGCTTCCGGTCCCGCCGGGCCACCCAGGCCTACGAGGAGGCGCGGCGGTCCGTCCTGGCCTTCGCCGGACGCGCACCTGACGGACCCGACGTGGCCATCCTGTGCCGCAACACCACCGAAGCCATCAACCACCTGGCCTACCGGCTGCGCCTCGACCCCACCGACGTCGTCGTGACGACGGTGGTCGAACACCACGCCAACCTCCTGCCCTGGGGTCGGGCGGCGGAGCGCCGGTACGTCGAGTGCGGGGTGGACGGGACCTTCACCACAGACGACGTGATCGACGCCCTCGACGCCGGACCGCGAGCGCCCGCCCTGCTGGCCATCACCGGGGCCTCCAACGTCACCGGATGGCTCCCGCCGATCGACGCCGTCATCGAGGCGGCCCACGCCAGGGGCGTTCCGGTGCTGGTGGACGCCGCCCAACTGGCGCCGCATCGGCCGCTCCCGGCCGCTGCCGACTTCCTGGCCCTGAGTGGCCACAAGCTCTACGCCCCGTTCGGGTCCGGCGCCCTCGTTGGGCCCCGCTCATTGTTCGAGACGGGCGATCCGTTCCTGGCGGGCGGCGGTGCCGTCGACCTGGTGGGGCTCGATGAGGTCATCTGGACCGCGCCACCCGACCGCGAAGAGGCCGGGTCCCCCAATGTGGTCGGCGCTGTCGCCCTGCACGCCGCCATCGATGCGCTCACCTCGATCGGCTGGGACGCGGTGGCGGCCCACGAGCGGGCTCTCGCCACCCGTCTCCTCGGTGGGCTCCGGGCCATCGACGGGGTCCGGCTGCTCGGTCCGGTGGGTGCCGGCACCGCGACGACAGAGACGCTGCCGGTGGCCGCCTTCACGCTCGAAGGTATGCATCACGCCCTGGTGGCCTCCCGGCTGAGCGCTGAGTACGGGATCGCGGTCCGCCACGGGTGCTTCTGCGCCCACCCCTACGTCGTCCGGCTGCTCGGTATGGACGAAGCCGACGTCGACGCCTACCGAAGTGAGGTCCTGGCCGGCGACCACCGCCGCATTCCGGGGGCCGTCCGGGCCAGCGCCGGACTCGGCACCTCGGGGGACGACATCGAGGCGCTGCTGGCGGCGGTGGCCGACCTCGCCCACGGTGCTCCGCCCCCCGTTCCCTACGAGCAGGACGCCGCCACCGGCGACTACTTCCCGGTGACAGACGAGCCCGGCTGGCGGCACGCGGCCAGAGAGCTCGGCGCCGCCTGCTCCCGTGGATGACCGGGTCAACGGGCCGACCCACCTACGATCGCCCGGTGCCAGCTACGCGGACTACGCCGACCAGGGGCACACGGTGAGGCCGGTCCGACGTCGGGTGCTGCGGTGGACCGCAGTCGTCGTGGTGCCCTTGGCGGCCGCCGGATTGTCCGGCTGCTCCGGCGAGTCGGTGACCCCGGCCAACTCGCACGTCGTCGTCTACGCCGCCATCGGGGCCACCACCCCCAATCCCGGCACCACGGTGGCCGCCATCAGCAGCGCCTCCGGCGCGCTCGGACACCCCGATCACCGTCGGGACCCTGCCGTCGGCCCTGGCCCTCCTGCCGGGCGCCAAGGACCTGCTCGTCACCGTGAGAGCCCAGGACGAACTCGTCGAGGTCGACACCGCGTCCGGCCGCGTGACCAGGCGGGTCGGGGTCGGCCTCGAGCCTGACGCCGTCGGCGTCACCCCGGACGGGAGTACGGCACTCGTGGCCAACTTCGGTGACGACACGGTGACCGAGGTCCATCTGCCGGATCTGATCGCCGGGCCGACCATCCATGTGGGACGCCAACCGGTGGCCATCGCCCTCACCCCGGACGGCCATGAGGCCCTCGTCCTCAACTACCAGGACGGGACCCTCACACCTGTCGCGCTGCCGTCATCTGCCGCTGGCGCGCCGGTGCCGGTGGGCAACGGGCCGGTGGCCGTCTCCGTGCCTTCGGCGTCCGAGGCGCTGGTAGCCGACTTCCAGACCAACAGCCTCACCCCGGTGTCCCTCCCCTCGCTCACCCCGCAGGCGTCGATACCGCTCGGTGCCGACCCGACAGGTATCGGCATCGCCCCGGGGTCGTCGGTGGCGTGGGTCAGCGCCGGGTTCGGCCTCACTCCTGTCTCCCTCGTCGGGGGTCTGGTGGGCAAGGCCATCGCCCTCGGTGTGCCGGCCCAGTGCATTGCCGTGACCAACTACGGGCAGGCCTGGGTATGCAGCGGCAACGGGGCACTGGTCGAAGTGGACCTGAAGTCGGACAAGGTGGCGCGGACGGTGGAGCTCGACGGGATTCCTGCGGCGGTGGCCATCGCCGACGTCGTCGGTTCGTGACTCAGTCGTAGACCGGTGGGAGGGTCGGCGTCGGTCGGCCTCCGGGATCGCCCGGGGCCCGGGTCGCCACGAAACGTACGAGCTTGCGATGGGTGAACCCCATTGACTCGTAGAGCCGGATGGCATTGGTGTTGTCCGCCGCCGCGTGGAGCATCGGCACCTCGCCCCGCCCGACGATGCCGGCGGCCACCACCCGGACGAGGTGTTCGCCGAGGCCCTGGCGTCGGTAGTCGGGATGGGTGGCCACCGCGCTGACCTCGCACCATCCGGTCGGGCGGAACCGCTGTCCGGCCATGGCCACCACCCGACCGTCGACGCGGACCCCGACGTAGCCACCCAACTCCCATGTGCGCGGCGAGAACGGTCCGGGCCGGGCCAGCGCAACCAACTCCATCATCTCATCCGAATCCGGGCCGCCGAGAGGAGCGACGGTGAGGTCAGGACGGAGCCCGGCCACGTCGGCCGGCCTGGCGTCCAGGGCCTCGCCGGTCATCTGTACGCCCGTTCCGTCGTACTCGACACCCCAACCGTCGGGCGGGGTTCCGGTGTGGCCCGTAACGATCACCACACCACCTGGTCCGACCAGGTGCTCCATGGCCGCCCAGTGTTCCGGTCCGGGCGGCCCGGGAAAGGCCCCGAACGGCGAGACCTCGGGAAGGTACCGGGCAGCCAGCCCGCCCGACTCCGCCACCTCGCGCTGCGATCCGTGGAGGGCGTCCCATACGGGGTTGTCGAGTGGCTCCATCGGCGGTTTCGCTTCCGGGTCGGGCCGGGTAGGTCAGGGTGAACCTAGCGGTCGGTCCTGTCGAGCCGCATGCCTGACGTGTCTTCGGGAGGTCCACCCACGGCCGAGCCGGTACGCTCCTCGGCGGGCCGTTAGCTCATCGGGTAGAGCAGGGGACTTTTAATCCCAAGGTGGCGGGATCGAGACCCGCACGGCCCACCAGCTCAAAGGCAGGTCGTGGTGCAGGTCACGGTGTCACCTGAACCGACAGCAGAACCACGTATGGCGCTATCGCCTCGCGGCGGCGAGCACCGCCTTGCGAGCACCGCCTTCGTCTGGGCGATTACCAACGCGGGGTTCTCTGTTTGAATGAAGTGGCCACTATCGGTGTTGATGATCTGCCGGCCTCCAAGGCTCTGGGCCAGCAGGTGCTGAGCCTGCACCCACTGCGGGTGGAACTTAGGGGCATCGCCGACGCCCAAGAAGTCGATCGGTTTGTCGGAGGTAAGGACCACGGTCGAGACCTTCTTGGCCGGTGGAAGGTTGGATAGGAAGGCAATGCTGGAGGGGTAGTCCGGTCGCTCGGCACTGGCATTCTTCTTTCCGCTGGCAGCAATGGCCACCATCCACGTGCTCCATACATCTGGGGGAAGTACGGACTCTAGATACTGTGAGCCCGGATCGATCAACACCATGCCGTCCAGCTGGTTCCGGAAGAGTCGATCGTACGTCGTCGCGATGAAGCCACCCCAGGAGTGGGCGACGAACAGATACGGAGGTGTCACGCCAGCGACGCGGAGAGCATCGTGTAGGGCGCGGGCGTCGCCTTGTGCCGTCGTGGGTTGCGACACGGTGCTTGAGCGTGACGGCGCGTCGTCGAACCCTGTCGTTCCCGGTCGGTCATACGAGCAGACGCGAGTGACCTTTGCCAGTTGGGGCTCCACCGCGCGAGGGCTCTTGTGTGGCGGGTGGGCTTCATCCGCCGTATCCCCCACATAGTCCCAGCTTGCCGAGGAGACACCCGCCCCAGAGATGAGAACGATCGCTGGGGAGCCGGATCCCAGACAATGGACGTAGACGCCGTGTCCGTCCACCTCGAAGACCTTCCCAAAGTCGGCGGGCGGTGCCGACCTGTGCATCGTCGAAGCAGTGGGACTCGAACATCCGGTTAGCCCTAGAGCGGCTACAAGGATG
>CAWHIB010000008.1:0-112367 GCA_963829265.1 uncultured Acidimicrobiaceae bacterium
GACTGCCCGGGAGTTCCAGCTGTTCGAGTCATTCCTCGACCACTCGGGCCAGGTCCTGTCCCGCCAACAGCTGCTCAGCCGGGTGTGGGGCCGAGACTACGAAGGCGATTCGAATGTCGTCGACGTCTGCGTGCTGCACCTGCGCAAGAAGCTCGGCCCGGACGTGATCCGCACCATCCGGGGAGTCGGATACCGACTCGACGCCCCCGCTCGACGCGGAGGCGGCTCGGGGCCTGCAGACTCCGGCTGATCCCTCTGGAGCGAACGTCGGAGCACTTCGTCGATCCACAATTCCCCCCGCATATCTGCCGAGGTCGTCGGGGATCGGGGACGAGGATCTCGGATTCTTCTGGCCCACCTCACCGCTGCGCCGATCGCTCTCCAGATCAAGGTCTCCCCCACCCCTCCACGATCCGGCGGCGGCCGTCTCCGCCCGCTCCATCCTCTCGGGATTCAGTCGCCCATCGGCCCGCCGGCTCCGGTCCGTCGGTCCGGTTCGGCGTCCGATGCCTGATCGGCGAACCGGTAGCCCGCGCCCCGCACGGTGAACAACAGCGGCTCGAGGTCCGGCTTGTTGAGCTTCCGGCGCAGGTAGCCCACATAGACGTCGACGACGTTGCTGCCCGTCTCGAAGGTCTGGTCCCAGACGCTCGACAGGATCTGGGCCCTGGAGAGCACCTGGTGGGGATGGCGCATGAACAGCTCGAGCAGTGCCCACTCCCGTGGGGCGAGCTCGATGCGCTGACCGGCGCGCCACGCCACCTTGGTCAGCAGGTCCAGCCGCAGGTCGCGCACGATGATCTCCGACGAACTCGGCTGTTCCGCCGTGCGCAGGGTGGCCCGCACCCGGGCCAGCAACTCGTCGAACGAGAAGGGCTTGGTCACGTAGTCGTTGGCCCCCGCATTGAGCCCCCGGACCTTGTACTCCACCTCGTCACGGGCGGTCAGGATGATGACCGGCGTGTTGAGGCCGCGTCCCCGCATCCAGGTCAGCACTTCCCCTCCTTCGCCGCCGGGCAGCCCGAGGTCGAGCAGCACGAGGTCAGCGGGCGGATCGGCGGCCTCGAGGACGAGTCGGGCGTCGTCGGGCGTGCCGGCCACGGTGGTGGCGTAGCCCTCGGCCCGCAGGCCCTTCTCGAGGAACGAGGTGATCCCCCGGTCGTCCTCCACGATGAGGACGTGCATCAGACCCCCACCGGCAGTTGACCGGCCTCCACGGTCACCTGCGACCGCCGGCACGTGATGGCCTTCCGGCATCCCCCGGATTCAGTCCCTCCCAGGTCGCCTGTCCCGCCGCGGACCACGGGTACCACGGTCGCCAGGGCGACGGCCATTGCATTGAGGTGACGGGGATTGCTCGACCGCTGCGGCATGGTCCAACTGTACGGGTAGTGGCTGACGGAGGCGTCGTCGCTCCGTATGATCCCCAGGCGCGGGCCTGCCGGCTCCGGTGGAGTGCGTTTCGCAGATCACCGGAGCATGACCGTCGAACGGCGCGGGGGAGTATCGCCGGCTCCCGGACTCGTTCATGGAGGTGTCATCGACGCACCATTGGCCACCGACGCGTGGTGGCACGGCATGGCTGGGGGCGTGGGAGCGGGTACAGGGCGAACGGCAGCCAGCGACGCGCCTTGTCGCGCGGCCCGCCGAGGCTCGTCCCGTCCGCCTGTCATCGTCCCGTCAGGTTGCCGGGATTGACTACCGCAGACATGGCCCGGCGGACTGACTCCGACGGCAGAACCACGAAGGACGGCATGGCACGGATCAGGAGCCGGATCACCCGCTTCAGCTCACTCGGGCCCATTGCCCTCGTCCTCGCGCTGATCTCCCTGGGCTCCGCCTCCGCACTGGTCATCGGTCCGTCTGCCGCCGACGCCGCCGTGCCGGCACCGGCGATCACGGTCGGCACCAACGTCAACCTCAGCAAGGCAGTGGGCAACCAGTTCGAGGGCTCGGTCGCCATCGACCCGACGAACCCGCTCCGGATGTTCGTGCTCGCCCGGGACGAGACCGGCAACCTGCTCGGGGCCCGCTCGAGCGATGGCGGCGCCACCTGGTCCCACGGCCGCGTGGCGACCTGCACCTGCTCGGCGGACAAGCTCCCACCGGCATGGGGAACACGTCGGTCACCTTCGACTCGTTCGGCAACCTCTTCGTGACGTACCTCAGCACGGGCACATCCAGCTACACCGACTTCGCCCTGTCGACCGATGGCGGCGCCACCTTCTCCCACCAGCTGGCCCTGGCCAACCTGACCGACCAGCCGGTGGTGGCGGCGGGACACAACAGCGTGTGGGTCACCTACAACCGCGGCGGGGTCAACACCGTGGTCGGTGCCTCCGACACCGGACTCGGTGTCATCGGCCCCTTCGGGCCGGCCGAGCCGGTGCCCGGCGCCAATGCCAGTTCCTTCGGCGACATCTCGGTCGGACCTCAGGGCCAGGTCATGGTGGCCTTCGGCCCCAACGGCTCGACCGGCGGCGTCGTGGTGGCGACCGACCCCGACGGATTGGGGCCGCTCGGGTTCACCACGGCCGTCCAGGTTGCACCCACCAATGTGCCCGGGTTCGACCACATCCCCGCCGCCCCGAACTGGGGCATCGACTCCGAGGCCCATCTGGCGTGGGACCGGAGCGGAGGCGCCCACAGCGGGCGCGTCTACCTCTCCTACCTCGACGCGCCGGCCGCCGACCTGGCCAACACCCTCCTCTACGTCATGCACTCCGACGACGGCGGGGCCACGTGGTCGGCACCGGTCCTGGTCAACGACGACGGAACCAGCGCGTCCCACTTCATGCCCGGGTTCGCCGTCGACCAGACGACGGGAGTCGTAGGTGCGACCTGGTACGACACCAGGGGTGATCCGACCCGGGTGAACGCCCGCTACTTCGGCTCGGTCAGCATGGACGGGGGCGACACGTGGAGCGCCAACTTCCCGATCGCCACCGGCACCTCCAATGCCACCCTCGCCGCACCCCCCGCGCCCATCCGCAACACCGACTTCGGCGACTACACCGGTCTGGCCTTCCATGGCGGCGTCCTGGTCCCGGTGTGGGCGGACAACTCGAACTCGACAGGGGACAATCCGGCAGGGGCCGACTCCTCCTTCGATCTCTACACCGCGCTGGTCCAGGTGACCACCGCCCAGGTCGCCCCCGCGGTGACCACCCAGCCGGCGCCGGTGACGGTGGCGGCCGGCTCGCCCTTCTCCTTCGTGGTGGCGGCGTCGGGACTGCCGATCCCGACAGTCCAGTGGCAGCGCTCGAACGACGGCGGTACCACGTTCGTCGACATCGCCGGGGCCACCTCGACGACCTACGGGGCCAGCGCCGCGCCCGGTGACGACGGCACCCGATTCCGGGCCGTGTTCACGAACGGATCCGGAACGGCGACGACGGCTGCGGCCACACTGTCGGTGACGTTCCCCCCGCTGGTCACCACCCAGCCAACGCCGGTGACGGCAGCCGCCGGCGCCACGTACTCGTTCACGGCAGCGGCCTCGGGCAACCCGGTTCCCACGGTCCAGTGGCAGCGCTCGAACGACGCCGGGCTCACGTGGGCACCCATCGGAGGCGCCACGTCGACCACGTACACGGCCACGGCGGGCTCGGGCGACAACGGGGCCCAGTTCGACGCGGTGTTCGCCAACGGCCAGGGCACGGCCACCACGGCCCCCGCCACCCTGTCGGTGTCCATCGCCCCCTACATCGTGTCGTCGCCGGTCTCCCAGACGATCGATGTGGGGACGCCCTACACCTTCATGGCCGTGGCCTACGGCGTGCCGGCGCCGACCGCGCGAGTGGCAGCGCTCGAACGACAGCGGGCTCACGTGGTCCGACATTCCCGGCGCCACTTCCTACTCCTACCCGATCACTGCCGCACTGGGCGACAACGGCGCCCAGTTCCGGGCGGTGTTCACCAACTCGGCAGGCACGGCCACCACGGCAGTCGCCTCGCTGGGGGTGACCACCACGACGTCGCTGTCGTTCAAGGTGGCCCACCCGACCCTGAAGGGCGGCAAGAAGGACGCGTTGACCGTGACGGTGACCTCGCCGGTCACCGGCAAGGGCAAGATCACCGGTGGGACGGTGGCCTTCTCCGATGGCTCGACGGTGGTCGCCACGGTCCCGGTGGTGAAGGGCAAGGCGAAGGCAGCCGTGACGCTGGCCACGGGCACCCACTCCCTGCGTGCCGTCTACAGCGGGTCCGGGTCGGTGCTTCCCGCCCGGAGCCAGGTGGTGACCGTGACGGCCACCTAGCGGCGACGCCCACTGCCGAGGTCGCCCCGGCCGGCGCAGCCCGGATCCGCGAACCCCTCATGGGCGAACTCGAGATCACGCAGCACGGACACCTCCTGCCGTCCACTTCCGATTCACCGGTGCCGCTCCCCGATGGCACACGACGACACGCTGTCACGCCGGGGGCCGCCCCCCACCGGACCGGGCCGGTGGGGGGTCGGGACCAGGAGCGGGACAGCCCGCCATCCGGCCTTCCCCATCTCCCCTGCCCGACAGGGATGCGGTCGTTGCCACGCTCCGGGGACTCGACGGCACGGGCGGGTTCACGTCGACGAGACTCGTCGTGACGAGGACGTGCCAGGGGGTTCGAGAGATGTCGGTCACTCTCCGGGTCAGGCCGGATGCCCGGATCCGAGGTCGGATCCCGTCGACCCTCTGTCCGGGTCCGGTCAGGACCGATCACGGAAACGACGGGCCCACCGGAGTCGTCCCTTCCGCGGGCCCGGTCGCATCGAGCGCCCACCTGCCGGGAACCGGAAGCGATCGCGCAACGTCGCGGTCGATGCGACAATTCCACCCTGGAAGCGTTTCACTGGGGCGGTTCCACGCTCAGCGGAACATCAGAACTGCACCCCATTCGCACTTCCGATCGTTCCGGCGACTCCCAACGTCGGGTCCGGCGTGTAGACGGCAGCTGATCGGAGTCTTCTGGGTCGACGTGCCAGAGCTGGCCGGTCCCAGCGTGATGGTCAACGTGTTCACGCCATCCCAGTGGACCGTGCTCGCGGGGAACGTCGTCGACTGATCGAAGTATCCGGTCTGGCCCAGATCGATGGTTCCGAAGTGGAAGCCGCCGGAACAGCCCGGAACGGTGACCTGCGAGATCACGTCGTCCCCGGCGGTCGGTCCTCCCGTCACCACGATGTTCCCGCCCTTCAGGTCCGGATAGCTCAGTGCCGACCAGCTCAGACAGAAGAGGCTCGGGGTAGGGGGTGCGGCGAAGGACACGATGATCCGGTCACCCTTGCCCATCTTTCCGGGCTTGTTGTCACCATTCGCGAGGATGAGGGATGAGCTACCGAGCGCAACCGGGGTGACGGCGGCCGAGGGAGCCGAAGGCTGCGCCCTCGCCGACCGCGTTCGTTGCCGAGACCGTGAACGTGTAGCTGTCCCCGCTGGTCAAGCCGATCACGGTGAGCGGGCCGGCCGACCCGGTCGCCGTCTGGCCGCCGTTGGCCGGGGTCGTGAGGTCGGTGGCGGTAACCGTGTAGCCGGAGATCGCCGAGCCCTCGTCGAACGGCGCTGCGAACGATCACCGACGCCGATTGGGCGCCGGCCGTGGCCGACACCGAAGTGGGGGCGTCCGGCACGGTGGCCGGGGTGACCGCAGCCGAAGCGGCCGAAGCCTGACCCGGCCCGATGCCGTTGGTGGCACGGACGGTGAAGGTGTAGCTGTCCCCGTCGGTCAAGCCGGTCACGGTGAGCGGGCCGGCCGACCCCGTCGCCGTCTGGCCGCCGTTGGCCGGGGTCGTGAGGTCGGTGGCGGTAACCGTGTAGCCGGATGATCGCAGAACCTTCGTCGAACGGCGGTGCGAAGGTCACCGATGCCGATTGGGCGCCGGCCGTGGCCGACACCGAAGTGGGGGCGTCCGGCACGGTGGCCGGGGTGACCGCAGCCGATGCAGGCGAGAGTGGACCGGGCCCGATGCCGTTGGTGGCACGGACGGTGAAGGTGTACCTGTCCCCGTCGGTCAAGCCGGTCACGGTGAGCGGGCCGACCGACCCCGACGCCGTCTGGCCGCCGTTGGCCGGGGTCGTGAGGTCGGTGGCGGTAACCGTGTAGCCGGATATCGCCCGACCACCGTCACTCGCCGGGGCACTCCATCCGACGGTGACCAGGCTGTTGCCAGCAGAGACGGTGAGGCCGGTCGGGGCCCCGGGCACGGTGGCCGGGGTGACAGCCGGAGACCGGACCGATGGGTTGCCCAGACCCACGCCGTTGGTCGCCTGGACGGTGAAGGTATAGGTGGTTCCGTTGGCCAGGCCACTGATGGTCTGGACGGCCGCCGTTGAGGCGAAGTCGATCGACGGTTGGGCCACGGCCCCGATGAAGGCCGTGACCACGTAGCCGGTGATGGCCGAGCCTCCGTCACTTGCCGGGGCACTCCAACCGAGGGTCGCCCGGCCATTGCCACCGGTGACGGAGAGCCCGGTCGGGATCCCGGGCAGGGTGGCCGGCGTGACGGCCGGAGACGGGAGTGACGGGTCGCCGATGCCCACGCCGTTGACCGCCTGGACGGTGAAGGTGTAGGTGGTGCCGTCGACCAGTCCACCGATGGTCTGGACGGTGGCGGTGGCGGAGAAGTCGATCGACGGTTGGGCCGCACCTCCGACGAAGGCCGTGACCACGTAGTCGGTGATCGCCGAACCTCCGTCACCGGCCGGGGCACTCCAGCCCAGGGTGATCTGGCCGTCCCCACCGGAGACGGAGAGCCCTGTGGGAACCCCCGGCCGGGAGGCCGCCGGCGGAGCTGGGACCGGGTTCGCCGGTGTGGTCGTCACCGTGGGCGGGAGTTGCGCTCCGGCGGTGGACCCCGGAGGGTACTCGAGGTGGTCGGTCCCGCCATGGTCATCCCCGGCGAGGTCGGGGTGACCGAGTCGCCGGGAGGTGACGTGTGGGTGGTTCCGCTCTTCTCATCGTCTCCCCGGTGGCCCGGGTTGGCGTGCGGGGGTGCGACCGCGGCCGAAGCCGCTGCCGCGGCCGGTCCGACGTGCGATCCGCCGTGCGCGGCCGCGGCCACGGTGGCCACGCCGACACCGGCGGCCACCACGACACCGGAGGCGAAGTGACCGGCACTCGCCGCGAGTTGTCCGGCGCTCCGGAACACGTCGAGGCGCGACAGGTCGGCAAGGGCTGCCAACGGCGCACCGACGATCGATCGCTTGCCCAGAGACGCTTCGAGGAAGGCCCGTACGACCATGGGATCGAACTGCGTCCCGGCGCAATCGGCCAATTCCTTGCGAGCTGCCTCAGTGGACATCGGCCGCTTGTAGGACCGCACAGCCGTCATGGTCTCGAAGCAGTCCGCCACCGCTACGATCCGGGCCCCCAGGGAGATCTGATCGCCGGCGAGCCCGGCAGGGTATCCGGTGCCGTCGAACTTCTCGTGGTGTTCCGGGATGCTCTTCGCCCAGGGCCCCAGCCAGTCCGCAATCGGCGCAGCGAGACGCGCACCTTCGGCGGGATGCTGACGGAGTACCGCCAGTTCCCGTTCGTCGGGCTTACCAGGCTTGTTGAGGATTGCGGTCGGTACCGTCAACTTGCCGATGTCGTGCAAGAGCGCAGACCACCGCAGTCTGTCCTTGTCCGGCTGCGGAAGCTTGAGCTGATCTGCAATGACATCAGTGAGGGCGCGGACCCGCTCGGAGTGGCCACGGGTCAGGCGATCGTGCTGATTCAGTGAGGCGGCGAGCCCGAGGATGCGCTCGGCAACCACCACCGGCTCATCCTGTCTGCCTGCCTGGCGATCACGCTGGAGCTGCCGCTCCAGGGCCCTGGTCCCCCCGGCCCGCCGCGCAACGGCAACACGACTGGGAGCCTTGTCCGGGAAGACGAGGGTCATCCGGAGGAGTGCCGCCAGAGGGAGTGCTCGCCGCGCCACCCGCTTCGCACCCGCGTACACCAGCCAGGGAGTGGACAGGATCAGGATCCACCAGAGCCACAGGCCCGGCCCTCCTGATGGCCGTGGAAGGAGGTGGACGACGGCATACGAGACGACGAACGCGACTCCGATCGGAGCCAGCACGATTGCGCTTCCGACGAGGACCGAGAGTGCCTTGCGCGGGACCCATCGATCCGCCTCCGTGGACCCTCGCTGATCGTCCCCTGGGCGCGGCGGGTACCGGTCCACGCTTGTCCATCGGCAGATTCCGCGTCGAAGTTGACCCCAACTACGTACTCCGTCGGGCACGGACGTCGCTCCGTTCCGGGCGCGTCAGATGCAAGTCAGCGTGCCGTGCTCTTGGCTCGCTTGCCGCTGCGGCCCGCCGGACCTCTGGTCACCGGACCGTCATGGTCTCCAGATGCCGTAGGCATGGGGTCGGTCCCAGTCCGAACATCCTCTTCCGGTGGTCAGCCGACGGGAGCGACGGCTGTGACGATGTGTTGGCAGATGTCGTACTCGTGGTCCGTGTGGTTCCCGTCGACCAATCAGGTACTCGTGGGAGTACGCCGCGAGGCCGGTGTCCACTCTCTCCATGGCCATCACCCGGGCACCTCGTCGGTGTGCGTCCGAAATCCGCTCGAGAAGGCCGGGGTCCTCGAGGTCGGGAATCACCAGCACCGTGGAGTTCCGCGACGCTCGGGCGACTTCATCGACGGAGACGGACAGGTGCGCGGGAGCACCCGGAGCGATCTCCCAGCGCAACAGCGTGGGCGACAGATCCGGTCGGCTTCGACGGGATGCTTCGTCCGCCAGGTGTGCCGTGAAGTGCCATGGCTCGTAGGTCGGGGTTCCGACGATCATCAATTTGCCTACGTCCGCACTCCCGGATCCGAGCGTTCGCCCGAATCCTCTCGCATCGCGGCCGAGGCCACCGAGGGCCCGGACGAGTCTCTTGATGCCTCGACTCGATGTCTCCATCAGATACCGCATCGGCAGGACGATCCGAAACCTGGAGTGGATCCCGACCACATCTTCGAGAAGCGACGTTGGGTTCCGAGACCGTCAGCCGGCCGTCTCGAGCAGGGGCACTTCGCTGATCGTTGTGTGAGCAATGGAGTGGGTCGTCCCAGCCAACGGCGTGGGACATGGCGAGACGGGGCCGGTCGGGCGCCCTTGCCGCTGGTCGAGTGGCGAGCCGGCCTATCCGGGGCAGCCACCCACGGACGCCCGCCCGCTCCCGGGGTGGTGCACGGTGGGTACAGGGTACTCTCCGATCCACCCTGGACCCGACAGGACTACCCCGAAACCCGAAGCTACGGTTAGCGCCAGGACTGTCCGACAATTCCGTGGGCAGCCAGCCGATCCGACCGAGCGATGAGGGGTGCGACCATGAGCGGTGTCCGATCTCTGACCAGCAAGTTCGTCCTGTGTACCCTGGCCGTCGGCGTCTGCCTGGCGGGAGTCGCCGGACCAGCCGGAGCATCGGGTTCCACCGCGGCCCCGACCCAACAGGCCGTCAACCGGGCCGCACATGCGCTCAAGGTGGCCGAGGCCCACTTCAGCTGCACGAACGCCTCACGGGTGGAGTCATCGGCGGGCCACCTCCAGAACAGGTTCGCGACGGTCCTGGCCACGCTGGGAGCGGACCAGACCGCCGCGGTGGCCAAGGCGAACTCCAGCACGGATCCGAAGCAGAAGGCACACCAGCAGCATCTGGCCAAGTTCTACGGCAACCGCATCACCAAGGTGAAGAAGTACGAGTCCCACAGGCTCAACTCCAAGTTCTTGGCCAGAATGGCCCGCCTCTCGGGCATCGCCAAGGCCAAGTGCAAGTGAGCGCCTGAGACATCCCTACCGCGGTCCCGGACCGCCAGGTCGGTGGGGCAGCACCGTCCTCAGGCGCCATGACCGGATCGACGCTCTCTGCGGGGTACCGACCGGGCATGACCCGTCGGCCGACGTTCGGTGGACCGGCGTGTCCGACCGGCTCCGGATGGTCAGGCGGGACCACCGGCCGAGGACGCCGGCCTGCCCCACGCCGCATCCGGTGCAGGGGGAGTGGGGCCCGGGCGACGGGTCACCGCGCCGGTCACCCGTGTGCTCACTCGCCAGGCCGGTACGGGCAGTTCGGGTCGGCCGCCATCGGGTCCCCGGTGGCCGCGTAGGCCTGGGCCCGCGACCCGCCGCACACCTGGCGGAACTCGCACCGTCCGCAGGCACCGCCCAGGCGGTCGCGATCGCGGAGTGACCGGAGCAGCGGCGAGGTCCGGTACAGCTCGGTCAACGGCCGGTCCCGCACGTTGCCGGCAGCAAGTGGCAGGAACCCGCTCGGGAAGACCTCGCCCACATGGGACACGAACACCACCCCACTGCCGTCCCCCACGGCCAGCGGTGCCCGGCGGGATCCCCCACCCGGGTGCCCCCCGGTCCGGGGGGCGGGCGACCCAACGGTGGGCGGCACCTCGGACAGCGCCTCATGGAGACGGTCGTGCAGCCGGTGGTACAGGGGCCCGCGCTCCCCGGCACCGTCCTCGCCTCCCCGTGCCGCACGCTGGTGCAGGACCCGCCGGTACTGGGGCGCCTCGGTCGTCTTCAGCGTCATCGTGGACGACGCCTCGGCCAGGAGGTGCAGGACGTCCTCGACCTCGTCAGGGCCGAGGGCGCCCAGCTGACGCCCCCGGCCGGTGGGGACCAGGAAGAACACGCTCCACAGCCCGGCGTCGAGGTCGCGGACCAGCCGAACCGTCTCCGGCAGCTCGTCCACGGTGTCCGCCGTCAGTGTGGTGTTGACCTGGAGGCGTAGGCCGACCCGGCGGGCGGCCCGGCACGCCGCCACGGTCAGGGCGAACGATCCGGCAACGCCTCGGAACGCATCGTGCGTTCGCGGGCCTGCCCCGTCCAGCGAGAACGACACGACCCCGGCACCTGCGGCCCGGACACCGGCCAGGTTCGCCTCGGTGGCCAGCGGGGTGCCCGACGGAGACACCGCCATGGCCAGGCCGAGCGCCGAGCCGTGCGCGATCAGCTCCCGAAGGTCGGCCCGCTTGAACGGGTCGCCTCCGGTCAGCACGACGATCGGCCTCGGCGATCCGGCGGTGGCCAGGTCGTCGAGGACGGCGGTCACCTCCGCCGTCGACAGCTCGTCGGGGTCGCAGGCCGACTGGGCTTCGGCCCGGCAGTGCGCACAGGCCAGGTCGCACGCACGTGTCGTCTCGAACAGCACGAGGAACGGCCGCTCCTCGAGGTCGTAGCGGAGCTGGCGGACCTCGGGCACGTCGAGTCGCCGGAGGGCCGGGGGTACCCGCAACCGCACTGCTGTGGGGGGCGGCCCGGCGACGGTGGTCACGATGGACCCGCCACGCGGACCGGATGCTCCTCCGCCTCCATCGCTGCCTGGTCCACGGGACGCCCTCCTGCCGGTAGTGGCTGCCACCACCTTGCCCTCGGCACCCGTATGCGGCGTAGGGCCGTTTGTCACACGTGCCGGGCGCCACGGGACACGGGGAGGCAGCCTGGCTAGCGTCGGAACGGTGAGCAGATTCCACCCCGACCGATCGCTCGGCATCGCCCCCGGATCGGTGGGCGACTACCGCGAGTTGGCCCGTCGTCGCCTGCCGCGACAGCTCTTCGACTACGTCGACGGGGGGTCCTTCGCCGAGTCCACCCTGGCCGCCAACGTGGCCGACCTGGCCAGCGTCCGGCTACGGCAGCGTGTCCTCCGGGACGTGTCCGGGCCCACCCTGGCCACCACCGTGCTCGGCCAGGAGCTCGCCATGCCCGTCGTGCTGGGCCCGGTGGGCCTGGCCGGCATGCTCGCCACCCGGGCCGAGGTGCAGGCCGCACGGGCCGCCGAGGCGGCCGGTGTGGTCTTCTGCGAGTCCACCGTTTCCATCTGCGGCATCGAGGAGGTGGCGGCGGCGGTCGCAAACCCGGTGTGGTTCCAGCTCTACGTCATGCGCGACCGGGCCTACGCCGAGGACCTGATGGCCCGGGCCGACGCCGTCGGGTGCCCGGTGCTGGTGTTGACCGTGGACCTCGCAACCGTCGGGTCCCGGTACCGGGACACCCGCAACGGCATGTCCGGGCGCCGGGTCGTGGCGCGGCCGGGCTCGCCGCGGCCTCGACCTCGGCCTGCATCCGACGTGGACCCGGGACGTCGGCCTCCGGGGCAAGCCCCACACGTTCGGCAACCTCGAGAAGGCCGTGCCCGGCGCCGCGAGCCCCACCGACTTCGCGGCCTGGGTGGACGGCCAGTTCGACCCCACGGTCACCTGGGACGACCTCGACTGGGTGCGCGCCAACTGGCCCGGCCGGGTGGTCCTCAAGGGCATCCTGGACCCGGACGACGCGCGCCAGGCCGCCGACCGCGGGGTGGACGGCATCGTGGTGTCCAACCACGGCGGGCGCCAGCTCGACGACACCCCGTCCACCATCCGGGCCCTCGGGCCGGTGGTCGACGCCGTCGGCGACCGCCTCGAGGTCCTCGTGGACGGCGGGATCCGCAGCGGGCTCGATGTGCTCAAGGCCCTGGCCCTCGGCGCCCGGGCCTGCCTGCTCGGTCGGGCCTGGGCCTGGCCGGTGGCGGCGGCCGGTGAGCGCGGCGTCGCCCACGCGTTGGCCATCATCCGGGACGAGCTGCGGGTGGCCCTGGCGCTGACCGGCGTCACCGACGTCGCCGACCTGGACCCCTCGGTGCTGGTGGACCCCCCGGGGGGTTGACGCCGGGTCCACCGTGCGTCACGGCGGCTCACCCCATGGCGTCGAGGACGTCCTCCACCCGGCCCGCCATCCCGGCGTCGCCGTCGGGGTCCACACCGGGAACGGTCGGGCCCGCCAGCAAGTGGTGGGCCAGTGCCGGCTGGCCCGCTCCGGCCAACAAGGCCGACTCGGCCACGATGCCCAGGCGGTCGACCACGTCGCGGAAGTGCCAGGCTCCGGCGACGGGGTCGTCCGCGCAGTGCTGGGCAGCATCGAGGATCTGGTCCATCCCCGTGGCCAGGGACCCGGCCAGCGCCGCGTCGTCCACGGTGGCGACCACGCCCTTGAGCCACGTACCGACGGCGTCCAGGACGGGGAGCCGCCGCAGGTCGTTGAGCACCTGGGCCACCAGCACGTTGTGGCTGCCCTCCCACGACTCGTAGACCAGGGCGTCCCGGTAGAGCCGGGGCAGCACACTGAAGTCCTCGATGGCGCCGTTGCCTCCCAGGACCTCGATGGCCGCGTGGACCACCGCGGTGGCCTGGACCGAGACCACGTACTTGGCCACGTTGACCAGGAACCGGTGGACCAGGACGTCGGCATCGGAGGCGATGCCGACGTCGATCCGGTCCTCCAGGGCGGTGAGCGCCACCACCAGGTGGAGGGCGCCCACCGACACGGCGGCCATGTCGGCCAGGGTTCGGCGCACGGCGGGGAACCCGCCGATCGCACCCCCGAATGCCGTCCGGTGGCGGGCATAGGCGGAGGCCTCGAGCCATGCCGCGGCGCATCATGCCGGCATCGCCGACCGCGGTCATCCACCGGCTGGTGTTGAGCACCACGCCCACCGCCGTGCGGAATCCGTCCTCCACCGGCCCGACCGGCCAGGCCAGCGCGCCGTCGAAGTCGATCTCACCCGAGGCCAGTCCCCGCGTCCCGAGCTTGTCCTTGAGGCGCCGCAGGGCGAATCCGTTGGGTCGCCCATCGAGTTCGCGTGGAACGACGAAACTGCCCAGACCCCGGGTGCCGTCGGGACCCCCCGGGACCCGTGCCGTGAGGAAGAACTGGCCGGCGTCGGCCACCGAACAGAACCACTTCTCCCCGGTCACCCGGTAGGTGGTCCCGTCCCCGGTCGGCACGGCCGTGCAGGTGTTGGCACCCACGTCCGAGCCACCCTGCACCTCGGTCAGGAACTGCGAGCCCCGCTCCGCGGTCCCGTAGTCGGGGTCGACCAGCGACGGCAGGAACCGGTCGCGGACCACCGGGTCGGCGGCCCGGCGCAGGGCACGGGCGAGTCCGATCGTGCACGTGGCCGGGCATGCGTGCCCGGCCTCGCCCTCCAGGGACAGCAGATAGAGGAGCACGGCCTGCTCGTAGGCCGAGCCAGGACGGCCCGACAGCGCCACCAGGCCGCTCGCCCACACCCGTTGTCCGGCACGGTGATAGTCGGGGTCGAACTCGACGGACTCGGTGCGGCGGCCCACCGGGTCCCACCGGACCAGCTCCGGCAGGTGGGCCCGCTGCTCGTACCGCGCCGCTGCCGGTCCGACCACGGCGGTGACGTCACGGGCGAATGCCGAAGCCCGAACCTCGAGGTCGCGGAGCCGATCCGCCGGCAGGTGCCTCGCCAGCAGCGCCCGCAGGTGGCGGTCTTCGGCGAACGGGTCGTCGGGGTACGAGGCCCGCCAGGCGACCAGTGCATCACGAGCGGACTCAGTACCCATGGTCCCAGTCTCGCGCCGATGGGGCCGAGAACCACCGGGGCTGTTGGTGCCTTGGGCGACTTCCGAGGCGCTTCGGCCTCGATGATCGCCCACCGGTGACCCGATGGCCCCAGGGACCACTGCATGGACCACGCCGATTCGGCGGCCAGCACGCAACCAGCTGCGTGCGACCGCTCCTCAGGTTGGTCCTGTCCGCTCCCCATTCCCGAGGGGACCCGGGACAACTTCCCGGAACCTTGCACCACCACTCTCGTCGACCGGCCCCGCCGGGACCACCACTCCCGGACCGGAGTGTGGAGTCGCGCCAACGGAGCTCCGCGAAGACACGCCGGCCCTTCGGTTGCAGTCCGCCCTGAGCTCATGGCGATCGCAAATGCGGACCACGTGGGATCGGTCCCTCAGGGCAGGGCCTCGATCGGGGGTATCGTCATCGCCCGCTTGCGCGCACCGCCAAGCTTCTCGTCGTCCACTTCGCCGTCGGGCGAGCCCGCCACGAGCGGCGACCGCGTGAGGATGACGACTCCGGCAACCAGCACCGAGAGTGCCAGCACCTCGAGCGTGATCCACAGTGCGCCACCGCGGAGGATGTCGCCGAACAGCGTGATGCCCAGAACGATGCTGACCAGTGGGTTCATGGTGACCAGCGTCGTCCGTGACGCCGTGATCGGACCGGCGTGCAGCGCACTCTGGAGCAGGAAGATGGTGCCGAACCCGACCACGGCGAGCATGTACGGCTCGAAGTGGGAGAAGACGGCACTCCATCCATGATCCAGGTAGCTGGTGATCGCCTTGGTGAGGGCCGAGGTATAGGAGGCCGCGACTGCGGTCGCGGCTCCCAGTGATGCCGCCCGCCACCAACGCGGGCCCCGTAGGCCCCCGAGAACGCCGAGGAAGATCGCTCCGGCGATAGCCGCGGTCGCCACCACCCACTGGGAAGTGGAAGGGATCTCCTGACCCCCGTGTGGGCGCGCGGCGAGGAAGAAGGCGCCCAGACCGGCGACGACGGTGAGGCCGCCGAGCCATTCCCGTGCGCCGAGGTGGTATCGGAACCAGACCCCGAGGATCAGGAGGAGGAAGAGCAGTTCGGTGGTGAGCACGGGTTGCACGGTGCTGAGTTCACCGTGCTTGAGCGCGGTGGCGACGAATCCGAACTGGATGAGGCTGAATCCGAAGCCGATGAGCCAGATCTTCTGTCGAACCGCGTGCCCGATGAGGCTCGCCTTGAGGGCCGATGACTCCGGGGCCGTCTCGACGCCCATTCGCTGTAGTACCGAAGTGAGGGCGTTGGTGAACGCCGCGAGTGCGGCGAAGAGGACGGCGATCACGTTGGCGACCCCCAGTTCGGTCGGCAACCCGACGGGGCAACGTCTCGATGCCCGCATTCATACCTGAACTCCGGATCGGTCATGGGAAACCAGTGCCTCGCATCAGACGGCTCCGAGAGCCGGGCGGACAGTGACGCGGGGTGGAACTTCTCCCCGTCGGGCCGTGTCGATGGCATTCGGGACGGCGCCGAGCCCGATGGTCAACCCTACCGAGGGATTCCGGTCGATGAGCCCCGACGGACCAGCGCACGGGACGACCGCGGAATCGACGGTCATCGAGACCCCGCTCCCACCCGGAGATTCCGGAGGCAACTGGAACCGTCAGAGGGGGCTGTGTGGGTTCGGGAGGCTGGCCGACGTCCAACTCACGCCGACACACATCTCGTCCGTCGAACCGTTTCCCCAGGTCACGAAGTGCGGCGGGACCTTGCGCAGGATGGGAAGCTCCTGAGAAAGGGACGGGTCATAGGTGCAGGTGATCTGGACTGGTTCGCCGGCGGTGACCGGAATGGGCGTGGCCAAGTTGTAGGACAGCTGATGGTGGAAGTCGTAGTGGGGAACACTCAGGACCGTTTTCGCCTCGGGAGTTCCCGGGTCGAGCACCATGGTGAAGCCCACTCCGAGCAGATGCATGTGCGGTGCGACACGCACCAGGTAGCCACCCGTACTCATGGGTGACGTGCACGATGTCGAGTCCCCGGCAGGTGGGTCCGACCATTCGCGACCGCACAGCGCCTCGATCCCCTCGACCGTGAGTACGGCATTGTCACCGAAGCGCCGGCCCTGATCGGCCACGGAGGCGGTCCGGGCGCAGAGTGGGCCGGTCACGCCCGCTGGGCACGGGATGTCGGGTGCAGCCTCCATCGTTTGGACGTGCAGGGGTGCCAGCGGTGTCGAGAGTGGGACGGTGCGCAGGACCAATGAGTCCTTCACCGGCTTGTCACCGACGAGCAGGTTGTAGTGCACCTGCATGATCACCATGCTCCCACCCGGGATGACGAAACCCGATCCCTTCGGGAAATTGACGGCACCCGAACCCGGCGACCAGTTGCTCAAGAGCGTGGTCTGCGCGAAGTCGGTAAGCGGAGAGTTGGGCAGGGTTCCCTCGCCGAAGCACGTCCATCCGTTCTTGAACACCTCGTCGCGCTTGGCCTGGGCCACGAGTGACCGTGGGAGCAGGAAGAGCGCAGCGTGGTGGACCTCGGCGCTTCCGGGGAAGAACTGACTGGAGAGGATGTACGAACTGTGCGATACGTGCGGGTCCAACACCGTGCAGTGGTAGTCATCGGTTGCCCCGGGAGGTGCCTTCGGCTTGTACGTCGGTGACTTCAGCCAGATCGACGACACATGCGAGCCGGACCGGGGCGATGCCCCAGTCGCCGAGACGGCAACGAAGTACGTAGTCGCGACAAGGACCATACCGGCGACCAGAACGGCGATGTGACGGACGCGCATCGGGTCAACGTAGCCCGCAGACCGCACCGCCGCCTGAAGTCCGACCTGCGGTTCGCATCAAGCGCCTGATGCTCATTCGGCCAGCACCGGCGACAGGGCACCCACGGCCCGCCGTTCGGAGTCGACCCGGACCTTCACACGCCTTGCCGGCGGCACTCTTCCCGACCATCGGTGCCGTCGAATTCGGAGATACCCGTGCCGACCAATGTCAACTCCGTTGGATCCTGCCTGAGGATTCCGTTACCACCCGACCTCTTGGTGCCGTCCTCCCTACTGGAGAGTTGAGGATCCCACCACGGTATTCGGACGATCGACGACCGACCCCGTGTTTGCGGTGACGGTGAGCAGTCCGTAGACCCGGTTGCCGGTCACGATGACTCCGCCCGAAATTGTGGCTCACACTGACCGCTCCGAGTGCGGTGTCGTGTTGGAGCGACACGCCGCCGCTGTTCGAGGAGAACGAGACCCCGCCGATCAGGGTGGATCCCTTACAGGACGAGGTGCCGTCGCCCACGACGATCGGTCCGGTGGCGCCCACCGCGGTGAAGATCAGTGCGAAGCTGCTGTTGCACATCCGGATCGTCCCACCCGTTCCGTTGAGTGCCCCGAGCACGAGAGCACCTTCAGCGTCCAGGGCTCCCCCCGACTTGACGGTGATCGAGCCGATCACCGTGCACCCTGGGGCCACCCGGACCGACTGGCCGGCCGACACGGTCACCGACCCGATCGTGAGGCAGGCGAGCGTTGTTGTGTTCTGGATGGTCAACGTTCCCGACACGAAGGTGAAGGCATAGTTGGCCGCCGACAGCGTGCCCGGGGCGCACGTGATCGGGTAGGAGCCTGCCGAACTGGTCGTTGTGGCCGTCGTCGAGCACACCGGTTGGCCGCTCACCCCGGACGAGGCGAGCGATTGCCCGTTGACGAATCCGGTGATCGTGTAGGTGAGCGATGGGTTGACCGAGCCGAATTGCTTGGTCAGGTTGGATGCGGTCACTGCGAGCGTGGCTGGGCCGACGGTCACCGACCCACCGGCGTAGGTGATGGTGTAGTTCGGGTCCGAGGCGCCTGCACACGAAGAGGAGTAGGTACCCACCGTGCTCGAAGGACCGGCAGCTGTGGTGCAGGTCAACCCTGTACCCAGAACGGTCGCTGTGTCCCCGTTCTGGAACCCGTTCACCGTAGCCGTGATGGTTGGCTTCAGCCCTCCATAGGTCATCGTGGCCGACGAAGCCGTCACCGTGAGCGGGGCTGGGGTCACCTTGTCGACGCCCCCGACATACTGGATCGTGTAGTTCGGATCTGAAGCCCCAGAGCACGACGTGGCGTAACTCCCCACTCCGCTTGCCGCGCCTCCGACGGATGCACACGACGGTGCCGCCGTGAGCGACGCCGGACCGTCACCGTTGACGAAACCCGAGTACGAGGGGCTGACCGCGGCCGGCGCCGTACCGTAGGACCGGGTGCCCGACGACGCCGTCACGATGAGGGTGGACGCCCCGACCACGACACTGCCGGGCGCATAGTTGAGGGCGTAGTCCGGGTCCGAGCCCCCCGAGCACGTGCTTGGGTAGGTACCCACCGGACTCGAGGATGTCGCCGCCGTGGTGCAACTGGGCACCGTATTGAGTGTTCCAGGCCCGTCGCCGTTCACGAATCCGGCATAGGTCGGCGTGATCGTCGGGGGAGTCGATCCGTAATTCATCGTGCCCGATGAGGCGGCAACCACGAGGGGTGCCGCCACCTCCTGGACCACCCCGGCCACATAGCTGATCTGGTAATCGGCGTCGACGCCACCCGAGCAGGTGCTCGGATAGGCACCCACCGGAGTGGTCGCCAGCGCCGACGTGGTGCAGGTGAGGCCGGCGCCGAGGACCGCGGCGGTCTCGCCGTTGACGAGCCCGGTCACCGTTGGCGTGATCATCGACGGCGTATCACCGTAGGTGAACGAACCCGAGGAGGCGGTCACCGTGGCGGCCACCGGCAAGACGGTCACCGTCCCGTTGACATAGGCGACCGAGTAGTTCGGGTCGGACGCACCCTGACACGAGCTCGGATAGGTCCCGACCGAACTCGATGCGGTCGCCGTGGTGGTGCACGCCAGTCCCCCACCGAGGACCGAGGCGTCCTCACCGTTCTGTAGGCCGTCGATCGCAGGCGTCACGGCGAAGGCCGGCGAGCCGTACGAAGTGGAGCCCGAACCGGCGGTCACCGTGACGTCGGCCTGGCCGACCGTCACGCTGCCGCCGGAGTACGAGAAGGTGTAGTTGGGATCGGAGGCTCCGGAGCAGGAACTCGCGTAGGTACCCACCGGCGTCGTCGGGAGCACCGGCGAATCACAGGTCGGCGCGGTCGCGAGTGACGCCGAGGTGTCGCCATTCACGAATCCCGAGTACGACGGCGTGATGTGCGGTGGTGCCGCGCCATACGCCTGCGAGGCCGACGAGGCGCTTATGTCCAGCGGGGCCGCGTCCACGAACGTCTGACCCGGCTCGTAGCTGATGTCGTAGTTGGCATCGACCGCGCCACTGCAGCTGGTCGTGTACGTGCCCACCCCGCTTGCCTGGGTGGCCGTGGTCGCGCACGTCGGAGGTGTCGTCAACGAGACCGCCGAATCGCCGGCCGCGAAACCTTGGTAGGCAGGTGTCACCGCGGGCGGGTTGTCTCCGTACGTCGACGTGCCGCTCGAGGCAACGATCACCAGCGGCGCCCGCCCGATCACCACCGAGCCGGGCTCGAAGGTGATCGAGTAGTTCGGGTCGACCGCGCCCGAGCACGAGGTGGGGTACGAGCCCGGTGGGGACGCGGACACGGCCGTCGTCGTACAGGACGGCGCCGTACTCAATGACGATCCACTGTCACCGTTGACGAAGCCGGCAAAGGATGCCGTCACCGGTGGCACCGAATCGCCGTAGGTGACGGCCGATGACGACGCCGTCACCACGAGTGCGGCCGGATCGACCGTGACGGAACCGTCCACGTAGGCGATCGTGTAATTCGAGTCGACCGCACCTGAACAGGTCGAGGCATACGTGCCTGCAGCGCTACCCGGCTGCGCCGAGGTCGAACACAGCAGTCCGACACCGAGCACTGCAGCCGCTTCACCGTTGACCAGGCCGGTCACCTGCGCCGTGATGTCCGGAACCGGATCACCGTAGGTCAGTGTCGCCGATGACGCGGTGATCGACAACGATGCGGGTGAGACCGTCGTAGAGCCGTCCACGTAGGTGATCGCGTAGTTCGTGTCGGCCGCTCCAGAGCAGCTGGACCGATAGGGGCCCACGGGGCTGGACGACGTCGCCTCGGTGGCACACGACAGTCCGGCACCGAGGACCGACGCCCCCTCGCCGTTCTGCAGTCCGTCGATCGTCGGGGTCACGGTCGGTGCCGAATCGCCGTAGGTCATCGAGGACGATGAGGCCGTGATGGTGATCGGGGCGGGCGTGACCGTCGTAGAGCCGTCCACGTAGGTGATCGCGTAGTTCGTGTCGGCCGCTCCAGAGCAGCTGGACCGATAGGGGCCCACGGGGCTGGACGACGTCGCCTCGGTGGTGCACGACAGTCCGGCACCGAGGACCGACGCCCCCTCGCCGTTCTGCAGCCCGTCGACCGTCGGGGTCACGGTCGGTGCCGAATCGCCGTAGGTCATCGAGGACGATGAGGCCGTGATGGTGATCGGGGCGGGTGAGACCGTGACCGACCCGCCGACGTAGGAGATCGCGTAGTTCGAGTCCACGGCGCCGGAGCAGGTTGCTGCGTAAGCCCCGACGACGCTTGCTGCGGTCGCCGAGGTGACGCAGGTGGGCTGCGTGGTCAGCGAGGACGGGGTGTCGCCGTTGACGAACCCGGCGTACGACGGCGAGATGGCCGTCGGCGCCGTGCCGTAGGTGGTGGCGGCGGAGGACGCCGTGACCACGAGCGACGCGGCACCCACAACGACCTGACCGTCCGAGGTGCTGATGGTGTAATTCGGATCCACAGCGCCTGCGCACGTGGACGGGTAGGTACCGACGGGGCTCGATCCATTGGCACCGGTCGTGCACGTCGGCTGCACGGTCAGCGATGCCGGGGTGTCGCCGTTGACGAATCCGGTGTAGGACGGCGTGATCGTCGGTGGGGCTCCGCCGTACGTCATCGTTCCCGACGACGCCGAGATGCTGAGCGGTGCCGCCCCCACCACCACCTCACCGTCAGCGTACGTGACGGTGTAGTTGGCGGCTACGGCGCCGGCGCAGTGCGTCGGATAGGTCCCGGCCGGGCTGGTCGCCGTCGCCGTGGTGGTACATGTGGGGGTCGAGGTCAGTACCGCCTGGTCATCGCCATTTACGAAGCCGGTGTACGACGCGGTCACCGCTGCGGGCGCGGTCCCGTACGTGACGGCCGAGGTCGAGGCGGTCACGCCCAACGGGGCCGTGGCGACGGTAACGGCGAGGGCGGTCGACGCGCTCACAGCCGATGCCGTGTCACCGGAGTACGTGCCGGTGACGGAATGGTGCCCGGCGGTCATTGCGGATGTCGTACAGGTGGCCTGGGAATTCGAACCCACCGGGGAAAGGGGTACCGCACTGCAACCCGTCACCGTGGATGCCCCGTCACTGAAGGCAACAGTCCCGCCTCCGTCTGAGCCCGTCACCGTGGCAGTCAGCGTCTCGGACTGGCCGTAGGTGGGAGAGGCAACCGTGGCACTGACCGAGGTCGCAGTCGACGACTGGCTGGGAACAGCAATGGCGAGTGCGTGCGACGACATGGAGTCGGACGCCAGAGACGAGAAGATCGCGTTGGGCGGGAGCACCACCGGGGTGGGCGTCAGCGCGTTCGCAGTACCTCCCGTACCCAGCTCACCGAAGCCGTTCTCGCCCCATGACTCGATGACTCCGCTGGCCAGCAGAGCCGACGAGAAGTACTCCCCAGCCGCGATGGCCGTCGGGGTGGAGCCCAGGGACGCGACGACGGGTGCGGTCGAAAAGGCGACGGTCGAGCCATTGCCCAGCTGACCGTAGGTGTTGTCCCCCCAGGTGTAGACCTTGCCATCGGATCCGACCGCGAGGCTGTGGTAGAGGCCGGCAGCCAGCGAGACGGCTGACACGCCAGCGGGCATGAGGGTCTGGGTCGGGGTGGCGCGCAAGACCCTGCTGCCCAGGCCGAGCTGTCCGTCGGTGTCGAAGCCCCAGGCGTAGACGTTGCCGTCGGAGCCCGCCGCCAGGCTGTGGTAGCCGCCGGCCGCGATGGCGGTGGCATGGACCCCCGTCGGGAGAAGGCTGGCCACGGGAGTCGTGAGCGAGATGCGCTTGCTGTCACCGAGCTGACCGTCGTTGTTGTAACCCCAGGCGTACACCACCCCGGTGGTTGTGAGGACCAGATTGTGGAACTGGCCTGCGGAGATGGCCTGGACCGTAGTGCCCGCAGGGAGCGACACGGCAACCGGTGTTGTCGAATTGGCGACCGTTGTGCCGTTGCCGAGTTCGTCGAGGCTGTTGTCTCCCCACGAGTAGACCGTTCCATCAGTCCCGAGGGCCAGGCTGTCGTCCAGGCCGGCGGCGATCGCCGTGGCGTGGACCCCGCTCGGCAGAAGGACGGCAACTGGCGTCGAGGAACCGGTCAGGGTGCCATTACCGAGCTGCCCGTACCCGTTCTGTCCCCACGCATAGAGGGTGCCGTCGGAGCCGATGGCCAGGCTGTGATTGCCTCCTGCAGCGGCGGAGACCGCGGTCACTCCGGTCGGGAGCGACACCGCGCCCGGTGTGGTCGAGTTGGTCGTCGTGCCGTTACCCAGCTGCCCGTAGGCGTTGTATCCCCAGCTCTCCAGGATCTGGGCACCCGCAGCTCCGGCCGGAGTCGCCTGGACCCCGACGGCGGCGCCCACTGACGTGAGCGCCAGGACCGTCGCGGCGACGAGACGGCGTCGCCCCGGTCGCCGCCGGGATGCTGATCCGCCGTTGAGGGAATGTTCGTTCGTGGTCATGGCTGTCTCCTCGTCCACCGGGACGGAGCGCCGAGGCGAGCCGTCTGTTGCTGCGTGCTGTCGTTGTCGGGTGCGGTCGCCGTCCTGCCGTGGTGTGCCCACGCCCGCGGAGTACCCACTGCGTCCTCTCGGTCGTTGATCAGCCGAGCGAGATCGAACTCTGGGTCGGGTCCACCGTGAGTGTCGACACCGTGCCGGAACCAGCGATGCACTGTTGGAGTGCACTCGTGGAAGGCGCGTCAAAGTAGAGATCCAGCGCAGACGGCCCCGCGAACGAACCCACCCCGGTACCTGTCAACGCAAATCCCAGGTTTCCTCCGGCGTTGCTGCCCATGCTGGCAATGCCAGGAGTCACCTTGGAGGACTTCATCACGCCGGAGTTGACCGTCCACAGGAGGGTCGTCCGCTTCAACTGCAGCTGGAACGCATTGAAGAAGAGGCATCCGCCGACGTAGTGGACCTTGTTGAAGACATTCGCCTTCACCTTGACGGTGATCGGCTTCGAGTTGGTACCGCTGGTCGGGATCGATCCGGCCGTCACCGACCCGGTGCACGAGCCGATGGTCGCCGGTGCCATGGTCACCAGTTCGGGCTGCCCGCTGGTCGCCGGCGTTCCGATCCCCGGCTGAAGCGGCGGACTGAACGTCATCGTTGTTCCGTAGCTGCAGGTCACGGTGCCTGCGGCTGTCACCTTCGCGGCCCCGGCAGAGGCGGGCGCAACGAGCAGCCCGGCAATCCCAATGATGGCGGCCGCACACACCTGGCCGATTGCACCGCGTCCCCTCATGATCCCCCCGCAAATTCCTGGCGCCGTTGTCGGCACTCCGCATCCACCGCGACCGATGTCCCCCGATCGCTGCTGGGTCACCATAAGAGTCATCACCCGCGCTTGCAAGGAATTCGCACCCGAACGGCAACCATCACCATTCCTTGTGGTCGTTTCGCCATCGGAGATCACGCTCGGTGAGCGCCTCACGAATTGGGTGCGGACTCAACTATCGGGGTCGCGTGCGGGGCGGCCCATCGAGATGTGCTCTGCGGATCGATGAACGTGCCACGTGCGCTGTTGATGCTTCGAGCGCGCAACGTTCACCCTCCACAGAGCACGAGCCTGGCCTCTGACCCCGCGGACCACATCGGTGCCCAGGGCCTGATTCACGATCTGGGCGGCCAGAGTCTCCAACCCGTTCACCTGGGCCGGCGTGTCAGTCCGGTGCGCCATTCAGCCCGCCTTCCACGATCGTCACGCATCGACTCGACCGTACAGCGCACCTCTTTCCGCCTGTTTCGACGATGACGGTCGCTTCTTTCGGCAATCAGTAGATCGCAGTCAACCTGGTGCGCCACCTTGTCGGCGATCGGTGCGGGCCGGAAGCGGGTGGTTGACAGCATGCCTCCGGATCCGACGCCATATAGATCGGCGTTCTGCTCGCCGGTGACGCGGTCGAACGCTTCGGAGGGTTCAACGGGAAGGGTCAGGTGGGACACGGAGGTCACTCCCGACGCCTTGGTCTTACCCGACACTTCGGCGGCGGTTGATTCTGCTGCTCCCTGGGAGGCGGCGACCCACCCCACATCGAAGGTGGATCCAGTGCCGGCGACACCGGCCGGGCCTCGATCGGTCGGATCGCGTCTCATCGCAGCATCTCGCTCGGACCCGTCACCCATCGATCGTCGGGGAGACTCCCTCGTCAATCGCGCGCCGCTACTGTTTGGCTCCAGCCCGCTGGGTGGCGACGAAGTGGTAGGTGATCGAGAGTGTGCAGTTCTGCAACTGCTCGGTGACACCGGGAACGCCGAGGGTCGAGCAGGCACCACCCTGATACTGGTAGGCGTCGGCGTAGGTATTGGGCAGACGGACGGTGATCACGTAGTACCGGGTGGCGCCCTGGATCGGGGCCGACGCGGTGATGTTGCGTGCCGCCGTGTCCAGCGTTCCCAGGGCCAGGTTGGCGAAGAGCGGCTTGAAGCCGGTCGCACAGGTGTACGTCCATGGACCGGTGGCGCCGCCGGCCTCGACAGGGGCAACGGTGCAGTACCGAACGGTCACGTGGAGTCCGTTGGTGAGGTCGGTGACGATGTCCGAGCCCGCGTTCGGGCCCGAGACCGAGCTCTGGAGGGTGAGGCCGCGGACAGCGGCGAGGCCGGTGGTACCGGCGACTCCCACCGTGCCGTTGTTGGTGACCTGGACCACTCGGGTGACCGTGTCGTTTTCGGCAAGGTTGTGGATGGGCCCCACGGTGACGGCGCCGTGGTCGCCGGCCGGGGTCCCGAGGACGATGTGCACCTGGCCGGTCGTGATCGGCTCCGGACCCGCGGTCCGGACGTCGGTGAAGTTGGCGTAGACACCACCCAGGACGGCCAGCCCGCCGAGCACGATGACCCCGGACGCGGCGAGGCGCCTGACTCCGTCTGCGAACGTGGCGTGTTGACTGATCTCTCATGTGACTTCTCGCTGACTCGTATCGCTACCGCATCGGTGTCGTATCGACCGATTGGCGCCGCGTGCTTGATGGCGGAGTGCCGCGATCGGCGCACGGTGCGGCCGCCGGGCCTATCGCCTCCACCTACTGCCACCCGCCCGGGTTCCATCCCACCGGGATACATGACCGGAGTGGACGGGAGGGAGGACCATTGGCGCGTGGGTTGCCGTGGTCTCGTACCAGATCGGCACCGGCGGGATGGCGACCATGGTGGGATGGGCGCCGACCGCGTTCGACGTGGTGACCGCATTGGTGGCCAGATTGAGCATCTGAAGGTCGCCGCAGCGGTAGTTCTCGGGCATGAGCAGATACTGGTTGTCCGGCGTGACCTGCATGGGCTGCGGGTCCTGGGTCTCACAGGTGTCTGTCATGACCGTGGCCACCGTGTTGGTCGCGGTCGCGATCGAGAAGATGTGGTCGGACGGCCAGTCCGCCACGAAGATCTGGCAGCCGTTGGGCGATTCGGCCAGGTTGATCGGCGCCGAGCCGGCGCCCGTGCACGACGGAGGCGACCACGGTATCCGGAGTTGCGGCAAGCGCGGTGCTGACCTCCTGCACCTCGGCGGTCCCGTACTCGGCGATGTAGAGGTCGAGGCCGTTGGGGAGCATGGCCATCACGTTGGGGTTGCCGGTACCGGTCAGGATGGCGTCGTTGAGCCCTCCGGCGGCCAGGGTGACGTGGGTCGAGACGACGTTGGTGGCAGTGGTGACGTCGTCGATGAAGCTGTTCCGACGATCGGCCACGTAGACGTGACTCGAGTCGGGGGTGGTCGTGATGGCGATCGGATTCGGGGTGGTACCCGGGAGCGCGATGGTGACGACCGCTGACGTGGCGGTGTTGATCGCCGAGACGGTGCCGGAGTTGTAGTTGGCGACGTAGACCTCGGTGCCGTCCGGCGTCACGACGGCGGCCGTCGGGTTGGCCTGGTGCTGGACGGCGAACACCGTGCCGGCCGCGCTGCTCGCCCCGTTCAGCGTGATCCGGGTGACCGAGCCGTTGACGGTGGTCCCCGGGTCGCTCACCACGTAGGCCGTGTAGTTGCCGGAGCGCGTCGGGCACCGGACTGATGGCCACGGCCGTGGGAGCGGCCAGCGCGAGGGTCTTGGCCAGGGCCCAGGCGCTGCCGGACCAGGTGAACACCTGGACCTGGCCCGTCGTGTACTCGGCGATGACGGCCGTCTGCCCGTCCGGCGTCATCTGGATGGCGTTGACCTCGGTGCCCGCGGTGCCGATGGTGGTGCCGGCCCCGACGGCGAGGCTGCTCTCGGTGAAGGGGTAGACGGACTTGGACCCGGCCGCGGTCCCGTCGACGACCAGGGCAACCGGGCTGTTGGACACCGGCGGCACGTCGGTGAAGGCGGTGGGCGCCGGACTCCCGGCGGTCGACCCCGCGGTCGCATAGGGACCGCCGGACGCGGCGGCGCGGCCCACGGCGTAACCGGTGATCATCGAGCCACCGGAGGCGTCCGGGGTCGCCGATTGGCTGTCGGTCCAGCTCGTGGCCACGTTGGTCTGCTGGTTGGTTCCGGCACATCCGTTGTTGGCGACCGTGTCCGGGGTCGGGGCCGGCGAGAGCGTGGCGCTGGCCAGCTGCTCGGGACCGCCGGAGGTGCCGTCGGCGTTGGCCGCCCACACCGCCCCGACCCCGGACGACGTGGACAGGACCAGGAGGGAGACGAGGACGATCCAGCGCAGCCCCGGGAGACCCCGTCGGGGCCTCCGGTGCCGCGCACGGCCGACCCGGGCACCCGGACGCGGTCCACCGCCATTGCGGGCCATGGGCCCTCCCTCCGCTGGCGTCAGGGGTCGACTGTTCATCGGCGCCAGATCATCCTGAGCGTGCCGATGCAGATCAGCAGCACGACGACGACCAGCAGCAGCACGTGGGGGATCGGGCTCTTGACCCACATGCTCACGTACCCGAGATGGGGGATCACGTGGTGGACCACCCAGACCGAGGAGCCGATGATGTGGATGTCGCCCCACGGGTCCCGGACGTTGTTCGCGTCGCCCTTGGTGGTGATCCACACGCCGTGGTGGTCGTTGACGGCGATGACCCGGTGGGTCACCGTGAACGTCTCGTGGGGCGGGTGGAACGCCACGATCTGGCCGACCCGGATGGCGCTGCTGGCCTCGGGAACCAGGACTTCGACGTCACCGGGCTGGATGCCGGGGCGCATCGAGCCGGTCAGCACTGTCTCGAAGCGCCAGTGGCCGACCCAGCTGCCCACGACCACCACCGCCGTCAGGGCGATGGCTACGGCCATCACGACGTTGGCCACCCAGACCATCGGGCGCCGATTCCGCTGCGCCCGCCCCTTGCGGTGCTTCGGGGGCGGTCGCCGATGGAGATACCGGCGGGGGGCGGGATTCGACCGTCGCTGTGGTGCGATCCGTGTCGGCGCCAGTTCCGGCTTGCCGTCGAATTCGAGAGTGGTCATGGATGGCCCGTTGCTCGAGGAGGTGGGTGGAGGGTGAGGCGAGAGAGGTGGGGAACGAAGCCCCGGGGTTTCGAGAGACGGAAGGGACGAGGGGCGGGGAGTGAACTCCCCGCCCCTCGTGGTGTCCCTTCAGCGAGCGGGCTGTCCTACTGGACGGTCCCGGCACGCTGCGTTGCGGTGAAGTTGTAGGTCACGCTCAGCGAGCAGTTCTGAAGCTGCTCGTTGGCGCCACCGGCGGTGGAGCAAGCTCCAGCGTTCAGGCTGTACGGATCCGCATAGGTGGTCGGCAGCGTGGCGGTCACCACGAAGTAGACCGAGGCACCCTGGATGGGAGCCGACGCCAGGATGTTCTGCGCAGCCGAGTCCAAGGTCGCCAGCGGGACGTTGTTCACGACGGTCGTGAACCCACCGGTGCAGGCATACGTGAACGGACCCGTGGGCGAACCGGCCGTCTCGGTCGGGGACGTGGCACACGACTGCACGGTGACGTGCAGACCGTTGGTGGCATCCGTGACGATGTCCGCTCCGGCGTTGGTGCCTCCGGGGGTGGACTGGAGCGTCAGCGCCGACAGGCCGGTGGTTCCGACTGCGCCGACGGTCGTGTTGTTCGTCAACTGGACGACGCGGGAGATGCTGTCGCCCTCCGCCATGTTGGTGAACGGACCGACCGTCATGGCACCCTGGTCACCTGCGGGGGTACCGAGGACGATGTGGACCTGGCCGGTGGTGATCGGCGTGGGTCCGGCAGCCTGGGTGTCGGTGAAGTTTGCGAACACTCCACCGATCGAGGCCAGTCCGAGTAGGGCAACAGCCCCGGTAAGGACGATCCGTTTGGTGGACTTTCCCTTTGACTCTTGTGCTTCCGTATCCATGTCAGTTCCTCATTCTGAGTTGATGTGGCTGGTCGAATAGATGTGATTCGAAGAATTTCTCGGTCAGCGGCAGCAAGAACTTGAGGATCATTTGCCGCATTGCACCCCGGCTTGCACACCGAGCGATTGCCGGGTGCCTCTGACCAACCATTCAGGGCGGCCCAGGCGGAAGTCCCTGTTCCCCGGCAACGCCTCAATATCAGGGCCCCCGCTGACCCCGCGGTGTGGAAGCAGGGTATTAAGCCGAATGAGATCTGTGCCGATGACTCGGAAGTTCTACATGCCACCCCGCTTGCTACCTGCTCCAGAAAGGCTCGTCATGGCCCCGGGTCGTCACTCCAGAAAACGACGTCTTCCGAAGCGGCTGGTTCTCACCGCGGCCACGCTCACCGTTGCCGTCGGCTCCCTCGGTGGAGTGGTCGCCAACTTCACGGACAGCCAGGCCGCCGGACCCACGCCGATCTCCACCGGTCAGGTCCACCTCGTACTCGGCACCCCGGCCGGCAACCACGGCTCACTCACCGTGGGACCCGTCACCAACCTGGCCGAGGGGGACACGGTCTCCCGGGTCGTCCAGTTGACCAACAACACCTCGGTCGGACCGGCCGGCTCGACCGGCCTCGCCCCAACGTTGGGCCTCACGCTTCAGACCTCCGTCGCCGGCGCAAACGCGGGGTCCGACTTCGTGACGGACACCACAAACGGGCTCCATGCGACCGTTCAGGCGTGCACGGTCGCCCCCACGGAGACCGGTGGCACGACGGGCCCGTGGACCTACACCTGCCCGAGCGGATTCACCACCGTCGTGAACAACGTCCCGCTGAAGACGCTCGACACCACGGTCCAGGACATCACCGCGTCAGCGCCGATCCAGGGCGCATCCGTCTACTACGTCGTGACCGTGGCCGTGCCTTCCACCTACGCCGACTCGTTCGCCTACAACGGCGGTGTCTGCTCGACCGGGGGCACCCCCGGTGTGACCGAGCAGCTCCAGAACTGTGCGCTGAGTGTGACCTACAACTTCACGGCGACACAGCGGAGCGGTGCGGCCCGCTGAGCCTCCGACGGGCGGCACGGATGGGACCATTGCACCGGCCTCCGGGCGGCCTCCGACCACAGATCCGGGGCCGGGCGGCAGCAAGGCCGGCTTCGGCGACCACGGTTGGCGAACACCGGGGGCCCGTCGGTTTCCTCGTGCGCAAGGTTTTCGATCGGCTACGACGTCCGGGAGATGCCGCAAGGCACTCCGGGAGTTGGGTTCTAGGAGACACGAGTCTTCATCGACGTGCGTTCGGCCCGGTCCACTCGAGCATTGCCGAGTCACAACGCCAGGACTCTCGGCCCGACGTCATCCGGACATCCGCGGCTTCGAGTGCGCCCTCGCCGGGCGTCCGACTACGGACAGTCCAGACCGACTCCCTCAAGGGCTGGGGGTCTGGAACCGCTGCGGAGTCGAATCTGCCTCGACCGAATGTTCGTCCGGTCCAGTGGTGCCGCCGACGCAGGTCGGTGGCATCTCGCTCAGACAGTCTCCGGTCCGACAGGCGTGTCGCCATCCGACGATGGCGTCGATGCCGGTCGCATCCGGACCGTCGAATTACGCCCATCGCGAGCTGCCCTCGGGAGAAGCGCCGGAGTTGCCCGAAGGGCCCGGCCCGATGGTCGGCCGGATCCGAACTCAGATGGCGGCCGATTCGCGTGCGAGGTCCACCGGACGACCCGAGGTGCCCGGGAGCGGAGCCACCCGTTAGCCTTCCGGCATGGCTGACGACACGTCCGGCGTCCACGTCCCGGGACTCGAGCCCACGTTCCGCCACCTCGACGACCCCGATCGTCCCGTGGCAGCAGGTACGGGCGATCCGGCGCGCCGACGGAACCGTGGCATCGGTCTGGGAGAAGTGGCTCGCCTTCTCTCCCGACCCGCTTGTACCTGTCCCTCTATGCGAAGTGGGACCCCGGTGTCATCCAACGGCGGCACGGCCACCTCAGCCCGCACGTGCTGATGGTGCTCGAGGGGGAGGTCCTCTGCGGGGACCGTCCGTGCCCGGTCGGCACCCACATCGAGCTCCCCCTCGGCGCCGCCTTCGGTCCCTTCGTGGCCGGTGACGAAGGTGCGGTCCTCTTCGAGGTCATGATGGGCGATCCTCGGGGGTGGGGTGACGACCCCGAGTCGTTCGAGCGGGTACTGGCCCAGTACGGGGCGGAGGCGCTCCCCGATCCACCCATCGACCTGCCCGAGTGGCTCGACGACCTTCGCAATCGCTGGACCGCCGACTGACCGGAGGTCGGCGGGGATGGCGTGCCTTTGCCCGGTTCGGCGTGGATCAACGGGCGCACCGCGATGTCGGGCACGTTCGGGCACGGGAGCTCCGCCGGTGCCGCGGGCCCCGGCCGATCGAGGGTCACCTCCCGGTCTGCGGTCCGTCCTGCGATCCCCGCCGACGAGGCGCGATGACCACCTCGGGGCGCCCCTCGTAGAGCGATGGCCCTCCGTCCGGTCGCCGTTGGGGGGGTCGCTTGGGCTGGACGGGACCGGACCGGAGATGGCGACGGGGGCCGGACCACGGAGAAGGCGGCGCCGTCAGTCGGTCGGCCAACCGGTAGATCAGCCGCTCGTAGTTGACCCGCCAGCCGCGGAAGTCGGGCCACGCCTCCTCCGCGGAGCGCTCCATGGGGAAGCCCACCGATTCGAGCATGAGCACCGCCCGTTCGAACTCCTCGAACGTCAACTCGATCGGGCCGTCCGGATTCGGGTCGGGGTCGACCGGCCATCCGAGCGTGGTGGCCACACGGTTGACCAGGGTGAACCCCATGCGGAGGCACAGGCGGGCCTGCGACGATGCCGTACTCGGGGCGAGGGACAGGTGCATGGCCGCGCCGTCGAGCACCGACAGCAGCCCGATCAGCCAGGAGTACCACGGCTCCGGCGAACGGAAGAGCAGGAGAATGGGATACGTGGTGTGACTCTCGGCCACGTCGGCAGCCCATTCCTCCCAAGCCGCATACAGCTCGGGGAGGGTGTCGGAGATGCCCACCAGCTGATGGCGGGCGAGCAGCTCCGGGCCCCAGGCCGGGAGACCGGCACGACTCTCGAGGAGGGAGACCAGACTCTCACGCCGGCTGAATGCGGCGTAGAGGGCTGGGAGGTAGGCGATCTGCAGCGCGACGATGACCACCCAGATGGCGCCGACGGCGATGTCGATCCCGGTGTTGGCCGGGCCCCCGATGTGCACCGATGCCCACTGTGAACAGGGCGGTGATCGACTGGGTGAAGCCGTCGGGTAGCGAATGGACAGTGGGCTGCAGCATGAGGGCGAATCCGACGGCCAGGCTGATGGCCCAGAACAGCAGCTGGGCCACCAGGGCGACCGGAGCGGTCGGCGCCAGGACGGCGTCCTTCCCCTCATAGGTCTTGGCCAGACGCGACAGCGCGACGAACAGCAGGCGAACGACGCGGTTGACCACGAGGGTGAGTCGCTCGATCCCGGCGGGTCGCCGGGGAAGGACCATCACGAGCAGCACCTCGGCGAGGGTCACGAGGACGATGGCCATGCCGAGCACGAACAGGAATTCATCCATCGGTGACGCCGACACTCCGTTCCGCACCGTTCATCGACCGCTCCTCACCCACCGTGGGTGCCTCGTCGACCGACCGCGGCGACGGCACGAGGTCGACGGCCAGGCCCCGCTCGGGCACCCCTTCCAGTCCGGATCGGCGGCGGTTGTCCCGCAGCCGAGTGTACGCCGCCGCGTGGCCCACCCACGTGTCAGGGCTGGTCAGCGGGCCGCGCGGGATGCACCCGGCGCCGGCATCGACCCTGCGGATCGCCGGCGGCACCGGTCGCCCGATCCACCCGTCCCCGCCCGACCAGCGGTAACGCTGACCGAAGGCTTAGGTTGGACCACGGGTCGCCCACTCCGAATCTGAGTCTGACGCCTCTCGGATGGCAATTGGCCATCCGGCCGATGAAGGAGGCGCACCATGAAGGCACTCGTCTATAAGGGTCCCGGCAGCAGCGGATGGGACGAGGTCGCGGATCCGACGATCCATCAACCGACCGATGTCATCGTCAAGATGGTGGCCACCACGATCTGCGGCACCGACCTCCACATCCTCAAGGGCGATGTCCCCGAGGTGGCCGTGCCGGGGCGGATCCTCGGGCACGAGGGCATCGGCGTCATCACCGAGATCGGCTCCGGCATCACACAACTGGCCGTCGGCGATCGCGTCATCCTGTCGTGCGTGAGCTCGTGTGGGCGTTGCTCGTACTGCCGCCAGGGCCTGTTCAGCCACTGCCTCGATCCCGAGGGACTCGCCGGGATCGGATGGATCTTCGGCTACATGATCGACGGGACGCAGGCCGAGTACGTCCGCGTTCCGTTCGCGGAGAACTCCGTCTACAGGGTCCCAGACGGCATGACCGACGCCGAGGGGATCCTGCTGTCCGACATCCTGCCCACCGGCTTCGAGATCGGCGTGCAGTACGGGCATGTCCAACCGGGCGATGTCGTGGCCGTCATCGGCTCGGGCCCAGTCGGACTCTCGGCGGTCATGACCGCTCGCCTGTATGGACCCGCCAAGATCATCGCCGTCGACCTCGACGGCGCCCGCTTGAAGCGGGCCGCCGAGTTCGGCGCCACGGACATCGTCAACTCCGGAGAGTCGGACTGGAAGGATCAGGTCCTGGCCTGCACGGACGGCCTCGGGGTCGACGTCGCCATGCGCCATAGAGGCGGTCGGCCTCCCGTCGACGTTCACCATGGCCACCGAGATCGTGCGCCCCGGTGGCAGTGTCGCCAACATCGGCGTGCACGGGAAGCCGGTCGAGCTGAAGCTCAACGAACTCTGGATCAAGAATATCGACATCTCGATGGGGCTCGTGAGCACCAACACGCTGGGCATGCTGTTGAAGCTCGTGGCCGAGCACAAGCTGCCGGCCGAGAAGTTCGTGACCCACGAGTTCACCTTCGACCAGATGCTGGAGGCCTACGACGTCTTCGGCAACGCCGCCAAGCACGACGCCCTGAAGGTGCTCATCCACTGAGCGGCAACCGTCCGCCCCAGCGAACGGGAGGATCCGGCCCTACCGGAGCCGGGACACCGATCACGTGTGCCCGGTTCACCGGGTGAGGTCGACGTCCGCTCCGAGCGAGGGCGTGGTCGAGAGGTCCGGCAGTCCCCACTCGGGGTCGAGCTCGAAGAACTGCTCGGTCAGGGCGTGGAGGGCCAGGCCGAACAGCGTCCATTCCTGAGTCTCACCATGGCGACCGCTGGGGCGTGAGATCCCGCTCATCTGCGCGGCATCGACCCGGTCACGGAGGACACAGCCCTCGGTGAGCGCTGCCGCCGCGATGGCGAACTGGCGGACGGTGAGCCCGCCGCACACCCGGTAGCCGAGGACGTCCATGAGGGAGGAGTAGATCCGCTCCATCTGATCGGTCACGTCGAGATAGGACTGCCGGAGCGCATCATCGACCCGCTTCCGCCGCTCCGGCGCGGACCCGACCGCGGTGATCGCCCAGATCCCGATCCACAGCGACCAGTCCGTGGACCGCCGGAGGGTGTCGATGTGCACCTCGCTGACCACCCGGCACAACTCCTGGAGCGACCACATGCGGGACTCCTCGCTGGACGTGTCCATCGAGGCGATGAACGGCGCCATGCGGTCCAGCGACTCCTCGACCTCGGAGTTGCTGTCGTCGGCGGCAATGATGGCGAGCACATCCGTCTGATACTCGGACTGGCTGTCCCAGATGCGCCCGATGATGGAGGCGTTGGTGAACCGGATGCCGAACTCCGATTCCACCCGGGCTGACACCCGCTTGAGCGTCAGCGTCTCCCCACCCGTGCCCAACCCCTCTTCGCGGAGGATGGCTCGACCCGCGTCGATGAACATCTTCCGGGTGTCTTCTCTCCGGACCCGTGGGCGGCTGGTCATCCCGGCGTCACTCCTCGACGGGGAGCGAGGCCGACCACCCGAAGCAGTGGCGTCTGTCGCTCCCCCAGCTGCGGACCTCCCAATTCTACCCCCCGACCTGCACATCCGGGCCGGGAGGCGGGATGCCGCAGTTGCCAGCTGACCAACTAATCCCCGTTTCCCCCGACCGGTCAGGCCGCCCGGATGACGACGGGAATCGACGAGAACGACCGGATGAGGTTCTTCAGGCAGCCACCGCAGGTCGGTCGGATCGATCCCTGCGATCTGCTCCTGCGGAGTCCGAGCATGGAGCTCAGGGTAAGCCAGCCGATCGCTGGCACTTCTGCGGTCGTCGGAGCGGACGCGACGTGGCCGACGATGTCGCGGGTGACGTCGAGCTCGCCCGGATGCGGAAGGCGTCCCTCACGGCGATCGTCCCGGTCGGCCGAGGCGAAGCCCAGAGCACCCGGAAATCAGCGGGAAACCCGATTCCGGCGAGCTCGAATGCCTCGGGTCAACGCGGCGATGACCCCTCCCGGGTGTCTCGGGTCGGAGCCCCGCCATCGTGGGAACGTCTTCGTCTCGGCCCAGCTCGGATCGACCCGGCGGTGGTGCCACCGGTCCGCTCGGGTGGGAACAGTCGTGATCGGCGTCGACGGTCACGGCAACCACGCCCACGATCACCGGCGGCGGGCCCTGCCGTGTGCCACGATGGCGGCGGGCAGGGACACACCGAGCGCACGCCGCATAGGTGGCGCCCAACAAAGGGGGAAGTCAAGGATGGGGAATCCGACCGATACGTCACCGCGCCACCGCCTCCGGCGGGGGCGGACGCTCCTGGTGGGGGTCCTCGTCCTCGGGGGATCGCTGACCGCCGCCATCGCCGGATCCTCCGTAACGGCGCACGCCGCCAGTCCCGGCGTCGGCACGCCGACGGTCGTCACCGTCGGTGACTCGTACATCTCCGGCGAGGCCGGCCGCTGGGCCGGCAACTCCAATCAGGGTGAGTCCGTCATCGATGCGCTCGGCCCGACCGCGTACTTCGACAACGCCACCAACACGGCGGAGACGATCAACCGGTGCCACCGGTCGAAGTCGGACGAGGCGTACATCGGAGGCGGCGTCAACGGCCTCGACCTCGCCTGCTCGGGCGCCAAGACGTCGACGTTCACCGACTCGAGCGGCAACTTCAAGCCGGGCCTCGACTTCTACAGCGACAGCAGCGGCAACGAGGGGCAGGCTCTGCTGCTCCAACAGTACGCAGCGACGCACAACGTCTCCATGGTGCAGCTGTCGATCGGCGGGAACAACTTCAACTTCGCCTCGATCGTCCAAAGCTGCGTGACCGACTTCCTGACCTCACCCTCGTGGTGGCCGAACTACTGCGATGACGACTCGTCGGTGACGTCGAACTTCAAGTCGGCGAACGTCTCGACCCAGACCACCGCCATCGCCGGGGCCATCCGGAACATCCGGACCGCCATGTCCAATGCTGGCTACTCCGACTCGATGTACGCCATCGTGGTCCAGACCTATCCATCGCCGATCCCCAACGGCTCCGGCTTCCGCTACAGCCAGTCGGGCTTCACCCGCCAGAGCACCGGCGGATGCGGATTCTGGAACGCGGACGCGAATTGGGCGAACAGCACGGCGCTCGGCACCATCAATTCCTCGGTCAAGAACGCCGTGACCGCCGTGGGTGCGCCCAACGTGAAGGTGATGGACCTCTCATCGGCGTTCAACGGGCGCCGACTCTGCGAGAACACCGTCGGCCTGCTCGAGGAGAAGGGCCTGTCGAGTTGGCGATCGGCCGGAGCGGTCGACCAATCCGAATGGATCAATCAGATCCGCACGGTCTCGACCATCTTCAGCGACTACTACATCCAGGAGTCGATCCACCCGAACTACTGGGGACAGCTCGCACTGCGCAACTGCGTCCGACAGGCCTACAACGGCGGCAGTCCCCGAGGTGGGGCCTGCACGATCGCCGCCAACGGCCTGGACAGCCAGGGCGAGCCGAACATGCTGCTGCACTGAACCCGACCGCGGTACCGGTGCTCCACCGGCTCTCCATCCGACCAGGGGGGTCAGGTGGAGCACCGCGCGTGGCGCCGGCGTGCCCACCTAACACGCGCCATCCCGACCTCCACCGCACCGGATTGCGGGGAGTCACCCGGCGCACGCTGCTCCTCACTGCCGGGGTGCACGTCACCCGCTCCGTCGTGGTCCGCGCTGTCGGTCGGGGCCGCTGGCGACTGCCTCAACCGGCGAGGCCGGACGCTGTCTCGAGCAGCGACTTGAGGTCGCTCAGGACCCACGAGTGGCCACCACCCCCACCTTCGCCGGCGGCGTCCGTCCGTCCCGACACCAGCCCGGCGATGGTCGGATGGGTGGAGTCGAGTTTGTGCGTGAGGGTGAGCTTGCACGCACCGTTCCCGAGATCCTCGATCTCATGGGTCACGACCGTGAAGCCCTCGGTGACACAGGTCGGGTCCATGAGCAACCGCCACGTCGTGACCAGCCGCTTCGGGGGGTCGGACTCGATCACCTCACCGTCGACGACGACGTCAGGGCAGGGGAAGCCGGCTGCGGCCGCCGCGGCCTTGAACTCCTCGTTCGCCTCCACCCGGTAGCGACCCTCCCGGACGGAGGTCGTAGTGGGCGTAGCCGGTGTACCCGTAGCGATTGGTCCACTCCGGGTCGGTGATCGCCTCCCACATCGCCTCGGGGCTGGCCTTGATGTAGATCCGGTAGATCTGGGTCTGGTCTTGGCGGTTGGACGTGGTCGTCATGCCGGATGCTCCAGTCGGTGCTTGAGGTCGACGAGCGCCGATGTCCGGTGCTCGGTGTACTTGTCGATCCACCGGTCGTGGATGAGGCGGATCGGCACGGGGTTCAGGTAGTGCAACTTGGTCCTCCCGGACCGCTCGGTGACGATGATCCCGGCGTCTTCGAGGATCCGCAGGTGCTTCATCACGCCGATGCGTGTCATGTCCACCTCCTCTTCCAATTCGGTCAGCGTCCGGCCCTCCCGTTCGAACAACAGGTCGAGCAGGAAGCGACGGGTCGGGATCGGCGAGCGCTTTGAACACTCGGTCGTCGTCGCTCACGGCCCCATGATATGTAACCTTATGGTGACATGTCAAGGCCTGGCTCAGTCGGACCTCGACCCGGTGGTGGGGGTCGTTGCCCCGGGGCATGAGCGGCGCCGTCCGGGACGGGGTCCGTCCGGATGGCTCTGCACCACGAGGGACCGCTCCGTCAGGAGTCGGCGGCAGGGGCGGCGGGCGCCTCGTCGTCGAGGTCGGTGACCGGGTCGACATCGCGAGGATCCTCACCCGCCCATCCCGAGGGTGGATCACTGGCCGGGAAGCTCTCGTCGACCATCTCGTCGACCGGGTCCTCGAACCCGTCGTCGCTCCCGTCACCTGACGTCGCATGCTCGGGGTCGGGACTCACCTGGATCCTCCTTGCCGGCCTGGTGCCGTCGCAGTCCTGGTGCACTGATCGTAGGTCCGCAGGCCGGCCCCACCCGTAGGATGACCGCCGACGCCAGCGGTTCCCCGGGGCCGACGATCAAGGAGCGGACCATGGATGCGGACGCACGCACACGCCAGGTGATGGAGTTCGTCGACGAGGTCTGGAACCGGCGGAACTACGACGCGGTCGGCGACCTCTACAGCGCGGACTACGAGGCGCCGTTCGGCAAGGGGCCGGCGGCCAAGGCCGCGGTGATCGCCAAGTACCACGAGACGTTCGCCGACCTGCACGTCGAGGTCCAGGAAGTGGTGGTCGGGACGGACGGGACGGTCGTCGTACGCCAGACACTCCGAGGGACCGATGTCGGTGGGTACGCCGGACACCCTCCGACCGGACGGACGGTCAGCGAGTGGGTGGTGAACATCCTGCGATTCGAAGGCGATCGGGTCGTCAGCGAATTCATCGGAGCCGACAAGCTCGGGATGTTCATCGAACTCGGCGTCGTCGACGATCCCTGGCCGAAATGACTCCTTCGTCGAGCTGACCAGCAGCGAGGAGTTCATCCGTCGTGTCACACTGTCGTCCATGGCGAGGATCGTGATGGTGCACGGCGCCGGGAACTCCCTCTGGGGGCCTGCGTCGATCCGGGCCAGGTGGTTCCCCGCCCTGGTCGACGGCCTGGCGTGGCACGGGGTGTCGGTGGCGGAGCCCGACGTGGCCGTCGCCTTCTACGGGGACCTCTTCCGCAAGGATCCCGAGCGCCGCTACGACCCGGAGTTGGACATCAAGGAGCTGATGGCCAATGCGCCGCGCGTGCTGGCGGCCCACGACGGCGACGTCGACCTCGACGAGCTGGTCAAGACGCTCTCGGAGCACCACCTCGACCGCCTGCTGGCCCAGGCCGGTGCCTATCTGGAGCGCGAGGACATCCGACGGGCAGCCCAAGCCCGCCTGGAGGCGGTCATCGGACCCGACACCGAGGTCGTGATCGCCCACTCCCTCGGCACCGTCGTGGCCTACGAGACCCTGTGCCGCCATCCGGAGTGGCACGTGAACGGCCTGGTCACCATGGGCTCACCCCTCGGCGGGCCCATGATCCTGGGCATGATCGAGCCGGCACCGGTTGCGGGACGGGGGGTCTTCCCGGCCGGCATCGGGCAGTGGGTCAACATCCGCAACGCAGACGACCCGGCCTGCATCCGTCCCCTGTCCGAGGTGTTCGAGGGACCGGTGACCGAACGCCTGGTGGACAACGGGCACCGGGTGCACGATCCCGAGCCCTACCTCAACAATCCCACCACCGGCGAAGCCGTCTCCCGTTTGCTGGCCGGCTGAGGGCCCCACGGCGGGGAACCGGTGCCGCCTACATTGCGGACATGCCCGATCTCGTCACCGCCCGCCTGCTGTTGTCCGCCCCGGACCGTCCGGGCCTGGCCGCCGCCGTGTCCGCGTTCGTCGCCGATCACGGCGGCAACATCGTCGAGGCCGACCAGTACACCGACGCCGAGCAGGGCATGTTCTTCCAACGGGTCGAATTCGACCTCCAGCGATTCGATCTCGACCGGGCCCGGCTGGTGGCGGCACTGGGCGTGGTCACCGAGCCGCTCGGGATGGAGGCGCGGGTGCGGTTCTCCGACGAACCGCGTCGGATCGGCATCCTCGTCTCGAAGCAGGTCCACTGCCTCTACGACCTGCTGGCCCGGTGCGACGAGGGGGCGTTGCCGGCGGAGGTCGCCTTCGTCGCCGGCAACCACGACATCGGCGCCGAGGCGGCCGGACGGTTCGGGGTTCCCTTCCACCATCTGCCGGTGACCGGTGCCAACCGGCTCGATCAGGAGGAGGCGATCGCCCGACTCGTCGACTCGAGCGGCACCGAGCTCCTGGTGATGGCCAAGTACATGCAGATCCTGTCGGCGGGCTTCTGCGACCGGTTCGCCTCGAAGGTCATCAACATCCACCATTCGTTCCTGCCCGCATTCGCCGGGGCCCGGCCCTATCACCAGGCGTACGACCGCGGGGTCAAGGTCATCGGGGTGACCGGCCACTATGCGACGGCCCATCTGGACGAGGGGCCGATCATCGACCAGGCGGTCACCCCCGTATCGCACCGGGACGGCCCGCATGACCTGATCCGGATGGGCCGGGACCTCGAGACCGTGGTCCTCGCCCGGGCCGTGCGCCTCCATCTGACGGACCGGGTGCTGGTCCACGGGCGTAAGACCATCGTGTTCACCTAGATCGACGGCGCAGGTCGCCGGGGCCGGAGGGGCCGAGGGAGCCCGTGGAGAACGCCCAGCGTGGCCGGTCGGACCGGTCCACGGTGAGTCCCCGGGCACCGGGCGGGGCCCCGAGCGCGCGCTGCGCGGTCACGGCTTGCAACCGGACCGGCCTCGGCAGACGATGGCCCCGTTGCCGACCGCGCCCTGCGGACGGTGCACCACCGACCCGGGAACCCACCATGACACTCCAGACACTGGGAGACGCTCTCGACGAGGGGATGCGCGACCGCGCCGACTCGGTGGAGTCCGCGGCCCGGGTGCTCGAGGTGCCGCCCGACGAGCTCCTGGCCTGGCTGGCCGACGAGCGGGTCCCCGATCCGATGGCAGCACCGTCGGTCTGCCGGTATCTCGGGATCGACGAGCGCCGCTACCGGGGGCTCTGCCTCCGCAGCCAGATGCGCCATGTCCAGACCGTCATCCGCAACGGACCAGCCGAGTCGGCCAGGGCCAGCTGACGTCCGGGCCCGCGCCCCGGACCCACCGGCCCGGTCGCCACGCCGGCGTGACCCGGGATAGAACCGGGGCGTGACCCACGAACCCGAACTCACCGAGCCGGTCGACCTCTGCACCCCGGACGGCAGCGCGCTCAATCCTGCGGCCCGGGGCTGGTCACGCCATCCGCTCCACCGGGCCAATCTCGACGGCTCGTGGGGCGCCAACAAGCGGTGGGACTACTGGGCGGTCCTGGCCGGCGACGTGGTCGTGTCCTGCGTCTACTCGGACATCGACCACTTCGGACTGGCCGACGTCTGGTGGGCGGACCTGGTGACCGGTGCCTCCGGTGGCACCGCCATCCTGGTCGAGGCCGGCGTCCTGTCGGTGCCCGAGGTGCCCGGCACCCGTCCGCTCCGGGTCGATCAGGACGGCCTGGCCCTCGGCATCGAGGACGACGCCGGCTCGACGCGGCTGCAAGCCACCTGGACCGAGGAGGACGGTCGACCCGGCCACTTCGACATCACTGTGGTCCGGCCTGCCGGTCACGAATCGGTCAACGTGGTGATCCCGTGGGACGACACGCTGTTCAACTTCACCTCCAAGGAGCAGGCACTCCCGGCCGAGGGGTCCCTCACGGTCGGCGACCGCCACTGGTCGTTCGGTCGGGCCGGGGAGCCCGACGCCTGGGGCGTCCTCGACGTCGGCCGGGGGAGGTGGCCGCACGAGATCACCTGGAACTGGGGCGGGGGCGCGGGGCGCTGCGGCGACCATGTGGTGGGCCTCCAGTTCGGTGCCAAGTGGACCGACGGGACCGGGTTCACCGAGAACGGGATCCTCGTCGACGGGACGGTGTCCAAGCTCGGCCGCGAGCTGACCTGGGAGTACGACTGGCAGCATCCGATGGAGCCCTGGACGGTCCATGATCCCGGCGGGCAGCTGCACGCCGTGCTGTCACCCCGTTTCGACAAGCACACGGACGTCGGCGACGACCAATTCGGGAGCCGGGTGCACCAGGTCTTCGGAACGTGGTCGGGTCACCTCACCACCGACGAGGGGGCCCACCTCGAGTTCGAGGGCCTGCAGGGCTTCGCCGAGGAGGCTCGTCAGCGCTGGTAGCCGCACGACCCGGCATCCATCCGGCAGGGCGGCGGGTGGCGGCGGGACCAGTGGCCTAGTCGACCGGCGCCGGCCACCCCGCCCGACCCAGTGCCACCGCGGCCGAGGCGACCAGCACCACGGCCAGGACGAGGGGCCAGGTGGTGGCGTGGCGTTGGAGCAACGCGCCCGCCACGGCACCGCCGAAGATGCACACCACGGTGGCCACCCGTCGTCCTGTCCGGGGAGGGCGTCCCCCCACCGCCACCACGTCGGCAGCCAGCGATCCCAGGCTGGTCGTGAGCACCGTGGTGTTGGCCTCGGGCACGCTCATGCGCCGGACCATGGCGTTCTGGACGCCCATGGCCAGGGCCAGGAGGGCCACCACGGCGTCCCGACGCCACGCCACCCCGACCGACCCGGTGGCGGCCACCCCGAGGGCGGCGGTCAGCAGGGCCACCTCGGCACCGAGGGCCACCGGGAGTCGGGCCGCCCGACCCCGCCGCCCCGCCAGCGCGGCGCCGAGCAGCGCGCCGATCACGAAGGCCGCCAGGGCCACCACGAACCCGCGCGAACTCGACCCACCACCCAGTGCGGTCCCGGTCAGCGAGAAGGCCAGGAGGAGGACGTTGCCGGTCATGTTGGCGGTGAAGGTGCGTCCGAGGTCGAGGAAGCTGGTGGCGTCCAGAGCCCCCGTGGCCGTCGTGAGCAGGCACAGTCCCCCGATCACCCACCCGTCGGCGCGTTCGCCGGGCGACCGGTCCATACGGCGAGCGTACCGGGGGCCGCCACCCCGGGCGGGAACGCCCGCCCACGGCGATCCTCCGCAAGGCCCTCCTGTTCGGGTCGTACAGATCGGGCCACGAAGAGGTGGTGGTGCCCGGGCCCTCGGCGATCGGGAGCGGTTCGTCCGGCCATTGGAGAGCCGGGACACCACTGCGCCCTCCACCGGCGTCAGTCGCTGACCACCTGCGGTGGGGCGTCCAGCCCGCAGTGGTGGTACTCGCGCTCGGGCGGCTCCGGTGCCGGCGTCCCCCCGACCCCGGACTCCGGATTGCGGATCCCCACCGCGGCCAGGAACCCGCCGGCCACGCACCAGGCCCCGGCGATCCTGGTGGCCACCGTGAACCCGGAGGCCAGGTCGCCCGGGTGGAGATAGGCGGACCCGGAGATCCCGCTGAGTGCGGGGAGCACCGCCACCGCGATGAGGCCGCCGATGCGGGCGACGTCGTTGTTCACGGCGGAGGCCAGGCCCGCATGCTCGACCGGTGCGGCGGCCAGGGCGGTGGCGGTCAGCGGCGCCACGGTGATGGCCAGTCCGAGGCCGAAGACCAGCACGGCGGGCAGGACCCCGGTCACGTAGGAGCCGTCGGTGGTCACCCGGGACAGCAGGGCCAGTCCGCACCCGACCACCACCGGTCCGACGCTCATCTGCAGGCGGGGTCCGATCCGTGAGGCGAGGCGGCCCGACGTCGACGACAGCAGCAGCATCACCACCGTGAGGGGGAGCAGGGCCACCCCGGAGGCCAGCGGCGAGTAGCCGCCGACCACCTGCAGCACCACCGGCAGGAGGAAGAGCACACCGCCGAGCGCGCCGTAGACGACGAACGTCACCGCATTGGTCACCGTGAACTGGCGGCGGCGGAACAGGCCGAGCGGGAGCAGCGGCGCCGGGCTCCGCGCCTCCACGACGACGAACAGCCCGGCGGCCAGCGCGCCGGACACCAGGGCGACCACCGGCCCGGGTCCGTGCCACCCCTGGGCCGGGCCCTCGATCAGCCCGTAGGTGATGCCGGCCAGCGCGACCACGACCAGCAGTGCCCCGGGCACGTCGACCCGTTCGGGGGCCGACTCGTCGCGCGACTCGGGGACGTGGCGGACGGCCAGGAGCAGGACGGTCAGCCCGATGGGGAGGTTGATGAAGAAGATCCACCGCCAGGAGGCCACGGCGATCAGCCAGCCGCCGACGAAGGGGCCGGTGGCCGAGGCCACGCCGCCGAGGCCGGTCCACGCCCCGATGGCCTGGCCACGGTCCTCCTCCCGGAACGACGCCTGGAGGATGGCCAGGCTCCCCGGCGTCAGCAGGGCGCCGCCCACCCCCTGCAGCACCCGCAGGGCGATGAGCGTGGTGGCACCCGGGGCGAGCGCGCAGGCGGCCGAGGCGACGGTGAACCAGACGACGCCGATGGTGAAGACCCGGCGGCGGCCGAACCGGTCGCCGAGCGACCCCCCGACGAGGAGGAGGGCCGCCAGCGTCAGCGTGTACCCGTTGACCACCCATTGGAGCTGGGCGATCGAGGCGTGGAACTCGCGCCCGATGGTGGGGAGTGCGATCCCGACCACGGTGGCGTCGACCGAGGCCATGCCCGAGCCGAGCACGGTGGCGGCAACCACCCACCGCCCCGCTCCGGACCGGTACCGGAGTCCGCCTTGGTCGAGCATCGGACCTCGCTTCGCACAGGGGCCGACGCGGGAACCAGCCCCTCGTACGGCCCGGGACCCCTATTTTCCACGGCCACCGGCCCCCGGGGAGTCGGCGGGGCGGATCGCGGCGTTGACCTGGGATGATGCGTGTCGGTCCCGGCCGCCTCCTCCTACCCGTACCGGTGGCCCTCTACGCTCCGGCCCATGACCCACGCCATCGCCGTCGCCCTTTCGGGGGTGTGGCCCTTCGTGGTGACCAACGTCGACGACTTCGTCCTCCTGACCGCGCTCTTCGTGACCGTCGGCCGGGGCGGGCCGACCAACCGCCAGATCGTGACCGGTCAGTACCTCGGCATGGGTGCGCTGGTCATGGTCAGCCTCCTCGCCGCCCTCGGGCTGTCCTCCGTCCCCGAACGGTGGATCGGCCTCCTCGGGCTGGTGCCCATCGTGCTCGGCATCCGGGCACTGCTGCGGGTGCGCCGCACGGCGCCCGACGAGGTGGTGCCGGCCACGGTGACCGGGACGGCCGGCGTGGCCCTGCTGACCGTGGCCGACGGCGCCGACAACGTGAGCGTCTACATCCCCTTGTTCCGACAGGCGGGCGTCGGGTCCTCCGCGGCCTACGCGGTGGTGTTCGCCGTGCTGGTCGGGGTGTGGTGCACGGTCGCCCGGGCCACCGCCGGTCGGACGACGCTCATCGCGGTGGTCGAGCGGGTCGGGCACTGGCTGGTCCCGGTGCTCTACATCGCCATCGGCATCCGGATCATCGTGGTCTCGGGGCTCCTGGGCGGCTGATCCGGCGCTCAGGCGCGGCCCCGGGCGTCGACGTGCCCGAGCACGACGACCACCGGATCACCGTGGGGCGAGGACGGCAGGGTGACCCGCAGCCCCGCCTCCCCGGACGACCACTCGATCGGCGCCCCGGTGACGTCGCGCACCGTGGTCGACGCGGTGGGGAGGACCTCGGCCAAGGTGGCCGCCGACGCGCCGGCGCCCACGAAGGCGAAGACCTCGTCGTCCCGCGCCGTGAACCGGAGCGGGTCCCCCTCGACGGTGGTGGCACCCGGCGTCATCCACGGCCGGGTGCCGAACACGGCGTGCCCGTTGGGCGCCAGGTAGCCGGCCAACCACCCCAGGCGCTCGAGCTGCTCGTCGGGGATCTGGGCGTCGACCGCCCGGGGCCCGACGTTGAGCAGCAGGTTGCCGCCCTTGGCCGCGATGTCGGTCACCGACCACAGCAGTTCGTCGCGCCCGAGGAAGTCCTCCTCGGTCGACTCGGCGTTGTAGCCGAAGCTGTGGTCCATCCCCCGGACGCACTCCCACGGGGTGCGCTGGATCTCGTCGAATACCGTGTACTCCGGGGTGCGGTAGCCGAAGTGGGGCGGCTTCGGCGGCACGAGCCCACCGTCGGCCCGGGCCTGGCGGGCCGACACCGCGTCGACGAGCCTGCGGCCCTGCGCCGTGCGGGCGATCGACAGCAGCGGTGACCAGGGCATCCACCGGTCGTTCACCACCCCGTCCGGCACCATCCGGTAGTAGTGCTCGAGCAACGGCCAGAGCTCCTCTGCCGGGTGCCGGCCAGGCGATGTCGTTCCACAGCACACTCGGCCGGTAGCGCTCGATCAGTTCGCGCACCTGGGCCTCGGCGTAGGCGGGATAGTCCCCCCGGGGGATGGCCGAGAGCACCCCGCCCATCGACCCCATCGGCACATCGAGGAAGGTCGAGTCGAGACCGCCGCTGTAGTACAGGCCGAACCGCATGCCGTGGCCCCGGACGGCCTCGGCCAGCTCGCCCACCAGGTCCCGCTCGGCGTGCCATCCGGGCAGGTGGGGATTCCGGACGGCGGACGGCCACAGGCACCACCCGTCGGCGTGCTTGGACACGAGGACGACGTAGCGGGCCCCGGTGGCGGCGAAGCACGACGCCCACCCGTCGGGGTCCCATCGGTCGAGGCCGGCCACGAAGTCGGCGGCGAACGACCGGTACGGTCGGTCCCCCCAGACCGCGCGGTGATGTCGGGAGGCCGAGCTGTCGGGGAACCGGAGCGAGTTCTCGTACCACTCCACATAGGGGGATTCGGCGAAGGCGTCCGGCCGGCTCCACGTCAGGAGGTCGCCGTAGTCTCCCTCGGTGGGGGCGAATGCGGGGATCGAGGCCGGGGTCCAGTGGACGAAGATCCCCAGCTTGGCGTCGCGCCACCAGGTGGGGACCTGCCGGGACCGCAGTCGGGCGAGCGCCGAGCGAGCCGATGCCATGGTGGGGACTGTAGGCCGCGGCACCGGTCAGGCGCCGCCGCCTCAGTCCGCCGTCACCGCCACCGCCAGCATCCACTCCTCGAACCGCTCGAAGCGGTCCTTGCCGTGGTGCTTGGCCGTGTACATGGCCCGGTCGGCATAGGACATGAGCTCGTCCACCGTGATGCCGGGACGGGACAAGGCGTAGCCGATGCTCACCGTGGCCGAGAGCGGGTGCCCTTCGACCAGCAACGGGGTCCGGCACGCGGTGAGGATGCGGTCGGCCAACGCCTCCACCTCGCGGGTAGGTGAACTCCTCGACGATCACGCCGAACTCGTCGCCGCCGAGCCTCGCCGCCGTGTCCGAGCGGCGGATGCACCCGACCAGCACCTTGGCCATCGACTGCAGCAGCGAGTCGCCGGCGGCATGGCCGAGCCGGTCGTTGGCGGTCTTCAGCCCGTCCATGTCGAGGAACAGCGCGGCGATCCGATCGTTGTTGCGCTCGGCCCGCTCCAACGAGTGGGCCAGGCGATCGAGGAACAGCCCCGGTTGCCGAGGCCGGTGAGCGAGTCGTGGAAGGCCTGGTAGGACAGTTCCTCCTCCAGCCGCTTCCGGTCGGTCACGTCGTGCCCGGTCAGGACGAACCCCCCGACCGTCGGGTCGTCCACCAGGTTGACGATGCTGAGCTCGAAGGGGATCGCGGACGGCTCCCCCTGCCTGGTCAGGCCCACGGTGACCGTGACCGGACTGGCCGAGGCACTGTTGCGGGCGGCACGGACGAGGGCCCCCATCACGGCCTGGCGATCGTCCCCGGTGACCAGGTTGACCAGCGGACGGCCCTCCAACAGCTCCGGATCGTGGCCGAGCATCCGGGAGAGCGCCCCGGAGCACGACAGGACCGTCCCGTCCGGGGCCACCAGCATGGTCACCACTGCGGCGTTCTGGACGACGGCACGGAACCGGGCGTCCCGGTTGTGCGAGACCTCGTACCGGCGTCGCTCGGTGAGGTCGCGCAGGCTCAGCAGCACCGACCCCGCGGCGAACCAGGGGACCGGTGTCCCCACCAACTCCATGAGCCGCCACCCGGTCGGCGTCCTGACACGCACCTCGATCGGAGAGCCGACCTCCTTCTCCTGGACGCTGTCCAGCGAGAGGAGTACGAACGGCAGGTCCTCGGGATGGACGTAGTCCAGCGCCGACAGGCCGGCCGCATCGTCGACCGTCGTGGTGAACAGGCGCTCGGCCGTCCGGTTCCCCCAGATCAGGTTCCCGGAGGCGTCGATGACCACGACGAGGTCGGGCAGCTCCCGGAACAGACGCAGCAGGTCCTCGTCCCGCGTCGACCCGACCGGGGCGTGACCCGTCGCATCGTCGGGAGGAGGCATACCTGCATCATCGGCCCGCAGTGCGCGAAAGTTGAGCGACCCGGGGTCCCGGGACGTCCCACGGCCGCCGGATCGACCCGCCCCCGACGCCCCCATCGCCCGGGTCCGGGCCGGTACCGGGTCGCTACGCTGTCCCCGTGCCCCCGACCTGCTCACCCTGCCGGGGGCCGACGTCTCGATCCCCCGGCTCGGCGTGGGCACGTGGGCCTGGGGCGACGAGTCCACCTGGGGCATGGGCGGCTACGACCCCGACCTCACCCGGGACTCGATCCGCGCCGCCTGGGACGCCTCGGTGGACGCCGGCGTGACCCTGTTCGACACCGCCGAGGTCTACGGGGGCGGGGAGAGCGAGCGGATCATCGGGTCGCTCCTGGCCGCCGACCCCGACCGGGCCGCCCGGGTGGTCGTGGCCACCAAGTTCATGCCGTCACCCTGGAAACTCAACGTCCGCTCCGCCCTCCTGTCCTCGTTGCGGGCCTCGCTCGGGCGCCTCGGACTGGCTTCGGTCGACCTCTACCAGCTGCACGGCCCGGTCAGCCTCCGTTCCCACGCCGCCCTGGCCGACGCACTGGCCGCCGCCCACGAGGCGGGCCTGGTCAAGGCGGTCGGGGTCTCCAACTACTCGATCAAGGAGACCCGCTCGATGGCCCGCGCCCTCGAGACCCGTGGCCTGCGGCTCGCCACCAACCAGATCGAGTTCTCGCTGCTTCGGCGCGCCCCGGAGACCGGGGGGCTCCTGGCCGCCTGCGCCGACCTCGGGGTGATCCCGCTGGCCTACTCGCCCATCGGCCAGGGTCGCCTGACCGGCAAGTACTCGGCCGCCAACCCGCCACCGGGCAGGCGGAACTTCTCGAACCACCCGATGGAGGTGGTCGACGGCATCGTCGACGAGCTCCGGCGCATCGGCGACGAGCACGGCGGCAGGGGTCCCGGCCAGGTCGCCCTCAACTGGGTGATGGCCAAGGGCGCGGTGCCCATCCCGGGGGCCAAGAACCGCCCGCAGGCGGAGGAGAACGCCGCGGCGCTGGGCTGGCTCCTCGACGGCGACCAGCTCGCCCGCCTCGACCGGGCCGCCCTGCCCGGCATCCGCAACCTGGCCAGCCGGGTCTGGCAGCACGGCTGACGACTCCCGGCGCCGGCGCGGAGCACTCCGGTACGGTGACGCCCATGTCGGACTACGACGCCATCGTCATCGGGGCCGGGCACAACGGACTCACGGCCGCGGTCGTCCTGGCCCGCGGCGGGATGCGGGTCCTGTGCCTGGAGAAGAACCACTTCATCGGCGGGATGGCCACCACCACCGAGCTGGCCCGTGGGTACCGGTTCGAGCTGGCCGGGTCCATCCAATTCCCGGTCCCGAGTGAGATCTACGACGACCTCGGGTTCGCCAACTGCCCGATCTTCGAACCCGACGTCCAGTCGGCGGCCATGGGACCCTCCGGTGAGCCGCCGCTCCTGCTCCACAGCGACCCCGACAAGCTGTTCGAGCACCTGAGCGAGCGCATGGGGCTGGACGCGGTGCTCGGCATGGCCGAGATCGCCGCCTGGGCGGACGCGCCCGCCCGGGCCATCGGTCGGTTCGACGTGCGCAAGCCCCCCAAGTCGCTCGACGAGATGTTCGCCTGCGCCACCAGCGAGAAGGAGCGCCAGGCCATCCGCACCGCGCTGTTCGGCAGCGTGATGGACGTCATCGACCGGCACCTGCCCGACCGTCAGCGGCATGCCCAGGTTCGCAGCATGCTGGCCTTCCTGTCGGTCAACTCCACGTTCCGCGGTCCCTACTCCGAGGGGAGTGCGCTCTGCCTGGCCTTCGCCCTGGCCTCCCCGACGGGCGCCACCATGTCCAAGGTCAAAGGGGGCATCGGGACCCTGTCGAACCACCTGGCCGGGCTCTTCGAGAAGCACGGGGGCGAGCTCCGGCGTCACGTCAAGGTGGCCGGGATCGCCACCGAGGCCGGTCGGGTGGTCGGCGTCCGCCTCACCGACGGCGAGACGATCAGCGCACCGGTCGTCGTCTCGAACCTCGACCCGACCTCCACGTTCACCCAACTCCTCGACCGCGACCTCCTGCCCGACGAGTTCCTCCAGCGGGTGGACGCCATCGACCATCGGGCCGCCTACTTCCAGATGCACTTCGCCCTCAACGGCCTGCCGGAGTACGCCAGCCCCTACGAGGAGCTCAACGAGGGTCGGCTGAGCCACAACGTGACGTTCTTCGGCACGCCGGAGCAGATGCAGGCCGACTTCGAGGGCTGCGTCCGCGGCATCGTCCCCGACTCCCCGTCGTTCAACCTGTCCATCCCCTCCCTGCGCGACCCGGATCTGGCCCCACCCGGCAAGCACGTGGCCAGCAGCTTCGCCTTCTACGCGCCCATCGGGGCGAACCACGAGGAGCAGGCCCGCCTGCGCGATGAGATGGCGGACCGCATGGTGGCCAAGCTCACCGCGGTGGCCCCGAACTTCCCCGACCTCGTCGAGCGGCAGTTCAACTACCCCGCCTACACCTACGAGCGCATGTTCGGCTGCACCGGCGGCGACTTCTGCCACGGTCTCCTCCAGCCGGAGTTCATGGGCCCGTTCCGCCCCGGGCCCCGGGGCTGGCCCGACAACCCCGTGCCGGTCGAGGGCCTCTACCTGTGCGGCGCCGGATGCCACGGCGGGCCGGGGATCACCTTCATCCCGGGGTACAACTGCGGCTACGAGGTCCTGGAGGGCCCGACCGGCGCCTGAGCCGGCGATCGGCGGCCCGTCCCCGCACCGTGCGGGGATCCCGGGTCAGCCCACGGGCGGACGCGGTCAGGTGGTCCATGGCCTCGGACCTGGTCGGGAACTCGGCGGAGGCCGACAGGAGGCCCCGCCCGCGCCGGTCCACCGTCACCACCCGGATCCCCCGTCGGGCGACCTCGTCGATGATCGAATCGAGCAGGACGGCCGCCACCGGATGGCACCGGGTGACGTGGTCGAGATCGATCACCACCGCGGCGGGCACGTCCGTGTCGTCGACGTGGAGCCGCACGGTCAGCAGCGCCTGCTCGGCCGTGGCGAACTCGATGTACCCCTGCATGGAGAGGACCCGGACCTCGTCGTCCCCGCCGGCGACCCCGGCCGGCAGCGGGCCGATCGGTCGCTCGGACCCGTCGGGCGCCACCCGGACGAACGAGGGGCCGCTGCGGGTGACCTGGTGCATCAGGTGGAGGGAGAACCGCTCGGAGATGGCCCGGCTGGCCTCGACCCCCCGCACGCTGTTCCCCCGCTCGTCGAGCGGTGGGCTGTACATGCCGATCCCGAACTGCGACGGGCTGACGGCCACCAGGCCCCCGGACACCCCGGACTTGGCCGGGAGCCCGACCCGGAACAGCCACTCGCCCGAGAAGTCGTACATCCCGCACGTCGCCATGACCGTGAGCACCTGCTCGGCCACCGCCTGCTCCATGGCCGTCACGCCGGTCCGCGGGTTGACCCCGCCGTTGGCCAGCGTGGCCCCCATGACGGCCAGGTCGGCCGCCGTCACCAGGACGGAGCACTGGCGGAAGTAGACGTCCACCGCCTCGTCGACGGGCATGGTCAACGACCCCGAGGCCCGCATGAGGTGGGCGAGGGCCCGGTTGCGGTCTCCGGTGTCGTGCTCGGAGCGGAAGACCGCCTCGTCGACCACCAGGTCCCGTCCGGCACACCGGGACAGCAGGTCCAGGATGCGGGAGGACCGCTCCTCGGGGTCGGCGCCGGCCACCAGTGACGAGGTCAGGATGGCGCCCGCGTTGATCAGCGGGTTGTCGGGCCGACCGGTCCCGGGCTCCAGGCTGATGGCATTGAACGCCTCGCCGCTCGGCTCCACCCCCACCCGGGCCAGTACCTCGTCCATGCCGACGTCGGCCAGGGCCAGGGCGTAGACGAACGGCTTCGACACCGACTGGACGGTGAAGGGGACGTCGGTGTCGCCGGCCTCGTAGACCGAGCCGGACACCCCGGCCAGGGCCAGGCCGAACGCCGCCGGGGTCGGCCGTCGACAGCTGGGGGATGTAGTCGGCCACCGCGCCGCGCCGGTCGCCGGCGAACTCGGCCCGGATCCGTCCGAGGAGGTCGCCGATCGGGTCGAACGGGGCCGGATCGGCCGCCGCCACCGCGGGGATGGTCACGTCTCGAGGTCACCTTCCTCGATGGCCGGCAACTCGGCGATGGCGTCGAACAGGTGCTTGGCCCACACCGCCTCGAGCCGGGCCAGGAACGGCGACTCGGCGTTGATCCGCGCCTCGAAGGGATCGAACGAGCCGGTCCGGTAGATCACCAGGTCGTAGGGCGGGCCCACCGACAGGTTTGCCCCCGCGGTGCTGACCATCGAGGTGAGGGCCAGCTTGGCCGCGGTGGCCAGGTTGACGTGGGCGGCGACGCCGAGTTCGAGGGTGAACTTGCCGTACTTGCTCTCGCCGATCTGCAGGAACGGCCGGTCGTCGGAGGCCCGGATGTAGTTGCCCTCGGGGTAGACGAGCAGGATGTCCGGCGAGTCGCCGCGGATCTCGCCGCCGAGGAGGAAGGTGGCCGTACCGTCGGCCCCCACCTGGGACAGGGCCTCACGGTGGCTGGCCGCCACCTCCCGGCTAAGCCGTCCCACGTAGAGGGCCGCCTCGAACAGGTGGCCCACCGTGGCCAGGCTCTCCGTCGCCCCGGGGTCGCTCAGGTCCTGGTGGATGCGGTCGAGCACCTCCTGGGTCGTGGCCAGGTTGCCGGCCGACTCGAGCACGAAGAACCGGTCCGGTGCCGGCTGGAACAGGTGCACCTTGCGGTAGGTGCTCACGTTGTCCACTCCGGCGTTGGTGCGGGAGTCGCCCAGGAAGACGAGCCCCGCCTCGAGGCGGATGGCCAGGCAGTAGGTCATGGAAGAGGTCCTCGGTCGTCGCTCGGATCGGCCTGGGGAGTCTACGGCGGGCCGGCGCGGCCGGTCCGTCCGCTCAGGGGTGCGACGGCGAGGGCGGGGCGCCCTCGACCTCGAAGAACAGCTCGTCGGGGTAGCACCACCACCAGTCCTCGCCCGGTTCGTAGGAGCGGATGAGGGGATGGTCGGGATGGGAGCCCCAGTGGCCGGTGGCGTGGCGATTGGGCGAGTTGTCGCAGCACCCGATGTGCCCGCAGCTCATGCACATCCGCAGGTGGACCCACTGGCCACCGGTCCGCAGGCAGTCCTCACAGCCGTCGCTCGACGGGGTCACCTCGGCCACCGTGTCCAGATGGGTGCAGGTCTCGCTCACCGTTCCGCTCCTCCGTCCGTGCACTGCGGGGCCGGTGCCGTGCGGTCCCGGGGGATCCGTCGGCCCGGCCACCGGACCGTCCGCCGCGCCGCCGGCCGCCGGCCGCCGCCCCCAACCTACCGGTCGGAGCCCGTGACCGTGCCGGTCAGGTGACCGGCACGGTCGCCGGGAATCTTTCCGGCGGGTCGGCGTTGGACTGTGCCCACCGTGACAGACGTCGGAGGACCCATGGACACCAGACACGAGAACCTGCCCCTGCTACCGCTGACCTCGGGAGTGCTGCTCCCGGGGATGGTGTTCACCCTCGCCCTCGAGTCGGACGAGGCCGTGGCCGCCGTCGAGGCGGCAGAGGCGGCCGACGGGGCCCTCGTGATCGTGCCCTTCATCGACGGGCGCTACGCGTCGGTCGGCGTCGTGGCCGAAGTCGCCGAGCGGGGCGAGCTACCGGGCGGGCTGGCGGCCGTGGCCATCCGCGGCGTCGAGCGCGCCCGACTGGGCACCGCGGTGCCCGGCACCGGTCAGGCGCTGTGGGTGCAGGTCGAGCCGGTCGAGGAGGACGGCGACGGGCACGAGGCCGCGGTGGAACTCGCCCGCGAGTACCGCGCCGTGGTCGAGAACATCCTGGTGTCCCGGGGGGCCGGCCGTCTGGCCGAGCGTCTGCCCGAGGCGGCCGACCCCGGCCGGGTGGCCGACCTGGCCGGCTACTCCCCGGACCTGACCCTGGCCCAGAAGGTCACCGTCCTCGAGACGGTCGACGTGGTCGAGCGGCTCCGCACCGTGCTGGCCTGGGCCCGTGAGGTCCTGGCCGACCTGACGCTGCGCGAGCGGATCAAGACCGACGTCGAGGAGGGGATGGAGCAGACCCAGCGGGAGTTCCTCCTGCGTCGCCAGCTCGAGGCCATCCGCAAGGAGCTGGGCGAGTCCGGTGAGGACGACGGCGCCAACCCCGACGACTACCGCTCGCGGGCGGAGTCCACCGACCTGCCCGACCACGTGCGGACCGCGGTCGACCGCGAGATCGGCAAGCTGGAGCGCACCCCCGAGCAGAGCCCGGAGCACGGGTGGATCCGCACGTGGCTCGACACCGTGCTCGAACTGCCGTGGGGCGTCGAGTCCGCTGACCGCATCGACCTCGACGAGGCCGCCCGCATCCTCGACGAGGACCACGACGGCCTGCGCGACGTGAAGGACCGCATCCTCGAGCACCTCGCCGTGCGCAAGCTCCAGGTGGAGCGTGGCCTGGCACCCGTCGGCGGACGCGGGGCCGGCGCCATCCTGGCGCTGGTCGGCCCTCCCGGTGTCGGGAAGACCTCGCTCGGCGAGTCGGTGGCCCGCACACTGGGCCGCTCCTTCGTCCGGGTCGCCCTCGGCGGCATCCGCGACGAGGCCGAGATCCGCGGCCACCGCCGGACCTACGTCGGGGCCCAGCCGGGCCGGCTGGTCCGCGCCCTGCGCGAGGCCGGGTCGATGAACCCGGTGGTGCTGCTCGACGAGGTCGACAAGATCGGCGCCGACCACCGGGGCGATCCCGCGTCGGCGCTGCTCGAGGTCCTCGACCCCGCCCAGAACCACACCTTCCGCGACCACTACCTCGAGGTGGAGCTCGACCTGTCGAAGGTCCTGTTCCTGGCCACGGCCAACGTGATCGACACCATTCCCGGCCCGTTGCTGGACCGGATGGAGGTCATCCGCCTGGACGGCTACACCGAGGACGAGAAGGTCGCCATCGCCCGCAACCACCTGGTGGCCCGGCAGGTGGCCCGTGCCGCCCTGACCGCCGACGACGTGGCGCTCAGCGACGCCGCCCTGCGGACCATCGTCGCCGACTACACCCGCGAGGCGGGGGTCCGCTCACTCGAGCGCGAGCTCGGCAAGCTGCTCCGGAAGGTGGCCGGGCGGGTCGCCGCCCGAGACGCGGACGCCTCCGGGCCCGTCGCCATCGACGAGCAGGACGTGCGCGAGTGGCTCGGTCGGCCGCGCTTCTTCTTCGAGTCGGCGGAGCGGACCTCGGTGCCCGGGGTGGCGACCGGGCTGGCGGTGACCGGCGCCGGGGGCGACACCCTCTCGGTCGAGGTGACGGTGATGGACGGGCCCGAGGGGCTGACCATCACCGGCCAGCTCGGTGACGTCATGCGGGAGTCGGCGGAGATCGCCCTCTCCTACGTCCGCGCCCACGCCGACGACCTCGGCATCGACCCGGGCGCGTTCGCCGGCAGGCGGTTCCACGTCCACGTCCCCGCCGGGGCCATCCCCAAGGACGGGCCCTCGGCCGGCGTCACCATGACGACCGCCCTGGTCAGCCTGCTGACCGACCGCCCGGTCTCGCCCACGGTCGGGATGACCGGCGAGGTGACCCTCCAGGGCCGGGTGCTGCCCATCGGTGGCGTCCGCCAGAAGGTCCTGGCCGCCCACCGGGCCGGCCTGACCACCGTCGTGCTGCCCGAGCGCAACGGCCCGGACCTCGACGACGTGCCCGAGGCGGTACGCGCGCGAGATGACGTTCCGTCTGGCCGCCCACGTGTCCGAGGTGCTCGACGCCGCCCTCACCGTCGACGGCGCCACCGATGGGCGTGCCGGGACCGGGAGACCGGGCCACGGCGGCCGACGCCGCGTGACGGCCCGGATGCCGTGGGGCGGACGCCCGCAGCACCCGGCCCGCCGGCGGGCCATGCTGGAGCGGCGCCGACGGGCGTGGAGACCGGGGGGACCCGACCGAGGAGGACACCGATGGGCAGCACCGAGCTTCTGATGGACGCCTTCGACCGGGTCCGCGACGGCGTGCATCCTGCCGCCAACGGTCTCACCGTCGAACAGCTCTCCTTCCGTCCGGACGCCGAGTCCAACTCCATCGCCTGGCTGGTGTGGCACCTGACCCGGATCCAGGACGACCATGTCGCCGACCTGCGGGGCGAGGGGCAGCGCTGGCTGGAGGCCGGCTGGTCCGACCGGTTCGCCCTCCCCTTCGACCCGGGCGACACCGGGTACGGCCACGATCCCGGGCAGGTGGGCCTGGTCGTGGCCGAGGCCGGTGCGCTCCTCGACTACTTCGAGGACGTCCACGCCACCACCATGGCCTACCTGCCCACGCTGTCCGAGGCCGACCTCGATCGGGTGGTCGACACCCGGTGGGACCCGCCGGTGACGGCACGGGTCCGCCTGGTGAGCGTCATCGCCGACGACCTCCAGCACGTCGGCCAGGCCGCCTACGTGCGGGGCATCCTCCACCGGCGGTAGGCCGGCCCGCGCACCGCGCTCACCGTCCCCGGGCCGAATCCCACGTCTACCAGGGGATTCGCCACTTCGTCCCCCCCGGGTCCCTCAAGTTGGGCCCGCCGTGCGCCGAAAAGAAGGCACAGGAACCAGGTAGGCGCAGGCGACGAGGGGGCCATGGAGCATCTGGCAACCGTCCCGACGGCGGACGACAACGAGGAGGCGGCGGACCACCAGGCTGGTCGGCGCGCCCACCTCCGGGTCGATCCGGCCAAGCTCGCCTACCTGATGGGCCCGCTCGCCTTCCTCGCCCTGCTCGTGCTGATGCACTTCGACTACGTGGAGCAGGTGTCGCCCTGGGTGTGGCTCGTCGTGTTCGTCGCCATCCCGACGTTCAACCTGATCGCGGACCAGACCTACGACCGCAACATCAATCCGGTCACCCTGAGCCTCCGGGTCGCCGTGCAGGTGGCGGCGGTCACCGCCGTGATCTACCTGACCGGGTGGGGCCCCGTGCTGTGGGGCGCCTACGCCTTCATCGCCCTCGAGGTGATCGCCAAGTGCGGGTCCCGGGCATGGGCGTCGGTGATGCTGTGGAGCCTGATCGGGATGACCGTCGGAGAGGTGTGCATCTGGCAGGGCTGGCTCCCGTCGAAGCTCCCGCTGGCCCAGGCCACGGCCATCACCACCATGGGTGCGTTCGTGCTCTTCTTCGTGATCCGGATGGCCGGCGCCACCATGGAGCAGAAGGAGGAGGCCGACAGCGCGGTGCGGCTGAGCGAGGATCGCTTCCGGTCGCTGATCCAGAACTCCTCGGACGCCACCATCATCATCGACGGCGAGGGCATCTACAGCTACCTGTCACCCGCCATCGAGGAGCTCCTCGGGTATCGGCCGGAGGAGCTCGTCGGCCACCGGGCCACCGACTTCGTGCATCCGGACGACCAGGACTACATGCGCGAGCGCCTGGGGTCCGAGTTCCAGGCGGCTCCCACCACGGCCATGCTCGAGTTCCGGATGCTCCGACGGGACGGCGCGTCGTGCTACGTGGAGGCGGTGGTCTCCAACCAGCTGGACCGACCCTCGGTGGGTGGCTACGTGACCAACGTCCGGGACATCACCGAGCGGAAGAAGTTCGAGGAGCTGCTGTCCCACCGGGCACTCCACGATCCGTTGACCGGACTGGCCAACCGCCAGCTCATCCTGGACCGCGCCGACCAGATGCTGGTGCGGGCCCGACGCAACGGCGACCCGGTGGCCGCGTTCTTCGTGGACCTCGACAACTTCAAGGACGCCAACGACTCGCTCGGTCACGAAGCCGGCGACCGCCTCCTCCAGGCGGTGGCCAACCGACTGGTGGGGCTCCTGCGGACCAGCGACACCGTCGGACGTCTGGGGGGCGACGAATTCGTGATCCTGGCCGAGGGGTTGTCGCTGTCGGCCGGGCCCGGTGCCATCGCCGAGCGCATCCGCCAGGTACTCAAGCCGGCGTTCTACGTCGAGGGGTTCGAGACCATCCCCATCACCGTGTCGGCCAGCGTGGGCATCGCCGTCGGTGACCGTCCGGCCGCCCAGGATCTGCTGCGGGACGCCGACATCGCCCTCTACCGGGCCAAGGGCAACGGCCGCGACCAGTCCATCGTGTTCGAAGAGGCGATGCAGCTCGCCGCCAACGACCGCCTGGCCCTGCGCACCGAGCTCGACACCGCACTGTCGGGCGGCGAGTTCACCCTGCACTTCCAGCCCATCTACGACCTGACCGACCTCCACATCGAGGGGGTCGAGGCCCTCATCCGGTGGAACCACCCGACCAAGGGGATGCTCCCGCCGGACCAGTTCATCCCCGTGCTCGAGGACAGCGGCCTGATCGTCGACGTCGGGCGTTGGGTGCTCGACGAAGCGTGCGCCCAGGTAGCCCGCTGGCGGGCCGCCGGACACGACCTTTCGATGTCGGTCAACGTCTCGATGCGCCAGTTGGAGTTCGAGGGCTTCGTCGACGACGTGCGCCTGGCGCTCACCACCCACGACCTGGCCCCGGACGTCCTCCTGATCGAGATCACCGAGTCGGTGCTGATGAAGGACGCCCACGCCACCGTCGACCGGCTCAGGCGCCTGAAGGAGTTGGGCGTGCGGATCGCCGTCGACGACTTCGGGACCGGCTACTCGTCGCTCGCCTACCTCCGGCAGTTCCCGGTGGACGTGCTCAAGATCGACCGGAGCTTCGTGTCGGAGATGAGCGGATCACCCGACGGCGCCGCCCTCATCCACACCCTGGTCGAGTTGGGACGCACCCTGGGCCTGGTCACCCTGGCCGAGGGCATCGAGGAGCAGGACCAGCTCGAGGGCCTCCGCTCCGAGAGCTGCGACCACGGCCAGGGGTACCTGTTCTCGCGGCCCGTCCCGGCGGCGGCCATCGAGGAACTCCTCGGCCGGCCGGCCCCGCGGGCGGAGTTGACGGCGGCCACCGCCGCACCGTCGATCGTCGGCTGACGCCACCGGCACCCGGTGGACGGGGTGGGCACCCGGGTGACGGAGTGGACGTCCGCGGCACCGCAGGGGATCCGTCGGTTGGCTACCGTGCAGCCATGCCCGCACCACCGCCCGACCCGACCACCCCGTCGGCCGACGACGTCAGCGGCTCCCTCGAGCACAAGGTCGCCCTGGTCACCGGGGCCGCCCGCGGGATCGGGCGGGCCACGGCCCGACACCTGTGCCGCCTGGGCGCCCGGGTCGCCGTCACCGATCGGGACGGCGACGGGGCCCGCTCCGTGGCCGAGGCACTGGTCGGCGAGGGGTACGAGGCCATCGGCCTCCCCTGTGACGTGTCCGACGCCGGTGCCGTGGCCGACGCCGTGGCCCGGACGGCCGACCGCTTCGGCGGTGTCGACCTGCTCGACCACAACGCCGCCTGGACCGACTTCCGGAGCGACCTCGACGCCGAACAGGTCGACCTCGACACGTGGGACCGGGTGCTCGCCACCAACGCCACCGGGGGCCTCCACCTCGTCCGGGCCGTCCTCCCGTTGATGCGGGCCCGCGGCGGTGGGGCCATCGTCCTCATCTCGTCGGGCTCGGCGTCCATCGGCGAACACCGCCGCGTCGCCTACGGCGTCTCCAAGGCGGCCGTCGAGCAGCTGTCGCGCCACGTGGCCGCCCGGTACGGGCGGGACGGGATCCGCTGCAATGTGGTGGCGCCCGGGTTCATCCTCACCGAGACGGCGGCCCGCGGGGTCCCCGAGGCGGGTCGGGTCCGGCTGGCCGACCAGAACCCGCTCGGGCGCCTCGGCACGCCGGACGACATCGCCCACGCCGTCGGATTCCTGCTGTCCGACCGGGCCGCCTTCGTCAACGGCCAGGTGCTCCGCGTCGACGGCGGCCTCACCATCTCTCCCCGGCTGGCCGGCCTCGACTGACCCCCACCGCGGGCACCCCGTCTCATAAGCTGCCCGGTCGTGCCCCTTCCCCCCAGCGCAGGTCCGACCACCTGGCCGCGCGCCGCCGTCGGTTCCCGACCGTCCTCCTGGCGGCGGTGGGGCTGCTCGGAACCGCCTGCGGGTCGACCGCCGCCGGTCCCGCCACGTCGGCACCCACGACGTCCACCACGACGACCGTCCCCCCGACCACGACGACGACGGAGCAGCCGGGATGGACCCCGGTGTCCACCGTCAACGGGGCCATCGCGGTGGACACCCAGTCGGTGACCCAGTCCGACGGCGCGGTCGTCACCGTGTTCCGGTTCCGGGTCGGCAAGGTCGTCTACGGGCTCCACGTCGGGACGGCGGACCCGCCGCGCGGCGCCGCCGTGGTGTCGGCCGACAGCGGGTCGGTCATCGGCCCGAACGAGGTCCCGCTGCTGATCGCCGCCTTCAACGGAGGGTTCGAGTCGTCGACCGGGGCCGGGGGCTTCGAGCTGAACGGCCAGACGCTCGTGCCCCTCCAGAACGGCTTCGCCAGCCTGGTCATCGACACCGACGGGAGCGCCCACGTCGGCATCTGGGGCCAGGGACTCCCCATTCCGGGTGAACAGGTGGCCAGTGTCCGTCAGAACCTGGCACCGCTGGTGGCGGCCGGTGCCCCGAGCCCCCAGATCGCCTCCATCAGCCCCTGGGGCGCCACACTCGGCGGAGGGAGCGCGGTGGCCCGCAGCGGGCTGGGCCAGGACGCGGCCGGCAACCTGGTCTACGTCGGCTCGATGTCGGCACTGCCGAGCGACATCGCCGGCGCGTTGACCGGTGCCGGCGTGGTCACCGGTATGGAGCTCGACATCAACCCGGCGTGGGTGCAGCTGGCCTACGCCGCCGTCCCCGGCGGGCCGCTGACCGCCGGCATCCCGGGTACCCACCGGCCGGCCGACCAGTACCAGCAGGGCTGGACCCGCGACTTCGTGACCGTGCTCGCCGCCCACTGAGCTGCACCGTCCGATCGGTACCGGGCCGGCGGCCGCGGGTCGTCGGCACCGGACCGCCTAGGTCGGCACGGGCAGTACCTCGGGGGGCTGCCACGGCCCGACCGGACGGACCGGCGGCGGGCCCCATCGGGCCGACAGTGCGGCGAAGGCGTCGAGGAGCGCCAGCTTCGTGTCGGCCACGGGAGCCCGTGACCCCCGCCAGTCCACGTCCGCCAGGTCGTCGAGGTCGTGCACCGGCACCATCGTCTCGAGCGTGGAGAACCGCTCGCGGTCCGAGTGGTGGCCCCGGGCATCGTTCACCGGGTAGAAGACCACCACGGGGATCCCCATGGCCAGCGCGGGCAGGGCCGAATGCAGCAGGGTCGTCACCACCAGCCGCGTGCGCGACCGACAGCGGTCGAGCACGTCCTGCGCCTGACGGAGGTTGGCGTCGAAGTCGGTGGTCCCCGAGTAGTGGCACACGAACCGGTCGTAGGGCAGGTCGTCGGGCAGGTACCCGAGGATCCGCTCGTCCCGGGAGGTGACGAGGACCTCGGTGCGGAGCTCGGGGCGGCCGATCGGCCGGCGGAACAGCAACGTGAGGCAGTTGCTCAAGAACGCCTCGACGCCGCGGGAGCGCAGTTCGCCGACGGTGTACTCGTCGCGGCACCCGACCGGCCCGTGCGCCCCGTAGTGGTCGATGGCCGCGTCGCCCAGGAGGGTCGGCGCCTGGTGGGGCCGGACGTGGAATCCCAGGTAGAGCGGAGCGAACTGCGGGTGGGGCGGCCACTGGTCGGAGTTGGTCTTGTGCCATCCGTGGAGCACGACGGGCACCGCTCCCGACGGTCCGCCCTCCCCGGAGAAGCCGGTGGCGATCTCCTCGTCACGGTCGACCAGTGCACCCTCGACGAAGCCGAACCCACCCAGGAGCTGGCGCGCCGCCAGCACCTGAAGATGGTCGCCGATGTTCTCCGTGGCGACCTTCTGGCCCACCACCGGGCGGGAGTCGACGTCGTCCGCCGGCGTCGGCGACCCGGCGACCCCGCGGGCGGCGACCGGCGGCGCGACCGGGTCGAGCAGCCCGAAGGCGTCGAGGACACAGCCGGGACGCACCCGGCCAGGGTCGATCCGGTGGGTGAGCTTCACGAGCGGCACCGACCGGTCCGCCGGTGGCCGGAGGTCGTCGATCGGCTCGTACATCCGCGGGCCGAGGAACGTGTGCGGACCCCGGCGTCCACCTTCGGGACCCGGGCCCACTGGTCGCGGAAGGACCGGTCGGTGTCGAGCAGGGAGGTGAACAGATGGTGGAACCAGAAGTAGTCGTCACTGCGGACCCGTCCCCGCCAGAAGTCGGCGGTGGCATCGGTCCAGGCCACGCACAGGGGGTCGTCCTCGACCGCGGCGAGGAACCACGAGGCGACCGGTCGGTCCGGGCCGGGATCGGAGAAGGCGAAGAACCCCTCGGCCGTACAGGGTTCGAGCCAGTCGTCGAGGGGCCGGAGGCACAGGAGCGAGGCGTCGACCCACACGCCCCCGTACTCACGGAGGAGGAGGATCCGCACGATGTCCGACAGCGACGCGGCGGTGACCGCCTGGTGCTCCAGGTCCACGGCGTCGCCGACATCGACGTAGCGGCCCACCGTGGCGGCATCGAGGACCCGCACCTCCCAGGTCGGGTTCCTCTGCTCCCAACTGGCGATGCAGTGCTGGATCACGGGCGGGGCCAGGGACCGGCCCTGGAGCCACAGCGTCCAGATGGTGCGTCGCAGAATCCTCATCCCCTCCGTCGTCCGGGCCCGGTCGCCGGGCTGAGGTTACCCGCCACCCGGATCGGGCGGGCCGGCCCCGTCCGGTGGGACACTGGGCCGGTGCCGAGGACCGGTGGACCGCGAATCGAACGCCGCACCCGGGCCGGACGGCCCCCTGCGCGTCGGTGTGGCCGGAGCCGGTCCGTGGGCGCACCTGTTCCACGCCCCGATGGTCGCCGCCCATCCGGACACCGAGCTGACCGCGGTGTGGGCCCGTCGCCGGGCCGCGGCGCAGGACGTGGCCGGCCCCCACGGGGCGACGGCCCACGATTCGTTCGACCGGTTCCTCGACGGCGTGGACGCGGTGGTCTTCGCGGTCCCACCCGACGTCCAGGTCGTTCTGGCCACCGAGGCCGTCCGGGCCGGCAAGGCGCTCCTGCTGGAGAAGCCGCTCTCCCTCGACCTGGTCGGGGCCGAGATGCTCACCCGTGAGGTCGAGGCGGCCGGGGTGCCGACCCAGATGGTGCTGACCTGGCGGTACGTGCCCGGGGTCCGGGCGCTGCTCGACGCCGCGGGGAGCACGTCGCCGCTCGGGGGCCGGGGTCACTTCCTCACCGGGGGACTCCTCGGGGGGATGTTCGCCACCCCGTGGCGGCTCGCCCACGGTCCCCTCTACGACCTCGGTCCCCACGTCATCGACCTGCTCGACGCGGCCCTCGGGCCGGTCATGCGGATCCGGGCCCACGGTGACCTGCACCGGTGGGTGGGCCTCCTGCTCGACCACGAGGGCGGGGCGACCAGCGAGGCGTCGCTCACCGCGTACAGCCCCGGTGGGGCCCGGGCCGGCGTCGAGGTCCACACCGCCGACGGGGTCCTCGAGGTGGACACCATGGACGTCCCGGCCTCGGCCGCCACCACGCTGGTCGACGAGTTCGTGGCCTCCGTCCGGTCCGGCCGGCCGCATCCGCTCGACATCCACCGTGGACTCCACCTCCAGCGCCTGCTGGCCGCGGCCGCCGCCGACCTCCCGTGAGCCGTCGGGCGGACCGGCGCCCCGGGGACGGGGTAGCTTGCGGCGTGGCCAACGACGTGACGACCGCCCGCCGGGCGACGGACAGCTGGGCACCGGTCCGATGAGCCCGTCCGACCGGCCGGCCGGGAGCTCCCATCCCCCTGCGTCGGGGCCCGACGAGGTCCGCCGGCGTCCGGACGACGTGGACGCCGACTGGGTCACGTCCGTCCTCCGGGACCGGGGCCTCCTGGGAGCCGGCCGGGTGACCACCATCACCCCCACGCCGGTCGGCACGGGCCAGATGGCCGACACCGTCCGCTTCGCCCTCGACTACGAGCCCGCGGGGGCGGGCCCGGCCACCATCGTGGGCAAGTTCACGTCCCAGGACGAGCAGAGCCATGCCACCGGACGCATGATGCGGGCCTACGAGGTCGAGGTGCGCTTCTACGCCGAGATCGCCCCGCGGGTGACCAGCCGGCACCCGCGCCTGTTGTTCGCGGCCATCGACCCGGACGAGGCGTGGTTCACCCTCCTGCTCGAGGATCTGGCCGACGCCTCCCAGGGGGACGAGATCGCCGGGTGCGGCGCCGACGTGGCCGGTGCCGCCCTCGGGCAGCTGGCCGGGTTGCACGCACCCTGCTGGGAGGCGCCCGACCTGGCGGCCAACCCCTGGGTCAACCGGTCCACCCCGGAGGGCGAGGCGTTCACGGCCGCCATCGTGAGCGGCGTGTTCCCGGGCTTCCTCGAGCGGTACGGCGATCGCCTCGAGGCGGCCCACACCCACCTGCTCGAGGCGTTCCTCCCGCTCCTCGGCCAGTGGATGGCCCGTCCCCACGGGCCCCGCACCGTGGTCCATGCCGACTTCCGGCTCGACAACCTCCTCTTCACCCCCGGCGACCCGGCACCGGTCGTCGTCGACTACCAGACCGTCACCTGGGGGGCCGGCGCCTACGACCTGGCCTACTTCGTCGGCGGCTGCCTCGAGCCCGATGTCCGTCGGTCGGCCGCCGACGCGCTCGTGGCCGGGTACCACGACGCACTGGTGGCCGGGGGTGTCACCGACTACCCCCTCGCCCACTTGGTGGCCGACTACCGGCGGGAGTGCTTCGGCGGGCTGATGATGGCGGTCGGCGCCTCGATGCTGGTCAAGCAGACCGACCGGGGGGACGCCATGTTCCTCACCAGCGTCCGACGCCACGCCCAGCAGTCGCTCGACCTCGACGCCCTGGACCTGTTGCGGCGGTCCTGACCGCGGGCGCCCGGCACCCGTGTCCGGCACCACCCCCCGGGGCGTGAGTACGGTGAGGGCACAGGAGTCACGCGGTCACCGCCAGCCGGCCGATCGCCCGGGAGCCACCTCGAGGAGCACCCATGGAGCACGAACAGCAACGCCCGTCCGACAACGGCCCCGGCTTCGAATTCCGCGGCATCAACCACCTGGCCCTGGTCTGCCGGGACATGGCGAGGACGGTCGACTTCTACTCGAACGTCCTGGGCATGCCCCTCATCAAGACCATCGACCTGCCCGCCGGCATGGGCCAGCACTTCTTCTTCGACTGCGGCGGGGGCGACGCCCTGGCCTTCTTCTGGTTCCCCGACGCGCCCGACGGCGTGCCCGGCGTGTCCGCCCCCACCGGTCGTCCCGACCAGGGCAGCCTGACCAGTGCCGTCGGCTCCATGAATCACGTGGCCTTCGCCGTGCCGCCCGAGAAGATCGACGAGTACCGGGTCCGGTTGCGGGACGCCGGCATCGAGTGCACCGACGTGGCCAACCACGACGACAGCGAGTGGGGGATCGCCGACGACCTCCACCCGGGCGTCTTCGTGCGGTCGATCTACTTCCAGGACCCGGACGGCATCCTGTTGGAGTTCGCCTGCTGGACGCGGGCCCTCGGGCCGGACGACGTGTCCCACGAGCCGGCCCGGGCCGTCGACGCGGCCACGGCCTGAGCCCGCCGATGCCCCGCCTGCGCCAGGTGCCCCGGTCCGAGGCCGAGGCGCCCATCGTCACCGTCATGTACGACCTGCTGTTCGAGGACCGCGACCCGGTGGCCGAGCCCGGTACCTCGGACGGCACCCCGGGCGACTGGTGGACGGTGTTCGCCCTGGTGCCGGACGTGCTCGAGCACGCCGTCCAGGGGTTCGGCCTCTACCAGAGCCCGAAACGCCGGCTCGACCCGGTCCTCCGCGAACTGGCCCAGGCGCGGGTCGGATGGGCCTCGGGCAGCCAGTTCGTCTACTCCCAGCACTGCAAGTCGCTGCGGGCCCTCGACGTCCCCGAGGCGATGATCGAATCGGTGCCCCACTGGGCCGCCGCATCCTGCTTCGACCAGGTCCAGCGGCTGGTGCTCGCCTACACCGACTGCCTGGCCCTCGACCTCGGTCGGGTGCCCGACGGGCTCTTCGACGCCCTGCGGGCCGAACTGCCCGACGAGGAGATCCTCGAACTGACCTACATCACCACGCTGTACCTGCAGCACGCCGTCATGTCGCGCGCGCTCCGCACCGAGTTCGACGACCGGCCCGAACCCGTGGTCGAGGTGGTCGTCGAGGGTGACAACACCGGCGCCGGACGACCCGGCCGCCACCCGTCACGCCACGCCTGACCCGTCCGCCACCGACTCGTGCCGGTAGCCCGGGCTCAGCGGCCGAACCACCGTCTGGCGGCCGGGGCGTCAGCGGCACACGAGCACCGGTCCTCGGGGGCCACGTGACCGAGGACCTGCTCCACATGGAGCCCGCACCCCTTCCACGTCGGTCGGCCACACCGCTTGCACGTCACTGCTCTACACATACCCCCTAGGGTACAGAGCAATCGCGGTGCGGTCCAGGCGGGGCGGCACCGTCGGCGGGCGCGTGGTCCCCTCATCCGGGCCGGGGCGGCGGTGCCCGGTCGGATCCATATACCCTATAGGGTATAGTGCGCAGAGTCGAACGCCCCTACGCACGGACGCCACCAGCCATGAGGATGTGCACCATGAACGCGGACACGGAACCGACCGACCCCATCGCCACGGAGGCCGGTGCGGTTGACGGACCTCCCCTGCGGGTCGTCATCGTCGGGGGCGTGGCCGGCGGCATGTCGGCCGCCACCCGGCTGCGGAGGCTCGACGAGTCGGCCGAGATCGTGGTGGTGGAGCGGACGGGTCACGTGTCCTATGCCAACTGCGGTCTTCCCTACTTCGTGGGTGGGGTCATCGAGGACGAGGACGACCTCCTGATCCAGACCCCCGAGCGACTGCACGACCGCTTCCGCCTCGAGGTCCGCGTCGACACCGAGGTCGTGGGGGTCGACCCCGGTTCCCACACCGTCTCGTTGCGGTCGACGCTGGACGGGACCGGGTCGACCCTGCGGTTCGACAAGCTCGTCCTGAGCCCGGGTGGCGTGTCCGTCCGGCCGCCCATCCCCGGCTTCGACCGGGTGCGTTCCCTCCGCACCGTGGAGGACGCCCAACGGCTGTCCGCCGTCGTCGAGGCCGCCCCCCGGTCGGCCGTGGTCATCGGGGCCGGGTTCATCGGACTCGAGACGGCCGAGAACCTGTCCCACGCCGGGATCGGGGTGACCGTGGTGGAGTCGGCCCCGCAGGTCCTCAGCCCGCTCGACCCCGAACTGGCTGTCCTGGTCGAGGCCGAGCTCCTGGCCAACGGGGTGGCGGTCGAGACGGGCGTGGCCGTCACCGAGGTGACCCCGTCGGCGGTGGTGCTGGCCGACGGCCGCTCCCTGCCCGCCGACCTGGTGGTCGGGTCCATCGGGGTCCGTCCCGACACCCGGCTGGCCGAGCTGGCGGGGCTGGCCATCGGCCCGAACGGCGGTATCGCCGTGGACGGCTGCGGTCGGACCAGCCACCCGGACATCTATGCGGTGGGCGACGCGGTGGAGAAGACCGACTCGGTGGGCGGCGGATCGTCCCTGGTGGCGTTGGCCAACGTGGCCAACCGGCAAGGACGGCGTGTGGCCGACCACATCGCCGGACTCGCCCGTCCGCCGGCCCCGTCGACCGGTACGGCCATCGTCAAGGTCTTCTCCCGCACCGCCGCCATGACCGGGTGGAACGAACGGCGCCTGCGCGCCGCCGGACGCCCCTACCGGTGCATCCACTCCCACCCGTGGAACCACGCCACCTACTACCCCGGGGCCGAGCAGATGTCGCTCAAACTGCTCTTCGACCCGTTGGACGGGACCATCCTCGGGGCGCAGGCCGTCGGGGGATCCGGGGTCGACAAGCGGATCGACGTGCTGGCCACGGCCATGACGGCGGGAATCACCGCGGCCGGACTGGCCGATCTGGACCTCGCCTACGCCCCCCCGTACTCCTCGGCCAAGGACCCCGTCAACATGTTGGGCTACATGGCCGAGAACATCCTGTCGGGCGAGTGCGACGTGGTGGAGCCCGACGAGGTGCCCGGGCTGGTGGGCGACGGGTGGACCCTCCTCGACGTGCGGAGCTGCGCCGAGTTCGCCACGGGCTCGATCCCGGGGGCCACCAGCGCACCGTTGGACGACCTGCGCCACGACCTGGCGAAGCTCGGGCCGGGTCCGTTCCTCGTCTACTGCCAGGTGGGGCAACGGGGGCACACGGCCACCGAGTTGCTGCACGAGCTCGGCTACACGGCCCGCAACCTCGACGGTGGGATCACGACGTGGCTGGCCGCCGAGGCGGCCCGGACGGGCACGGCCCGGACGCTGGTCAGGCCAGCTTCGTGAACAGGCGCTGCACCTCGTCGAGCGGGTAGCCGGAGGCGGCCGATTCCTCGGGGTGCTCGATGCAGTACGTGAGGCCGGCGGCCACCAGGCGGAACCCGGTCTGCTCCAGGGCGTTGATGGCCGCACTCAGTTGGGTGACGATGTCCCGGCACTCCCGGCTCTCGGCCAGCATCCGCTCGACCGCCTGGACCTGACCTCCGGCGCGCCGCAGGCGCTTGCGCAGGTCTTCGACGACGTCTTCGGGCAGCTCCACAGTCCTCGTCCTCCGGTTCGCGTACCCCCAAGGGTACCCGCACGGCGTTCCGGCCGGTCCGCGGACGTCCGGGCGGGTCGCCTCCCGGGGTTCAGCTGACGGTCAGCACGAAGACCTGGGTGATCGTCTTCGACGTCGTCCCGTAGGCGAACGTGGCCCGGATCTTGTCCCGGTACGTGCCGGCGGCCTGCTTCTTGCCGACGATGGTCGGCGTGCCCGACAGGGTGGCGGTGCCGTCGAAGTTGTCGACGAAGGTGACGCCCTTGGGCAGCTTGCCCTTCTCGAGGAAGGTCGGGGTCACCCCTCCACTGGCCGACACGGTGAACGAGAACGGCACCCCGGTGGTCGGCCACCGCGGTGGACGGGACTGGTGAACACGCACCCGGTGCCGCACAGGTCGGGGGCGGTGTACGCATACGACGCCGAGGCGGCCCCGCCCACCGAGGTGACGGTCACCGACGTGTTGTCGACGGCCTCACCGGCCGGGGCGGTGACGGTGAGCGAGGTGTCGCTCTGCGCCGTCGGGTACGGCGGCGTATCCCCCCGAAGGTGACCGACGTGACCGCGGCGAGGTCGGTCCCGGTGATGACGACCTCGTTCCCTCCCTGGAGGGGGCCCGATGCCGGGCTGAGCCCGGAGATCGTCGGCGCGGCCACGAAGGTGAACACGTCGAACGCGCCGGTCACGTCGGTCCCGCCCGCCGAGGTCACGGTCACGTCGACCGGACCGGCCGGGGCGGCGGGCGCCACCGCGGTGATCGAGGTGTCGGCGGTGATGGTGAAGCTGGCCGCCGGCACGCCGCCGAAGCTGACCGCGGTGGCCGCCGGTGAAGCCGGTGCCGGTGATGACGACCGAGGTCCCACCGGCGGCCGGGCCCTGCGTCACCGAGATGCCGGTGACGCGCGGGGTGGGCGTGAAGCCGTCGGCGCCAGCAGGAGGAAGGCCGAGCTACCCGAGTCGTAGACCTGGTTGCCGTTGGCGTCGGTGGCGGAAAAGCCCGGGACCGCGGCGCCGGTGGCGGGCACGGCTGTCGACACCACCGTGGCGGTCCAGTCCCACATCACGTCGACCGACGCCGTGTAGGTCGTCGAGTGGTAGCCACCACCCCTGCCGCTCCCCCCGCAGGACGTCTTGAGATCGACGACCCCGGTCGGGAACCCGGACGTCGGGTCGAACCCGTTGGCGTACACCGTCTCCTGGATTCCCCCGCAGGAGTGCCCGAGGATGGAGAACGCCTGCGACTGGTCGAGGTCGAGCGCCACCGGTGTCGACGCGGCCCCGGCCACCCCGCCGAATCCGGCGAGGCCGGCCGACATCGCCAGTGCGGCGACGCCGGCGGTCACGAGTTTGCGGATCACGGTTCCCCCTGTTCGCTCCGCCGCTCCGGCAGGCGGACGCGGTCAGTCGGAGAGTCGGCTGTCGATGCCCCTCGTTCGATCATCGTATGCCAAAGCCCCGCGTCACGCCCTGGAAAGGGGTTCCGACGAAATCTCTCCGGGCTCCCGGTCATGCGACCCCGGGTCGCTGGTCGCGCCGGAGCACGTCGAGCAGTTCGTCGTACGGGCCGAGCAGGTACGCCTCGTCACCCCCCTCGAACCGGGTACCCCGCCGGGGCGGGTGCTCCAGCCGGCCGGCGGCCGACGATCGGCGGAGCGCCACCACCCGCGTCCGGGCCGACAGGTCCTGCATGGCCAGTCCCTGGAGCCCGCCGCCGGAGGCGATGGTCAACCGTCCGACCAGGAACGGCTGCTGGTCGACGAAGAAGGTCTCGAGCACGTCGAGTCCCAGGGCGGCACCGACGAACCAGGGGGCGGCCAGGGCCGACGTGGACCGCACGTGGCGGAACCCGAAGCTGCGCTCCATCATCCGGGCCAGGTCGCGGTCGAACACGCGCAGCACCACCGGGACGAACTCCCATCGCTCGGCCAGCGACTCCCGCACGGCCAGACCGGTCTCGATGTTGGTCAGGTCGGCGCTGGTGAGGATGGCCACCGCCGAGGCGTCGCCCAGGTTGACCGAGGCGTGGGTCTGGCGCAGGGTGGCGTCGGCGATGACCACCGGCACGTCGAGCGCCCGGGCCCGGTCGAGATACCGGTTGGCGGCATCCCGCTCGACGACCACCACCCTGCGCCCCTCGGCCACCAGGCCCTCCACCACCCGGATGCCCACCGACCCGAGCCCCACCACCACGACGTGCCCGGTCATGCCGGGCACCTTGCCCCGCCCGAGCGACTGGTCGATCCGGCGACTGACCAGGAAGTTGGTGAACAGGGCGAAGACGGTCGACACCAGCAGCACGCCGAGGACGATCAGCACGATCCCGAACACCACGAACCAGGAGTCCTGCCCGGAGAAGTTGAGGTCGCCGTATCCGACGGTCGCCACCGTCTCGACGGTGAAGTAGACGGACTGCAGCACGCTCAGGTGGGTGTGCGACCCCGGGACGACGTAGGCGAGTCGGATGACCACGGTGGCCACCGCCAGCAGGACCAGCAGGACCGCCCCCACCACCGTCAGCCCCCAGGCGTGCGACTCGCGGAGGGCCGACAGGCGCCGGCGGGCGCGCTCGGACAGCGGGATGGTGGAGCCGGGAAGGCGGGCCGACCCCGCCAGGTCGATCCCGGCCCGGTCGAGCTCGGCCGGGGTGGCCAGCACCGCCACCCGGTCCCCGAGCCCGACGGGGTGGTCGCGCCCGGGACAGCACACGATGTCCCCGCCGTCGACCGGGACGACCGCCACCGGGGCCAGGTGCCCGAAGCGGCTGCGGAACGTCCGGCCCGCGGTCTCGTCCTCTCCCACCGCCACCTCGGCCACGGCGAACTGCACGCTCCCCAGCTCGATCCGGTGGGACGGTCGGCGCAGGCACACCTCCACGAACGACGGCGCGGCCAGGGCGGCCGGGTCGAGGATGATGCCGTTCCCGAGCACCCGTTCGAGTGCCCGCCCGACCGAGGGATTGGCCAGGAGCACCACCAGGCGGACGTAGGGACGGGCCTCGCGGACCCGCATGGCGATCTCCAGGGTGGCGAGCTCGTCGGACTCGACGCAGATGACGGCCTGGGCGCGCTCGAGGCCTGCCCCGGCCAGGCCGTCACCGATCCGGGCGCTCCGGCGGACGAGGGTGACGCCCCAACTCTCGACGATCTGGGCCATGCGCGGGTCGGGGGCGTCGTCGACCACCACCACCCGCACCCGGCTCTGGTGGAGCTGTTCGACCGTGCGCAGCCCCACGCCGTGGAGGCCGCACACGATCACGTGGCCGTCACTCGCCCAACTCCCGTCAGGCACGCGCCCGCTCCGGCGGACGGGATCTCCGGACCGCGCCGCTCACTTCTTCTGACGCCATCCGCGCTCGAACGGCAGGCGCCACGAGCGGGGAGCGATGAGGTCGCGCATGGCGGGTGGGCCCCACGACCCGACCCGGTAGAGCTGTACCTCCGGCGGGTCGTCGAGGAGGGGTTGGGAGACCTCCCACAGGCGCTCGATCCCCTCCGCGTTGGTGAACAGCGTCTGGTCGCCGCTCATCGAGTCGTGGATCAGCCGCTCGTAGGCCTCGAGGACGTTGTCGGACTCCTCCGTCTCGTGCAGGGCGAACTGGAGGCTGAGCTTGTCGAGCCGCATGCCGGGCCCCGGACGCTTGCCGTAGAAGGACAGCGACAGCTTGGACGCGTCGGCGAGGTCGAAGGTGAGGTGGTCGGGACCCTGGCTGCCCACTCCCGAGCCGGCCGGGAACATCGACTTCGGCGGCTCCCGGAAGGCGATCGAGACGATCCGGGCCCCTTCGGCCAGGTGCTTGCCGGTGCGCAGGTAGAAGGGCACGCCGGCCCACCGCCAGTTGTCGATCTCGCACCTCAGGGCGATGAAGGTCTCGGTGTCGGAGTCGGGCGCCACCCCCTCGGCGTGGGTGTACCCCTCGTACTGGCCCCGCACCACGTTGGCGGGGTCGATGGGGCGCAGCGAGCGGAAGACCTTGTTCTTCTCCTCGTTGATCGACCGGGGCTCGAGCTCGGTCGGGGGCTCCATGGCCACGAAGGCCAGGACCTGGAGGAGGTGGGTGACCACCATGTCGCGGTAGGCACCGGTCTGCTCGTAGAAGGCGGCCCGGGACTCGACGCCCAGGGTCTCGGGCACGTCGATCTGGACGTGGTCGATGTGCTGGCGGTTCCAGATCGGCTCGAAGAGCCCGTTGGCGAACCGGAAGGCCAGGATGTTCTGCGCCGCCTCCTTGCCGAGGAAGTGGTCGATGCGGAAGACCTGGTCGTCGTCGAAGACCTCCCGGACCAGGGAGTTGAGACGCCTGGCGCTGGGCAGGTCGGTGCCGAAGGGCTTCTCCATGATGATCCGGGACCGGTCGGTGAGGCCGGCCTCTCCCAGCGTGCGGACGACGGAGTCGGCGGCGTGGACGGCGGGATGCTCAGGTAGTGGAGCCGCCTCGGCTCGACGTCGAACGTGGCCTCGAGGCGGCGGACGGCCTCGGCCAGGCCGGTCACCCCGTGCTCGCCGGGCACGTAGACCAGGCGCTCCTGGAAGATTCCCCAGTGGTCGTCGGTCACCCCGCCACGGGCGAACTCGTCACAGGCGGTGCGGGCGATGCCGTGGTACTCACCGTCGTCGAGGAGCTCGAGCGACGTGGCCACGATGCGGCAGTCGGGCAGCATCCCGGCCCGGGACAGGTGGAACAGGCCGGGGAGCAGCTTGCGCTTGGCCAGGTCGCCGGTGGCGCCGAACAGCACGATCACATGCGGAGCGGCCGGGACGTGGGATCCGGTCGGCTCCAGCTCGTCGAGTAACAGCTCGACTCCACCCTCGGGCCACAGGGCGTCGGCCCCGACGCCCTCATCCTGCCTGTCGGAAGCCATGCCTCGGACCTCTCGTGCCGTCTCCGATCCCGTCCACCGATGGTGGACCAGACGCACTCGGTCGCCCCGGTCCGGCCCCGCCGACCGCACCGGGCACGACCTCGTGCGCTGGGTTGAGCCACGGTACGGCTCCTTCGTTTCGGGAGGGTTGCCGGAATGCGAGCATCGGATGAACCGGGACCGGAGGCGGGACGCACACGGCGACGCCCCCCGACGGTGACCGGGCAGCATGGGGACCCCCGGTGGAGCGGACGGTGCTCCGTACCGCCTCGGGCCACCCCGCCACCGGACTCCCGGCAAACATCGCACGCGTGCAATAACCTGCACCCGTGCAAGATCTCCGGACCGCGAACAAGCGCCGACGGCGCCAGCAGATCCTCCTGGCCGCCCACGACCTCATCGCCCGCGACGGAGTCCAGGCGCTCACCATGCGGTCCCTGGCCGAGCATTCGTCGGTCAGCGTGCCGACGGTGTACGCCCTGGTCGGGGGGCGCGACGAGGTGATCGCCGCCCTCATGGAAACGGCTGTCCAGCGGTTCGACACCGGGATGGCGGCCCTCACGACGCGCGGCCTGTTCCGCGCCACCGCCATCGTCGAGCTGTTCGCCGACATCCTCGACCACGAGCGTGACCTGCTCCGCGCCCTCCTGGCATCGGGCGCCCTGGTGGCCGCCGGGTCCGAGCCGCCGCTGTTCCACCGACGCCAGGTCGAGCTCGAGCGGGCCTTCCGCGAGGCGGTCGAGGACGGCGAACTGCGTGCCGACGTGGACCCCGTGTTCGCCGCCACCACCGCCGTCCGCCTCGGAATGGGGGTCATCTTCGACTGGGTGGTCCAGTCGGGGGACCCGACCGATCTGCGCGCCGAGCTGCTGCGCTCCACCTCGGTACTGATCGCCGCATTCGCGTGACCGGCGCCGGGTCACCACCGACGACCACGTCGGAGCCGACCGACGTGTCCGCAACCGGCATCCGACGGCTGTGGCACCGCGAGCTCGATCACTACCCCCCGACCCGGGCTCGCTACCTGCTCCTGCTCCTCGTCGTCCTGAGCAGCGTCGTCATGTACTACCAGCAGTACGTGTCCGGAGCGGTGTCGGCCTCGATCCTCACCCACTACGAGATGTCGTTCCGCTTCTACCTGACCGTCGTGGTCGTGAGCAGCGTGTCGGGCGCCGTCGCCTCGCTGATCGCGTCGGTGGCCGACCGGATCGGCCGGGCCAACATGGTCGTCGTCGGGCTCCTGATGGTCGGGCTGGTGACGTGCTTCGGGATCCCCAACACCACGACCAAGTGGAGCTTCGGCGCGGCCGTGGCGGTGGTCGGGTTCTTCGAGGGGATGGTGCTGGTGGCCACCCCGGCACTGGTCCGCGACTTCTCCCCCCAGCAGCGTCGGGGGGCCGCCATGGGCTTCTGGACCCTCGGACCCGTGCTCGGCAGCCTGGCCGTGTCACTCGTCGCCTCGAACACGCTCGACCACCTCCCCGAGTGGCAGGACCAGTTCCGGATCGCCGGAGCGGTCGGCCTGGCCGTGTTCGTGCTCGCCCTCCTGTTCCTCCGCGAGCTGGCCCCGTCGATCCGCGACCAGATCATGACGTCGCTGCGCGAGCGGGTCCTCGCCGAGGTCCGGGCACGGGGGATGAACGTGGAGGACGCCCTCAAGCGCCCGTTCCGCCAGATGGCCGGGTTCAACACCCTCGTCCCCGCGCTCGGCGTGAGCCTGTTCCTCCTCATGTACCTCGCCGCCGTCGGATTCTTCGTCATCTACTTCGTCTCGGTGTTCGGGTTCTCCCAGTCCGAGGCCAACGGGCTCGGCAACTGGTTCTGGTCGGCGGACGCCGTCGCCGTGGTCCTGGTCGGAGTGGCGTCCGACCGCATGAAGGTGCGGAAGCCCTTCATGCTCTTCGGCGGGGTCTCGGCCGTCGGCCATGGGCCTCGTCTTCGCCTCGCTGGCGACCCACCCCCACACCTCCTACGACACGTTCGTGGTCGTCATCATGCTGATGTCGGCGGCTCGTGGCATCGCCTACGCCCCGTGGATGGCGGCGTACACCGAGACCCTCGAGAGCCGGAACCCGGCGCTCGTGGCCACCGGTCTCGCCATCTGGGGCTGGATCCTGCGCATCGTGGCCGCCATCTCCTTCCTGGTCGTGCCGTTCGTGGTCCCCTCGGCCACCCCGGTCGCCGACTACGGGCCCCACGCCTCGGTGCTGCAGGCCAAGTACTCGGACCAGATCGCCACGCTCAAGCTGGTGCAGCCGGCCACACTGGCCGCGCTCCAGGCGGACCCGTCGGACCGCAAGGCGCAGATCGCCGCGGTGGGCCAGATCGCCAGGGGTGCGGACGTCCCGTTCGCCACCGCCACGGCAGACCTGATCGCGGCGTCGAAGATCCCCGCGGCCGACCGCGCCTTCCTGTCCACCCACGGTCGCGACGTCCTGGCCGCCAGGAGAGCGGCGCCCGCGGAGTGGCAGCGCTGGTGGTACGTGTGCGTGGCGGGCGAGGTGCTGTTCCTGCCGACCATCTTCCTGCTGGTCGGCCGCTGGAGGCGGAAGTCGGCCATCCGGGACGCCGCCGAGCACGACCGGGTCGTGACCCAGGAGTTCGAGGAGCTCGCCTCGTCCGACGAGTACGTCGAGGAGCTCACCACCTGACCCCGGCCGGCCGGCGGCCCGACCCCGCGCCGCCGGCGCTGGCTAGTGGTGCGCTGGAGCACACGAGGAGGACGGCACCATGTCGGACAACCTGCGGATCCTGGCCGAGTACAGCGCCGCCATGGAGCGGGGCGACACCGAGGCCGTCTACGGCTTCTGGGCCCCCGAGTTCCACAGCCACGTGACCGAGCGGGTGACCCCGGACCGGGTGGGCGAGGACGTGCGTGGCGAGGAGCAGAAGTGGTGGGAGGCGGCCCGGGCCGCCTTCCCCGACATGGCGTTCACGGTCAATCTGATCATCGAGTCGGACGACCTCATCGTGTCGAATTGGACGGTCCGCGGGCACCACACCGGTACGGCCTTCTACGACGTCCCGCCTTCGGGCGAAGCGGTCACCATCAACGGGACCGCCATCCTCCGGATGCGGGACGGCCGCATCGTGGAGCACTGGGGCGGCCCCCACTGCCAGGAGGGCCTCGGCCTCATCCGCTGACGTTCGCTCCCATGACCGGGCACGTCGTCGTGCCGGTACCCGGTGAGGGGTGGGGACCGCTCGGGAGCGGTCGGCCCTCGACCGGCGACCGGGCCGCGCCGGTCCGCACGTCGCAGCCCGCCCGTAGACTGGGTTGCCGATCGCCGGCCGGGCCGACAGCCGGCCACCGTTCCCGATCCCCCCACGCCACGGATGCTGGGCCCACGCGCCCGGGGTCCCGGACCGACCACGAGAGGAGGCCGCACGGATGACCGCCTACGACATCATCGGCGACGTCCACGGGTCCGCCGACAAGCTCGAGGGGCTCCTGCGGGTGCTCGGGTACGAGGAGGTGGACGGTGCCTACCGCCTCGACGGGCACCAGGCCGTCTTCGTCGGCGACCTGATCGATCGGGGCGACGACCAGGTCCGGGTCGTGGACCTGGTCCGGGCCATGGACGAGGCCGGGTCGGCCCGCGTGGTGATGGGCAACCACGAGTTCAACGCCATCTCCTGGGTGACGCCGCACCCCGACCGCCCGGGCGACTACATGCGCACCCACCGGGGGCCCCGGGGCGCCCACAACCGGCGTCACCACGCGCGGTTCCTCGCCCAGGTCGGCGAGGGGTCGCCCCGTCACCTCTCCACGGTCGCGTGGTTCCGCACCCTGCCCCTGTCCCTCGACCTCGGCGGCCTGCGCATCGCCCACGCCTGCTGGCACCCCGCCTCGCTGGCCGTCCTCGACAAGTGGGTCGTCGCCCGGGGTGCCGGTCACCGACGAGTTCATCGTCGAGGCCAACACCCGGTACTCGGAGGCCTTCGATGCCGTCGAGGTGGTGCTGAAGGGTCCCGAGGTCCGTCTGCCCGAAGACCTGGCCTTCCTCGACCCCGAGGACGCGCCGCGGTGGGCGGCGCGGGTCCGGTGGTGGGACGAGCACGGCGGCGTCGCTGCGGGAGCTGGCCATCATCCCCGGTGGATCCCGGACGCTCGACGGCGGCCCGCACCCCGGGACTGCCCGACCGGGCCTCCGACCATGCCGACGATTTCCGCTACACCGACCCGGTGCCCGGTGTTCTTCGGCCACTACTGGTTCCTGGGGGTCCCGCGAGCCGGCGGCCCGGCACGCCGTGTGCGTCGACTACAGCGCCGTACGACCCGAGGGGTCCCTGGTGGCCTACCGCTGGGCGGGCGAAGCCGAGCCCACCGCCGACCGGTTCGTGGCCTTCCCCGGGACCGGTGGGCGACCGGACCACGACCGGAGCTAGCCCACCGCACCGGGTCGTCCGTGGCGGCCAGCAGCGTCGTCGCCCCGGTGACCAGGGCCACCCGCTGGCCGTCGTCGAGCACGGCGAGCAACTCGGCCATGGCCACGTCGGTGGCCTCCTCGGCCGACACCCGGGCGGCCAGGATCCCGGGCGTCTCGGGCACCCGGTCGTCGTCGCCGAACCCGTGCAGGGCGTAGTAGTCGTCCCCCCGGTCGAACTGGCAGGCCACGGCGGCGCTGAGCCCGCAGGCCACGACGGCGTCGAGGTGGACCCCGCCGCGCAGCTCGCGGAGGATGACGGCCGTCGGTAGGCGCGCCGCCCCGGTCGTCGGGGGGCCCGCCGACCGGTAGCCGTCGACCAGTGGCCACGATCCGGTGGGCAGGCGTCGATCACCGCACCGCCGCGGCGGCGAATCCGCCGACGTCGCCGGATCGACGCCGCCGAACGTGGCCCGGCGCATAGTCGTCGACCGCACCGAGGTGGGCGGCCAGGATGTCCTCGGGGGCGGCCTGGGCCCGGGCGGCCGCCACCATCAGGGCGATCACCCCGGTTTGAAGAAGAAGAACTCCTCGTCCACCTCCTCGGGGGTGCGATCGCCCAGCACCCCGCCCCGCCCGCCGGCGTAGAGGCCGAAGACGTCGAGGCCGATGGCCTCCGGCCCGGGCGGCGGCCTGCGGTGACCAGTAGAAGGCCGAGCCCAGATCGCTGAGCGGGGCACTGGATGGCCCGGTGCGGCGGCGAGGGCGTCCATGCGCCGGCACCCTAGCGATCGACCGGCCACCCGGCCACCCGGGATAACTTGGCCGGGTTCCTTCCGCGACGGGAGTGTGCCCGATGGTGACGTCCGTGTACGAGCTCGACCTGCCCAACGTCGACACCGTCGGCATGGGGCGGGACGAGGCGCTGGCCGCCATCGCCGAGGCCCGCAGCCGCCACTGGCTGGCCCGGACCCCGCTCGGATTCTCCCTGAGCCGCCAGGAGGACTGCGTGTCCCTCCTGCGGGACCGGCGGTTCCACAACGCCCTGTCGCTGCTCCGCCAGATGAACGGCATGGAGCCCGACGACGACCGAGGACCCGCGCCGCCAGTCCATCCTGTCGATGGAGGGCGAGGACCACGCCCGCCTCCGCCGCCTGGTGGCCCCCGCCTTCACCCCGGCCGCCGCCGACCGGCTCCGGCCCTTCATGCGCGAGGTGGTCGGCGGTCTGGTCGACGCCTTCGCCCCGATCGGGCCGGTGCGAGCTGGTGGTCGACCTGTGCGAGCCCTATCCGATCCCGATCATCTGCGAACTCCTCGGCGCGCCCAAGGAGGACTGGCGGCAGTTCTCGGCCTGGGCCACCGACATCTTCCGGATCTTCAACCAGAACCTGGCCGAGGACCTGCCCCGCATCGAGGCGGCCAACGCCGCCCTGGAGGCCTACCTGGCCGACCTCATCGCCGAGCGCCGGGTCGGCTCCCGGCGACGACCTCCTCAGCGTCCTCATCGCCATCGAGGAGGAGGGCGACCGCCTGTCCACCGAGGAGCTGGTCTCGCTGGCCGTGGCCGTGCTCATGGCCGGCACCGACACCACCCGCAACCAGCTGGCCTGCGCGCTGGCCCTCTTCGCCGAGTACCCCGACCAGTGGGCCCTGCTGGCCGAGCGGCCCGACCTGGCGCCGCGGGCGGTCGAGGAGACGCATGCGCTACCTCGGCGCCGTCCGGGGCACGGTCCGCTTCGCACCCGAGGACGTCGTCTTCCGCGACGTGCTGTTCCCGAAGGGGACACTGGTGTTCGTCTCGCTGGCCGGCGCCAACCGGGACCCCGACAAGTGGGAGGCGCCCGACACCTTCGACATCACCCGGGAGCGGCGGACCCAGCAGATGACCTTCGGATCGGGCATCCACCACTGCATGGGCGCCGCCCTGGCCCGGGCCGAGCTGCAGGAGGCCCTGGTCCTGCTGTCCGACGCGGCTGCCGGGACTCGCCACCGACGGGCCCGTCGAGTGGAAGCCGACCACCTTCGGCATCTGGGGACCGGCCCGGCTCCCCCTGCGCTTCACCCCGTCCACCGCCTGACGGGCGCGACCCGGGCCATGGGGGAGGATCGGGACCTTCTGCCCTCGTCACGAGTCGATCCGAGGTCCACCATTGCTCGTAGCGGGCCGGCGGACGTGCCGGCTCGACACGACATGAGGAGACGATGCACATGGCCGAGTCCAGAGATGCCAGGGTCCGCATCGAGCGGGCCATCGAGCGCGCCCAGACCGAACTGCTGCAGGCGAGCCACCAGCTGGCCAAGGGGTTCACCCGTGAGGCCGACCGGTTGGTGCCCCCGGTGTCGCGCGACCTCGAGCGGATGGTCGACGACGTGTTCGATGTGGCCGAACGGGTACTGAAGAGCCAGCGCAAGATGATCGGCGACGTCATGCGGGCCGTCAACGAGCAGGCCGACCGGGCCGCCAAGGCCGGGCGCGACGCCACCAAGCGACCGAGGCCGCCGCGTTGCAGCCAGGAAGACGGCCGCCCGGAAGGCTCCGGCCAAGAAGGCCGCGGCCCGAAAGGCACCTGCCAAGAAGGCGCCGGCGAAGAAGGCACCTGCCAGGAAGGCGCCGGCGAAGAAGGCGGCGGGCGCCTAGTTGGGCACCGCGCTGTCCGACCGGGGGCGGTGACCACGTGGACGCCCGGGTCGGGCGCATGGTCGACCGAGTCCGTCACCATCCACGGCCAGCGGATCGTCTTCCGCCGGTCGGGCGCCGGACCCGTCGTCCTGCTGCTCCACGGGATCGCCGGGAGCTCCGCCACCTGGGAGCCGGTGATGGACCGCCTCGCGCCGACCTGCACGGTGGTGGCGCCCGACTTCATCGGGCACGGCGCCTCGGACAAGCCGCTCGGCGACTACTCGCTGGGCAGCTTCGCCAACTGGACGCGGGATCTCCTCGACGCGCTCGGGATCGACCGGGTCACGGTGGTGGGACAGTCGTTCGGCGGGGGCGTCGCCCTGCAGTTCGCCTACCAGTTCCCCGAGCGGTGCGAGCGGGTGGTCCTCATCGACTCGGGGGGACTGGGCCGGGAGGTCAACTGGATCCTGCGCCTGGTCGCCGTCCCGGGCGCCGAGTTCGTGATGCCGATCCTCTTCCCGTCGTTCGTGGCCGGCCTGGGCGACTCGGTCGCCGGGCTCCTGCGGCGTCGCGGCATCTCCCGGCCGGCCGCCGCCGAGGTCTGGTCGGCCTACCGCTCGCTGACCGACGCCACCACCCGGAAGGCCTTCGTCCGCACCGTCCGGGCCGTCATCGACCCCGGCGGCCAGTCGGTGACCGCCCACGGCCGGCTCCACCTGACCGAGGGGCTGCCCGTGCTGATCCTGTGGGGAGCACGGGACCGCATCATCCCGGTGGACCATGCCCATCGCGCCGCGGACGCCATCCCCCACAGCACCCTCGAGGTGCTGCCCGGGCTCGGGCACTTCCCCCAGGCCGAGGACCCGGGGGCCGTGGCGGCACACATCCTGGAGTTCATCGCCACCACCACCCCCCGACCGGCGCCCGGTCCGGACACGACCGACCCGGGGATCAGCCCCCGACTCGGCCAGACGGGGCACGACCTCGTCGCCCAACCGGCTGACGAAGGCAACGGGGTCCTCGACCAACGGCATCACGTCGACCATCTGGATGCCGAGTGCGGCGTACTCCTCCATCGAGGTGAGGAACCCGTCGACGTCGGCCAGCGGATCGGACATGGCCAGGATGGTGCGGGTGATGGCGGCCGGGTCGCGCTGCTCGTCGGCGCAGTGCCGGTCGAGCACCTCCAGCTTGTGGGCCACCTCGGCCGGCTCCGCGGCGAACAGGTTGCAGGCGTCGGCGTAGCGGGCGACGAGCCGCAGCGTCTTCTGCTCGCCGCTGCCTCCCACGAGGATCCGGGGCCGGGGGCGCTGCACGGGCCGGGGCGAGCAGATCGTCTCCTGCAGCTGGTAGTGGGTTCCCGTCGAAGGGACCCTCGTCGTCGCTCCACATCTGGTGGCAGATCTGGAGGGTCTCCTCCAGCCGTTCGAACCGTTCGGACAGCGGGGGGAAGGGGACGCCGAGGCCGAGGTGCTCGCGCTCGTACCAGGCGGCACCGATCCCGAGTTGGGCCCGCCCGCCCGACACGACGTCGAGGGTGGCGATGATCTTGGCCAGCAGGCCCGGGTGGCGGTAGGTGACTCCGGTCACCAGGAGCCCGAGGGTCATCCGCTCGGTCCGACCGGCCAGGAACCCGAGCGCGGTGTAGCCCTCCAGCATCGGCTCGTGACGGTCGGCGAACTCCTCCATCTGGAAGTAGTGGTCCATCAGGGTGAACGACGCGCAGCCCCCGTCCTCGGCCGCCCGGGCCGTGTCCGACAGGATCGGCCCGATGGCGTTCGGGCCCGCCGGGAAGGGTGAAGTTGGCGAAGTGGATGCCGAGTTCCATGGGGTATCCTCCGGGTGCTGGGCGACGGGGCCACAGTAGGCGGGGTTCCCGGCGCCCGCCCGGCTCACGGGGCGTCGGCGGACCTCGCCCGCTCCTCCGAGCACGCCCAGGATCTCGTCGCCCCAGCGCTCCAGCCGGATGGGACCCATGCCCCGGCACTCCCCCAGCTCCCGCAGGGTCGTCGGATTGCGTTCGGCGATCCCGATCAGCTCCTTGTCGTTGAGCACCACATAGGCGGGGACGCCGTCCTTGCGGGCCACGGACGTGCGCCACGCCCGCAGCGCCACCTCCCCCGGTCCGCCCGAGCCGGGCGACGGGCCCCGCGGACACGGGGGCCGCCGGTCGGCGCCGGTCGGCCCGGGCCCCGGGTGCCGGTCGTCCCGAGCCGGGCGCCGGCGGTGCCGGTGTGGGGGGCCGTGCCGTCGAGCTCGGCCAGGAACACCGAGGGGGCATCGCGGTCGGCCAGGATGACGGCCTGGGTCCCGGCCCGGGTGAGCGCCACGTGGAACACCCGCCGCTCGCCCTCGACGTCGTCGCTCAGCCGGTGGGGGAACAGGCCGGCCGATGCCCCGAAGATCAGGACGTGGCCCCACTCCTTGCCCTTGATCCGGTGGATGGTCGACAGCTCGACCCCCGGGCCCGTGGCCGCCGGACGGCTCAGGACCTCCCGCAGCCAGTGGGCGAAGGTGGCGGCGTCCGGATGGAACGCGGCCACCGATTCCAGCGCGGCCAGGTCGTCGGCGTGGGTGGAGCGGTCGGCGCCGGCACGGGAGGCGTCGAGGGTGTCGAGGGTGGCGTCGAGGCCGATCCCCTGGCGGATGGCCCGGAGGGCGTCCGCCGTCGAACGGGCGGCCGCCTCGGCCACCACCTCGAGATCGTCGGCATAGGCCTGGATCTTGGGCACGTCCCGGCCCGACAGGCGGGACGCCAGGCGCCGCAGGTCGGCGATCGAGGTGGTGCGCTGCTTGGTGATCATGTCGACGACCATGGGCGCGATGCCGCGGGACGGCCGCCGGATGGTGTCGCGCACGTCCTCGCGTCGGATGGCGCCGGGGTCGGTGCCGATCCGCAGGTAGGCGAAGGCGGTGCGTATCCCGGTCCGGGCCAGCACCTGGGTGGTCAGGGGTGTGGTGCACGGCACGTCGGACTCGAGACAGGCCACCTGGACCGGCAGGAGCGCCGAGTTGACCCGGGCCAGCACGGCGATGTCGGGCAGGTCGACCCCCGCGGCCCGCCAGGCCTCGGACGACGTCGACGGCCACGCCGGCGAGGGCGTCGGCGGGCGCCCGCTCGAGCACCACCGGTCCCGCCCCGGCCAGGGGCCCGCTCGCCATCGGCTCCGGGTCGGCCACGGCCCTCTGGGCTGCGGATCGTCTTGGCCACCCGCTCGTGGTTGTAGGAGAGCAGGTGGCGGGCGGCGTCGACCACGGCCGGCGGGCACCGGTAGTTCACCTCGAGCGGATGGTCGGCCGCCCCGGGGAAGTAGTCGGCGAAGTCGATGAGGAACTCCGGCGTCGCCCCCGAGTAGCCGTAGATGACCTGGTCGTCGTCGCCGACCCCGAAGCAGTCGTAGCCCGGGGCCACCAGCAGGCGGATGAGCAGGAGGTGGGCCGGGGTCAGGTCCTGGAACTCGTCGACCAGCATCCGCCGGCACCGGACCTGTGCGGCGGCCCTGGCCCCCGGGTCGGCGGCCAGGAGCTCGATGGCCCGGTAGATCTGCTCGTCGAAGTCGACCAGGCCCCGCTCGGCCAGGGTGGCCCGGTACCCGTCGAACCCGTCGGCGATTCCCGAGGCGTCGGGGTAGGCCTCCTCGGCCGCGGTCGGCGACACCAGGCCGAGTCGGATCAGGGACAGCGCGGCCAGGAACGGAGCGGTGGTGTCGGTGTTGGCCTGGCGCTTGACCTCGAACAGCTCACCGACCAGGTCCCGGACACCCATCTCGTCGACCACCCGGACCGGACCGGCCGGACCGAAGGCGTTGCAGACCCACAGCGCCAGGCTGTTGAGGGTGCGGACGTGGGGTCCGTCGGGACCCAGGACGTCGCCGGTCCGCTCCCGCATCTCCTCGGCGGCCCGGGTGTTGTAGGCCAGTGCGGTGACGGTGCCGGGGTAGGTGCCCCGACGGACCAGGAGGCGGAGCCGCTCCGTCAGCACCCGGGTCTTTCCGGACCCGGCCGGGGCGATCACCCGGGCCGGGCCGGCGGCGTGGTCGACCGCGGCCAACTGGTCGGGGGCCAGGTCGGCCTCGGGCGCGCGGCGGGTCGACGGGGTGAGGCGCCCGGCCTCGGCCGTCCAACGGTGGACCACGCCGATCCCGTCACCCGGGTCCGGCGGGTCGGGTGGGCCACCGTCGACCCACAGGCGCGGTGCCGTCGGGACGGAGCACATCGGCGGGCCCGTCCTCGTCCACCCCCTCGTCGGCCAGGCGACGGGCCAGCTTGCGCCCGTGCCACCACACGGGCTCCCCGTCCCGGGCGTCGTAGGCGTTGGCCCAGACCAGGAACTGGAGCCGCTCGCGCCAGAACGTGAAGCGGGGGGTCAGCGCGTACACCGGTCCGACATAGCGTTCGGGGGCACGCAGGTCCTCCGGGGCGACGGCGAGTTCGATGACCACGGGTCGGCGCGCCGACCATGCCGCGTGCAGGGCCTCCACCACCGGAGCGGGGACCTCGAGGGCGCCCGCGTCGACGACGATCCGGGGGGCGTCCGCCCAGCCCGTCGGCGGCCGTCCTCCGGGACGGACCACCACGCTCCTGCCGAGTGCCTGCGGTCCTGGGTGGGTCACCCGCCCAACCTATCCACCGGCAGTATCACGCCCGCGGGCCCGCTGCATCACCTCGGGCGATGTCCTGCATCATGTCGAAGCGCCGGCTCCGGCGGACGGATCCTCCGGCAAGGGACTTTCGGCCCTGTGGGCGACCTGCGGACCTTCGTACTCTCCATCCAGGAGGTTTGGTCATGTCAAGCGCTGCAATCGTGCTCGGAGCCCTGTTCGGAAGCCTGATCGATCTGAACAAGCCGGGGAACTACGTCCACTGGGGATTCATCCAGATGTCGTACGGGAACCTGTTGGTCATCGTCCTGATGGTCATCGTGTTCTTCGCGGCGATCCTGATCCCCTTCAAGAGCCACAAGGGAGGGGAGCGATGACCATCGTCGACCCGAAGACCGAACGGCCCGACCAGTCGGACCTGGACAAGGCGGCCGGCCGCCCCGAGGACGCCGACCAGTGGACGGCCAAGATCCGCACCGCGGCGGTCGACGCACTGCCGCCCCAGAAGCTGCTCCCCGATCGCCAGCCCGCCTACGTGGCGTCCTGGATCTACGTGTTCGGGGTGACCACCATCGCCGCGCTGGTCGTGGTGATCGGCACCGGCTTCGTCCTCTCCATCTTCGGCCCGAACTGGTGGCACGTCTCCTCGACCGGGCTGTTCGTCAACTCGCTCCACCTGTGGTCCGTCGAGATCTTCATGTTCGCCATGGTCATCCACCTGTGGGGCAAGTTCTTCATGGCCGCATGGCGGGGCAAGCGCAAGGCCACCTGGATCACCGGGGTCGTCTCGTTCCTGGTGTCGGTCGGCGCTGCGTTCACCGGCTACCTGAGCCAGCAGAACTTCGACTCCCAGTGGATCAGCACGCAGGCCAAGGACGGGATCAACTCGACCGGGGCCGGCGCCATCTTCAACGTGACCAACTTCGGTCAGATGATCATGTGGCACATCGTGCTGCTGCCCCTGTGCATCGTCGCCATCGTCGGGATCCACGTCCTGATGGTCCGGCTCCGGGGCGTCGTCACGCCGTTCCCGGCCAAGGGGGAGACGCCCGGTGGTGACGCCGGGGTAGGGGCGGCGAGCGGAGCGGAGGTGCAGGCATGAGCGCCGCCACGCACACCACGAAGGCCCGCACGTTCAAGGTGGACCGGGACGCCGTCGACTGGCACGGGCGCTACGAGCCGTACGACCTGGCCAAGGAGTTCCTGATCGCCTTCGTCGTGGTCTGCATCCTCGTCGGCGGACTGGCCGTCCTGTTCGGCTCACCGGACGACACGCCGGTGACGGTCAAGTCGTGGTCCAACGCCGACGCGGTCGGGTTCGCCACGACGGCGATCACCGAGCTCGACGGCTCGAGCGGGACGGCGACCTACGGTCCCCCCTACAACCTCAACGGAACCACCGCCGGGAAGCTCGGCCCGCTCAACCCGGCCAAGTGGCTGGGCGTGCACCACCCGATCGACACGGCCAACGACTACGTCCTCGGCCCACTGTCGACCCTGCCGAACCAGCCACAGGTGCAGGCCGCCGTCGAGCAGTACAAGGCGGCCTGCCCGGACCAGCAGGCCACGTGGAACGCCGCCTACGAGAAGGCGGTCGCCGATGCCAAGTTCGTCAACGGCAAGCTGGTGGTGCCCGCCGGTGACTACGGCCCGGTGGCCGCCATCATCGCCGCCGAGACGGCCATGGCCCGTAGCGGCGCCCTCGACGGTGCGCTGCTCAGCTCCCGGCAGTTCTACGGCACCGACTACACCAAGCCGCTCCTGTTCATCGCCGACGGCGACTACTTCGCCAACCTGGGCAGCGCCCAGCACCTGTCCGGTGACCAGTGGGGGATGATGAACGAGACCGGGCAGTATCCCGGCCAGGCGTGGCTGTGGCTGTACACCCTCTGGTACCAGGTCGGCCCGATCGGCAGCTCGGACAACGCCGACATCATGGTGTTCTCCATCATGATCGTCCTGACCGCCCTCCTGGCCCTGCTGCCCTTCATCCCGGGGCTGCGGTCGATCCCCCGGTGGACCCGGCTCTACCGGCTGATCTGGAGGCAGCACTACCGGGAGGTCGAACGGGGACCGGCGGCTCCTCGGGCATCCCGCCACCGGAGACGGCCGACGAGGTCCGGACGCCGGTCACGGCGTAGGCCCGACATCGACGACGTCCACGAGACCCGGTCCCCGCGAGGGACCGGGTCTCGTCGTATCCGATCCTCTGTCACGTGGAGTACACACGGTCCTGGCGGGCGTGGCACACTTGGGCCACTCGATCCCGCAACCCTGACTACCTGGAGGTTCACCGGTGCGCACGCCGACCCGTGGAATGAAGAAGGCCGCAGCGGCCGTGGCCCTCGGAACCCTGGCCGTCGTGGCCTCGGCCTGCTCGAGCAACTCGAGCAGCTCGACCACGACCACCACCGCGGCGTCGACCACCACGACGACCGCGCCGCCGATCCCGACCACGGTGATCCCGACGCAGCCGGCCAACTCGGCCATCGCGGCGACCGTGCCCGCCAGCATCCACTCGGCCGGGACCCTGACCGTGGCCATGGACGCCACCTACCCGCCCAACGAGTTCATCGCCCCGGACGGCTCGACCATCGTCGGCATGGACGCCGACCTGTCGAACGCCATCACCCAGACGCTCGGCCTCAAGGCCAAGATGGTCAACGCCACCTTCGACACCATCATCCCGGGCCTCGCCTCCGGCAAGTACGGCATGGGCGCCTCCTCGTTCACCGACACCAAGGTCCGTCAGGCCAAGGTCGACTTCGTGGACTACTTCAGCGCCGGTGAGTCGTTCTACGTGAAGACGGGAAGCACCCTCAACTTCACCGACATCACCGTCATCTGCGGCCACTCGATCGCCGTCGAGAGCGGCACCACCGAGGAGACCGACGCCAAGGCCCAGGCGGCCAAGTGCGTGGCCGCCGGCAAGCCCAAGGCCACCGTCCTCACGTTCAGCACCCAGACCGAGGCCAACGTGGCCGTCTCCAGCGGCCGGGCCGACGCCGGATTCGCCGACTCGCCGGTGGCCGCCTACATCGTGGCCACCTCCAACGGCGTGTTCCAGAACAGCGGGCCCCCGCTCGGCGTGGCCCCCTACGGTCTGGCCCTCCCCAAGGGGAACGGCATGGCCGCACCGGTGGCCGCCGCCGTGAACCTGCTGATCTCCAACGGCGTCTACCACCAGATCCTGGTCAAGTGGGGCGTGCAGGCCGGGGCGATCACCACGGCGACGGTCAACGGCGCCACCAGCTGAGGACCCCTCCGGACCACCGGGCTGACCCATGACGGACGCTCCCGGCCACCGCCCGTCGCTGACGAGCGGTCCGGCCGGGACCCGTCCACGCTGAAGGTGATCCCCGTCCGCCACCCCTGGCGGTGGGTGACGGGCGGCATCATCCTGGTGGTGCTGGCGATGCTCGTCAACACCCTGCTGTTCTCCCATGTGGTCCGCGGGGGGACGCGGGAGGGACGCTTCCAGTGGGGCGTGGTGGGCCACTACCTGTTCGCCGCACCGATCCTGCGGGGCGTCGTGGTCACGCTGGAGCTGACGGTCATCGCCATGGCCGCCGGCGATCACCATCGGCGTGGTCCTGGCCGTGATGCGCCTGTCCCCCAGCCCGCTCCTGTCGGGGGCGGCCTGGCTCTACATCTGGTTCTTCCGGGGCACGCCGGTCCTCGTCCAGCTCTTCTTCTGGTACGTCGGCATCGCCTACCTCTACCAGCACCTCGACCTGGGCGTCCCGTTCGGCACGGCCCTCTTCACCTTCAATTCGAACACACTGATCACCGCCTTCGTGGCCGGCGCCCTCGGGCTCAGCTTCAACGAGGGCGCCTACATGGCCGAGATCGTGCGGGCCGGCATCATCTCGGTCGACGAGGGCCAGACCGAGGCGGCCCAGTCGATCGGACTGAGCAAGCTCCAGACCATGCGCCGGATCGTCCTGCCCCAGGCCATGCGCATCATCATCCCGCCGACCGGCAACGAGACCATCTCGATGCTCAAGACGACATCCTGGTGTCCACCATCGCCGTGGCCGACCTGTTCCAGGCCAGCCCAGAACATCGCCACCACCACCTACCAGGTCGTGCCCCTGCTGCTCGTGGCCAGCCTCTGGTACCTGTTCTTCACCTCGATCCTGACCGTCGGGCAGTACTACGTCGAGCGCTACTACGCCCGGGGCTCGGCCGCGGCAGCTGCCCCCCACGCCGCTCCAGCGGCTCCGCATGGGCCTGCGCCATGTCCGGCGCCAAGCCCGAGCCGGCCCTGGCCGAGGTCCCCTGGGTGGCACCCCATGACTGAGCCCCCGACACCGGCCGCCGCTCCGGGGTCGCCGGCCGTCCCGATGGTGGCGGCCCGCAAGGTCCACAAGTCCTACGGGCGCCTCGAGGTGCTGAAGGGCATCGACCTGACCGTCGGACGTGGGGAGGTCCTGTGTCTCATCGGACCGTCGGGATCGGGCAAGAGCACGTTCCTGCGCTGCATCAACCACCTGGAGAAGATCGACGGCGGCGAGCTGGCCGTGGACGGCGACCTCGTGGGCTACCGCCAGAGCGGCGACAAGCTCTACGAGCTGAAGGACAAGGAGGTGTGCGCCAAGCGGGCCGAGATCGGCATGGTCTTCCAGCGCTTCAACCTCTTCCCCCACATGAGCGTGCTCGACAACGTCATCTCCGGGCCGGTGTGGGTCAAGCGGGCCTCCAGCGGGGCATCCAAGGACCGGGCCCGGGACCTGCTGGCCCGGGTGGGCCTGGCCGACAAGGTGGACAGCTACCCCAACCAGCTGTCCGGTGGCCAGCAGCAGCGGGTGGCCATCGCCCGGGCCCTGGCCATGGACCCCAAACTGATGCTGTTCGACGAGCCGACGTCGGCCCTCGACCCCGAGCTGGTCGGCGACGTGCTCGACGTCATGCGCGACCTGGCCACCGAGGGCATGACCATGATCGTCGTCACCCACGAGATGGGCTTCGCCCGCGAGGTCGGCGACACCGTGGTGTTCATGGACGGCGGCGTGGTGGTCGAGCAGGGCGACCCGACCGAGGTGCTGACGAATCCGCAGCACGAGCGCACCCGGTCGTTCCTGGCCAAGGTCCTCTGATCCGGACGGCACGCGGCCGCACCCCTAGGTGGGCAGCGCCTCGGTCCGCAGCACGGCCAGGAGACGGGCGAGGTCGCTGCCGTCGATCCGCTCGGCGGCCCGGGCGGACGCCTTGCCGAGCGACGACCCGAAGGGCAGCGCGTCGACCAGCCCGTTGCCCGACCACCGCCGGATGAGCCGGAACTCGGTGGAGCGGGCCAGCATCCGCTCGTCGACCACCTTCCCCTTCGACATCAGCGCGGCGTTGGTCAGCCGGCGGATCTCCCCCACGTCGGCCCGGAGGCCGAGGTGGTCGAGCCGGCGGACCACGTAGGACCCCGTGTTGTACCAGTCGCACACTCCGTGGACCACGGCCGCCACCTGACCCACCACCCCGTCGATGGCCAGGGCCAGGATGGGACCACCCTCGAGCGTGGAGGCCGACGCCGCCCCGACCAGGGCCAGCTGCAGGGCGCCGACCGCGGTGGCGATGGACTTCGTCTGGCGGGACGCCAGTGCCTCGATGCCGGCCACGTCGTAGACCACGGCCGGATGCTCGATCACCTGGGTCGACATCCAGTCGAGGAGGCGGGGCGGGGCGGCCGCCACCTCGGCCCGCACCCGCCGCAGGCGACCGGGCCCGGCGGTGAGCGCCTCGCGGCCGATGTCCCCGAGCGCCGCTTCGAGCTCGGCGGACGCCCCGGTGGGCAGCCCGTCCGGGGCCAGCAGGGTGCGCAGTCCACGGGTGAAGGCCGCCCGGGCCCGGGCCAGGCGAGGGCGCGGCACCGGGACGCCCGCGGCCCCGGGATCGGTCGGGGTCGGCCCGTCCGTGTCGGGAGGGATGCCGGTCACGCCGTCGAGTCTGGTGACCCGGGGGTCCGGGGCAAGCCGCCCGGACCGGGACGGTCACGAGCGGATGCGCTCGTTCGCCGGGTCGTAGGGGGCCTTGAGCCCGACCGTCGCCGCACACAGGCGGCCGCCCACGTTCACGTCGTAGCGCCCCGTCCCGATGAACTCGGTGGTGACCGGCTCCCGGTCCCGGCGCCACACGTAGGCGAGCCCGACGCAGGCGCCGAGGGTGGCGGACCAGGCCACCGAGGTGACCTGGCCGGCCACCTCGCCGTCGCGGAGCACGAGCTCGCCGCCCCACAGCATGGGGTCGGGGTCCTCGAGCCGGAACGAGACCAGCCGGCGTCGGGGGCCCTCGGCCACCGCCCGCTCGACCGCGTCGCGACCGATGAAGTCGATGTCGGTGCCGAGCTTGCAGGTGAACCGCAGCCCGGCCTCCACCGGAGTGTGGTCGGGGGTGAGGTCGGCCCCGAACGCCCGGTACCCCTTGTCGAGGCGCAGCGAGTTGATGGCGTAGTAGCCGGCCCCGGTCAGCGGCACGTCCGCCCCGGCCTCGAAGCAGGTCCTCGTAGACGCCCACCGCGAACTCGGTCGGGACGTAGAGCTCCCACCCGAGCTCGCCCACGTAGGTGATCCGGGTGGCCCGCACCGTCGAGTGGCCGAGGTCGATCTCCCGGCTGGTGGCGAAGGGGAACGCCGCGTCGGACAGGTCCGACCGGGTGAGCTTCTGGAGGAGGCTCCTCGACCCGGGGCCCATCACCCCGTAGACGGCGTAGGACGAGGACACGTCCACCACCGCCACGTGCTCCGCCGGGCCCACGTGGCGCTCGATCCACGCCAGGTCCCGCAGCACCGACGCCGAGCCGGTCACCAGCAGATAGCGGTCGTGGGCCAGCCGGGTGACCGTCACGTCGGCCTCGTAGCCACCCCGGCGGTTGAGCATGCCGGTGTAGACCGACCGGCCGACCGGCACGGCCACGTCGGCCGTGCACAGCCGCTGGAGCACCGGCTCGGCGTCGCGGCCGGACGATGTGGAGCTTGCCGAAGGACGTCTCGTCGAACAGGGTGACCGACGACCGCGTCCGCCGCTGCTCCTCGACCGACCAGGGCAGCCAGTTCGGCTTGTCCCAGGTGTACTCGAGCGCGGGCTCCCGGCCGGCCGGGGCGAACACGTTGGCCCGCTCCCATCCCATCTTCGACCCGAACAGGGCGCCGGCCTCCTCGAGCAGGTGGTACACCGGCGACCGCCGGAAGGGGCGGGCGGTGACCAGCTCCCGGTTGGGCCAGGGGATCTCGTAGTGGAGTCCGAGGATCTCGCCCACCCGGTCGTGGAGCCACTGGTTGTTGCCGTTGAACGGGGCGAACCGGCGGATGTCCTGGGCGACCAGGTCGACGGTCGGCTCGCCCTCGACGATCCACTCGGCCAGGGCCCGTCCGGCCCCGCCGGCCGAGGCGATGCCCACCGAGTTGAATCCGGCACCGACGAAGAAGTTCCGCAGCTCGGGGGCCTCGCCGATGATGAACTGGTTGTCGGGGGTGAAGCTCTCGGGGCCGTTGTAGAACTGCTTGATGCCGGTGTGGTGCAGCGCCGGGATGCGGAGCAGCGCGCTCTCCATGAGGATCGAGAAGTGGTCCCAGTCCTCGTCGAGGAGCTGGAACTCGAACGGGTGGGGCAGCTGGTCGGGAGCCACCCACGGCTTGGCCTCCGGCTCGAAGCCGCCGATCACCAGCCCGCCCACCTCCTCCTTGAAGTAGGTGTAGCCGTCGGGGTCCCGCAGGATCGGGCAGGTCGGTGTGCACGCCCTCGATCTGCTCGGACACCACGTAGAAGTGCTCGGCCGAGTGCAGCGGGACGTTCACCCCGGCCAGTGCGCCGACCGCCTTCGCCCACTGTCCGGCGCAGTTCACGACCACCTCGGCCTCGATCGGGCCCCGGTCGGTCACCACCCCGGTCACCCGACCGCCGCTCCTGGGCGATCCCCAGCACCCGGGTGCGCTCGAACACCCTCGCCCCCTTGTCGCGGGCACCCCGGGCCAGCGACGCGGTCACGTCGACCGGGTTGGCCGTCCCGTCGCCGGGGAGCCAGATGGCCCCGACCAGGTCCTCGGTGGCGAGCACCGGGTAGAGCTCCTTGGCCCTGGCCGGCGTGATCAGCTCGCACTCGAGGTCGTAGACCTCGGCCGTGGCCGCCGTCCGCCGCAGCTGCACCATCCGGTCCTCGGTGCGGGCCACCGTCACCCCGCCGCACCGCTTGAATCCGGTGGCCAGGCCGGTCTCGCTCCTCGAGCTCGGAGTAGAGCTGGGCCGAGTACTGGACCAGCCGGGTGCCGCCCTCGGTGGCCCGCAGCTGGCCGAGCAGGCCGGCGGCGTGCCAGGTGGTGCCGGACGACAGCTGGCCCTGTTCGACCAGCACCACGTCGGTCCAGCCCAGCCGGGTCAGGTGGTAGGCCACGCTGGTCCCCACGATGCCCCCGCCGATGATGACCACCTGCGCCCGGCTCGGCAGTCCGAAATCCGTTGCCATGTCCGTCCGTCCCTTGCTCGTGGTGGTTGGTCAGTCGTCCCGCTGGACGTCGGCGATCAGCCGGTCGAGCACGGGTCCGCGGAAGGTGGCCACCGCCCGCTCGTACTTCTCCAGGCCCCAGGGCCAGAAGGCGAAGTCGATGTCGCTGGTCGCCTCCTGGATCGAGGCCCACAGCGTCCACCCGTACTGGGACATGAGGCCCCACAGCCGGGCCCGGGCGACCTTGTTGACGAGACGGCCCCCGTAGTACGAGGTGACCAGGAGCTCGAGCTGGTCGTCGTCGAGGTGGCACTCGCTCCAGATGTTGCCGAGTTCGAAACAGGCGTCGTTGTTGCCCGAGTACTCGTAGTCGATCAGCCGGATCCGGTCGCCGTCGTCGATGAAGTTGCCGGCCAGCAGGTCGTTGTTGCAGGCCACCGTGGGCGCGCGCCGGACGGCCAGGGCCCCCCGGATCCGCTCGACGTCGGCGGCGAAGTCGAGGTAGCCGGCGGGCAGCCGGTAGCCGTGTCGCGGACGATGGCCAGGTAGCCGCGCTGGATGTCGAACATGTCGAAGTCGTTGACGAAACGCCTGCCGTCGTGGAGCCGGCGGCACGAGGTCGCCACCCGTTCGACCACGCCGGGACGGGCGAAGTCGTCGTCGGTGAAGGTGTGGCCCTCGAGGTAGCCGATGACCAGCGCCGACTCCTCGGGCACGTAGGCGTGCACCGGCGCGCCGACGCCGGACTCGGCGGCGATGACGGAGTTGCGGTACTCGTGCGTCGCGGTCGATGGCCAGCGCGCCGGTGGCTCCACCGGAGATCCGGACCACGTAGGCCCCGTCCGCCGTGGCCACCTTGTAGTTGCGGTTGGTCAGGCCGCCGGCCAGCTCGGTCACCTCGAGGGTGCGGTCCCGCAGCACCTCGACCTCGTCGCACAGCGACCGGGGGAGTGACGGAGCCGGCATCCGCCGTCGCTGCGCCCACCATCCGATCCGTCCATCACCGCTCCCCTGCGCCTCCGTGTCCTCGCCCGTCGCGGCGCCGGAGTGCCGACTGTAGTGCCGGCCCCCCGGACCCTCAAGGTCTAGACAGAACCTACCCGACGGTCATCCTGACCAGGGCAGCCGGTAGCATCGAGCCGGTGAGCCGTGCGGACCTCCAACTCGACTGGCTGGCCGACCGCGCCCTCGTTCCCGACCCCGGACGGCGGTCCGGCCCACGCCGGCATCGCCCGCTGGCTGACCGACCTCATCGGCCGCGGCGACCTCGTCCCGGGGGACCGACTGCCCCGCGAGGACACCTTCGCCGCCTCGCTCGGCGTCAGTCGGATGACCCTGCGCCAGGCGCTCGCCACCCTCGAGGGAAAGGGCACGCTCGAGCGCAAGACGGGCCGGCTGGGCGGCACGTTCGTACGCGAGCCCCGCATCGAGTGCGACCTGACCGGCATGGCCGGGTTCACCGAGCAGATGCGCCGGGCCAACCTGCGGGCCGGGGCCCGGGTGGTGTCGGCGGCCACCGTGCCGGCCAACGCCAAGGTGGCCACCGCCCTGTCGGTGCAGCGCGGGGCACCCGTGCACGAGATCGTCCGGGTGCGGACCGCCCGCCGAGAGCCGCTGGCCATCGAGCGGTCGTACTTCCCCTTCGGGCCGTTCCCCGACCTGCTCGACCACGGACTCCGGGTCGCTGTACGCCGTCATGTCCCGGGACTACGGCCAGCGCCCGACCTCGGCCACGGAGTCGCTGGAGCCGGTCATCGCCCGGATCCGACGAGGCGGACCTGCTGCAGGTGGAGGTCGGGGCGCCGCTCATGCTCATCACCCGGACCGCCTTCACGGTGGCGGGCCTGGCCGTCGAGTTCGCCCGGGACATCTTCCGTCCCGACCGCATCAAGATCGCGCTGCAGACCGGCATCGGCTGAGCGGCACCGGTGGTCGCCTGACCGCGGCCCGGTCGACGCACTGACGCCCCGGCCGGAGCCGGGGCGTCGTCAGCAACTCGATCGGCGCGGGGCAGGCGACGCGTCGACCCGCTCGCCGGCTCAGATGCCCTTGGCCAACTCCTCGTCGGTCATGTTGATGGTCTGGCGGGGACCGGTGAACCAGTTCTTCACCGAGAGGTGCCAGTAGATCCACAGGGCGATCATGGCCACCGGCACCACGATGATCGTGTAGTTGACGTACTTCATCGAGAACCCGTTCGTCCACGGCACGCCGAGGTTGGAGGTGGGCATGAAGGCCATGAACGTGACCAGCACCACGTCGATGAGCGCGATCACGGACAGCCACTTGTACTTGCGCCCGAGGTTCCAGCCGCCCTGCTCGAACTCGTCGCCCAGGCGCCAGCGGTGCCAGATCGGGATGGCGAAGCACCAGTAGAGGCCGATGACGCCGATGGACACCACGGCGAAGAAGGCGATCGGCACGGCTACGCCGCCGATGTCGACCGGGATGAGGGCCGGCGAGGTGAGGATGATGCCGATGACGGCGGTGAGGATGACGCCGGCCACCGGCACCCGGTTGGCCGCTGAGCCGCGACCAGTGCTTGTGGCCGGGGACGGCGCCGTCACGGCTGAAGGCGAAGAGCATCCGGGAGCAGCTCGTCATGCACGCCATGGTGCAGAAGAACTGCCCGAAGGTCGAGATGAAGAGCACGGTCGCACCCCACCTCGACGTGAGGGCCTGGGCGAAGATGGTGGCCACGCCGCCGCCGGCCGCCGTCACCTTGGCCTCGTCCTGGACGGCGAAGAGGAAGGCCAGCAGGAGGATCCAGCCACCGATGGCCGAGTAGAAGATCGACCGCCACATGCCCTTGGCCGCCGTGTCGGCCGCCGAGTGCGTCTCCTCGGACAGGTGGGCCGAGGCGTCGTACCCGGTGATCGTGTACTGGGTCAGCAGGCCACCGATGGGCAGGACCACGATGAGGAACCCGAGCCCGCTCGTCTTGCCGCCGAAGAAGCCGGTGTTGTTCACCGTCGAGGTGAACACCATCGAGGCGCTGGCGTGGTGGCTCGGGCACGAAGACCAGGATCAGGATGACGGCGGCGGCGCCGAACACGTGCCACCACACCGACACGTTGTTGACCATGGCCAGCAGGTGGCTCGAGAAGATGTTCACGATGGCGGCGATCACCAGGATGCCGATGAAGAACAGGAAGATCGTGTTCAGGCTGCCCGAGTGCCAGCTGGTCGAGAAGAAGCCCAGCGTCAGGTCGAGGAAGGTGGCGCAGCCGTAGGCCACCGAGGCCACGATGGCCAGCAGGCCGATCAGGTTGAGCCAGCCCGTGTAGTAGCCGGCCTTCGGCCCGCCCAGCTTGGACGCCCACCAGTAGATGCCGCCCGAGGTCGGGTAGGCGGACACCAGCTCGGCCAGGCACAGCCCGATGCAGAGGATCAGGGCGGCGAGGATCGGCCAGCCCCAGGCGATGGCGGCCGGGCCGCCGCCGTTCCATCCGCTGGAGAAGGTCGTGAAGCAACCGGCCAGGATCGAGATGATCGAGAACGAGATGGCGAAGTTGGAGAATCCGGACCAGGAGCGGCTGAGCTCCTGCTTGTACCCCAGCTCGGCGAGCAGTTCCTCGTCGGAGCTCAGCACAGCCCGAGGTGCTCCGGCTCGATCTCGATGGCTCAATTCCCTCGGGCACTGGCGTCCTCTTTCTCGTCGTGACACTCGAACGGTGAAGCGGAACTGCAGTCGCAGACCCCTCGTGATTAGGTGGAACGTAACACCCGGACACCGATGTGTCTAGATTATTTGCACCGGCTCGAAGCCCCCGGATCGACCGGCTGGGACGCCCGCTGCAGGTGCTGGTCCGACGCGGCCCTCCGTCCGGGACCGCCGGCCGGGGACCGTCCGGCGCCCGTGCCACGACACCGGTATCGTCGTCCCGCGCCGCCGCTGCTGGCGGCCGCCGGGGCGAGAGGGAGCCATGGCACTCGACATCGGTCACAGAGGCCTTCAGCCGGGAGGTCCGCCGAGCCCGCGTCGAGGGCCGCCCGACGCCCACCGTGGCCATCGTCGGCGGCGGTCTGTCCGGTCTGGCCACCGCCATCCAGCTCGTCCGGGCCGGCGTCCGGAGCTTCACCGTCATCGAGCAGTCCGACGGCGTGGGCGGCACCTGGCGGGACAACGTCTACCCGGGCGCGGCCTGCGACGTGCCGTCCCACCTCTACTCCTTCTCCTTCGCCCCGAAGACCGACTGGTCCCGCCGGTTCGCCGAACAGCCCGAGATCCTCTCCTACGCCGAGGACCTGGTCGACCGCTACCACCTGGCGCCCCACCTCCGTCTCGGCACCACGGTGCCGGCGGCCCGCTACGACGAGGTGCTCGGGCACCTGGCACCTCGACCTCGACGCCGGGTCGGGCGGCGAGGTGCTCGAGGCCGACACCGTGGTCTTCGCCTGCGGCCAGCTCAACCGACCCCACTGCCCGACGTCGAGGGTGTCGACACCTTCGCCGGGCCGTCGTGGCACTCGGCACGGTGGGACCACACCGTCGACCTGACGGGCAAGCGGGTGGCCGTGGTCGGCACCGGGGCCAGCGCCATCCAGTTCGTGCCCGCCGGTGGCCGAGGCGGCGGCCGGCACCACCATCTTCCAGCGCAGCCCCAACTACGTGGGCCCGAAGAAGGACCACCCGTACACGGCCGGCACCCGCCGCGCCCTGCGGCGGCGTCGCCGCCGCTGCGACGGCCTACCGGTGGTGGATCTACTGGACCCTCGAGATGCGCTGGCTCTGGTTCCGCCGGGACGGCTTCGCCGGGAGACAGCTCCAGTCGATGTTCCGCAAGGGCATCCGCGGACGAGGTCGTGAACGACCGGCTGCCCGAGCACGCCGTGGTGCCCGACTACCCGCTCGGGTGCAAGCGGATCCTGATCTCCAACGACTGGTACCCGGCCCTGCTCCGGCCCGACGTGACCGTCGTCGACTCGCCGGTGGTCCGGGTCGAGCCCGACGCCGTGGTCACCGCGGACGGCGACCCGGCACCCGGCCGACGTCCTCATCTACGGCACCGGATTCGTCACCACCGAATTCCTGTCCCACATCCCGGTGACGGGGGTCGGCGGACGGTGCCTGTCCGACGCCTGGTCGGAGGGCGCCCACGCCTACCTGGGCTCGGCCGTCGCCGGGTTCCCCAACTGCTACGTGCTCTACGGCCCGAACACCAACCTCGGCCACAACTCGATCCTCTTCATGGTCGAGCGCCAGCTGAACCTGGTCCTCCAGGCCCTGGCCGCCCAGACCGGGCGACCACCGGCGCGGCGCACGGCGGCCTCGGTCGGCGTGCGGGAGGCGGCCTACGTCCGGGACGACCGCCACACCCAGCGCAGGATGGGCCGGACGGCCTGGGCGGCCAACTGCACCAGCTGGTACAAGGACGCGACGGGCCGGATCACCAACAACTGGCCCACCTGGACCGTCCGCTACTGGTGGGACACCCTGCGGATCCGGGCCCGACGACTTCGAGGTCGTCGCGTCAGGAGGTCGGGCGGACAGCCGCGTCCGACCTGGGACGACGATCGTGCCTGACACCAATCCGAGGGCCTGCCTCGGTAACGTGGTGGGCCATGACTTCCAGCGGTCCAGAGGGTCCCGGACTCGACCCTCCCCGGACCCGGTCGGGCCGTAGTGGCACCTCCGGCGCGGCCTCCACCTTCGACGAGGGCGGTCTGCGGGCCCTCGGTGACGAGGTCGCCCGGGCCAACGGCAAGCGGCGTCGGACGAGGCCGCTCCCGCCACCGGAAGCTGTGGTGGGCGCTCGGCACGGTGGGCATGGTGGTCGTGCTCGTGGTGGGCGGGACCGCCGGCTACGCCTGGTACCTGAACAGCCAGATCCACCGGTTCGACGTCCAGGGCCTCGTCGACGTCCCGACCACGGGGGCCGATGCCGGCACCGAGAACATCCTCCTGGTCGGCTCGACCGACCGGTGTGCCCTGAAGGTCCAGAACGCCGCCTACGGGCTGTGCTCGCAAGGGGTCAACGGGGTCAACAGCGACGTGGTGATGATCCTCCACCTCAACCCCAACAACCGGACCCTCTCCGTCCTCTCGGTGCCCCGTGACCTGTTCGTCCCGAACGCCCGGTCCGAAGGGGCCAACAAGATCGACGCCGCCCTCTACGAGGGCCCGAGCCAGTTGGTGGCCGCCATCAACGACAACCTCGGCATCCCCATCCAGCACTACGTCGTCCTCAACTTCGACACCTTCGCCAACGTGGTCGACGCCCTGGGCGGGGTGAAGATGTACTTCCCCGAGCCGGTGTTCGACGCCTACTCCGGCCTCCAGGTGTTCACCCCGGGCTGCGTCACCCTCGACGGGGTCCACGCCCTCCAGGTGGTCCGGGCCCGCCACCTCCAGTACAAGCCGCCCGGCGTGACCACCACCAACCCGGCCTACTGGCCCTTCGAGAACCAGAGCGACCTGGCCCGGATCCGCCGGGACCACGAGTTCCTGCGGGTGCTGGCCACCGCCGTGTCGAAGAACGGGCTGTCCGACCCGATCACCGACGGCCAGCTGATCAGCTCGGTGGCCCCCCAGCTCAACGTGGACAAGCAGTTCTCCACCTCCGACATGGTCAACATGGTCCTCGACTTCCACGGGGTCAACGCCAACTCGGCGCCGCAGCTGACCCTCCCGGTCCAGGTCGACCAGTTCGGCTCCTACCTCTACAAGGGCGGCTACTACGGCGACATCGAGTTCCCGTCGAGCGCCCAGGACAGCCAGGTCATCGACCAGTTCCTCGGCATCAACGCCCGCCACCGACACCATGACCGGGCTCCCGCTGCCCGCTCCGTCCACCGTCACCGTGTCGGTCGTCAACGGCACCGGGGTCACCAACCAGGCCACCGACACCAGCCACGCCCTCGGCGCCCTGGGCTTCAAGATGGTGGGCCTCGGCGACGCCACCCCGGTCGTCCACCGCACGCCGAGACGGTCGTCTACTTCGCCCACAAGACCCGTGCCGACCAGGCGGCGGCCCAGGCGGTGGCCAATCGCTGTCCGGGGCCGTCATCACCGCCCTCGGCCCCACGCTGGACGGGGCCCAGGTGACGGTCGTGACCGGCACCCAGTTCACGGTCAACCCGGCTTCCGGTCCGGGGGCCGCCACCACGGCAGGCCCGACGTCGACCGCCTCCTCGACCGTCGACGGCGACGACCGCCCCCTCGACCGGCGCCTTCCAGGCCCCCACCCCCTCCGTGACCCCGCTGCAGCCGTGGGATCCCCGGTCGTGCACCCCGTCCGGTGGCCCCGGCCACTGATCTGACCGGTATCGTCCCTGGTCAGAGCCGAGTTTCGCGAACCTGCACGATCGTCGGCGCCTACTCCCTACTCTGAAGTGAACGGAACCGTTCCGTTCTGAACCAGGGAGCACCAGCGTGGTCGTGGACAACGCCGACATCGAGGAGCAGGCCGATCGGGGCCCCCGCCCGTCGGGTCCCCGGGCCGAGGCCCGCGAGCAGGCCATCCTCGACGCCGCCCTCGAACTCATCATGGAGGTCGGCTACGACCGCCTCAGCATGGATGCCCTGGCCGAGCGGGCCCACGCCGGGAAGGCCACCATCTACCGCCGGTGGTCGGGCAAGGCCCAGGTCGTGGCCGAGGCCATCCGCCGGCGCAAGAGCGAACACGAACTCGACCCGGACACCGGCTCCCTCCGGGAGGACCTGATCACCGCACTCGGCCACACCTGCGTGCCCTGTCCCTCGACGAGGCCATCGTGTCCGGTGTCATGTCGGCCATGCGCACCGACCCCGAACTGGCCGAACTGATGCGCACCCAGGTGGCCAACGGTGGGGGCAAGTTCGACGGGATCGTGGAACGGGCCGTCGACCGGGGCGAGCTCCCGCCCGGCACCACCGCGGCGCCGATCGACGAAGTGGCACCCTCCCTCGTGATGATGCGGCTCGTCTTCCGGGGCGAGCCCCTCGACGACGCCTTCACGACCCACCTGGTCGACGACATCCTGCTCCCGATCCTGCGACCCGCTCCCCGTACCCCCTGACGGCATCCCGACACCACGCACGCCAGTACCCCGCACCATCCGACCACCCCTCACGGCAGTCCCCCGCTGTCGCCGCCCACCACCTCATCCCCCGAGGAGACCCACCACATGACCAACGCCCCCGACACCATTGCGACCCATCCTCCGACCGGTACGGAGGAACCAGATCCGAAGCGGTGGCTGGCCCTGGCCGTCATCGCCGTGGCCCAGCTGATGGTCATCCTCGACTCGTCGATCGTGAACATCGCCCTCCCCTCCGCCCAGAAGGCGCTGCACATCACCAATGCCGACCGGCAGTGGATGGTGACCGCCTACACGCTCTCGTTCGGCAGCCTGCTGCTGCTCGGCGGTCGGATCGCCGACTACACGGGACGGAAGCGGGCCTTCGTCATCGGCCTCCTGGGCTTCGCCGCCTCGTCCGCCCTCGGCGGCCTGGCCGTCGAACGCCCCGATGCTCTTCGGGGCCCGTGCCCTCCAGGGCGCCTTCGGCGCCCTCCTCGCTCCGGCCGCGCTCTCCCTCATCACCGTGACCTTCACCGAGGTCCGGGAGCGCTCCACCGCCTTCGGCGTCTACGGGGCCATCGCCGGCGGCGGCGCGGCGATCGGCCTGATCATGGGCGGCGTCCTCACCCAGTACGCCTCGTGGCGCTGGTGCCTGTTCGTCAACGTGCCGATCGCCATCGTGACCGCCGTCGCCGCCCTGCCCATCGTCCGGGAGAGCCGGGCCACGGGCAACACCAGCTACGACATCCCGGGCACGGCCACGGTCACCGGCGGCCTGGTGGCGCTGGTCTACGGGTTCACCCTGGCCGCACAGGACGGCTGGACCTCACACAACACGCTGACCTACCTGGCCGTCGCCGTGGTGCTGCTGGTCGCCTTCGTCGTCATCGAGGTCCGGTCGGCCAACCCGCTGCTGCCCATGCGGATCCTGCTCGACCGCAACCGCGGTGGCTCCTACCTGTCCGCCTTCCTGGTCGGTTCCGGGCTCCTCGGGATGTTCCTCTTCCTCACGTACTACTTCCAGGGAACGCTCGGGTACTCGGCCCTGAAGGCCGGGTTCGCGTTCCTGCCCTTCTCGATGGGGATCATCCTGGCCGCCGGGGTCGCCTCCAGACTCCTCCCCCGGTTCGGACCCCGGTTCATGATGACGGGTGGGTTCGCCGCCGCCGCCCTCGGGCTGGCCTGGCTCAGCCGGATCACGCCCGACGACCAGCTATCTGGCCCACGTGCTCCCGGCCGAGCTCCTCATCAGCCTGGGCATGGGCACCGCCTTCGTGCCGATGAGCAGTACGGCGCTCTTCCGGGTCAACCCGCACGACGCCGGGGTGGCCAGCGCCACCCTCAACACCGCCCAGCAGGTCGGCGGGTCGCTCGGCACCGCCCTGTTGAACACGCTGGCCGCGTCCGCCACCGTCACCTACCTGGTGACCCGGCCCAGGACGCCGTCCACCGTGCAGGCCGCCCAGGTCCACGGCTACTCGGTGGGATTCATGGTGGGCTCGGCCTTCCTGGCCGTGGCCGCACTGGCCTCGCTGTTCCTGGTGACGGCCACCAGGGCGGACCTGGCGGACCCCGACGGCGTGTCCGGCGAGGTCGTCCTGGCCTGAGCACGCCGCGCCCCCGTCCCGACCCGGATCGAGCCGGGGAGGGACGGGGGACGCTGGGCCGCACCGCCCGGCTCAGAAGCCCGAGTAGTGGGCGGGGACCTGGCCCATCTTCCCGGCCTGGAAGTCGTCGAAGGCCTGGGCCACCTCGGCCCGGGTGTTCATGACGAAGGGCCCGTAGGCGTAGACCGGTTCGCCGATGGGGCGGCCACCGAGGATCAGCACGTCGAGTTCCGGGCTCCGTTCCGACGGGGTCGCCGACGCGGCCACGGTGAGCGAGTCGCCCGGCCCGAAGACGGCCAGCTGGCCGGTGGTGACCGGACGCCGCTCCCCACCCACCGACCCGTCGCCGGACAGCACGTAGACGAGGGCGTTGAACGCCGGGTCCCACGGCAGGGTCGACCGAGGCCCCGTTGGCCACCGTGGCGTGCACCATGGCCATCGGCGAGTGGGTCGATCCCGGCCCGGCGTGCCCGTCGAGGCTCCCGGCGATCAGGCGCAGCAGTGCCCCGCCGTCCGGGGTCGTCAGCAGTTCCACGTTCTGCGGCCCGATGTCCTGGTAGGCGGGGTCGATCATCTTGGCCGACCGCGGCAGGTTCACCCACAGCTGGATGCCGTGGAACAGCCCACCCGACACCACGAGCTCGTGGGGCGGCGCCTCGATGTGGAGGATGCCGGACCCGGCCGTCATCCACTGGGTGCCGCCGTTGGTGATGAGGCCGCCGCCGCCGATCGAGTCCATGTGCCGGAAGGTGCCGTCGATCATGTACGTGACCGTCTCGAACCCGCGGTGCGGATGCCACGGCGGTGCCCTTGGGCTCGCCCGGTGCGTACTCCACCTCGCCCATCTGGTCCATGTGGACGAAGGGGTCGAGGGGGCGCGGTCCACCCCGGCGAAGGCCCGGCGCACCGGGAAGCCCTCTCCCTCGAGGCCGCCCGGGGCGGTCGTCACCCCGAGCACGGTCGTGCCGTGGTGGTGGCGGGATCAGGTCGACCCACCCGGGGGAGGGTCAGTACGTCGTCAACGGTCACTGCCGGCATGGTCGCGCTCCTTCGCAGTCCTGGTGCGATCTCCACCGTGCAGGCGCAGGTCCGCTTCTCCCACCATTCAACACTATTTGCGCGCGCAACATTCCTTCCGCGAGCCCTCGGTCGTCCGCTCGTCAGCCGGTACGCGCACCATGGCAGGTACGCTGGAGCAGGAACATGTCAGGAGACTCCAGGTGATCCGGCCACGAGGCGGAACGACCCGCCGTGGCGGCGACGGTCAAGACCAGCGGCTGGACGAGTCGGCCGGGTCGGTCGGGACACGGCTCCGCCAGGCCCGGGGCGAGCGCGGCCTCGATCTCCTGACCGTCCACGACCGCCTCGGCCGTCCCATCACCCAGATCGAGGCCCTCGAGCTCGACGACCACGCCGCACTGCCGGACGAGGCCCTCGCCGTCTCCACCCTGCGCCGCTACGCCACCCTGCTCGGCCTGGACGGTGACGTGCTGGCCACCCAGTTCGTGGCCGAGCGTCAGGCCGCCGACGTCGACCTGTCGGCCACCCGGGCCACACCGGCCGTGACCAGCGTGGTGGCCGCGGTCACCACCGGGCCCGACCACCTGAAGGCGTTCACCGAGACGGGCGAGGTGCCCCAGGTCGGCGGACGGGTCACGTCGGCGTCGGGCGCATCGGGCAACTACGACTACCAGGTGTCGACCGGCCCCCCGACGGGCACCTTCCCGGTCGTCCCCCGGGCCGACCTGCGCAAGAGCCGCCGCTCGGTGGCCAGGGCACGCCGCCGGATGAAGGCCCCGACCTGGCTCAAGACCGTCACCTGGATCGTCGCCGTGCTGGTGCTGGTCGTGGCCGCCGGATGGGTCCTCCTGTCGGTGCAAGCCGACCGTCCTGGCCAACGCCCACATCCTGCGGGTCGTGCCGCCGGGTCGCTCGACCAGCGGGACGGGCGGCGGCTCGCCGGGCTCGGCCACGCCCACCTCCCGCCAGACCTTCCCGGTCCAGCCGGCCGGCACGCACCGCCGTCGGGAGCCTCCTACACGGTGGCCACGTCGAAGTTCAACGTGGTGGTGGCCACGTCCGGTCCCTGCTGGGTGCAGGTGACCAGCTCCTCGTCGGCCGTTCCCCTGGTCAGCGGCGTCCAGCAGGGCGAACAAGGTCCTGACCTATCCCGGCCAACGGGACCATGACCGTCGAGGTCGGCTCGTCGGCCGTCATCGTCGGCTTGACCATCAAGGGGAAGAGCGCGTTCACCGACATCCCCAAGGTGGTCCCCTTCACCTACACCTTCGCCCCCGCCTGACCGCCCGGCAGCGGGCCGCTTCGGCCGCACCGTCAGCGCTCGACGGCACTCCGGTCGATCCGGGGCTCGACCGCGGTGAGGGTGGTTCCGGCCTGCACGTAGGCGGCGTCCAGCTCGGCGTCGATGCGGGCGGTGCGACGACCCTCCGAGCCGATCCACTGGACGAACACCGGGATCAGGGCCAGGAAGGTGAAGACCTCCGCGCCGATCCACAGGATCCCGGCTCCGGCATGGGTGCTCCCGACCGTGTACATCGACGCGGCGGGACGGGTCGAGGTGAGCAGGGCCAGGGCCAGGAACGACTCGATCGGCACCCCGATCAGCAGGGCCACCATCTTGGCTCCGTGGCCCATCGGCCAGTGGGGGATGTGGTCCACGCCCACGATCGGCCACCAGAAGTGGAGCGCGGCCACCAGGAAGGCGACGTTGACCAGGTCCATCAGCCACATGTGCTCCATGGCCACGTTCACCGCCGACGTGAGGAAGAAGGCGAACATGGCGAAGTAGTAGACGGCCGCGGTCGGCACCGGGTGGCTCCACCACTTGAACACCCGGGAGTTGAGCACCCGGAGCAGGCGGACCTTGACCGGGCGGCTCGAGGTCTGCAGGGCCAGGGTCATCGGCGCCCCGAGGGCGAGCAGCGGCGGAGCGGTCACCATGAGCAGCAGGTGCTGGACCATGTGGGCCTCGAAGTAGCCCATGGTGAACGTGGCCACCGGGCTCTGCAGGGCCAGGTCGATCATCACCAGACCGGTCAGGAACGAGGCCGTGCGCATCCGGCTCCAGGTGCGGCCCCTGGCCGACAGGGCCCACACCGCCTGCACGTACCAGGCACCGACCACCACGCAGGCCACCAGGGTGAGCAGCGCGAAGGGACTGGTGTCCCATGAGGTCAGCACGTTGTGGAGTGTGAACCCGAGGCGGTGCACCCCGGGCATCCCCGGCATCACGGGGATCCCGATCCGGGTTGGCACGGCGTCCAGCCTACCGACCGGCGTCGGCGGCTCCCATTCGCGCCGCCGCCGGGCGGTGGCGGGACCGGGGCCACGGATCCCCGCGACACCGGGCGGACCCGCCGGTGGGACCCCGACGTCGGCCCCGGGGGGCGGACGACACCACGGGTTAGCGTGTCCGGAGGCAGTCCGAGGAGGGGTGGCAGATGGGCATCGAACGGGGGCCGGCGATGATCGGGGACCGGCTGGTGGCCATCTGCGGCGCGGACTACGTCGAGGTGGGCGAGTCGGTGTCCGACGACTGGTGCCACGACGAGGCGCTGGGCCTCGACCCGGTCCGGCCACTGGCCGTGGCCCGTCCGGCCACGACGGACGAGGTGGTCGCCATCGTGCTGGCGGCCGCCGACCTCGGCGTGCCGGTCACCGCCCGCGGGTCGGGCACCGGACTGTCGGGCGCCGTCGGTGCCGGTCGACGGGAGGCATCGTGGTCTCCTTCGAGCGGATGGCCGCCATCCTCGAGATCGACGTGGCCAACCAGGTGGCGGTGGTCGAGCCCGGGGTCACGCTGGCCGAACTCGACGCCGCCCTCGCGCCCTACGGGCTCGTCTACCCCGTGTTCCCGGGCGAGCAGTCGGCCAGCCTGGGCGGCAACGTCTCCACCAACGCCGGCGGCATGCGGGCGGTCAAGTACGGGGTCACCCGCCACCACGTCCTCGGACTCGAGGCCGTGCTCGGCACCGGGGAGCGTCATCACCACCGGCGGCCGGTTCGTGAAGGCGACCAGCGGCTACGACCTGACCCAGCTGATCATCGGCTCCGAGGGCACCCTCGCCCTGGTGACCCGGGCCATCCTCCGCCTCCACCCCCGTCCCGGGCACCAGACCACCCTGCTGGCGCCCTTCGCCACCGTCGACCTGGTCGCCGCGGCCGTCCCGCCGGTGGTGGCCAGCGGGGTCGGCCCGCTCCTGGTGGAGTACATCGACATGATCTCGATGGCCGGGATCACCGCCAACGCCGGCATCGACCTCGGGCATCCCCGAGGACGTGCGGACCGCCGCCCTGGCCTACCTGGTCATCGTCCTGGAGGGCCACCACCTCGACCGCCTCGAGCAGGACACGGAGTCCCTGGCCACGCAGCTGGCCGACCCTCGGCGCGCTCGACGTCTACGTGCTGCCCGACTCAGGCCGGCCACCAACTCATCGCCGCCCGGGAGCACGCCTTCTGGGCCTCCAAGGCGGCCGGGGCCGACGACATCGTCGACGTGGTCGTTCCCCGGGCCACCATCCCCACCTACCTGGCCGACGTGGGCGAGCTGGCCGCCGCCACCGGGTCCCTGGTGGTCGGGTGCGGACACGCGGGCGACGGCAACGTCCACCTGTCGGTGTTCCAGCCCGACCCGGACGTCCGTCACCATCTGGTGCACGACATCCTGGCCGCCGGTGTGGCCCTCGGCGGCGCCGTGTCCGGCGAGCACGGCATCGGCACGGCCAAGCTGGCCTCGTTCGCCGACCTCGAGGACCCGGTCAAGCTCGACCTCATGCGTCGGATCAAGGCGGCCTTCGATCCCGCACGGCATCCTCAACCCGGGCAAGGTCTTCACCCCCGCCCCTGAATCCGCACCCCGATCCCACAGGAAGGAGCCCGTCCGTGAACGGTGCCCAGTCCCTCATCCGCACCCTGGTCGGCCACGGGGTCGACACCTGCTTCATGAATCCCGGCACCTCGGAGATGCACTTCGTCGCCGCACTCGACGACGTGCCCGAGATGCACGGGGTGCTGGCCCTGTTCGAAGGCGTGGCCACCGGGGCCGCCGACGGGTACGGACGCATCGCCGGGCGTCCGGCCGCCACCCTGCTCCATCTCGGCCCCGGCCTGGGGAACGGCCTGGCCAACCTCCACAACGCCCGCCGCGCCCACAGCCCGCTGCTCAACATCGTCGGCGACCACGCCCTCGTCCCACCGTCGCTTCGACGCCCAGCTGCAGTCCGACATCGAGACGGTGGCGCGCAACGTGTCCACCTTCGTCCGCACCACGGGGACGACCGCCGCCCTCGGCGCCGACGCCCGCGACGCGCTGGCCGCGGCCTACGGCCCGCCGGGGTCGGTGGCCACCCTGATCCTGCCGGCGGACGTCTCCTGGTCCGACGGGGGCGTGGTCGTCGGACCCCGAGGAGGAGCGGGCACCCGTCCCGGCCCCGGCACCGAACCCGACCCGTCGGTGGTCGAGGCGGCCGGCAGCCGCACTGCGCTCGGGCGAACGCTGTGCGCTGTTCATCGGCGGGCGGGCCTGCTCGGGGCCCCTGCTCGACGCGGTGGCCGACCTGGCGGCCGCCACCGGGGCCGAACTGCTGTGCGAGACGTTCCCGGCCCGACTCGAGCGGGGCGCCGGGCGCCCGCCGGTGGAGCGGCTCGGCTACCTGGCCGAGTTCGCCATGATGCGCCTGGACGGCATCCGCCACCTGATCCTCCTCGACGGCAAGTCACCCGGTCTCGTTCTTCGCCTACCCGGGCAAGCCGAGCGACCTGGTGCCCGAGGGGTGCACCGTCCACGCCGTGGCCGGCCCGGACGACGACCTGGCCGCCGCGGTGGACGCAGCTGGCCGACCTGGTCGGGGCCGGAGCCGGCGGTGTCGTCCGCCAGGAGGCGGAGCGTCCCGCGCTCGCCGTCCGGCGCCACTGACCGCCCAGACGGTGTGCCAGGCCCTGGGCGCCCTCCTGCCCGAGGGGGCGATCGTCTCCGACGAGGGCAACACCTCGGGGCTGTTCGCCCCGGGAGCGACCGCCGGGGCCCCGCCCCACGACTGGCTCACGCCTCACCGGCGGGGCCATCGGCCAGGGCCTGCCGGTGGCGGTCGGGGCCGCGGTGGCCGCCCGCGACCGGAGGGTGGTCGCCCTGGAGGCCGACGGGAGCGCGCTGTACACGCTGCAGTCGTGGTGGACGATGGCCCGTGAGGGCCTCGACGTCACCACCGTCATCCTCAACAACCACTCCTACGCCGTCCTCAACATGGAGCTCGACCGGGTCGGTGCGGACGCGCCGGGGCCCCGGGCCCGGGACATGCTCGACCTGGGCCGACCCGACATCGACTTCGTGCACCTGGCCACCGGGCTCGGGCTCCATGCCGCCCGGGCCGAGACGGCCGAGCAGTTCAACGACGAACTGGCCCGGGCCCTCGCCACCCCGGGGCCGAGCGTGGTCGAGGCCGTGGTCCCCGGACTCCTCTGACGGGCAGGACACGGGCCGCTCCGGGCCTGACGCCGACCGAGGCCATCTCGATGGTCGGGAACGTCGGGACCGTCGTCATCTCGACTCCATCGGCGCCGTCCCCGCTCCGGGACGCATTCGCCGTGGCCTACGGACCGTCGGCCCCGGCCCCTCCGGCCGGCTGACCCCTACGGCCCGGACCCCGCCCGGCCGCTCGAGCGGACGACGCCCCACGTTGCACGTCGCGCACCGTCGACCTCTTCAATTCCGTGCCCGCCGGCCCGGCAACTTCGGTCGGGTCGTCCGAACACCGATTCAGAGGTTCCGGCACTTCCTCCAACCTCTTGCATGCGCGCCCACGCCGACCGCCTGATCCAGTCTCGCTTCCGTCTCGCCACGAGACCCGGTCTCTCGTCGACGATGGTCGTGTGGCAGCCGCCACTCGCACCGTGGTTCGGATGACCGCTGTACGTCGCGGTGATCGCATGCGGCCCAACGACCGATGGCACTCATCGTGAATGTGGCCTTGCCCGTGGCATCGACCGGAGCGGCACCCGGGTCCACACCGCTGACCGGGAACGAGACGTCGAGCGTGGCCTTCGTCGGCTCCACCAGCGGGGTCACCACGGGAGATTCGATGCCCCACAGAGCCGCCACCGAGGTGCCCGCCGCGTACCGCACGTCACTCTCCCCGCATGTGGGCGAACGTGCCGGACCCGGAGCATCGGGCGGCGGGACCTCCAGCTCGACGGGTCCGGCGACATGACGTTACGGCCGCAACGTGACGACAACGTGACGACGGACCGTCACCTCGAGCCGACCTCGGCGCGGCGGTCGGCTCAGCCGGACCGATCGGTCGCCAGGCGTCCTGCATGGTCCATGAAGACCCAAGCACAACGATGTGGTCGCCCACGGCACGTCGGCCGGTTCCACGATGGTGGTTCGGCGATCGAGAGATCCTGTTGCGACTGCCCCTCGCGAAGAAGCAGGGGGTGCGACTCCGTCAGCTTCGCCTGACGGAGTCGGTACCAGGCGGTGCCCCATCCACCGGAGGGGGCTCTGACCGAGGACAAGGGAGTGGGGCTAACAAGAATCGAACTTGTGACCTCAGCATTATCAGTGCTGCGCTCTAACCAACTGAGCTATAGCCCCGCAAACCGGTTGCTCACGCTACACCACCCCGACCGGGGAGCCGAAGTCGACGGCCCGTCCGAGGCGCTGGCGAGGCCCCCGCCGCCGGGTCAGGTGTCGGAGACGTCTCGCCGGCCACCGGGGCCACGGCGGCCACCGCGTCCCCCTCGCCCAGGTTCATCACCCGGACGCCGGTGGCGTCGCGGCCCTGGCTGGCGATCTCACGGACCGACGTCCGGATCACCACGCCCGAGGTGGAGATGAGCAGGAGCTCGTCATCGAGCCCGGCCATGAACGCGGCCACCACCCGGCCCCGTTTGGCCGTCAGCTTGATGCCCCGGACACCCTGCCCGCCCCGCGCCTGGCGGTTGAACTTGTCCACCTTGGTCCGCTTGCCGTACCCGGCATCGGTCACGATCAGGATGTCGGCCTCGTCGCGGGCGATGTCGCAGGACACGACCTCGTCCTCCGGCTTGAGGCGGACGCCCCGCACCCCGGCGGCGTCCCGGCCCATGGACCGGACGTCCTGCTCCGAGAACCGGATGGTCATCCCCGACGAGGTGACGATGAACACGTCGTCGTCCCCGTGGGTCTCCACCACCCGGACCAGCTCGTCACCGGCCCGGAGATTGATGGCGATGAACCCCTCGCGACGTGACTTGTCGTACTCGCTGAACGCCGTCTTCTTGATCTGGCCCTGCTTGGTGGCGAAGACCAGGAAGCTGTCCGTCGGGAAGTCGCGTGTGCCGACGATGGCCTGGATCTTCTCGCTCGGGGAGAGCGGCAGCAGGTTGACGATGGCCGTCCCCCGCGCCGTGCGCTCCTTCATCGGGATCTCGAGGGCGCGCAGCCGGAAGACCCGGCCCCGGTTGGAGAACAGGAGGAGGTGGGCGTGGGCCGACGTGTGCACCACGTCGTCGATCAGGTCCTCCTCCTTGAGCTTGGCCCCCTGTACGCCGCGACCGCCGCGGGCCTGGGTGCGGAACGCGTCGGCCGAGACGGCCTTCACGTAGCCGGCGCGGCTCATGGTGACCACGAGCTCCTCGTCCTCGACCAGGTCCTCGACGTTCATGTCCCCCGGGTCGTGGGTGATGACCGTCCGGCGCTCGTTGGCGAACTTCTCGCGGATCTCCCCCAGCTCGCCGGCGATGACGGTGCGCAGCTTGGCCGGATCGTTCAGGATCGACTCCAGCTCGGCGATCTCCTCCAGGAGCTTGGCCAGCTCCTCCTCGAGGTTCGTCCGGCCCAGGCGGGTGAGGCGGGCCAGGGTCATGTCGAGGATGTGGTTTGCCTGCTCCTCCGAGAACTCGAAGGGCGTGGCGCACAGTGCCTCGAGGGCGGCCGGACGGTCGTCCGAGCCACGGATGGCGGCGATGACCTGGTCCAGCATGTCGATGGCCTTGAGCAGTCCCTCGACCACGTGGGCCCGGGCCCTGGCCTTGGCCAACAGGAACTCGGAGCGCCGGGTGACCACCTCGATCTGATGGGCCACGTAATGGGTGAGCATCTGGGCCACGTTCAACGTACGCGGCACCCCGTCGACCAGGGCCACCGCGTTCACGCTGAAGGTGGTCTGCATCGGCGTCTGCTTGAACAGGTTGTTGAGGACCACGT
>CAWHIB010000009.1:0-115000 GCA_963829265.1 uncultured Acidimicrobiaceae bacterium
CGACCGTGAGCGCAACCTGGCCCTGTCGGCCCAGGCCTCGGCGGCCGTCGAGGAGATCGACGACGCCCTGCGCAAGATCGACCGCAAGTCCTACGGCGGGTGTGAGCGCTGCTTCAAGCCGATCCCAAGGCCCGCCTCAAGGCCCTGCCGTTCGCCCGTCTGTCGCGCGTGGCCAAGAGCGGTGGCCTGTCGAGCCGCTGACCGTTGAGACGGCCGTGGTGACCGGGGACGGCCGGGACGAGGCGGCGTCGACCGGGCCGGGCCGAGCTGGCCGTCGCAGTGGGAGTCGTGGCCCCGGTCGTCCTGGCCGACCAGCTCACCAAGTGGTGGGCGGTCGACCGGCTGGCGTCGGGACCGGTGCACGTGCGTCTGGCGCCTCGATTGCCCTCTCCGTACAACACGGGCTCGGCCTTCAGCCTGCTCCAGGGGGCACCGGCGTCCTCATCGTGGTGGCCGTCGTCCTGGTGTCGGTGCTGCTGGTTCTGGTGTGGCGGGCCCCCACCCTCGGCCGGGCCGCCATCCTCGGGCTGATCCTGGGCGGGGCGCTCGGCAACCTGGCCGACCGGTTCTTCCGGGACCTGCACGGTGGGGTGGTCGACTACGTCGACTTCCACTTCTTCCCCAGCTTCAACGTGGCCGACTCGTGCATCACCGTCGGGTGCATCCTGTTGGTCATCTCGCTCCTGCGCGACGGGGCGAAGACGTGAGCGACATCCGGTCGTGGTGCCGGCCTCCCTCGACGGGGTGCGGGTCGACCGGGCCGTCGCCCTGTTGGCCGACGTGTCCCGGTCGGCCGTCGACGCCCTGGTGGCCGACGGGCGGGTCCGGCTCGACGGCAGGGTGGCGTCGAGCCGGAGTACCCACCTCCGCGAGGGGCAGACCCTGGAGGTCGACCGACCCGAGGAGCAGGTGCGGCCGCGGGACCCGAGGGTGACCCGACCGTCGATGTGGTCGTCGTCCACGAGGACGCGGACGTGATCGTGGTCGACAAGCAGGCCGGACTGGTCGTCCACCCCGGTGCCGGGCACCGGTCGGGGACGCTGGTCCACGGACTCGTGGCGCGGTACCCGGAGCTGGCGGCGCTGCCGGCCGAGGTCGGCTCCGAGCCCGATCGACCCGGCATCGTGCACCGGCTCGACCGGGGCACGTCCGGCCTCATGGTGGTGGCCCGGACCCCCGCGGCCTACCACTCGCTGGTGGGCCAGCTGTCGGCCCGGGCCGTGTCCCGCACCTACCGTGCCCTCGTCCTCGGCCACGTGGAGGGGGAGTCCGGACTGGTCGACGCGCCCATCGGGCGGTCGGTCAGCTCGCCGACCCGGATGGCCATCTCGCGCAAGGGCAAAGAGGCGCGACCCGCTACCAGGTGGAGCGACGGTTCACCTCGCCGGCCCCGACCACCCTGGTGCGGGCCTCGTTGGAGACCGGCCGGACCCATCAGATCCGGGTGCACCTGGCGGCCATCGGGCACCCGGTGGTGGGGGACGAGCCCTACAGCCAGGGCCGGTCGCTGCCGGGGCCACCGTCACCCGCCCGTTCCTGCACGCCTATGCGCTGGCCTTCGACCACCCGACGACGGGGGAGCGGCTGTCGTGGACGTCCGAACTGCCCGACGACCTGGCGGCGCAGCTGGCGGCCCTGGAGGAGTAGGCGGGGCGGGGTCACCGAGATAGCATCTGCCCCGTCACCCATCGCTGCTGCGCGGCCCGACCGGCGTGCGGACCGGCCCGGGGTGCCCGATGCGTCGCCGCCGTCCGGGGTGGCTCGCCGGACGGGCAGGGACGATGTCGGCCTTCATCTCGAACGTCACCTTCGACTGCCGGGATCCGCGACGGCTGGCGCCGTTCTGGGGAGCGGTGACCGGCTACACGGTCCTGGTGGAACAGGACGACTTCGTGGCCCTCCAGGCCCCCGATCACCGGGGGCTGCGACGTGATCCTCGTCAGACCGGGTCCCCGAACCGAAGGTGTCCAAGAGCCGCATGCACGTCGACCTCTCGGCCAAGGAGCCCGACGCCGAGATCGAGCGACTGGTCGGTCTCGGCGCGCAGATCATCGAGCGCCGGGCCGGGCACGGGCACGAGCTGGACGGTCATGCTCGATCCCGAGGGCAACGAGGTCTGCCTCGGGCGACGCCCACGCGGGTGCTCCGTCGGCCGGCCGCGGGACCCCTGGACCGGGATCGGCCCGGCCGAACGGGGCAGGCCCTAACAATCCGCCCCTAACAGCCGCCGACAGGACCTAACATCCTCGTCAGTCCGCATCGTCGACAACGGAGGGATCGTCCATGAGCTATCGGGTCGTCCAGTGGGCCACCGGCAACCAGGGCGTCGAGGCCATCCGGGCCGTCCTCGACCGTCCGGACCTCGAGCTGGTCGGCGCCAAGGTCTACGGCGCCGACAAGGAGGGCGTCGATGCCGGCGTGCTGGCCGGTCGGGGGCCGTGCGGCGTCCGGCCACCCGGGACGTCGACGCGATCCTCGCGCTCGGCGCCGACTGCGTGGCCTACTTCCCCCGCCACGCCTCCCTCGACGAGGTCTGCCGGATCCTGGCCAGCGGGGCCAACGTCGCGACCACGGCGTTCCTCTTCCACCCCCGTCGCTGCCGGCCCCGGACCTGGCCCGCCTCGAGGCGGCGTGTGCCGAGGGGGACTCGTCGGTGCACGGCACCGGGCTCAATCCCGGGAACCTGAGCGGGGTGCTGCCCCTCGCCCTGTCGGGCATGTCCCGGTCGCATCGAGAAGGTGACGCTGCAGGAACGGGCCGACTGGTCCTTCTACGAGTCGACCCACATCACCTTCGACAACATGCGCTTCGGCCGGCCCGCCGAGGAGGTCACCGAGGAGGCCAGCGACTTCCTGCGGTTCAACAGCGGCATCTTCATGGAGGAGGTGGCGCTGATCGGCGAGGCGCTCGGCGCCGGGCTCGACGAGATCACCGCCTCGGTGGAGCTGGCCGTGGCCGAGGAGGACCACGAGATCTTCGGCATCCCGCTCGCGGCCGGCACGGTGTCGGGCCAGCGGTGGCACTGGCAGGGCCTGCGGGCCGGGCAGGTGCTCGTGGAGATCGAGACGCTGTGGACGGTGGGCGGCGAGTACCCGGCGCACTGGCCCACCCCGCTCGACGGGTGGACGCTGACCCTCGAGGGCGAGCCCTCGATCCGGGCCCACCTGCTCACCCTGATGTCCTACGAGCGGCCCCTCCCGCTGGCCGAGCACGTGCGGGCGGCCAGCGTGGCCACCGCCATGCAGGCCATCAACGCGATTCCGGCGCTGTGTGCCGCACCGGCCGGCGTGCGGACCATGGCCGACCTCCCCCTGGTGCGGGCCGGCTTCGGCTTCGGCAACGTGCCGCCCGTGTGACCCGCGGTCGGTCCGGCTCAGGCGGCCTCGTGGGCGGCCTCGAGGACGTCGCTGACGGACAGGATCTCGAGGGCCTCGGCCTCGGCCTGGCGGACCTTGCGGACGCCGATGCCCATCCGCTCGGCCGTCGTCTGGAGCGACGCCGGGTCGCTGCCGTCGAAGCCGAACCGGTGGCGGATGACCTCACGCTGGAGGTCGGACAGCCGGTCCACGGCCTGGCGGACCAGGTCGAGGGTGAGCTCGGAGGTGACGTCGTCCTCGAAGTCGCTCTGGTCGGTCGAGACCAGGTCGCCCAAGGTGGCCGTCGAGTCGGCGGCCGCCGGCTGGTCGAGGCTGGCCACGACCCGGGCGGCCTGGGTCAGGTCCTCGCGCATGGCGGCCGTGGTGTTGGTGGCGTCGTCGAGCTCGGCGTCGGTCGGCGGGCGCTGCAGCTGGTGGGTGAGCTCCCACAGGGCGGCATCCACCTGCTGGTTGCGCTCGGCCACCTCCATCGGGCAGGCGGATGGTGCGTCCGTGCTGCTGGACGGCCCGCTGGAGGGCCTGGCGGATCCACCAGGTGGCGTAGGTGGAGAAGCGGAAGCCCCGCTCCCAGTCGAACTTGTCGACGGCCCGCATCAGGCCGAACGTCCCCTCCTGGATCAGGTCGGGCAGATCGACGCCCCGGTCCTGGTAGCGGCGGGCCCAGTGGACGACCAGGCGGAGGTTGGCGGCCACCATCTCCCGGCGGGCGGCGTCGTCGCCGGCGGCCACGCGCTTGGCCAGCTCGGTCTGGGCGTCGTGGTCGGGCAGCGGGTGGTGGTCGAGGTCACGCAGGAAGAGCCCGAGGCTGTCGGCGTCCGAGCCCCGGTTGCGGTTGGCGGCGGCCTTGGCCGGGCCGAGGTGGCGGGCGACCCGTGGCGGGCGCCCTGGTTCCACTGGCGGCCTTGGAGGGGCCCGAAGCCTGGTTCTTCGTCGTCGCCGTGCGGGTGCTCATCCCTCTCCTCGTCCTCCTGGTCGTACCTGCACAGGGTACAACGCCGATCCCATCCGGTACATTCCTGGGCCCCGGTGCGGATTCGGTGCCGATCGGGGCGCAGGGCCGGCAGGGCGGTTTGCGCCACTGGTATTCGGAGTGATCGGCTGGACGGATGACAATTCGCGACCCCGGGTCGTCCTCATCCGCCACGGCGAGACGGCCTGGAGCCGCGATCGGCGCCACACCGGTCGGACCGACATCCCGCTGACCCCCCACGGCGAGGCCCAGGCGGCCGCCCTGGGCCCCCGCTTGGCCGGGTGGACCTTCGCGGAGGCCCTGGTCAGCCCCCTGTCCCGGGCCACCCGCACCGCCGAGCTGGCCGGGATCTGCGACGCCGAGGTAGACCCCGACCTGGCCGAGTGGGACTACGGCGACTACGAGGGGCGGACGACCTCGGCCATCCGGGAGGACCATCCGGGCTGGGACCTGCTGGCGACGGGGTCCCCCGCGGCGAGTCCCTGCACCAGGTGGCCACCCGGGTGGACCGGGTGATCGCCCGGATCCTGGCCGGCTCGGGCGATGTGGTCTGCGTGGCCCACGCCCACCTGCTGCGGGTCCTGGCCGTCCGCTGGCTGGGCGTCAGACCCGGTGTCGGCCCGCTACCTGGTGCTCGGGCCGGCCTCGATCAGCGTGCTCGGGTGGGAGCGGGAGCAGGCGGTCATCGAGCACTGGAACACCTGAGGTGCCCCGGATTCCCCCTCCGGAAGGACGGCCCGTGCCTACGGCGAACTCCTCGATGGCACGGGGCTTGACGGCATTGGCCACAACGCCGACATGGGTCGGGAGGCACCCGGCGGGGCGGACTCACGGAATCGGCCGTACCGGTCATTGGTGAAGCCTCTGCGAAGAATCGTCCGAAGGCCTCTAGCTAGGGAGTCGTCCCGGAGACCAGGCTTGAGGTAGCCACATGCTGGCGAATCGAGGGCCGAGGGAAGGAGTGCGTTATGTCGACCACAGAAACCCGTTCGAGCAGCGCCGATCGCCTCATCGAGTCGTTCCATGATGCCGGCAACACGGCACTCGAATCGGTTCGGAAGTTCCTTGACACCGTGAACGGGGCATTCCCCGACGTGAGTGTGGACGACGGCCCGCGTCAGAAGATCATCGACGCGGCATTCAAGATGACCGAGCAGATCGTCGGCAGTTCAACCCAGCTGGCCGAGAAGATCGTGAAGGTGACTCAGGACGTGGTCACCGAGACGGACAAGGAAGGCAGGTAGCGCGCCGATTGCCTCCCACCGACCCGGCGATCGCGAGGAATCACTCGGCAGGGTCGACGAATCCTTGCAGTGCCTTCACGTATCCGTTGGTTCCGGCCCTTTGGATGGCACGCCCGATCGGCCCGGCCAGCCGAGTCAGCTGTCCGCCGGGTCGAGAGAACGCCCGTATCCGGAACCTGACCACGTCATCGGCGCCGATCGACACCACGAACGACTCCTCGCCCTGCTCGGGATGGCCGGGAAGCGTCCCATAGGCGAATCCCCAACGGTCCGGCTCGTCGAGGACGCCCACGATGCGACAGGGCGCCGCCAATGCCAACCATGGGGTCCCGAAGGTGACCACCACGGTGGCACCCGGCTCGATCGGAGTGCCATGAGGAAGCACGTCGATGCCGGGGACCTGATGGCTCGCCCACGTCTGGAGGCCGGTGGACGCCCTCTGTAAGGTCGGTCGACCGACACCGAGGTCGGCTCCATAGTCGTCGTGGCGGTACCCCTGAGGCTGCCCGCCCTCGAGGGTCGCCCCGATCTCCGTGTAGGTGGGCACCGCTCGGGCCGCCTTCGCCATCAGGCGGTCGACCGACCTGCTGCTCCCTGGGCGCACGAGCTCCATGGGACGTTGCTAGCACGGGACCGAACCGCAGACGGCGGTCCCATCCGCCCGGCGTTCCGGGATACCGACATGCCCGTCAGCTGACGTGCCGCAGCGAGGGCCACGTCACTCCCCACGGGTGCCTCAGCCCCGTGCAGATGTAGACGTGTCCATCCCACTCTTGGTTGTGGATCCCCTCTGCGTCCCTGATCGTGGCCGCGACCTGTACGTCAGAGCAGTACCGATCGAGAAGGGCGGCGTAGTCGGTGACATCGACCGGTCCCGGTGCCACGGCAATGACCGTCGTGGCATGAGGATTCCCCGGTCCCCAGGACCACTCGTTGTTGTGCCCGCTCACGGCGACGGGGAGGCCGGCGCCGTGGCCCAACTCATCGATGGCTCCGGCCTCGCCGTAGTTCGCCGTGAAGATGACCGCACGGGTCCGCTGACCGGCCGGAAGCGAGTCCCAGACGGCGCGGACGGTCCCCACGAACTCCGGCCAACCGACCGTCTCGCCGAGCTCCGGATCGGCGCCGTAGGTCCAGCCGATGTCGTTGGCCGGGAGGACGGGGAGGACCAGCGGGAGCGTCAGCAGCGTGCTCACGGCCGTGAGCCCGAGGAGGCGTCGCCATCGCACCCGGCGTGCGTCCAGCCACCCCTCGACGCTCGCCGCTCCGGCGGCCAGCAGGTAGATGTAGGCGGCAGACAGGTAGTAGACCTTGCCCCCCGCCGTCAGGGCGAAGAAGGCGAAGAGCAGCAGGTAGGCCCAAACCAGCGCGCGCCACAACGGGAGGTGTGATCGCCAGAGCCATCGGAGGCCGACGACCCAGACCCACGCCAGCGCCAGGGAGACCTCGAAGAGTTGGCCGATGACCCACGTGGCGATGTGGGAGCTCCCCCCGTTCTCCTGGTTCAGCCTTCTGGTCATCTCGATCGTCGGCCAGTGATTGGTCGCCTGCCACCACAGCTCGGGGAAGGAGAAGGCGACGGCGATCGACACGCCGAGGACGAACCACCGGTTCACGAGTTGGCGGGCGCCGCCGCTCGCCACGATGCCCACGACGAGCGCAACGGCGAAGAGGCCGACACTGTGCTTGTTGGACAGGCCCACCCCGAGCACTGCTCCGGCAACCGGCCACAGTCTCGGGTTCCCGGTCCGTCCGATCCGGACGACGACGTAGGCCACCGCCGTCCACGACAGCAGATCGAGACTCGTGGGACCGAACAGATGGTCCGCTCCGAGGACCGCCGGCATGGTGGCCGCACCCACCGCCGCGAGGAGCTGCGCGGTCCGGTTCCCGCCGAACTCCCGGGCCAGGAGGCCCGCCAGGATCACCGTGCCCGCACCGGCGAGTGCGGACCACACCCGGAGGCCCGGCAGCGAGACGCCGAAGGCCCAGAGGGACAGGTGGGCGAGGAGGGGGCTCAGGGCGGGTTGATCGACATAGCCGGGGGCGAGGTGGCGGGCGCAGTCGAGGAAGTACAGCTCGTCTCGGTGGAAGCCGTACAGGCCGGACACGGCCATGAGGACGGCGAACAGGATGCCGGAGACGATGTACGTCCGCGGGTCCACCGGCCCGAGTCGGGATGCACCGTCCTTGCCCGAGGCGTCGGCGGCCGACGTCGCCGACGCCCCGTCGACGACCGGCATCAGCGGCGGTTCAGTCCTCGGCGTCCGGATCGGCATTGGGTCGGACGGCATCGGGGATGCAGGCTGCGGCCAGAAGCGAATGGACGTTTCGTCGAACGGTGCCGTCGTCGACCTCGATCGGATCGGGATGATCCCGTCGATGCCAGGCGAACCATGCCACCGTCTCGACGATGAACTGGGTGGCCAGTGCCGTGTCCGGGAACCTGCGGAGGTGGCCGGTCCGGGACCGGCGCTCCACGTACTCCTCCAACAGGTCGACCTGTCCGCGTCGCGACTTGCCGAAGTACAGCTCCCGCAGTTCGGGGATGTCGGCGGCGGATCGCTCCAGGAGGGCCAGGAGCTCCCGGTTGTCCTCCACGGCGGAGTAGTACTCGTCGACGACGCCGTGGAACTCCCGGCGGATGTCCCCGCAGTCGTCGGTCATGAGGGCTGCCTTTACGAACGGGAAGGACGTGTTGCCTGCCGTCCAGTCGGCCAGTGGCTTGAGCGCTTCGCCCGGAGCGGGAGTCGGCAGGGGGATCGTCAGCTCGGAGAGTCGCTCGGGGGCCGCGGTGCCGAGGAGCGCGAGCTGGAACAGCGCCTCCTTGCTCTCGACGAACTTGTAGAGCAGGGCATGGCTGAGCCCCAGCTCCTTGCCGACGTCGGTCATCAACGTCCGGCGGTAGCCCTTGGCGGTGAACACCGTCCGAGCGGCCTCGGCGATGTCGGCGAGACGGGTCGTCGGGGTGCGCCTCGGCATGGATCCACGGTATAACTGACTGAGTTAGTTATCAAGGGAGGCCCGCAACGCTCGTTCGTTCCCGGGTGGCGCCGTGGGTCGACGGGTCAGTGCTCGGGGGTAGACGGCTCAGGTTCCCATAGCCTCTTTCCGTGACCAGAGACCGGGCGGACGAACTCGACGGTGGGTCCCGGGCTCGACTCGTGCTGATCTGCGGGCTCCCGGCCTCGGGAAAGTCGACACTCGCTCGTCAGCTTGCACCCAAGATCCCCGCCATTCGGTTGGACAAGGACGGGTGGGTGACCCGATTGGGCGCCGACGTGTGGGACGACGAGTTCCGTGTCCGCCTCGAGAGGCAGTTGTGGACTCTCGCCGAAGAACTCCTCGCCCAGGGCCAGAGCGTGATCCTGGAGTGGGGCCACTGGGCGCGGGCCGAACGGGACGAGAAGCGGCTCGGGGCGAGGTCCTTGAGGGTGGGAGTCGAACTGCACGTCCTCGAGGCGCCTCTGGAAGAGCTGATCGAACGAGCGGACCGCCGAACCACGTCCGGCGAGTGGAACGCCTCGCCGATGACACGGGCCCACTTCGAGGAGTGGGCTTCGATCTTCGAGGCTCCCGACGACGAGGAGCTCCTGCTGTTCGACAAGCCCCTTGTCGACGGTTGACTCCGTCGAACCGGCAACGGTGTGTTGAAGAATCAGTTGCCACCGAATCCGTCCGTCAAGCTGCTCGTTCGGTCTGCTCGGTGGATGCCAGCTCCATCTCGACGGACGTCGGCTCGGCGAACCCGCGCTGACGGCGGCGGATTGACGGCGGCAACCACCTGTCCATCCCTTGCCCACTCACTCCCGGCATCGTGAGCCATGGAGGCGGATCTGCCGAGAAATCCGCACGGTCGGGTCTCACAGCAGGCCCGGCGACCGGCCGCTGGCCTCCGATCCAGAGGCGGCAAGCACGAGCTCATCGAACACACGCCCACGCCTGGCCGGTGTGGGGTGCCGCTAGTCGGTGTCGAGCCCCAGGCCCGCCCGCGCCTGCGCCGTGGTGTTGGCATGGGGAAACGGCTGGTCGGGAACGTCGCGATGCAAGGCCGAACAGATGGGCTCCCAGCCATCCTCCGGATGCCATTCCAGGAATCGATCAGGTGGTGCCGTGGTCCGCACGTGCTCGTTGTGGGCAAGGTACGCCTGCTTGGCCGACGCCTCGTCCTGCCAGTCCGGGGAGAAGGCCGTCATCATCCCCACTCCCATGCGCGTCCAACCGTCGTCCGGTGCGTCGGGCACGAAGTAGGCCTTCGCCATGGCGGGGAAGATCGTGCTGGAGACGCTCTGCCACCAGGCGTCGGGATCCCGGGTCGACAGGAGGATCAGCGCATCGGGGAACGCCTTGGCGACGTCGGCCCAGAACGGAGCCGCCGGCCAGTCAACCGTGGCCTGGAACCCTTCGAAGAATGGACCCCACGCGGGGAGGGAACCGCCGTAGGCGGCACCCCACACGTCGGCGTCATCGGCCCGTTCCCGGACCTCGACCATGTGGTAGCAGCGCCCGCCCAAGAGGAGTTCCAGAGCTTGCTTCAATGACGTCGTACCAGTTCTTCCGAGGCCGGCGCCGATCACCTGCAGTGCCATGCGATCCATCCCTCTCCCGGTGCGCGGTTGCCACGATACCTGCCGACCACGTGCCCGGAGTGGATGGAATGGACTCCCGGCGCATCCGAAATCGCAAGATACCCAAAGGACGATGTACCCCCACGAGCACCCAACGACAGCACGCGCGATCTGGTATCTCTGCGGCGGTGGTCGGGCCGGTTGGCGTCAGGCATCGCCGCGACGATGTGCCAGGTCATCCGTGGGCTCGACCACCACCGTCGGATGGACACGACCGGGGCCGCAGCCACGAAGGCCACCTCGAAGCCACCGGGCAACACGCTCCATGGGCTCCTTCGGCGACGGCCTGCGTCAGAGCTGAGGGCCGTCCGGGCGGTGCTCCGCCTCGGGGGCGATCCGACCGGCCCCGGGCGGGACCGCCGTGGGCTGGCGGTCGGTCGGGCGCAACGGCTCCAACGACTCCGCCCGGATCTGGCGGCGGGGGCCGGTCCACTTGGCCGGTGGCGCGTCGAGCCGGTAGGCCACGTCGTAGGCCACCGACTCGTAGTTGACCCGCCAGCCCCGGAAGTGGGCCCACGCCTCGTGCTTGGGACGCGACGTCGGCAGTCCCACGGCCACCAGTCGGTCGTAGGCCTCGTCGAAGGCCGCCTCGCCGAGGGCGATGGGACTGTCGGGACTGGGGTCCGGGTCGAAGGGGATGCGGGTGGCCTGGGCGATGTCGCGCAGGCAGGTGAATCCCATGCGGATGCACATCCGGGCCTCGATGGGGGCGCCGACGGGGTCCATGGCCAGCGTGAGCGCGGCCGCGTCCAACACGGCGATCAGGCTGACGATCCACGAGTTGAGGGCCCGGGGGGAGCGCAGGTACAGCAGCGAGGGGTAGGTGGAGTGGCTCTCGGCGACGTCGGCCGCCCACCGTTCCCACTCGGCGAACAGGTTGGCCAGGTTGTCGATGGTGCCGACCAGCTGGTGCCGGATGAGCAGCTCCGGTCCCCAGGCCGGCGAGCCCGCCCGGCTCTCGAGGAGGGTGACCAGGGTCTCCCGCCGGTTGTAGGCCGCATACAGGGTGGGCAGGTAGGCGATCTGGAGGGCCACCAGGACCATTCCGGTCCCGGCCGCGATGAAGTCGACGGTCCGGGACCCCTGGGTGTGGGTGAGGGTGAACCCGAGGGTGAACACCGAGGAGCCGGCCTCGGAGAAGGCGGTGGGGAACGACCCGGTGCCGATGCCCCAGTTGACCAGGGTGAAGCCGAACATGGTCATGGCCAGCCAGGTGACGAGCAGCACCACCAGGGCCACCGGCTCGGACACGGCCAGGATCCGGTCCTTGGCCGGGTAGGTCCGGGTGAGCTGGGCCACCTTGCGGAACGTGGCGCGGACGATGAGCACGGGGTAGAAGACCAGGCTGGTGGCCGGCCGGGGGACGATGAGGACGGCCAGGACGCTGTTGGCCGTGCCCAGGAGGACGGCGATCCCGAGCAGCAGGACGAGGATGCGCAGGGCGGTCACCGGTGGGGGACCGGTGGGATCAGGAGGCCGGTGCCCGCAGGCCGGGGACCCGGCCCTGGGCGCGGTCCACCATGTCGGCCAGGTTGAACGAGTCGAGGTGGGTGCGCATGTGCTCGCCCACGTCGGCCCACACGGTCAGGAGGACGCACTGACCCTCGTGGTCGCAGGCGCCGTTCTCGTGGGGGAGGCCGAAGTCGCCCGCCACGATGGGGCCGTCGACGGCCGCCACGATCTGGGAGAGGGTGATCTCCTCGGGTGGCCGGGCCAACACGTAGCCGCCGCCCACGCCCCGCTTGGAGCGGACCAGGCCGGCACCCTTCAGGGCGAGGAGGATCTGTTCGAGGTAGGGCTGGGGCAGGCCGGTGCGCTCGGCGATGTCGCGGACCGCCGTGGGACCCTCGCCGCCGTCGGCGTGGAGCGCCAACGACAGGAGCGCCCGGCTGGCGTAGTCCCCGCGGGTCGATACCTTCACAGGGCCATGCTATTGCCTGCCACCTGGGCGGGGGTCCGGTCGGAGCGGGAGCCGGAGGCGCCCGCAACGGGGCGGCACCGGCCGGCGTGGACCGCCTCCCGGGATCCGGGGGCGGGCGGGAACGGGGTCAGCGGCCGAGCTTGCCGGCGGCGAGGTCCTCGGCCATGGCCCACCCGAAGGTGACCAGGCGCCCACCGCTGCCGCAGTCGACCGACTCGAAGAAGGTGATGACCTCGGGCGCGGGCTCCGCCTTGTGGCTGGCGAAGTCGAACCCGCCCGCCTCGCAGCCGTCGCCGGTCACCACGAAGGTGCGGTCGTCGATGCGTCCGTCGGCCCCGAACCGCTTGGCCAGTCGACGCCCCCACGCACGCTCCTCGCCCGTGGCCTTCTGGGTCGGGGCGGGGACCACGTCGGTGAGGCCGGCGAAGGCCCGGAAGCCGTCGGGCCCCAGGAGCCGGGTGCCGACCAGGACGTCCTCGTCGGGGAAGGCGAGCAGGGCCCGGCGGTACTTGTCGCCCATCATGGCCCGCAGCACGGTGTCGGACCGCGAGGTCCGGTCGATGGTGGCCAGTCCGATCAGGAGGGACGGCGTGCCGCCGATCCGCTCGAGCGTGGAGAACGAGTAGCCACGGAGTTTGTTGCCCTCGCGGGCCCGGGTGACGAGCACCCACTCCTCGCGCTGCTTGGACAGGAACCCGATGTCGAATCGGGGCTCCCGCTCGGCGCACAGGTCGGCCATCTCGGCCAACTCGGCGTCACTGATCGACGTGCAATCCTTGGTCTCCACCTGGATGGACATATGTCGTTCCGTACTCCTCGATCTCCCTGCGTCTCCACCCCTGCACCTGGTACTCCGTGGTCCCCGGACCGTGCCGCCGCAGGGGAGGGGGCCTCGTTCCGGAGCATCCACGCCAGGAGCCGTTCATCGATTTTACGGGAAATCCGGCGCCCTGTCGTATCCGGCCCGGATCGTGGCCACCACGGGGCCCTGACCAGGGACGGGACCAGTCTACCGGGTTCGCGCCGGCCGCCGACCCGGCGAGCGGTTCTGACGGATCGTCAGGACTGGATGGCGTGCGGGCCGAGCAGGACCCGCAGCTCGCCCATCAGGCCGCGGCTCGAGTCGACGTTGAACTCGGAGGGCAGTCGGAGCACCTTGTCGCCCACGTGGAGCAGTACCGGCGAGTGCCCCGGGTGCTCGGACAACAGGCGCTTGAGGGCGTCCACGGTCCGGTCGGTGAGGGTCCCGAGGGCCAGGGAGATCCGCAGGTCACGCAAGCCGTCGGCCACCAGCTCGGGCCGCGGACACCTCCATGCACACCAGCTTCAGGCGCTCGTCGCGCATGTCCAGGCGGGCCTTGACCACCACGATGGCGTCGTCGTCGAGCAGGGCCCCGTAGTCGGCCATGGTCTTCGGGAAGACGAAGGCCTCGATCGAGGCGTTCAGGTCCTCCAGCACGAAGGTGGCCATGAGGTCGCCCTTCTTGGTGTAGCGGCGCTGGAGCTCGGTGATGACCCCGCCGATCATCTTGACCCCGCCGCCACCGTCGTACCCGGCGGCCGCCATGGCGTCGGGGTCGTAGTCGCGCAGTTCGGCCAGGCTGCAGTCGGTCAAGCGGGCCAACGAGCCCTCCAGGCCCATCAGCGGGTGGTCGCTGATGTAGAGCCCGAGCATCTCCTTCTCGAAGGCCAGCCGGAGCGACTTGTCGAACTCGGTGTCGGGGATGGGCAGGCGGGTGTCGGCGAATCCGGTGGTCTGCCCCTCGCTCGGCTCCTCCAGGGTGGCGAAGAGCGACAGGACCCCGGCATCGTGCTCGCGCCGTCGCTCGAGGGTGCGGTCGACGATCTCCTCGAACGCCAGGAACAGACCCTGGCGGGCGTGGCCCATGGAGTCGAAGGCGCCGGCCTTGATCAGGGACTCGATGGTGCGCTTGTTGAGGACCTGGGGGTCGACCCGTTGACAGAAGTCGTAGAAGTCGGCGAAGGGGCCGCCCTCCTCCCGTTCGGCCACGATGAGGGCGACCAGCGCCTCGCCGACGTTGCGGACGGCGGCCAGTCCGAAGGTGATGGCCCCGGCGCTGTCGCCCGACGTGCCGATGGCACCCTCCCCGGCGGTGAAGTCCGGCGTGAACTCGGCCAGGGACCGGTTGACGTCGGGGACCTGCACCTCGATGCCGAGGGACCGGCACTCGCCGAGGTAGATCGCCGTCTTGTCCTTGTTGTCCTTGACGCTGGTGAGCAGGCTGGCGAAGTACTCGACCGGGAAGTGGGCCTTGAGCCAGGCCGTCTGGTAGGCGATGAACCCGTAGCCGTACGAGTGCGACTTGTTGAAGGCGTAGTCGGCGAAGGGCTCGATGATGTCGAACAGGGCGGTGCCGAGCTCCTCGCCGTAGCCCTGGGTGACGCAGCCGGCCACGAACTTCTCGCGCTCGGCCTGGATGAGGGCGCGGATCTTCTTGCCGCACGCCTTGCGCAGGTTGTCGGCCTCGGCCAGCGTGTAGCCGGCGAACTTCTGGGCCACCCGCATGACCGACTCCTGGTAGATCATGAGGCCGTAGGTGTCGGCCAGGATCTCCTCGAGGTCCGCATGGGCGTAGGTGACCGGTTGGCGGCCGTTCTTGCGGTCGGCGTAGTCCCGGTGCATGTTGGCCGCCATCGGCCCCGGCCGGTAGAGGGCGACGAGGGCGGCCACGTCGTCGAACGACGTGGGGGCCAGGGAGCGCATGAGGGAGCGCATGGGACCGCCCTCGAGCTGGAACACGCCCATGGAGTCGCCCTTGCGGAGCATCTGGAACGTGGCCTCGTCGTCGAGGGGGATGTTGTCGATGTCGGGCCGGTCGCCGGTCGAGATCTCGATGAGGTCCAGGGACCGCTCGATGACGGACAGGTTGCGCAGCCCGAGGAAGTCCATCTTGAGCAGCCCCAGGTCCTCGACCCCGTGCATCTCGTACTGGGTGACGATGGGGGCGTCGTCGGGGTTGTTGCTGTCGGGCTTGCGCTGGATGGGGACGTACTCGGTCAGGGGCAGGTCGGTGATGACCACGGCGGCGGCATGGATGCCGTCACCCCGGCGCAGGCCCTCGAGGCCCTTGGCCACGTCGATGACCTTCTTGGCGTCGGGGTCGGTCTCGTACATCGTCCGCAGCTCGGCCGCGGCCGCGAACCCGTCCTCGAATCCCTCGGTCCTGGCCAGGCAGGCGGCCAGCGGGGTGTCCCGGCCCATCATCAGCGGGGGCATGGCCTTGGCGATCTTGTCGCCCACGATGTAGGGGAAGCCGAGCACCCGCGAGGCGTCGCGCACGGCGGCCCGGGCCTTGATGGTGGAGAAGGTGACGATCTGGGCCACGTGGTCCGAGCCGTAGCGCTCGGCCGCGTACTTGATCATGTCGCCGCGGTAGCGCTCGTCGAAGTCCATGTCGATGTCGGGCATCTGGATGCGCCCGGGATTGAGGAAGCGCTCGAACAGCAGGTCGTACTTGATGGGGTCGAGGTCGACGATCTGCAGGCAGTAGGCCACGCAGCAGCCGGCGGCCGAGCCGCGGCCCGGCCCGACCCGGATGCGCTGGGAGCGGGCGAAGCGGATGAGGTCCCACACGACGAGGAAGTAGGCCGAGAACCCCATGTTGGCGATGACCTCGAGCTCGTAGTCGAGGCGCTGCATCACCTCGGCCGGGATCGGCATGCCGTAGCGCTCCTTGGCCCCCTCGACGCTGAGGTGGCGGAGGTAGGCGGCCGCCCGGACCTCGTAGGTCTCCCCGGTGAACTCGTCCGGCACCGGGAACTGGGGGAGGCTGGGCTTGCCGAAGTCGATCTCGACGTTGGCCCGCTCGGCGATCAGGAGGGTGTTGTCGCACGCCTCGGGGAGCTCGCGGAAGAGGTGCCGCATCTCGGCGGCCGACTTCAGGTAGTGCTCCTCCCCTTCGAACTTGAAGCGCTTGGGGTCGTCGATGAGGGCGCCGGTCTGCACGCACAGGAGTGCGTCGTGGGCGACGTGGTCCTCGCGGTGGGTGTAGTGGCTGTCGTTGGTGGCGAGCAGCGGGTGCGCCGATGCGGTGGGCGATCTCGACGAGCGCCGGGTTGGTCTTGTGCTGCTCGGGGAGCCCGTGGTCCTGGACCTCCACGAAGAGGTTGCCCTGGCCGAAGATGTCCTGGAGGCGGGCGGCCAGCATCTCGGCCTTGACCTGGTCGTCGGCCAACAGGGCCTGGAGCACGACGCCGCCCAGGCACCCGGTGGTGGCGATGAGGCCCTTGGCGTGACGCTCGAGGAGCTCCCAGTCCAGGCGGGGCTTGTAGTAGTAGCCCTCCAGGTACGCGGCCGAGGACAGCTTCAACAGGTTGCGGTAGCCCTCGTTCGACTCGGCCAGGAGGGTCAGGTGGTAGTAGAGCTTCTCGCCCACCGCCGGTGTCGCCCCCGGTGTCGTCGACCTTGCCCCGCCGCACCGGACGCTCGTGCCGCGACTCGGCGGCCATGTAGGCCTCGGTGCCGATGACCGGGTTGATGCCGGCCTTGCGGCACGCCGCGTAGAAGTCCAGGACCCCGTACATGTTGCCGTGGTCGGTGATCCCGAGGGCCGGCTGGCCGTCGGCCACGGCCGCCTCGACGAGGTCGCTCACCCGCGCCGCCCCGTCCAGCATCGAGAACTCGGTGTGGGTGTGGAGGTGGGTGAACGACCGTGCTGCCAACGTCTCTGCGTGCCCTTCTCGGATCGGTCGTCCCGGCCCGTGGAAGACGCCGCGAGGGCTATCCACAGGCTGTGGACGAGTTACAGCGGTGTGATTCCGACGATAGCGCGCACGGAACTGGGGTGGTTGGGTGGTCCGCTGACCTGGGACGCCGCCCGCTGCGGGGCGACGGGTCGACGACGGGACCCCGTCCGTGCGGTCGGGCCACGGCCCGGCACGGCGCCGCCGACCGTGCCAGGATCGGCCCATGACGACCCGACGCATCGAGGTCCCCCGCACCATCGAGGCCCCGCCCGAGGCGATCTTCTCGGTGCTGTGCGACCCGAGGGGCCACGTGGCCATCGACAGCTCCGGCATGCTGATGTCGGCCTCGGGCGACCCGGTCGGGGCCGTGGGCGACACGTTCGTGGTCCACATGGACCGGGAGGCCCTCAACGACTACCCCCTCGGCCTGTACGACGTGACGGTGACGATCACCGCGTTCAGCCCCGACCGGGAGATCGCCTGGACCGTGCTCGGGGCCATCGAGCCGCCGCTCCGCCACGTCTACGGCTACACGTTGGAGCCGGTCGAGGGCGGGACCCGGGTGACCTCCTACTACGACTGGTCGGACGCCGACCCGGTGTGGCTGGACGCCGGCATCTTCCCGATCCTGTCCGAGGGGGCGCTGCGGGCGACCCTCGGGATCCTGGCCCGCACGGTGCAGGCGTAGCACCCGCTCCGCGCGCACCCGTCGTGACCGCCCGGTGACGGGCCGGCTCCGTACCGCGCCGTGGTGGGTCCCGGACTAGAGGTAGGTCCCGGGCCGTCCCACGTTGCCGTCGCCACCCGGTGATCGACCGCTGGCGCATCTCGTCGAGCTGGGCCCGGGCGGCCACCTGCTGGGCCACCAGGGTGGCCTGGATGCCGTGGAACAGGCCTTCGAGCCAGCCGACCAGCTGGGCATGGGCGATCCGCAGCTCGGCGTCCGACGGCGTCGGCGTGTCGAACGGGATCGACACCCGGTCGAGCTCGGCCGCCAGATCGGGCGACAGCCCGTCGGCCAGCTCCCGCACCGACTGCTCGTAGATCTCGCGGAGGCGCTCCCGGCTGGCCTCGTCGAGCGGGGCCTGGCGGACCTCCTCCAGGAGCTGCTTCACCATCGAGCCGATGCGCAGCAGCTTGGCCGGCTGCTCGATGGACTCCAGCTGCTCCTCCGCCTCGGCGTCGGGCCCGTCGGCCTCGGGCCCGGGCACGGCGAGGAGGGTGGGCTCGACCACCTCGGGCTGCAGGGCCTCGCTGGCGGTTGGCGTCGTGGGGGCGTCGTCAGGCACGGTCAGTCTCCTCCCAGTGCCACGAGGGGCACCAGCATCTCATCGGTGGTCAGGGATCCGTGCCGGCAGGCCAGGCGGTTCTCCCCGGTGTCGGCCGGGTCGACGAAGGCGATCGGCTCGAAGGGGATGAGGGCGACGTCCCCCAGCCGGTCGGCGAACCCGTCGGCCAGGGGGCCGCCGAACCATCCGTCGTCGACCAGCTGTTCGCGGGTCCGGACCCAGGTGGTGTCGCCGTACTGCTCGGTCAGCAACGAGGCGAGGTCGTCGGTGGCACCCGGTCGGGCGTGCACCCATCGGAACCGCCCCTCGCCCGAGAAGAACCGGACGTGGGACATGGCGTCGCGCCCCAGCAGTTCGACGCGGCTGCCGACCTCGATCTGCCCGTGGTCGGCCGTCACCAGGAGGACCGCGCCCGGGGGGAGGACGGCGGCGACGTCGGCCACGATCCGGTCGACGGCGACCAGCTCGGCGTCGTAGTGCGGCCCGAATCCGTAGGCGTGGGCCACCTTGTCGATGCCGTCGTAGTACGAGTAGACGAACGGGGCGCCGGCCGTCGAGCCGGGCGGCCACCTCGACGGCCAGTGACGAGGGCACCCGGTAGTCGAAGAGCGGCGAGTCGCCGAGGTGGGCGGCCGTGAACCCGGTGCCGCCGAAGTCGACCTTGGACACCACCGGCACGATGTGCGCGCTCCCCGGGAAGGGGGGGATCGGCTGGAACTCCCGGACCGGGACGGTGCGCCGGGCGTCGCCCTCGGGACCGTTGCCCAGCGTCCACCGGAGCATGTTGAGGATCTGGTCGCCGGCGGCCAGGCGGTAGCCGAGGATCCCGTGGGCGGCCGGCGGTCGGCCGGTGGTGATCGAGGTCAGGGCGGCGGCCGTGGTGGTCGGGGCGATGGACGTGATGGCCCGGTCGATGCCGGCCCCGGCGGACAGGGTGGGGGCGAGGACCGAGCGGGCCCGCAGCTGCTCCCAACCCGAGACCGTCGACGACCAGGAGGACGATCTGGCGGGCGTGTTCGGCCATGGCCGGCATCCAGTCCGAGCCGTCGACCGGCGGTGGCGGTACCCGACACGAGGCGGGGCACCAGGTTGGCGATGCAGCCACCCGCGTAGTCGGGAAGCACGGGTACGGCCGTCGAAGGGGTCGTGGCGGCACCGGGGGCGGGGGAGGCGGCGGACATCTCATCCGACTGTAGGCGAGAAGCACCGGTGTGAGAGGCGGCGCGGCCATGGGGCAAGGGGAGCGGGCCGGCGATCTCCCGGGGTCCGGCCGGCGGGGTCCGGTGCGCCGCCGAACGGTGTCGACGGGCTGCGGGTCGCCGCTACGTGGCGGGGCTGGCTACGGCGACAGCCGGAGCGTCGACCGCCTGCCGTGCGGTGCGCCGGTCAGGCGACGTGGCGACGATGGGCGACCCGGAGGCCGGCCCGGGCCGGCACGTGGGTGCCGAGCGAGGGGATGGTGGCTGTGCTGCAGGTCGGTCAGGCAGTCGTCGCAGAGGCGCATGCGCGGACGCACGCCCAGCTCGCGGGCACTCCGGCGATCGACTCTCGAGACGTCCATGACTAATCCGCAGCAGTGGCACGACCCGTGCTCACGCAGACGGGAACGTCCCTCCATCGTGTCCGGGCGCGGTCCTCTGGCTGGCGCTCGTCGAGCCGACGTCGGTCGACGAACTCGGCGCACTCCTGGTCGAGACCTTCGGGATCTCCGAGGCGCTCGGTCGCGCCGACGCCTCCGCCTTCATCGCCGATCTCGAGCAGCGCGCCCTGCTCGACGAGGTGGAGTGAGGCCCCACGTGGCCCGGTGCGGCCCGCGTTGTCCGAACACCCAGGAGTGATGCCTCGCCGACCGGCGACACCCTCGAATGCGTCGACCCGCTCCGAGCACGACGTCGCCCTCGCGGTCGAGGAGCTTCGCCACCACTGCGTCGAGGCCGTCGCCCCGTCCGGGGAGCTGGTCGTCCTCCATGTGCCGAGCGGCACCTACCTCAGACTGGAGGGGAGCGCGTCGGACATCGTCGACCTCCTGGTCGAGCTCGGCGCCGCCGGGCCGGCGGCCCAGGCGTTGTCCGACCCGCTACGGCCTCCAGTCGGCCCGAGCGGAAGCGGACGTGGCGTCGGTCGTCTCCGCCATCGCCGCACTCCACGCCGACCGGGCCAGTCGGCCCCGACGGCCCACCGGGTCGGGATCGCTCCACGTGCTGCGGGCGTGGCTGCGCCTCCCGCCGGGACGGATGGCGGCCGTCGTCAAGGCGGTCGTCGCCGTGCTGGCCGTCGAGGTCGGGCTCCGGAACGAGCGATCTGGAGCACGTGGCGCGGCCGGTTCCGCGTGCCCCTCCCCTCGGGGATCGGCGCCGGTCGCCCGGGCGGACGACGAGGCCAACGTGGCCGCGCTCACGGCTCGGGAGCAGCGCGACTACTGGGCGGCGACCTGGGTGCTCGACCGGTGGATCTACGACGGCACCTGCCTGCGCCGGGCCCTGGTCACCGGGTGGTTCCTCCGGCGCCACCACCCCGAGCTCCACCTCGGACTGATCGACGACGGGGAGACGTCCCACGTGTGGATCGAGGCGGAGGGGATGAGCTTCAACGCCGTCCCGGTGACCGGGCGGTTCACCAGCCTCCGCCCGGGTGGCCCGCAGGCCTGAGCCGGCACCGTCAGCTCCGGGGCAGGAAGGCCCGTACCGTCTTGTAGCAGTGGCCGTCACGGGGCGTGCTCACCGCGGCGACCAGGTAGTGGGGCTTGAAGCCCGAGGGCGGAGGCGAGGTCCTTGCCCTGGAGCCGGTCCCGACGGGCGACGTCGAGGGCCCGCTCGAGCTGGGGGTCCTCGACCGGCAGCCAGTTGTCGCTCCGGCCCCAGCCGAACCGGACCCAGGCCGACCGGTCGCCGATCCGGCGGAAGAGCACGGGGCCCTTGGTGGGCTCGATCAAGGCGAGCGAGGGGCGGAACCCCTTGAACTCCCAGTACGGGGCGGATGCCCCCGGGAAGCCGAGCACATGGTCCTCCACCGGGGCGGCCAGCTGGTGGAGGAGGTGGCGGACGGTGCGCCCGTGGAGGGTGCCGAGGTGGCGGGGCAGCCCGGTGGCGGTGACCGCCTCGGGTTGGGCCAGGTCGTCGCGCTCGGGCTCGGTCGGCCAGGTGGGTCTCGACCACATCGAACGGCGCCAGGTCCGGTCCGTGCTCGTCGGGCCAGTCCACCCGGACCCTGACCAGCGCCCCCGAGGCCAGGTCGACCCCGGTGGTGTCCTCCTCGTGGCAGGCCAGGACGAGGAGGGTGAGGGAGGTCCCGCCCTCGACGGCGATCTGGTCCCGGCGCTTCACGGCGCGGGCCACGTCGCGGGCGGTGCCGCTGCGCGGGGTCCGGGCGGAGTGGGCGGCCATCACGGGTTCTGTCTAGCAGGTGGCTCCGTGGCCAGCTCGGCCCGGGAGCCCGCCAGCTGGTCGGCCAGGGTGGCGACGTCGGCCGCGGGAACCTGGCACGCGTAGCCCCGGCACACGTAGGCGAGGCCGGCGCGCCCGGCCCTCCCACAGCGGCGAGTCGGTGGGCTCGCCCCACGCCACCACCGCGTCGGGGAGCCAGTGCCGGCGGACCTCGGCCACCAGGTCGGGTCGGTCGCCGGTCACCACCACCTCGGTCGCGCCCCGGGCCAGCAGGTCGGCGGTCAGGACGGTGTGGGCGAACGCCGTCGGGTGCGCGGGTCAACAGGTCGCCGATCAGGTCGACCACCCGGCGGGCGTGCGTCGGTGTAGGCGGCCGTGCCGGTCAGGGCCCCGAGGCGGGCCAGCGCCAGGGCGGCCACGGCATTGGCCGACGGCGTGGCGCCGTCGAAGACGTCCTTGGTGCGGACGATCAGGTGCTCGGCGTCGTCGGCCGTGGTGAAGAAGCCGCCGCCCTCGGCGTCGGCGAACCGGGCGATCAGGGCGTCGGCGGTGGCGACGGCCCGCTGCGTCCAACGGCCTCGCCGGTCAGCTCGGCCAAGCCGGGTGAAGCAGTCGACCAGCCAGGCGTGGTCGGCCGCGTAGGCCAGGTGCCGGGCCCCGCCCGTCGCGCTGCCAGCTCCGCAGCCACCGGCCGTCGGCCGTCGACGCAGGTGGTCGACAGGAACTCGGCCGATGGCGACGGCGGCGTCGGCCCAGTCGGTGCGCCCGGTGGCGGCCGCGGCCTCGGCCAGCGCCGAGGCGTACATGGCGTTCCACTCGGTGAGCACCTTGTCGTCGAGCCCGGGGCGGACCCGGTCGCGCCGGGCGGTCGAGCAGGCGGCGCCGGCCGTCCTCGACCGGCTCGGGACCGGCGAGCGGGCCCCGACCGGCCGCCGCAGGATGGTCGGCGCCCTCGAAGTTGCCGCCGGCGGTGACGTCGAACCACGCCAGGACGGCCGCGGCCACCGCCGGCGTCGGGCCCGGCGGCCACGGCGGCCCGACCTCGTCCGGGCGTCCAGACGTAGAACTTGCCCTCGACCCCCTCGGAGTCGGCGTCCTCGGCCGAGTACACGCCCGCCCTCGGGCGCGGTCAGGTCGCGGGCCACGTAGGCGACGATCCCCTCGGCCACCGCCAGGTAGGACGGCGTCGCCGGTCACCTGCCAGCCGTGGAGGTAGGCCCGCAGCAGCCCGGCCTGGTCGTAGAGCATCTTCTCGAAGTGGGGCACCAGCCACTCGGTGTCGGTGGCGTAGCGGGCGAAGCCGCCGCCGAGGTGGTCGTGGATGCCGCCGGCGGCCATGGCGTCGAGGGTCCGGGTGGCCAGCGCGCGGCCCGGTGCCGCCTCGGCGCCCGGCCCGGCGCAGCGCCTGGCGGAGGGCGAGGTCGACCAGCGTCGGCTGGGGGAACTTCGGCGCGGCGCCGAACCCGCCCCACTCCGGGTCGAACCGCCGGCGTCAGCTCGTCGACGGCCGGCGTGAGCAGGTCGGGCGGACCTCCGCCGTCGAGCGCGTCGAGCAGGGACGGCGCGCCCGGGCGGGCCACGATGATCGAGCGCTCGCGATGGCGGCGGCCAGCTCGTCGGCCTGCTCCTCGACCTCGGGCGGCGGTTGTCCCAGATGTCGGCGAGGGCGTGGAGCACGGTGGTGAACGACGGGCGGCCCTGGTCGGTCGGTCGGGCGGGAAGTAGGTGCCGCCGTAGAAGGGCCGGCGGTCCGGGGTCAGGAAGACGCTCATCGGCCAGCCGCCCCTGCCGGTGATGGCCTGCACGGCCTCCATGTAGACGGCGTCGACGTCGGGCCGCTCCTCGCGGTCGACCTTGACGCTGACGAAGCGGTCGTTGAGCCGCGCGGCCACCGCCGGGTCCTCGAACGACTCGTGGGCCATGACGTGGCACCAGTGGCAGGCCGAGTAGCCGACCGACAGGAAGATCGGCTTGTCCTCGGCGCGGCCCGGGCGAAGGCCTCCTCGCCCCACGGGTACCAGTCGACCGGGTTGTCCCGGTGCTGCTCGAGGTAGGGGGAGAGCTCGCCGGGTGGTGTGTCTCTGATGAGGGGCACGGGTTCGGTCCTCGACTTCGGTCGGGGCCGTCGTCTGCGGTCCTCCACCGAATCTAGGGGTCGCGACCACATTGCCGTGAGGCGTTGGTGTGCTGATCCTCGGTGCGGAAAGCGCGTCGAGTGTTCCCGAAGACGCCTTCTCGTCGGGTGCCACATACCGGCACATGCGGGCGTGTGGATAACTGCCTGCTGGACCTCCGACAGCACCTGGGTCCCGCTGTCCTCCGCCCTCTGGGCGAGCGGCATCTGCCTCAACTAGGGTGTCGAGGAATGCCGCTCGGCGGCCAGGTTGACGAGGAGATGCGCCATGGCTGAGCCAGACTCGATTCGCCCCGATACGTCGGATATGGCGGCGGTCCACCATGTCTTCAGATCATCGTTGGCCTCAGCGCCTGTCTTGATCGAGAGCGCAGCCGGAGACGACGATCGTCGCACCCTCATCGCCAGCTACTACGCCAACGTGCTGGCCTTTCTCGAAGCACACCATGACGGTGAGGAGGAACTCCTCTTCCCCTTGTTGATCGAGCGGGCCCCCCAACAGAGGAGCGAAGTCGATCTAGCCATCGAGCAGCATCAGGACGTACTGACGCTCCGGCAGCCAGGACCTCCGTCACCGCTTGGGAGGCGAAGGGCGACGGCGAAGGCCCAGAGCTTGTACGCAACCTCGGGTCTCTCAATGAGGCCCTGGCTGACCACCTCGACCAGGAAGGTAAGGCTTGTCCCTCTCGCCACGGAATACGTCACCGCCGAAGAGTGGGGGATGTTGCCCGGGCACGCCATGGCGAACTTCAAAGGCGACAAGATCTGGCTGATCATGGGATTGATCCGAGAGAACTTCACGCCCGCACAGAAGGCCATCATGCTGGAGCACATGCCTCCACCAGCACGTCAGATGTGGGAGACGATGGGAGAGGCGTCGTTCAACGAGATGGTCGCCAACGTCCGGCAAACCGACTGATACCTCTCTGCCCGATTCTGGTCAGGGCCGATGCTGAGCGGGGTGCTGTGTGTCCCACAACACCGGGAGAGTGTCACGCTCCGGCACTTATGCCACGCTCGACGCTCCCTACAACCCTCGGTCAGACTCTCGGTCGTGGAGTTCTCATTCAAACTGACTGGACTTGGCTGGGGAGAAGCGACGCTCAGCGACAGACAACGACACGTCGTCATCCCGGCGTCGTATCTAACGGACGTCCTTAGTGAGCTTCTGACCGCCGTCTGGAGCTTGTTGGAAGGTGCCCCGGATGCCCGCTGCTCGTGGGAGCTTGAACCTGGCGAGTATCGCTGGCTATTGGCTCGCGATGGCGACCAGGCATCGCTCCGCGTCCTGGCGATGCCCGACAACACCTGGGAGAACGGCGACGACGGGTCGTCCGTCGTCTTTGATTTCACGGGAGGCGTCCGGCGCGCTCGCATCAGCCGGCGTGGCCGGCATCGAGGCCGTCCTGCGTAGAGTATGGCGAGGACGGCTACAAGGAGAGGTGGCACGAGCATCCATTCCCTTCCGAGTCACTGTCGGAAGTGAAGGCACTTCTGCATCCCTGATCACCGGGACTGTGACCCACACCAGGCGCCTGGCAACATGTGGCGATGAGCGTAGGTAGGTATCGCAAGCGGACCCGCATCCGGCAGCGCCTGCCTTTCATTCTGCTCTGGCTGTCCCCGAAGGGTTCATCGGAGTGCGGTGACCACAACTGGTACAACGAAGACGGGCAGGTCGACCGATGCCTGACTGCAAAGTTGGCATTGGCGGGCATACTCACCGGAGCACTTCGACCAGTAGCCAAGGGTGCCCCTGATCACCGGGTAGGCGGCACTTTCGACAGGGGTAGCATCGTAGGACCTTGGGGTGTCCGAAATCGACCAGCTCAACCCTCCAGCCATCGACTTCGGCTGCGACTGCTGCGCCAACTGGCAGAACCGCAACGTAGGCCATTTACTCCGTCGGGACGGACCCCGATCGAGGGATGATTCTGATCAGGTGCCCGCAATGTGGCTCCCTATACGAGAACTCGGTCGAGGGCGAAGAGGCGACCCGACGGCTTGACCAGTCGAGCCCCATCCGTACCCAGGGTCCCGTCTAACCGCACCACACCTAGTGACGCCTTCGACCCGTCAGCGTGTCCCCGAACACCGGATGGGTGGGGCATGCTGGGTCGGCGTCTACCATGCCGCTCGACGCCCTCACCGCTCAGATTCATGAACTCAAGTATCGGGATGAAGAACCGTGGCTGCATTCCCATTTTCTCCGTCTGTCAGATCGCCATCTCACAATTTGAACTTGACATCCGAGTTGAACGGGAGGTGCATAGTCGTTGGCTCGTTGAATGCAACGATGTCGTGGAGCATCGATTCTCTCTGGGAGTCCACTGAGCACTTGAGTGCGAGTCGGGATCACGTGGTGCTCTTGGACCATGTTGACCGACATGCGGACCTCTACTCAGTGGAGCGACTCGCGACGTTGCGACGATCACCGGGGCATTGGCAATCGCCCACGCGAGGATCATGGGCAACTGGCGGCAAATGGGCAGCTACATGAATTCCGTCATGCCGTTGCAGACACTTCTGGCAGAACCATCTGGCAAGTTGGCAACCGGTCCGTTCTCATTGCTCGCCGCCTACGCCGAGGCACTGGAGTCCCACGGTGTGGAGACGAAGATGTTGGACAGCGGGTGCTCCCATGCGTTGGGACGAAGTCCGGCAATGGGTTGAGGCTGAAATCGACCTCGCCACGGCAGTCTTCTCAGGCGGGAGAATCGGCTCCCTGCCAGGCGAGGTGCGGGACTCCTTCGTTGTTGCCCGCCACTTCGGTGCTCGACGGGTCACTGTTAGCTATAGCTAGGGTGGTTGGACGGAGGTCTACACCATGGCGGATACCAGAGACCGGAAAGCTAGGGCCGCAAGAAGGAAGTTCTCGCCCCTAGATGTACTCCGCCAACAGGTTGGTAACGCGTTGACATAGGCGAAGGCCCCCGGGATTGTGGTTGTTGACGACAACACAAACCGGAGGCCTTCATGTCGCACCGTAATGCCCGACTGACCTTCTATGGACGGTCGCCTGCTCTGTCGAGCGGGTCCGTCCCAGGGGATGCCGTCGCCCACGTGGCCAAGGCCATGGGGATCTCCCGCCAGTGCGCCCACCGGTGGGTGGCGCCGGTTCGACGCGGAAGGCTATGACGGCCTCCACGGACCGCTCGAGTCGGCCGCACCGCTCGCCGCGAGCCACTGATGCACCCCACGGTGGCCAGTGTGCTCGAGGCCCGCCGGACACAGCCGCTGGGGCCCGAGCCGTTGAGCCACGCCCTCGGGGTCCCGAGCGCACGGACGATCTCGAGGATCCTGCGCCCGCCACGGCGTTCCCCGCCTGGCTGAGTGCGACCCGATGACCGGCGAGGTGATCCGGTCCTCCAAGGTCGACGGCCCACCGCTACGAGCGGGAACATCCCGGCGGGCTCGTCCACGTCGACGTGAAGAAGCTCGGGCGGATCCCCGAGGGCGGGGGCTGGCGGGCCCATGGGCGCGAGATGGGCAGGACCGGGCCGAAGCGCCCGGATCGGCTTCGACTACGTCCATTCGATGGTCGACGACCACAGCCGGCTCGCCTACTCGGAGATCCTCCCTGACGAGAAGGGTGCCACCTGCGCCGAATTCCTGGCACGGGCAGCTGCCTGGTTCGTCGATCAAGGCATCGATCGGATCGAGCGAGGTCATGACCGACAACGCACAAGAACTAACGCAGAACTCGGGCGGTGGCAGGACGCCCTCGAAGGCACTCGGTGCCCGCCACGTCTTCATCCGACCCCACTGTCCCTGGCAGAACGGCAAGGTCGAGCGCTTCAACCGCACCCTTCAGATCGAGTGGGCCTATCGGCAGGCGTTCTCCGTCCAACAGCGCATCGGACTCGACGCTCTGGCACCATGGCTCCGAGCGCTACAACATCGAGCGTCCCCACAGCGCACTCGGGGGTCGGCCGCCGATCAGTCGGCGTGTCACCGACGTAATGGCCGAGTACACCTAGAGATTGCCTTCTACGAGTTCATGGCCGTCGGACTCGGACTCTTCATTCTGGGCCTCTTCCTCCATTGGGACTTCGGCAACGTTGGTTCGTGAGCAATCTTCGCCCTGTCCCTGAACGCCGGGACAGTGGCACGCATCGGCACTCCGAGGGGTGTGGATATCCGGCCTCCAGCAGCTCTGAAAACGGTCGATAGTTCTCTCATGGGCGAAAATGGCGATGACGATCGGACGGGCATCGTCGTGCGGTGTCGAGTACATCCACTCGCCCTGCTCCTGCTCCGGTGCAAGACGACCATTGCCGTCGATGATGATTCGGTACAGGAGCGATGGGGCGAACACTTCTTCCCCTGCGAACCCGGAAGCCATCGAGTTCAGGTGAGCTTCAGATACCTGAGGGAGTGCCTGGGCGACGCCATCATGGACGTGACGGTGGAGCCTGGCCAGACCGTCCGTGTGAACTACCAGTCGCCGCCGATGTTCTTCCTATTCCTGACCTCCAGAGCTGGCTCCATCCAGATCGCCCCGGAGCCACGCTGACTGCCCCACAACACCGGGACAGTGACAACCTGAGTCGATCAAGTGCGGGCCACGTTGCGTCCGACGCGGTCGGCCCTCTCTCACCCAGGCAGTACCAGAGTCCTATCGGGAGTCCATCGGATGATCGCTTCCTGCATCGCGCCGAAACTGAGCGTCGAGTGCGGAAGTCTCGATGGAAAGTCGATCTACCAGTTGGCGGACAATCTCTCGTTCCAAGAGCCGACCCAAGCCGGGCACCGCGACGACCACTTCGCCGTCGAAGTGGAAGATGGTCGATCCTCGATCCGGGGTCAATGTGAAATCCCCGGTCCCGTAGAGCCGAACCGGGTCAAACTCGGCCTCGTAACGAAGTTGACCGGAACCCGTCGATCGGTCAACCCGCACGTCTTGCAGCCATGCAAGGGAGGCGGAGCCGGCCAGACGACGGAGAATGTGCAGCTGATCACCCGCGACGACGTAACGGAGTCGGAATACGGACCACTTTCCATCTTGATGGGAATCGAGCACTTCGGGCTGACCGACGTCCGGAAGTTGAAGCGCTCGGTAGAAGTTCGGATCAGCCAGGAGACTGGCGATCGCGTTCATCGGCCCCCTGAGCCGTTCCTCGGCGTGAAACCGCACTAGGGGAGTCTCTCATTGCCCGCACTAGTCAGGGTGCCCCAGATCGTCGGATCGGCGGCGCAATCGACGGGGGGCCTGGTTGCTGGCCGCGAGCTGTCGCACTCGGACACGTCGAGGAGTGGGGTAGGTCACTCAAGTGCTTGATGAGGAATGATTGGGTATCCTTTCCACTGAGCGAATCGGTGTCAGCGCAAGAAGGGGTAACGATGAGTCTCCGACGGATGGCGGGTGCGATCGGTGCTGGCGTGATGGTGCTAACGATCGCCGGGGCCGCGCTCGTGGTGACTCCGGTCTCGGCTGCGCCAGTGACCTCACGGTTGTCGGTGCCGCTCAGCGGCACGGTCTTCGACAGCGTGACAAACGAGAATGTCGATGTCTCGGCCACCTTGTCAGTGATCGCGGAAATTCAAGGGCTCATCCCTGAGCGTCCGCATCAAGCCTACGAGCGTCACCGCGACCGGCGAAACGACGGGCTTCTCCTACTCCTTGAAGGGAACGACCAAGGTCACGATCCCGGGCAACCCCGTCCACCAGGTGGTCGCCTTCGTCAACCTGATTCCCGGGAATCCGGTCCTGCCGAAGGGCAAGCCCATCGTCTCGGCCATCGTCACTCTCGACCTCTCGGGAACTGGGCAGGTCACCATCCCGTCTCCGCCGAGTTTCGGGGGCGGATAGGCAAACCGACCCGGTCGCGGGTCTATCCCCGATCACCGGGAAGGTGTCATGCCCCGGCCCTTCTGGATAGCTGCTCTTTCTGAGGGTTCTTGGTCGAGCGGACCGAACCCATGGAGCTCAAGTCGCCGTGGAAGCGGGCTGAGACGAGCCTCCGATGGGGGCGCGCAGCTCGTCACCTTCCACTATCTTCCTGGTAGCCATGCGAGCGCTCATCAGTACCGGTCGGCACTGTGCGCGGCGGCCCCACGTCAACAGGAGTCGGCAGCGTCAAGACTTGCGGCACGGACCTGCCTGGGGAACCTGATTTGCATCCTGATCCGCGTCGGGATACGAATCCGGGAGCCGCCGCCTTCCCACGTCATTGTCATGGGAAGGAGGGAGGGTCGAGAGCCTTGACCTAGTGACTGGAGTGAGCCCCGGTGGCTTCCTGACACATGTCGATGACTTGGTGCTGGCATTGGACGTGGCGGGGGAAGCAGTAGGCGTACCGGAGCACCCACCCAGGATGAGGAGGCCGCCTAGAAGAGTCAAGGAGAGGGCGGTATTCACTTTCCGATCTGAGAGTCTTCGTAGACCTCCCCCGCCGACCGCTACGGTCGATCGACCAGATTCAGCCTGAGGCGACTCGGGAATGGGCGCTTCGGCCGTGGGCATAGACGATCTATACCTCAGTCCCACCTTCGATGCCGAGAAGAGTGCCCCCGATCGGGCGCGGGTCAGTTCGGCACACGGTGGATGGGCTGAACAGACCATGGACCTCGGAGTTATTCAGGACGATCCGGGGGGATTCAAGTTGTTGGTCGGGACCCTTTCGGGTACCGACGGCGAGGCGTACATGGAGACGCCAGATGGCGCTGTCTGTCACGTGACATGGCTTCGCCCTGGGAATCTCCACTTTGAGGCAGTAGCCATGACCAGTGGTGCAGAACGAACCAGTGATTTGACCGCCACTGAAACCAGAGATCTGAATCAGCTCTTTCCTGACTTGTCCCAAGCGGCAGAACAGCATGACGCCATCGAGCCGGTGAACCGGCGATCGTACTCGGAACCGTCAAGACCTTGGGTGTCCCTGATCACCGGGATCGGGTCGTCGAAGGCGGGAAGCGGAATCGGTCAAGGGGATGCCATGACTAGCCGATTCGGTAATCATGGCAGCGTTCGTTGACCCACCGGCGGTGGTACGACTTCGAATGCTGCACCGCTGCCTCATGTGCCACAAGCACTGCCTCATACCCTGCAAATTCACGGCTATTGAGTTTCAGCAGATACTGCGGGACGAACTCGACTCGCTAGCCTTAGATGCCGAAGACGATCAAGGCGGCTCCGTGCCTGTGAAGTGATTCGAGATCGGCCTTCGGTGGTATCCCAGATCACCGGGAGCGGGATCAGCCGTCGATCGTGGCTGATGGACACGTTGCCTAACTGAGGCCCGAATCTGGTGGCAGGTCCGTGGCGGACCTGCCAGGCTAGGCGGGTGAGCTGAGGGGCTACGAGCATGGAAGGCGGAAGCCAATGGCTGCTGAACTGATCCTGGAATTCGAAGGTGTCACGTTGGCGGAGTATCACGCCGTCAACAAGGAGTTGGGCATTGACCCCGAAAGCGGTGAGGGGAACTGGCCCGATGGACTGATAGCGCATTCGGCCGGGTTGAACGAGGCCGGACATCTCGTCGTGATCGAGGTCTGGGATACACCTGAACACCAGGCCCGATTCATGGAGGGCCGCCTTGGGGAAGCGCTGGCCAAGGGAGGCATCGCCGGTCCCCCGTCAAGCATCACTTGGATCGAGTTGGTGGCTCACCATCACCTCGGTACCTGAGCTGGCGAAGATCCACTAGCGATCGGGTACCACCTCCTCGCCGACTGGGTGCCCCTGATCGCCGGGTCGGTGGCGATGTTTCGCGCCTGAGTCGTCCGCGATCGCGTTCGGGACCGATACTCACGCAGCTGAGCCGAAGAGCGCCCCGATTCCATACGTCACAGCAAGTGCCAGCGCCCCTCCGACGCCCACCCGCACGGCAGCACGCGTGCGAGGTGCGCCACCGAGCGCTGCCCCCACTACGCCGAGTACGCAGAGTGCCACAAGGGTGACCATTGCAATGATGACACTGCGACCACCGGCTGGGGCGAGCGCGGCGACGAGCAGCGGAATAATTGCGCCGGCTGCAAAGCTCGCTGCGGATGCAATGGCTGCCTGGAATGGCCGTGCTGCTCCTGCTTCGGTCTGGCCCAGCTCATCGCGAAGATGTGCCGCGAGAGGATCCGCCTTCTGGAGGACGGCTGCCACTTGTAATGCAAGCTCGGGCGGCAGTCCCCGTCGTTCGTAGATGGCGGTCAGCTCGGACAGTTCCGACTCCGGATCCGCTGCGAGTTCAGATTCTTCCCGCCGCCGATCCGCGGTCTCGGTGTCGGCTTGTGCGCTCACCGAGACGTACTCGCCGATCGCCATCGCCATCGCGCCCGCGCTGAGCGCAGCTACGCCAGCTGTGAGGATGGCGTTTCGGCTCGCCCCCGAAGCCGCTACCCCGACGAGCAGTGCGGCAGTGGATACGAGGCCATCATCAGCTCCCAGAACGGCGGCCCTCAACCAGCCAGAGCGTCCAGATCGGTGCCGCTCGAAGTGGGGGAGCACATGCGAAGGGTACTAGGCGTATCCGACGCACTGATTGGAGCCCTCAGGACTGCCCCATGTCACCGGATCGGGATGCGATTATCCAGGGGTCGTGTGCTTGCCGACCGCGAACTGCCACACTCCGGCAAATCGGGGGCAGACGGCATGGGCCGATTCCATCGAGGATCATCTGGTCCTTTTTGCCGTAAGGTCAGATCATGCGACGGACCGCACTTCTGGTGGTCGCCTGCGGAGGCATCGGCTTGACGGCTGCAGGATGCTCCGATGCCCAATGCTCAAGTCGGCTCAGTACGTCGACGACGACCGTGTCGACGACGGATGCGCCTTCCCCCTCGGCACCTTCTACGACGTCGACAGCTCCACCGAGTGCGCAGCCGGTGGGCACATCGTCCGACACGGGTACCGCTCCCGGCGAAGTCACGATCGGCACCGGGTGCGGACTACACGATCTCAGGCAGCGGATGCATTCCTGGGGCACTAGTGCAGGTCGTACTCGAAGCCCCCACACACGAGACGGACAAGCTAGCTAGCCATACATCTGACAGCACCGGGACATTCTCGATCACAGTCAAGGTTCCACGAGCTCAATAGCCCCACCGCAGACTTGAGCGCATTCTGCGTGTCCTCGAATGCCAGTGGGTCTATTCAGAAAGACGTGGCCATCCGTTAGCGGACTGATCACGCAGGCTACCCCGATCACCGGATGGGTGGGACACCATTCGGGCCGCTTGAGCACCAGGTGCCTGCAATCGCGAGCGGCATACCACGCTCATTTCCGAAAAGCCGGTTTCCCGCCGGGCAACACGGTCACCCGTGCCACGTCGGTATCCGAGCGCGAAACCGGACCCGGGCCGGGAGGACTACCGATCCCCCGGCCCGAGCCGGATCGGCGCATGCCGGGGTGGGGCCTTGACACCCCGACCTGATCGGACCCCAATAGCTTGACCACGCGGTTGCGGTAGTCGGGTCGTCCGGTATCAGTTGCAATGGACTGGCCAAACGCGTACCGTAATTTGAGGGCGTGATTGTGCGAAGCGATCGGCCGCCTATTCAGGAATGGGCTCCGGGGGGGATGCGGCAAATGCATCATCGATTCGGTCGGATTCTGGTGGCGTGCGGAGTTGTAGCGGCGGTCCTGGCGGTGACCGGGCCGGCCGATGTGACGGCGGCTGGAGTCCCTAAATTGAAGAAGCCAGGACCGCCGACGTCTGTCGCCGTCGTCCCGGCGAACGGCGCCTTCGTGGTGTCTTGGAGTCCACCGGCGTCGGACGGAGGTTCGCCCGTCACCAATTACACAGCCATGGCGGTTCTGCTCAAAGGCCTCGTGAAGGGAAGCTGCTCTACGACCGGCAATTCGTGCCTGGTGTCGGGATTGACCAAATTCCGCGCCCACCGCCACTGGCTTCAAGCCCATCAAATACACGATCGAAATCACCGCGACCAATTCCATAGGTGCCAGCAAGGTGGCGAAGCTCAAGGGCGTGACAACTTCGACGACGCAGAACTGCACCTACGTCGGACCGGATGGGAATCTCCAGGGCTGCGACCTGTCCGGTTCTGACCTGTCAAACGCCGACCTGTCCGGCGCCAACCTCTCCACCGATGACCTGTCCGGATTCGACCTGTCGCATGCCAACCTGTCGTTCGCCATATTGAACGGCACCAACGTGGCAGGCACGGATCTGGGAAGCGCCATTCTCACGGGCGTCTTCTCGGGGCATCCGGGAGACGTGTTGGGAACTCCGAGCGCGCTTCCCAGCGGCTGGGTCCTCTACAACGGCTACCTGATCGGCCCTGAGGTGAACCTCAATAACGCCGATCTGTCCGGAGCCCCGTTGGCGAACGACCAGGATCTGGCCGGGGCCTCCCTCATCGATAGCAGGCTGAGTGGCCTCGACCTCTCGCAGGCCAACCTGTCCGGCGCCGATCTGCAGATCGCAGACCTCAATGGCACCGATCTGGCCAACGCCAACCTTTCGAATGTCCAATCCGGCGGGGTAACCGGTTCGCCGAGTGCGCTACCGGTCAACTGGATTCTTACATCCGGCCCACCGGCCGTCAGCGAGGGGTACCTGGTGGGGCCGTTTGCTGATCTGCGTTCGGCCGACTTCTCGGGTATCAACCTCTCCGGCCTCGACCTGCAGGGCGCAGACATGGAGATCTCTTCTCTGTCGGGCACCAATCTGTCGGGAGCCGACCTTCAGGGCGCGAACATGTCCGTGTCCAATGCAACCAACGCCAATCTGTCGGGAGCAGACCTGCAGGGTGCCGATCTCACGATGACCGATCTGAGGGGCGCCGACCTGTCCGGTGCAAACTTGGCGAACGTCGTCTGGTCCAACACCCATTGCCCGGACGGAACGTTCAGCATCCAAGACGGGGGTACCTGCGTCAACAACTTGATCCCTTGAGTGCATTCGGAGCGCCAACGAGCCAGATACCGGGGGACCAGGGATTGCCCAACTGCACATGGCAGTCAGGTGGTGCCACCATCAGGCACTTCGTCCGCGACCGTTTCGGGCCATAGGAGCACGTGCGCATCATGCGAGAGTGAAGATCTCACCCCGAGCGCTCCAGTGGCACCATCCCCAAACACCGGCTCGGTGGGAGCCTCCCTACTTCTTGTGGACGATGCCCTTCACCTTGTCGATCACCTCGTCCACCTTCTTCTCGACCTTACCGACTTGCTCCTTGGCTTCGCCCGCCTTGCGGTCAGCAGTGCCCTCCGCCTTCAGGTCCTTGTTCCCCGTTAGATCGCCGACGGCTTCTTTCGCCTGGCCCTTCATCTGATCTGCCTTGCCAGCCATTGCAACTCCCTATCTTCATCGTCGTGACGCCCACCGGACCCCTCTTGGTCCGGCTACGTATCCAACGTGACCCTCATTCCAGCTCGCGGCTAGAGGCGAAGGCCCCCGTCCCACCGAATGACCCGGTTTAGCGACTACGAGAGGCAGACGCCCGGAACAGCCGGAGGGATACGAAGTGGTGTCCCACCACGCCGGGACGGTCACAGGTCCATGCGCACCTGTGTGGTCTCGATCACGCAGGTGCGTCGGCGATACGACCAGGCGGCAGCGTGACGGCATCGACTGCGTTCAGTCGTCGTCCCTGGTACGAATCCGTCCCCTGCGCATGTCGACCTTGTTGCCGACCGTTCAGCGCAGGTCCGCGATCGGTTGCAGCACAGCGCCCTCCCCCGCACCGAGGGCCCCGACGAACAGAGCCTCGTGACGGATGGTGCGACGCCACAAATAGGCGGCGAGGTCGGCGTCGCGGGACGGATCGTCCTCAGCGATCACCCCGACGAGCTCGGCATCGCCGGATATCGGATCGCGCGGACGGTGCCCCAACACTGTGCCCAGGTCGTCGAGCTCGAGTGCCGTGAGCTCCCGTTCGGAGCTGGCGGCGTTGCGGATCATGCGGGACAGGCGCATCGCCTGATCCGCTCGTGAGCTGCCGAAGGGGTCGGCGGGCCGGAATTCGCGATCCACGACAGCGTCCATCACGTCGAGGAACCCGCCGACGGTCCCTACCACCGGCTCCGGGAGGACGACGTCGTCGGCGGCGGTCACGACCCCGGTCGCCTCCGCCAGCGCCTGTGCCGTCGCCCGCGAATAGGTGGCGTTCATTGTCCACCACTCGGCGTAGTCGGTCGTCCAGGGCATTGACTGGCACAGGCCGGCCAGGGACATCGGGGTGAGCGCCAACGCCTTCACCGAGTAGACGGCGAGTGCGTCCCAGTCGATCGCCGTGCCCGACAGTTCCTGGTAGGTCTGGAACCACCGGCGGAGGTCGGCACCGGGATTGTAGAAGTCGCGTCCGCGGATGAGGGCCAGGTCCAGGTGCGGGTCGCCGAGTTGGGCGAATTCCCAGTCGACGATGCCCGTCAGGGTGGATCCGTCGAACATGAACTGGCCCGGGCCGGTGTCCCCCTGGAGGACGGAGGCCCGAACCGGCGCCGGTGGCACGTGTCGCCGGAGCCAGCGGCAGAGGAATTCGATGAGCGGGACCGACCGGGTCGTCATGGCCCGGTACACGGTCTCCCACCGATCGAGGTCGTCGAGCAGGAACGCCGGAGCGTCCCGGGGTTCGACGAGCCCCACGGCCCGGAATGGCGCCGTGTCGATGGCGTGGAGCTTCACCAGCTCCTCGAGGAATCTGCGGTCGACGTCCCAGCGGGCGTCCTCGTCGAGTTCGGCGTAGTCACCGGTCCCGGACAGACATTCGAGGAGCAGACCGGGAGGGTCCGAGTGCACGCCGAGCACCCGGGGTACAAGGATCCCGCCCGCGGCGAGCGCGTCGAGCACGGCGCCCTCACGCTCCAGGGCGGCCCCACCGTCCCGCAATTCCGGTCGCTGGAGTCGGGCGTAGACGCGGAGCGGACCGTCGTCACGCTCGACGTCGACGAACCATGCCGGCCGCCCACCATGAGGTCGGTCGCTCTGACGCTCGGCGGCGAGAACGCGCCCACCGAGTGCACGGCCGACCCACGCCAGCTCCTCGACGCCGCTGGCTCCGATGGACATCGGGCCACGGTACCAATCGGGGAGCGCGGTGGGAGACCCCGCCGGCGGCGGCCAGATCGGGATCCGCTGCGATCTCGCGTGTCGCCGCACGGTCATGTACTGCTGGATGCCTGTCTGACGAGTGCCTCCGAACGCCGGGAAGGAGTCACGGTCCGGCACTTTGATGGCAAGGGGAGCCATGGCCGGGACCTATCGCAATTCAACAGTCACCGGTAGAATTTGATTATGGGCAGGCAAGACGGCGGGAGCGACGTGGTGCTTCGTCCTCGTTTTGCGATGCTGCTCAAGGTGGTGGGTGCACTGGGCTTGTTTGCATTTTGGATCGCCTTCCGAGACGTAAAGGGCATGGGTTTGCTCTCGGGCGTGGCTCTGGTCGCCTCAGCTTGGATGCTCGGTCTCGTGATCGTGGTCGCCAGCAGGCCACCCATGATTCAACTTCGACATGACGGCATTGCTATCCGAAGGTTCTGGGTTCAACGGAAGTCGACCGTGAGCACTACTTGGGCTACACCTTCCGAAGAATGAACCGCGTCGGCGGCGGCGAATCGAACAGCTCGAACCGAGGTCTGTTCATTTCCTCCCGGCTCGTCACTGGCTCGATCGCCGCCGTCCCGGCATTCTGGTGCCATCCGCTGTGCGGACTGGTCATGGCGCAGGAGCAGACGTCTTTCAAGGCGAAGCTCGACCGGTGGCCCTCTGAGGTGCCCGTAGCGCCCGTCTCATAGCACCAGGTGGGTGGCGGTCATCAACGTCCAGGTGCTTGCCACCCGCGAACCGCCGGCGGCCGTCGTGAGGGGATGGTTGGTTGGATTTCCGGCCAGGTACCCATCCTCATCCGGTTCATCCATGCGGCTACCCTCGAAGCATGAGAGGCACGCGAGTATCCAGGGTGTTCTTCGCCGCAGTCGCACTCCCCGCCATGATGGCCGGTTGTTCGACCTCGAGCACATCATCGAGTTCGACAAATCAGACTCTCTCGAGCACGGTGACGATCACACGTGACAGCTCCGGTATCCCGCACATCACGGCTTCCAATTTCACGGCACTGGGTTACGGGGAGGCGACGGCGTTCTCCCAGGACAACTTCTGCACACTCGCTGAGGACTTCGTCACCGTGAACGCCCAACGTTCAAAGTACTTCGGGCCGAACAAATTGAGCCTCAACTACTCGGCCGGGGCCTATGACACCAACCTCAATTCGGACTTCTTCTGGCAGTCGGTGAAGTCAAGCAACCTCCTGTCCAGGGATTTGCATCAGGCTCCTCCACTGGGGCCGCTTCCTCAGGTCCTGTCGGTCTACAAGGGCTTCATCGATGGGTACAACGCGTACCTGGGGTCCGGCAAGCTCAAGGATCCGAGGTGCGCAAGCAAGCCATGGGTCCGTCCGATCACCCTGTCGGACATGTTCCTGCGGGGATATCAGGTAGTGATCGAAGCGTCGAGCGCACAGTTCATCTCCCTCGAAGTCAAGGCTGCCCCACCCAAGATGCCGGCACCGACGAGTTCGCCGTCCACGACGGCTACCGGGCCGTCCGCGTCGGGAGCCCCTCAGGCGGCGACCTTGGTCGCAGCGTTCGGATCCAACGGAAACGACACGCTCGGGTCGAATGGCATCGGCATCGGCTCCCAGGACACCGCTGCCGGTGACGGAATGCTGCTCACCAATCCCCACTTCCCGTGGAGGGGAACCGAGCGCTTTTGGATGGCCCAGCTCACGGTCCCGGGACAGTACGACGTCGAGGGCGGGACGCTCGAAGGGTTCCCGTTGATCGGGATCGGGTTCAATCAGCACTTGGCCTGGACACACACCGTGTCGACCAGCTTCCGCTTCACCTTCTACCAATTGAAGCTGGTCCCCGGTGATCCGACCAGCTACTACTTGGACGGAGCGCCTCAGAAGATGGGCCGCACCACCGTCACCGTCGACACCGGTCACGGCACCGCAACGCACACCTTCTACACGACACACTGGGGCACGGTCGCCGACGTGGGGCAGGCGGGCTACCACTGGACGAGCACCACCGCCTACGCGGTAGCCGACTCCATGGGCAACGACGCGTTCCGGGCCGCCAACCAGTACCTGGAGATGGGCCAGTCGAGCTCGGTGGAGAACCTGCTCGGAGTCGAGTCGAAGTACCTTGCCATCCCGACGTTCAACACCATTGCCTCCGACGACACCGGACATGCGCTGTACGGGGATGTCGGGAACACCCCGAACGTGCCGCAGTCGCTGATCACCACGTGCATGCCGACCGGCCTCGCCCAGCTCGTCTTCAACGTCAGTGGGGTCATCACCCTCGACGGATCCCGTTCATCATGCGCGTGGGAGAACGACCCCGGCACGCCGGTTCCAGGGATCTTCAACGCCTCCAACGAGCCGCACACGGTCAGGACGGACTACGTCGAGAACTCGAACGACTCGTACTGGTTGGCCAACCCGAGCGCACCGTTCCCCGCGTACTCGCCGATCATCGGTGACATCAACGTCGAACAGGGCCTCAGGACACGGCTCGGGAACCAGATGATCGCCCAGCGGGTGGCGGGTACCGACGGATTCGGGCCGCCGAAGTTCACGCTCGGGTCGCTCCAGGCGATGTGGGAGAGTAACCAGTCCCTCGAGTCGCAGCTCGTCCTGGACCCCCTCGTGGGAGTCTGCCGCGCCACGCCCACGGCCAAGTCGTCGTCGGGCGTCACGGTCGACCTCGCAGCGGCCTGTACCGCACTTGCCGGGTACGACAAGACCGGCAATCTCGATGCGGCTGGTGGTTGGCTGTATTCGGAGTGGTCGTCCTATGCGCCGTCGAAGGGGTTCTGGTCCGACTCGTTCGACCCGACCAGGCCGCTCACGACGCCTGCGCAGCTCAACACCACCAACCCGGCCATGCTCACCGCACTTGCCGATGCCGTGGTGAACCTCCAGACCCATCACATCCCGCTCGATGCCACGTACGGCGAGGTGCAGCACGTCACCCGTCGCGGGGTTCGCATCCCGATCCCGGGGTGCGACACGGGGTGTTTCAATGCCATCTACGCAGCTGATGGCCAGGGCGGGCCACTCGATGCCGCATCCTACGGTGAGGTGTACGACGGCTCGTCACTGGTGATGACCACCGAACTGACCCCCACCGGCCCGGAGGCCCAGGGGATTCTCACGTACTCTCAGGCGACGGACCCGACGTCGCCCTGGTACGACAACATGACGACCCTGTACTCACAGAAGAAGTGGGTGTCGCTCCCCTACACGACCGAGCAGCTTGCACAGGACCATGGGGCGAAGTCGGTGACGCTTCGGGCACCCTGAGAATTCCGGCGTCACCGGCTGCGTGACCCGATCCGGGTGACATCCGGCCCTTCCTCCGTCCTCGGTCGGGACCGCTGTGAACCGTCCGAGGACGAAGCTCGGTCGAGGACCCGAAACCCCGACCGACAAAACCAACGACGTCACACCCTCCTGGGTTCGTTCCGGCATGGGTTGTCATGTCCCCTGTCAGTTGGAGGAGCAGCAGTGAGCAGCTCCCGACCGAGGGAACCACCTGATTCGGTACAAATCAGCCTGGACGAAGCCTTGGAGCCCTTGGCTGCCCTCGCAGACGCTCGAGATGTCCTGATCGAGACGGAGCATCCCTCGGTCCTGGCACAGGTTGTGCATCAGACCAGGCTGCCGAGTTCTAGGCACGGCGTTGATCGAGGAGGGTCACATGCCAGTTGAGCTCCTACGGGCGAGCGAGGCCGCACGACGACTCGACGTGTCGACCAAGGCGCTGTAGGAACTCGTGCAGCAGCGACGGATTCGCTACGAGATGGTCGATGGGATCGCACATTTTCCGGCCGACGCAGTCGACGAGTACCGGTCGAAGGTGTCGTAGGCGGCTCGGCGGGCGCCCCACATCACCGACGTTGAGCCTGGGGACTTCCGTGGGCCTTTGCCGTGGCCACTCCCCGGGTTGCCCGTGTACGGCAACGAGGGCAGAGGACCGAGCACGTGTAGGTCGTCCGGTACTGTGCGTGGGCGATGACGACCGGCAGTGGGGGCGTGGCTGACGAGGTGCAGGTGGTCGAGCCGCCCCGGCCGGCGGAGTCACGCCGCCGGCACCGGCACCCGCCGGCACCCGCCTGACCGGTCGCCTCCGTCAGGTGTGGACCCTCGGTTGCGTGGCCTTCGCCGCCCAGGGTGCCGGGCTCGTGCTCTGGAGCTGGCACCTGTGGAGCCGGTTCGACCTGACCAGCGACTTCGGGACGTTCAGTCAGGCCTGGCAACAGATCGGCACCGGGCACCTCAATCCCCGCGAGACCACGTTCGCCTACAACTATCCGCACTACGGGTACCCGTTCTGGCAGAGCCACTTCGAGATCGTCATGTGGCCGCTCGGACTCCTCCATGTCCTGTGGTCGAGCACCTTCGTCCTCCTCATCGTCCAGGACGTGGTGCTGGCCGGGATCGGCCTGGCCGGACTCCGGTTCGGACTCGAGCTCCTCGAGCGCCAGTGGCCGATGGCGATTCGGCGACGGACGCTGATCGGCCTGTGGCTCCTCGTCGTCCTGTTGGTGAGCCCATGGGTCTACTGGACGGCATCGTTCGACTTCCACCTCCAGCCGATCGCCGTCCTGTTCCTCGCGCTGTGTGGCCGGGACCTCTGGAACGGACGACGCCGCGCCTGGTGGTGGGCCGTCGCGGTCCTGGCCTGTGGGGACGTCGCCGCTTCCTACCTGATCGGACTGGGGATCGCCGCGGTGCTGTCGGGCAGGTCGACCCGTCGACACGGGCTCTACCTGATCGGACTGGGCATCTCCTGGGTGGTCTTCGTGGTGGCCATCGGATCGGGCAAGGGGTCGAGCCTGGCCGGGAACTACGGATACCTGGCCCACGTGACGACCGGGACGGGGGTGGGCGCCACCTTGGCCGTGGTCTGGGGCATCGCCCACCACCCGACCGGCGTCTTCGACGTCCTGCGGGACCGGCGGGACGAGATCGCGAAGTTCGTGGCCGCGTCCGGGACGGTGGGGCTGTTCTCGGCGCTCGGGGTGGGGATGGCCCTGGTCGTCCTGGTGCCCAACGCGCTGAACCAGTCCCCCGTGTTCATCGGGGCCGCCGCCGCATTCCAGAACCTCGCCGCCGTCGTGTTCCTCGTGGTCGGTGGGGTGACCGTCTTCACCTGGCTCGTCCGCAGGGGCCGGTGGGGACCGGTCGCCATGTGGGTCGTCAGCGCCCTGGCCGCGGTCCAGGTGGTGGTCGTGGCCATCCAGTGGATTCCCCGGATCCCGGACGAGTTCCTGCAGGTGAATGCCGCCACGGCCGGACAGCTCCGTGCCGCGGAGGCGAAGATCCCCGCAGCCGCCGAGGTCATCGCCTCCCAGGGTGTCATCGGGCGGTTCGGCGGCCGTCGGTCCCTGTACCCGTACCTGAACTCGTTCGCCGACGGGCAGACGATCCCGGTGGACGTGCCGACGGTGGCCTTCGTGTTCGTCCCGGACCAGGGGATCGAAGCGGCGACGCCGGCCCAGACCGCCGCCGCCATCGACTACGTGCAGCACGTCCTCGGGGCCCACCAGGTGGTGGCCGGCCCCAACGTGTCGGCGTTCATCTGGCATCCGCCGACCGGGACGACATCCGTGCACTTCGCTCCCTGAGGCGCCCACCCGCGCCGGCCGACCGGCGGCGTCGCCCCACCGGGAGCGGGCACGGGAACGCCGGTACGCTCTGCGCCCATGGAACTGCGACTCGACGGCAAGACGGCACTGGTGACCGGGGGCTCCCGGGGGATCGGCCAGGCCATCGCCCTGGCCGCGGCCGACGCCGGCGCCTCGGTGATGCTCTCGTCCCGCAACGCCGAGGGCCTCGAGACGTCGGCCGCCGAGATCCGTGCGCAGCTGGGCGACCGGGCGGGCGAAGTGGCCTGGACGGTCGCCAACGCCGGAGATCCCGAACAGGCCGAGGCCTGCGTGGCCGCCACCGTCGACCGGTTCGGCGCCGTCGACGTCCTGGTGAACAACGCCGCCACCAACCCGTACTACGGCCCGATCATCGACATCGACCAGGGGCGGGCGGACAAGACGGTGCGCGTCAACCAGTCCGGCTACCTCGAGTGGACCCAGGCCGCCTGGCGGGCCGGGATGGCCGACCACGGCGGGGTGGTCCTCAACATCGCCTCCATCGGCGGGTTGACCGTGGAGGGGGGCATCGGCTGGTACAACGTGACCAAGGCCGCGGTCATCCACCTGACCGCCCAGCTGGCCGGCGAGCTCGGCCCCGCGGTCCGGGTCAATGCCATCGCCCCCGGACTGGTCAAGACCCAGCTGGCCAGGGCCCTGTGGGAGCCGGGGGAGGAGAAGATCGCCCAGCGCCTGCCGTCCCGGCGCCTGGGCGAGCCGGCCGACATCGCCAACGCCGCCCTGTTCCTCTGCTCGGACGCCGCCTCCTGGATCACCGGAGCGACCCTGGTGGTCGACGGCGGCTCGCTCTGCATCGCCAGCGGCTCGCTGTCGTGACCGGGCGCTGACCGGGCCCGTCCGTCAGACCAGGTCGGTCCGGCGGACCTTCCCGCCCGGCGTGCGGGGGAGGGCGGCGACCACCACCAGCTCTCGGGGGGCGGCATAGGGTGCCACCTGGGAAGCCACCAGGGCGCGCACCTCGTCGAGCACCGGTGGCTCGGACCCCGCCCGCACCACCACCCAGGCCACCACCCGCTCCCCCCACTCGGGATCGGGGCGCTTCCACACCGCCACCTCGGCCACCGACGCCAGTTGGGCGACGACGTCCTCCACCACCCCGGGCCAGACCTTCTCGGCCCCGGTGACGACGACCTCGGCCATCCGGCCGAAGACCACCAGGGTGCCGTCGTCCTCCAGCCGCCCACCGTCGCCGGTCGGGAGCCAGCCCCCGGGCAGACGGGGATCGGTGCCGTCACGGTAGGCGCGTAGCAGCATCGGCCCGCGCACCAGCACCTCGCCGACGTCGCCGATGGTGCCGTCGCCGATGCGCAGCTCCACCCCGTCGAGGGGGCGACCGTCGTAGACGCAGCCCGAGCCCGTCTCGGTCATGCCGTACGTCGTGACGACGTTCGGGGGCAGCGTGGTCGGTGGCGCGGCACCACCCAGGAGCACCCTCCGGTAGCCCGAGGCGTCGCACCGGCCGAGGGCGGTGGCCACCAGGGAGACGAGGGTGGCGCCCCGTCGGGCCTCGGCCTCGACGGCTGCCGGCTCGAACCGCTCGAGCACGGTGCACGGGGTGTCGGTGACCACCGAGCGGGTCACCACCGACAGGCCGCCGATGTGGGCCAGGGGCAGGCATGCCACCCACCGGTCACGACCCGGGTCGACGCCGAGCGCGGCGGAGGTGGCCACGGCCGACGCGGTCACCGAGGCATGGGTGTGGACCGCGCCCTTCGGCTCGCCCGTGGTGCCGCTGGTGGCCACCACCAGGGCGTCGCCCGGCTCGGTGGGGACACCACCCGCCCGCGGTCGGGCGCCGTCAGGGCTGAGCACCCGGGACGGGCGGAGGGCGTCGAGCAGGCGCTCGGCCGCCGGCCGGGGCAGGCGGTGGTCGAGCGGGAACGCGGCGTCGCCGGCGTCCCAGGTGGCCCGCAGCGCGTCCACGAACGCCGGGCCGGCCGGCAGGTCGAGCGCTACCAACTCACCCATGCGGGTAGCCTAGGCGACCGTACGAGTAGCGACTCTAGGAGTGAATGGTCGAATGGTTGCACCCGAGCACGACGGCAGCGGGGGAGCAGGGGCCGGACAGGCGGACACGGTGATCACCGGCCCCCCGATCGACCCGGTCGACCGGTTCCGGGACCTGCCGCTGCCGGCGTGGGAGTCCCGGGGCGACTACACCGACATCCGGATGGACGTGGCCGAGGGCATCGCCAAGCTCACCATCTGCCGCCCCGAGGTCCGCAACGCCTTCCGGCCCCAGACCCTGTTCGAGCTGAGCGACGCCTTCACCGTGGCCCGGGACGACCCGTCGGTCGGGGTCGTCGTCCTGACCGGGCAGGGGCCCGACGCGTTCTGCTCGGGCGGTGACCAGAAGATCCGGGGCGACGACGGCTACATCGGGGACGATGCCGTGGCCCAGCAGGGGATCGGCCGGCTCAACGTCCTCGACCTCCAGATCCAGATCCGCCGCCTGCCCAAGCCGGTGGTGGCCATGGTGGCCGGCTACGCCATCGGGGGCGGCCACATCCTGCACCTGGTGTGCGACCTGTCGATCGCCGCCGACAACGCCCGGTTCGGACAGACCGGTCCGAAGGTGGGCAGCTTCGACGGCGGCTACGGCGCCAGTCTGCTGGCCCGGTCGATCGGGCTGAAGCGGGCCAAGGAGGTGTGGTTCCTCTGCCGCCAGTACGACGCGGACACGGCCAAGTCGTGGGGCCTGGTCAACGAGGTGGTGCCGCTGGCCGACCTGGAGGCCGAGACCGTCGCCTGGTGCCGGCAGATGCTGTCGCTGTCACCGCTCGCCCTGCGGATGCTGAAGGGCGGGCTGCACGCGGCCGACGACGGGTTGGCCGGACTGCAGCAGTTCGCCGGCGACGCCACCATGCTCTTCTACATGAGTGAGGAGGGCCAGGAGGGCCGCAACGCCTTCCAGGAGCACCGCCCCCCGGACTTCAGCCGATTCCCCCGCCGCCCGTGAGCGGGCCGGGGCCGTCGGGCCCGCCGCCCGGTCCTCCGCCCACACCGGGGCCGATCCGCAAGTGGTGGCTCGGGGCCCGGCCCCGGACGTTGCCCGCCGCGGTGGTACCCGTGGTGGTCGCCACGGCGGCGGCCCACGCCCACCACGTGGTCCACGTCGTATGGGTCGTGGTGGCGAACGGCACCGCGCCGGTCGCCGTGGCCGTGCCGAGCCACGGGCCGAGGATCGACAGCTGGTGGTGCGCGCTCGGTGCACTGGTGGTGGCCCTGGCCATCCAGGTCGGCACCAACTACGCCAACGACTACTCCGACGGCATCCGCGGCACCGATGACGCCCGGGTCGGTCCGGTGCGTCTGACGGCCACCGGCCTGGCTTCGCCGTCGGCGGTGAAACGGGCCGCCTTCGTCGCCTTCGGGGTCGCCGCCCTGGTCGGGCTCGGCCTGGCCTGGGCCACCTCGTGGTGGATCCTGCTGGTCGGCGCGGCATGCCTCCTGGCCGGGTGGTTCTACACCGGCGGCCCCCGCCCCTACGGCTACGCCGGGCTCGGCGAGGTCTTCGTCTTCGTCTTCTTCGGCCTGGTGGCCACGGTCGGCACGTTCTACGTGCAGACCCTGAAGCTGGGCGTCTGGCAGGTGTGGTTGGCCGCTGTGATGGTCGGCCTCCTGGCCACGGCCCTCCTGTTGGCCAACAACCTCCGCGACATCGCCACCGACGTCGACAGCGGCAAGCGGACCCTGGCGGTCCGGGTCGGCCGCCGGGCCGGTGGCTGGTGCTACGTGGCCTGCGTGACCCTGCCCTTCCTCGCCGTGTCGGTCTGGGGCGTGCTGGCGGTCACGTGCACCATCCGCAGCGCCTGGCCCGTGCTGCTGTTCCTGCCGTTGCTGGCCGCACCGTTGGCGGTGCCACCGGCCCGACTCGCCCTCGGCGACGCCGAGGGACGGGCCCTGCTGCCGGTCCTGGCCGCCACCGGGCGCCTGCAGCTGGCCTTCGGCGCCCTGTTGGCCGTCGCCCTGTGGGCGACCCTCCCGGTGTCCGCCCTCGTGACCTTCCCGCCCGGGGTGGCTGGTCGGGTGACGACGGCCACGTCGAGGTCAGGCGCGGTCGTCGCCGGCCAGGAAGGTGCGGACCACGGTGGCCACCGCACGGGGTCGCTGCAGATGGGGCGCATGGTCACCGCTCGGCGATCTCGACCGTGCGGGCGTTGGCGCCGATGGCCGCGACCATCCGTCGGCCCAGGGCGGTGAACTTGGTGTCGCGGGACCCGGTGATGACCAGCACCGGCATCGACAGCCCGCCCAGCCGGTCCCACAGCGGCGCCTGGGTGCCGGTGCCGGCCAGTCGGAGGCTCGAGGCCAGACCGGCGGCCGTGTTGCGCCTCCGCTCGTCGACTCCGTTGGCCGCGGGGGGGACGTCGCCGAACAGCGGGTTGGAGACCCACCGGTCGACGAACTCGGCCACCGTGTCCTGCGGCCGATCGGCCCCCGGCGGATCGAGACGCTCGGCCAGCACCTCGTCGGACCGTCGCCGCTCGGACCGCTCGCCGGGGTCGTCGATGCCGGCCGTGCCCGACACCAGGACCAGTCGGCGCACCAGGTCGGGACGGGCCAGGGCCAGGTGCAGGCAGAACCGGGCGCCCATCGAGTAGCCGAGGTAGTCGGCCACCCCCCCCGCCTCTCCCAGCAGGGCCGCACCCTGCGACGAGGTCGGCCCGGCAGTCGGCCGACGCCCCATGGCCGGGCAGGTCGACCAGCACCAGCTGATGATCGGCGGCCAGGTCGTCGGCCAGGCCGCCCCAGACGCGGCCGGACTGGGTGAAGCCGTGGGCCAGCACCAGGCGGGGCCCCTCGCCGCGGGTCTCGGCGTGCAGCGCGGGTGTGGGCATAGGAGGTGGCAGTGAGCGTACCGAGTGACGTGCGGGTCGCCGGCGATGGCGACCGCCAGGCGGCGTTCGCCGCCACCCTGGTCGACGAGTGGGTGCGGGCCGGGGTGCGTCACGCGGTGGTGTGCCCCGGCTCCCGGTCGACAGCCCTGGCCCTGGCCGTGGCGGCCGAGCCCGGCCTGGAGGTGCACGTGCGCCTCGACGAGCGCTCGGCCGGATTCACCGCCCTCGGCATCGGGATGGCCACCGGCCTGCCGGCCGTGGTCGTCGTGACCAGCGGCACCGCAGCCGCCGAAGCTGCACGCCGCGGTGGTCGAGGCCGACCTGGCCCGGGTCCCGATGCTGGTGTGCACGGCCGACCGACCCCCCGAGCTGCGGGACGTGGGGGCGCCGCAGACCATCGACCAGACGCACCTGTACGGACGGGCCCCGCGCTGGTTCGCCGACCCCGGGGTGCCCGACGACGCCTCGCGGTCGACGTGGCGGTCGCTCGGGTCGCGCAGCGTGGCCGAAGCCCTGTCCGGTCCGCACGGTCCGGGGCCGGTGCACGTGAACCTGCCGTTCCGGGAGCCGCTCCTCGGTGATGCCACGACCGGGGGGATCCCCGACGGCCGTCCCGACGGTGCGCCGTGGCACCGGGTGGACCGGGCGGCACCGGCACCGTCGGCCGACGCTGGTCGACGAGCTGGTGGCCTCCGGCGGATGCGCGCCGGGAAGCCGGGGGCTCATCGTCGCCGGCGCCGGGTGCGGGGACCCCGGCGCGGTCATGGCGCTGGCCGGGGCGCTCGGGTGGCCGGTGCTGGCCGACCCGCGCATCGGGCCTGCGCAGCCGGCGGCACGGGGGCGGTCGCCCTGGCCGACGGGATCCTGCGGTCGGCCGGCGTTCGCCGCGGCACACCGGCCCGACGTCGTCCTCCGGCTGGGCGGACGATGGGCATCGAAGGTGGTCAACTCGTTCGTGGCCGACCGCCCGTCGGTGGTGGTGGACGCGGTGGGATGGACCGATCCCGGAACGCGTCGGCGACCGCATCGTCCGGAGCGACCCGACGGCGTTCTGCCGGGCCCTGACCGCCGCCGTCGCCACCCCGGCGGGGGTCGACGTCCGACCGGACCGCTCCGCCGCCGAGTTGACGTGCGTGGGCCACCGAGTGGGCCGAAGCAGGACCGACGAGCGGAGCAGGTGCTCTGGACGGAACTGCACGGCCAGGGAAGTCGGGGGAGCCGCCGCTGACGGAGCCGGCCCTCGGCGTTCGCCGTGTTCCGGGCGGCGGCGGCCGGCGTCGAACCTGGTGGTGTCCTCCTCGATGCCGGTCCGCGACATCGAGTCGTTCGGCGTGCCGCGGCCCCGTCCGCTCCGGGTGCTGGCCAATCGGGGGGCCAACGGCATCGACGGCGTGGTGTCGACCGCGCTGGGCGTGGCGTTGGCCGACGGGCCGACGGCCGCCCTGGTGGGCGATCTGGCCTTCCTCCACGACGCCTCGGCCCTGGTCGGTCCGCCGGCGGAGCGGCCGCCGCTGACCGTGGTGGTGGCCGACAACGGGGGAGGGGGCATCTTCTCGTTCCTGCCCCAGGGCTCCCGCCTGCCGCCCGACCGCTTCGAGCGCCTGTTCGGCACCCCGCAGTCGGTCGACCCGGCCGCGGTGGCGCGGGGCTTCGGGTGGGAGGTCGTCGAGATCGACGGGGCCGGCGGTTGGACCGGAGCACTCGAGGGGGCGCTCGTCCCGACGGGCGCCGGGCGGGTGGTGGTCGTCCGCCTGCCCGACCGGGTCGCCAACGTGGCTGCCCACGACCGCATCAACGCGGCCATCGTCGAGGCCGTCGACTCGCCGGGGGGACCCGCCGTCCTGAAGTACTACGCCTTGCGTTACTACGTAGTGCGTAGTACTGTGTCGGCATGGCCACCCACGACGCGACCGGGCTCCGCCGGTCCAACGATCCCCCGGTCCTGATCCTCACCAGCCTGGCCTCCGGCCCCAAGCACGGGCACGCCCTGGCCAAGGACATCGAGGGCTTCGCCGGCGTCCACCTCGGACCCGGCGCGCTCTACGGGGCGATCACCCGACTGGAGGAGCGCGGGCTGATCGAGCCGCTGGCCACCGACGACCGCCGCCGGCCCTACCGCATCACCGCGTCCGGATCGGCGGCGCTGGCCGCGGCGGTGGCGGACATGCGGCGGATCGCCGACGTGGGGGCCACCCGCCTCGGGCTCTCTCCGGTCGTACTCGGTGGAACGGTCGGACTCGGTGGAACGGTGGGACTCGCATGACCGGTGGGACACCCGCGGACGGCGACCGGCGTGACCTGACCGGACTCCTGCGCTGGTACCCGCCGGCGTGGCGGGCCCGCTACGGCCCCGAACTGGTGGCCCTCATGGAGGACGACCTCGACGGGCGACGCCCGACGGTCCGGTTCCGGGCCTCGATGGCCGTGGCCGGACTGCGTCAGCGGGCCGGGTCGGCGGGAGTGGCGGGAGACGGCGCCACGCCCGAGGTGCGGGTGCGGGCCGGCGCACTGGTGGTGCTCGCCTCCTGGACCGCGCTGGTCCTCGGCGGCGCCGCCTTCGCCAAGGTGTCCGAGCACTACTACGACGCGACCCAGGCCGCCGGCCACGGCGCGGCCGTCGCCGCCTACGACGCCGTGGTGGTCCTGGCCGTCACGGGGCTGGTGCTGGTGGCGGTCGGCGTCGCCGTGGCCGCACCGGCCGCGTGGCGATTCCTCCGGACCGGGGGCTGGACCGCGGTCCGGCGCCCGGTGGTCGTGGCGGCCGTGCTGTCGGTGGCCGTGGTCGTTGCCACCTTCGGGCTCGGGACGTGGGCCCACCACCTCTCCGTCCACGCCCGCAACGGTGGGAGACGCGGCCTATGCCGGGGCGTTCCTGGCCTGGGCGGCCCTGGTGGCCGCCGTCCTCGCCTCCTGGACGGCGGCCGGCATCGCCTTCGCCCGTCGCCTCGACCTCGGCCGCACGGGCCTACGGGTCGAGGCCGGCCTGGCCCTGGCGGTGGCCGTCGTCGTCGCCGCGACGGCGGCGACGATCGGGCTGTGGTGGGTGGCCATGGCCCGGGGTGCGAGCTGGTTCCTGGCCGGCACCCGACCGGGCACCCACCCGTCGGCCGTCACCGCGCCCCTGGTCATCCTGGTGGGGTGGCTGGCGGTGGCCACGGTGGTGGCGCTCTACGGGGCCGTCCGGGTCACCCGCTCCGTGCGCACCGTCTGAGTCCGGTCCGCGGCATCCCGCCCGGCGGCTCCGCGCCGTCGGCCCGGTCTCGGGCGGCGGGATCAGCAGGGGGTGGGATCGAAGGACGGGGCCGAGGTGCTGGTGGCCGGCGGCGCCGTGCGCCTTGGTGGTGGAGCCCGATGCCGGTGCCGGTGGTGGCCACCGGGGTGGTCGTCGTGGTCGGTGCCGGCGGGGTGAGCGTCAGCGGGTTGCCGTAGCGCGTTGAGTGGCGGGGTCGAGATCGAGCCGAACGGGCCGCCGAGGAACTGGGTGATGGTGGCCGCCGCCGCGTCCGGCTGGACGACCTCGACGGCGGAACCGCCGGAGGGTACGGCGCCGGTGGTCGGGAGCACGTAGGACTGGAGCGACGAGCCGCCGAAGGCGTGGTAGCGCTCGGCCAGGGCGAACAGGTCCCCGGCCGTCAGCCCGTCGTCCTTGGTGAAGTCGTGGACCACCGAGGAGAGCAGCGAGTTGAGCCGGATCGGGTTGTAGGTCGACTTGGCCTTGTTGAGGGCCGACGAGATGACCAGGTTCTGGCGCTGGATGCGGCCGAGGTCGGACGTCGGGTCGGAGTGCCAGTACCCGTTGGCGTAGTACTGGTAGTACCGCGAGCGGGACAGGCTGAGCGCCTGGGAGCCGTTGAGGACCTGGCAGCCGGCGGTCGGGATGTCCAGGCCCGAGTTGTTGTAGCAGGTGCCGGTCGAGCAGTCACGGTCCCGGGCCGGGTAGGGGAAGTCGAGGGAGATCCCGCCGAGGGCGTTGACGGCATCCATGACCCCGAAGAAGTTGATGGAGATGTAGTGGCTGATGGGGATGCCGAACGTGTTCTCGATCGTCTTCACCAGGGCGTCCGGCCCGCCGGCGAAGGCGGCGTTGATCTTGTTCTGGCTGGAGAGCTGGCAGTTGGCCGGCAGCCCGGTGATGGTGACGAAGGTGTCGCGGGGGATCGACAGGGTCGACGGCGGTGCCGGCCTGCGGGTCGACGTGCACGATCTTGATGGTGTCCGACCGCTGACCGCCGGCAGCGGTGGGCGTGCCGAACTGCTGGGCCTGGGCCGCCGTCTCGCCGGCCCGGCTGTCGGAGCCGATCAGCAGGAGGTTGTAGGGGGCGCCGTTGGCGGCGGCCACGCAGGTGGCGCACGGTGCGGAGGAGATCTGGGCCCACTGGTAGCCGGAAGTAGCCGTAGCCGAGGCCGACCAGCGACCAGGAGGAAGGCCACGAAGACGACCAGGGTCCGCAGCAGCCGCTCCCCGCGGCTGCGCCGCCGGTGCCGGGCCTTGCGGATCTCGCGCTTGGTGGGGATGGCCACCTCGCCACCGAGGATGGGGCCGGCGAACCGCGGGTCGTAGCCGCCACGGCCGGAGCCCGGGCGTGGTGCCACGGGGGCGACCGGTGGGCTGGGGCGCGGGACGGCCCGACGGGCGGGACGAGCGGGGAGGTGTGGGGTCGTCAGGGGTCACGATGGTGGGGAGGAGTGTGTCGGGCCGGGCGCCCGACGTCCGGGGCCGGCGGGGTCGGCCCGGTGGGGGGACAGTTTCCCACGGTCCGACGGTGACCTGGTGTCACCTGTCCGGGGCCCGGCCGATCCCCGGTGCGCGGACCGCGGGCGAGGGCTCAGGAGTCCGTCGGCACCCAGGACCCGTGGAACCCGAAGGGCACCCGGGCCGGAAGGTGGACCGTCGCCACCGGCGGTCCGGCGAACGACGTGGCGTCGAGGATGACCAGGTCGCTGCGGTCACGGGTGGCGTCGTAGACGACCGACAGCACCCAGCCCTCGTCCTCGCCCGCCCCGTCGGCGGCCCGCACGAACACCGGCTCGCCGGGGACTGCGCCCGTCGCCCGGATCGAACCGCTCCGCCCCGTCGCGGGCGAAGTCGTACTTCACCAGGCCCTCCATGCTCGGCTGGTCGACGTCGGTGCCGAGTGCGCGTGCAGTAGCCGTAGCGCTGCGGGAGTCCGGCCACCGGCGGGTCGATCCGGGGGAACTCGACCGGGGTGTCGTCGAGCGCGGACCTCGCGCACCTGGTTGCGCCGCCGGGTCGATCGTCCACCGGTGGAGCGACGGGAGGTGGCGGCTGACCGGCTCACCGGGGTCCGTCTCGAAGACGGCGTCGTAGCGGACGACGTCGAGCACCGTCCGGTCGCCGTCGTCGAAGGCGTTGAGGACGTGGAACACGTAGCTCGGGTCCATCGAGATCCACCGCAGGTCGGCGTCGCGCCCGTTGCGGGGCATCACCCCGATCCGCGACCCGGCCTCGGGCATCCAGCGGAAGGGGAGCGGGCCGCCCGCTCGGCGGCCAGGGCGAGGTCGAAGACGACCGGCTGGTCGAGGAAGACGGCCCGGGTGGCGGTCACCCCGAAGTCGTGCATCATCGTGGCCCGGGGGATGTCGATCTCCTCGGTGGTGGTCAGCTGGCCCGAGGCGTCGACCACGTGGTAGCGGAGGAACGGCGGTCCGAACAGGTCGACGCCGAAGAAGACCAGCTCGCCGGTGACCGGGTCCACCTTGGGATGGGCCGTCATGGGCGACGACAGGGTGCCGTCGAAGTCGTGGATCCGGGCCCGCCCGAGGTCGGGGGAGAGGGCGTGGGGGAATCCGGACTCGACCAGGGCCAGCGTGGTGCCGGCGTGGCGGATGACGTGGGTGTTGGCCGGCCCGTCGATGGGCTCGCTCGGGCCCGGCGGGCGGCACGGTGGCCACCTCGTCGGCCAGGGCGCGGGTGCGGACCCACCGGTTGCGGTAGCCGGTGGCCCTGCCCCCGGACAGCGAGATGGCGTGGACCATGCCGTCCCCGGAGAACCAGTGGTAGTCCGCCGGGTCCTCGGGCAGCGACACCGGGTTGGGCCCGTTGCGCAGCAGGCGGCCCTCGAGGTCGGGCGGGACCACACCGGTCACCTCGAGGGCGTGGTCGTCCGTGCGCTCCTCGAACACCGGGGCGAAGTTGCCTTCGAGATACGGGTTCACCATGGTCCATGCCCTCCGGTAGGGGCCCCGGTGGTCGGGCCGGCAGGGCGATCGTAGCGTCCGGGTCCGCGGCCCCGGCATGGCAGGCTGTGGCATGGCCGACTTCGTCGAGGACCTCCGCTTCCGGGGGTTGATCCACCAGATGACCGACCCCGAACTGGGCGACGCGCCTGGACGGCGACCCGCTGACCGCCTACACCGGCTTCGACCCGACGGCCGACAGCCTCCACGTCGGCCACCTCCTCCAGGTGTGCACCCTGCGCCGGCTGCAGGAGGCCGGCCACCGGCCCATCGCGGTGGCCGGCGGCGGCACCGGGTTCGTCGGCGACCCGGGGGCAAGTCGGAGGAGCGCTCCCTGCTCACCGAGGAGCAGCTCGAGGCCAACCTGGCCGGCATCCACGGCCAGCTGGCCCGGTTCGTCGAGTTCGGCGCCGACGGTGGCGACGGCCGGCGCCCTGCTGGTCAACAACGCCGACTGGCTGCAAGCCGATGACGCTGTTCACCTTCCTGCGCGACGTGGGCAAGCACTTCACCGTCAACCAGATGGTGGCCAAGGACTCGGTCAGGTCCCGGCTCGTCCCGGCGCCGACCAGGGCATCTCCTACACCGAGTTCAGCTACATGCTGCTCCAGGCCTACGACTTCCTGCAGCTCTTCGACGACTACGGCTGCACGCTGCAGATCGGCGGCAGCGACCAGTGGGGCAACATCACCATGGGGATCGAGCTGATCCGCAAGGTCCGCCACCAGCGAGGCGTTCGGGCTGACGACGCCGCTGGTGCTGAAGGCCGACGGGACCAAGTTCGGCAAGACCGAGTCCGGCGCGGTGTGGCTCGACGCCGGCCGCACCTCGCCGTACCAGCTCTACCAGTTCTTCCTGCGCAGCGAGGACGCCATGGTCGGCACCTACCTCCGCTACTTCACCTTCCTGGCCCACGAGGAGATCCTCGCCCTCGACGCGGCCACCGCCGAGCACCCCGAGCGGCGGGAGGCCCACCGGGTCCTGGCCCGCGAGGTGTGCACCCTCGTCCACGGCGCCGACGAGACCGGAGCGGGCCGAGCAGGCGGCGGCCGCACTGTTCGGCGGCGACCTGTCCGGACTCGACGAGCGGACCCTGCTCGACGTGTTCGCCGACGCGCCGTCGACCGACCTGCCGGCCGGCCGGCTGGACGGCGCGGGGGACGCTGCTGGTGGACCTGCTGGCCGAGACGGGGCTGGTCAAGTCGAAGAGCCAGGCCCGCACCACCGTCGTCCAGGGCGGGGCCTACGTCAACAACGCCCGCGAGGACGACGTCGACGCGCCGGCTGACCGCGGCCGACCTGGTGGCCGGGCGCTACGTGGTGCTCCGCCGGGGCAAGAAGGACCACCACCTCGTCCGCTTCGCCTGAGGGACGCCGCCCGCCCGGCCGGGCGCGGGAGCCCGTCGGGTGGCGGGTCCTACACTGACGGCCATGACCGCCCCCGGGAGCCACCAGTCCGACGTGTCCGCCGTCCGGTTGACCACCGGCCTGCCCGAGACGGTCCTGCCCGCCGAGCCCGACGGCGGTGCGTGCCGGCGCTGGCCGACGCCCTGGCCCAGCCCGGGGAGCGCCGGCGCCACGCGGTGTCCGACGTGGTGCGCGCCGCGCCCGAGTCGCTGGATGCCTGGGCCGCCCTCGGCTCGCTGGCCCGCGACGACGTCGAGGCCTACGCCTGCTTCCGGGTCGGCTACCACCGGGGCCTCGACGCCCTGCGGGGGGCCGGCTGGAAGGGCTCGGGCCTGGTCCGGTGGTCCCACGAGGAGAACCGGGGCTTCCTGCGCTGCCTCGACGGCCTGCGCTCGGCGGCCGGCGCCATCGGCGAGCAGGCCGAGGAGGAGCGGTGCGCCCAGTTCCTGCGCCAGCTCGACCCGGCATGGAGCCCGGACTGGACCGGCTACCCCGCCTGATGGGCGCGACCCCGTCGGTGGCGGTGCGGCCCACCCTCGGTGGTCGGGTGCCTGGGCCTGGCCGTCGGCGCTCGGCGGCTGCGCCGGCCAGGAGCAGTCGGGCACGCCCGCCCAGCAGGTGCCACCTGGATGGACGGCGGGGGGCGGGGGGTCGGGCATCGGCAACGTCGAGGTCGACGCCAGGAACGTCGACCTGGCCCTGTCCCAGCACAACAAGCCCGCGGCCATCCGGGAGGTGTGCGCCCTGCTGAGCAACGACGCCCAGACCGGCATCGGCAACCTGCCCGACACCGGACGAGCAGCTGACCACCGCCCTCGACACCGCCTACGTGGACGCCACCGCCGCCGGTGACGACTGCTACAACGGTGCCGACGGCGACGCCGCGCTGCTGGCCCGGTCGGCCGCCGAGCGGACCAAGCTGGTCACGCTGCTGGCCGCCGCCGTCCAGCGGGTCGAGCCGACGTCACCGGCCAGCACGCCGACGACCGACACCACCGTCCCCCCGACCGGCGGCGGCGATCCGTTCGCCGGCGGGCAATGAGCGACCCACGGTGCCACCGGAGCGACCGCCGAGGCCTACGACCGGCTCCGCCGGCGGGTGCTGTGGGCGCTGCCCACCGGCCTGTTCGTGGTGGGGAGCCGGGCCGGTGACGACCGCAACCTGATGACGTGCAACTGGGTCATGCAGGTGGCCACCTCGCCGAAGCTGGTGGCGGTGGCCGTCGAGTCCGGCTCGGTCACCCGCGACCTGATCGACCGGGGCGGATCGTTCAGCGTCTGCCTCCTGGCCCGGTCCGAACGGAGCCTGGTCCGCCGCTTCGTGAAGCCGGCGCGGGACGTCGAGACCGACGGCGACGGGGTGGCCACGTCCATCCAGGGCGAGCCCGTCGTCGAGGTGGGCGACGGCCTGCCCTGCCTGCGGCGCGTCGGTGGCGTGGCTGGCCTGCTCGGTGCGCTCGGTGGCCACCTGGGACGGAACTGGGCGTGGAAGACGGACCGGTGGACGGGGCCGGGCCGTGGTCCGGGCCAGCCACGTGCTGGTGGTCGGCGAGGTGGTGCGACGCCGGGGAGACGGAGCGGCTGGGCGCCGCCGGCGAGGACGACGCCGTCCTGTCGATGGCCGACACCCGCATGAACTACGGCGGCTAGAACGCGGCCGCGACCGGCCGACCGATCGCCGCGTCAGGTGCCGGCGGCCCCGTCGGCCGGGCGGAGGTCGATGCGGAAGACGAGCACCCCGTCCTCGATGGTGGCCTCGGCGTCGCCCAGCATGGCGTAGTCCATGAAGTCGGTCTGGGCCTGCTCGATGAAGCGCTGGCGGTCCGGCCCCTCGATGGGCGGAAGGCCCCGGTTGCGCACGGCCTCGGCCCGGGCGCGGAACCGCGCCACCATCTCCTGGGGATCGAAATCGTCGGCCACGGTGCGACTGTAGCGGCCGCCCGGCGCGGTCCGGTGGTGCCACGACTCGGTGAGGCGCCGCACTACACTGGTGGCATCGTTCTCAGGTGGTGACCCGGGCGCGCCGTGCGCAGGGGACAGTCCACCCCGGCTGGGGCAAGGAGTTGGTCTCGTGAAGAAGGGACGCCATCGCCGCTTCGAAGAAGCGCGGAGCCTGAAGCGGTCGGTCGCCACGGCCAACCGGAGCTGCCCCGAGTGCGGCGCGGAGCCCGAGGACAAGCACGCCTCGTGGTGCCTGGCCACCGAGGACGACTACGACGAGATCCTGGGCACCGCCCCGACGCGTCACCACGGCCGACGAGTACGACCCCCTGGCCGAGTAGCCCTCCGGACCACCGCCACCTGGTCCCCGCGTCGGGGGACCCGCCGGGGCCGGTCGGACCACGGGGCCCCGTCAGCGGCGCACCGTCGGGTGGGCCAGCAGCGTGACCGTGGCCCCGGGGCCGGTCCGCTCGTCGAGGTAGGCGGCCAGCCGCTTGTAGACCTTCTTGCCGGCCATCGTCTCGAGCTCGGTCCGCATCGTCCGGTAGACCGGCTCGTGGCCGCCGAAGGCCGCCGGGTCCTCCGTGCACCACCAGTGGAACTCCGCCCCGCCCTCGCCCCAGTGGCGACGGTCCCACTGCCGGACCACCGAGGTGACCCGTCCGTCGGGCGAGGTCTCGTCCTCGCGGCGCAGCGGCAGCTGCCAGCACACCTCGGGCTTGAGCTCGACGTGGCTGATGCCCCGGGCCTCGGCCTCGACGTGCAGGGCGCAGCCCGGGGCCGGTGGCGAAGCCCGGGCGGTTGAGGAAGATGCAGGCGCCGTCGACCAGCTTGGTGCCGAGGTCGCCGTCGGCCAGCTTCTTGACCACGCCCTTGCGGCCCTTGGCGTGGAACTGCCAGACGTCGGGACCGAGGGTCTTGGCCACGGCCTCGACCTTGGTCGGCGTCCTCCTTGCCCGTGAAGTGGGCCCCGTAGGAGCAGCAGCCCTGGGCCAGCTCGGGCGTCGGACCGGTGAGCACGCCCTGGCAGCCGGAGCCGAAGATGCAGGTCCAGCCGCTGGCCAGGAAGGTCACGTCGAACAGCCAGGTCCGCTCCTCGTCGGGGTCGTCGAAGCTGACCCATTCGTGGGCGTCGTCGGGCACGTGCTTGTGGGAGGGGGACACGCCCTTATGATGACAGGCATGAGTGAAGACCGCGAGGACATCGCCCCGGTGCTGACGATCACCCCCGAGGCACGCGCCACCGTGCTCGAGGTGCTGGCCAACGAGGCCGAGTCCGACACCCTGGCGCTGTGGCTCGAGGTCAGCGGCGAGGCCGACGGCGCCTACACCTACGACATGTACTTCCAGGCCATGGCCGACGCCGGCAGCGGCGACGTCGTGCAGCCCGACGACGCCCTGCCCGTGGTGGTCCCGTCGGACAGCGTGGATCGCCTCCAGGGCGCGCACGCTCGACTTCGTCACCGACGCCTCGGGCGAGGGCGGCCTCGTCATCGTCAACCCGAACACCCCGGCGGCCCCGACCCTGGCCGGTCTCGGGTCGATCCCCGAGGTCGACCTGTCCGACCCGTTCGCCCAGCGGGTGGTGACCGTCCTCGAGCAGCAGGTGAACCCGAGCATCGCCTCCCACGGCGGCCGGGCCGACCTGGTGGCCGTCGAGGACTACTCGGTGTACCTCCGCCTGAGCGGCGGGTGCCAGGGGTGCGGCATGGCCAAGGCCACGCTGTCGCAGGGCATCGAGGTCATCCTCCGCGAGGCGATCCCCGAGATCGGCAACGTCGTCGACGTGACCGACCACGCCGACGGCACCAACCCCTACTACGAGCCGGCGCACAGCTGACCCACCGCCCCCGGCGGTCGTCCAGCCGGGGGTGACCGAGGCCCGCGCCGCGCCGCTCAGCCCGGCGCCGCGAGATGGTCGTCCAGCCAGGCCAGCGTGCGGCGCCAGGCGTCGGTGGCGGCCGCCTCGTCGTAGGAGTCGCGGACGTCGCAGTGGAACCCGTGCTGGGCGTCGGGGTAGCGGACGATCGGCGTGTCCACGTCGGCCGCCGGCGTCGAGTGCGTCCGCGGAGGCGCTCCACGTCCTCCACCGGGATGGAGCCGTCGGCGTCGCCGAACAGGCCGAGCCACGGCGTGCGCATGCCGGGCACCAGGTCGAGGAGCGCGGGCATGCGCCTCGGTCCGGCCCGTCACCATGCCGCCGCCGTAGAAGCCGACCGCGGCGCCGAGCGCCTCGTGGCCGGCCACCAGGAAGGTGACCCGGCCGCCCATGCAGAAGCCGACGATGCCGATCTGGCGGTCCGCCCACCCGGCGGCCCGGAGGTGGTCGAGGGCGGCCCGGACGTCGGCCAGGAGGCCGTCGTCGGACAGGGCCAGCGACGTGGGGGATGACGACGCGTGAAGTCCTCGTAGCCGTAGGCCGGGGACCCGGTGCGGTGGAACAGGTGGGGCGCCACGGCGTGGTAGCCGGCCGTCGGCGAACCGGCGGGTCACGTCCTCGATGTGGTCGTTCACCCCGAAGGCCTCCTGGACGACCACCACCGCGCCCCGGGCGGTGCCGTCGGGCACGGCCTCGTAGAGCGGCATGGCTGCCGTCGGGGGTGTCCAGGGTCAGGTGCGGGTCTCCATAGGCCCGCCACGATGCCCGGTCGGCGGGCGTGCGTCCAGTACCGTGCGTGTGCGTGGACGCCCTCTTCGTCGCAGCCGTGTGGCGTCGTCGGCGCGGCCGTGGGTGCGGCTCCTCGATCCCGTGGGCCAGCAGCTGGCCGACCGGAGCCGGGCGGCCGAGCGAGCGCGACGCGGCCGAGCGGGCCGCCCGGCGGGCCGACGAGGCGCCGCCGGAGCCCGGAACGGTGCGCGGGCACCACGGATCGCGGGCGCCGTCGGCACGCCGATGGCCGTGCCGGAGCTCGACGTGGCCGCCCGCCGGACCCGACGAGGCCGACGCGCCGGCGGTCCGCCACCTGCTCCCGTCGGGCCGCTCGACGGGCCGCACCGTCGGTGCCGCCGTCGTCACCGGCGTGCTGTGGGCGGCGGTGGCCACCCAGTTCGGGCCCCACGTGCTCGTCACCCCGTTCCTGGTGTTCCTGGCGCTGGCCGTGGCCGTGTCGGTGACCGACCTCACCCACCGGCTGGTGCCCCGCCACCTGGTCTACGGCGGCGCTGGCCCTCATCGTCCCGCTGCTGGTGGTGGTGTCGGCCGTCGACCACACCTGGCACGACCTGGTGCGGCGCGGCCATCTGCGGCGCGGTCGGCCTTCGCCGTCTTCTTCCTCATCTGGTTCCTCGTCCCCCGGGGCATGGGCTTCGGCGACGTGCGCCTGGCCGGCGTCATCGGCCTGACCGTCGGCTACCTGGGCCTCGTCCACGCCTACCTGGCCTTCCTGGCCGGATTCGTGCTCGGCCTGGTGTTCGGCCTGGTGCTGATGGTCGGCTCCTCGACCGGCCGCAAGACCCGGATCCCGTTCGCCCCCGCACTGTGCCGCCGGGGCGGTGGTCGCCATCCTGTGGGGCGGGCCGCGTGGGCCAGCACCTCTTCCATGCCGGGTCCTGACGGCGCCGTGGACGTCCGCCGTCGGCACCCGACGGCGGCCCGGCCACCGGGGCCCACGGCCGCCCCGAGTAGATTTGGCCGGATGCTGCGCTACCTGACCGCCGGAGAGTCCCACGGACGCGCCCTCGTCGTGATCCTCGAGGGCGTGCCGGCCGGCCTGCTGGTCACCGCCGAGGACATCCAGCGCGGCCTGGCCCGGCGCCGGCTGGGCTTCGGCCGCGGCCCGCGCATGCGCTTCGAGGTCGACGAGGTGAGCCTGGTCGGCGGGCATCCGCCACGGCCGCACCCTCGGCTCGCCCATCGCCATCGAGATCGCCAACACCGAGTGGCCGAAGTGGGAGGAGGAGATGTCGCCCGCCCCCGGCCTCCCCTCCAAGGTCCTCACCCAGCCCCGCCCCGGCCACGCCGACCTGGCCGGGATGCTGAAGTACGGGCTCGACGACGCCCGCGACGTGCTGGAGCGGGCCTCGGCCCGCGAGACGGCCGCCCGGGTGGCGGCCGGCACCGTGGCCAAGCTGCTGCTCGCCCAGATCGGCGTCGACGTCCTCAGCCACATCGTCCAGATGGGGAAGGCCCGGGCCCATCCGGAGGCGCTGCCCCGGATGGAGGACCTGCCCCGGCCATCGACGAGTCCCAGGTGCGCTGCTTCGACCCGAAGGCCGAGAAGCGCATGGTGGCGGCCATCAAGGCGGCGGCCAAGGCCGGCGACTCGCTCGGCGGGGTGGCCGAGGTCATCGCCTACGGCGTGCCGGTCGGGCTGGGCAGCCACGTCCACTGGGACCGGCGCCTCGACGCCCTGCTGGCCCAGGCGCTCATGAGCATCCAGGCCATCAAGGCGGTCGAGATCGGCGAGGGCGCCGAGGTGGCCGGCCATGCTCGGCTCCGAGGCCCACGACGCCATCCGCATGGCCGAGCCCGGCTCCGGAGCGCCGACGCCGACGGCCACCGCCGCCAAGAGCGGCGGCTACGTGCGCGACACCCACCGGGCGGGCGGCATCGAGGGCGGCATGAGCACCGGCGCGCCGATCGTGGCCCGCCTGTCGATGAAGCCGCTGGCCACCCTCAACCGGCCGACCCTGGGCACCGTCGACGTGGTCACCAAGGAGTCGACGGTGTCGTTCAAGGAGCGCACCGACGTGACCGCCGTGCCCGCCATGGGCGTCGTCGCCGAGACGATGACGGCGCTGGTGCTGGCCGGCGAGGCGCTGCGGAAGTTCGGCGGCGACTCGGTCGAGGAGTTCGCCCGCAACCACGCCGGCTACCTGGCCACCCTGGGCGAGACCCCGTCGGCGGCGGCACCGCTGGCCGATGGCTGACCGCCTGGTCCTGGTCGGGATGATGGGCAGCGGCAAGACGACCGTCGGCCGCGAGCTGGCCGGCCGCCTCGGCTGGGCCTTCCTCGACTCCGACGCCATGGTCGAGGCGTCCACCGGGTCGACGGTGGCCGAGCTGTTCGCCGAGCGGGGCGAGGACGGCGTTCCGGGCCGAGGAGGCCCGGGTGCTGGCCGAGGCGCTGGCCGCCACCGACGCCGGCGGTGGTGTCGGCCGCCGGCGGCGCGGTGCTGGCCGCCGGACAACCGGGCCCTGCTCGCCACCGAGGCCATCGTGGTGTGGCTGCGGGCCGATCCGGCCACCCTGGCCGGCCGGGTGGGCACCGGGGCGGGGCGCCCCCTGCTTGGCGACGACCCGGCCGCCCGGCTGGTCGAGCTCGACGCCGTGCGCCGCCCGCTCTACGAGGAGGTGGCCGACGTGGTGGTCGACGTCGACGACCTCGACCCGTCGCGGGTGGCCGACCGGATCCTGGCCGCTCACCGCCTTCGAGCGGAGCCGACCGTGACCCGGGTCGTGCCGGTGGACCTGGCCGAACGCTCCTACGAGGTGGTGGTGGGCGACGGGGCCCGCCACGAGCTGGCCCGGGTCGTGGCCGAGACCGTGCCGTCGGCCCGGCGGGCCGTGGTGGTGACCCAGGAGGGGATCGGGGTCGAGGTCGACCCCGGCCTGCCCTTCGAGGTGGTGCACCGTGCCCGACGGCGAGTCGGCCAAGTCGCTCGCCCAGGTCGAGGAGCTGTGCCGCCGCTTCGCCCGGTCGGGGCTGAGCCGGGCCGACGTGGTGGTGGCCGTCGGCGGGCGGCGTGGTCACCGACCTGGCCGGCTTCGCCGCCGCGACGTTCCACCGGGGCACCGCCTACGTCAACGTGGCCACGTCGCTGCTGGCCCAGGTGGACGCGGCCATCGGCGGCAAGACCGGGGTCAACCTCCCCGAGGGGAAGAACCTGGTCGGTGCCTTCTGGCAGCCCGCGCGCCGTGCTGTGCGACACCGCCACGCTGGCCACCCTGCCGCCCCGCGAGTGGGCGTCGGGCCGCGGCGAGATGGCCAAGTACGCCCTCCTCGGGATCGAGACCCCGTTCGGCGGCGCCCCGACGGCCGACCTGCCCGCTCGACGAGCAGGTGGCCCGGTGCGCGGCCATCAAGGCCGCGGTGGTGGCCGCCGACGAGCGCGAGGGGGACCGGCGGATGCTCCTCAACTACGGCCACACCCTGGCCCACGCCCTCGAGGCGTCGGCCTTCGGCGACGACGGCGCGGACCTCCGCCACGGCGAGGCGGTGGCCGTCGGCCTGGTCTTCGCCGCCCTGCTGGCCCGGCGCCTCGGCCGCATCGACGACGCCCGGGTCGAGCACCACCGGCGGGTGGTCGGCGGCTTCGACCTGGCCGCCGACCTGCCGGCCGGCACCGACCCCGAGCGGCTGCTCGTCGTTCATGGGCCGGGACAAGAAGGCCCAGGGCGACCTGACCTTCGTGCTCGACGGTCCCGTCGGGCGTCGAGGTGGTCCGTGGCATCGACCGGGCCGACGTGGTCGCTACCCTGGCGGACATGGAGTCCGACCCGGTCGGAGGAGTGCCATGACCCAGACGCGAGGTGACGCATGAGCCGCGACCGGCCTGGTCCTGCTGCTGTCGGGCCGAACCTCAACCTGCTCGGCGAGCGCGAGCCCGAGATCTACGGCACCGCCACCCTGGAGGACCACGTGGCCGCGGCCCGGGCGGCGGCCGAGGGCCACGGCCTCACCCTCGAGCACGTCCAGTCGAACCACGAGGGCGACCTGGTGGAGGCGATCCACGGGGCGCGGGGCCGGGCGGTGGCCATCATCGTCAACGCCGGTGCCCTGTCCCACACCTCGTGGTCGCTCCACGACGCCCTGGCGGCCTTCGACGGGGTGGTGGTGGAGCTCCACCTCTCCAACCCGGCGGCACGCGAGCCGTTCCGCCACACCTCGACCATCGCCCCGGTGGCCGACGGCTGCATCGCCGGCTTCGGGGGCCTCGGCTACCCGCTGGCCGTCGAGGCCGTGTCCCGCATCCTCGCCGCCCGCTCGTGACCGGCGACCCCGCGGTGCCCGCACCGGGCGGTCTGGCCGAGCCGCTGGCGCCGCTGTCGGTGGCCGGCCGCCTCGACCGGGTCCGGGCCGCCCTGGCCGCCTCGACGACGACGCCCCGTCCCGACGCGCTGCTGGTCACCACCGCGGCCAACATCCGGTGGCTGACCGGGTTCACCGGGTCGGCCGGCGTCCTGGTGGTGGGCCCGGACCGGGCCCTGCTGGCCACCGACGGCCGCTACCGGACCCAGGCCGCCGAGCAGCTGGCCGCCTCGGGAGTCGCCGACGAGGTCGAGCTGGCCATCGGCGGGGTGCCGGCCCAACGCGAGGCGCTGGTCGCCGGCGCCGCCGGGGCCACCGCCGTGGGCCTCGAGGCCGGCGACGTCACCTGGTCCGCGGCCCGGACCTGGGAGGGACGTGCTCGAGCCGCTGCCGGTCGTCGCCACCCTGGGGGTGGTCGAGGGGCTGCGGGTGGTCAAGGACGCCGGCGAGGTGGCCCGCATGGAGCGGGCCGCGGCCATCGCCGACGCCGCCCTCGGCGCGGTCCTCCACCTGCTGGCCGAGGTCCGCGACGGCGCGCGTCGCTGACCGAGTCGGCCTTCGCCGCCGCGCTGGACCACGCCATGCGCGCTCGGCGGGGCCGAGGACCGGGCCTTCGAGACCATCGTCGCCTCGGGCGAGAACTCGGCCAAGCCCCACGCCCGACCGGGCTCGCCGGGCGATCCGGCGCCGGCGACCCGGTGGTGGTCGACTTCGGCGCCACCTTCGACGGCTACCGCTCGGACATGACCCGCACCTTCTGCGTGGGGGGCGAGCCGACCGGCGAGCTGGCCGAGGTCTTCGAGGTGGTGGCCGAGGCCCAGGCGGCCGGGGTGGCCGTCGGTGGCGCCCGGGGTGGTCGCCGGCGACGTCGACAAGGCGTGCCGGGACCGCATCGCCGAGGCCGGCTGGGCCGAGCGGTTCGAGCACGGGACCGGCCACGGGGTGGGCCTCGACATCCACGAGGGGCCGGCGGTGGGGGCGGGATCGACTGCTATCCTGCAGCCCGGCACCGTGGTCACCGTGGAACCCGGCGTGTACCTTCCCGCGCGTCGGCGGGGTCCGCATCGAGGACACGCTCGTCGTGACCGACGACCGGCAGCCGACCACTCACCCGTTTCCCGAAGGAAGTCGCCGTCTGATGTCCGTCTCCACCAACGATCTCCGCAACGGCATGACCCTGAACCTGCCCGAGGGCCTGTTCAACGTCATCGAGTTCCAGCACGTCAAGCCGGGCAAGGGCGGCGCCTTCGTCCGCACCAAGCTGAAGAACCAGCGCACCGGCGCCGTCATCGAGCGCACCTACCGGGCCGACGAGAAGCTCGAGCAGGCCATCATCGACAAGCGGGAGATGCAGTTCCTCTACCGCGACGGTGGCGAGTACGTGTTCATGGACACCCGCAGCTACGACCAGCTCCAGGTGGAGACCGGCCTGCTGGGCGACGCCGCCAACTACCTGAAGGAGGGCGACGACGCCGTCCTCGAGTTCTTCGGCGACGAGATCGTGGGCGTCGAGCTGCCCGCCGCCGTCGAGCTCACCATCGCCGAGACGGAGCCGGGCCTCCAGGGCGACCGGGTGTCGGGCGCCCGCAAGCCCGCCACCCTCGAGACCGGCCTCGTCATCCAGGTGCCGCTCTTCGTCAACCCGGGCGAGAAGGTCAAGGTCGACACCCGCACCGGCGAGTACCTGACCCGGGCCTGAGCCCGCCCGCCGGGTCGCCCGGCCCGCTCCGCCGAGCATCGCCACCATCCGATGAGCAGCGACCCCGCACCCCGCCACCAGTCCCGCGAGCGTGCGCTCGACCCTGCTCTACGAGGCGGACCTGAAGGGCGAGACCGCCCCGAGGACGTCCTGGCCGCCCTGCCCGTGGCTCCCGACCCCTACGTCACCACCCTGGTGTCGGCGGTCGGCGCGCCGCACGGGCGAGATCGACGAGCTGGTCGGCGAGGCGGCCATCGGCTGGGACCTCGACCGCATGGCCGTGGTCGACCGCAACGTCCTGCGCCTGGCCACCGCCGAGCTGCTGGCCTGCGACGACGTGCCCACGGCGGTGATCCTGAACGAGGCGGTCGACCTGGCCTCGGCCTTCTCGACCGACGACTCGGGACGATTCGTCAACGGCGTACTGGCCACGGTCGCGGCGCGGCTCCGCGGTTGAGGCAGACGCGAGGACGATGGCCGGCGACGCGATCGAGAAAGCCCGAGCGGACTCCTCGCCGCCCGGGTCCGCCGAGGCACCCACCGGGTCCGGGCTCAGCGCGATCGACCCCCATCTCCGACGGCTGGCGCTGGTGGTGGTGCTCGGGGACGATCATGTCGATCCTCGACACCACCATCGTCAACGTGGCCGATCGCCGACGCTGGCCAAGCGACTTCCGGGCCCCGCTGTCGACCAGGTCCAGTGGGTCAGTCGACCGGCTACCTGCTGGCGCTGGCCATGACCATCCCGCTGACCGGGTGGGCCGTCGAGCACTTCGGCGCCAAGCGGATGTGGATCGTCTCGCTCACCCTGTTCCTGTTGGGCTCGGCCCTGTCCGGGTGCAGCCGTGGAACGATCGCAGAGCCTGATCGTCTTCCGGATCCTCCAGGGCATCGGCGGCGGGATGATCATGCCGATCGGCCAGTCGATCATCGCCACCGCCGCCGGACCGCAGCGCATGGGCCGGGTGATGAGCCTGCTCGGCGTGCCCATGCTGCTCGGACCGGTCCTCGGCCCGGTGATCGGCGGACTGATCGTCGACACCGTGTCATGGCGCTGGATCTTCTACGTGAACATCCCGATCGGCATCGTGGCCATCGCCCTCGCCCTCCGGTTCCTCCCCGGACACCAGTCGAGACCGAGCGCGGTCCATCGGCTCGACGTGACTCGGGCCTCGTCCTGCTCTCACCCGGTCTCGGCCTCTATCGTCTACGGGCTGGCCCAGGCAGGGCAGGGCTCGGCGGCCAGCGTGTTCGTTCCGATCGTGATCGGCGTCGGCGCTGATCCTCGCGTTCGTGCTGCCATTCCCTCCGCACGAAGGTCACGCCGCTCATCGAGGTGACGCTCTTCCGCCAACCGGCTCGTTCGCGGCCGCGTCGGCCACCACCTTCTTCTTCGGCGCCGCGCTCTTCGGAGGGATGTTCCTCCTCCCGCTCTACTACCAGGTGGTCCGCGGGCCAGACGCGCGCTCGCCGCCGGGCTGCTGATGGCACCCCAGGGGATCGGCGCGGCCCTGGTGATGCCGCTGGCCGGCAAGCTCACCGACCGCTACGGGTCGGGCGGATCGTCCCGGCGGGCCTGGTGGTGGTGACGCTCGGCCACGTTCGCCTACACGCAGCTCGGCGCCCACACCAGCTTCGCCCTGCTCGCCGGTTCCCTGTTCGTACGCGGGATCGGCTTCGGATTCGTGATGATGCCGGCCATCTCGGCGGCGTACGAGACCCTGGCCGCGCCCCAGGTCCCGCGGGCCTCGACCGCCATCAACATCGTGCAGCGGGTGGGCGGATCGATCGGCACCGCCCTGGTGGCCGTGGTCCTCGAGCACCAGATCAGCGTCCAGGTCCACGGGCTGGTCGGGGGTCTGATCGGCCGGCCGCCACGGTTCGGCCGTCCGAGCGTGGCCAAGGTCGCCCAACCCTTCGCCGTCGGCCTTCGGCGCCACCTTCTGGTGGGTGGTCGGCGATGACCGCTGGTGGCGCTCGGTGCCCGCGGCCCTGCTCGTCGGGCGCCGGCCGGGCCGCCGGTGCCGCCGCCCTGATCGACTGATCGGCGGCGCGTCGGCCGGTGGAGTCCGTGGACCGCGACGCTCGGTCGGCCCGGACGGCCGCGCGAGGCGACGCGGTATAGTCGGGTCCTGACCGTGAAGCGGGTCCCGTGAGGCCCGTACGGACAGGAGGACCAGGTGGCCGAACGAGAACGCAGTCATACCCGCCCGCGGGGTGCTGTCTTCGTTCCCCGGGTCCAGGTCATGTCCGCCGACGACGTGCGGCGCGCCATCACCCGCATGGCCCACGAGATCGCCGAGCGCAACCGGGGCCTCCACGACGTGGTCCTGATCGGCCTCCAGACCGGCGGGGTGGCCATCGCCCACCGCCTGGCCGAGACCCTGGCCGAGGTGGAGGGAGCCGACGTGCCGGTCGGCACCCTGGACGTCGCCTTCTACCGCGACGACATCGGGCTGCGCCCCGTCCTGCCCGAGGCGGCCACCGACATCACCACCGACCTCACCGGGGCCACCGTCGTCCTGGTCGACGACGTGCTCTTCACCGGACGGACCATCCGGGCCGCCCTCAACGCCCTCGGCGAGTACGGCCGGGCCCAGGTGGTCGAGCTGGCCGTCATGGTCGACCGGGGCCACCGCGAGCTGCCGATCCGGCCGGACTACGTGGGCAAGAACCTGCCCGACCAGCCGGGACGAGATGGTCGACGTGTCCGACGAGGGCGTGTCGCTGGGGGAGCTGGTCAGCCGGTGAGCCCGTTCCCGACCCACCTGCTCAGCATGGACGACCTCGACGCCGACGGCCATCGCCGAGGTGCTGCGGGTGACCGACTCCTTCGCCGAGGTGGGCCGCCGGGCCAACCCCAAGGTCCCGACCCTGCGGGGCCGGACGGTGGCCACCCTGTTCTTCGAGGACTCGACCCGCACCCGGATGTCGTTCGAGACGGCGGCCAAGCGGATGTCGGCCGACGTGCTCTCGTTCAGCGCCGGGTCGTCGTCGGTCAAGAAGGGCGAGTCGCTGCGCGACACCATCGAGACGATCCAGGCCATCGGCATGGACGCCGTGATCATCCGGCACAGCTCGTCGGGCGTGCCCGCCCGGGTGGCCGAGTGGGTCGACCACTGCGCGGTGATCAACGCCGGCGACGGCTGGCACCAGCACCCGACCCAGGCCCTGCTCGACCTCTACACCGTGCGCCAGTCCCTCGGCGGGGGCGACGAGGGCACCGACGCCTTCGACGGGCTCCGGGTGACCATCGTCGGGGACATCCGCCACAGCCGGGTGGCCCGGTCCCAGATCACCGCCTATGCCGCCCTCGGCGCCGAGGTCACCCTGGTGGCGCCGGCCACCCTGCTGCCGCCCTCGCTCGAGGGGTGGCCGATCGCCGGGGTCAGCCACGACCTCGACCGCGTGCTGGCCGACACCGACGTCATCTCGCTGCTGCGGCTCCAGGCCGAGCGGGGGAGCGGGGCCTACGTGCCCGACCATGCGCGAGTACTCGGCCGGCTACGCCCTGACCGCCCGACGCGCCCTGCAGCTGCCGCCCGAGGCCATCATCCTCCACCCCGGCCCCATGGTCCGCGGGGTCGAGATCGCCTCGGAGGTGGCCGAGCTGCCCTCGGCCCGCATCACCGACCAGGTCGGCAACGGGGTGGCCGTCCGCATGGCCGTCCTCTTCCTGCTGCTCGGCCAGGGCACCCGGGAGGCCGAGCTCCATGACTGACCCGACCGGCAGCCGGGAGGCGGCGGGACCGCGGCCGAGCTGGTGCTGCGCGGCGGCACCGTCGTCGACGCGCGGCGGGTCGCGGCGGGCCGACGTCCGGGTGGTCGACGGCCGGGTGGTCGAGGTCGGGGAGGGCCTGGACGTGCCGGCCGGCGCCACCGTGCTCGACGCCGGCGGCTGCGTGGTCGCCCCGGGACTGGTCGACCTCCACACCCACCTGCGCGAGCCGGGACGCGAGGAGGCCGAGACCATCGAGACCGGCACCCGGGCGGCCGCCCTCGGCGGGTTCACCGCGGTGGTGGCCATGCCCAACACCGACCCGCCGCTCGACTCGGCCGAGTCGGTCCGCAACGTCTTCGCCCTGGCCGACGGGGCCATGGCCCAGGTGGCCGTGGCCGGCGCCATCACCGTCGGCCGGGCCGGGGAGCGGCTGGCCCCCATGGCCGAGCTGGCCGCCCTCGGGGTGCGCCTGTTCACCGACGACGGCGACGGCGTGCAGTCGGCCGGCCTGATGCGGCGGGCGCTGCAGTACGCCACCGGGCTCGGCGTGATCCTCGGCCAGCACTGCGAGGACCGCAGCCTGGCCGACGGGGGCGACCATGCACGAAGGGGCCTGGTCGAGCCGGCTCGGGCTTCCCGGGATGCCGTCCGAGGCCGAGGAGGTCATGGTGGCCCGCGACATCGCCCTGTCGCGGGCGACGGGCGGCCGGGTCCACTTCCTCCACCTCTCGACCGCCGGCTCGATCGACCTGGTCCGCCGGGCCCGGGCCGAAGGGGTGCCGGTCACCGCCGAGGTGGCCCCCCACCACTTCACCCTCACCGACGGCTGCGCCGCCGGCTACGACCCGGTGTTCAAGGTCAACCCGCCGCTGCGGCCCCAGGAGGACGTGGACGCCGTGAAGGCCGCGCTGGCCGACGGCACGGCCGACGCCATCGCCACCGACCACGCCCCCCACGCCCCCGAGCTGAAGGACCTCCCCTTCGACCAGGCGCCGCCGGGCATGCTCGGGCTGCAGACGGCCCTGGCCCTGGCCGTCACCGAGCTCGACCTGCCCATCGAGCGCATCCTGGCCCTGCTCAGCTGGCAGCCGGCCGCCATCGCCGGCCTCGACCCGGCCCACGGCGGCGACCAGGGCGGCCCGATCGAGCCCGGTGCGGTGGCCAACCTGTGCGTGATCGACCCGACGGCCACCTGGACGGTCGACCCGACGGCACTGGCCTCGCGGAGCCGCAACACCCCCTACGCCGGACGCACGCTGACCGGCCGGGTCCGCCACACCGTGCTGGCCGGCGAGCCGGTCGTCATCGACGCCGAGGCCCAGCGATGAGCGCCCGCACGCCGCACCGTCCGCCGGGAGCCCGCCCTCCTCGTCCTGGCCGACGGGGCCGCCTTCGAGGGCGAGGCCTTCGGCGCCGTCCCCGACGACGGCATCTCGACCGGCGAGGCGGTGTTCAACACCGTGCTGTCGGGCTACCAGGAGGTGATCACCGACCCGTCGTACGCCGGGCAGGTCATCGCCTTCACCTACCCCCACATCGGCAACTACGGGGTGAACCCGACCGACGACGAGGCCGTCCGGCCGCACTGCCGCGGCGTGGTGGTGCGCGACCTGGCCGACGCCCCCTCCAACTGGCGCTCGACCGGCACCCTCGAGGCCTACCTGGAGCGCCACGGCGTGTCCGGGATCACCGGGGTCGACACCCGGCGCCTCACCCGCCACCTGCGCGACCACGGGTCGGTGCCCTGCGCCTTCGGGACGGCCGCCGAGGCCGACCTGCTGGCCGCGGCCCGGGCCGCGCCGCCCGACCGACGGGCGCGACCTGGTGTCGACCGTCACCACGCCCGACCCGCCTGGTGCGGGGGAGCGGCCCCTACCGGGTCGTGGCCTACGACTTCGGGATCAAGGAGGCCATGCTCCGCCAGCTGGGCGACCTGGCCACGGTGACGGTGGTGCCCGCCGCCACGCCGGCCGACGACGTGCTCGCCCTCGGGCCCGACGGCATCTTCCTCTCCAACGGGCCGGGGGACCCGGCCGCCCTGCCCGGCGGTGATCGCCGAGATCCGCCGGCTGGTCGACCACGGCACGGTGCCGATCTTCGGGATCTGCCTCGGCCACCAGCTGCTGGCCAGCGCCCTCGGCGCCACCACCTACAAGCTGCCCTTCGGCCACCACGGCGGCAACCACCCCGTCCAGCGGCACGTCGACCGGCCGGGTGGAGATCACCTCGCAGAACCACAACTACGCGGTGGCCGCCGACTCCCTCGGGGCGACCGAGGTGACCCACGTCAACCTCAACGACGGGGTCATCGAGGGGCTGGCCAGCACCGATGTCCCGGCCTTCAGCGTGCAGTACCACCCCGAGGCCGGGCCCGGCCCCCACGACGCCCGCTACCTGTTCGAGGAGTTCCGCATGCTGATGGACGCCCACGGCGGCCCGAGCGGGCAGGCCGGCCCCGGCGACCGGAACGGAGGGACCCGCTGATGCCCCGTCGCGACGACCTCGAGTCGATCCTGGTCATCGGGTCCGGCCCGATCGTGATCGGCCAGGCGTGCGAGTTCGACTACTCGGGGACCCAGGCCTGCCGGGTGCTGGCCGAGGAGGGCTTCCGGGTGGTGCTGGCCAACTCCAACCCGGCCACGATCATGACCGACCCGGGCATGGCCGACCGCACCTACGTCGAGCCCCTCGACCCCGACGTGCTGACCGCCATCATCGAGCGCGAGCGCCCCGACGCGCTGCTGCCCACCCTCGGGGGCCAGACGGCCCTCAACCTGACCATGGCCCTGTCCGAGCGCGGGGTGCTCGAGGCCAACGGGGTCGAGGTCATCGGGGCGAATCCCGAGGCCATCGCCACCGCCGAGGACCGGGAGCGGTTCAAGGCGGCCATGGAGGAGATCGGGCTGTCGGTGCCCGCCTCGGGCTTCGCCCACTCCCTCGACGAGGCCATGGCCATCGGCGCCGTCGATCGGCTACCCGATCATGGTCCGCCCGAGCTACATCCTCGGCGGGGCCGGCACCGGCATCGCCCGCGACGCCGAGGCGCTCGTGCAGCTGGCCGCCGAGGGCCTCGACGCCTCGCCGATCAGCGAGGTGCTCATCGAGCGGTCCATCGCCGGGCAGAAGGAGTACGAGCTCGAGGTGATGCGCGACCACGCCGACAACTGCGTGGTCATCTGCTCCATCGAGAACTTCGACCCGATGGGCGTCCACACCGGCGACTCGATCACCGTGGCGCCGGCCCAGACCCTGACCGACGTCGAGTACCAGGAGATGCGCGACGCCGCCTTCGCCTGCATCCGGCGGGTGGGGGTGGAGACGGGCGGGTCCAACGTGCAGTTCGCGGTCGACCCGCGGACCGGGCACCAGACGGTCATCGAGATGAACCCGCGGGTGTCGCGCTCCTCGGCGCTGGCCTCCAAGGCCACCGGGTTCCCGATCGCCAAGATCGCCGCCCGCCTGGCCGTCGGCTACCGCCTCGACGAGATCCGCAACGACATCACCGGGGCGACGCCGGCGTCGTTCGAGCCGGTCATCGACTACGTGGTCACCAAGATCCCCCGCTGGGCCTTCGAGAAGCTGCCCGGCGCCACCGACGTGCTCGGCACCCGGATGCAGTCGGTGGGCGAGGTCATGGGGATCGGGCGGACGTTCCCCGAGTCGCTGCAGAAGGCCGTGCGCTCGCTCGAGCAGGGACGGTCCGGCCTCAACGCCGACGCCGCCGAGGCGGCGGTCGACGACGTCCCGGTCGACGAGCTCCTCGACGCGGTGGCCACGGCCACGCCCGAGCGGCTCTACCAGCTCGAGTCGCTGCTGCGCCGGGGGGTGTCGGTCGAGGACCTGGCCGCGGCCACCGGCATCGACCCGTGGTTCCTGTCCGAGATGGCCAAGATCACCGACGCCCGGATGGCCCTCGACCTCCAGGTGACCCTGGGCGTGACCGTCGACGACCTCGACCGGCGGGAGTGGCGGCGGCTCAAGCGGCTCGGGTTCTCCGACAGGCAGCTGGCCCACCTCCTCGGGCGGCCCGGTGACCGAGGCCGACGTCCGGTCGGCCCGGGTGGCCGCCGGGGCCGCCGGTCACCTTCAAGACGGTCGACACCTGCGCCGCCGAGTTCGAGGCCCACACGCCGTACCACTACTCGACCCACGAGGAGGAGGACGAGATCCGCTCCGTCGGACCGGCCCCGGGTCATCATCCTCGGGTCGGGGCCCAACCGGATCGGCCAGGGCATCGAGTTCGACTACTGCTGCGTGCACGCCTCGATGGCGCTGCGCGACGCCGGCTTCGAGACCATCATGCTCAACTGCAACCCCGAGACGGTCTCGACCGACTACGACACCTCGGACCGCCTCTACTTCGAGCCCCTCACCCCCGAGGACCTGGCCAACGTCATCGAGGCCGAGCGGGCCGCGTCGGTGGGCGACGGCCGACTGGTCGGGGTCATCGTCAGCCTCGGTGGCCAGACCCCGCTGAAGCTGGCCGCCGGCATCGACGAGGACCTGGTGCTCGGGACCTCACCGGCCTCGATCGACCTGGCCGAGGACCGCGAGCGGTGGAACGACCTGTGCGGGCGCCTCGGCATCCCCCAGCCCCCCGGCGGCACGGCCACCACGGCGACCGAGGCGGTGGCCGTGGCCGGCCGCGTCGGCTACCCGGTCCTCGTCCGCCCCTCCTACGTCCTGGGCGGCCGGGCCATGGAGATCGTCTACGACGACGAGCGGCTGGTGGAGGCGGTCGAGGCCATGTCCGGGGTCGGCGGCTCGCTCGGCCGGGAGGGCGGGGTCACCCCCGACCGCCCGGTGCTGGTCGACCGGTTCCTGGAGGACGCCGTCGAGGTCGACGTCGACGCCGTGCGCGACGCCACCGGCGAGGTGGTCATCTGCGGGGTGATGGAGCACGTCGAGGAGGCCGGCGTCCACTCGGGCGACTCGGCCTGCGCCCTGCCGCCCCAGACGCTGTCGGACGAGGTGGTCGCCGAGCTCGAGCGCCACGTCCGGGTCATCTGCGAGGCCCTCCAGGTCCGCGGCCTGTGCAACGTGCAGTTCGCCGTGAAGGACGACCGGGCCTACGTGCTGGAGGCCAACCCGCGGGCCAGCCGCACCGTCCCGTTCGTGGCCAAGGCCACCGGGGTGCCCGTCGCCATGGTGGCGGCCCGGGTCATGGTCGGGGCCACCCTGGCCGAGCTGCGGGCCGAGGGCCTGCTGACCGAGCCGGTCGGCGGCCACGTCTCGGTGAAGGAGGCGGTGCTGCCCTTCAACCGCTTTCCGGGGGTGGACACCCTCCTCGGCCCCGAGATGCGCTCGACCGGCGAGGTCATGGGCATCGGCGCCACCTTCGGCCTGGCCTTCGCCAAGAGCCAGATCGCCGCCGGCAACCGGTTGCCGACCAGCGGCACGGTCTTCTTCTCGCTGGCCGACCGGGACAAGGCCGCCGGGCTGGAGGCGGCCCGGGAGTTCGCCGCGCTCGGGCTTCGACCTGGCCGCCACCTCGGGCACGGCCGCCATGCTGGCCGCCGAGGGCATCGAGGTCGGCACGGTGGTGGCCAAGGTGGGGGAGTCCCACCCGGGCAAGGTCGACGCCGTCGAGCTCATCGCCGGGGGCAAGGTCCAGCTGGTGGTCAACACCCCGCGGGGCCGGGGACCCCGGGCCGACGGCATCCACATCCGGGCCACCGCCGCTGGCCCACCTCGTCCCGTGCCTGACCACGGTGGCGGCGGCCAAGGCGGCGGCCGCCGGCATCGCCGACTGGGTGGCCCACCCGCTGTCGGTGCGCTCGCTGCAGGAGTACCACCAGCGGTGACCCGATGAGCGCGGCGGCGACCGGCACCCGCGGTGGCGGGCCCGTGGGGCGCAGGGGCCGCCTGGCCCGGGCGGCACGGACCCGCCGGGAGGACGTCGACCTGTCCGTCGCCGGTCGGCTCGCTGGCCCTGCCCAATCCGGTGATGACGGCCTCGGGCACGGCCGGGCACGCCGACGAGCTCGCGGCCTACGGCCCGCTGGCCGACCCTGGGCGCGGTGGTGGTCAAGTCGCTGTCGGTCGAGCCGTGGCCGGGCAATCCGGCGCCCCGGGTCCACCAGGCCGGGATCGGGCATGGTCAACAGCGTCGGGCCTGCAGGGTCCGGGGATCGAGGCCTGGGTCCGGGACGACCTGCCCCGCCTGGCGGCCGCCGGGGCCCGCACGGTGGTCAGCATCTGGGGCCAGCGGGTCGACGACTTCGCCGAGGCGGCGGCGCTGCTGGCCGGGGTCGAGGGACTGACGGCCATCGAGGTCAACGTCAGCTGCCCGAACGTCGAGGACCGGCGCCACATGTTCGCCCACTCGCCCACGGCCACGGCCGAGGTGCTGCTCGGCGGTGGCCGAGCACGGGCCCGCCGTCCCGCTGTGGGCCAAGCTCAGCCCGACGGTCTCCGACCTGGCCGAGGTGGCCGGGGCCGCCCTGGCCCACGGGGCCGAGGCGGTCACCCTGATCAACACCGCGCTGGCCATGGTCATCGACCTCGAGCGCCGGGCGCCCGTCCTCGGGTCGGGCCCGGCCGGCGGCGGGCTGTCCGGCCCCTCGATCCACCCGATCGCCGTGCGGGCCGTGTTCGACGTGCGGGCGGCCCATCCCGACGCCGCCATCATCGGGGTCGGTGGGGTGATGAGCGGGCCGCGACGCCATCGAGCTGCTCATGGCCGGCGCCGACGCCGTGCAGGTGGGCACGGCCACGTTCCGGGATCCGCGGGCGGCCTGGCGGGTGCTCGACGAGATCGGGGAGTGGTGTGCGGACCACGGCGTGCGCTCGGTCCGCTCGCTGCGGGGGGTGGCCCATGGATGACGGGACGCGGCCGTGGTCGGATGGAGGTCGCGACGATGGTGCAGTCGACGACGGGACGACCGATGAACAGGAGGACGCCATGACGGACGGATTCGCGACCCGGGTGGCCAAGGCGGTGGCCGCCACCGGCCCGATGTGCGCCGGCATCGACCCCTCGTCGGACCTGCTGGCCGCCTGGGGCCTGCCCGACACGCCGGTCGGGGTGCGCACGTTCGGGCTGGTCTGCGTGGAGGCCTTCGCCGGGGTGGTCCCGGTGGTCAAGCCCCAGGTGGCGTTCTTCGAGCGGCTCGGGATCGGACGGGCTGGCCGCCCTGGAGGACGTCCTGGCCGCGGCCCGCGACGCCGGACTGCTGGCCATCGCCGACGCCAAGCGGGGCGACATCGGCTCGACCATGGAGGCCTACGCCTCGGCCTGGCTCGACCCGGCCAGCCCGCTTGGTGGCCGACGCCATGACGGTCATGCCCTACATGGGTCTCGGCGCCCTGCAACCGGCCTTCGACCTGGCCGCGGCCGGCGGCCGGGGGGTCATCGTCGTGACCCGGAGCTCGAATCCCGAAGGGCGTGCGCCTGCAGACGGCCACCACGGCGACGGGCGCCTCGGTCGAGGACCAGCTGCTGGCCGACATCGCCGCACCTCAACCACGGCGGACTCCCGGTGCCGGGCACGGTCGGCGTGGTCATCGGCGCCACGCTCGAGCCCTCCGCCTTCGACCTCGGCGGCCTGGGTGGGGTGGTGCTGGCCCCGGGGATGGGCGTCCAGGGGGGCACGGCCGACCGTGTCGCCCGCCTGTTCGGGGCCTGTGCCCCCGGCACCGTCCTGCCCAGCACCTCGCGGGCGCTGCTGACGACGGGGCCCGACGTCGGCGCATTGCGGCTCGCCGCCCTGCCAGCAGTGCGAGGCGCTCGCCGAAGCCCTGCCGTAGCCGAGGCCGCGGATCGTCCGGACCCGATGCCCGCCGACGTGAACCGTGGGTCCGGATCGCCCTCAGGTCGAGAACGTGGCGAAGAGGTCCACCGCCAGGGCGACGACACCGAAGGCCCACAGACCGTTCCGCACCCATGCGCCCTTGGCGGAGGCGACGAGGGCGACGACCAGCATCGGGGCCAGCGCCAGCCCGTAGCGACCGGATACGCCGGGGTCGACCTTGTAGGAGTAGTGGACGGCGTAACCGAGGACGACCCCACCCAGGAAGAGGGCCGACATGGCCATGAGGCCCGTCACAGTGGGACCACGATCGTCGGGACACGAACAGCCCGGCCAGTCCACCGGCGACGACGAGGTAAGACGAGCACGGTGGCAGACACCGAGGCGAGGTTGGCCGCTCGAGCCGACTCGATGATCCCGGCCGACGAGGCGTGAAACGGGGCGTAGGAGCCGGTCAGCGGGGTCCACATGCGTGGCCGCTTCGCGGAGGATGACGGTGAAGCCGTTGGCCGAGCCCCGGAGGACCTGCCCATGTCGGGATGGTCGACGGGTCGGCAGTCGCCAACGGCGCGACTGATCACGGGCCACCCCAGCTCCGGCGATGAAGCCACCGAGTGCGAGCGATCCGCCCGACGGCAACCATCGACGGAACCCGTCGATGACGGACCGTCGACCGTCCGGACTCACTTGGAGATCACCGATGAGCAAGACGGCAGCCACCACGAACACGGCGAGAAGGTCGACGCCCTTGATCAAGGTCACGACCAGTCCGACCAGGAAGAGCACCGGCAGCGTCCAGCGGCCCGGGTCGGCGCCAGGCCAGCGCGCCGGCCAGGAGCGCGGCCCCGCCGGCGAAGATCGCCCCGGCGTCGTTCGACACATTCGACGCTGCTGATAGATGGTGAGGGGTGCGGTGGCGAGGAGCAGGAGCCGGCGCCGATCCACTGACGGATCGACGCCGGCGAGCCGGGCCGGCGGCCCAGATCAGGCAGCCATGCCGGCGATCAGCCACACCAGTCCCGGCAAGGCGAGTGCCGGCCAGGTCGGAGAACCCGAAGACGTGGATGGCCACCCACCGCAGCGGCACGGTGCCCAGGTAGTAGACGGGGGGCTGTTGGGCCTCGTACTGCGGGAGGGCGTCGGCCAGCGAGCTGGTCGCAGCGACGGCGATCACCGGGGTGCCGCACGGCGGCAGTGCCGCCACCGAGTGGGTAGGGCGATGCCCGGTGCACTCGAAGCTGCTGGAGGCTCGACGGCTGGATGTACTGTCCGAGACGGGGGAATGCTCTCCGGCGGCCAGCACGGGTGACGTAGTCGTAGTGGTTGATCTCGTCGACCGGCGAGAAGCATCGGGTTCTGGGCGATGTGGATCGACACCAGGATGAGCGGAGCGAGCACGCCCGGCGACACACGAAGATCAACAGTGCCCCCCAGGTCGGGAACAGGTCGACCACGCCCGGGACACCCGCCCCGGTGGCGTGGCGCCCGGTGCCCGGCGCACGTGCGTGCCGGCGCGCCTGCGGTCACCGGGGTCATGGTGCGCATCGCGTCGGCGAGCCCGTCATCCCGGAGCACCGTAGCGGCGTGCCGTGGCCGCCGGGCTACGGACCGACGGAGTCCGGACACGGCCCTACCGGTCGGCGGTGGGCAGGTCCTCGGCGAAGGTGCGGAACGGCGCCGGCGGCAGGTACTCCTCGGGGATGTCCGAGGCCTGCTCGTACCAGTCGACGTCGAACACGTTGGACACGCCGTTGGTCTCCACCGTGCCGCTCAACCCGGCCTCGTGGGCGGCCAGGAACGCCTGGCGCCCGTCGATGGTGCCCTGCTCGAGGGCGTGCCACGTGGCCAGGTCGACCCGGGCGACGAGGCTGTAGACGCAGGCGTCGGTGGTCGCCCCCACCCGACGTCCGAGCATGCAGTGGTGGGGGCCGTCGTCGATGGCGTAGACGGCGGCGTCCCCCTCACCGGCGCGGGCCCGGATCCGGGCCGGATGGCCGAAGATGTGGATCCCCCCGTGGGCCCGCTCCTTCATGGCCCACAGGGGGCTCGCCGGGATGGTGCCCTCGGGCTCGTGCTCCTCGAGCGGGGTGGCGTCCTCGGGGGCCGTCACCGGGAACGTGCCCGCCGCCGTGCCCGGCTCGAAGTGGAGCTGGCCGTCGTCCCGAGACTGGAAGGGGCTCCCGTCCGCGTTGTTCCCGGTGTCGCTCACGTGGCGCTCCTCCTGCTCGCGGGGACGGGGGCCCCCGACGTGGTCGTGCCCCATCGTGCCACGTCGGCCGGACCCGGCCCGACGGAGCGGTCAGGTGCCCGCCACCGTCGGGAACCAGCCCGTCACCCGGGAGGCGGTGGCCCGCACCGCGTCGTCCCGGGCACCGGCGGCCTCGACCTGGTCGACCTCGACGAAGGTCGACCTCGTCGCCCGGTCGCAGCTGGCCGAGCCCGCCGAGGTCGGCGGTCACCACGCAGGCCACCACCGGGTAGCCCCCCACCGTGGCGTGGTCGGGGAGGAGCACGATGGGGCGGCCGTCGGGCGGGACCTGCACGGCGCCGGTCACCATCGGGGTCGACGGCCGTGGGCCCGCCGGCGGCCAGGGCCGACCCGTCGACGGCCTCCAGGCGCGCGCCGATGCGGTCGACCGCGGGGCCGACCCGCCAGCGCGTCGAGGTGAGCCCGTCGCCGGGCGACCCGTGGGGGCCGGCCACGACCCGCAGCACGGTCGGGCCCGTCGGCCGTCCCGGGGCCGGGGCGATGCGGCCGCGGGCCCGTCCCGGCGCACCCCGGGCCAGCCGGTCGCCGGCGCGCAGCGGACCCGGACCCAGTCCGGCCAGGCCGTCCGAGGAGCGCGAGCCGAGCACGACCGGCGTCGCCAGCCCGCCGGCCACCCCCACGTAGGCCCGCAGGCCGACGCGGACCCGACCGACCCGGACCACCTGGCCGTCGGCCAACGGAAGCACCGTCCCGTCCGGCACCGGGTGGCCGTCGACCGTCACCTCGACCGCGTCGTTCCCGGCCCCGACCACGGCCACGTGCCCGTCGCCCACCATGCGCAGGGTCGGTCCCGACGCCGTGCACTCGAGGCCGGCCGCATCGGCCGGGTTGCCGACCACGAGGTTGGCCAGGGCCAGGGAGCGGGGGTCGGCCGCGCCGGCCGTGGGCACGCCGAGATGGGCGCAGCCCGCGACGCCCGCCGTCCTGCACGGTGGTGGCGAGGCCGGGCGCGAGGACCTCGAGGCAGGGTCCCGACGGCGACGAGGGGCGGCCGGGCGATCACCGGCCGGAGGTTCGGGCACGTCGGGGCGTCGGTGGCCGTGAACCGGACCCGGTCGCCGGGGGCGACCCGGCTGTGGGGCGGCACGTCGGGGTCGAAGAGCGACTCGGCGGTCCGGCCGAGCAGGTGCCACCCACCCGGGGTGGCCCGGGGGTAGACGGAGGCGAACCCGCCGGCCACGGCCACCGATCCGGCCGGCACCGAGGTCCGGGGGGAGGGCCGGCGGGGGAGGGCGGCGAGCCCGGCGGGCAGTCCCGTGAGGTAGGGGAATCCCGGGGCGAAGCCCACGAAGGCCACCTCGAGCCGGGCCGAGACCAACTGGTCGACGACGTGGTCCACCGACAGCTCGAGGGCGGCGGCCACCTCGGCCAGGTCGGCGCCGTCGAACAGCACCGGCAGCACGTGGGTGCGGGGGCGTCGCCCTCCGCTCCGTGGGGCACCGGGGCCGGTGGTGGACTCGGCCACCCAGGCGGCACCGGCCCCGAGGTCGGGCCCGGAGGAGGCGAGGACGACCAGGACGCTGGCGAACCCGACCACCACCTCCTCGATGCCGTCGGGCGCCGCCCCGGTGGCGATGCGCCCGTCCAGCACGGCCGCCAGGGCGTGGGCCGCGGCGGTGTCGGCCGTGTCGACCAGCAGGGCGCGGTCGCCGAACGGGACGACCGTCGGCGCCGGGTCCGCCCCGGAGCCACTCATCCCGTCACCCGGCACCGGTGGGGCCGGGGGCCCGCACCTCGACCCCGGCGGACTCGAGGGCGTGGCGGACGGCCAGGCCGATGCGGTCGGCGCCGGGCCGGTCGCCATGGATGCAGAGGGTCCGCACGGACAGCGCCACCCAGGTGCCGTCGACGGCGTGGATGCCGCCGTCGACGGCCAGGGACCGGGCCCGGGCCCCGGCCGACGCCGGATCGTCGACGTGGGCGCCGGGCTCCCCCCGGGGGACGAGGTGGCCGCCGGCGTCGTAGCCGCGGTCGCAGAACCCCTCGGTCACCACGCGGGCGCCGGCCGCGGCGGCCAGGTCCGGGAGGGCCCCGCCGGGCGGACCGATCAGCACGCCGCAGCGCGGGGCCAGCGCCCGGACGACGGTGGCGGCCACGTCCGCGTCGGTGGCCACGGCCGCGTAGAGGGCGCCGTGGGGCTTCACGTAGTCCACCCGTCCACCGGCCGCGGTGACCGCTTCGACGAGCGACTCCCACTGCTCGACCAGGTCGGCGGCCAGCCGGTCGGCGGGGACGTCGAGCGGACGGCGCCCGAACCCGGCCCGATCGCGGTAGGAGACGTGGGCGCCGATGGCCACGCCGCGGGCGAGGCACGCCTCGGCGGCCGCCCGCATCACCGACCGGTTCCCGGCGTGGAAGCCACAGGCCAGGCTGGCGCTGGTCACCACGTCCAGCAGCGCCACGTCGCCGGGGGTCAGGACATCGCCCTCGGCCAGGTCCGCGTTGAGGTCCATGACCGGCACGCCACCAGTATCGGCGATGGGTCGCGTCCCGTGGCGCGTCGTCCCGCCAGGGCACCGTGCCGGCGGTCCCGCGTCCCCTCCGGGGGCCGCGAACCCGTTCCGGATGAACGCCAGCCCCCGAGGCGCTATCGTTCCCGCCATGCCGCAACCGCCTGCACTTACGCCCGAACAGCGCCAGGCCGCACTGGCCAAGGCCGCCAGAGTCCGCCGTGAGCGGGCCGAGGTCAAAGAGAAGCTGAAGCTCGGTTCGATCGACCTCGGCGAGCTCCTGACCATGGCCGACGGTAACGAGACCGTGGGGAAGATGAAGGTCCTCTCGGTCCTCGAGTCGCTGCCCGGCCTGGGCAAGGTCAAGGCCCGTCGCCTCATGGAGACGGTGGGCATCTCGGAGAGCCGGCGCCTCCAGGGCCTCGGCTCCAACCAGCGTGAGTCGCTCCTCCGGGAGACCGCCCGCTGACCGGAGCGCCCCCGGCGGCCGCCGAGGCCGCCGACAGCACCCGGATCTTCGTCCTCTTCGGCCCCGGCGGGGCGGGGAAGGGGACCATCGCCTCCCGGCTGGTCGACGCCGACCCGCGCCTGTGGCTCAGCCGCTCGTGGACGACCCGGGCCCGCCGACCGGGTGAGCCCGCCGACGCCTACGTCTTCGTCGACCGGGCCGCGTTCGAGGCCCAGGTGGCCGCCGGCGGCTTCTTCGAATGGGCCGAGTTCCTCGGCAACCTGTACGGCACGCCGGTCCCCGAGCCCGGAGCGGGACGGGACGTCCTGCTCGAGATCGACCTCCAGGGTGCGGTCCAGGTGCGGGCCGTCCGGCCGGACGCCACGCTGATCCTGCTGCTCCCCCCGTCGCTCGAGGTCCAGGCCGACCGCCTGCGGGGCCGGGGCGACGACGAGGCCCACGTGGCCCGACGCCTGGCCGAGGGGGCCGAGGAGGAGCGCGCCGGCCGCCGGATCGCCGACCACGTGGTCGTGAACGACACGGTTGGTCAGGCCACGGCCGATGTGGCCTCTATACTGGACCTTCATCGCTCGGGAGCCTCCTAGGCCCCGACGACCCGCACCGCCCGGCGCCCGCGCCGGTGACCAGCCCCCGACAGCAGGCAAGGATCGTGATGGCCCAGAACCCGACCACCCTGATGGACCCGCCCATCGAGGACCTCCTCGACAAGGTCGACTCCAAGTTCACCCTGGTGGCGCTGGCCTCCCGTCGGGCCCGTCAGGTCAACAGCTACTACAACTCCCTGGGCGAGGGGATCGGCGTGGTCGTGCCGCCCCAGGTCGCCTCCGCCTCCGGCAAGCCGCTGTCGATCGCCTTCGAGGAGGTCGCCGAGGGCAAGGCCACCTACTCGCGTCCCGACCCCGAGGAGATCGCCGCCGCCGAGGCGGCCGAGGCCGCCGCCCTGGCCCTGATCGAGGGTGCGGTCGAGCTGGCCGTCGAGGAGGCCGTGGCCGAGGCCATCGCCGCCGACAAGGACGAGACCACCGAGTGACACACCGCCCCGGCCCCTGGGTCGGGGCCGGTCGGACGGGGGGAGGGCCGTGGCCGAGGTGACACCGCACGACGCACGGGACCCCGAGGGGGACCGTCCCTTCGTGGTACTCGGCGTGTCCGCCGGCATCGCCGCCTACAAGGCCGTCGACGTGTGCCGTCGGCTGGTCGACGCCGGCGTGCACGTGGCCCCGGTGCTCACCGAACGGGCCACCCGCTTCGTGGGCCGGGCCACCTTCGACGCACTGGGCTCGGAGCCCACCCAGACGAGTGTCTGGGACGAGGCCTCGCCCATCCCGCACACCCGACTCGGTCAGCGGGCCGACCTCGTCGTGGTGGCGCCGGCCACCGCCGACCTGCTGGCCCGCTACGCGGCCGGCCTGGCCGACGATCTGCTGACGACGACCCTGGTGGCCACCGCGGCCCCCGTGGTGGTCTGCCCGGCCATGCACACCGAGATGTGGGAGCACCCCACGGTGCGCGACAACCTGGCCCGCCTCAGGCCCGCGGCGTGACGGTGATCCCGCCCGAGGACGGCAGACTGGCCGGGGGCGACGTCGGGTCGGGCCGCATGGCCGAGCCGGCCACCATCGTGGCGGCGGTGCTGGGCATGCTGGGCACCGGCCGGCCGGCCGCCGGTGACCTGGCCGGCGTGCGGATCCTGGTCTCGGCCGGCGGCACCCGCGAGGCCATCGACCCCGTGCGCTTCATCACCAACCGCTCCTCGGGCAAGCAGGGCCACGCCGTGGCCGCCGCCGCCCGTCGCCGGCACGCCGACGTGGTGCTGGTCACCACCTCCACCCAGCCCCGCCCGGCCGGCGTGCGAGGTGGTCGAGGTCGAGACGGCGGCCCAGATGGAGGAGGCCATGCTGTCCCGGGCCGCCGACGCCGACGTGGTCGTGATGGCCGCCGCGGTGGCCGACTTCCGACCCAAGGTGGCGGTCGACACCAAGCTGCACAAGGCGGACGGGATCCCGGACCTGGTGCTCGAGGCGACCAACGACATCCTGGCCGAGCTGGGACGGCGGCGGCGTGCGGGCCAGGTGCTGGTCGGGTTCGCCGCCGAGACGGACGACGTCCCCGAGCGGGCCCGGGCCAAACTCGTGGCCAAGGGCGTCGACCTGATGGTGGCCAACGACGTGTCCGCCCCGCAGGTGGGATTCGACCACGACACCAACGCCGTCACCATCCTCGGCGCCGACGGGACGGTCGCCACCGTGCCCCTGTCGGCCAAGGCCGAGGTGGCCGACGCACTGGTCGACCGGGTCGTCCCCCTGCTGGCCGCGCGCCGGGCGTAGCGTCCGGGCCGCGCCGCGGGTAGCGTGGTCTGCCGTGCCCGGGGGACCCCGGGAGCCGTATCGCAGCGCACCAGGCCCGCCGCACCCGGTGCAGGGCCGCCGCAGACCAGGATCCCGACCGTCGACGCCGACCGTGTGCCCGACGACCAGACCACAGAGGATGGAACCAGCCGTGAGCAGCCAGTACACCTTCACTTCGGAGTCCGTGACCGAGGGGCACCCCGACAAGATGGCCGACCAGATCTCGGACTCGGTCCTGGACGCACTGCTGGCCGACGACCCCGACAGCCGGGTGGCGTGCGAGACCCTGTTGACCACCGGGCTGGTCCTGGTCGCCGGGGAGATCACCACCACCACCTACGTCGACATCCCCAAGCTCGTCCGCCAGACCGTCCTCGACATCGGGTACGACGACGACGCCTACGGCATCGACGGCAACACCTGCGGAGTCATCGTCTCCCTCGACGAGCAGTCGCCCAACATCGGCCAGGGCGTCGACAAGGCCTTCGAGGTGCGGGCGGGCACCGGCGGCGAGGACCAGCTCAACGCCCAGGGCGCCGGCGACCAGGGGATGATGTTCGGCTACGCCTGCGACGAGACGCCCGGACCTCATGCCGCTCCCCATCTGGCTGGCCCACCGGCTGGCCCAGCGCCTGGCCCAGGTGCGCCGGGTCGGCACGCTGCCCTACCTGCGTCCCGACGGAAAGACCCAGGTGTCGGTGACCTACGAGGACGGTCGCCCGATCGCCCTCGAGACGGTGCTCATCTCGACCCAGCACGACCCGGGCATCGACCTCGAGACCCTGCTGCTGCCCGACCTGCGGACCAACGTCATCGACCCGCTGCTGCCGCCGGAGCTCGACGCCTCGAACCTCCGGGTCCTGGCCAACCCCACCGGCGTCTTCGAGCTGGGCGGCCCCCACGCCGACACCGGCCTCACCGGCCGCAAGATCATCGTCGACACGTACGGCGGCATGGCCCGTCACGGCGGCGGCGCCTTCTCGGGCAAGGACCCCTCCAAGGTCGACCGCTCCGCCGCCTACGCCGCCCGCTGGGTGGCCAAGAACGTGGTGGCCGCCGGTGCCGCCAGCCGCTGCGAGGTCCAGGTGGCCTACGCCATCGGCGTGGCCCGCCCGGTGTCGGTGCTGGTCGAGACCTTCGGCACCGAGCAGGCCGACCCGGCCGCCATCGCCAAGGCCGTCGACGAGGTCTTCGACCTCCGCCCGGCCGCCATCGTGCGCGACCTCGACCTGAAGCGCCCGATCTACCGCAAGACCGCCGCCTACGGGCACTTCGGCCGGTCCGACAAGGACTTCACGTGGGAGGACACCTCCCGGGCCGACGACCTGAAGCAGGCGCTCGGCCTCTGAGCGGCGCGCCCGACCCGTCGAGCGCCGCCGGCGGGGGCGGCGTGACGAGAGGCGGACCGCCCCCGCATCGTCCGGGTCGTCCCCGACGTCCCGGCCATCCACCGGCGCTTCGACTACTCGGTGCCGCCCGCCCTGGCCGACGTCGTCGCCGTGGGCAGCCGCGTCCGGGTGCCCGCTCCACGGCCGCCGGGTGGCGGCCTGGGTGGTGGAGGACGACGTCACGCCCGACCCCGGCGTGCAACCCGATCGACCTGGCCGTCTCGAGCGGGCTCGGGCCCCCGCCGTCGGTGGTCGCCCTGGCCGAATGGGCGGCGTGGCGGTGGGCCGGTCCCGTCTCGTCCTTCCTCGGCACGGCCTCGCCGTCCGCGGGTGGTGCGTGCCCTCGGCCCCGCACCGCCACCCCGGCCCGTGCCGGTCGACTCGCCCGGCGGCGGGTCGGTGGCCCTGGTGGACGAGGCCCTGGCCGGCGGCGGCGTCGGCCGTGGTCCGCCTGGCCCCGGCCCTCGACTCGACCCTGCTGATCCTGGAGGTCGTCCACCGCACCGGTGCCCGACGGCGTGCTGGTGGTGGCCGCCTCGCGCGTCCGGGCCGAGCACCTGGCCGTCCGGCTGCGCGCCGTCGGGCGTGCCCGTCGCCCTGCTGCCCGACGACTGGGCCGCCGCCCGCCGGGGCGGGTGCGTGACGGTGGGCACCCGGGCCGCCGCCTGGGCCCCGATCGACGCGCCTGTCGGCCGCCGTGGTGCTGGACGCCCACGACGAGGCCCACCGGGAGGAGCGCGTCGCCCACGTGGTCGGCCGTCGACGTGGTGCTCGAGCGGGGCCGGCGCGACGGCGCCCCGGTGGTGCTGGTCTCGCCCTGCCCACCGCTGGTGCTCACCGAGGGCCGCCGGTTGGTCACCACCGAGCGGGCCCTCGAGCGCCGGGGCTGGCCGGTGGTCGAGGTGGTCGACCGCACCGGCGACGACCCGCGGACCGGACTGTTCTCCGAGCGACTGGCGTCCGCGGCCCACGCCGAGCTGGACCGGCCCGACGGCCGGGTGGTGTGCGTGCTCAACCGGACGGGGCGCATCCGGGTGCTGGCGTGCCGGAACTGCGGCGAACTGGCCCGCTGCACCCGCTGCGGCGGCGCCGTGGCCCAGGCCGAGCGCCGGGGGTGGACTGGCCTGCGGGCGGTGCGGCGAGGACCGGCCGGCGGTGTGCGCCGTCTGCGACTCGACCAAGCTCAAGTCGCTCCGCATCGGGGTGTCCCGGGCGACCGAGGAGCTGGCCGCCCTGCTGGCCACGCCGGCCGTCGAGCTGACGGCCGATACGCCGGACTCGGCGACGACGTGGACGGGGCCCGTCTGGTGGTCGGGACCGAGGCGGCCCTCCACCGGGTGGACCGCGCCGGCCTGGTCGCCTTCCTCGACGTTCGACCAGCACCTGCTGGCCCCCCGGTTCGGCGCGGGGGAGGAGGCGCTGGCCCTGCTGGCCCGGGCCGCCCGCTGGTCGGCAGCCCGCGGCGGCGGCGGCCGGCGTGCTGGTCCAGACCCGGGTGCCCGGCCACGAGGCGCTGGCCGCCGCGGTGCACGCCGACCCCGGGTCTGCTGGCCGACGCCGAGCGACCGGTCCGCGCGCCAGCTCGGGCCTGCCGCCGTTCGGGGCACTGGCCCTCCTGCGGGGACCGGGTGCGCCGGCGTTCGCCGACGGGCTGTCCGGCCGCCGGCGGAGCTCTCGAGGTGTCGGCGCTGGGCGACGACCGCTTCCTGGTGCGGGCCGACGACCACGCCGCGCTGGCCGACGGGCTGGCGGCGGTGGAGCGACCCGCCGGGCGGCTGCGGGTCGAGGTCGACCCCACCGACGCCTGACGGCGGGTCCGGCGACGCCGGGAATCGGGTGGGTCGCGCAGCCGCTGCCGTACACTGGAGGGCATGTCCTACGCAGTGCGCACCTACGGCGACCCGGTGCTCCGCCAGGTGGCCAAGCCGGTCGAGAACGTCGACGGTGCCCTGGTCAAGCTGGTCGACGACATGGTGGAGACCATGTACGAGGCCGTCGGCGCCGGCCTGGCCGCCCCGCAGGTCGGCGTGCAGCGCCGGCTGTTCGTCTACGACGCTCGACGACGGACCCGAAGGCCATCATCAATCCCGAGATCGTCGAGTCGAGCGGCGAGCTCTACCACGACGAGGCCTGCCTCTCGATCCCCGGGCTGCGGATCGGCATCGTGCGCCCCGAGACGGTGCTGCTGAAGGGCTACGACCTCGACGGCAACGAGCTCTCCATCGAGGCCGACGACTTCATGGGCCGGATGTTCCAGCACGAGGTCGACCACCTCGACGGCGTGCTCATGGTCGAGCGGCTGGACGACGACATGCGCAAGCAGGCCCTCCGGATCCTGCGCGATCGGGCCATGGGCCTCGACACCTCGGCCATGGAGGCCAAGCTGGTGTCGGCCGGCAACGACCGGCCCGTCTGACCGCCCGACTCCCGGATCCGGGACCGTCGGCACCCGCCGGCGTCCGGGCCGCTAGCGTCGCCGCCATGGCCCGCCTGGTCTACCTCGGCACCCCCGAGGCCGCCGTCCCCCCGCTGCGCGCCCTGGTGGCCGCCGGCCACGACGTCGCCCTCGGTGGTGTCCCGGCCCGACAAGCGGCGGGGCCGGGGGAGCCGACTCGTTCCGAGCCCGGTGAAGGCGGCCGCCCTCGAGCTCGGCCTGGCCGTGACCGACGACCTGGCCGACGGTCACCGGCGTCGGCGCCGAGCTGGGCGTGGTCGTGGCCTACGGGCGGATCATCCCGGTGGCCGTGCTCGACCGGCTCCCCATGGTCAACCTCCACTTCTCGCTCCTGCCCCGCTGGCGGGGGGCGGCACCCGTCGAGCGGGCCATCCTGGAGGGCGACGCCGAGACCGGGGTCTGCCTGATGGCGGTGGAGGCCGGCCTCGACACCGGGCCGGTCTACGCCGAGGTGGCCACCGCCATCGACCCCGAGGAGTCGGTCGACGAGCTGCGCGCCCGGCTGGTGGACATCGGCTGCCGCATGCTGGAGGAGCACCTGGTCGACGGGCCGGGCCGGCCTGCCGGTGCCGCGCGACCAGGCCGGCAATCCGAGCTACGCCGAGAAGGTGGCCGCCCACGAGCTCGAGCTCGACTGGGCCCGACCCGCCGTCCACCTGCGACGGGTGGTCCGGCTCGGCCGGGCGTGGACGACGTTCCGGGGCAGGCGCCTCCGGGTGCTGGCCGCCGGGCCGCCGCCGACGACGGCGGCCGATCCGGCCCCGCTGGGCCCCGGTCAGCTGCGAGGCGCCGAGGTGGGCGCCGGCGACGGGACCCGGCTGACGCTCGTGACGGTCCAGCCCGAGGGCAGGCGGCCCATGGACGCCGCCGACTGGCTCCACGGCGTCCACCCGGCCCGACGACCGCCTCGGGGCCTGACCACCGGCCGTGCCGCGCTGGCCATGGGGGACGCGGGCCGCCGGTAGGCTCGGGCCGATGGCCACCGTGGACCCCTGCCCCGACGCGTCGCGCCGACCCTGCGGGTCGCCCCGTCCATCCTGTCGGCCGACTTCGGCAGCCTGGCCGACGCCGTGGCCGGGATCACCCCGGGACCGACTGGCTCCACGTCGACGTCATGGACGGCCACTTCGTCCCCAACCTGACCATCGGGCCCCCGGTCGTGGCCTCGCTGCGGGCCCACAGCGACCTCTTCTTCGACACCCACCTGATGATCACCGACCCGGCCCGGTACCTGGAGCCGTTCCGCGACGCCGGGGCGGACGGGTGCACGGTGCACGTGGAGGTGGGGGAGACGGCCGCCCTCATCGCCCAGATGCGCGACCTCGGGCCTGCGGGTGGGCCTGGCCGCCAACCCCGACACCGCCGTTCGAGGCGCTCGAGCCGTTCCTCGACCAGGTCGACCTGGTGCTGTGCATGACCGTGTTCCCCGGGTTCGGCGGGCAGTCCTTCATGGGCGAGGTCCTGCCCGAAGATCGCCCGGGTGCGGGCGGCCGCCGACGCGGCCGGCCTGACCCTCGACATCGAGGTCGACGGCGGCATCGACGAGCGCACCGTGGTCGACGTCACCCGGGCCGGCGCCAACGTGTTCGTGGCCGGCTCGGCCGTGTTCAACCGGGACGACCCGCTCGGGGCGGTCGGCGGGATCCTCCGGGCCGCCACCGACGAGCGGGCCGGAGTGGCGTCCTGAGCGTCCCGACGACCGCCGACGCCGACACCGTCTGGATGCTGCGGGCGGTCGACGCCGCCGAGCGGGTCCACGGCCGGACTCGCACCAATCCCGTGGGTCGGTGCCGTGGTGGTGCCGCCGGCCGACGGAACCACGCCGTCGACGTGGTTCACCGGGGCCACGGAACCGCCCGGCGGCCGCCACGCCGAGGTCGGCGCACTCACGGCCGCCGGGGACCGGGCCCGGGGCGGCACGCTGTACGTCACCCTCGAGCCCTGCTCCCACCACGGGCGGACCCCGCCGTGCGTCGACGCCGTCCTGGCCGCCGGGGTGGCGCGGGTGGTGGTCGCCGTCGCCGACCCCGACCCGCAGGTCGACGGCCGGGGGATCGCCCGCCTGCGCGAGGCCGGCGTGGTGGTCGAGGTGGGGGCGGCCGCCGACGTCGTGACCGAACAGCTGGCCGCCGTACCTCACCCATCGCCGCACCGGCCGGCCGTGGGTGGTGCTCAAGTTGGCGTCCACCCTCGACGGCCGGATCGCCGCGCCCGACGGAACCAGTCGGTGGATCACCGGTGAGGCGGCCCGCCTCGACGCCCACCGGCTGCGCGCCGTGTCCGACGCCGTGCTGGTGGGGGCGGGAACGGTACGGACCGACGACCCGACGCTGACGGTGCGGCTGCCGGAGGGCGACCCCTACTTCCGGGCGGCCGGCGAACAGCCGATGCGGGTGGTCCTGGGCACGGTCCCCGACGGTGCGGCGGTGGCGCCCGCCGTGTCGCTGTCCGGGACGCCCGCCGAGGTGCTCGACGACCTGGGCGGCCGGGGCGTGCTGCAGGTGCTCGTCGAGGGGGGTGCCCGGGTCGCCCACGACTTCCACGCCCGGGGCCTGGTCGACCGGTACGTCCTCTACCTGGCGCCCGCCCTGTTCGGCGGGGACGACGCCCGACCGCTGTTCGCCGGTCCGGGCGCGGCCACCATCGCCGACCTGTGGCGGGGGGAGGTCCGCTCGGTGACTAGCCTGGGAGGCGACATCCGGGTGGAGCTCGCTCCCCCCGGCGTACCCGACTGACCCCGTCTCCCGGCCCACCCCGTCCGTCGGGACGGGGTGGGGACGGACAACAGCACCCGGTCGCCGACGGCCGGACCAGCACGCGCACGGATGCGCCGCACCGGCGGCGCCCGGCACCACCAGGCAGTAGCGGACAACCAGAGGGAGACACGGGTTCGATGCCCTTCTCAGCAGTCGAGGAAGCGATCGCGGCAGTCGGGCGCGGCGAGATCGTCGTCGTCGTGGACGACGAGGACCGCGAGAACGAGGGCGACCTGATCATGGCCGCCGACGCGGTCACCCCGGAGAAGATCGCCTTCTTCCTGGCCCACACCTCTGGCCTGATCTGCGTGCCCCTGACCCCCGAGCGGGTCGAGCAACTCGACCTCCCCTTGATGGTCAGTGCCAACACCGAGGTCCAGCGGACCGCGTTCACGGTGACCGTGGACTTCCGTCACGGCACCTCCACCGGGATCTCGGCCGCCGACCGGGCGGCCACCATCAAGGCCCTGGTCGACCCCCACACCCGTCCCACCGACCTCAACCGGCCGGGTCACATCTTCCCCCTGCGCTACCGCCCGGGCGGCGTGCTGAAGCGGGCCGGCCACACCGAGGCCGCCGTCGACCTGGCCCGGGCCGCGGGCATGTCCCCGGCCGGCGTGCTGTGCGAGGTGGTCAGCGAGGACAAGGCCACCATGGCCCGGCTGCCCGAGTTGGAGGCCTTCTCCAAGAAGCACGGGCTCCACCTCATCTCCATCGCCGATCTCATCCGCTACCGCCGCCACAAGGACAAGCTGGTGCGGCGCATCGCCGACGCCCGCATCCCGACCGACTACGGCGAGTTCACCGTCTACGCCTACGAGTCGGTGCTCGACGGCGAGCACCACGTCGCCCTGGTGAAGGGGGACATCCAGGGTCAGGCCAACACGCTCGTCCGGGTGCACTCCGAATGTCTGACCGGGGACGTGTTCGGCTCGCTGCGCTGTGACTGCGGGCCCCAGCTGCACGGGGCCATGGCCGCCATCAGCGAGAACGGGAGCGGCGTGCTGGTGTACCTGCGGGGCCACGAGGGACGGGGCATCGGCCTCGCCCACAAGCTGCGCGCCTACAACCTCCAGGAGGAGGGCTTCGACACCGTCGACGCCAACCTCGAGCTGGGCCTCCCGGCCGACTCACGCGAGTACGGCATCGGCGCCCAGATCCTGGTCGACCTGGGCGTCACCACCATGCGGCTCATGACCAACAACCCCACCAAGTACGGAGGCCTGGAGGGCTTCGGGCTCGACATCGTCGAGCGGGTGAACATCCAGCCGGTGCCGACACCGGAGAACATCCAGTACCTCCGGACCAAGCGCGAGCGCATGGGCCACCTCCTCGAGGGACTCGATGACGTCCTCTGACCAGACGGCGCTGCCCGACGACGCCAAGGCGCGGGCCGCGGCGCGGGTGGGCGAGCTCCCTCGACCCGACCGATCTGGCGCCCGGCGTGGCCCGGGAGTTCCGGGTGGGATTCGCCTGCGCCGAGTTCAACGGCGCCATCACCGACCGGATGCTGTCGGCCGCCCTCGACGAGCTCGAGTCGGCCGGCTGCGACCTCGGGGCGGTCGTCGTGTCCTGGGTGCCCGGCGCCTTCGAACTGCCGCTGGTGGCCCGGGGGATGGCCGCGTCCGGCCGGGTGGATGCCGTGGTGGCCCTCGGCGCGGTGATCCGCGGCGACACCGGCCACTACGACTTCGTGGCCGGCGAGTGCGCCGCCGGGCTCCAGCGGGTCCAACTCGACACGGGGCTGCCCGTCGTCTTCGGCGTGCTGACCACCGACACGGTGGAGCAGGCACTGGTGCGATCGCTGCCCGACGGGACCAACAAGGGCGCCGAGGCGGCCCGCACCGCCCTGGAGACGGCGGCCGTGCTGCGCGGGCTGGAGCGTCTGGCCGGCGGCGGCCGCGTCGGGTTCACCGTCGGGGGCCGCTGAGCATGCTGCGCATCGTGCTGCCCAAGGGCTCGCTGGAGAAGGCCACGTTGGAGCTCTTCGCCGATGCCGACCTTTCGGTGAGCCGGTCCTCGAGCGTCGACTACCGGGCCTCCATCGACGACCCCCGCATCGAGGACGTGCGCATCCTGCGTCCCCAGGAGATCCCGCTCTACGTGGCCGACGGGTTGTTCGACATCGGGATCACGGGACGCGACTGGATCGAGGAGCGGGGGAGCGCGGTGACCTCGCTCGGCACTCTCCAGTACTCGAAGGCGACGGCCAACCCGATCCGGGTGGTCCTGGCCGTGCCGTCCGACTCCCCGGTGGCGTCGGTGGCCGACCTGGCCGCATCGGCCACCGGGTCGGGCGGTGCCCTGCGGGTGTCGACCGAGTACCCCGAGCTGACCAGGCGCTACCTCGAGTCCCACGGCGTGGCGGCCGAGGTCAGCCTCTCCTACGGGGCGACCGAGGCCAAGGTGCCCGACATCGCCGACTGCGTGGTCGAGATCACCGAGACGGGGCGGGCCCTGCGGGCGGCCGGACTGAAGATCGTCGAGACGCTGCTGATCTCCCACACCGAGCTGATCGCCAATCCGGAGGCGGCGGCCGACCCGGCCAAGCGCCATGCCATGGAGCAGCTGCTCACGCTCCTCCAGGGGTCCCTGGAGGCCCGGGGCAAGGTGTTGGTCAAGCTCAACGTGGCCGCGGAGCAGCTGGCCGGGGTCATCGAGGTGCTGCCGTCCCTGCGGTCGCCCACCGTGTCGGAGCTGTTCGGGGGTGGCGGCTTCGCGGTGGAGACGGTGGTCCGCAAGTCGGAGATCAACGTCCTCATCCCCGAGCTGCGCGACCGGGGTGCGACCGACATCATCGAGTTGGCGCTGTCGAAGATCGTCCATTGAGGCCGTCCCGGTGACCCCGCCGCTCCCGAACGGGCCGGCCGACCTGATCCCTGTCGGCCAGGCGACGCTCCTGGGCACGGTGTCCGAGTTCGACGAGGCGCGGGGCACGGGCGTGGTCCGCTGCGCCGACCGCTCGGTGCCGTTCCACTGCACGGCCATCACGGACGGCACCCGCACCATCGAGGTCGGGACGGCGGTGGCGGTGCGCATCGGCCCGGCGCGCCTCGGCCGACTCGAGGCCCGGTCCGTGCGACCGCTGGCCGCAGGCCCCGGCGGCGACCCGGGGCCCACCGACGACGCGGTGTCCCTTGACGACGCGGTGTCCGCCGATGACGCGGTGTCGCTCGACGACCCGGTGTCCGCCGCCGATCGCCCGGGGGCACACAGCCCACGGAGCCAGGACGACTACGTCCCGTCGGTGGTCCCGTCGGGCGCTGCACCGGCCGGGTTCGCCCCGGCTCCGGCATCGCCGTTCGCCCCTGCGCCCGCATCGCCGTTCGCCCCCGCGCCGTCGGCATCGGTGGACCCGGACCCGGTCCGCTCGACCCCGACCTCCTGGTCGCCGGCGGGCACGGCCACGCCGGTGTCGGGCACCCCGGCGGTCGACGCCGACCCGACGTCCGGCACGGGCGCCGGCACCGTGGTGGGCGACGGTGCCGTCGATCCCGCCTCCGGCACCGGCACCGGGACGGATGACGCCGACGAACGCCGACGAATCCGACGAGGACGACTCGTCGCCCCGGCCCGACTTCTGGTCGCCGCTCTCGAGGTCGCCGACCGGGCCGCCCCCGACGTGGTCCACCCCCGTCACCCCGAGGGAGCCGCGCTCGGACGGTTCCTGACCGTCGGAGCGGTCGGGGCCGGGCGGCAGCGCATCCGGCTCGTCGTCGAGGTGCTCGTAGGGGTTGCCCAGGATGTTGCGGGCCATGTCGATGACGACGGCGCTGTCGGCATCCTCCTCGGTCACCACGCCGAGCAGCGGGGCGGCCAGCAGGCCGGTCACGATGCCCGTCTCCGACATCGCCTCGGCCTGGACGATGGCCCACTCCCACAGCCGCTTGACCATGTCCGGGCTGGTGTTCTGGCGGGCCGGGTACTTGAGCCAGCAGTTGACCAGGGCGTGGAGCAGTCCGGTGACGGCGGGGAAGAGCCAGATCAGGCGGTAGTTCCCGGTGGCGTCGACGGTGACGGCGGCCAGGTAGGCCAGGAGCACGCTGACCAGGTTGAAGGGGGAGAGCAGGTCCCCGAGGCGCTCACCCAGCCCGCCGGCCCGGGGGAGCAGGCGCAACAGCAGCGGCGCCATCACGATGAGGTAGGCCCCGACGAACGGCGCCCCGATGTAACTGAGCAGCACCGCCTGCCACAGGTGGGTGTCGAAGTACTGCACGCCGGCCAGCACCGCCCCGAGCAGGGGCGCGCCGATGGCCAGCTGCATGGGGGACAGGTAGCGGCTGAGCGGGACGCCGAGGGCGATCCCGATCATGAACACCGGGATGCCGGTGGCCAGGCCGGCGACGGTCTGGGCGCTGGCCCCGGCGTGGAGGACCCGCTGGAAGAACAGGATGGCCACGTACGCCGTCGACCCCGTCCCGGCCCAGAACAGCAGCGATCCGGCCACCAGCACCTTGGCGTTCGGCCCGGCCAGGATCTCGCGCAGCTCCTCACGTGCCGGCTTGGCCCGCCGGGTGCGGTCGGCCTCGGCCCCGGCGGCCGCGGACGGCGCCTCGCGCACGAGGGCCAGCACGGCCAGGCCGGTGATGACGAGGATGACGGCCGCCACCTGGAAGGGCAGGTTCCACGTGGCCGGGTCGGACTGCTTCCAGGTGGTGATGACGGTGGCCTTGATGGTCCAGCTGGCCAGGGTGCCGAGCAGGGTGGTGAGCAGGAGGGCCTTCAGCCAGCGGCTGCGACCGAACACCTCGGGCACCACGGCCACGTTGGTGAGGGTGAACACGGCGGCCGCCTGGCGGGCGATGACGATGAACAGGACCAGGGACCAGTAGCCCGACACCACGGTGAACATCCACGTGGCCGCCCCCATGAGGATGAGGCTGGCACGCCATGTAGGGGGTGCGGCGCCCGACCCGGGACTTGGTCCGGTCGCTGAGGCGACCGGCCACCGGGTAGGTGATCCAGCTGAGGAGGCGGTTGGCGGTCAGGGCGAAGGTGACGGCCAACGCGCCCGAGGCCCGCTGCTGGACGAACAGGGTGATGAGCACCCCCGACACCGCCAGGTTGGCCCGCGGGCCGACCAGGCCGATCGAGAGGCCGATGAAGCTGCGGACCCGGGAGGCGTCGACGCCCCCGGCACCGTTGCCGGGGGCGGGGACAGGTCCGGGGGGCCCGGCCGAGGGTTCCGGTGTCCCGCTCACCCGCCGGCGTCGTCGCCGGGATCGCCATCGGGCTCGGGGGCCACGCCGACCACCGTGTCGACGTCGGCGCCGGCCCGCTGGGCGCCGTCGATCTGCACGTAGGCCAGCCGGAGGTTGGTCAGCCCCTCCTTCAGCGTGCCCTCGCCCTCGCCCAGGCGGCCCTCGAGCCCATCGACCAGGCAGCCGAGGGCGTCGATGGCCAGGCGGGCCTGGTCGACCAGGGGCGGCTGCTGGGACAGGTAGACGGCGGCCAGCTCGAACAGGCCGTAGCAGTGGTTGGCCACCACCACCTCGACCGGGGCGGCGGCCAGTTCGGCCCGCATGGCCTCGACCTGGGCGGCCAGGGCATCCTCGTCGACGGGCTCGTCGCCGAGCGGCGCATCAGGGGGTGGACCGGACGGCCCCCTCCGGAGGGGCCGGAGGGCCTCGCCACGGGTCGTTCGCCGTCAGGTGTCCACAGGGAGCTCACGACTGGTAGCCTAAAGCAACTGATAGACGAGGAAGCGGGGCTTCGCGATGCGAATCCCCCACCCGGCCACCGTGTCCCGCCATCCGGCGCGGCACCCGTGCGACGGGTCGATGGGACCGGAGGCCGACAGACGTCGGTCGTCCCGGTGCTGGCACCGCTCCTTCATCGTCGGCCACGGGGTATCCGTGGCCATGAGACAGGGAGCGAAGTCGAATAGCAACCAGCACCACCACCGATCCTCGCATCAATGACCGCATCCGCGCCCGCGAGGTGCGCCTGGTAGATCCCGACGGCGAGCAGCTCGGCATCAAGCTCCTGCCCGAGGCACTGGCCATCGCCCGTGACCTCGACCTCGACCTGGTCGAGGTGGCGCCGGGGGCCAACCCCCCGGTCTGCCGCATCATGGACTTCGGCAAGCACAAGTTCGACGAGGCCCAGCGGGCCAAGGAGTCCAAGCGCAAGGCCGTCCACGTAGGGATCAAGGAGATGAAGTACCGGCCGAAGATCGGCCCGGGTGACTTCGACACCAAGACCCGGCAGGTGGCCAAGTTCCTCGAGGAGGGCCACAAGGTCAAGATCACGATCATGTTCCGTGGGCGCGAGGTCTTCCATCCCGAGCTCGGGAAGAAGATCCTCGACCGGATCGCCGACCAGATGGAGGGCCTCGGCAAGTCCGAGTCGATCCCCCGCCTCGACGGCCGGAACATGGTCATGGTCCTCGCCCCCGAGAAGCGGGCGAAGCCGGCCGGGTCGTCCAGGTCCGGAGGATCGAAGCATGCGGCCCCGGCCGCACCGGCGGCCGAGGCACCGACAGCCGAGGCACCGACAGAGGGTTCGACAGCGGTACCGACAGCGGTACCGACACAGACCGCGACGGAGGGCGACGTGCCCGCACCGGAGCAGGTGGCAGCGGCGGCCCCGGAGGCCCCGGTCGTCACCGAGCCAGCGGCGGCAGTAGCCGCCCCGGCGGGGGAGCAGTCCCCGGCCGCAGCCACGAACGAAGGAGAGGGATAGCCACGATGCCCAAGATGAAGACGGACAGCGGCGCCAAGAAGCGCATCAAGGTGACCGGGTCGGGGCGGCTCCGCCGCCGCAAGGCCTTCCGGTCCCACCTGCTCGAGCACAAGTCGGCCGAGCGCAAGCGCCGGCTGGGCCGCGAGACGGACTTCGCACCCGGCGACGAGAAGCAGATCAAGAGGATGCTGGGGATGTGACCCCGGGCGGCCCCGACGGCCGCCCCTCCGCACCACCGCCACCGGATCCCTCGGCCCCGCCCGCACCCGCGGACGGCACCCCGATGGGACCGGCGTGCCGGGCGCCCCTTCCGGGCCGGCCCGCACGGAGCACACCGACCAACCGCAACCGGCCGATCACGAAGCGGCCCGATACCAAAGGAGTTCACCATGGCCCGAGTCAAAGGCGCCGTCCACGCCAAGAAGCACCACCGCGCCATCCTCGAGCAGGCCCAGGGCTACTACGGCAACAAGAGCCGTTCCTTCCGCGCCGCCAACGAGCAGGTCATGCACTCGGGGCAGTACGCCTTCCGGGACCGGCGTGCCCGCAAGGGCGACTTCCGCCAGCTGTGGATCCAGCGGATCAACGCCGCGGCCAGGCTGAACGGCATGAGCTACAGCCGATTCATCGCCGGCCTGCACCGGGCCGACGTCGAGGTGGACCGCAAGGTCCTGGCCGACCTGGCCGTCACCGCACCCGAGGCCTTCGCCTCACTGGTGCAGGTGGCCGACGACGCACTGGCCTCGAGCGCCGCGAGCACCGAGGCCGGTTCCTGACCCAGTCGGGACTGCCCTTCACCCACCAGCGGGTGCGGCGGCTGCGCCAGCTCCTGCGCAAGCGCGGGCTACGGGCCACCGAGCAGGTGGTGGTGGTCGAGGGGGCGGAGCTGCTGTCGGTGGCGATGGCGGCCGACGCCTCGGTCGAGGCCGTCTACGTGGCCCCCGAGGGGGCATCGGCCCCGGCGGTCCTCGACGTCACCCGCCGCATCCTCGCCCAGGGCGGACGGGTCTTCGACCTCGCCCCCGGGGTGATGGAGCGCGTGGCCTCCACGGTGACGCCGCAGCCACTGCTGGCCGTGGTGTCCTACTCGCCCACGCCGTTCGAGGCCCTCGACGGCGCCTCCCTGGTGGTGGTGTGCGTGGACGTGCGTGATCCGGGCAACCTCGGCACGGTGATCCGGACGGCGGACGCCGCCGGCGTGGACGCCGTGGTGTGCTGTGACGGCACGGTCGACCCGACGAACCCGAAGTGCGTGCGGGCCACGGCCGGCTCGCTGTTCCACGTTCCGGTGGTCGAGGGGGGGACGGCCGCGGCCGCGGTGGCCGAGTTGTCGGCGCGTGGGTTCACCACCGTCGCCACCGTCGTCCGGGGTGGCACCGACTACGCCGCCTTCGACTGGACCCGTCGGGTCGCCCTGGTGCTCGGCAACGAGGCCGGTGGCCTGTCCGACGGGCTGGTGGCCTCGGTGGACGCCGGGGTGACCATCCCCATGGCCGGACGCTCGGAGTCCCTCAACGTGGGTGTGTCGGCGGCCGTGCTGTGCTTCGAGGCGCTGCGCCAGCGGCGCGCGTCCTCGTCGCCGGGGTCCGGGCGTCCGCCGGGGGCCCCGGCCGCCCGCTCTACGATGTCGCCCATGGACGAGGCGTCGGTGCGACCGGACGACGACGGGGCGACCCGGTGAGCCCGACCGAGGGTCCGGTGGACGTGGAGGCCCTGGTGGCCGAGGCCCGTGCGGCCATCGGGTCGGCCGACACCCTGGATGCCATCCGCCACGTCGCCGCCTCGGTGTCGGGCAAGAAGTCGGCGCTGGCCGAGGCGTCCCGTGCCCTCGGGTCGATGGACCCCGGTGACCGCAAGGAGCTCGGGCGCCGGCTGCACGAGGCGCGGACCACGGTCGAGGAGCTGCTGGAGTCCCGTCGCACGCAGATCCGCTACGCCGAACTGGCGGCCGACATGGCGGCGTCCCGGCTCGATCTGACCGAGTTCGTGCCCGGCTCGGTTGCCGGCCCGGCATCCCGCGGCCACCTCCACCTGGTGTCCCAGACCCGTGACGCCCTGGAGGACGTCTTCGTCGGCATGGGCTTCGACGTGGCCGAGGGTCCCGAGATCGAGAGCGACTGGTACAACTTCGGGGCCCTCAACATCCCACCGGCCCATCCGGCCCGGGGCATGTGGGACACCTTCTACCTGGACCTCGGCGAGCCGGAGTCGACGTTGCTCCGCACCCACACGTCCCCCGTGCAGATCCACCTGATGGAGCAGGCCGTGGTGGACGGCACCCTGCCCATCCACTCGGTCATGCCCGGCCGCTGCTACCGCCGGGACACCCCCGACGCCCGCCACCTCGCCGTGTTCCACCAGATCGAGGGACTGGTCGTCGACCGGGGCATCACCTTCGCCGACCTGGCCGGCACCATCGAGACGTTCACCGCCGCCTACTTCGGCCCGGACATCCACTCGCGTCTGCGCCCGGCCTACTTCCCGTTCACCGAGCCGTCGGCCGAGTTCGAGGTCACCTGCGCCATCTGCCGGGGCGACGGGTGCCGCACGTGCTCACAGACCGGGTGGATCGAGCTCGGCGGGTGCGGCATGGTCGACCCGGCCGTGTTCGCGGCGGTCGGCATCGACGCCGACGTGTGGACCGGGTTCGCCTTCGGGTTCGGCATCGACCGGTGCGCGCAGATGCGCCACCAGATCGCCGACATGCGGGCCCTCATCGAGAACGACATCCGGTTCCTGCGCCAGTTCTGAGGCGCGCACCCCGAGAGGACAGCGTTGCGAGTTCCCCTTTCCTGGCTTCGAGACTTCGCACCCTTCGAGGGTGACGCCTCGGTCATCGCCGCCACCCTCGACGACCTGGGCCTGGTGGTCGAGGGCATCGAGCAGGTGGGCGAGGGCCTGGGCGACGTCGTGGTGGTGCGGGTCGAAGCGGTCGGTCCCATCGAGGGCGCCGACCGGATCCGTCGCGTGCTGGTGACCGACGGCTCGGGTCCGGTCGAGGTCGTCTGCGGGGCGTGGAACTTCGGAGCGGGCGACCTGGTGGCCCTGGCCCCGGTCGGAGCGGTCCTGCCCGGCGGGTTCGCCATCGGCAAGCGCAAGATGAAGGGCGTCGTCTCCAACGGGATGCTGTGCTCGGGCCGGGAGCTGCGCCTGTCGGAGGACCACGAGGGGATCCTGGTCCTCGGTGACGTCGACGGTGCGGTGCCCGGGGCCAGGTTGACCGAGGTGCTCGGGATCGAGCCCGACGTGGTGTTCGACGTGGCCGTCGAGGCCAACCGGCCCGACGCCTGGTGCATGGCCGGCGTGGCCCGGGACCTGGCCGCCCGGCTCGACCTCGAGTTCACCATCCCGTCGACCGAGGACCTGGTGGCCCGGGTGGCGCCCGGCGCGACCGTCCCGACCCCGTCCGCCGGCCCCGCCGTCGGCTCGCTCACCTCGGTGCAGGTGGACGACACCGAACTGTGCCCCCGGTTCACGGCCCGGGTGCTCACCGGGGTGGCCGTCGGCGAGTCGCCCGACTGGCTGGCCCGACGCCTGGTGGCCGCCGGGATGCGGCCGATCAACAACGTCGTCGACGCCTCCAACTACGTGATGCTCGAACTCGGCCAGCCCACCCACCCCTACGACCTCGACAAGCTGGCCGGAGGCGGGCTGCTGGTGCGCCGCGCCGGAGCGGGTGAGGCCGTCACCACCCTGGACGGCGTCGAGCGGACCCTCGGACGCCCGGGGCCCGGACTGGGCGACACGGGGCAGGACTGCCTCATCTGCGACGCCACCGGGGAGCCGGTGGGTATCGGCGGGATCATGGGCGGGGCCTCCTCGGAGATCGACCCGACCACGACCCGCGTCCTGCTCGAGTCGGCCTACTTCGTGCCCATGGCCATCGCCCGGACGTCCAAGCGGCTCACCCTGCGCACCGAGGCCAGCGCCCGCTTCGAGCGGGGCTGCGACCCGGCCGGCATCGACCGGGCGGCCGAGCGGTTCTGCGCCCTGCTGGCGCTCACGGGTGGACCCGACCTGACCCTGGCCGACGGCGTCCTCGACGTGACCGGTGACGTGCCGAAGGCCCTGGAGCTCGCCGTGCGGCCGTCCCGGGTCAACGGCCTGCTCGGCACCGGCCTGTCCGCCCCGGCCATCGCCGACCTCCTGCGACCGCTCGGCATGGTGGCCACCCCGACGGGGGGCGACGACGACCCGGTCTCGGTCGTGGTGCCCACGTTCCGACCGGACATCCGACCCGCCCCGATGGGGGAGGCCGACCTGGCCGAGGAGGTGGCCCGCACCTACGGGTACGCCCGGCTGCCCCGTCGCCACCCGGCCTGGCCCCAGCCCGGGCGGCTCACGCCCTATCAACGCGAGCGCCGCCGGATCAAGGACGTGCTGTGCGGGCTGGGGGCCTCGGAGGCCTGGACGGCGGCCTTCGTCACCGGGGACGACCAGCTGGCCGCCGGGTTCGCCCCGCCGTACATCGAGGTGACCAACCCGTTGGTCGACGCCGAGCGCTTCCTGCGGTCGACCATGGCCCCCGGCCTGGTCCGGGCCGTCCTGTACAACGCCGAACGGCGCCAGGGCGACGTGCGGCTCTTCGAGGTCGGCTCCGTGTTCCAGCCGGCCGAGATCCCGACCGGTGACGGCCCGCCGGCCGAGATGGGCGAGCGGCTGAGCGCGGTGTTCGCCGACGCCGGCGACGACGCCTGGTCGGCCGTGGCCGCCTGGCACACCGTGGCCGACGCCCTGGGGCTCAGCCGGCTGGGAGATGGAGCAGGGCACACGCCGGGGGACGGCCCCCGGGTCACCCACGGCTACCGCTCGGCCGCGCTGTTCTGCGCGCCGGCCGACGGCCAGGGGCGGCGGGTGGCCCTCGGCGAGGTGGGTGAGCTCGACCCGACGTTCGTCGAGACCTTCGGCCTGGTCGGCACCGACGGGCGGCCCCGACGGGTCGGCTGGCTCGACCTCGACCTCGTGCGCCTCCTGGACCCCGCCGTGGCCCCCCGCAGGCCGCTCGAGTCGGCCCCGGTCAGCCGCTTTCCCTCGTCGGACATCGACCTGGCCTTCGTGGTGCCCGAGGAGGTCCCGGCCGGCATGGTCGAGGCCACCCTGGCCGCCGCCGGAGGGGAGCTGCTCGAGTCGGTCCAGCTCTTCGACGTGTACCGGGGGGAGCCGCTCGGGGCCGGGACCCGCAGCCTGGCCTACCGCCTGCGCTTCTGCGCCCTCGACCGGACGCTGACCGACGGGGAGATCGGGGAGCTGCGCGCGGCCTGCATCGACGCCGTCGAGGGCGCCCACCGGGCCGCCTTGCGCTGAGCGGGAACCCGGGTGCCGTCACCGGCGGCGGTCAGGAGTCGAAGCCGAGGCCGACGGCTGTCGAGGGCCCGCAGCCACAGGTTGCGCTTCCCCTGGTGGGTGTCGGCCCGGGCCATCGACCACCGGGTCAGGTTGATCCCGGCCGAGCGCACCGGTTCGGGTGGGAACGGGATCGGCTTCTTCTGCACGAAGCGCATCGAGGTGAGCGCCGTGTCGGTGCCGGACACCAGGTCGAGGGCCACCCGGGCGCCGAACCGGGACGCCCCGACGCCGAGGCCGGTGTAGCCGGCGGCCGACGCCACCCGCCCGTCGAAGGAGCGGTCGAAGAAGGCGCAGAACCGCGAGCAGGTGTCGATGGCCCCGGACCACGAGTGGGTGAAGCGGACGTCCTCGAGTGCCGGGAACAGTGCGGCGAAGTGGGTGGAGAGGAGCGTGAACGTGGCCGGACGCTGCTCGAGCGAGGCGCCCATCCGGCTGCCGTAGTGGTAGACGGCGTCGTAGCCGCCGAACAGGATCCGGTTGTCGCCGGTGCGGCGGGTGTAGAGGAACTGGTTGCCCGAGGTGCCGATGCCCTGGCGACGCTCCCATCCGACGGCCGCCGTCTGGGCCGGGGTCAGGGGCTCGGTCATCAGGACGTAGTCGTAGACCGGCACGAGGTACTTGCGCAGCCGCCGGATGGGGGACGGGGAGGCGTTGGTGGCCAGGACGACCCGTCGGGTGGTGACCCGGCCGTGGGCGGTGTGGACGGACATCGGCGCGGCCCGGTCGGGACCGGTCGGGCCGAGGCCGTCCACGGGGGAGTGCTCGAAGATCCGGACACCGGCCCGCTCGCAGGCACGCCGCAGACCCCAGGCCAGTCGGGCGGGGTTGACCAGGGCGCACGAGTCGGGGTCCCACAGACCGGCCAGGAGGACGGGGGAGTGGACCTCGGCCCGCAGCTCGTCGCCGTCGAGGAACACGGGCGTGGCACCGTGGCCCCTCGCCTGGGCCTCGGCCTCGCGCAGCCAGTCGACCTGGTGGGGCTCGGTGGCCACGTCGAGCTCGCCGGTGCGCTCGAAGTCGCACTCGATCCCCTCGGCGGCGACGGTGGACTCGATGGCGTCGAGGTTCTCCCTCCCGAGGCGCTCGAGCGCGTCGATCTCCTCGGGGAAGCGGTCGATGCCGTTGGCCAGACCGTGGGTGAGGCTCGCGGCGCAGAACCCGCCGTTGCGCCCGGACGCAGCCCAGCCGCACCGGTCGCCTTCGAGCACCACCACGTCGGTGGACGGGTCGTCCTCCTTGGCCAGGAGTGCCGCCCACAGCCCGGTGTAGCCGCCGCCCACCACCACCAGGTCGGCCGTGGTCGGCCCCACCAGCGGTGCCGCCGGCTCGGGAGCGGTCGGGTCGTCCAGCCAGAAGGAGAGGGGAGTGGCGTCGGCGTAGGCGGCGGCACGGTCCATGCCGGTCACGCTATCGGCAGGGGCGACGCACCCCGGGGGGAGGACCACGCCCCGGGCGGGAGGGCCCGGGAACCAGATGCTTGCATATTCATGCGCAAATGCGCATAGACTTGCGGAATGTCGGGATCGCCCAAGCGTGTGGGAATCGTCGGAGCCTCCGGCTACGGAGGCGCGGAGCTGCTGCGCCTGTGCGCCGGGCACCCCGATCTGGACGTGGTGGTGGCCGCCGCCGGGTCGCACGCCGGCGAGTCGGTGGCCGCCCACACCCCCTCGCTGGCGGCCGCCTACCCGGGACTGGCCTACGGAGCCACCGACCCCGAGGCACTCGACGGGCTCGACGTCGTGTTCCTCGCCCTGCCCCACGGGCAGTCCCAGCACCTGGTGCCGGACCTGCTCGGTCGGGTCGGGGTCGTCGTCGACCTGGGCGCCGACTTCCGCCTCCACGATCCGGCCCTGTACCCGACCTGGTACGGCGAGGACCACCTGGCCCCCGAGCTGCTCGACACCTTCGTGTACGGCCTGCCGGAGCTCCACCGGGCCGAGCTGGCCGGTGCCACCCGGATCGCCGCGCCGGGCTGCTACCCGACGGCCGCGCTCCTGGCCCTCGCCCCGTTGGTGGAGGCCGGCGCGCTCGACCTCCCGGCCGACGGCGGCCCGGCCCTGATCGTCGACGCGGCCAGCGGGACCTCGGGGGCGGGACGGGCCCCGAAGGAGACCCTCCACTTCGCCACCGTCGACGAGGACTTCGTGGCCTACGGGCTGCTCGACCACCGCCACACCTCCGAGATGGAGCAGGGCTTGGGGACGACCGTCCTGTTCACCCCCCACCTGGCCCCGATGGTGCGGGGCATCCTGGCCACCTGCTACGCCCGACCCGCCGATCCCGGCGCACTGACCACGGAGGACGCCATGCAGCTCCTGCACGACCGGTACGACGACGAGCCCTTCGTCGTGGTGACCGACGCCCCGCCGTCGACCAAGGCGGCCAGTGGGTCGAACACCGCCCACGTCACCGTGCGGGTCGACCCCCGCACCGGGTGGGTGGTGGCCCTGTCGGCCATCGACAACCTGATCAAGGGTGCGGCCGGACAGGCCGTGCAGTGCGCCAACCTGGCCCTGTCGCTGCCCGAGGGGACCGGCCTCCCGGTGGCGGGGGTGTACCCGTGAGCATCACCACCCCGGGAGGGTTCGTGGCCGCCGGCCTGGCCGCCGGCATCAAAGCCTCCGGCGCCCTCGACCTGGCCCTGGTGGCCGCCGCCGACGGGCGTCCCGTCCCGACGGCGGCCACCTTCACCTCGAATCGGGCCTGCGCCGCTCCCGTCCAGGTCAGCCGGGCCCACATGGGCACCAACGGCGGCCGGGCCGCCGCCGTCCTCGTGTCGAGCGGCAATGCCAACGCGGCGACCGGCGACCGGGGCCGGGCCGACGCGGCCGCCATGTGCCACCTGGCCGCTGCCGGGCTCGGGGTCGCCGACGACGAGGTGCTGGTGTGCTCGACCGGCCTCATCGGGATCCCCCTGCCCATGGAGCCGATCGAAGCGGGCATCCCCCGGCTGGTGGCCGCCCGGGCCGGCGGGGACGCCGCCGGGGCCGACGCCGCCCAGGGCATCCTGACCACGGACTCCGGCCGCAAGGAGGTGCTGGTCGCCCACCCGACGTTCTCGGTGGCCGGCATGGCCAAAGGGGCGGGGATGCTCGCCCCCGACATGGCCACCATGCTCGCCTTCCTCACCACCGATGCCGCCGTCGAGCCCGGACCGCTGGCCGACCTGCTGCGCGCCGCGGTGGCCGACTCGTTCAACTCGATGTCGGTGGACGGCTGCACGTCGACCAACGACACCGTGGTCCTGATGGCCTCGGGCCGGGCCGGCCCGTGCGATCCGAACGTGGTGGCGACCGCCGTCACCGAGGCGTGTGCCGACCTGGCCACCCAGATGGCGGCCGACGCCGAGGGTGCGTCGCGCATCTTCCAGGTCCAGGTGGTCGGGGCGCGCTCGGACGGCGAGGCCCACCGGGCCGCCCGCAAGGTGGCCGACTCGCTCCTGGTGAAGTGCTCCATCAACGGGGCCGACCCCTACTGGGGTCGCGTGGCCAGCGAGCTGGGGTCGGCCGGGGTCGACTTCGACATGGACCGGCTGTCCATCGCCTACGGCGGCACCACGGTGTGCCGGGGAGGGGTCGAGGTGCCCCATGACCGGGGCGCGGTGGCCGACCACATGGCCGGCTCGTTGGTGACCATCGAGTGCGGCCTGGGGCTGGCCGACGGGAACGGGGTGGTCATGGGCGTGGAGCTCGGGTACGGGTACATCGACGAGAACCGGACGACGTCGTGAGCGCGCCGGCCATGGACGGGACGCCCGGGTCCGACGCCCCCTCGGCGGCCGACAAGGCCGCGGTGCTGGTCGAGTCCCTGCCGTACATCCGCCGGTTCCTCGACAAGGTGGTGGTGGTCAAGTACGGCGGGAACGTGCTGGCCGCCAAGCCGGGCGGGGACGTCGTGGACGAGGACGAGGCGCTGGCCTCGTTCGCCGAGGACATCGTGCTCATGCGCTCGGTCGGGATGCTGCCCGTGGTCGTCCACGGGGGTGGGCCGCAGATCGGCGCGCTGATGGAACGGGTGGGCAAGGAGGTCGAGTTCCAGGACGGGTTCCGGGTGACCGACGCCGACACCATCGACCTGGTCCGCATGGTGCTGGTCGGCAAGGTCAACCGCGACATCGTGCGGTCCATCAACGTCCACGGGGCCCTGGCCGTCGGCCTGTCGGGCGAGGACGCCAACCTCATCAGCGCCACCGCCCGGTCCGAGGCACTCGGGTTCGTGGGGGACGTGGTCGGGGTCGACCCGACGATCCTCCACCAGCTGCTGGCCCAGGGCCTCATCCCGGTGGTCGCCACCATCGGGACCGACGACTCGGGACAGGCCTTCAACATCAACGCCGATACGGCGGCCGGGGCCCTGGCCGCCGCCCTGCAGTCGGAGAAGCTGGTGTTCCTCACCGACGTGGCCGGCCTGCGGGCCGACCCGGACGACCCGGACTCGTTGCTGCACCGGGTCGGCGCCGAGCAGCTCGACGCCATGGTGGCGTCGGGGGCGGCCAACGGCGGCATGATCCCGAAGGTGCAGGCGTGTGCCCAGGCCGTCCGCCACGGGGTGACGCGGGCCCACATCCTGGACGGGCGGACGCCGCACGCGCTCCTGCTGGAGCTGTTCACCGATGCCGGGGTGGGCACCATGGTCGGAGCGGACCTGTGAGCGCGTCCGTCGCCGCCGGGGGCGGCGGACCGGATGCCGTGGCGGCGCACGGATGGGCGGACATCGACCGCTCGGCGTTGATGCACAACTACGCCGAACCGGCCGTCACCTTCGTGCGGGGTGAGGGCAGCACCCTCTACGACACCGAGGACCGGCCGTATCTCGACTTCCTGTCGGGTCTGGCGGTGACCTCGCTGGGCCACGCCCATCCGGTGGTGGCCGACGCGGTGGCGGACCAGGCCCGGACGCTCAGCCATGTCTCCAACCTGTTCGGCAACGTGGTCGGCCCCGAGGTGGCCGTCACCATCGACCGCCTGATCGGCGGGGGCACCGACCGGGCCGGCGGCCAGGTCTTCTTCGCCAACTCGGGGGCCGAGGCCAACGAGTGCGCCCTCAAGTTGGCCCGTCGGTGGGCCGGGCCCGGGCGCTTCCGGGTGGTGACCACCGACGACGCCTTCCACGGTCGCACCCTGGCCGCCCTGGCCGCCACCGGTCAGTACGAGAAGCAGACCGCCTTCCTGCCCATGCCCGACGGCTTCGACCACGTCCCCTTCGGCGACATCGGGGCCATGGACGCCGCCGTCGACCCGGACCGCGTGGCTGCCGTGCTGGTCGAGCCGATCCTGGGCGAGGCCGGGGTGGTGGTCCCGTCGTCGGACTACCTGGGTGCGCTGCGCCAGCTGTGCACCGAGCGGAACGTCCTGCTCATGGTGGACGAGATCCAGACCGGCTTCGGGCGGACGGGGCGCTGGTTCGCCTTCCAGCACCTCGGCATCGAGCCCGACGTGGTGACGATGGCCAAGGCCCTCGGGAACGGGATGCCCGTGGGGGCGTGCTGGGCCCGGTCCGAGGTGGCCGCGGCGTTCGTGCCCGGTGACCACGGGAGTACCTTCGGAGGCCAGCCGCTGGCCCTGTCGGCGGCCCGGGCCACCCTGTCGGTGATGGAGGCCGAACGCGTGCCCGAGCGGGCCCGGGCGGCCGGGGCACGCCTGCGGGACGGACTGGAGCGGCTGAGCGGGGTCGACCACGTCCGCGGCGAGGGACTGCTGCTGGCCGCCGTGCTGGTCAACGACTTCGCCGGGCCGGCCTGTGCCGAGGCGCTCCAGGGCGGCCTCGTCATCAATGCGCCCCGACCCGACGTCCTGCGGTTCGCACCGTCGCTGCTGGTGTCCGACGCCGACATCGACCGGGCCGTGCAGACGCTGGCGCGGATCCTGGCCCGGCTGCTGGCCGCCTTCGGGCCCCGTGACGCATCCACCGTCCACACAGGAGAAGACCATGGGAACTGACCGGGCACCAGGGGCGACGCGACACATGCTGGAGGTCGACGACCTCGGCCCGGACGGGGTGGAGGCCGTGCTGGCCCTGGCCGAACGCGACCCGGCCGGACTGCCACGGAGCCTGGCGGGAGCGGGCGTGGCCCTGGTGTTCGAGAAGCCGTCGGCCCGGACCCGCAACAGCTCGGAGATGGCGACCGTGGCCCTCGGGGGGCACCCGGTCTACATCCAGGGCGCCGAAGTGGGCATCGACGTCCGCGAGACGGCCGAGGACGTGGCCCGCACCCTGGCCTGCTTCCACCGGGTGCTGTGCGCCCGGGTCATGGACCACCGCACGCTGGTGCGCATGCGCGCCACCCTCGACGACGCCGGGGTACCGGTGCCGGTGGTCAACCTCCTGTCCGACCGGGCCCATCCGTGCCAGGCCCTGGCCGACCTGTTGACCCTGCGTCAGCGGTTCGGTGTCGACGGTGCCCGCCACCGTCCGGTCGCCTTCATCGGGGACGCCAACAACGTGTGGCGCTCCCTGGCCCTGTCCGCCTCGATGGTGGGCATCCCGACCCGGGTGGCCTCGCCCGCCGGCTACGGCCCCTCGGATGCGGACGTGGCCCGGGTGCGCGCCTTCGGGGGGGACCTGCTGGTGACCGACGACCCGGCCGAGGCGGCCGACGGGGCCGGCGCCCTGTACACCGACGTGTGGGTCTCGATGGGCCAGGAGGCCGAGCGGGCGGAACGCCTGGCGGCGTTCGCCGGGTTCTGCGTCGACGAGGCGCTGGTGGCCCGGGCCGCCCCGGATGCGGTGGTGCTCCACTGTCTGCCCGCCCACCGCGGCGAGGAGATCAGCGCCGGGGTGGTGGACGGTCCCCACAGCGTGGTGTGGCAGCAGGCGGCCAACCGGATGCACGCCATGCGGGGGCTGCTGGCCTGGGTGACCGGGGGCGATGCCGGATGACCCGGGTCACCAAGCACCAGCGCCAGCACCGGATCACCAAGCTGCTGGAGGCGAGTGCGGTGGGCAGCCAGGCCCATCTGGTCGAACTCCTGGGCTCCGAAGGGATCGACGCCACCCAGGCCACCGTGTCCCGGGACCTGGAGGAGTTGGGGGCGGTCAAGGTGCGACTGCCGGGCGGGGACACGGCCTATGCCCTGCCTGAGCTGCCCTCCCAGCAGGTGGCTCCCGAGGACCACCTGCGCCGGGTGCTCGGTGAGTGGGTGGTGGAGGCCGAGCACTCCGGCAACCTGATCGTGCTGCGCACACCGCCCGGCTCGGCCCATGTCGTAGGCTCGGCGCTCGACCGGAGCGGCTTCTCCGGGGTGATCGGGACGGTCGCCGGGGACGACACCGTGCTGGTGGTGGCCTCCGAGGCCGCCGGAGGGGCCGACGTGGCCCACCGCCTGGCCGTGCTGTCCGGGTTGGAGCAGTCCGCGGGACGGGGGTCCGAGGGAACCGGATCCCGGGGTCCGGAGGCACCGGACGGGGCCACGCGCAGGACCGACGACGGGGGCGGGACCGACACGATGATCGAGACGACAACGGAGATGACGATGACCGGGACGAAACGGGGTGCACGATGACCGAGCGAGTGGTGCTGGCCTACAGCGGGGGACTCGACACCTCCGTGGCCGTGCGGTGGCTGATGGAGAACCACGGTGTCGAGGTGGTCGCGGTGGCGGTCGACGTCGGACAGGCGGCGGAGTCGGGCGGCGAGGACTGGGACGCCATCCGGAACCGGGCGCTGGCCGCCGGGGCCGTGGAGGCCACCGTCATCGACGCCCGGGCCGAGATGGCCGAGGACTTCTGCATGCCCGCCCTGCTGGCCAACGCCAAGTACGAGGGCAAGTACCCACTCGTGTCGGCCCTGTCGCGCCCCGTCATCGTGAAGCACCTGGTGGCCGAGGCCCGGCGCCACGGCGCCTCCTCGGTGGCCCACGGCTGCACGGGCAAGGGCAACGACCAGGTCCGCTTCGAAGTGGGGACCCGCGCCCTCGCGCCCGACCTCGACGTCCTGGCCCCGGCCCGGGTGTGGGGCCTCACCCGCGAGGACTGCATCGAGTACGCCGCCAAGTGGGACATCCCGCTGACGGTGACCAAGGAGAAGCTGTACTCCATCGACGAGAACCTGTGGGGCAAGGCCATCGAGTGCGGGGTCATCGAGGACCCCTGGAACCGGCCGCCCGAGGACGTCTTCACCATGACGGTGCCGACGGCCACCGAGCCCACCGAGGTCACCATCGGCTTCGAGTCGGGCGTGCCGGTCAGCCTCGACGGGGTGGCACACCGCCCGGAGCCGCTCATCGCCGAGCTCAACCGGGTGGTCGGCTCCTACGGGTTCGGCCGCCTCGACATGGTGGAGAACCGCCGGGTCGGGATCAAGAGCCGCGAGACCTACGAATGCCCGGCGGCCCTCGCCCTGCTGCTGGCCCATGCCGACCTCGAGGACCTGACCCTCGAGCGCGACCTCCACCACGAGAAGGTGCGGCTCGAGCCGCGCTGGTCGGAGCTGGTCTACGACGGCCTCTGGTTCAGCCCGCTGAAGCAGGCCCTCGACGCCTTCTTCCTCGAGTCCCAGAAGCACGTCACCGGCGAGGTCCGCCTCCGCCTCGACCAGGGTCGGTGCTGGGTGGTCGGCCGTCGCAGCCCGGTCAGCCTCTACGACCACGGGCTCGCCACCTACGACGCCTCCGACACGTTCCGTCACCAGGACGCCGAAGGATTCGTGCGCCTGTGGGGCCTGGGCGTGGCCACCTGGTCGGCGGTCCAGGAAGGCCGGGGCGCCGGGCGATGACCCTCTGGCACGGCCGCCTCAGCGGCGGCACCGCCGACGTGGTCATGGACTACTCGGTGAGTCTCCACTTCGACCGCCGCCTGGCCCACCGACGACCTGGTCGGGTCGCGGGCCCACGTGCGCGGTCTCGGGCGGGGCGGCCTGCTGACCGCGGACGAGGTGGCCCTGCTGCTCGACACCCTCGACCGGGTGGAGGCCGAGCTGGACGACGGGGACCTTCGTCTTCGAGCCGGGTGACGAGGACATCCACACCGCCGTCGAGCGGCGGGTGACCGAGCTGGCCGGCGACGTGGGCGCCAAGCTCCACACCGGTCGCAGCCGCAACGACCAGATCGCCACGGACCTCCGGCTCTACGCCAAGCGGGAGCTGGCCGCGGTGGCCGCCCGGATCCTCGAGCTCCAGGACGTGCTGGTGACCCGGGCCGTGGAGGCCGGGGACACCTACCTGCCCGGGTACACCCACCTGCAGCGGGCCCAGCCGGTGCTCCTGGCCCACCACCTGCTGGCCCACGGCTGGGCCCTGGCCCGGGACGTCGACCGCCTGGTGGCGACGGTGGCCCGGCTCGACGTGTCGCCACTCGGCGCCGGTGCCCTGGCCGGGTCGTCCCTGCCCCTGGACCCGGACGGGACGGGCGCCGACCTCGGATTCGCCGGGCGGTTCGAGAACTCGCTGGACGCCGTGTCCGACCGCGACTTCGTGGCCGAGGCGCTCTTCGATCTGGCGCTGCTCGGTGTGCACCTGTCGCGGATCGGCGAGGAGCTGGTGCTGTGGTCCACCGAGGAGTTCGGCTTCGCCGTCCTGGACGACGCCTTCGCCACCGGCAGCTCCATGCTCCCCCAGAAGAAGAACCCCGACGTGGCCGAGCTGGCCCGGGGCAAGAGCGGACGCCTCATCGGCAACCTGACCGGCCTGCTGGTCACGTTGAAGGGCCTGCCCCTCGCCTACAACCGCGACCTCCAGGAGGACAAGGAGCCCCTGTTCGACTCGGTGGACCAGTCCAAGCTCGCCCTCGCCGCCCTGTCCGGCCTGCTGGCGACGGTCACGTTCGACTCCACCCGCATGCAGGACGCGGCCAACGGCTCCTCGGTGGCCGCCGTCGACCTGGCGGAGTGGCTGGTCGAACAGGGCATGCCCTTCCGCCAGGCCCACAGCGTGGTCGGGGGCCTGGTGCACGACTCGCTCGAGCGCCACGTCCCCCTGGCCGAGCTGGTGGAGGCCCATCCGGCACTCGGGAGCGATGCCGTGGCCCTGCTGGAGCCCGGCGTGGCCGTGACCCGACGGACCACCCCCGGCTAGGCCGGGCCCGAGGCCGTCGCCGTCCAGATGGAGCGGTTCGCCCACCGGCTGGAGGCCGACCGGATACGGGTGACGGCCCTGGGCTGACGCCGGTGCCGGTGGGGACCGACGGGACGTGTAACGCGACGGGGTCACTGGTGGACGAATACGGGTGGACCTGGCCAACTGCGCTCCCGACGGGAGTCGACCGACGTCGGCCCCACCTGACCGGCGTGGAAGGCTGACGGCGTGATCCTCCTCGTCGTCGTGGGGTTCCTGGGCGGTCTGGTGACCGGCATCTCGCCGTGCATCCTGCCCGTGCTCCCGGTGATCTTCGCCTCCGGTGCGGCCAGCGGCCTGGACGACGACGGGGTCGAGTCGACCCGCGACGGAGCCGCTGCCCGCCTCGGTGGCCCGTCGATCGCCGGTGACGGTGGGCGCCGGCACCGGAGGGGAGCCCGTCGCGGAGGAGTCCCCGGTCAGGCGGGGGAGCAGGGACCCCGGACCCCGGGGCCGCGGCCCGGGCACGGCTCGCCGCCGACCGGCGCCGCCGCCGTCCCTTCGCCGTCGTCGCCGGCCTCGTCCTCAGCTTCTCGGCTGGCCACCCTGGTCGGCTCGTGGCTGCTGAGTGCGCTGGGCCTGCCCCAGAACCTGCTCCGCTGGATCGGGATCGGGGCCATCGGTGTGCTCGGGTGCGGGCCTCCTGGTCCCCGCGGTCGGGGACCTGCTCGAGCGGCCCTTCGCCCGGCTGACGGCCGGCCGGGAGGTGACCGAGGGCGGCGGATTCGTGCTGGGCCTCAGCCTGGGCCTGGTCTTCGTCCCGTGCGCCGGCCCGGTGCTGGCGGCGATCTCGACCGTGGGGGCCCAGCCACCACATCGGGTGGTCCGCCGTGCTGCTCACCCTGGCCTTCGCCGTCGGCGTGGCCATCCCGCTGCTGGTCTTCGCCGTGGCCGGACAGTACCTGGCCACCCGCATGCGCACGGTGCGGACCCATGCCGCGGCCGTCCGCAAGGTCATCGGCGTGGTCCTGGTCCTGACCGCCCTGGTCCTGGCGTTCAACCTGACCGACGGGCTGCAGCGGGCCTGCCCGGCTACACCAACGCCCTCCAGAACCGGATCGAGGGGAGCCCGTCGGTCACGCGGGCACTGGCCGGGGTGACAGGGCGAGGCCTCCGGGGGCGCCCTCGCCAACTGCACGCCGGCCAGCCCGGTCCTGCGGCCGCTGCGGACCGGCCCCGGCGTTCGCCGGGATCACCAGGTGGCTCCAGACCCCCGGGGACCGACCCGCTGACGATCGCCGGTCTCCGGGGTCGGGTCGTGCTGGTCGACTTCTGGACCTACTCGTGCATCAACTGCCAGCGGTCGCTGCCCCACGTCGAGGCGTGGAACGCGGCCTACGCCAAGGACGGCCTGACCGTGGTCGGCGTCCACACGCCGGAGTTCGCCTTCGAGCACGACGTCGGGAACATCACCCGTGCCGCGGCCCAGCTCGGCGTCCGCTACCCGATCGCCATCGACAACGACCTACGCCACCTGGTACAACTACCAGAACAACTACTGGCCGGCCGAGTACCTCGTCGATGCCACCGGCACCGTCCGCCACGTCGACTTCGGCGAGGGCGAGTACGCCCAGACCGAGACCTTCATCCGCCAGCTGCTGGTGGCAGCCGACCCGACGGTCCACCTGCCGCCCCGCACCGACGTGCCCGATCGCACTCCCCAGTAGCCGGCCACCCCGGAGAGCTACCTCGGCTACCACTACTCGGAGCCGAACCTGGCGGCCGAGAGCGTGACCCCGGACGTCATGGCGACCTACCAGCCTCCCGGTGCGGCTGCCCCAGGACACCTTCGCCTTCGGCGGGCCGTGGGACGTCGGCGCCGAGGGCGCCGCCGCCGGGTCACGGGGCGACCCTGGTGCTGCCTTCCAGGCCCAGGACGTCTACCTGGTCCTCGGCGGCACGGGCACGGTCCGGGTGTCGGTCGACGGGATCCCCACGCGGACGGTGGTGGTGGGTGGCGAGCCC
>CAWHIB010000009.1:120000-937899 GCA_963829265.1 uncultured Acidimicrobiaceae bacterium
GGCAATCAGCCGTCGAGTGCAATGGCACAAGGGAGCTTGACTGCGAGACCTACAAGTCAAGCAGGTGCGAAAGCAGGGCATAGTGATCCAGCGGTTGCTTGTGGAAGCGCCGTTGCTCAACGGATAAAAGGTACCCCGGGGATAACAGGCTCATCTTCCCCAAGAGTCCATATCGACGGGAAGGTTTGGCACCTCGATGTCGGCTCGTCGCATCCTGGGGCTGAAGCCGGTCCCAAGGGTTGGGCTGTTCGCCCATTAAAGCGGTACGCGAGCTGGGTTTAGAACGTCGTGAGACAGTTCGGTCCCTATCCGATGCAGCCGTAGGAGATTTGAGGAAGGCTATCCCTAGTACGAGAGGACCGGGATGGACGAAGCTCTCGTGTGCCAGTTGTCCTGCCAAGGGCACGGCTGGTTAGCGACCTTCGGGTGGGATAAGCGCTGAAAGCATCTAAGCGCGAAGCTCGTTCCAAGATGAAATCTCCCACAGGGTTAACCTGGTAAGGCCCGTGGCCAGACGACCACGTTGATAGGCCGGAAGTGTACGTGCGGTAACGCATTCAGCTGACCGGTACTAATCGGCCGAGGGCTTGGGAACTTGCTCGTGCTCGCTATGGAACGCTCAGGGTGACCCTATTGGGGTCACACCGGGCCTTGAGGTCGACCCTTCGGGGTCTCGTACCTCGGCTCGAGGGCGCACGATTTCCGGTGGCCATGGCGACAGAGATACACCCGTTCCCATTCCGAACACGGCAGTTAAGCCTGTCAGCGCCGATGGTACTTGGGGGGTAGCCCCCTGGGAGAGTAGGACGCCGCCGGGATTTCTCAGAAGAAGCCCTCCGCTCTGCGGGGGGCTTCTTCGCGTCCACGCCCATCTGAGCCGGTGACGAGACTCTCGGTGATCGGCGGACGCGGCGGCTATGCGGCCGAGACGAGTCCCGTCCCCTGCGTGTGGGATGCGTCGATGGCATCCGAGTCCAGTTCAGCCAGGCAGTCACGGCAGACCCAGCGGTACCCGCAGCGTCCCCGATGGGCCGGCCCGTGCCCATGGGTCCGGACGACCTCTTGGGTCCAGCCACACCGTTGGCATGCCCCCCGTCTCACCGTTGGCGTCCTGAGGATCGAGTTCACCGCATTCGTCATGACTGCCTCCTTGCCCCACTGATTCTGAGCGCGGCAGGCGGGCGTCCGGTAGGGCATTCGGTCCCATCGCTGATCCCGCTTCGGGTGGAAACGGGGGGTGCGGATCCCAGACGTCGGATCACCAACTGCGTGATGCCGTACCCGACAGCCGCCATCCGCTGCCTAACCGAGTGCGGCCTGCAGGCGTGCCATGGACCGGTCCACGAGGTTCTCGCCGAACTTGTCAGGCGCGGCCTGGTACAGGGTCGCGTTGTAGCTGACGACGTACTGGTTGAGCCGGACGATCTGCACCACGAAGCCGATCTGCTTGCTGGTACCGGCCACGTCGATCGAGACGACGATCTCGTAGGCCGTAGTGGCGTCCCCGGCTGACGGGACGCCGAGACGCTGCACCTGTGCGCTCACCGTCGCGGCAGGCCCTCCTTCGGCGTTGAGGGAGGCGACCTGGTCATTCAACAGCTTGTCGAACACCTTCTGGAGGCAGGTCCCGGTCTCCGAGCTCGCGTAGACCGCATAGGCCGCTTTGGCCTGTGCGTCGGACGAATACCCGACGATCTGGTTGCTCGCCTCGCTGGCGGAGTCCGTGGGCATCGTCGAGTCGTTGAAGGTCGGTGAACTCAGCTGGAGGTGCTTCTTCTCGAGGTCCGCCTGCACGACGAACGCACGACACGAGACGACCGACTGGGCGAGCTTCTTCGTCGCCGCGTCGCTCGGATGAACTCGCCGGCTTCGACGACTCGGCCCACCCGACCGGGAAGTCGCTCGCCCGGAGGAGGACCGTGGACATCGCGGCCCTGTTCGGCGCCGAACCACCGGTCCGCTACTCGACGTGGACGAACTACTCCCACCCCCGCAGGCCGCGAGCGCAACTGCCGACGCAGCGAGGATGGCGATCAGGGTGGCAACCCTGTTCGTGTGCTTGGTTGGCTCTCTCATGACTGCCTCGTTCCGGTCATGCGGACTTCCTACGACACGAGTCCGCTGGTCGAGGTATCGGCAACCCGCACCGGACGGAGCAGGGTACAAAGTCACCATTCAGCCAGAATCGCGGCTCCCCCGGAGCGTTCCGGACAGATCGGCCGACCGGCCGACCGGCCACAAGCGTGGGGATGACCGACGTTACGGATCTCGACTCCGCTCGTCGCCACGTCGCACATCCGCTCCGTCCGGCCTCCGCCCAAGATCACGCCGGCACGGTCACCGGCGCGCGGATCGTCCTCCAGCGTGACGGGCAATCGCTCGATTCGTCGAGATCGTGGATCGTGGTGCCGGTCGCGACGCCGGGCCGCATACCGAATGCCCCGGGGTGCGGGCGCCCGAGCGCCCGCCGGAACGAGCGGCACGCCACCGTGCGTATCCACCGCATCCACCGCATGCACCACATGTACCGCATGCACCGCATGCACCACCACGTGGCAGGGGAGCGTCGGGCAGGGTGGTCGATGTTCGGCTCTTGTCACATCCCTCAGACGGTGCCCGTCTCCACCAACGACTTGAGGTCGGACAGCACCCGCGGCCAGCCCTGGGTGATGAGCTGGATGATCTGCCCGTCGGGCAGCAGGTTCCCGTGGGTGACGGTCAGCTTGACCTGGTCGCCGTCGGGCTCGAGGTCGAACGTGGCCGTCGAGCGCGGCTCGCCGTCGATGGCGTCCCGGACCGAGGGGTCGAGCCCGATCATGGCCGACCACTCGGGGGTGAAGGTGTGCCAGGTGAACGAGAGCCGCCGGGGCGGGTCGGCCTCCAGCACCACCTGGTCGGCATGGGCCATCGTCACGTCGCGGTGGTGCCACGTCATCGGCGCCCCGGTCTCCCAGGTGGAGTCGATGGCCGTCGCCTGCCACCACACCGTGGTGAAGGCCGGGTCGGTGAGGACCTGCCACAGGCGCTCCGGGGTGGTGCGGATGTAGGTGGTGTAGCGGAACTCGGTCCGGTCCGTCGGCTCCATGGGAAGGTCCTCCAGTGCTCGTTTGAGGTCGGTCAGTGCGTCGATGCGGGCCCGCTCGTAGCGATGGATCCATCGCTCGGCGATCTCGTTGATGGGTGCGGTGTTGAGGAAGTGCAGCTTGGTCCGGCCCCGACGGTCGGTCGTCACCAGTCCGGCCTCCTCCAGGATGCCCAGGTGCTTGGAGACGGACTGTCGGGACTGGTGCATGCCGACACAGAGGGCGTTCAGGGTCTGTCCGTTGTGGGCGTGCAGGGAGTCGAGCAGCCGGCGCCGGGAGGGGTCGGCCAGCGCCCGGAAGGCGCCGTCCAACTCGCCGGTCCACGGCACATCGGCGCCGGCCGGCCCGATGTCCGGGGTGGGCACACCTGCGGGCAATCCGGTCAGCCCCAGTTGTCGATGGAGGCGTCGTTCGGGAAGGCGACGCTCGGTCCGCCCTCGAGGGTCGCCTTGAGGCCGAGCAGGAAGTACGCCCACTTGGTGCTGCAGTGGTGCATGAACGGCACCGCCTCCCGCCACCCCTCGTTGGTGAACATCAGGACGGTCATGCCGTCCTCGGGGGCGATGGCGAACGTGAAGGTGGTGCCGACCCAGGTGTCGGGGCCCTCGACGCAACGCCACACCACCCGCTCGTCGGGTACCGACTCGACCACCTCCACCAGCACGGCCCGCTCGGGACCGCCGAAGTAGAACTCGAGCTTGCCGCCCGGCGAGGCGTCGCCCCGGGTGTCGGTCGTCCACCAGCCGGCCAGGCCGTCGACGGTGCCGACGGCGGCGAACACCTCGGCCGGGGTGGCGGTGGTTCCGAAACGGTGCCGGATATCAGCCATGTCCTGTCCTCCGATCGGGGCGGCCGGTCCGACCCCTCGTGGCACAATAGGCAACCGAATAGTTGCATGTCAAGGGTCGTCCGGGTGGGCCGACGGCGGCCTACACGAGCCCGTGTCCCCAGGGGCGCCCGGGCCCGGGCCCGGGCGGGCAGGCGAAGAGCCCACTGCCGGTGTGGACCAGATAGGTGGTGAGCGCGTCCAGGTCGGCCAGCCGGCGCTGGATGCGGACGAACTGTTCGGCCGGATCCCGTTGGAAGCAGACGAAGAAGAGCCCGGCGTCGATCTCGCCGGTGGCCGGGTCCACGCCGTCGGCGAAGCTGTAGCCGCGGCGCAGGATGGCGGCCCCGTGGTTGACCGACGGTGCCGCCACCCGGATGTGGGCCGTGTCCGGGATCCGGGGCGCCCCGAAGTCGTCGAGGGCCGCCAGGTCGACCGGATCGTGCTCGTGGGCGGAGCCGAGCGGGGCCCCCGTGGCCTTGGCCCGTCCGATGGTGCGCTCCTGGTCGCCCAGGGTGCTGCGGTCCCAGGCCTCGAGGTGGACCCGGATGCGCCGCGCCACCAGGTAGGTCCCGCCGTGCATCCAGGCCTGGTCGGACGAGCCGTCGACCCAGACGAACCGGTTCATGGCCCCGGCATCGGACGGGACCAGGTTGTCGGTGCCGTCCTTGAACCCCAGCAGGTTGCGCGGGGTGGTGGACGACCCGCCGGCCGACGCCGTCCGGCCGAACCCCACCTGGAGGTAGCGCAGGGTCACGGTGCCGAGCCCGAGCCGGGCCAGGTTGTGGATGGCGTGGAACGCCACCTGGGGGTCGTCGGCACAGGCCTGGACGCACAGGTCGCCGCCCGAGCGACCGGGCTCGAGGGCGTCCCCCGGAAAGGGCGGCAGGTCGGCGAGGGCGGCCGGCCGCCGGGCGGACAGGCCGAAGCGACCGTCGAACAGCGTCGGCCCGAATCCGACGGTCAGGGTCAGGCGGGCGGCCGGGAGGTCGAGGGCCTCCCCGGTGTCCACCGGCGGGGCGAAGGCCCCGGACGGTGCCGGCGATGGCCTGGCCGGCGGTCATCCGTTCGGCTGCCCGGGTCCAGGTGGTGAGCAGCTGGGCCAGCGCGCCGCGGTCGGTGCCGGTCACGTCGAAGGTGGCGAAGACCAGCCGGGCCTGCTCCGGGGTGGCGATGCCGCCCTGGTGTGGCCCGTGGAACGGTTCGGTGGCGCCTGGACCCGACGCGGTGGGGTCGGCCCCGGCCACCGTGGGGGTCCCGGCCGCGGCCACCAGGGCGGCGGTGGCCAGGCCCGAGCCGGCCAGCAGCTGGCGCCGCGACAGGGCCCCGGGCCGACGCGGGGTCACGACGGCGCCCCGGCGGTGCCGTAGGGGGTGAGCTCGGCGGTCAGGCGGGAGAGCGTGGTGGCCGTGGCGTCCAGGTCCTGGGAGAGGGCCAGCCGGGCGGCGGGGGAGACCGAGGTGTCCGGCGTGGTGTTCGGCGGACCGAGGGCGGCGATGTCGGTGGCCAGGGTGGCGAACTGCCCGGCGACGGCGGCGGTCCGCGTCGGGTCGACCATGGCGGCCAGGGGCTGGATGTCGCCGAACGCCTGCCGGGCGGCCGCCACGGTGTCGGCCACGTCCACCAGTCCGAGGTGGGACGCGTGCTCCTGGCTGTGCGGGAGGGCCGTGTCGACCACCCAGTCGAGCTGGTCGACCGCCGTGAGCCCGATCGCCTCGGGGCCGAGCCGCTCGCGGGACAACAGGTACTGGGCCACGGGGGCCTGGCCGACCAGGGCGGCCGTGTCGGCGGCCAGCGGCCCACCCGCCCACAGGTCCCGCTCCACGGCGTGCAGGCCGCCGAACGACTGGCCGGGCAGGACATCGGAGTCGAGCTCGTCCAGGGTGGACGCATTGATCGAGTTCCCCGACTCCAGCACCCGCAGGGCGTCGTAGTGGCCCTGGGCGGCGAGTTCGTCGACCCGGGCCGACGGGATGTCGTCGCGGGCCACGTCGCCCTGGAGTGCGGTCACCGAGGCCACGAAGGCGGAGGCCGCGGCCTGCACCTGGGCCGTGTAGGCGTGGGTGGCGGCCTGGGCCGCCCCGGTGGTGGGGGTGGACGGGCTGCCGACGTCGGAGCCGTAGTGGGAGGTGACCCCGGCCTCGGGTCCGCTGACCGGAGCAGAGGTGGCGGTCGACCGGGCGGCGCCCGTCCCTCCGCAGGCCGAGCCGAGCGCGGCCAGCAGGGCCAAGGTGGCGGCGGCACCGGCCCGGGGGGCGCGGCGGGTGGGGGCGGGGAGCGGTCGGGTGGTCGTCATGGGCGGGTTCGGCGTCCGGACGCTCGGAGCCGGGGTCCACGGTAGAGGACGGCGGGCGGACCGGGGCGGCGGCCCGGTCCTGACCAAACGGTCGACCGGCCCGGCCGACACGCCTTGTGGCCAGGTCCCATCCACGGGCCTCCTCGGCACGGTGCCCGGGGCGGCGATGTGGCGACCATGGCCCCGGTCGACCACCCGTGCCCAGGTAGACTGGGGCCATGTCGCCGAGCACCCCCTCTGGTTCACCGCGCCCGCGCACGTCCGGAGGTGGCTCCCGCCCCGCCCCGGGCGGCCGCAGCGGCTCGGGACGCCCCGCCGGCAAGGGCGCGGGTTCGTCCAAGGGGGGCGGTGCCACCGGCGGACGCCCCGGCAAGCCCGGTGGCAAGGGCTCCGGTTCGAGCTCCGGCTCCGGCGCCACCTCGGGCTCCGGACGCACGTCGGGGTCCGGGTACAGCCGTCCGTCGACCACCGGCTCGGGTTCCGGTCGTCCGGCCCGCAGGGACGGTGCGACCGGCGGGTACCAGGGCAGCCGCTCCGGAGCCCCGTCCCCGTCGAGCGGATCCCGTGGCGCCACCTCGTCCCCGGCCCGCACGAGCGGCCGCCCACCGGCGCGCCGAGGTGCCGACGGCGCGCCCGACCGGCGCGACGGGCGTCCCGACCGGGGCCAGGTCAGTCGCAAGGGCTGGGGCAGCGTGACGCGTCGCGGTGCCTCCATCGTGCGCGACGGGGTGGACCACGGCCCCGACGAGGACACCCCCGAGGGTCGGCGGCGGTCGAGGAAGCGGACCGACGAGTTCGTGCCCGAGGAGTTCGTCCGGGTCGACGACCGGTCGGGCCCGGCCTCGGAACGGGCCCGGCCCCCGGCCCACCGACCCGTGCGCGAGCCCGACGAGCTGCCGGCCGACATCGCCCAGGAGCTGGCCACCGCGGCCGGTCCGGACTGGAACTTCCTGCGGGCCCGGATCAGCGAGCGGATGGCCGCCGGCATCGGCGCCTACCAGCGCGAGCGCTACCGGGACGCGGCCCGGATCCTGCGCACCGTGGTCGAGGCCGTGCCGAACGCCCCGTCGCCGGTCGAACTCCTCGGCCTGAGCCAGTACCACCAGGGGAACTGGAAGGCCGCCCTGCCCAACCTGGAACGGTTCGCCACCCTCACCGGGTCGGTCGACCAGCACCCGGTGCGGATGGACTGCCACCGCGCCCTCGGCCGGCCGAAGCGGGTGGAGGCGCTGTTCACCGAGCTGCGCGCCGGATCGCCCGACGCCGAGGTGCTGTCCGAGGGCCGGCTGGTGCTGGCCGGCACCCGGGCCGACCTCGGGGACCTCGACGGCGCCGTCCGCCTGCTGGTCGACGCCGGGGCCGGCCGGCTGGTCCGGAACCCGGCCGAGCGCCACCTGCGCCAGTGGTACGTCCTGGGCGATCTGATGGAGCGGTCGGGCGACCTGGCCAAGGCCCGGGAGCTGTTCCTGCGGGTCCATGCCGCCGACCCCGAGGCCTACGACGTGGCCGACCGACTGGAGGCCCTCGGCCCGCCCACGCGTCCCCGTCGGCCGCCGAACAGGGGGCGCGGCGCCAGTTAGGCTCTGCGCCCATGAACCTCGAACAGCTGCTGGGTGACGAAGCCGACACCCTGCTGAACCACACCGCCACCGCCTTCCCGTCGGACCTCCTGACCCTGCCCGGACCGGACGTCGTCGACGACGTCTTCCGGGACTCGGACCGGTCCCCGACCGTGCTGCGCAACCTCGGGACCCTCTACGGCACGGGCCGCCTGGCCGGGACCGGCTACGTCTCGATCCTCCCGGTCGACCAGGGCATCGAGCATTCGGCCGGTGCCAGCTTCGCCAAGTTCCCCGCCTACTTCGACCCGGCCCGCCTGTGCGACCTGGCCATCGCCGCCGACTGCAACGCCATCGCCACCACGCTGGGCGGGCTCGGCATCGTGTCCCGCCGGTACGTCCACCGGATCCCGTTCATCGTCAAGCTCAACCACAACGACTTCCTCAACTACCCGAACACGTACGACCAGGTCCTGTTCTCCTCGGTCCAGCAGGCCGCCGATCTGGGCGCGGTGGGGGTGGGGGCCACCATCTACTTCGGGTCCGAGGGCGCCGACCGCCAGATCGTCGAGGTGTCGCGGGCCTTCGCCGAGGCCCACCGCCTCGGGATGTTCACCGTGCTGTGGTGCTACCTGCGCAATCCGGCCTTCAAGCAGGCCGACACCGACTACCACGTGTCGGCCGACCTCACCGGCCAGGCCAACCACCTGGGGGTGACCATCGAGGCCGACATCATCAAGCAGAAGCAGCCGGAGAACAACGGTGGCTACAACGCCCTCAAGTTCGGCAAGACCGACCCGCTGGTCTACAGCCAGCTGACCACCGACCACCCGATCGACCTGACCCGCTGGCAGGTCGTCAACTGCTACGCCGGCCGGATCCCCCTCATCAACTCCGGGGGCGAGTCCAAGGGGGCCGACGACCTGGCCCAGGCCGTGCGCACCGCGGTCATCAACAAGCGGGCCGGCGGTGCCGGGCTGATCGTGGGGCGCAAGGCCTTCCAGCGGCCCACCGACGAGGGTGCCGCCCTGATCCACGCCATCCAGGACGTCTACCTCGACCACGGGGTGACCGTGGCCTGAGTCTGTGGCCCGGTCCGCCGGGTGACCGGCGGTAGTGTCAGAGGGGGCCCGCCGCCCGTTCGCGGCGTGGACCCATGGCCGGAGCCCCCCGGGGCCCGGTACACGGAGGCGGCGCCGGGAGCCCGGCGCCGAGAGCGGTAGAGCAGGACGAAGAGGAGCAAGGTGTCCGACACCACCACCGAACCGAAATCCCCCCATCTGATCCACCGCGTCGTCATCCGCTTCGCCGGGGACTCCGGTGACGGCATGCAGCTGGCGGGGGACCGCTTCACCACGTCGTCGGCCCTGCTCGGCAACGACCTGGCCACCTTCCCGGACTTCCCGGCCGAGATCCGGGCCCCGGCCGGCACCATGGCCGGGGTGTCCGCCTTCCAGGTCCACATCTCGGACCACGACATCTCCACCCCCGGTGACTCGCCCAACGTGCTGGTGGCCATGAACCCGGCGGCCCTGCGGGCCAACGTGAGCGCCCTGCCCCAGGGCGCCACCATCATCGTGAACTCCGACGCCTTCGACGAGCGCGCCCTGGCCAAGGCCGGCTACGAGGCCGACCCCCTGGCCGACGGGTCGCTGTCCGCCTTCACCGTGTACGAGGTCCCCATGACCTCGATCACCACCGAGTCGTCGAAGGAGCTCGGCGTCAAGCCCCGCGACGCCGAGCGCTCCAAGAACTTCTTCGCCCTCGGCCTCATCAGCTGGCTGTACACCCGTCCGGTCGAGCCGACGCTCGACTGGATCGCCCAGAAGTACGCCACCAAGGAGCTGATCCTCGAGGCGAACCAGCGGGCGTTCAAGGCCGGGTACCACTTCGGCGAGACGGCGGAGCTGTTCGAGTCGTCCTACGAGGTCAAGCCGGCCGTGCTCGAGCCCGGTGAGTACGCCAACGTGACGGGCAACACGGCGGCCGCCTGGGGACTGATCGCCGCTTCGCTCCGCAGCGACCTGCCCCTGTTCCTCGGCACCTACCCGATCACCCCGGCGTCGGACATCCTCCACGAGCTGTCCAAGCACAAGCACTTCGGGGTGCGGACCTTCCAGGCCGAGGACGAGATCTCCGGCATCGGGGCCGCCCTGGGCGCGGCGTTCGGCGGCGCCCTCGGCGTGACCACCACCTCGGGCCCGGGCATCGACCTCAAGTCCGAGATGATGGGCCTGGCCATCAGCCTCGAGCTGCCGCTCCTCGTCATCGACATCCAACGGGGCGGGCCGTCGACCGGCCTACCGACCAAGACCGAGCAGGCCGACCTGCTGCACGCCATGTACGGACGCCACGGCGAGGCGCCCATGCCGATCGTGGCGGCCAAGACGCCGTCGCACTGCTTCGACGCCGTCCTCGAGGCCTGTCGGATCGCCGTCAAGTACCGGACGCCGGTGCTGCTGCTGTCCGACGGCTACCTGGCCAACGGGACCGAGCCGTGGAGGCTGCCCACCCTGGAGGACCTCCCGACCATCGAGCCGGGCTTCGCCACCGGCCCCAACCACGTCGAGGAGGACGGGACCGAGGTCTTCTGGCCGTACCTGCGCGACCCCGAGACCCTGGCCCGCCCCTGGGCCCCGCCCGGCCTCGCCGGCCTCGAACACCGCATCGGCGGCCTCGAGAAGTCCGACGGGGCCGGCAACGTCGCCTACGACGGCGCCAACCACGAGCGGATGACCCGGCTGCGGGCGGCCAAGGTGGCCGGCATCGCCGACGACATCCCACCGACCGAGGTGGACCACGAGGACGGGGCCGAGGTCCTGGTCATCGGGTGGGGCTCCACCTACGGGGCCATCGCCGCCGGCGTGCAGCGGACCCGGGCCCGCGGCCACAAGGTCGACCAGGCCCACCTGGTCCACCTGAACCCGTTCCCGGCCGACCTGGGCGACGTGCTGAAGCGCTACAAGCGGGTGCTGGTACCCGAGGTGAACCTCGGACAGCTCAGCCGGCTCCTGCGGGCCGAGTACCTGGTGGACGCGCTGTCCCTCACCCAGGTGTCGGGCATCCCGTTCCGGGCCGCCGCCATGGAGACGGCCATCCTGGAGCTGATCGACGAACTGGCCGCCGAAGCCAAGGCCGAGGCCGATACAGAGGGGTCCGACCGATGACCGACGTGACCGAAGCCGTGCCCGTCCCCCTCACCACCCGCAAGGACTGGTCGTCGGACCAGGAGGTGCGCTGGTGCCCCGGGTGCGGCGACTACTCGATCCTGTCCGCCGTGCAGATGCTGATGCCCGACCTCGGCGTGCGCCGGGAGTCCACCGTGTTCCTGTCCGGCATCGGCTGCGCGGCCCGGTTCCCGTACTACATGGACACCTACGGGATGCACTCCATCCACGGCCGGGCCCCGGCCATCGCCACCGGCCTGGCCACCACCCGGCCCGACCTCGACGTCTGGGTCGTCACCGGCGACGGCGACGCCCTGTCGATCGGGGGGAACCACCTCATCCACGCGCTGCGCCGCAACGTCAACATCACCATCCTGTTGTTCAACAACCAGATCTACGGGCTGACCAAGGGCCAGTACTCGCCGACGTCGGAGATGGCCAAGGTGACCAAGTCGACGCCGTTCGGGTCCCTCGAGCACCCCTTCAACCCCCTCAGCCTGGCCCTGGGGGCCGAGGCGGGGTTCGTGGCCCGGACCCACGACATGGACCGCAAGCACATGATGGAGACGTTCCGACGGGCCCACGAGCACAAGGGCGCCTCGTTCGTCGAGATCTACCAGAACTGCAACGTCTTCAACGACGGGGCGTTCGAGCAGATCACCGGCAAGGAGCACCGGGCCGACATGCTCATCCCCCTGGTGCACGGTGAGCCGATCCGGTTCGGCGCCGAGGGCCAGTTCGGGGTGATCATGGACCCCGACGGCTCGGTCGAGGTCGTCGAGGTGGCCGACGTCGGCGTCGAGGCGCTCCTCGTCCACGACGAGCACAAGGAGAACCCCGGTCTGGCCTTCCAGCTGAGCCGCCTGTCGCGTGGTCCCTACGAGCCCACCCCGATCGGCATCTTCCGGGACGTCGCCCACGACGAGTACGGCCAGCAGATGGCCGACCAGATCGCCGCCGCCACCGAGCGCCGGGGGTCCGGGGACTTCGCCGACCTCCTCCGGTCGGGCTCGTCCTGGACCGTCGGGTAGCCCCGGACCCTCCGGATCCCGGTCGGCCCCCGTGCCCGTCCACGTGCTGCTGCTTCGGGGCATCAACGTCAGTGGGCGCAACCGCGTGCCGATGGCCGACCTACGGGCCCTGGTGACGGCCCTCGGCTTCCACGACGTCGCCACCCATGTCCAGAGCGGCAACCTGGTGTGCACGGGACGAGGCGGGCCGGAACGGGTGGCGGCCCAGGTGGCCGACGCACTGGCCCGCGAGCTCGACGTGACGGTGCCGGTCGTCGGACGCAGCGCGGCCCACTGGGCCGACCTGGTGGCGACCAACCCGTTGGCCGGCCTGGAGGACGACCCGAAGAAGCTCCACGTGACGTTCCTCGACGGGGTGCCCGAGCCGGGTCGGGTGGCCGACCTGGTCGACCGGGCGGCGTCGTTCGCACCCGAGCGCCTGGAGGTCGTCGGGGCCGACGTCTTCCTCCACTGTCCCGGCGGCTACGGCGAGACACCGCTGTCGAACGCCTTCCTGGAGAAGCGGCTCGGGCGGGTGGCCACCACCCGCAACTGGCGGACGGTGGGCGCGTTGGCCGACCTCGCCGGGGTGGGGGGCTGAGCCCCCGGCCCGGGCCTCGGGTCAGGGTCGGTGCGGGACGGTGGCCGGGACGGTGGGCGGCGGCAGGGTGATGGGCGGGAGCGGGGCTCCGCCCTGATAGGTGGCGAAGTCGCCGTCGCCGTTGAGGACGAGGCAGAACTGGTCGGTCGGGCACGAGATGCCGGTACCGTCCCCGGCGTAGTCGACCGGGGTCGGCACCACCTTGGAGGGGGCCGACCAGGTGCCGTCGGCCAGGTGCACCACGTTGCCGTAGGCGTCGGCGGCCATGCAGAACGTGGTGGTCGGACACGACAGGGCGTCGAGGCCCCCGTTGGCGTCGATGGTCCGGGGCGTGGACCAGGCCGAGCCCGGCGTGCGCACCGACAGCGTCGACCCGCGGACGGCCAGGCAGGTGCCCGGCGCGGGACAGGACACCGCCGAGTCGCCCGGGACGGCGGCCGGCCACGGCCCGGGCCCGGAACTCCACCCGGTCCCGTCGAACTCGAGGTCGGTCCCCCCGACCAGGGCGGTGCAGTGGGTGGCGTCCGCGCACGACACCGCCACCCGTCCGCGCTGGTACAGCTCCACGGTGGCCGATCCGACCCGGGTCGTCATCGACTGGGGGACCGACCAGGTGGTGCCGTCGAGGGTGGCCACGTGCCCGGTGTTGTCGACGTAGGCGCAGAACCGGGCGGTCGGGCAGGCCACGGCCGCCGAGCGGGACCCGGGGTGCCCGGGCCCCGGGTCGGAGGGATCGGCGGCCGCCACCGGAGCCGGAGCCAGGGGTGCCGGGGGAGACCAGTGGGTCCCGTCGCCGAGGGACGTGTGCCCCGACCCGTCGACCACCGCGCAACGCGGTCCGCTGGTGCACGCGATGGCCGGGAGCTCGGGTGCGGTGGCCGGGCCGTTGGCGGGGGCGGCGAAGTAGGCGGCCGGGGGTGCCCACACGGCGCCGTCCCAGGAGGAGACGATCCCGGGTCCGGTGGACACGGAGGCGTCCGCCTCGTTGGCCCCACCCCCGGCGGCCAGGCAGAACACGTCCGAGATGCACGAGGTCGAGGTGAATCCGCCCGCCGGCGGGAGGGTGGTGGCCGGTGCGGACCAGCCCTGGACGGCGACCACCGGGGTGGGCACGGTGGTGGGGACGGCCGAGGGCACGGTCGTCGTCGGGGCCGTCGACGCCGTCGGGGCGGTGGTGGACGGCAGCGGTCGCACGGCGCGGACCTCCTGGGCGGAGCCGCACCCAGCCGTCAGCGCGGCCGCCACCAGGACCGCCGCCAGGCGCAGGGTCGGTCCCGGGCCCGGTGCCACTCGTCGTCCTCGTGCCACCAGCCCTCCGAGTGGGATCGCCCGCTACCGACGCGCCAGGCTAGTGGGACGGCCGGGGTGTCCTCAGGTCGGGGTCGTCGTGGCGGAGTGCCACCCCGGGCCCGGGCCGGCACGGTCCGGTCCAGTCCGTTCAGTCCGTGGGGGCACCCGGGTCGAGGGACCGGAAGACCATGCCGGTCCGGGGCTTCGGGTGGAAGAACGTGCTCTTCGGGGGCATCCGCCTCCGGGCGTGGGCCCAGGCGTCGATCTGGGCGACGGCCACCGGGGGGAGCAGGACGGCGGCCTGGGCGGCCTCGGACTCGACGGCGGCCACGGCGTCCTGCCAGCTGTTGGCGAAGGCCAGCTCGTGGGTGGGCAGCTCGGCGATGCACCAGGGCCACCATGGAGGACAGCAGGTCGGACCCGGCCGCCTCGGCGGTCCCGTCCCGGGGGGTGAGCAGCCAGCAGCCCGAGGACATGACCAGGGCCAGGGCCGAGGACTCCCCGAGGGCGGCGGTGGTGCGCTCGGTGCACTCGCCGGCCCGGGCCACGTCGAACCACGAGTCGAAGGCGTCGACCAGGTCGAGTCCGTCGGGCAGGCCGGACAGCAGGCGGTGGATGGGCCCGACCGACAGGGTGTCCTCGGCCAGTTCGACCACCAGGGCGAGGACGCCGTCGGCCCCCGGGGTGCCCGCTCCGGCGCCCTCGAGGTAGGTCTTGGCGGTGGCCAGGCGGTGGTGCCCGTCGGCCACCACCACCGGGGCGGAGCCGACCACGCCGGCGATGGAGGCCAGCACCGTCGGGTCGTCGACGACCCACAGTTCGTGGCGGACCCCGTCGTCATCGACCGCGGCGGCCGCGGGCGGGGTGTCGGTGGCCAGGTGGGCGGTGAGGCCCGCGGCCAGGGACAGTCCCCAGATCGGCGAGAGGTTCACCCGGGTGGCGGTCAGCAGCTCGAGCCGGTCGCTCTTGGCCTTGGCCAGGGTCTCCTCGTGGGGAAGGATCTCGGATGCGCTGGTCGCATCGAGGCCGAGTACCCCGAGCACGCCCAGGGTGACCGAGCCGTCGGTGTCGGTCATCCGGTAGGGGTAGAAGGCCGGCGCCGCGTCCCGCGACCAGCAGGCCGTCGGCCTGCCACCCGGCGATCCGCTCGGCGGCCGCCCGGTAGCGGTCGACCCCGGTCCGCGGGTCGGGCTCGGGCAGCTCGACCAGGATGGCGTTGGCACGGTGCCGGGCGGCCAGGGTGGCCCGCTGCTCCGGCCCGACCACGTCATAGGGCGGGGCCACGACCTTGGCGAGCTCCACCCGGGACGGGTCGTACCGGAGTCCGGCGAACGGTTCGAAGCGGGGCATGGGCACTGACTACCACACCAGCCGGCGCCGCCCCCGGTTCGGGTCAGACCTTCGAGGCGATGAGGGTGGCCAGTGCCGTGGCCCCGGCCGGGTTGAGGTGGACCTGATCGGCGGTGAACCACTCCGGGTGGGGGGTGGCCAGTGCGTTCCAGTCGGCCAGCACGGCCACGTCCGGGTGGCGGGCCACCCCGTCGGCCAGCACCAGGTTGTCGGGGGCCGCCCACGCCCGGGGCACGCACACGTTGACGAACACCACCCGGGCCACCCCGGCGGCGGCCTGGACCATGGCGTCCACGTCGGACGGGCTGATGGCCCCGTTGGTGCCCAGCTCGACGACCAGGACCCGGCCGAGGGTGCCGGACGAACGGTCGGCCTGGACGACGCCGATGCCGGCCTGGAACTGTCGGCTGACGATGCCGTCCACCCCGACGCCGGGCACCAGGGCGGTCAGCTCGGGTTGGACGTCGAGCAGGATCGAGTCACCCACCGCCGTCACCGGCCCGGGGATGGGGACGGGTGCCGTGGTGGTGGTCGGTGCGGGGGTCGTGGTCGACGTGGGGGCCGGAGCGGCGGTCACCACGGGGTCCGAGGGGAGCGTGGCCGTCCCCGACGACGGGGCCCGGGCCGCGGTCCGGCTGTCGCCCAGGCCCAGGCCGACCAGGGCGGCCAGCACCAGGAGCAGCACCGCCCCGATGACACGGTCGATCCGACTGATGCCCGACACCCCACCAGTCTCGCCGACCGGACACGTCGATGGGGGGCAGGACCGGAGGCGCCGGGCGGGGGCAGGTGCCATGTTCCGGCACGGGCGGGCGTACTCGTAGACTCGACGGCGTGGACGGCGTCGAAGACAGCCCGGTGGCGACGGCGAGCAGCGCTTCCGCCGTGACGGCGGCGGATGGGGGGGAGGATCCGGGGCTCGACCGCATCCTCACCGTCCCCAACGCGGTGACCGTGGTCCGGCTCGCCTGCATCCCGCTCTACGTCTGGCTGCTGTTCGGCGCCGACAACCAGGTCGCCGCGGCGGGACTCCTGGCCGGGCTGGGGGCGACCGACTGGATCGACGGCTACATCGCCCGGCGGTTCCACCAGGTCTCCACCTTCGGCAAGATCCTCGACCCGGTGGCCGACCGGCTGCTGGTGGTCACCGCGGTGATCACGATCATGATCCACGGGGCGGTGCCCGTCTGGTTCGGCGTGGCCACGTTGGCCCGCGAGGTGGTGGTGTCGGGGGCGGTGCTGCTCCTGGCGTCGCTCGGGGCGGCCCGTATCGACGTCCTGTGGGTCGGCAAGGCCGGTACCTTCGCGCTGATGACCGCCTATCCGCTGTTCCTGGTGAGTGACGGGTCGGCCGGTTGGCAGCAGGCCATCCGGGTGGTGGCCTGGATCATCGGCATGGTCGGCCTCGTCCTGGCCTGGATCGCCGCCGCCTCCTACGTGCCCGTGGCCCGCAGGGCCCTGGCCGACGGGCGCCGGGCCGGGTCTTCGACGCCGGGCGATCCCGGAGATGCTGTGCGCGAGACGAAGGTGACGAGATGAAGGCAGTGACCAGATGAAGGCAGTGATCATGGCGGGCGGCGAGGGGACCCGGCTCCGGCCGCTCACCTCCAACCAGCCCAAGCCGATGCTCCCGATGGCGAACATCCCGATGATGGAGCACGTGGTCAACCTGCTCCGGACCCACGGGTTCGAGGACATCGTGGTGACGGTGGCCTTCATGGCCAACGCCATCCGCACCTACTTCGGCGACGGGAGCGAGTTCGGGGTCCGCATGGTCTACGCCACCGAGTCGACACCGCTCGGGACGGCCGGATCGGTCCGCAACGCCAAGGACGAGCTCGACGAGCGGTTCCTGGTCATCTCCGGCGACGTGCTGACCGACATCGACCTGGGCGCCGTGCTCGACTTCCACGACCGCCACGGGGGGCTGGCCACCCTGGCCCTCAAGGCGGTGGAGAACCCGCTCGAGTTCGGCATCGTCATCACCAACGAGGACGGGTCGATCGAGCGGTTCCTGGAGAAGCCGACGTGGGGCCAGGTCTTCAGCGACACCATCAACACCGGGATCTACGTGCTGGAGCCGGAGATCTTCGACTTCATCGCCGAGGGACAGGCGGTCGACTTCTCGGGCGAGTCGTTCCCCGCCGCCCTGGCCGCCGGCAAGGGCCTCTACGGGTACGTGGCCGACGGCTACTGGGAGGACGTGGGGACCCTCGAGGCCTACCTGAGCTCCCACCAGGACATCCTGGACGGCAAGGTCCAGGTCGACATCGAGGGCTACCCGCTCCGGCCCGGCGTCTGGGTGGGCAAGGGGGCCGAGATCGACCCCACGCGTCGACCTGGTCGGTCCCGCCGTCATCGGCGACAACTGCGTGGTCGGGCCCGGGGCCCGGCTCGGGGCCTACTGCACCCTCGGCCGCAACGTCCGCATCGGCGACAACGCGGTCGTCGAGCGCTCCGTGGTCCACGACAACACCTACCTGGGCTCCGGGGTCCGGGTGGAGGGCAGCGTGCTGGGCCGCGGCTCGGACCTCCGCCAGGGGGTCCGGTGCGAGGAGGGCGTGGTGCTGGGCGACGAGTGCTTCGTCGGCGCCCAGGCCGAGCTCAGCGCCGGGGTGAAGGTCTACCCCTTCAAGACGGTCGAGGCCGGGGCCATCGTCAACTCCTCGATCGTCTGGGAGTCCCGCGGGGCCCGGTCGTTGTTCGGCCGGGACGGCGTGCGGGGCCTGGCCAACGTGGACATCAGCCCCGAGCTCGCCGTGCGCCTCTCGATGGCCTGGGCGTCGACCCTGGAGAAGGGGGCCACGGTCACCAGCTCGCGGGACACCAGCCGGGCGGCCCGGGTCCTCAAGCGCGCCATCATGGTCGGCTGCAACGCGGCCGGCGTCAACGTCGACGACCTGGAGGCGGCCACCGTGCCGGTGACGCGGTTCCAGGTGACGTCGTCCACCAGCACCGCCGGGGTGACGGTGCGCCTCGACCCCGAGGACCCCCAGTCGGTGGTCCTGCGCTTCTTCGACAAGGAGGGCATCGACGTCGACGAGGCGACCCAGCGCAAGATCGAGCGCCTCTACCACCGCGAGGACTTCCGTCGGGTCCTGGCCCGCGAGATCGGCGACCTCGGCTTTCCGCCCCGGACGCTCGAGCACTACACCCAGGCCCTGATCGACTCGGTCGACCTCTCGTCGGCCCGGGCGGCCGGCCTGAAGCTGGTCCTCGACTACTCGTTCGGGACGGCCAGCTTCGTCATGCCCAACCTCCTGGCCAAGCTCGAGGCCGAGGTGCTGGTGGTCAACCCCTACGCCAACACGGCCAACGTGCTGACCTTCGACCGCCCGGCGGCGGCGGCCCGGGTGTCGGACCTGGTGCGGTCCTCCGGCGCCCACCTCGGTGCCGTCCTCGACCCCGGGGGCGAGTTCGTCGACATCGTGGACGACCAGGGCCACATGCTCAGCCACGACGAGGCGCTGCTGGTGCTGGTCACCCTGATCACCGAGTCGGTGCCCGGTGCCCGGATCGCCCTGCCGGTGGCGGCCAGCGGGGCGGCCGAGCGGATCTGCCGGGAGGCCGGCGCCGAGATCGTCTGGACCAAGCTGTCGGCCTCCCACCTCATGGAGGTGGCCCGGTCCGAGAAGGTGACCCTGGCGGCCAGCCAGTCGGGGGGATTCATCTTCCCGGCCTTCCTGCCCGCCTTCGACGGGGCGGCCACCCTGGTCAACCTCATCTCCCTGCTCACCTCGACGGACCGCAAGCTGTCCGAGGTGGTGGCGGCCATGCCGCCGGTGCGCATCGCCCACCAGTCGGTCCACACCCCGTGGGACCAGAAGGGGATGCTCATGCGCACCCTGGTCGAGCGGTCCCAGGGCCGCGACCTGGTGCTGGTCGACGGGGTCAAGGTGATCGAGGACGACGGCTGGGCACTGGTGCTGCCCGACCCCGAGGAGCCGCTGACCCACGTGTGGGCCGAGGCCCCGAGTGCGGCCCGGGCCGAGGCCCGGGCCCAGGAGTACGCCACCCGGCTCGAGCAGTTGCTGCACTGACGGGACGGGCGCGACGGACCGTCCCGGGACCCGGTCGCCAAGAGGCGCCCCGGGCGCCGGTCGGATAGGGTCAGGCGCCATGAACGTGCCCGAGGATCTGCGGTATTCGAGTGACCACGAATGGGCCCGGACGGACGCCGGTCGCCTCCGGGTGGGGATCACCGACTACGCCCAGGACGCGCTCGGCGACGTGGTCTTCGTCGATCTGCCGACCCCGGGCACGACGGTCGAGGCCGGCGGCCTGGTCGGCGAGGTCGAGTCGACCAAGTCCGTGTCCGAGATCTACGCCCCGGTGGCCGGTGAGGTGGTGGCCGTCAACGACGCCCTGTCCGAGGCCCCCGAACAGCTCAACGCCGATCCGTACGGCGAGGGCTGGATCTGTGAGATCGCGCCGAGCGACCCCTCCGCGGTGGACGCGCTGCTCGACGCGGCGGCCTACCGGCAGCTGACGGAAGGTTGAGCCCCGCCACCGGCGCGCTGGCCGGGAGCGGATCGTCAGGAGCGACTACGTTGGATCACGTGTTGTGTCACCACTGCGGCCACCGCAATCCCGAAGGCGTGAACTTCTGCTCGTCGTGCGGGGCGTCGATGGTGACCTCCACCCCGGACACCTCCGTGTCGGTCGCCCCCGTCGAGGACCCGGCCGACGCCCATGAGGGGGGCGCCACGGTCGGGCAGCTCGAACTGCCCCGGGGCGTGGGCCTGCTGGTGATCCGACGGGGCTCCGACGAGGGCGCCCGCTTCCCCCTCGAGGGACGGGTGACCACCGTGGGCCGCCAGCCCGACGCCGACGTGTTCCTCGACGACATCACGGTGTCGCGCAAGCACGCCGTGTTCGAGACCGAGGACCACGTCACCACGGTCCGCGACGCCGGGTCGCTGAACGGCACCTACGTCAACCGGGTGCGCATCGACGAGGCCGTGCTGGCCAGTGGCGACGAGGTGCAGATCGGCAAGTTCAAGCTGGTGTACCTGCGGGGAGCGACCGAATGAGCGCCCGCTCCTACCTGTCCATCGGCGACGTCCTGACCCTGCTCCGCCAGGAGTTCCCCGACGTCACCATCTCGAAGATCCGCTTCCTGGAGAGCCAGGGCCTGGTCAACCCCGAGCGGACCCCCTCGGGCTACCGCAAGTTCTACGAGCACGACGTCGAGCGTCTGCGGTGGGTGCTGCGCCAGCAGCGCGAGCACTTCCTACCGCTGAAGGTGATCAAGGACCGCCTCGACGAGGACACCGGTGGTGCCACCACGGCCGCCACGCCGTCGCCGGAACCGGTTGCGTCCGACGGGCCACCGTCCGCCACCGCCGGGGCCGGGGCTCCCCCGGCCGAGGCCGCTGTCGTGGTGGTCGGGCCCGGTCCCGGTGCGGTCGAGTCCGACCCGGCGGGCGACGGGGCGTCGGGCCTGCCGGGCATCGAGACCGCGGCGCGCCACCGGACCCCGGCCACCGTCGGGGCGGCAGCCGCGTCCTCGCCCGCGACGGCGACCGGCGCGCCGACCGCTCCGACCGCTCCGGCCGCTCCGGTCGAGCGCGCCCACCGGGCCAGCCTGGCCACCCAGGCCAAGCCGTCACCGGTGCGGACGGCCGAGCCCCAGGCGGCCAACGGGACGGGCAACGGCACCACCGCGCGCGGCAAGGGCGGTCCGGCCACGCCGGCCGCCTCCGCCGCTCCGGCCGCACCGAAGTCGCACAAGAGCGCGGCGCGCCGGGCGCCGGCGTCCACCACCACGGCGACCGGGTCGGCCGCCGCGTCGTCACCGTCGGCCCGGCGCCGGCGCCGGCGGCGACGAGCCGCCGACCGTGGCCGTGGCGACCGGGGCGTCCCTGTCCCTCGAGGACCTGTGCGGGGCCAGCGGCCTGTCGGCCGACGAGATCGGCCAACTCCAGGAGTTCGGCCTGTTGACGTCGACGGTGGCCGCCGGGGTCGAGTTCTTCGACGAGGAGGCCCTGACCGTGGCCACCGTGGCCGCCAAGTTCGCAACCTTCGGCGTCGAGGCCCGTCACCTGCGCCTCTACAAGAATGCCGCCGACCGCGAGGCCGGGTTCATCGAGCAGATCGTGATCCCCATGGTCCGCCAGCGCAATCCGGAGGCCCGGGCCCGGGCCACCCAGACGGCCGAGGAATTGGCCCGCCTGGGCCAGCAGATGAAGGCCTCGCTGCTGCGCACCGCCCTGCACGACATCCTCTAGGGGCTGCCCCGGAGGGACGGATGGCCGCCGGAGGCGCCGCCGTGCCGTCGCATGTCCCGACCTCGGCGAGTAGGTTTGGTGCATGGTCGAGGTGCGGCTCCGTGCGGTTCGGGTGGATCTCCAGTCGAACACACCGGTCCTGCTGCTCCAGGAGACCGAGGGTCTCGGGCGGACCCTCCCCATCTTCATCGGGGCCCCCGAGGCGACGGCCATCGCCTTCTCGCTCCAGGGGATGGACACGCCCCGGCCGATGACCCACGACCTCATCCGGGATCTGCTCGAGTCGCTCGGCGCCGACGTGATCCGGGTGGTGGTGACCGAGCTGCGGTCGAGCACCTACTACGCCGACATCGTCCTGCGGACCGAGGGACGCGAGGTGCCGGTCTCCTCGCGGCCGTCCGACGCCGTGGCCGTGGCCGTGCGGACCGGTGCGCCGCTGTTCGTGGCCGACGACCTCATGGACGCCGAGGGGATCATGCTGGCGGTCGACGAGGAGGAGGACTCCTCCGACGAGGACGAGGCCGACGACACCGGAAACCCCGAGGAGATCGTGGGGGAGTTCCGGAGCTTCCTCGACAGCATCCGTCCCGAGGACTTCTCCTCGTAGTCGTCCCGCCCGACGGCGGGGCGCGGATGGCCTCGGTGGGCCGGGAGGCCGACCGGTCAGCCGGCCGGCCTCACCAGCATCCGCCCCCGGACCCGCCCGCCCAGGATGTCCCCCAGCACGGGGGCGAGCCCGTCCAGGTCGACCTCGCCCTCGACCATGGTGTCGAGCACCGGGCCGGGCACCCAGGTGGCCAGCTCGGCCCACACGGCGCGCCGTTCCTCGATGGGGGTGAGCACGGTGTCGATGCCGAGCAGGGAGACGTTGCGCACGATGAACGGGTACACCGACGACTCGACGGTGTTGCCGCCGGTCAACCCGCTGGCCGCCACGGCCGCCCCGTAGCGGAGGGTGCGGAGCACGGCGGCCAGGGTCGATCCCCCCACGCAGTCGATGGCGCCGGCCCACGTCTCGGGGCCGAGGGTGCGCTCGGGGGCCACCACCAGGTCGTCGCGCCCGATGACCTCGGCGGCACCCAGGCCGACGAGGTAGTCCCGCTCGGCGGTGCGGCCGGTGCTGGCCACCACGTCGTAGCCCCGGGCGGCGGCGAGGGCCACGGCCATGCCGCCCACGCCGCCCGAGGCCCCGGTGACCAGGACCGGGCCGGCGCCCGGTCGCAGCCCGAGGAGCTCCAACCGGTGCAGCGACAGCGCGGCGGTGAACCCGGCGGTGCCGAGCACGGCGGCCCGGCGGGGCGTGAGCCCGTCGGGGAGGGGGACGACCCAACCGGCCGGCACCCGGGCGTAGCGGGCGAAGCCGCCGTGGCGGGCGACCCCGATGTCGTAGCCGTGGGCGATGACGGGGTCACCGGGGGCGAAGGCCGGGTCGGACGACGAGACCACCGTGCCCACCAGGTCGACGCCCGGCACCAGGGGCGACGTGCGGGCCACCCGGTTGCCGGGCCGGGTCACCATCCCGTCCTTGTAGTTGACCGCGGACCAGCCCACCTCGATCAGGACGTCACCCGGCGGCAGGTCGTCGGTGGTGAGCATGCCCACCCCCGAGGTGACCCCGTCGTCGGTGGCGGTGACCACGAAGGCGGCGAACGGGTGGGCCGCCGTTTCGGCCAGGGCATCTGCGGTGCCGTCCTCGGGAGACCGGGGAGTCGGGGTCATTGCAGGTACCGTACAGATTCCATGACGAGCGAGGACGCAACCGGGGGTACGGGTCGGTCGGCGACCGACGCCCGGCCCCGGGCGGGATGGTGGCCCTCGCCGTGGTCGGCGGCCCAGGTGGCGGCGGGCAAGGTGTCGCGGGGTGGCCTGCTGGCCGACCGGGGCCGGGTCTACTGGACCGAGTCCCGTCCCGACGAGGGCGGACGGCAGGTGGTGGTGGGTGTCGACCCGGGTCGGCCGGGGACCGCGGCGGACCGCGACGGCGACGTGTCGCCCACCGGGGTCAGTGTGCGCAGTCGGGTCCACGAGTACGGCGGCGGGTCGGCCACCGTGCGCGAGGGCGTCCTGTTCTACGTCGACCAGGAGGACCAGGAGTGGTACCGGTTGGACCCCGGACCGTCCGGTCGCCCGGTCCGGCTGACCACCACCGGGGGGCCCGAGGTACGCCACGCCGACGGGCGCACCACGGCGGACGGACGCTGGCTGGTGTCGGTGGAGGAACGGGTGTCGGGCACCTCGGCCACCCACCGGGTGGTGGCGGTGCCCACCGACGGGTCCGGGGTCCGGGTGGTGCTGGTCGACGACGGGGCGTTCGTGGCCGCCCCGAGGCCGTCCCCCGACGGGCGGTGGCTGGCCTGGTGCACCTGGGACCACCCCGACATGCCCTGGGACGCGACGAGGCTGCGGGTGGCCCCCCTGGCGGTCGCGCGACGGCATCCGTCGCCCTGGGCGCGCCCCGGGACGTGGCCGGCGGGCCGGGGGTGTCGGTGGGCCAGCCCCGGTGGATGGCCGACGGCGGCCTGGTGTTCGTCGACGACCGGTCGGGTTGGTGGCTGCCCTACCGGGTGGCGCCCGACGGGCTGGGACCGGCGGACGGCACACCGCTGGCCGCGCAGCCCGTGGCCTCCCGTCCGCTGGTCGCCGCCGAGGCCGAGTTCCACGGTCCCGACTGGGTGTTCGGGCTGCACACGTTCGACGAGCTGGCCGACGGGTCGTTGGTGGCCCGGATGGGGACCGGAGGCCGGGATCGGCTGGTCGTGCTGCACCCGCCGGTGGACGGTCCCGACTCCGGCCCGTGGTCGATCGGCGGGATCGAGCAGCCGTGTGTGAGCCTGGCCGGGGTGGTCAGCCCGGACGGCGTGTCGGCCGTGGTGCACGGGACGACCCCGGTCGAGGCCCATGCCGTCTTCGCCGTGGACCTCGACGGCCCCGGCCCGCCGCGGCGCCTGTCGGCCCCGCCCCGCGTGGTGGTCGCCCCGGAGCGGGCGTCACGGTCGGTGCCCCACGAGGCCGTCGTGGCCGGCCATGCCGTGCCCGGGCTGTTCTTCCCGCCCACCAATCCCGACGTGGACCCCGACCCGGGCGTCTTGGCCCCGCTGGTGGTGTTCTGCCACGGGGGCCCGACCGCCGCGTCCGAGCCCGGGTACGACCCGGTCGTCCAGTTCCTGACCAGCCGGGGCATCGCCGTGGCCGCGGTGGACTACCGGGGGAGCACCGGCCACGGTCGGGCCTACCGCGACCTGCTCCGGGGCGCCTGGGGTGCGGGTGACGTCGACGACTGCGTCGCCTTCGCCGAGTCGTTGGCCGCGGCCGGCCTGGTGGACGGCGCCCGGATGGCCATCCGGGGTGGGAGTGCGGGGGGACTGACCGCCCTGGCGGCCCTGATCCGGGCCCGGGTGTTCGCCGGGGCGGTGGCCTGGTACGGGGTGACCGACCTCACCGCCCTGGCCGCCGACACCCACGACTTCGAGTCGCACTACACCGACCGCCTGGTGGGGCCGCTCCCGGAAGCGGCCGCCGTCTACCGGGACCGCTCGCCGATCAACCACGCCCACGACCTGGTGGGCCGGGTGCTCCTCCTCCAGGGTGCCGACGACCCGATCGTCCCCCTCGACCAGGCCGTGCGGTTCGCCGCCGAGCTGCGGGCCGGTGGGGCCGACGCCGAGCTCATCGTCTTCGAGGGGGAGTCCCACGGGTTCCGGAGGGCGGCGACCATCGAGGCGGCGCTCGAGGCCGAGCTCGGCTTCTACCGGGGGCTGTTCGCCCCGGACGGGGACGACGGTGCCTGACCCGGCCGTCGACGGCCCCCGTCGGGCACCCCATGCGTGGCTGGCCCTGGTGGCCTGGTTGCGGGCGCTGTCGGCCGACCGACGCGGACGTCCTGGTGTACGCAATGTCGGCGCTGTTCGCCGGGGTCACCGCCGTGGCCGTCAGCATCCCGCTCTACCGCGAGTGGGGTCGCCTGGCCGTCGGCCCCTACGTCGCCGGCGCCCTGCTCATGGCCGTGGTGGCCCACCTGCGGCGCCGGGCCGAGGCGGCCGCTCCCTCCGGGACGGTCAACGGGCCGGGGTGGCGGGCCGCCCGCCTGGTGGCCTTCTCCGTCGTCCTGCTCGGTGCGACGGTGGTCCCGCTGGCCCTCGAGGTGACGTGGGCCACCCACGGCGATGCCTCGCTCCACGTCCAACCCGAGGTCCTGGTGGTGGAGCGGGCCGGGATCCGGGCCGCCCACGGCCACGACCCGTACCAGGTGGTCGACCGCAACGGGCACATCCTCATCCGCCAGAACGCCGTGCCGGTCTACGAGCTCTACTACCCGTACCTGCCGGGAATGGTGATCTTCGGGTTCTCCAGCGGGAGCAAGGTGGAGGCCCGCCTCACCGACGCCCGGATCCAGTTCCTCCTGTTCACGGTGGTGGTGGCGTTGATCGCCCTCAGCCGGGTGCGACCGTCGAGCGACGCCCGGACCCGGTCGTTCCAGGCCCTGACGGCCCTGCCGACCGCCGCGCTGCCGCTCGCCACCGGCGGGGACGACATGCCGGTGGTGGCCCTGATGCTGCTCGGGCCTGGTGGCGTTGCAACGCCGGAGACCGGTCCTGGCCGGGCTGGCCCTCGGCGCGGCCAGCACCCTCAAGTTCACCGCCTGGCCGGTGGTCTTCCTGGCCCTGTTCGCGGTCACCGACCGGCAACGGCGCCGGGCGGTGGGCCGCTACGCCGTGGCCGTGGGTCGCCTGGTGGTGCCCGTGGTGTTCCCGGTGGCCCTGCACAACCCGTCGGCGTTCATCGACAACGTCATCCGGTTCCCGCTGGGCCTGGCCGGTGTGGCGTCACCGGCCGCCAGCGCGCTTCCCGGGCACGTGCTGGTGGCCGCGTTCCCGGCCATCCACCGGCCGTACGTGATCACGGTGACCCTGGTGGGGCTGCTGGTGCTCGCCCGCTACCTGTGGCGACGACCGCCGAAGGACGCGGCCGGGGTGGCCTCGGTGACCGGTTGGGTGATGCTGGTGGCCATCCTGCTGGCCCCGGCCACCAGGGTGGGGTACCTGCTCTACCCGATCAACCTGTTCCTGTGGGCCTGGATGTTCCGGCGGGCCGAGGACCCGGCCGATCCCGAACCGGGCCCGGACGGCGCCGGGGACGGGGAGGCTCAGTTGCCGTCGGGGGTCTCGAACACCTCGACGGAGTACGGGGTGGACCCGAGCGGCGTGGTGGGGGAGACCACCACCCCGGTCTCCCAGTAGAAGCCGTCGCTGCTGCCCCGGGTGGCCAGGACCTCGGTGGCGCCCGCCGCGCCCTGGGGTGCCGGTCCCTGGTAGATCACCTTCCAGCCGGCCGCGGCCAGCATCCGCCGGTAGGCCTCGATGACCTGGGGCTGGGCCAGTTGGCTGGTGAGGTCCACCGTGCGGTCGAACTGGGCCGTGTGCTGGTCGGAGTTGACCACGCCGTGGACCGCCGACTCCAGGGGGATGCCCAGGTGGCCGATGATGTCGGACGGCGGCTCGCTGTTGTTGACGATGGCATGCAGCTTGTCGACCGCCGGCACCAGGTGGATCGTGGTGCCGTCGTCCAGGGTGACGTGGCGGATGGTGAAGGTCGGGTTCGTCCTGCTGGATAGGGCGGCGGCCGCCACCCCGCCGAGGAGGATGACCACGGCCAGACCGAGGACGATGAGGGCCGGGCCCTTGATCGACATCGGCTCGTAGGACGGCGTCGGGGTGCCGTCGTCCGGACCGGGACCGTCGGGCCCGGATCCGCCCGGACCCCTGTGGCTGTCCGGGCTGACCGAGCTGTCGGCGCCGGGCGACGGGGCGGCCGGGGACGTCGTGACCATCCCGGCATCCTACCGGGGCACCTGCCCCCATCCCCTTCGGCCCCTGGGGCCGGTGGGTTCCGGCCAACAGGTCCCGGGCCAGCAGGTGCCCGGGCTGGTCCCGGGTCAGGCCACCGGGTCGGCCGCGGGGACAGGGGCGACCGCTGCGGGGGGCTGGTCGGGCTCGAGGGCCAGTGCCACCCGGAACGAGACCACGGCGGCCCCGGTGGTCGAGGCCAGGATCCCCCAGCGGGTGACGCGGGGCAGCCGTCGGAAGGCCAGTACGGTGACGAGGGCGTCGACGGCGTCGGCCATGCCGGCGAGGGCCACCCAGGGTCGGGCCTCGGCGTCGTCGACCGCCAGTGCCCGCAGCGTGCCCAGGCCGAGGGCCAGGTCGCGCCCACCCATGGTGCGGGCCAGGAGCCGGGCGTCGGGCGACTCGGCGGCGTCCCCGATCCACGGGCGGGTCATCACGGTCGGGGCGGCCAGGGCGATGCACCCGATCCCGATCCGTCCCACGGCGACGAGTTGGGCCAGGCGGCGGGGGACCGTCGACGTCATGGGTCAACGGTAGCGGGCACGTGGTGCGGCCCGTCCGGACGGGACACGGCCCGGCCCACCGGGAAATGCCGGGATCCAGCGGGATCCGGCGGGCCCCGGCCTCGAGCCCTCCGGGTCCCGATGGCCGATTGTCACGCTGGGTGGTCACCATCTCACGTCGCGGGATACCTGTTCACCATCTGTTTACATTGGGGTCGCCATCCCTCACAATGCGACGGTCGATGACGGGAGGCTTCCCGTCATCCATGGGGGAGGGCGCTCCGGTCCGACGGATCGAGCCGTTCCAGTAGCAACCGGGGGATTCCGGGGGAGACGGAGGCCGGGTCGCAAGACCCGGCCTCCGTCGCGCCCCGACCCGGGCGTCCCCCCGGTGCCGTAGGTCAGCCGTGGGCCCATCCGAAGGGATCGAGCGGACCGTGGCCGCGACCCAGGTCCCAGTGGGCGGCACCCACCAGGGCCCGGTGGACGAAGTCGCCGGCCCCGGCCACCGCGTCGGGCACGCGGTGTCCACGGGCCAGGAGGGCGGCGGTGGCCGCGGCCAGGCTGCACCCCGTGCCGTGGTTGTTGCGGGTGACCACCCGGTCGTGGCCGAGCACGGTGACGTCGGTCCCGTCGAAGAGCACGTCGGCCACCCGGTCGGGCGCCGGTCCGGGTCCCGCGGCGTGGACGCCGGGCAGGTGGCCCCCCTTCACCAGCACCCAGGACGCTCCGAGTCGGTGGATGCGGGCCGCCAGGTCGGCCATGGTGTCGACGTCGGTGTCGTCCCGGGGCTCGACGCCGGCCAGGATGGCCGCCTCGAACAGGTTCGGGGTCACCACCAGGGCGTGGGGCACCAGTCCGTGGCGGTAGGCGTCGACGGCATCGTCGTCGAGGAGGCGCGTCCCGGACGAGGCCACCATGACCGGGTCGACGACCAGGGACGGCAGGTCGCCGGCCGCGGCCCGGTCGGCCACCAGGCGGACGGTGGCGACGGTGGCCAGCATGCCGGTCTTGGTGGCGGCCACCGTGAAGTCGTCGAGCACCGCGGTGATCTGGGCGTCCACCACGTCGACCGGCACCGGGTGGACGGCGGTCACCTCGGCGCTGTTCTGGGCGGTCACCGCCGTCACCACGGTGGTGGCGAACACGCCGAGTGCGCTCATGGCCTTGAGGTCGGCCTGGATCCCGGCACCGGCCCCCGAGTCGGAGCCGGCGATGGTCATGGCCACCGGCGGGGTGGTCGTCGGAGAGCCGGTGGGGACGGTCATTCCCCGCCCGGTCCCCCGGGGGCGACCATGCCCTCGAAGGACGACGACGCCTCGGCCACGAACCGCCGGCTGATCCGCCCGGACCTGCGGGCGGCCCACCCGGCCGCCACCGCGTCGCGCATGGCCCGGGCCATCAGCTCCGGGTCCCGGGCCCGGGTGACGGCGGAGGCCACCAGGACGCCGCTGCAGCCGAGCTCCATGGCCAGGCAGGCGTCCGAGGCGGTGCCGATGCCGGCGTCGAGGATCACCGGCACGCCCGCCTGTTCGACGATGAGCTCGATGTTGTGGGGATTGCGGATTCCGAGGCCGCTCCCGATCGGGGCCCCGAGGGGCATCACCGCCGCGCAGCCCACCTGTTCCAGCCGGGTCGCCACCACCGGGTCGTCCCCGCAGTAGGGGAGGACCACGAACCCGTCGTCGACCAGCTGCTCGGCCGCCGCCACCAGCTCGATGGGGTCGGGCAGCAGGGTGCGGTCGTCGCCGATGACCTCGAGCTTCACCCAGTCGGTGGAGAAGGCCTCGCGGGCCAGCTTGGCCGTCAGGACGGCATCGGCCGCCGTGAAGCAGCCGGCCGTGTTGGGCAGGATCCGGATCCCGAGCTCGTCGAGGAGGTCGACCAGCGAGTGCCGGGTGGCGGGATCGACCCGGCGGACGGCCACGGTGGCGAGCGAGGTGCCCGAGGCCCGCAGGGCGGAGGCCAGCGACTCCGGGCTGGTCATCCCGCCGGTGCCGAGGATCAGCCGGGACCCGACGTCGGTGCCGGCGATCGTGAAGGGGTCGGTGGGTTCGACGTGGGCCATCGACTGCCACGGTACCCCCGCACCGGGGGCGATCGACGCGGGTGGTCAGCCGCCGGCGGCGGCCGACACGATCTCGACGACGTCGCCGCGAGCCACCGGGGTGCGCTCCCAGGTGCTCCTCGGCACCACGTCGCCGTTCACGGCCACGGCCACCCCACGGGGCGATGGGCACCACGTGTCCACCAGGGAGGCCACGGTGGCCCCCGGGGTGAGGGGGCGGGGTTCGCCGTTGACCGTGATGGCCCCCGGGCTCACCCGCGTGCTCCCGCACGTGCGAACCGCGACGGTCGGAAGGCGTCGAAGGGACCGGGGCCCGCCATCGAGCCATCGTCCGGCCGGTCGGGCAACCGGACCGAATCATCCGGTCGGTCGAGCAACCGGACCACCTCGTCGGCCGTGACCGGCGCCAGCAGCACCCCGTTGCGGTAGTGGCCGGTGGCCAGCACCAGTCCGGTGACCGGGGTGGTGCCCACGATCGGCCCGTTGTCGGGTGACCCGGGCCGCAGGCCCGGGGCCAGCTCGAGCACCGAGTACTCGTCGAGGGCGGGGACGATCCGCCGGGCGTCCTCGACGAGGTCGGCCACGCCCCCCAGCGGCACGTCGAGGGCGGAACCCCGTTCCTCCATGGTGGCGCCCAGCACCAGACCGCCGTCGTCGCGGGGCACCAGGTAGCACGAGCGCCCGTGGACCAGGGCCCGGACCGTCCGTCGGAGGCGGGGGACCCCCTCGGGTGCCTGGAGCCGGACGGTGACACCCCGGACCGGGCGCACCGGCGGGCGCCACGCCGTCGGGCACACCGTCGACCTCGCCCGACCGACTGCCGGCGGCCACCACGACGGCGGCGCTGGACAGGGACCCGCCGTCGGCCAGGGCCACGCCCCGCACCCGACCGTCCCCGACCTCGACCCGGGTGACGCGGTCGGCCACGAAGGTGACCCCGGCGGCCCGACAGGCGTCGACCAGGGCGGCCACGGCGGCCCGGTTGTCGACCTGGTGGTCGTCGGGCAGGTCGACCCCTCCGCTGATGCCCGGGGCCAGCAGGGGCTCGGACTCCCGACAGGCCCGGGCCCCGAGCCGGCAGGCGGACAGCCCGATGGCCTGGTGGAACGCCAGGACCCGGTCGGTGGCCGCCCGGTCGGAGGGGTCACCGGCCACCAACAGGGTGCCGTCGGCCCGGTAGTGGACGGCCCGTCCCGAGGCCGATTCGAGGTCGGCGGCGAAGCCGGGCCAGGCCGCTGCCGCCGCCAGGTTGAGGGCCGCCAGGGCCTCCTCGCCGAAGTGGGCCTCGGCCACCGGGGCCAGCATGCCGGCCGCCGCCCAGGTGGCACCCCGGCCGGGATCGGGGTCGACGAGGGTGACGTGGCGACCGGTGGCCGCCGCCCGCCAGGCCACGGCCAGGCCCACGATGCCGGCCCCGACCACCACGACCTCGTGGCCGTCGCTCACTCCCACGGGACCGTGCTCGCCATGGGGCCATGCTACGGCGGCCCGGCCGGCGGTCCCCAACCTGGTGGCGGGGGTGCCGGTTGGAGGTTGGGCGTGACGACCGTGTAGAGTTGTCGGACCACGCAAGGGCCAACGTCGTCCACGCGGGGAGATCCACTTCTCTTCTGGAGCGACCCGATGACGACCGGTGCACCTACAGCCGACGGAGGAACCACGACGCCCGCGCCCCGCGTCCCGGTGGCGTTCGGCCCCTCGCGCACGGCTCCCCGGGCACCCACGTCCGGCCTCTACGACCCCCGCTTCGAGCACGACGCCTGCGGGGTCGCCCTGGTGGCCGACCTCCACGGGCGCCCCTCCCACCGGCTGGTCCAACAGGCCATCAGCGCCCTCGAGCACCTGGCCCACCGGGGCGCCACCGGCAGCGAGGAGGACAGCGGCGACGGCGCCGGCATCCTCATCCAGATCCCCGACGAGTTCTACCGCCAGGTGGTCGACTTCCCCCTGCCCGGCCGGGGTCGCTACGCCACCGGCATCGCCTTCCTGTCCGCCGACGGGCCGGTGGCGGCCAAGGCCCGGGCCGAGGTGGAGCGCCTGGCCGGCGAGGAGGGACTCGAGGTGCTGGGGTGGCGCGAGCTGCCGGTCGACCCGGCCACCCTCGGATCGATCGCCGAGTCGGCCCGCCCGTCGATGCACCAGGTCTTCCTCACCCCGGGCGAGTCGACCCCGCTGAGCCCGGGTGTGCCCGCCCTGGCCGTGGACCGCCTGGCCTTCGTCCTGCGCAAGCGGGCCGAGCACGAGGTCGACGAGTGCTACTTCGCCTCGCTGTCGTCGCGCACGGTGACCTACAAGGGGATGCTCACCTCGCACCAGCTCGCCGAGTTCTACCCGGACCTGGCCGACGAACGGGTGGTCAGCGGCCTGGCCCTCGTCCACTCGCGCTTCTCCACCAACACGTTCCCGTCGTGGCCGCTGGCCCACCCCTACCGGTACATGGCCCACAACGGCGAGATCAACACGCTGGCCGGCAACCGGAACTGGATGCGGGCCCGGGAGGCGCTGTGCGCCACCGACCTCATGCCCGGCCTGGAGCGGGCCTTCCCCATCGTGACCCCCGGGGCCAGCGACTCGGCCTCCTTCGACGAGGTGCTCGAGCTGCTCCACCTCGGGGGGCGGCCCATCCACCACGCGGTGCTGATGATGATCCCCGAGGCGTGGGAGAACCACCGCACCATGGACCCGGCCCGGCGCGCCTTCTACCGCTTCCACGCCTCGCTCATGGAGCCGTGGGACGGCCCGGCCGCCGTCGCCTTCACCGACGGCTCGGTCATCGGCGCCGTGCTCGACCGCAACGGCCTGCGTCCCGGCCCGGTACTGGGTGACCGACGACGACCTGGTGGTCCTGGCCAGCGAGGTCGGCGTCCTCGACGTCCCGCCCTCCAAGGTGGTCCGCAAGGGACGCCTCCAGCCCGGCCGGATGTTCCTGGTGGACACCGAGGCCGGTCGCATCGTCGACGACGACGAGATCAAGGACACCCTGGCCGCCGAGCACCCCTACGCCACGTGGCTCGAGCAGGGCCAGATCGACCTCGACGACCTGCCGCCGCGCTCCATGCTCACCCCGCAGCACGCCTCGGTGGTCGGGCGCCAGCAGCTGTTCGGCTACACCAACGAGGAGCTCCGGCTCATCGTCGCCCCCATGGCCCGGACCGGGGCCGAGCCCATCGGGTCGATGGGGTCGGACTCGGCCATCGCCGTCCTGTCGGAGCGGTCGCGCCTCCTCTACGACTACTTCACCCAGCTGTTCGCCCAGGTGACCAACCCGCCGCTCGACGCCATCCGCGAGGAGCTGGTCACCTCGTTGTCGTCGACCCTCGGGCCCGAGGCGAACCTGCTGGAGCCGTCGGCCGACTCGTGCCGCCAGATCATCCTCCCCATGCCGGTCATCGACAACGACGACCTGGCCAAGCTCCTGTACGTCAACGAGGACGGCACGACGCCGGGGTTCCGGGCCTTCGCCGTCGACGGCCTGTTCGCGGTGGACGGGGGCGGCGACGCCCTGCGGTGCCGCCATCGAGGACGTGCGCGCCCAGGTCGGCGCGGCCATCGACGACGGGGCCGACGTGATCGTCCTGTCCGACCGCAACTCGACGTCCGAGCTCGCCCCCATCCCCTCGCTGCTGCTGGTGGCCGCCGTCCACCACCACCTGGTGCGTACCAAGGCCCGGACCCGGGTCGGCCTGGTGGTGGAGTCGGGCGACGCCCGCGAGGTCCACCACATGGCGCTGCTGAAGGGGTTCGGGGCGGCCGCCATCAACCCGTACCTGGCGTTCGAGAGCATCGACGACATGATCGCCTCGGGCCAGCTGACCGGGGTCACCCCCCGCCAGGCCCAGAAGAACTTCATCAAGGCGGCGTCCAAGGGCATCGTGAAGGTGATGTCGAAGATGGGCATCTCCACGGTCGCCTCCTACACCGGCGCCCAGGTCTTCGAGGCCGTCGGCCTGGCGACCGAGGTGGTCGACGAGTACTTCACGGGCACGGTGTCGCGGATCGGGGGCGTCGGGCTCGACGTCCTGGCCGGTGAGGTGGCCCTCCGCCACCGCCTGGCCCACCTCGACCGCCCGAGCCGAGCGGGCCCACCGCGAGCGGGAGGTCGGCGGGGAGTACCAGTGGCGCCGCGAGGGCGAGATCCACCTCTTCAACCCCAAGACCGTCTTCAAGCTCCAGCACGCCACCCGGGCCAAGCGCTACGGCGTCTTCAAGGAGTACACCCGGGCCGTCGACGACCAGTCCGAGGCGCTGGCCACCCTGCGCGGCCTGATGCAGCTGCGCACCGGCGTCCTGCCCCCCGTCCCCATCGACGAGGTGGAGCCGGTGTCGGCCATCGTGGCCCGCTTCTCGACCGGGGCCATGTCCTACGGGTCGATCTCGGCCGAGGCCCACGAGACCCTGGCCATCGCCATGAACCGGCTCGGCGGCAAGTCCAACACCGGCGAGGGCGGCGAGGACCCGGACCGGTTCACCCCCGACGCCAACGGCGACTCGCGGCGCAGCGCCATCAAGCAGGTGGCCTCGGGCCGCTTCGGGGTGACGTCGGAGTACCTGGTCAACGCCGACGACATCCAGATCAAGATCGCCCAGGGGGCCAAGCCCGGCGAGGGCGGCCAGCTACCCGGCCACAAGGTCTACCCGTGGATCGCCAAGACCCGGTTCTCGACCCCGGGCGTCGGGCTCATCTCGCCGCCGCCCCACCACGACATCTACTCCATCGAGGACATCGCCCAGCTCATCCACGACCTGAAGTCGGCCAACCCGACCGCCCGGGTCCACGTGAAGCTGGTGGCCGAGGTCGGCGTCGGCACGGTGGCGGCCGGGCGTGGCCAAGGCCCACTCCGACGTGGTCCTCATCTCCGGGCCACGACGGGGGCACCGGGGCCACCCCGCTGACCTCCCAGAAGCACGCCGGGATCCCGTGGGAGCTCGGCCTGGCCGAGACCCAGCAGACCCTCATGGCCAACGACCTGCGCGACCGGATCGTGGTCCAGGTCGACGGGCAGATGAAGACCGGGCCGGGACGTGGTCATCGGCGCCCTCCTCGGCGCCGAGGAGTACGGCTTCGCCACCGCCCCGCTCGTCGTGTCGGGCTGCATCATGATGCGGGTCTGCCACCTCGACACCTGCCCGGTCGGCATCGCCACCCAGAACCCGGTGCTGCGCGAGCGCTACACGGGCACCCCGGAGTTCGTCGAGACGTTCTTCGAGTACATCGCCGAGGAGGTCCGCGAGTACCTGGCCGCCCTCGGCCTGCGCTCCCTGGAGGAGGCCGTCGGCCGGGTCGACCTGCTCGACGCGGCCGCGGCCGTCGACCACTGGAAGGCGTCGGGCATCGACCTGGCGCCCATCCTGCTGGCCCCCGAGGCCCCCGAGGGGGCGGTGCGGCACCGGGTGGCCGACCAGGACCACGGGCTCGACAAGGCCCTCGACCACCGCTTCCTCGAGGCGTGCCGTCCGGCCATCGAGGACGGCACCCCGGTGACGGCCGAGGTGGCCGTGACCAACGTCGACCGCACCGTCGGGACCCTGCTCGGCTACGAGATCACCCGCCGCCACGGCGGGGCCGGCCTCCCCGACGGCACCATCGACCTGACCTTCCGGGGCTCGGCGGGCCAGAGCTTCGGGGCCTTCGTGCCGAGGGGGGTGACCATGCGGCTCTTCGGCGACACCAACGACTACCTGGGCAAGGGCCTGTCGGGTGGGCGGATCATCGTGGCCCCGGCCGAGGACGCGCCCTTCGCGGCCGAGGAGAACATCATCGCCGGCAACGTCATCCTCTACGGGGCGACGGCGGGCGAGGTCTTCCTGCGGGGCCAGGTGGGGGAGCGGTTCTGCGTCCGCAACTCCGGCGCCATCGCCGTGGTCGAGGGCGTCGGCGACCACGCCTGCGAGTACATGACCGGGGGGCGGGTGGTGGTCCTCGGGCCGACCGGCCGGAACTTCGGGGCGGGCATGTCCGGTGGGGTCGCCTTCGTCTACGACCCCCACGGCGACCTGTCCCGGGTCTACAACCACGACATGGTCGACCTCGAGCCGCTCGGCCACGACGACCGCATCTGGCTCCGGGACCGGATCCACCTCCACCAGGTGGAGACCGGCTCCGAGGTGGCCGCCCGGCTGCTGGCCGACTGGACCATCGAGGCGGAGCAGTTCGTGACGGTCATGCCCACGGACTACCGCCGGGTGCTGGAGGCCACCGAGCAGGCCATCGCCGACGGCCGGTCGGTCGACGAGGCCGTCATGGAGGTGTCCCGTGGGTGACGTCAGCGGGTTCCTGAAGTTCCCCGCAAGCTGCCGGCCCGCCGGCCGGTGCCGGTCCGCCTGCGCGACTGGAAGGAGGTCTACGAGCCGTTCCCGGCCGAGGCCGCCTCCGAGCAGGGTGCGCGGTGCATGGACTGCGGCATCCCGTTCTGCCACGAGGGCTGCCCGCTCGGCAACCTCATCCCCGAGTGGAACGACCTCGTCTACCGCGACGACTGGTCCGAGGCCATCGAGCGGCTGCACGCCACCAACAACTTCCCCGAGTTCACCGGTCGCCTGTGCCCGGCGCCGTGCGAGGGGGCGTGCGTGCTCGGGATCAACGACGACCCGGTGGCCATCGAGCGCATCGAGTACGAGATCATCGAGCGGGCATGGTCCGAGGGCTGGGTGGACCCGGTCCGTCCCGCCGCGCCGACGGGCAAGCGGGTGGCGGTGGTGGGTTCGGGACCCGCCGGCCTGGCCGCCGCCCAGCAGCTGTGCCGGGCCGGCCACACGGTGGTCGTCTACGAGCGGGCCGAGCGCCCCGGCGGGCTGCTGCGCTACGGCATCCCCGAGTTCAAGATGGAGAAGGCGGTCCTCGACCGCCGGCTGGACCAGATGGAGTCCGAGGGCGTGGAGTTCCGGTGCGGCGATCTCGGTGGGGTCGCCGTCGCCGGACGTGCCCCGGGCCGTGGCCGAGGGGGCCACCGTGGTGCCCAGCGCCGACCTGGTGGCCAACTTCGACGCCGTGGTGCTGGCCGGTGGCGCCACCCTGCCCCGCGACCTGCCGGCCACGGGCCGCCAGCTCGACGGCATCCACCGGGCCATGGACTACCTGAAGCCCTCCAACATGGTCCAGGAGGGCACGCTCGCCGAGGCGCCGGTCACCGCCGAGGGCAAGCACGTGGTCATCATCGGCGGTGGCGACACCGGGGCCGACTGCCTGGGCACCGCCCACCGCCAGGGCGCGCTCAGCGTCCACCAGCTCGAGATCATGCCCGAGCCGCCCGGACCACCGGGCCGAGGACAACCCGTGGCCGACCTGGCCGCTCATCCTGCGCACCTCGGCGGCCCTCGAGGAGGGTGGCGAGCGCATCTTCTCGGTCACCACCGACGAGTTCGTGGACGACGGTGCCGGCGCGGTGGCCGGGCTGCGGGGCCACGAGGTCGAGCTGACCACCGGCCCGGACGGCCGGCCGTCGTTCACGCCGTCGAGGGCAGCGAGTTCGAGCTGCCCGTGCCAACTGGTGCTGCTGGCCATGGGCTTCCTCGGCGCCGAGCCGGACGGCGTGGTCGCCGACCTGGGACTCGAGCTCGACGCCCGGGGCAGCGTGGCCGCCGACGAGCGGTGGGCGACCAACGTCGAGAACGTGTTCGTGTGCGGCGACATGACCCGGGGGCAGAGCCTCATCGTGTGGGCCATCGCCGAGGGCCGCTCGGCCGCCGCGGCCGTCGACCGCCACCTGATGGGGGAGACCGCCCTGCCGTCGCCGATCCGGCCCGGTCAGCTGGCGCTGCGGTAGCGGATCGCCCTGGTGGCGGGCGGACGGCGCCGGTTCCGGTCGGGGCATGATGGGGGCATGGAGGCACGGCGCGCCGGACCCGACGACCTGTCGGAGGTGGCCGGCACCCTGGCCGGGGCCTTCGACGCCGACCCGGCATGGACCTGGGTCTTCCCCGATCCGGCCCGCCGGCCCGACCAGCTGCGGGCGTTCTGGCTGCTGCTCCTCGAGGGGGCGGTCGACTACGGCTGGGTGTGGATGACGCCCGACGCCGGTGCGGCCACCCTGTGGATCCCCCCGGGGGAGCCGGAGCTGGCCCCGGCCCAGGCCGCCCGGGTCGACGGGCTGTGGGAGGAGCTGCTCGGCCCGGACGCCTGGCGGGCCACGGTGCTGGGGGAGGCGTTCGAGGAGGCCCACCCGGGCGCACCCGAGCACTACTACCTGAGCCTGCTCGGCACCCGGCCCGACCAGCGGGGCCGAGGTCTCGGCATGGCCCTGTTGGCCGACAACCTGGCCCGCATCGATGCCGAGGGGAGGCCCGCCTACCTGGAGTCGACCAACCCGGCCAACCTCGTCCGCTACCGCTCGGTCGGCTTCGCCGACCGGGGCACCTTCACCCTGGGCGACGACGGCCCGGCGGTGACCACCATGTGGCGGGAGCCGGAACGGCGGGTCTGAGCGGGCGGGGAGCGGGCCGACCGGAGTCGTACGGACAGCCTGCTGGGCGGGAGCGTAACGAATCGCCCGGGCGTAGCGTTCAACCAGGTACACGATGGATGGGACGATCTCACGGAGGCGACCATGGTGAAGACGGCACTGAAGTTGATGGTGGCACTGAGCGTGCCGCTCTTCCTGGCGACGGTGGTGGCTCCACCGGCCGGAGCGGCCAACAAGATCGGCCCGGGTCAGTACTTCACCGGGGTGATCAACGGGACGGCCGGAAACACCGTCGTCCCCATCCCCATCCAGATGGCCTGCTTCGGACCGAGTACCCCGGGAGAGACCGGCCACCCGCTCGGCGGACAGACCCTCTCCGTCCACCAGCTGTTCCCCCCGGCGCCGGCGACCACGCTGGGCTACACCGGCAGTGACTCGACCATCGGGGTGTTCTTCGGGGCCCCTCCCCCCGGCGCCTCCGGTGGCTCGGGTGCCCACGCCGCCACCACGGTCACCTTCTCCCACTACGGCAAGGTGAAGGCCCTGCCCCGGGCCCTCACCCTCCCCTGCAGCGGAACGGGCACCGTCTGGTTCGTGCCCATCCCGGTGATACCCCCGTCGCAGGCCCAGGCCGTGCCGGTCGAGTTCGTGCCCCAGCCGTAGGGCCTCCCATTGCGAACCGCCGTGCCGGCGCGGTCAGACGTCAGCGGCGGACGACGCGCACCGACCGGGCGTGGGCGCGAGCCTTTGTCGGGCGCACTCGGTCGTCCGGCACGCCTGAATCAGGCCGATTGGGTGGCTCCGACCGGACCCGACGAGCCCGCCGACTCCACCTAGACCCGTGCACCGGAGTGCGGGGCGCCTGCAATGCGCCCGGAACGGAGCCGTGAATCTGGGGGAGCGGGCCGCTGGGTACTGAGCACCGGGTGCGAGGGCACGGAGCATGTCCGGCGTTCCGGGGCAGCCGGTGAGCCCTGTGCTGGGAGTGTGTAGCACGGCGGGCTACATCTTGGGTCATGGCAAGGGAACTCACTCAGCGAGAACTTCGGAACGAGAGCGGCGTGATCATGCGGGAATTTGGATCGTGGCGAGAGCTTCGTCGTGACCCGCAATGGCGTGCCCGTCGGAGAGTTGACGCCGCTTCGTCGTCATCGCTTCGTTGCAGCAGAGGCGGCAGTGGAGATGTTCCGGACGGCCCCAGCGGTGGATGCGAGTCGATTCTTCGCGGATCTCGACAAGCTCTCCAGCCAGGACCCGATCGTCCGTGGCTGATCCGGTAAGGGCACCTCGAGGGCTGCTCGACACCTCCGTGGTCATGGACATCGAGAACATCGATGTCGCTCGGCTCCCACGGGAGATTGCCATCAGTTCTTTGACTATGGCTGAACCAGCGGCCGGCCCGCACGCGACGGATGACCCCGGCGAGCGAGGACGTCGACAGGATCGACTCCAGCGTGCCGAGGCTGTCTTCGACTCGCTTGCCTTCGATGCCGAGGCCGCCCGTGCCTATGGTCGCATCAATGCGGCCGTCGCCGCCGCTGGACGTAAGGCTCGAGGAGCACGTGCGGTTGACCTCCTGATCGCGGCGACATCGGCTTCCGAGGGCCTTCCGCTGTACACCCGAAATGGCACGGACTTCGAATCGCTCGAGGGGCTGGTCGACGTCGTCGTGGTGTGACATAGCCGGTGATAGGTGGCACTCACCGATTGGTCCTCCGGCTGGCCATGGAGACCTACTCGGCCGCGAAATACGCCGGGTCACCTCGGTCCGACGTGGGCACGCCTTCCGCCATCTGGTCTGACACGATCCGTCCAGACGTCAGCACAAGTGACGGAGGCCCCTCAATCCACGACGTTCACGACCGGTCGGCCGGGACGCCGACGAACCCGTTCGGCCATGCCCATACTGTGGTCCGAGGAATTTCGGTGATCGATGTCGAAGAACGGCATCTCCGTTCGACTCAATGGCAAGCAGTTCATGAGCGACCAACGACAAGGAGTGATCGACATGCCCCGATTCATGGGATTTGTGAGGATGGAAGAAGGCGTCGGGACGCCGCCACAGGCGCTGTTCGACGCAATGGACGAGTACATCGGTGAGCGGGCCGCCAGGGGAATTTTCCTCGATGGCGGCGGTCTCTATGGGACCGAGGACGCCGTGAACTACATCGTCCGCCAAGGTCAGGTCACGCGTGTCGACGGTCCCTACTCCGAGGCCAAGGAGGTTGTCGGCGGCTGGGCAATCATGGAGTACCCGAGCCTCGAGGAGGCCGCCGAGGACCAGCGGTCATTCGCCGAGCTCCACGCCACACACTGGCCCGAGATCACCGTGATCTCCACCCTTCGCCAGATCTCGACCGGGCCGGAGGCACCCGACGCCTGACACCGCATCCGTCCGTCCTCCGCCCCCGGCGCCAGAGGTGAGCGGAGGACGGACGGGAGGTCTGTGTCCGCGTCACTACGCTGGCATGGTGCCGGCACAGACTCGACCCGATGACCCGAACGGGGCCGTCCATGCCGTCTGGCGGGCCGATTCCGCACGGCTCATCGCGGCCCTCACCCGGATGACCCGCGACGTCAGCCTCGCCGAGGACCTGGCCCAGGACGCTCTCGTCGCTGCCCTCGAGCAATGGCCGGCAACCGGCGTGCCGGATATTCCGATCGCCTGGCTCATGACCGTGGCGAAGCGCCGCGCCATCGAACATTTCCGGCGCGCCGACATCTTGCGCCGCAAGGTTGCCGAGCTCGGTGCCCGGGACAGGGATGCGGCGGCGGTGCCCGACCTCGAGAGCCAGATCGATTACATCGAGGACGACGTCCTCCGGCTCGTCTTCCTATCCTGCCACCCGACGCTGACGCCCGAGTCCCGGGCGGCACTCACGCTGCGGCTCGTCGGCGGTCTCACCACCGCGGAGATCGCCCGGGGGTTCCTCGTCACCGAGTCCACAATGGGGCAGCGGATCTCCCGGGCGAAGAAGACCCTGTCCGAGGCGCACGCCGAGTTCGAGCTGCCGAAGGGATCAGAACGGTCTGATCGGCTGAACGACGTCATGGCCGTCATCTACCTGATTTTCAACGAGGGGTACACGGCCACCACTGGCGAGGACTGGATGCGCCTGGACCTTGTGGAGGAGTCCACCCGGTTGGCGCGGATGCTGGCCGACCTCGCTCCCGACGAGCCCGAAGCCCAAGCCCTGCTGGCCCTCCTCGAGATCCAGGGCTCGCGGACGGCTGCCCGCCTCGACGAGCACGGGATCCCGGTCCTGCTGGAGGAGCAGGACCGAAGCCTTTGGGACCAAGTGCTCGTCCGACGGGGACTGGCCGCCCTAGGGCGAGCGGAGGAGCTGGCGGCCTGCGGGATCCCGGTCGGGCGTTACTTCCTGCAGGCCCTGATCGCAGCACAGCACGCTCGCGCGGAGCGCGCCGAGGAGACGGACTGGCACAGGATCGCCGCTCTCTACGACGTCCTGTCCCGCACGGCGCCCGGACCCGTCGTCGAGGTGAACCGGGCCGTCGCCCATGGTCGGGCATTCGGGGCCGACGCCGGGCTTGCCGTGCTGAAGGACGTGCGCGAGGACGCCCTCGGCGACTCACCGCTGGTGCCGAGCGTGCGTGGGGACCTGTTCGAGCGGGCCGGGCGGCATGATCAGGCGATGGCGGCGTTCACCGAGGCCGCGGCGCGTTCGGCGAATGCGGGCGAACGTGCCGTCCTGGTGCGTCGGGCGGAACAGAACCGCCCGACTTCCTAGTACTGCGCTCTGTGGGGCACGGAAGCCTGTGATCGATGCCAGCAACGCGACGCACTCACTGAGTAGGGGCAGGGGCAGTTGGTGCCCATCTCGGCTTTGGATCGTAGGCAGAGCCGGCCTTCGGCGGAGCCTGCCCTGCTCGGTCCGCTTGCGTGGTGCCCGTCTTCCAGGCCACATTGGCCTGGGGGCCAATCTGATAATGAGGTGAAACCCGCATGCCGAAGAGGTTCGCAGGAAAGATCGCCGTCGACATCCGGGACTCGGTACCCGACTGGGGTCCCTACCTGGCCCCCGAGGCCCCCGAGGGCGCGCCCAACGTCCTGATCATCGCCTGGGACGACTTGGGGTACGCCACCATGGACTCGTTCGGTGGGCCCATCCAGTGCCCGAACATGGCACGCATCGCCGCCAGGGGAGTGAAGTTCGCCAACTTCCACACCACGGCCCTGTGCTCCCCCAGCCGGGCGTCACTCATGACCGGGCGCAACGCCACCTCGAACGGCATGGCCACGGTCGCCGAGTTTGCCTCGGGGTTCCCGGGGATCTCCACCCGCATTCCGTTCGAGAACGGGTTCATCTCCGAGGTGCTGGCCGAGCGTGGCTACAACACCTACGCCCTCGGCAAGTGGCACCTCACACCTGGCGAGGAATGCAACCTGGCCGCCTACAAGGGCCGCTGGCCGCTCGGGCGAGGCTTCGAGCGCTTCTACGGCTGGCTCGGCGGGGAGACCAACTCCTACTACCCGGATCTCGTCCACGACAACCACCCGGTAGAACCGCCGGGTCGCCCCGAGGACGGGTACCACCTGGCCGACGACATGGCCGGCAAGGCGGTCGAGTTCATTCGGGACGCCAAGGTCATCAATCCGGGCAAGCCCTTCTTCATGTACTTCGCCCCCCAGGCCGGCCATGCCCCCCACCTGGTCCCCCTGGAGTGGGCCGACCGGTACAAGGGGGTCTTCGACGAAGGCTACGAGGCCATCCGGGCCGGCATCCTGCAGCGGCAGATCGAGCTGGGCCTGCTGCCCGAGGGGACGCAACTCTCGCCGATCAACCCGCACGGCGAGCCTGGGCGCACCGGTCCCGACGGCCAGCCCTGGCCATTGCTCGACACCGTACGGCCCTGGGACACCCTCACCGCCGACGAGCAGCGGCTCTTCGCCCGGATGGCCGAGGTGTTCGCCGGCTACATCTCCTACAACGACGACCGCCTCGGGAGGGTCATCGACTACCTGGAGGAGTCGGGCCAGATCGACAACACCCTGATCGTGGTGGTGTCCGACAACGGGGCCAGCGGCGAGGGGGGACCCAACGGCAGCTTCAACGAGTGGCGGTTCTTCAACGGCGTCCCCGACACCACGGCCACGACCATGTCGCACATCGACGAACTGGGGACCCCGGCCTCGAACAACCACTACAACACCGGCTGGGCCTGGGCCTTCGACACGCCGTTCCCGTACTGGAAGCGGTGGGCCGGCGAGGAGGGTGGCGTGGCGGACATGTGCATCGATCTCGTGGCCGGCCCGGATCCCGGCGTCGGCCGAGCCCCGCCAGCAGTACGTCCACGCCGTCGACCTCGTGCCGACCATCTACGAGCTCCTGGAGATCGAGCCACCCGAGATGATCAAGGGCTACCTGCAGAGCCCGATCGAGGGGGAGAGCTTCGCCGCCGCCCTGACCGACCCCTCGGTCCCCGGGAAGAGCACGCAGTTCTACACGATGCTCGGCCAACGGTCGATCTACCACGAAGGGTGGCTGGCCTCGACGGTGCACCCGCCCCTGTCGAGCTGGGGCAATTTCGAGAAGGACGAGTGGGAGCTGTTCCACCTCGCCTCCGACCGGTCCCAGTCCATCAATGTGGCCGCTGACCACCCCGGTCAACTGGAGCAGCTCAAGAGCCTGTGGTTCTACTACGCCGGCATCTACAACGGCTTGCCACTCGACGACCGCAATGCCCTGGAACAGGTCCTGGCTGAGCGCCCACGGGGTGGCCCCGTCCGTGACCAGTACGTCTTCTACCCGAACTGCGCAGAGGTGCCCGAGTCGGCGGGCCCGGCAATCCCGGGTCGGTCCTACACGATCGCCGCCGGCGTGCGGATCGAATCGGAGGATGTTGCCGGTGTGATCTTCGCCGCCGGTGGGGTGCCGGGTGGCCACAGCCTCTACGTGAAGGACGGGAAGCTCCGCTACACCTTCAACTGGGTGGGCACCGTCCTCCAGGACGTGGTGGCCGAGCAGGACCTCAGCCCCGGTAGCCATGTCCTCGCAGCACAGTTCGAGGCCACCGGCCCGAGCACAAACCCGGACATGCCAGGCACCGAGGGGACGCTTGCGCTCTTCATTGACAACCAGAAGGTCGGCCAGGGTCAGATCGTCACCCAACCGGGCTACTTCTGCATCACGGGCGACGGCATCTGCGTAGGGCGCGACAGTGCGTCTGCAGTGACGCCGGAGTACGCCGCACCGTTCCCCTTCACCGGGGGCACCATCGACCGCGTGGTGGTCGACCTCTCCGGCGAGCCGTACGTCGACCACGAGGCCCGGGTGCGGGCCTGGTTCAGCATCGACTAGGGGGTATCCCCGAAGTGCCTGGGATATCTACGCAACTCGGACTTCGAGGCTGAAGGGCAGTCCTATACGTCGGTTCTGTCTGGGGCCAGGTGCCTCGATCATCAGCCCAGCTTCGAAGTAGAGCTCGCCATGATCGACGGTGGCATGCCCTGACCCGAAGAAGACCAGGTCGCTCGCGCGGATGGTGGCCCCGTCGGCCAACGAGAGGACCGGCGGTGAGACTGGTGCAGGTCCACACGCGGGATGGGGCGCCGGTACGCGTCAGGGCCGGCTGGCTCAGTCGCGAGCAGTCGAACCCACCCATCCCCTTCCGCCCACCGGTAGAGCGTGCCACTCTGACCGGCCGCGAACCGGAGCTCGGCCACCACAACGTCGTCGGCTCTCATGCTGCGCTCACGCCGGTCGGGTGGCGCCGACCAGTCCCGACCAGCCGGCCGACTCCACCCGGACCAGGGCACCGGTGTGCGGGGCGTCGACCATCAGCCCGGCTCCGACGTAGAGCCCGACGTGGTCGACGGCACCGGGACCCGACCCGAAGAAGACCAGGTCGCCCGGGCGGACGGTGGCCCCGTCGGCCAGCGGGGGACCGGCGGCGAACTGGTCCTGGGCCACACGCGGGATCTGGACGCCGGCATGGGCCAGTGCGGCCTGGCTCAGTCCCGAGCAGTCGAACCCGCCCGCTCCCGTCCCGCCCCACCGGTAGGGCGTGCCGATCTGGTCGGCCGCGAACTGGAGCTCGGCCACCACCGCGCCGTCGACCCCGGGGTCGTCACCGAAGGCCAGCGCCAGGGTCAGCACCGTGTTCACGTACGACGTCGTCGTGGTTGTAGGCGAACACGGCCGCCCGCAGCCCGGCGGCCGGGCCGCCGCCACCGTCGGCACACAGCAGGGTGGCTGCGGTGTACACGGCGTCCACCGGGTCGTAGGGGTCGGGCGGACGGGCACCGCCGGGGCCCACGGTGGCGTAGGCGGCGAACGTGGCCGGCTCGAACTGCATCGGCCCCTCGGCCCCGGCGGCGTTGGCCCCCGAGGCCACCCCGGGTGCGGTGGAGCGACCGCTGCCCGACTCGACGGTGCCGATGGCGGCCAGCACCGTCCACGGCAGTCCGGGACAGGTGGCCGCCGCGGCCTGGTCCATCTGGGCCCATCCGGCCGGAAGGGCCGGGGAGCGGTCGACACCGGACGGGGCGGCACCCGAACCGGAGCCGGAGGGCCCGGGAGCGGGGGGCGCACCCCCGGACACCGCCGACACCAGGACGGTCACGGACAGGACGACGAACAGGATCAGCAGAGGGCGACGGCGCCCACCAGCTTGCCCATGGGGCTCCTCGGTCGGAGGGGAGGTGGTGAGCGGAGGGCTCAGAGGTGTCCCGGTCCGGTGACCCGGTGGGGCGGGCGTCGGGCGTCGAGCCCGAGCGGGTTCAGTCCATCATGGGAGATGCGGGACGGCAAGGGGTGATTCCGCGCCGAGGCGTCCCGTCCCCGGCGGCGCGTCAGGCGGTGGCGTCGACGCCCACCGCGGGCGCCTCGGCATCGTCGTGGATGACGAAGGCCCCGTTCGGGCAGGCCGCCGCGGCCCGGCGGGCCCGGCGCAGGAGGCGCGCCGAGTCGACCCGGTCGTCCACGACCCGGCCGAAGCCCCACTGGTCGAGCTCGACCCCGTCGCTGAAGAACAGGGCGCAGATGGCGTGGCCCCGGCACAGGGTCGGGTCGATCCGCACGGTGACGCTCACGTCCACTCGCTCCCGTCGATGAGCGGCCCGGGGGTGGCGTCCGGCACGAACAGGACCGGCGAGTGGTCCGACCCCCGGCACGGGCTGCCCGCCAGGTGGCGGACCACGTCGTCCTGGAACACGTCGAGGGTCGACCGGATGAGCCGGACCACGGCGTCGGGGTGCCCGCAGGCGCCGCTGCCGAGGATGGTGTCGGCCAGGGCGGTCATCCGCTTCACACCCCGGCGCCGGAACGAGCCGCGGGCCAGCGCCTCCATGGAGTCGGCGAGCTGCGGCAGCCCGGCCACACAGGTGCCGCACTGCCCGGCCGACTCCCCGGCCAGGTACCGCACGATGCGGGCCGTCTCGTTGAGGGCGCAGGCGTCGTGGGGCAGCACCCCGACCATCCCGCAGCCCGGCGCGGCGTCGACGCAGTCGAGCGACTGACGGGAGAACGGGGTCTGCCAGGCCTCCTCGCCCAGGATCCACGTCCCGGCGTAGCCGCCGACCAGGACGGCGGCCGGAGGGGCCAGCACCCCGTCGGCCACCAGGAGGTCGCCGATGGTGCCCGGACCGGTGAGCTCGAGCACCCGGCCGGGGTGGGCGACGGCACCGACCAGCGTGATCAGGCGGGGTCCGGGGGAGGACGGCGCCCCCAGCGCGTTCCAGGCCACCGGCCCGACCCGGGCGATGACGGCCAGCTGGGCCACCGTCTCGCAGTTGGTGACCACCGTGGGCCGGCCCGACGGGCCCTGCGATGGCCAGGGGCCGGGTGGCGAAGTGCGGGCGGGCCTCGCCGCCGTCGACGTACGAGGCGACGGCCGAGGACTCGCCGGAGACGTAGCGGTCGGGCCCCTCCGACAGCCGCCACACCGGGTCGGCCAGGCGGGCGGCGCTCCGGAGGGCGATGGCCAGCGAGAGCGAGCCGGAGGGCGACGCGCCGCCCCGGTGGGCGTGGACGATGACCTCGTCCACGCCGAGCGAGCGGGCCACCAGGGCGGCACCGTCGAGGACCAGGTGGGGACGCTGTGAGCACAGCACCCGGTCCTTGCGGCTGGCCGGCTCGCTCTCGCTGGCGTTGATGATCAGGAGGGGTCGCCCGGGGGACAGCCGGGCCGTCTCCACCTTGCGGGAGAGCGGGAACCCGCCGCCGCCCCGACCCTCGAGCCGGCTGTCCCGCAGCAGGGCGCCGACCTGGGTGCCGTCGAAGTCCGGGAGGTGCCCCCACCGGGTGAGGTGGCCGGCCAGGTCCTCTCCCTCGGGCGTGGCACGGGGGCCGGACAGGAGCAGGGTGTCGGGGTCGCCCAGGCCGCCGATGCGGACCGGCTCGGCCTCCCACGACGGCGGTCGCGGCGGTGTCCCGGTCGACGGCCGGGTCGTGGACGACGGTCATTCGACCAGGAGTTCGGGGCCGCGGGCCAAGGTGCCGACCAGCCAGCGGGTGAACTGGAGGACGAGGACGATCACGCCCGACGCCACGTAGACCCAGCGCAGGGTGGCACCGTCGCTCCCGGACATGACGCCGTGGACCAGGCAGATGCAGAACACCAGGACCGACACCGAGTGGATGGGGAACCAGGCGGCGCGGCCGATCGACCCGGCCAGCGCGGCGGTGCCGATGACCAGGACCAGCCCGTAGAGACCGATGGTGCCGAGGGCGACCCCGGTCGTCTTGAACGACGCACCCCAGGGCACGAAGGCCCCCGACCAGCCGACCCCGGCGTACTCGTCGAGGGCCAGTGCCGTCAGGTGTCCCGCCACCAGGGTGATGGTGGCAGGCGGCCAGGGCGACGTGGGCCCACAGGATGGTCGGCCGGTGACGGCCGTCGGAACCGGGCCCGCCACGGGTGGCGCAGCCACAGGCCGAGCACCACCATGGCGGTCAGCGAGACGTAGGCGGCGACGCCCAGCCCCCGGCCGAGGATCCACGGGAGCATCTTGTTGTGGACCAGGGTGCGTCCCTGGGTTCCGGTGAGCCGGCCGATGGCCCACGACACCAGGAGCACGCCGGCCAGGACGACGACCAGGCGGCCCAGCTCGGCCGCCGTCCGTCTCGGCGGGGCCAGCACCGGCTGCGGGCTGCGGGTGCCCGTCCGGTCGATCCCCGGCTCGAAGGGGGCGGTCGTCCAGTCGGCGTCGGGGACGGCGACCGTCCCCGACGCCCCGACCGGACCGACGTGGGTGGCGTCGAGCTCGGGCACCCGACGGGGCGGGAGCCCGGTCGGTGCCATGGAGGTGGGAGTGGGTGCGGTCATCCGGCCCGCCAGATGACGAAGGAGTCCATCATCGGGCTGGTGGCGATGGTCCCGTCGGTGGTGACCCACAGTGCGGCGGTGCGGCGGGTGCGGGCCGCCTCGTCGATCGCCGTCGGCCCCGCCCAGGAAGAGGTACTTGGTGGCGACCTCGGCCCGGGTCGGGTCGGCGTCGACCACGGTAACCGCCACCAGGCCGTCGCCGCCGGGGCGTCCCGTCGTCGGGTCGATCAGGTGGTGGGCGGCCCGGCCGCCGGCCCGCCACTGGCGCACCTTGGTCGACGAGGTGGCGCAGGCCTTGTCGCTGAGGGCCAGGACGGCCACCGGCAGCGCACCGCCGAACGGGTCCTCGACGCCCACCCGCCAGCCGTCCTCCTCGGGACCGGTGCCCTCGCAGTAGCAGTCGCCCCCGGCATCGAGCAGGAAGTCCTCGAAGTGCTCCTGGAGCTCCTCGGAGGCCCACCGGACGGCCAGCGACTTGCCGATGCCGCCCAGGTCGATCGGGATCCCACCGAGGTGGAGCTCGGGTCGCCGTCCGTAGCGGAGGCGGGGCGTCCACCGGGGCAGCGGACGCCCGGGAGGTGTCGACCCCGTCGGTGGTGACGCCACCGTCGGTGAAGGGGAGGCTGCGGTCGTAGCCGAGGCGCACCAGGTCCCCGAAGACCGCGGGTCGAAGCGACCGTCGGTGCGCTGGTAGGCGCGGTGGGCCTCGCGGACGGCGGCCAACAGGACCAGGGGCACCGTGTGCCACTCGTCGGGGCGGGCATTGGCCCGCATCAGCGGGCTGTCGGGGTCGAACCGGGTGCACGCCTCGTGGACCGACGTGAAGACGGACAGGGCCTGGTCCACCACCGGGTCCGGGTCCGGCGGGTCGACGGTCGCATGTCCGTAGAGGGTGATGTCCGAGGCCATGGCCCGGACCTCACCCAGGACGCCGACCGTCACATCGGTCCGCGAGACGGTCATGGTCAGGCTCCGGAGGCCCGGGTGGTGACGGTCACCGGCGGGGGGCTCGTGGGCGGCGGGCTGGTCGCGGGCGGTGCCGTCACCGGTGGCGCCGTCGGGGCCGGCGCGGGGGCCGGCGCGGGAGCCGGGGACCCGCCTCCGCCCGAGGAGCCACCCGAGCTGGAGACCGCTCCGCCCGACGACCCGGCGGCGGGAGCGCCGCCGCTCGAACCGGTCGTCCCGCTGGTGCCCGAGTAGGCGACGCTGCCGGACGCACTGCCACCCGAGGTCGACCCGGGTGAGCCGGCGGCCCCGGCGGCCCCGGTCACGGCGGTGGTGCCGGGTGTCCCGGGGGCGCCCGGTGTGCCGGGCGTGGTCGGACCGGCCGGGATGTTGACGCCACCGAGTGCCGAGAGCTGCCCACGGGTGGCGGCGATGCTCTGCTGGAGCTGGGCCATGGCCGCCTTGTCGGCGGCGATCTGACTGGAGACCTTGGCCGCGGTCGCCCGCCGAGGCGTCCGGTGTGGGGGTCGTCCCGACGGCCCAGGCCATGGTGATGCCGGTGACCCCGGCGGTGGCCGCGGCCACCACGGAGGACGAGACCACGCTCTTGCGCTTGCGGGTCGACCCGCTGCGGCGTGGACGGGGTCAGTCATCTTGGCCACCGCCGCCCCGTGCGCGGGCGGGTCGGTCGTGGTGGTGGACGGGGGCACCGTGGTGGTGGTCGGCGGCGCGGTCGTCGTGGTCGGCTCGGTGGCCTCGGTCGGCTCGGTGGTCGGCTCGTTGGCTCGGAGGTGGTCGACGGTGACCCCCCGGCGCCTGACGACGGCTCGGTCCACGTGCCGGTGCCGGCCCCGGCCGGCCGGTGGTCGGCGGTGCGCTCCACGCCCGGCGGGAGCGGTGGCCGGATGCGGGTGCCGATCCCGGACGACGGGGCGGAGGTCGGGGCGGACTGCGGGCGTCGGCAGACCGGTGGGCCTTGGTTGCGGAGGGTGGACCTGGAGGTGCTGCTCGGTCGACGCCAGGCCGGCGATGTCGGCTCCGGAGCTGCTGCTCCTGGGCCTGTTCGGCGGCCACTGCGGCGGCCCTCGGTGACGGGGTGGAGGCCGACGCGGTGGTCACCCCGGTGGCCAGGCCGCCGACGGCCAGTGCGGCTACGGCGAGATTGCTCAGAGGCAGTGGCATGGTGTGTCCGTCCTCTCATCCTGCCCGATGATCACGGATGGTGATGCCGTTGCTACTGAGAGTGACAATAGTGGGCGTGTTTGTCGGGTGTCTATGGTGATCGATGTCCCCTCGTTGCCGGCGTCCGGACTGGTGGCAAGCGGTTCCTGCACCCCCTACATCGTCGCCGGGCGGCCCGCGTCACACGGAGTCGTCCCTATCGGGTGCAGTAGGGAGCGAGCGGCCCAGGTGGCGGGTGGGCCCGGCGGTCGACGCCGGCACGGGTCGACGGTCAGGCCCCCGGGGACGGGGTCAGCAGACGGTGCCCGACGACGCACCGGTGGCCCGGACGAGGTCGGCCACCAGGTCCGAGGTCGCTCGGTGCGGTCGCGTCGGGAACCGGATGCAGCCCTTGCCGGTCGAGTAGCCCGGACAGGCGGTGACGGTGGGCGGCCATGACGTCGGTGCGCATCAGGTAGAGGGAGAGGTGGCGCTTCTGGGCGGCGAAGGCGAGCTCCGGCTCGCCGGCCCGGGACGTAGCACGGCATCCCGTAGCGGATGCCCTCGACGAAGCCGTCCGGGCAGGTCGAGGCAGAGGGCGCGCCACGCCGACAGCGTGGTCGCGCTCGCGGACCGGCAAGGGCGTCCAGGTAGGCGTCGACGGCGGGGTCGGGCTCCATGCGCCCGAGGCTAGGGCGGGCCGGCCGGTCGGGCACGGTTCCGGTGACCCCCGGTCGGTACACTCGGGCGTCCGCCCGCCGGCGGCGGACGGGGAGGAAGCACCATGCTCAGCACCATGCAGGACGGGCCGCTCCTGATCAGCGGCATCCTTCGCCACGGCCAGCAGGTCTACGGCGCCAGCCGGGTGGTGACCATCGTCGGACCCGGAGGGCGAGTCGGTCGAGGCCACCTTCGCCGAGGTGGCCCGGCGGTCCGAGCAGCTGGCCAAGGCCCTCGGGCCGTCTCGGCATCGGCGACTCGGACCGGGTCGGCACGTTCCTGTGGAACAACCAGACCCATCTCGAGGCCTACCTGGCGGTGCCGGCCATGGGGGCGGTGCTCCACACCCTGAACCTGCGGCTGTTCCCCGAGCAGCTGGCCTACGTCATCAACCACGCCGAGGACCAGGTCATCATCTGCGACGCCTCCATCGCCGGCCTCCTGGCCCGGGTGCGCGACCAGATCCCGACCGTCCGCCACATCGTCGTGGTGGGGGACGGCGACACGTCGGCGCTCGGGGAGACCCTCGACTACGAGGCGCTGCTGGCCGCCGAGGAGCCGGGCTACGACTGGCCGCAACTCGACGAGCGGCAGGCCGCGGCCATGTGTTACACGTCGGGCACGACCGGCAACCCGAAAGGGGTCGTCTACAGCCACCGGTCGACCTTCCTGCACACGATGGCCATCACCTCGGGCGGATCCCTCGGGATCAACGAGCGGGACCGGGTGCTGTCGATCGTCCCGATGTTCCACGCCAACGCCTGGGGCACGCCGTACGGCGGCTTCCTGACCGGGGCGGACCTGATCATGCCCCAGCAGTACCTCCAGGCGGCTCCCCTGGCCGCCATCATCGACCGCTTCCGGCCGACCCTCTCGGCCGGGGTGCCCACCATCTGGAGCGACCTCCTGCGGTACGCCCAGACCAATCCGGTCGACCTGTCGTGCCTGCGGATGATCACCGCCGGGGGTGCGGCCGTGCCCCGCCAGCTCATCGAGCGGTTCCGCGACGAGCTCGGGGTCGAGATGGTGCAGGGCTGGGGCATGACCGAGACGAGCCCGCTGTGCTCGCTGGCCACCCCGCCCCGCCAGGCCGCCCCCGACGAGGAGATCGAGTGGCGGGCGAAGACCGGGCGGATCGTGCCCGGCGTCGAGGTCCGCATCTGCGGCGACGACGGCGACCGTGCTCCCCCACGACGGCGAGTCGGTGGGGGAGTTCGAGGTCCGGGGCCCCTGGATCACCGGGTCCTACTACGGCGACCCGTCGCCCGGACCGGTTCCACGACGGGTGGCTGCGCACCGGGGACATCGGGTCGCTGGACTCGCTGGGCTACATGCAGATCAGCGACCGCAGCAAGGACGTCATCAAGTCCGGCGGCGAGTGGATCTCCTCGGTGGAGCTCGAGAACGAGGTGATGGCCCATCCCGACGTGGTCGAGGCCGCGGTGATCGCCGTGCCCGACGAGCGGTGGAGCGAGCGGCCGCTGGTGGCCGTCGTGCTGGAGGAGGGGTCGGCCACCACGCCGGACGACCTGCTGGTCTTCCTGACGCCCCGGGTGTCCAGGTGGTGGCTGCCCGAGCGGTGGTCGATCATCGCCGAGGTGCCGAAGACCAGTGTCGGCAAGTTCGACAAGAAGGTCCTCCGGGCCCGCCATGCCGAGGGCGACGCTCGAGGTCATCGAGATCGACGTCGTCGCCGGCCGCTGACCGTGGCCGACCTCGAGGAGATGGCCGGGCGCCTGGAGTCGATCGCCGAGGACCTGGCCGACGCCGCCCTGGATCGGCTGCGCCGCAACGCCGATGCGGTGCGGGCCGGGGGTGACCCGACCCGGACCTCACCGCCGAGGAGAAGCGGATCACCCGGGCCCGTCGGGCCGTCGAGAAGGCGGCCTCCCTCCTCGGTGGTGGCCCGGCGTCGGGGTTCGTCGACGGGCCCTGATCCGGTACGTTGCCGGCATGGAGACCGATGCGGCCCGGACGGGCACCGACCGGTGGCGGGCCGAGTGGACGGTGTGGGCGTGACCGGGTCCCCGGTCGGCCCCGACGGTGCCCGGGCCACGCATTCGCCCGAGTGGTACCGACCCCTGCTCGACGCCGGGCAGGTCCGGGTCGGCGACCAGCTGTTGCTCCGCTGCGAGGGCGGGCCCTCCATCAGCCGTCTGGAGACGTTCCCGCCGCCGCTCGGGTCGAGGAGCGGGGCGGGGTCTACGTGTTGGACGACGACGGCCCGGTCTACGCCTGGCGGTACGTGTTCGTGACGGGGGAGGCTGACCCGGGCGACCCGGGCCGCCGGTGCCCGTCCCGGTCAGCCCGACGCGGTAGCGGACCGTGCCGTGCCGTCCCGGCTGGGTGGTGGCCGAGTTCGACTTCGTGCTCGGTCGTCCGTCCCGCCGTCGTGGCGTCGTCCCCCGGCTGGGTCGTCCGCGGGGGGGTGGTGGATCCCGGGGTCGACTGGGGAGGGCCGTCGGTCGTTCCGGTCGACCCGTCGATCCCGAACCACCGGAGTTCCCGTCCGAGGAGCCCGACGTCCCGGGTGTGCTGTCGCTGGAGGAACCGTCCGGTTCCGGGGGTCGAGCCGCCGTCGGAGGACGTCGTCCCCCCACCGTCGGAGGTGCCGGAACCGCCCGACGTCCCCGATCGGGACGAGCCCGAGGAGTCCGACGGACCCTGTCCCGTGCCACCCGACGGGCTCTGGCTCGAGCCCGGGGCGGAGCCGGTGCCCGTTTCGGCCAACAGGAAGGCGTACGCCTGGGTCAACAGCACCCCGGCCGACGCCTCGATCTGGGTCCGGTCGGCGGGCGCCAGTCCGGCCAGCTGGGAGCGCAGGAGGTGGCCGAAGCGCGGACCTGGGCGACGTCGTGTGCGGCCAGGGCCACCCGCAACTGGTCCATGGTGCCCCGGGCCGCCTCGAGCGACGGCGAGGTCACCGGCAGGCCGAGGGCGAAGGCGACGGACCGGGTGGGGCCGGGCAGGTGGTCGGTGGCGACGCCGGCCGCGGCCACGCCGCTGGTGGCCAGCACGCCGACGGCCACCGCCGCGGCCACCGGGTGGCGCAGGCGGTGGAGCCCGGCCCAGGTGGCGGACCGGCGGGTCGCCGGCCGGCCGGCGGGGCGAAGGGGAGCACGGCGGCCAGGTCGTCGGATCGACGGCGTACCCCGGCGCGTCCGGTCGGTCGGCGAGGGCCTGGTGCGAGGGCGGCCAGCGCCTCGGGCCCGGGCTCGACGGGCTCGGGGGCGAGCGCCTCGCCGAGTACGTCGAGGAGCGTGTCGTCGTCGAACGGTGAGGATCACGACCCGACCTCCTCGGTACCGGGCCAGGATGGTGCGCAGCCGGTCGAGGGCCCGGGCCTGGGCGGTGCGCACGGCACCGGGTCGCATGTCGAGGATGGAGGCGACCTCGTCGGAGCTCAGCCCGGCCACCACCCGGAGCTCGAGGAGCTCGCGGTCGCGGTCGGGCAGCTGGGTGAAGGCGGTCCGCACGGCGTCCTGCTCGTCGCCGACCACGATCGACTCCAGCGGCCCGTCGGGGGCGATCTCGCGGCGGACCGGCAGGTCACGGCGGCGGTAGGAGCTGCGCTGCCGGTCGAGGACCACGTGGCGGAGCACGCCGAACAGCCAGGCCTCGGGCGTGGCACCGGTGTCGGCCAGGCGGTCCATGCCGGCGACCGTCCGCGTCATGGCCTCGGAGACGGCGTCCTGCGCCTCCTCCTTGGACCCGACCCGGCGTTCGGCATAGGCAAGCATCGATGGGTACACCCGTCTGTAGAGCGTCTCCCAGGACCGAGTGTCGCCGGCGCGGAGTCGTGCGACCTCTCCATCCTGTTCGACGGAATCTTCCACGTCGCTCTACCTATCGTTCGGTGAGACCTCGTGTCACAACGGATCGGTGACCGTGCGCGCGGAACCGCTGCCCGGGGCAGTGAGGGACCTATCGGCCGGTTGCGGCTGCTCCTTGAGCCAAGCAGGTACGGGGCCCCGATTCCAGCCACCCCCGCCCGGCCGACCGGCCCTGCCCGGTGGAATTCGGCACTGGGCTGGGTCGATGCGGCATCCACACCCCGGCCGATCCTGCCGGGTGGATCGGGACCGTCGCATCAGGCGGCCGGGATCAGGACGTCGGCGGCCGCGGACTCCTCGGTGTCCGCCTGCCGGGTGCGTTCGGGGAGCAGCAGGATGGAGGCCCCGAGGAAGCAGAGGCCGCCGACGAAGGTGCCGAGCGTCGTCCAGCCGGCGCTGCGCAACTCGTCGGCACTGACGAACTTGGAGGCCACGGCCGACACGCCGAAGGCCACCGAGCCCACCAGGTTCCCCACCGTGATCCACCAGGACAGGTCACCGGGCAGCCATCGCCACGGAACCGTGGCACACCTCGGCGAAGGAGAGGTAGCTGGAGACGAGGAAGCAGATCGACCCCAGGGCGTCGGGCCGCCAGATGGCGTGGTTGAGTGCCTGGGCACTGGTGGCCGACGTGGTCAGCGCGTGGATGGTGCTGATGTTGAAGAACACGTTCCCGACCGACTGGACGGCGGCGGCCAGCCAGTCGATCCGGTGGGGTGACCAGGAGGCCAGCCGCCGGAGGCGGTGCCCGGCCCCGTGCAGGGCGGGATCGTCGGCACCGACCACCTGTGCCGTACTGCAGCAGCCCGGCCGTGGTGAAGAAGAGGGAGCCGACGAAGTAGACGGTGTCGTCGGTGACCGCCCCGCATCGGGAGGCGAAGCCGGGGAGGGCGGCGACGGCGAAGCAGGCCGAGCCGATGGCGAACAGGACGCCCATCCACCACCCGAGGGCGCGGGGCGCCCACCAGGTCGATCCGTCGGGCGACGCGGACCGCTTGCGGTGGTGGCGCGAGCTCCACACGGCCTCCACGCCGTCCTCGCCCGATCAGGGTCAGCTCGGTGGTGAACGGGCCGAAGCCCCGTGACGCCGTACGCCACCCAGCCGTCGGGGAGGGCCCGCCGGGGGTCGTGGATCATCGTGGCTGGACCGTCCAGCCGACGGGAGGTGCCGGGCATCACGGGTGGAGCGTAGCGACGGGCGCGACGCCGGGTGGTGCCCGGACCGCGTGTCGCCGGCCGGAGCGGGACGGGCGGGTAGCCTCGTCCCAGATGACCGCCCGACTACCGGAAGAGGCGCCGGCCCCGAAACGGCACATCTCGCGGCGCACCGCCCAGCTCCCCCTGGTGAGCAAGGTCCTCTACCGCATCGACCACTACAGCTCCATGCCCGTGGTGGCCGTGTCGGGACGTGGTCCTCCTGGTGAGCTTCCTGGTCGTCGGGGCCGGTGCTCGGGTTCCCCGGCGGCTGGGTGGTGGCCTTCGAGGTGACGGTGGCCGCCCTCACCTTGATGATGGTGTTCACCATCCAGCACACCCAGAGCCGCGAGCAGGCGGCCACCCAGCGCAAGCTCGACGAGCTGCTGCGGGCCGTCCCCGGGGCGGCGGCGTCGTTGATGATGCTCGAGGAGGCCCCGAAGGAGACCCTGCTCGAGGTCGAGGACGAACAACGGGGCGTCCGGAGCGAGTCGGTCGAGGACCCGACGTGCCGGGCCGCACGACGACGGACCCACCCGGTAAGGCGCGGCCCTCCCCGGTGGCCGACGATCGTGGTGTCTACAGTCGGGGGATGTCCCACCATCCGGTCCGGACCGCACCCGGCGCGGGAGCACCCGGTGCCCACCCCTGAACCGATGGCGGCCCGGCCGGCCACCCGCGACGACGTCCGGGCCATCGGCGTCACCCACACCCGGGCGTTCGGCGACGATCCGGTGTGGCGGTGGCTGGTGCCCGACGACCGGCGGTGGAAGACGGCGGTGTCCCGCACGTCTTCCGGGTGACGGCCCTCGACCACCTGGCCACCACCTGGGTGACGCCGGGGGTCACCTCGGTGGCCGTGTGGGCACCGCCCGGTCACCGGGTGGACCGATGGCGCGAGGCGATGCACGGGCCGGGACAGCTGGCGGTGTTCCGTTCGCGCTCCCTGGTCGGCATGCGGCTGCAGGAGGCCATGCGCAGGGTCCATCCGAGGGAGCCCCACTGGTACCTCTACCTCCTGGGCACCGACCCCGACCACCAGGGCCGGGGGCACGGCTCGGCCGTCCTGCAGCCGGTGCTCGACCGGTGCGACGCCGACGGACTGCCGGCCTACCTGGAGTCGTCCAAGGAGTCGAACATCCCGTTCTACCGGCGGCACGGGTTCGCCCTGCGTGAGGAGTTCCGGCCGCTGGCCGACGGGCCGCCGCTGTGGCCCATGTGGCGGGCGCCGCGCTGACCTCAGCAGTGGGCGAGCGCCGGGCAGCCCGACGGGCCCGGAGCCGGTGCGATCCCGACGATCGGTGCAGCCAGCGGCTTCCCGGCCATCGACCCCTGGAACGTGGCCGACCCGAAGGCGAACACCCCGCCGTCGGCCGCGGCCAGCCAGTAGCCCTGTCCGAACGGCACCCCGGCGATCCCCACCACCGGGGCGTTGAGCACCGTGGCGGCCATCGACCCCTGGAACCGGGCGTCCCCGAAGGCGAACACCCCGCCGTCGGCGGCCACCAGCCAGTAGCCCAGGCCGTCGCTGGTGGGTGCCATGCCCACCACCGGTGCCCGGAGCGGGAGGCCGCCCATCGACCCGGCGAAGCGCGCGTCGCCGAAGGCGAACACCCCACCGTCGGCCGAGACCAGCCAGTAACCCTGGCCGTCGACCGTCGACGCCATGCCGACCACGGGTGCGGCCAGGGATTCACCGGTCAGGCCGCCGTAGGGCGAGGGAGCGTCGCCGCAGGCCATGACGCCCCCGTTCGAGGCCACGGCCCAGTAGCCGGCCCCCGAGAGGGACGAGGCCATGCCCACCCAGGTGCCCTGCGCGCCGTTCAACGAGGAGCATGCGGCGTTCCCACCCACATAGCCGGCCCCGCCGAACGGGGTGGGCTGGCGGAAGGTGTTGAGGAGCCAGTAGCCGCTGCCGTCGGCCACCCCACCGATGGCCGTGCACCCGTCGGCCCCGTTGAGGGTGCTGGGCGGCTGTGGGGAGAACGAGCACGGTGACGGCGCCCCCGGGGTGGACGACCGCGATCCGTAGAACGGGGCATCGAAGGCGAACACGCCGCCGTCGGATCCGGCCAGCCAGTAGCCCGGTCCCGATGCCGGCTGGGCCACGGCCGCAGGCGGAGTGAGGACGATGGCGCCCACCAGGGCCGACAGGAGGACCACCGTCGTCCGGCGAAGCTTGCCCACGGGTTCCTCCGATGCTCGGGTCGTGGCAGAACGTACACCGGTTCGCACCCGGGATCGCCGACCGCCCGCTACCGGTGGTGCACCTGGGCTGTGGGGGAGGGGCGGTGGCCAAGTCGGTGGCCGGAACGTGAACAACATGAACAAAACATGAACGGGAGGTGAACGTAGGGTAATCTCCTGGTATGAACGACACGATCGGACGGGCCCAGAACTGGTGCCTCGACCCGTACGGCACCCACGAGGCGAGGTGGTTCTCACGGGGGATCCCCACCGCCCTGGTGCGGGACCGGGGCGTCGAGACCCAGGATCCGCCTCCGGACTCGGCCTTCGCCCACCGCTACGCGGTGCTCGGCTACGGCGACCCGTGGCGCCTCGGTGGAGCCGACCGGCGGACGACGGTTCCACCCGCGGCCGTGGATGCACGGCGTCAGGCGTCGACCAGTTCGTTGACGGCGTCGATGAGCTGACGGAGTCGCCCGTAGTGGACCTTGTCGAACCGGAGGGCGAGGCGGGGGAGGTCCACCATGTCGCCGTCGGCCCGCTCGGGGGGGAGCGGGTCGACCTTGCGGATCACCCCGGAGCGGACGATGTCGGAGAACCGGCGGTTCAGGTCGGCGAGTTGCGCCTGGTCCGGGTGGATGGCCATCCGCAGCACGAGCAGGTCACCCACCCAGCGACACGACCGGTAGTTCCGGTAGAACGCCAGGAGCTCGGCCGAGGCCGCCGTGACGTCGTCGGTGATGGTGAAGAAGGCCCGGTCGTCGCCGGAGACCAGGCCCCGGGGCTCGAACTCGTCGGAGAGGAACCGGCTCCACCCGTGCCAGTAGGTCCCGCCCGGGCACGTCGAGCATGATCACCGGCGCCGGTTCGGCCTTGCCCGTCTGGAGGAGGGTGAGCAGCTCGAACGCCTCGTCCAGGGTGCCGAACCCACCCGGGCAGCACGATGAAGCCGTCCGACTCCTTCAACAGCATGAGCTTGCGGGTGAAGAAGTAGCGCATCTCGACGAGCTTGGGGTCCTGGGCGATGAAGCGGTTGGCCCCCTGCTCGTGGGGGAGCCGGATGTTGACCCCGACCGACTGGTCGCGTCCGGCGCCCTCCATGCCGGCGGCCATGATGCCGGGTCCGGCCCCGGTGACCACCATCCAGCCGGCGCCGGCCATCGTGGCGGCGAGGGCCCGGGCCTGGCGGTAGGCGGGATGGTCGGGCTCGGTGCGGGCCGAGCCGAAGATGGTGACCTTCATGCGCTTGCGCAGGGGCTGGAACACCCGGAAGGCCTCGGCCATCTCGGCCAGCGCCGGTGTCGGCCACCTTCAGGTCGATGATGTCGGTGCCCTCACGGGCCAGGCCGGCCACGGTGTCGAGCATCGAGCGGTAGAGGCGGCGCTCGGTCGGGGTGGCCGCCCCGTCGATCGAGCTGCTCGATGGTGGGACCCGGCCCGGGCCCGGGGCCCCCACCCGATCCGTCGATGGCCGCCTCGAGGTCCTCCCGCTCGAAGGAGGAGCCGGTCATGTCAGTGGGCACCGGCCAGTACGGTGTCGTGGCCGTCGGGGTGGACGACCCGGCCGTACAGCGTGGTCCGCTGGGCCAGGGTGCGCCCGAGCGGGGCCACCAGTGCCCGGAAGCCGTCGGCGTCCATCATCTGGCCGTGGCTGGCGCCCGCCGCCCGCGAGATGTTCTCGTCGATCAGCGTGCCGCCCAGGTCGTTGACGCCGGACCGCAGCAGTTGGCGGGCCCCGGCGGCACCCATCTTCACCCAGCTCAGCTGGATGTTGTCGATGGCGCCCCGGTAGGCGATGCGGCCCACCGCGTGCATCAGCACCGTCTCGCGGAAGGTGGGGCCCCGACGGGCCCGCTTCTGGATGTAGATCGGCGTGGCCATGTGGACGAAGGGGAGGGGCACGAACTCGGTGAACCCGCCCGTCTCGAGCTGCAGGGCCCGGGTCCGCACCAGGTGGCGGGCCCAGGACCGTGGCTGTTCGACCGAGCCGAACATGATCGTCACGTTGGAGTTGAGGCCGACCGAGTGGGCGGCCCGGTGGGCCTCGAGCCACTCCTCGGTGTCGATCTTGTCGGGGCAGATGACGGCCCGGACCTCGTCGTCCAGGATCTCGGCCGCGGTGCCCGGCAGGGTGCGCAGCCCGGCGTCGCGCAGGAGGACGAGGTAGTCGGCCAGGGGCATCTCGGAGCGACGTGCCCCCTCGGTCACCTCGAGGGCGGTGAAGCCGTGGATGTGGATGGTGGCCGACGCCTGGCGGACGGCCCGGATGACCTCGAGGTAGTAGTCGCCGTCGAACTTCGGGTGGATGCCGCCCTGGAGGCAGACCTCGGTCGCCCCCATGGCCTCGGCCTCGGCCACCCGGTCGGTGATGTCGCTCAGCTCGAGGAGGTACGGGCGTGCCCCGCAGGTTGAGCGACAGGGGTCCTTTGGAGAAGGCGCAGAACTTGCACTTGAAGGTGCAGACGTTGGTGTAGTTGATGTTCCGGTTGGCCACGTAGGTGACCTCGTCGCCCACGATGTCGTAGCGGAGCTGGTCGGCGACCTCGGAGACGGCCCGGACCTCGGGGCCACGGGCGCCGAACAGGGTCACGATCTCGTCCTCGTCCACCGCCTGCCCGGCCAGCACGCCGGTCAGCACCTCGGCCACCGCCCCGCCGGTCGAGGCCAGGGTGACCACCTCGGGACGGGTGGGTCGTGACGGCACCACCACGGGGGGCAGGAGCTCGGGCGGCGGGAACTCGCCCCCCGAGGCCCAGGGGTGGTCGCGGCCCAGGCCCTCGGCGTCGGATGCGTCGAGCACCGGGAACCGGAGGGCCGGGTCGAGCCACGTGTCCGGGGCGAGGGCGAACTCGGGGTAGAGGGTGAGCCGCGGGGCGAGCACGTGCCCGGCCGCCTCGGTGGCGGCCCGCAGGATCCCGAGGGCCGGCCACGCCCGCTCGGGGTTCACGTGGTCGGCCGTAACCGGGGACACGCCGCCCCAGTCGTCGATCCCCGCCGCCGACCAGCGGGCCGAGGTCGTCGGAGAGGTTCGGGGGCGCCTGGAGGTGGACGTCGGTCGGCAGGACCAGGCGGGCGGCGGCGATGGTCCACAGGAACTCGTCGGTCGGGCACGGCGGGTGCCGGTGCATCGACGTGCCCGGCTTGGGCAGGAAGTTCTGGACGATCACCTCCTGGACGTGGCCGTGGCGGGCGTGGCTGGCGGCGATGGCCTCCAGGGTGTCGAGGCGGTCCTCGCGGGACTCGCCGATCCCGACCAGGAGGCCGGTGGTGAAGGGGATGGCCAGCTCGCCGGCGGACTCGAGGGTGGCCGAGCCGGCGGGCCGGGACCTTGTCGGGGGCCGAGCGGTGGGCGTCGAGGTCGGGGTTGGTGGACTCGATCATCATCCCCTGGCTGGCCGACACGGCCCGCAGGGTGGCGAGGTCGGCGGCGCCCAAGGCCCCGGCGTTGGCGTGGGGGAGGAGGCCGGTCTCCTCGAGGACGGCCGCGCACGCGGCGGCCAGGTACTCGACGGTCGAGGCGTAGCCGTGGTCGGCCAGCCACGCGGCGGCCGCCGGGTAGCGGTCCTCGGGGGCCTCGCCCAGGGTGAAGAGGGCCTCGTGGCATCCGGCGGCCCGTCCCGCCCGGGCGATGTCGAGGACCTCGTCGAGGGAGAGGTAGGGCGACGCCAACCGGGCCGGGGCCTTGGCGAACGTGCAGTAGCCGCACCGGTCCCGGCACAGCATGGTCAGGGGGATGAAGACCTTGGGGGAGAAGGTCATCCGGGTGCCGAAGGCCAGGTCGCGCACGTCGGCCGCCCGGGTCATGAGCTCGGGCAGCGGGGCGGCCAGGAGCGTCGCACGGTCCAACCCGCGCCGCGGTCCCGTCTGGTTGGAGCCGTGGTCGGCAGGCATCGGCGTCACCTTACCGGGTCCGAACCTGGCTCCCACCCCGCCGGCCCGGTCCGGCGGGGGACTCAGAAGCCGCTCGCCGCGATCACCGGGGCGTTCAGGTGGACGGCCGACATGTCCCCGAAGAACACGGCGTCGCCGAACGGGTGGACGGCCCCGTTGGCCGTGGCCACCCAGTACCCGGCACCGTCACTGGTGGCGAACACCGCGGTCGCCGGATTGGCGCCGCCGACGCCCGACAGGCTCCCGTAGTTGACGGCCGATCCGGAGGCCGACACGAAGCCGTCGGCGTAGAGGATCCAGTAGCCGTTGCCGTCCGGGGTCCGCACCGCGGACGTGACCGGAGCCGACCGGGGCCCGGGCTGGTTGAGCTCGGGGGCGTCGCCGAACGCATAGACGTTGCCGGAACCCGTCACCACCCAGTACCCGTTGCCCGTGGCGTCGGGCATGACGGCCACGGCCGAGCCGGTACAGCCCCCGATCCCCGGGCACGACCCGACGAACCGGGCGTCGCCGAAGGCGAACACCCCGCCGTCGGAGGCCACCATGAAGTAGCCGCCCCCGTCGACGGACGGCACCATGCCCACGATCGGCGCGTTGAGCCGCCTGGCCGCGCCCGGTGTCCCGGCCGGTGCCAGCCCGATCCCGGGGATCGACCCGTGGAAGCCGGCGTTCCCGAAGGCGAAGATGCCGCCGTCCGAGGCGACGAGCCAGTACCCGCCGCGGTCGGCGGTCGGCGTGATCGCCACCACGGGCCGCTGGAGCTGCATGCCCCCGGTGGAGCCGTGGAAGGTGGCGCTGCCGAAGGTGAAGATGCCCCCGTCGCCGCCGACCAGCCAGTAGCCCTCGGCCAGGACGGTCAAGGTGAAGGACTGGTGGGCGTCGGGACCGGTCGAGTTGTGGGCGGTGAGCGTGATCGGGAAGAGGCCGAATGTCTGCGGTGTGCCCGACAGGAGGCCGGACGGGGTGAGGGTCACCCCAGACGGCAGCGGCCCCGTCTCGGTGATGGTCGGGGCCGGGAGGCCGGTGGCCCGCACGGAGAAGGTCCCCGGGGAGCCCTTGACGAAGGTGGCACGGGTGGCCGACGTGAAGACGGGCGCGGCCACCTGGACCGATCCGGCGGCACACGCCCGTCCGGCCGGACTGGCCACCCCGCGCTGGTCGGTGGTCGGGCAAAGGGACACCGCCGCGCCGGCCAGGGTCACCGTGGTGGCCGGCGGGACGAGGCCGATCCCGGCGTTGCCGGTCAGGGGCACGAGGGTGGCGGTGGGCCCGCCGTTGTTGGCCAGTGGGCCGAGCAGGCTGGCCACCGTGGCGCTGGCCACCGAGCCCGGGCCCCCGTTGAGGCAGGTGGCGTCGCCGGCGGTGTGCCCGGCGTCGGTCCAGCCGGACGCGCCCTGGGCACAGGCGTCGGCCACCAGGTTGCCGGCGGCGGCCACGGTGCCGGTCCCCCCGCTGTTGTCGATGCCGGCACCCGTGGTCGCCACGTTGGCCGATACCGTGGCGCTGGACAGGACGACCGAACCCAGGCCGGTGGTGTCGGCGTTGTCGATGGCCCCGCCGGCCACCGCGGTGTTGACGGTGAGGGTCGAGGTGGCCATGGTGAGGCTGCTCTTGGAGGTGGCGCCGTCGCCGTTGGCGATGGCCCCGCCGTCGGCCCCGGCCTGGTCCCGGGCGAACGTGGAGCCGGTGACCGATGCGGTGACCGGCCCGGTGGCGCCGTCCCCGTTGTCGATCCCACCGCCGTCGAACTGCGTGGCCGTATTGCTCGTCAGCGTCGAGTTCCTGACCACCAGCGCGGCGGGGCCCGCGCTGGTGTCCCCGTTGTCGACACCGCCACCGTCGCTGCCGGCGGTGCTCGCCGTGACGGTCGAGGAGGCGATCGTCGCCGTGCCGGCACCACCGTCGGCGTTGTCGATCCCGCCGCCGTCGGCGCCGGCCGAGTTGGCGGTGAGGGTCGACCCGGTCACCGTCAGGTTGCCCGAGCCGGTGTCGGCACTGTCGATGGCCCCGCCGTCACTGGTCGCGGAGTTGGCGGTGAAGGTGGATGCGGTGACGGACGCGGTGGCGGCCGCGGCCGGCCCGGAGGTCCCGTCGGCGTTGTCGATGGCCCCGCCGTCGCCACCTGCGGTGTTGGAGGTGAACGTCGACCCGGTGACCGTCAGGCTCCCCGTCCCGGTGGGCCCCTCGGCGTTGTCGATGGCCCCGCCGTCGCCGGTGGCCGAGTTGGAGGTGAACGTGGACCCGGTGACGATGGTGGTGCCGGTGGCCGTGTCGCCCGCGTCGATGGCCCCGCCGTTGACGGTGGAGGAGTTGGAGAGGAAGGTCATGGACGAGACGTCCACCGAGGCATCCTGGTTGTCGATGGCGCCGCCCGAACCCGTCGCCGTGTTGTGGCCGTGCTCCATGGTGAAGCCGCTGACGGCCAGGTGGCCGGGGCCGACGGCGGAGAGGATGGAGTTGTTGCAGCTCGGTGTCTCGCAGTTCTGGGCCAGTCCTCCATTGCCGTCGAGCACCGGTGGGGAGGCCAGGCCGGGTGCCGGCTCGATGACCAGCGCATTGGCCGGCGTGGTGTTGGTGAGGTTCGGGGTCCAGTTGCCGAGGTAGTGGGCCGTGGTGCCCGGGGTGGCGAGGTAGACGAGCTGGTTGGTGGCGGCGTGCCCGGCCACGACGGTCAGCGCCTCGGCCAGCGAGCACTCGACGGCCGGGTTGTGGGTCGCATCGGCGGGGCAGGTGCCCGGGGTGGCGGCCGATCCGCCGGCGTAGGCGTAGAGCGGGGTCGCCACATGGGGAACGGAGGCCCCAGCCGGCACCGTTGCCAGTGCGCCGGTCAGGCCGGCCACCAGCACGGCGACGGCGGCGATGGTGGCCCGTGCCGTCCGGTCGCACTCGATGGTGAACCTCCGCCTCATCCCAGCGCCCCCTTACCGGTGCTCGCGCCATCCCCGTGGAGTGCCTACCGACGCTATCCCACGCGCGTCGCGCAACGGCGTCCCGGACCGTCCACCGGTGCCACCACACGGTGGGGCGGGTCGGTCAGGGGTGTCCGACGACGTCGGCGGTTCCGTCGCCCAGGGCGTCGGCGTCGACCAGCCACAGGAGGTGGGCGCCGGACACCCGTGCCGGCGGGCAGGTCCTCGCCGGCCATGATCCGGGCCAGCGCCTCGCGCTTGGACGCACCGGCCACCGTGACCACGGTGCGTCGGGCCCGGGCGATGCCCGCAAAGGTGAGCGTGAGCCGTTCGTGGTGGTTGACCCCGTCCGGGTCGGCGTTGGCCACCACCAGGTGGGCCGGATCGTCGTCGTCGAGCGCGGTCGACCCCGGGAACAGCGACGCGGTGTGGCCGTCCGGGCCGAGGCCGAGGTGGACGAGGTCGGGGACGACGGCCGCCACCAGGTCCTGGTAGGCGGCCGCGGCCGCCGACGGCGGTCCGGAGGTGTACATGGGATGGTCGGCCCGGACCGGGCCCACCCGGTCGAGCAGGGTCTCGACGATCATCCGGTGGTTGGAGTCGGGATCGTCGGGCGGGACGCAGCGCTCGTCGCCGAGGTAGAGGTCGACGTGGCGCCACGGGAGGCCGGCCCGGCCGGCCAGGGCCCGGTAGCAGTCGACGGCCGTCCCGCCGCCGGACAGGAAGAGGGCGTAGGCGGGCCCGGCCGTGGCCAGCTCGGCGGCGACCAGGTCGGCGAAGGCCTCCGGAACCGACGGGACCAGACGGACGGTGCCGTTCACCGGGTCACCGGTCGGGTCACTGGTCGAGCTGGGTCTGGCGGCCGCCGCTCAGTTCGAGGTCGACCACCGGGTTGCGCCACTCGTCACCCGAGCGTTCGACCAGGAGGTCGGCCATGTGCGGGCCCCAGGTGCCGGCCGGGTAGAGATGGAGGGCGCCGCCGGGCTCGGACCACGCCTGGAGGTAGGGGTCGACGATGCGCCAGGCCTGCTCGACCTCGTCGGACCGGATGAACAGGGTGGCGTCGCCCACCATGGCGTCGTGGATCAGGCGCTCGTAGCCGTCGGCCGCCTCCGCCCCGGCGAACGCCTCGGCGTAGGAGAAGTCCATGGCCACCGAGCGCAGGTGGAACTTCTCGCCGGGGACCTTGGCCCCGAACTCCAGGCTGATCCCCTCGTCGGGCTGGATCCGCAGGATCAGGGTGTTCGGGCCGCAGGTCGCGGCTCGAGCGGTGGTCGAACAGGAGGAAGGGGACCTGGCGGAAGGTCAGGGCCACCTCGGTGACCCGGGCCGGCAGTCGCTTGCCGGTGCGCACGTAGATCGGCACACCGGCCCACCGCCAGTTCTCGACCCGGAGCCGCAGGGCCAGGTAGGTCTCGGTCTGGCTGTCGGGGGCGACGTCGGCCTCGCTCGCGGTAGCCGACCACCGGCTCGCCGTCGATGGTGCCGGCCGAGTACTGGCCACGGACCGACTTGTCGACCGCCTCGTCCGGGGTGGGGATGTCGATGGCCTGGAGCAGCTTCACCTTCTCGTCGCGGATCCGGTCGGCGTCGGTGCTGGTCGGGGACTCCATCAAGGTGAGCGCCAGGACCTGCATGACGTGGTTCTGCACGATGTCGCGCAGGGCGCCGGCCGTCTCGTAGAAGCCGCCCCGGTGCTCGACGCCGAGACTCTCGGCCACGGTGACCTGCACCTGCTCGATGTAGCGGCGGTTCCAGATGGGCTCGAAGATGGCGTTGGCGAATCGGAGGGCCAGGACGTTCTGGACCGTCTCCTTCCCCATGTAGTGGTCGATCCGGTAGATCTGGCTCTCGTCGAAGGCCGCGTGCATCTGGTCGTTGAGGGCCAGGGCGCTCTCGAGGTCGCGCCCGAACGGCTTCTCGACCACGATGCGGGCGAAGGTGCCCCCCGGTCCCGGCACCGCGCAGTCGTGGGTGGCCAGGGCCTGGGCCACCAGTCCGAACACGGAGGGGATGGTGGCGAGGTAGTAGAGGCGGTTGCCGGCCGTGCCGTCGACCTTGTCGGCGTCGTCCAGGCGGACGCTGCAGCTGGGCGAAGGTGTCCGGGTGGTCGTACTCGCCGGTGATGTAGGTGAACCGCTCGGTCAGCTTGCGCCAGGTGGGCCCGGCGTCGGGCGTGGCCGTCGGTGACGTCCCGGCGGAACTCCTCGTCGCGTCCACGGCGTGCGGGCCACGCCGATCAGGGTGAAGCCGGCGTCGAGCACGCCCCGGTCGGCCAGGCGGGCCAGGGCGGGCAGGATCTTGCGGTTGGTCAGGTCCCCGGAGGCGCCGAAGATGACCAGCGCCACCGGCGGGGCCTTGGACAGTGCGGTGGCTGGACGGGGTCGGCAGCTCATTGGGGGTCGCCGTCTCGCCGCCGAGGGTGCCCTCGGTGGTGGTGAAGGCGTGGCCGCCGAACTGGTTGCGGAGGGCGGACACCAGGCGGAGCCCGAAGGCGTCCTTCTTCTGGGAGGCGAACCGGGCGAACAGGGCCGAGGAGATGACCGGGGCCGAGACGCCGCGGTCGATGGCCTCCTCGACCGTCCAGCGGCCCTCGCCGGAGTCGACCACGACGCCCTCGATCTGGTCGAATCCCGACTCGGGCCGCAGGGCCCGCTCGGCCAGCTCCAGCAGCCAGGACCGGACCACCGAGCCGTAGCGCCAGATGGCGGCGATCTCGTGGAGGTCGAGGTCGAACTCGGGGGCCTCGGACATGATCTCGAATCCCTCGGCGTAGGCCTGCATCAGCCCGTACTCGATCCCGTTGTGGACCATCTTGACGAAGTGGCCGGCCCCGGCCGGTCCGACGTGGGCGTAGCCGCCCTCGGGGGCGAGGGCGACGAAGGCCGGCTCACACACGGCCACCGCCTCCTCGGTGCCGCCGACCATCAGGCAGTAGCCCTCCTTCAGTCCCCAGATGCCACCCGAGGTCCCGGCGTCGACCAGGGCGATGCCCTGGTCGGCCAGGTCGTCGACCAGGGGTGCGGTCTCCTTGTAGTTGGAGTTGCCCCCGTCGATGACCACGTCGCCGGGCGAGAAGAGGCCGGCCAGGGTGGTGATGGTGTCGTTGGTCGGCTTGCCGGCCGGCACCATCACCCAGGCCACCCGGGGCGGCTCGAGGGCGGCGGCCAGCTCCTCCAGGGTGGCCACGGGCTGGGCGCCGAAGGCGGCGGCACCGGAGCGGGCGTCCTCGCTCAGGTCGAAGGCCACCACCTCGTGGCCGTGCTCGATGAGTCGCTGGGCCATGTTGGCCCCCATCTTGCCGAGTCCGACCATTGCGATCTTCATGGGTGCTCCTCCTGGGCTGGGTGGGTGGTGGCTGGTTCTGGGTTCGTGGGTTCTGCGATTCGGGTGGTGCGGTGGTGGGTCGGCGGTGGGCCCCGGCTCGAACTCCCGGGTGGTCAGCGTCCGGTCAGCTCGGCCGCCTTCTTGGTGAGCGAGGCCATCAGGTCGTCGAAGGAGGCGGCGAAGGAGGCCACCCCCTCGGTCTCGAGCACGGCGGCCACGTCCTCCATGTCGATGCCGGCGGCGGCCAGGCGGTCGATGACCGCCCGGGCCCCGGCGTCGTCGGCGTCGACGGTGCGGGCCACCGTGCCGTGGTCGAGGAAGTCGGTGACGGTCCCGTCGGGCATGGTGTTGACGGTGTCCGGCCCGATCAGGGTGTCGACGTAGGCCAGGTCGGGGTAGGCCGGGTTCTTGGTGGAGGTGGAGGCCCACAGCGGGCGCTGGACCCGGGCGCCCTTGGCCGCCAGCGCCTCCCACCGGGGCCCCGAGAACCGCTCGGCGAACAGGGCGTAGGCCAGTCGTGCCTGGGCCACCGCCGCCTGTCCCGCCAGATCGGCCAGCGGCCGGCGTCGCCGGCCGGCGGCCGCGTCGATCCGCTTGTCGACCTCGGTGTCGACCCGGCTGATGAAGAACGAGGCCACGCTGGCCACGCCCGGACAGGTCGTCCACGCCGGAGGCGGCCAGCGCCTCCAGGCCGGACAGGTAGGCCTCGATGACCTCGGCGTAGCGGGTGAGGGAGAAGATGAGGGTGACGTTGATGCTGCGGCCCTCGGCGATCATCTGGCGGATCGACGGCACGCACTCGGGGGTGGCCGGGATCTTGACCAGCACGTTGGGCCGGTCGATCCGGGCGTGCAGGCCGCGGGCCGCCGCGATGGTGCCCGTCGGTGTCGTGGGCCAGCGACGGCGCCACCTCGACCGACACGAAGCCGTCGCCCCCGCCGGACGAGTCGAACACGGGCCGGAGGATCTGGCCAGGGCGGCGAGGATGTCGTCGACCACCAGGTCCCAGTAGGCGTCCTCGACCGACGTGGTGGCGATCAGCGAGCCGAACTGCTCGTCGTAGGTGTCCTGGCCGCTGATGGCCTTGGCGAAGATGGTCGGGTTGGAGGTCACGCCCCGGATGCCCTGGGCGACCAGGCCGGCCAGCGTGCCGTCCTGGAGCCAGTCACGGCGGAGGTTGTCGAGCCAGGGGCTCTGGCCCTGGTCGGCGTAGAGATCGTGGAGCGTGGTCATCGGTGGTCCTCTCGGGGGTTCCGGTGGGGAGGTGTGCGCAGCGGTTCGTGTGATGGGTTCCGGTCGTAGTCCGTGCGGGGCCGGCCCGTCAGGTGCGTCCGGCCGAGCAGCGCGGTGGCCCGGGCGGCCACGTGGACCGGGTCGAAGCCGAACTCGCGCAGGACGACGTCGCCCGGGGCCGACGCCCCGAAGTGGTCGATGCCCAGCGAGTCGTCCGCGTAGCGCTCCCACCCGAAGGTGCTGGCCGCCTCGACCGACAGGGTGGGCACGCCGGGCGGCAGGACGTCGTCCCGGTAGGCGTCGTCCTGGTCGGCGAAGAGCTCCCAGGACGGGAGGGAGACGACGCGGGCCCGGGTGCCGGCCTCGGCCAGCAGGCGGGCGGCGTCCAGGCAGAGGGAGACCTCGCTGCCCGTGCCGAGGAGCACGACCTGGGCCGGGCCGTCACCGGGGTCGGCCAGCACGTAGGCGCCCCTGGGCACCCCGTCGGCGGCCCGTTCGGCCGTCTCGGCCAGGACCGGCAGGTCCTGGCGGGACAGGATCAGGGCGGTCGGGCCCGTCGGCGTCCACCGCGATGCGCCAGGCCTGGGCCGTCTCGTTGGCGTCGGCCGGCCGGATCACCCGGAGGCCCGGGCATGGCCCGCACGGCGGCCAGCTGCTCGATCGGCTGGTGGGTGGGGCCGTCCTGGCCGAGCCCGACCGAGTCGTGGGTCCAGGAGTAGACGACGTGGGCGCCCGAGATGGCGGCCACCCGGACGGCGCCGCGCATGTAGTCGGAGAAGACGAAGAAGGTGCCGCCGACCGGGAGGGTGCCGCCGTGGCACGGCCATGCCGGTCATGACCGCGCCCATGGCGTGCTCGCGGATGCCGTAGTGGACGAGGCTGCCGCCCGGGTCGTCGGCCGACTGGGCGGTGGCGCCGGCCAGGGCCATCCCGGTGTTGCCGGTCAGGTCGGCGCTGCCCGGCATGAGCCCGGGCAGCTGGTCGTGGGTGGCGTCGAGGCAGGCCTTGATGGCCTTGCGGGTGGCCATCGGACCGTCGTCGGGCGCGAAGGTCGGCAGCGAGGCCTCCCATCCGGGCAGGCCGTGGCCGCGCTGGGCGGCGTCCCAACGGGCCCGGTCGCCGTCCCAGGCCGCCAGGCGCGCCTCCCACTCCGCCCGCATGGCCCGGCCACGCGGGATGGTCGAGCGGTACATGGCCAGCACGTCGTCGGGCACCCAGAACGTCTCGTCGACGGGGAGGCCGAGCAGCTCCTTGGTCAGGCGGGTCTCCTCGTCGCTGAACGGGTCGCCGTGGGCCTTGGAGGAGTCGGTCAGGTTGGGGGACGGGTAGCCGATGTGGCTGCGCAGGATGATCAGCGACGGGACGGTCCTCGTCGGCCCGGGCCCGCAGGAGGGCGGCCTCCAGGGCGTCGAGGTCGTTGGCCGACTCGCCGATGTCGTCGACGGCCCACCCGTAGGCGGCGAACCGCTCGGCGGCGTCGTCGTCGAGGCTCAGCTCGGTGGGCCCGTCGATGGTGACGTGGTTGTCGTCGTAGACGTACACCAGCCGGCCGAGGCGCAGGTGACCGGCCAGCGAGGCCGCCTCGTGGGAGATGCCCTCCTCGAGGCACCCGTCGCCGGCCACCACGTAGGTGTGGTGGTCGCACAGCTCGGGCGAGAAGTGGGCGCGCAGCCACCGCTCGGCGATCCCGAGTGCCGACGCCGTTGGCGAACGCCCTGGCCGAGCGGGCCGGTGGTGACCTCGACGCCGGCGGTGTGGTGCCGCTCGGGGTGCCCGGGTGTGGCGCTGCCCCAGGAGCGGAAGGCCCGCGAGGTCGTCGAGCGTCAGCCCGTACCCCGTCAGGTGGAGCATGGAGTAGAGGAGGATCGAGGCGTGCCCGTTGGACAGGACGAACCGGTCGCGGTCCGGCCAGTCGGGGTCGGACGGGTCGTGGCGCAGGACCCGGGTGAACAGGACGTGGGCCAGCGGGGCGAGCGCCATGGCCGTCCCCGGGTGGCCCGAGTGGGCCGCCCTCGGGCGCGTCCATGGCGAGGCCGCGGATGACGTCGATGCCACGCTGCTCGAGCGCGCCGCTCGGAACGGGGTCCAGTGGTGACGGGGGAGGCGTGGGCATCGGCCAAACCCTACCGGTCGTGCCCGCGGGCGTGGTAACCCGAACGGCGGTCTCACCGCTCCCGGAACAGCGCCAACGACGCCGCGAAGCTGTGCACGAAATTGGTCCCGCCGACCGGTCCGAACTCCCCCGACGCGAACAGGCCGCCGAGGGGGACCGGGCCGAGCGAGCGGGCCACGGCGGCGGCGTCGTGGTCGGCGACGTCGAACAGGCGGGTGCCCCGTCCGTTGCAGGTGAACACCAGGGCGGCGTCGGCCCGCCGGCCGGACAGGGCGGCAGCCAGGTCGTCGGACGGCGGTCGACGGCGTCGCGCAGGGCGAACTGCACGGTGCTCCCGAGCGGCACCCGGTCCTCCACCGACAGCGCCCCGGTCGCCCGCTCGACCCCCAGCAGGGGCCGGAACAGGAGGTCGCCCGGGCCGGGATCGAGGACGCCGGCGTCGACGCAGCGTCCGAGCAGGAGCCCGTTGCCCTCGATCCCGGCGATGTCGGCCCGGCCGAGGTGCTCGGCGATCTGGTCGACCATGCACTCCATGGCCGGGCGGCCGGCGATCTCCAGGACCAGGTTCCGCTCCACCCGGGTCACCGTCAGGAGGCGGCCGAAGGGGCGGCACCCCTGGGAGAGCACCGGCACCACCTCGGTGGCGGGACCGAGGAGGACGGCGACGGCCCCGTGGTCCACCACCCGGTCGCCGATGGCCAGGCGCGTGCCGCCGGGGCCCGACGCGCCCGGAGGCGTAGCCGCCGACGACCGGGAGGCCCGGGCGGGGTCCGCTGCAGCTCGGCGCAGAACTCGGCGGCCGGGAAGGTGAACGGGTCGGCCAGCACCAGGACGGCCGACGGGGCGAAGCCGACCTGGTCGGGCCAGCCGTCGAACTGCCACGAGTCGTCGGCCAGTCGGGTGGCCGTCAGCGGGAAGTGCGACCAGGGGTCCGAGCTGGCCGGCCCACAGGCTGACCGCCGGGCAGCTCCTCGACCTCGGCGCCCCGGCCGACCACCGACTCGGCGGCGCAGCCGATCAGGCCCAGCGGATGGAGCACGGCGTCGACGGTGGCCACCACGTCCTCGAGGGCGCCGGCATGGGGCCGGGTGACGGTCACCACCACCAGGTCGGGTCGTTCGCCGACCTCCTCGAGCACGGCACCGACGACCTCGCCGGTGGCCTGGCTGGTGACCGGGTGGCGGGACAGGGCGCTGGCGAACGCCGCCGGGCTCACCCGGCCGACGGGGTGAACCGGATGTCGAGCGACCGCAGGTAGGTGTGCAGTCCGGCGTCCTGGATCGGGACGAGGTGGGCCGGACGGCCGGACTCGTTGTGGTGGCTGTGCCAGAGGCCGGGCGGGGTGACGAAGGCGCCGGCGCTCTCCCAGTCGACCCGGACCGGGTCGACGATCCGGCCCCGTTCGTCGAGCTCGCTCCCGACCAGGGTGTAGCAGCCGGGGGCGCAGTCGGTGATCAGGTCGAGGGCCACGCTCTGGTGGCGGTGGGGGCGCTGGACCCGGCCGGCCGGCAGCACGCCGAGCATGGCCCACAGGGTGTGGGTCACCGTCAGCGTCCGGGGATGGGCGGCGTTGCCCAGCAGGATCGAGACCCGGTTCCGGCTGGCCGCCTCGGGGTGGGCGGCTCGACCTCGGCCAGGCGGGCCAGCGAGGCGGCCGCCGGGTAGCGGGTGGGGGCGAACCGGGCCGGGCCCGGGGCCACGCCCAGGTAGGCGAGGAGCGGGGCGTCGGTCACCCGGTAGAGGAGGGCCCGCCCGCCGGGTCCGGCGCGGTGGTGGCAGGTGCAGCCGGCCGGCAGGACGACGAAGTCGCCCGGGCCCCAGGCGATCGGCCCGCCCGCCATGCCCGGGCCGGCCGCGTCGCCGGCCGTCGGCGCCCGGCTGAACTCGAGGTGCCCGCTGCCCTCGATGCAGTAGTAGAGCTCGCTGGTGGCGTCGGGTTCGGTGGCGAGCGAGTCGCCGGGCTCGAGGACCAGGAAGGCGGCCAGCAGCGCCGGGCTGGTGGCCGGGTAGGGTACGCCGAGGGGGCCCGACAGGTCGAGGGGGACGAGACGGGTGCCCGGGCCCCCGTGGACGGCGGCCGGGAACTGCTCGACGGGCACCGGGCTGATGGCACCGGAGCCGACCGGGTCGGCCGCGGCCGAGTACTCGTGGAAGCGGGCGTCCCCGGTCCAGTCCTCGGTGGCCTCGCCCACCGCCAGGGCCGGGGCCGGGCCGTCGTGCGCGTCGATGGCCATGGTCCCAGTATCGCCGGTCCCGGACCCGGGCCGCGGTCGACCGCCCGGTGCGGCGGCCGACCACCGGGTCCCGTCGCCCGTCGGGGTATCGTCACGCGGTGGCCGACCCCCGCATCCAGGTGCCCCCCAACTGCGAGCTGACCCTGGGCATGACGTGCATCGACAAGTCGGTCCCGGGACGGACGGTGTGGCGGATGCGCGGCGGACGAGCGCTTCGCCAATCCGGCCGGCATCGTCCAGGGCGGCTTCCTCGGGGCCATGGCCGACTCGGCCATGGGCTCGGCCGCGGTGACCTTCGCCCGTGGGGCGGGTCGCAAGGTGTTCGCCTCCAACGTCGAGATGAAGACCAGCTTCCTGGCCGCCGCCCGGGTGGGCAGCGTCGCTCGAGTGCACGGCCGAGATCGTCTCGGGCGGGTCCCGGGTGGCGTTCGCCGAGGCCGAGGTGGTCGACGACGCCGGACGGGTGGTGGCCCGGGCCAGCTCCACGTACCTGTTCACCGAGCGGGAGTTGAGCCAGGTGGCGGGCCCGGCTGGCTAGAGTTGGGCCGTCCGCCACCGCCGGCGTCCGCGTCGGCGGGCGCCGGGAGTGCGGGTCGACGGTGGCACCGGCGATCCGCCGGGCACCGGTGGAGAATCCGAGGAGGAACGTGGCGCCAGGCCGGAAGGACGGCAGTCGGGGGCTCAGCGGCCTGCGTGACGAGAGCCAGGAAGTCGTCAAGCTCGTCGTCGACTACATCAAGCAGGAGACCCTCGACCCGGTCAAGGGTCTCGGGCGCTACGTCCTGTTCGGGGTGGCCGGCTCGGTGGCGCTCTCGATCGGCCTCGCCATCCTGGCCGTGGGCTTCCTCCGACTCCTCCAGGGCGAGACGGGGAGCACCTTCACGGGGAACCTGTCCTGGATCCCCTACGTGATCTGCGCCGTCGTGGTCGTCCTGATCGCCTTCGTGGCCGTCAAGGCGGTCAGCCGGGGCCAGACCCCCAACACCCAGTCCGACAAGGAGCAGGCATGAGCCCGGCCGACGAGAAGATCACCCGCGACCAGATCGAGGCCAAGCTCCGCGAGGTGACCGGCGGGGTGACCGACGAGGTCGAGGAGGTCGCGCTCCCAGGCACTGGCCATCGGGCTGGCCGTCGTCGTGGCCACCGTGGCCGTCGTGTACCTGATCGGCCGCCGGCGTGGGCCGCCGCCGTTCGACCATCGTCGAAGTCCGCCGGATCTGAGCTGATGGAGACGCTCCTCCGCTACTTCCAGGTCCGGGCCTTCGGCCGGGGCATGCGCGGCCACAACACGGCGTGGTTCGTGGTCGGGGCGGCGCTGTGGATGCTGATCCGGGCCCGTCGGAGCGAGGACGTCGTCTACCGCACCAAGCTGCTGCCGGGTGAGCGCCTGGTGATCAGCGGGGGCCCGTCCGGCCCGACGTCGAGCTCCGACTCCTGAGCGCCGTGGACCCCACGGGGGGCGGCGGCGACGGCGCCGACGACGTGGTCCCGGCCGACCGCCCGATCCGCCGACCGGAGCCTGCTCCGGGCGGGGGAGAAGGTCCTGCTGGTCGACGCCAAGCAGCGGCGGTACCTGGTGACCCTGCGGGCCGACGCCGGATTCCACACCCATGTGGGGATCGTGGCCCACAACGACCTGATCGGGGCCTACGAGGGATCGACCGTCTTCGGGAGCACCGGGCGCCGCTTCCTGGTGGTCCGTCCGACCCTGGCCGACATGGTGCTGAAGATGCCCCGGGGGGCCCAGGTCATCTACCCGAAGGACCTGGCCGCCATCCTGATGGAGGCCGACATCGCCCCCGGCATGCGGGTCCTCGAGGCCGGCGTGGGGTCCGGCGCCCTGTCCATGGCCCTGCTGCGGGCCGGGGCGTCGGTCGTCGGCTACGAACTGCGCGAGGACTTCGCCGACCGGGCCCACGTCAACGTGGAGGCCATGGTCGGGGAGGACGCCGACTACCGGGTCGAGCTGCGCGACGTCTACGAGGGGATCGAGGAGCGGGGCCTCGACCGGATCGTCCTCGACCTGCCCGAGCCGTGGCGGGTCGTCCCCCATGCCGAGGTGGCCCTGCGGTCGGGCGGGATCATCTGCGCCTACCTGCCGACCATCAACCAGACGGCCCAGTTCCGCGGTGCCCTGGAGGACAGCGCCTTCGGCATGCCGGGCACCCTCGAGGTGCTGCACCGGACGTGGCACATCGAGGACCGCTCGGTCCGCCCCGACCACCGCATGGTCGGCCACACCGGATTCCTGACCACGGCCCGACTGCTGCGCCCCGAGGACCGGGGCAGCCGTCCCGGCGGGCCGATCGGGTGGGTGCCTCCGGTCCCGCGGCCGTCGGACGGGGGGACCGGCCCGTCGACCGCCGACCGTCGGGCCACCGGGTCCGACGTCGACGAATCCGGCGAGTTCGACGGGTCGGCCGACCCGACGGGGTAGCCGGGCACGGCTCCGGTGGGCTAGCAAGGTCGCGGTGAGTCCTCGCCGAGCCGTTCGCCAGCCTGCGGTGGCCGACCGCCATCGCCGCGCTCGAGGCCAAGCGGGCACTGGCGGCGACGGCGGCCCGGCTCGTCCGCTCGGCGCTGCCGGTCGGTCGACGGGCCCCCGCCGCGGGTCGGACTCGGCTCGGGATCGACCTCGTTCCTGACCCTGCTGGCGTTGGCCGACCTGGCGGCGGAGCTCCCGGACGACGTGGCGGTGGTGGCGACGAGCTACGAGATGGAGTGGTACGCGGCGGCGGCCGGCTTCTCCGTCGTGCCCCTCGACGACGACGGGGTGGTGGTGGCCTTCGACGGGGCCGACCAGGTGGACCCGTCCGGGGCCCTCGTGAAGGGCCGGGGCGGGGCCATGGGCCGCGAGCGGGCCGTGCTGGCGGGCGGCCGGGCGCGAGCTGATCGTGGTCGACGCCGTCCAAGCGGGTCGACGAGCTCGGCGGATGCCCGCTGCCCGTTGGAGCTCCGCCCGTCCGGGATCTTCGCCACGGTGGACGTCGGTGGAGGCCGCCGCGTCCGCCCGGTGGTGCTGCGCTCCGGGTCGGGCAAGGACGGACCGGTGCATGACGGAGTCGGGCGGCATCCTGGCCGATCTCATGGTCCCCGCCGGCACGGCCATCACGGCGGCGTCTGGACGCCCGGATCCGGGCGGTGGACGGGGTCCGTGGACACCGGGTACTTCGCGCCCAGCGCCAAGCGGGAGCTCGTCACCGGGTAGGTGGGCGCCGGTCGGCGCCGGCCGCCGGATGCGACGGGGCCGGTGGGTTCAGCTCTGCTCGATGAAGATGCACTCGCCGGGGCACTCCTCGGAGGCCTCGACCACGGCGTCCTCGAGGTCGCCGGGCACCGCGGCCATGCCGGCGGAGCCACCCGGCTCGTTCTTCACGTCGGCGCCGTCCTTGACGTAGGCCAGGCCGTCGTCGAGCAGCGTGAAGACCGCGGGCGCGATCTCCTCGCAGAGGCCGTCTCCCGTGCAGAGATCTTGGTCGATCCAGACCTTCATCAGCTGTGTCTCTCCTACATGTCTCTCGGCTCGAACGCGTGGGACCCGAGTCCTCGGGCTCCCGGCGGCCGACGGGGTCGATCCCCGGCACACTCCGTCAGGGGGTTCCGGGCCCGTTGCTGGCGTCATGCTATCCGCTGCAACTGCTCCATCGACAGACGGTGGCCCCAACTGGAGGACGGCGCGCGCCGGCGGGCCCCGGCGGGGCTCGGGAGGCGCCTGTGCCGGGGCCCGGCCGGTGTAGGGTCGCAAGCGAGTCCACCCTGCTCGAACGAGGTGATTGCGACGGTTGATTTCGACGATGCCGACGGCCAGCGCCGGGCGGCGGACGAGGATGATCTGGAGACGCTCCGGGCCCGGGCCCTGACCGCCGAGGAGGAGGTGACGGTCCTGCGCCGCCGGCTCCAGGAGAGCCCGCGGCGGGTCCAGACCCTGGAGGAGAAGCTCCTCGAGACCAAGGGCCAGCTGGCCCAGGCGGTGTCCCAGAACGAGAAGCTCACCTTCACCCTCCAGACGGCCAAGGAGCACGTGGCCAACCTCCGCGACGAGGTGGAGAAGCTGACGCAGCCCCCCTCGGCCTACGGGACCTACCTCGGGGCCAACGACGACGGCACCGTCGACGTGTTCTCGGGCGGCCGGAAGATGCGGGTCTCCCTCCACCCGGACATCGACCCGTCGGACCTGCGAGCGGGGCAACGAGGTCGTCCTCAACGAGTCGCTCAACGTCATCCTGGCCCGGGAGGGCGAGGGGCAGGGCGAGGTCGTGGTCCTGAAGGAACTGCTCGACGGCGGGCACGCGCGCCCTGGTCTTCGGCCGGGCCGACGAGGAGCGGGTGGCCGAGCTGTCCGACGCCCTCATCGGGGTGAAGCTGCGGGCGGGCGACACCATCCTGATGGAGTCGCGCACCGGCCTGCTGATCGAGAAGCTGGCCCGCCCCGAGGTGGAGGAGCTCGTCCTGGAGGAGGTCCCCGACGTCACCTACGCCGACGTGGGCGGGCTCGACGACCAGATCGAGGCCATCACCGACGCCGTCGAGCTGCCCGTACCTGTACCGGGAGCTCTACACCGAGCACAAGCTCCCGGCCCCGAAGGGCATCCTGCTCTACGGCCCCCCGGGCTGCGGCAAGACCCTCATCGCCAAGGCGGTGGCCAACTCGCTGGCCAAGAAGGTGGCCGAGGTCACCGGCAACACCAACACCCGCAGCTACTTCCTCAACATCAAGGGCCCCGAGCTCCTCAACAAGTACGTGGGCGAGACCGAGCGCCAGATCCGGCTGGTCTTCCAGCGGGCCCGGGAGAAGTCGGAGGAGGGCGTGCCGGTCATCGTCTTCTTCGACGAGATGGACTCGCTGTTCCGCACCCGTGGCACCGGCATCAGCTCGGACATGGAGTCGACCATCGTCCCCCAGCTGCTCGCCGAGATCGACGGCGTGGAGACCCTGAAGGACGTCATCGTCATCGGCGCCTCCAACCGCGAGGACCTGATCGACCCGGCCATCCTCCGTCCCGGCCGCCTCGACGTGAAGATCCGCATCGAGCGACCGAACGAGGCGGCCGCCGCCCAGATCTTCGGCCGGTACCTCACCCCCGACCTGCCCCTCGACGCCGAGGAGGTCCGCACCCTCGGGGGCGGCGACCCGGCCAAGGCCACCCAGGCCATGATCGAGTCCACCGTCGCCGAGATGTACCGGGACGACGAGGAGAACCGGTTCCTCGAGGTCACGTACCAGAACGGCGACAAGGAGGTCCTCTACTACCGGGACTTCAGCTCCGGGGCCATGATCGAGAACATCGTCCGCCGGGCCAAGAAGCTGGCCATCAAGCGGGCCATCGCCGAGGAGGGCCGGGGCATCCGCACCCAGGACCTGCTCGAGTCGATCCGCCAGGAGTACAAGGAGAACGAGGACCTCCCGAACACCACCAACCCGGACGACTGGGCCAAGATCTCGGGCAAGAAGGGCGAGCGCATCGTCTACATCCGCACCCTGATCAGCGACCGGGAGGAGACGACCGGCGGGCGGTCCATCGAACGGGTGGGCACCGGGCCAGTACCTCTGAGGCACGCCTCGGGGGTGCCCCTCGCCCCCGGGGCGAGGGTAGGGTCGCCCGCATGGCCATACCCAAGGTCTGCGGCATCGAGACCGAATACGGCATCCAGGTGGTCAACGGCGATCCCAATCCGATCGCGGCCTCGTCGGTCCTCATCAACGCCTACGCCCACGACGTGGCCCGCCAGCAGATCGGCTGGGACTTCGAGGACGAGGCCCCGGGCAACGACGCCCGGGGCGTGGCCAAGGAGGGCTCGATGCCCCCGATGGTCGAGACCCACCTGGTCAACACCGTCCTGACCAACGGGGCCCGGTACTACGTCGACCACGCCCATCCCGAGTTCTCGTCGCCGGAGTGCCGCGACGCCCTCGAGGCGCGTGCGCTACGACCGGGCGGGCGAGGCCATCGTCATCCGGTCGATGGAGGCGGCCGACGCCTCGTCCCACGACGGCTCCCGGCTGGTCGTCTACAAGAACAACTCCGACGGCAAGGGCAACTCCTACGGCTGCCACGAGAACTACCTCATGGACCGCGAGACACCGTTCAGCCGGATCGTGGCCGGCATCACCCCCCACTTCGTCACCCGCCAGCTCTTCTGCGGCGCCGGCAAGGTGGGGAGCGAGACCGCCGTTCCACGAGAGCGGGTCCGTCGACTTCCAGCTGTCCCAGCGGGCCGAGTTCTTCGAGGAGCAGGTCGGCCTGGAGACGACCCTCAAGCGCCCCATCGTCAACACCCGCGACGAGCCCCACGCCGACCCCCACCGCTACCGCCGGCTCCACGTCATCGTGGGCGACGCCAACCTGGCCGAGGTGGCCACCTTCCTCAAGCTCGGCACCACGTCGCTGGTGCTGGCCATGATCGAGGACGACGTGTCGGCCGCAGCCGCAACCTGGCCCTGGCCGACCCGGTCCGGGCCATCCACGCGGTGGCCGTCGACCGCACCTTCACCCAGCCGCTGCTGATGGCCGACGGGTCGACGGCCACGGCCCTGGCCATCCAGTGGGAGCTGTACTCGCTGGCCCGCAAGTACGCCGACGACCGGGGCCTCGAGTGCCTGGGGGCCGAGGCGGTCGGCGACGGCGGTGCTCGACCGCTGGGAGCAGGTGCTGAACGGCCTGGAGACCGACCCGTCGACCCTGTCGCGCCAGGTCGACTGGGTGGCCAAGCTCCAGCTGCTGGAGGCCTACCGGGACCGCCACGGCTGCGGGTGGGACGACCCCCGGATGGCCGCCGTCGACCTGCAGTACCACGACCTGCGCCCGTCGCGGTCGCTGTTCGCCCGGCTCGACACCGAGAAGCTGGTCGACGAGGCCTCGGTGGCCGCCGCCGTGGTCGACCCGCCCCGGACGACGCGGGCCTGGTTCCGGGGGGAGTGCCTCAAGCGCTGGCCCGCCTCGGTGGCCACCGCCAACTGGGACTCCCTCGTGTTCGACCTCGGGATCGGACCCCCTCCGGCGCGTCCCTATGATGGATCCGCTGAAGGGAACGGCGGAACATGTCGAAGCACTACTGGACAGTTGCGCGAGTCCGGCCGAGCTGGTCGACCGACTGAGCAGTTGAGTACCGACCGGCGACGAGGACCAAGAGGAGTGGAGCGATGGCAGAGCGAGAACTGAAGAAGAAGCAGCAGACCACCGAGCGCACCGACGAGGCGGTCGAGGAGGTCCCGGCCAATTCGGCGGCGGGCGAGAAGCTGAAGGCCGAGCTGGACGACCTGCTCGACGAGATCGACGAGGTCCTGGAGGACAACGCCGAGGAGTTCGTGCGCAACTACGTGCAGAAGGGCGGGGAGTAGCCCCGGTGAGCCTGCCCCTCTTCACGACCACCGAGGACCCCGGACCGGACTTCGCCGGGCTGATGCGCCGCCTCCGGGTGCCGACCCACCCGCTGATCGGCGGGACGTCGACCACGCCGGCCGAGGGCTTCCGCCACGGCACCACGGTGGTCGCCCTGCGCTACGCCGACGGCGTGGTCATGGCCGGTGACCGCCGGGCCACCGAGGGGCACGCCATCGCCCACCGGGCCATGGAGAAGGTCTTCCCGGCCGACCGCTACTCGGCGGTGGCCATCGCCGGCGCCGCCGGCCCGGCCGTCGAGATGGTGCGCCTGTTCCAGACCCAGCTCGAGCACTACGAGAAGGTCGAGGGCGTGGTCCTCAGCCTCGAGGGCAAGGCCAACCAGCTCGGCCAGATGGTGCGCGAGCACCTGCCCATGGCCATGCAGGGCCTGGCCGTGGTGCCGCTGTTCGCGGGGTTCGACCTGGCCCGCCAGACGGGCCGGATCTTCACCTACGACGTGACCGGCGGCCACTACGAGGAGACCGAGTACAACGCCACCGGCTCGGGCGGACGCGACGCCCGCACCACCATCAAGCTCGGCTACCGCGACGGGCTGGACCGCGACGCCGCCGTCGAGCTGGCCATCCAGTCGCTGTACGAGGCGGCCGACGAGGACTCGGCCACCGGTGGCCCGGACCTCATCCGCGGCATCTACCCGCTGGTGGCCACCGTCACCGCCGGGGGCTTCACCGCCGTGCCCGAGGACGAGGTGGCCGAGCGGTTCGCCAGCCTCATCGAGCGTCGCCGGACGGAGGGTCGCCAGCCATGACCATGCCCTACTACGTCGCCCCCGAACAGGTGATGAAGGACCGGGCCGAGTACGCCCAGAAGGGCATCGCCCGGGGCCGGTCCCTGGTGGCCACCACCTACGACCAGGGCATCGTGATCGTGGCCGACAACCCGTCGCGGTCGCTGCACAAGATCAGTGAGATCTACGACCGCATCGCCTTCGCCGGGGTGGGCAAGTACAACGAGTTCGACCAGCTGCGGGTCTCGGGCATCCGCCACGCCGACACCAAGGGCTACGCCTACAGCCGCGAGGACGTGGAGGCCCGGTCGCTGGCCAACCTCTACGCCCAGTACCTCGGGCAGGTCTTCACCCACGAGATGAAGCCCCTCGAGGTGGAGATCCTCGTGGCGGAGCTCGGCAACGGGCTGCGGCCGCCGCAGCTGTACCACATCGCCTACGAGGGGACCATCACCGACGAGGACCGGTTCGCCGTCCTCGGGGGCGAGACCGAGGCCATCGCGGCCAGGCTCGACGCCGAGTGGTCGGCCACCTGGACCCTGGCCGAGGCCCTGCGGTCGGCCGTGGCCGCCCTGGCCGGGCCGGACCGCACGCTCGACCGGCGACGACCTCGAGGTGGCCGTGCTGGCCGAGGGCAACGGGCGCCGGGCCTTCCGGCGCCTGGTGGACGACGAGCTCGCGCCCTCCTGGCCTGAGCCACCGCCACCGCGCCGTCGGCCGGCCGGGGGTGAACTCTGGGTGACGGCGGCGCCCGTTGGCGCCGATCCGGGGCCCCGGCACGGTACCGTGCCACGTAATGGACAAGCGCATCTACGGCTTGGAGAACGAGTACGGGGTCACCTGCACCCTGCGCGGGCAGCGCCGGCTCAGCCCCGACGAGGTGGCCCGCTACCTGTTCCGCCGGGTGGTGAGCTGGGGCCGGTCCTCCAACGTGTTCCTGGAGAACGGGGCCCGCCTCTACCTCGACGTCGGGCAGCCATCCCGAGTACGCCACCCCGGAGTGCGACGACATCGCCGAGCTGGTGGCCCACGACAAGGCGGGGGAGTGGATCCTGTCCTCGCTGGTGGAGGGGGCCGAGGCCCGCATGCGCGAGGAGGGCATCCGGGGCGACATCTACCTGTTCAAGAACAACACCGACTCGGCCGGCAACTCCTACGGCTGCCACGAGAACTACCTGACCAGCCGGCGCGACGACTTCACCCACTACACCGAGGTCCTGATCCCGTTCCTGGTGAGCCGCCAGGCCTACGCCGGGGCCGGCAAGGTCCTCCAGACGGCCCGGGGGGCGGTGTTCTGCCTGAGCCAGCGGGCCGAGCACATCTGGGAGGGCGTGTCGTCGGCCACCACCCGGAGCCGGCCGATCATCAACACCCGCGACGAGCCCCACGCCGACGCCGAGAAGTACCGGCGCCTGCACGTCATCGTGGGCGACTCCAACATGAGCGAGTACGCCACCTTCCTGAAGATCGGGGCCACCAGCATCGTGCTGCGGATGCTCGAGGACCCGTCGACCGTCCTGCGGGACCTGACCCTGGAGAACCCGATCCGGGCCATCCGCGAGATCAGCCACGACATCACCTGCCGCCGTCCGGTGCGCCTGGCCAACGGCCGGGAGATGAGCGCGCTGGACATCCAGGGCGAGTACCTCCAGCGGGCCCTCAAGTTCCGCGACCGGCACGGCCTGTCGGTCCAGGAGGACCGGGCCCTCGACATGTGGGAGCACTGCCTGAAGGGCCTGGAGGCCGATCCGCTGTCGCTCCACCGCGAGTGCGACTGGGTGGCCAAGTACCGGCTGATCGAGGGCTACCGGGACCGCCACTCGCTCCCGCTCCACAGCCCGACGGTGGCCCTGCTCGACCTGCAGTACCACGACGTCGACCGCAACCGGGGCCTCTACTACCGGCTGCAGCGCCACGACCAGGTCGACCGGGTGTGCCGCGACGTCGACATCGCCGAGGCCATGACCACCCCGCCGCAGACGACCCGGGCCCGCCTGCGGGGCGAGTTCGTGAAGCGGGCCAAGGAGAAGCGGCGGGACTTCACCGTCGACTGGGTGCACCTCAAGCTCAACGACCAGGCCCAGCGCACCGTGCTCCTGAAGGACCCGTTCAAGTCCAAGGACGAGCGGGTCGAGAAGCTCATCGCCGGGCTGTGACCCGCGCCGTGCGTCCCGCCCCGGAACGTGCACGCCGCGTCGGCTAGCGTCGGTGCACTGTGCCCACCGAACCGACCGACGTCGCGCCCGACGACGTCCACGACGTGACCCGACCTACGGCACCGCCGTGGTGACCGAGGCGCCCGAGCGGCGGACCCGATGAGCCGGGAGTCCTCGGCGAGGGCCGCCCAAGGGCGGCGGCTACCGCTGGGTGATCGAGTGGGCGGTCATCTTGATGGCCGTCCTGCTGTGCACCGTCCTGCTGCGGACCTACGTGGTCCAGTCGTTCTACATCCCGTCGCCGTCCATGGTGCCGACCCTCCAGGTGGGCGACCGGATCATGGTGAACAAGCTCAGCTACGACCTCCACGGGGTCCACCGGGGCGACATCGTGGTGTTCAAGCGCCCACCGCTCGAGGAGCAGGACTTCCCCGACCTGGTCAAGCGGGTCGTCGGACTGCCCGGGGAGACCATCTCCACCCGGAACGGCCACGTCTACATCAACGGCAAGCTGCTGGCCGAGCCGTGGCTGCCCCCGGGACCGCCGAGCTACACCGGGGCCCTGCCCGACGACCAGCACCCGCAGTTCAACATGCCCGGCCCGGTGCACGATCCCGGCCGGCGAGTACTTCGTCATGGGGGACAACCGCACCGACTCCGAGGACAGCCGGTTCTTCGGCCCGATCCCGAAGTCGCTGATCGTGGGGCGGGCCGTCGCGGTGGTCTGGCCGCTCAGCCACGCCAAGGGCGTCTGAGCACGCCCGATCCACCAGCCCGGGTCGATCGGCCCTGACCGATCGGCGCCGGGACCCGCATCGGATGCCCGGGGCCACCCGCCCGGTACACTCGCGACGTGCCCTTCCTGAGCCCGGCCAAGCTCCTGGTCGTCCTGGTGGTCGCCGTCGATCGTGCTCGGCCCGGACAAGCTGCCCAAGGTGGCGCGCCAGGTCGGGTCGCTGTGGGGCGACTTCCGGCGGTTGCGCCAGCGGCTCGAGACCGACGTCCGGGGCAACTTCCCCGACCTGCCCTCCACCGAGAAGATCACCCAGGCCGTGCGCTCGCCGATCAGCTTCCTCGACTCGCTGGCCGACACCCACGCCGCCGACAACGAGGCCACCCCGCCGTCGGCGGCCGACGAGCCGACCATCGGACCCGGTGGGCGACGGGGTGCAGGCCTCGGGGGGCGCCAACCGTCCCAACGGGGCGGTGCGTGGCCGACGAGGCCGCCTCGATCCCGGGGTGACGGTGAGCGACCCGCAGGGCACCGTCCACACCGTCCGGGGCGACGTGCGGGGCGTGCCGGACGACCCCTCGCTGAATTGACGCGCCGTGTCGACCCCTGCCTCCGGCCCGGCGGTGCGCTGACCGTGGCCCTGTCGCTGAAGCGCCGGACGGAGAAGCCGGCACCCGACTCGATGACCCTGGTCGAGCACCTGACCGAGCTGCGCCGCCGGGTCCTGATCTCGGTGGCGGCCTTCCTGGTCATGTCGGTGGTGGCCTTCCTCGCCTACCCGTGGATCCTCGACGCCCTGAAGCACCCGTACTGCCAGGTGGCGCCGTCCCACTGCGGGTTCTACGTGACCGGCCCGCTCGACGGGCTGGCCCTGCGGGTCAAGATCGCCGCCTACGGGGGGATCTTCCTGGCCTCGCCGATCTGGCTGTGGGAGCTGTGGCGGTTCATCACCCCGGGGCTCAACCCGAAGGAGAAGCGCTACGCCGTCCCCTTCATCGTGGCCACCATCGGGCTGTTCACGCTGGGCGCGGCGGTGGCCTTCTTGATCTTCCCCCACGCCCTGCAGTGGCTCGACTCCATCGGCGGGCCCTCGCTGACGCAGATCCTCGACCCGATCAAGTACCTGAGCCTGATCACCCTGTTGATGGTGGCCTTCGGGGTGACCTTCGAGTTCCCGGTGCTGCTGGTCTCCTTGGAGATGGCCGGCGTGCTCTCGCCCCAGCAGCTGGGCTCGTGGCGCCGGTGGGCCATCGTGGGCATCGTGGTGCTGGCCGGGGTCATCACCCCGAGCTCGGACCCGTTCTCCATGCTGGCCATGGCCATCCCGCTCTACGTCTTCTACGAGCTCTCGATCATCATCGGCAAGCTCCTCCGACGATCCCCCGGGTGACCCCCGCCGACCCGGGGTCGCCGGACGGGGGCCGAGGGCACCGGTTCGAGCGCAGCATCGGCTTCACCCTCGACCCGTTCCAGCACCGGGCCATGGACGCCATCGACCGGGGTGAGTCCGTCCTGGTCAGCGCCCCGACCGGCTCGGGCAAGACCCTGGTGGCCGACTACGCCGTGGCCCGGGCCCTGGACGGGGGCGGCAAGGCGTTCTACACGACGCCGATCAAGGCGCTCTCCAACCAGAAGTTCGCCGAGCTGGGCGCCCGCTACGGGGCCCACCGGGTGGGCCTGCTGACCGGGGACGTCTCCCACCAGCCCGGTGCCCCGATCGTGGTCATGACCACCGAGGTGCTCCGCAACATGCTGTTCGCCCGGTCGACCCTGCTCGACGACCTCCACGTGGTGGTCCTCGACGAGGTCCACTACCTCCAGGACCCCTACCGGGGCTCGGTGTGGGAGGAGGTCCTCGTCCTCACCCCGCCCGGCGTGGCGTTCGTGAGCCTGTCGGCCACCGTCAACAACGCCAAGGACTTCGGGCGGTGGCTGACCTCGGTCCGGGGGACCACCCGGGTGGTGGTGGAGACCCACCGGCCGGTCACCCTCCACCACCACTACGCGGTGGCCGAGCGGGGCCGCGACGGGGTGTCGGTCCTGCCGCTGCTGCGCAACGGCGCCCCCAACCCGGACGGGCTGCAAGCTCGACGACCGCCGCAAGCGCTCGGTCCACCAGCGGTTCCGGGCCCCCCGGCGGACCGAGGTGGTGGAGTACCTGCACGAAGCCGGCATGCTGCCGGCCATCACCTTCATCTTCTCGCGGGCGGCCTGCGACGACGCCACCCGCCAGGTGGTCGCAGGACGGGGTGCGGCTCACCACCGACGACGGAGCGGGCCCGGATCCGGACGCTGGTGGAGTCGTCGGTCGAGCGCCTGTCCGACGACGACCTGCGCACCCTCGGGTACGGGCCGTGGTCGGACGCCCTGGAGGCCGGGGTGGCACCCCACCACGCCGGCCTGGTGCCCGGCCTTCCGCCAGGCCGTCGAGCGGTGCTTCTCGGAGGGACTGCTGAAGGTGGTGTTCGCCACCGAGACGCTGGCCCTCGGGCATCAACATGCCGGCCCGCACCGTGGTGGTCGAGCGGTTCGCCAAGTTCCGGGGCTCGGACACCTCGGCCCTGACGTCGGGGGAGTACCAGCAGCTGACCGGCCGGGCCGGCCGCCGGGGCATCGACACCGTGGGCCACGCCTTCGTGCTGTGGAACCAGGCCACCACCTTCGGCCTGGTGGCCCGCACGGCGGTGGCACCCCCACCGGACCTGGTGTCCTCGTTCCACCCCACCTACAACCTGGCCGTCAACCTGGTCCGCCGGTGGAGCCGCGACGAGGCCCACGGGCTGCTGGAGTCCTCCTACGGGCAGTGGCAGGCCCCGCCGGGGTCCGAGTCGCTGGTGGCCCAGTTGGACCGCCGCCTGGCCATCCTGGACGACCGGGGGTTCCTCGACGGCTGGGCCCTGACCGAGGACGGCCTGCGCCTGGCCGGGATCTACCACGAGTCCGACCTCCTGGTGGCCGAGCTCCTCCGGGCCGGGGTGCTGGACGACCTCGAGCCGGCCCACCTGGCCGGGGTGGCCTCGGCCCTCACCTTCGAGGCCCGTCGGGCCGGCGACGACCCGCCGGTGCCCCGCCAGTCCCGGGTGGTCGAGCGCCTGGCCGCCATCGAGTCCCTGGCCGCCGGCCTGCGGGCCGACGAGCGCCGGGTGGGCCTGCGCCGCACCCGCCGGCCCGACGGGGGGCTGGCCCGGGCCGTGGTGGCCTGGGCGTCGGGCGGGACCCTGGACACGGTGCTGCGGGACGCCGAGGTGGCGCCCGGGGACTTCGTCCGCAACGTGCGCCAGGTCATCGACCTGGTCCGCCAGGTGGGCCAGGTGGCCGAGTCCGCCGCCACCCGGGACGGCGGCGGACCTGGCCGTGGCGCTGCTCCGGCGGGGCGTGGTGGGGGCCGACGACCCGGCGGCCCTGGGGTCCGCGCTTGACGACCCGTCCCCGTCCTAGTGTCAGACAGGCATGTTCCCCTACGCCGTGGAATCGTTCAGTGCCGAGGAGTCCGACATCCTGCGGCGGTACTTCACCAACCTCGACCAGCCGGTCTTCGCGCTCGTCAACCTGCCCGAGGTGGTCAAAGGGGCCCTGTTCGCCCGCTACTCGCGGTCCCCGAAGAGCCTGCGGCGCCTGTTCCTCGACGAGTTCGTCGGTGAGCTCGACATCAGCGGCGACGCCACCGTCGACGCCACGGTCGGGCCTGAAGCGGGCCGAGGAGCTCTACGAGAAGGTCTTCTTCGAGTACGGCGACGACTCGGTGGCGCAGCTCGGCGGGGTCCACCTGGCCTGCGAGCAGGCGTCCAACGTCCTGACCAAGGTGCTCGAGTGGGGACGCCTGATGGCCTACCTCGAGCAGTCCACCCGCTACATCGCCTACAACCAGCGCCTGTCGACCGGGCACTACCGCTACTTCCGCGACCCGGCCTGCTCGACTCGCCCCTCGGGGCCCGCTACGTCGGCGACATGGACCGCATGTTCGACACCTACGGCGAGCTCCTCGACGAGGCCCAGGCCTGGCTGGTGGCCCGCCACCCCCGCCAGGAGCGGGGACTCGGTCTTCGTGCACCGCCAGGCCGTCCGGGCCAAGGGGCTCGACGCCCTGCGCGGCCTGCTGCCCGCCGGCTCGCTGTCCAACGTCGGCATCTACGGCACCGGGCAGTCCTACGAGATGCTGCTGGTGCGGATGCGGTCCCACCCGCTGCCCGAGGCCCGGGTCTACGCCGACCTGATGCTGGAGGAGCTGCGCAAGGTCATCCCGTCGTTCCTCCAGCGGGTCGACCGGGCCGACCGGGGCGGCGTGTGGTCGGACTACCTGGTCGCCACCCGCGAGCGACACCGGGCGGGTGGTGGGGGAGCTGTTCGGCGACCTGGTCGAGCCCGCCGACGTGCACGTGGGCGGCCCGTCGGGGGAGCCCACGGTGGAGCTGCTCGACTTCGATCCCGACGGCGAGGACAAGGTCGTGGCCGCCATCGTCGCCCCCCGCACGGCCCGGCCCGAGTCCGAGGTGCTGGAGCGGGTGCGCCGCCTCGGTGCCGAGGAGAAGCGCTCGATCCTGCTGGCCTACGTCGGGGAGCGGACCAACCGGCGCCACCGGCCGGGGCGGGCCTTCGAGCGCACCGACTACCGCTTCGACGTGGTGACCGACTACGGCGCCTTCCGGGACCTGCAGCGCCACCGGATCCTCACCATCGAGTGGCAGCCCCTCGGGGCCGCCCTGGGCTACGACATCCCCGAGGTGGTGGCCGAGGCCGGCCTGACCGAGCGCTACGTGGGCTCGCTCGAGCGCTCCCGGGAGCTGTACGAGGCCCTGGCGCCCAGCCTTCCCCGAGCAGGCCTCCTACGCCGTGGCCCTGGCCTACCGGATCCGCTACACGATGCAGATGAACGCCCGGGAGGCCATGCACCTCCTGGAGCTCCGGTCCGGTCCCCAGGGCCATCCGAGCTACCGCTGGGTGGCCCAGGAGATGCACCGCCAGATCGCCGAGCGGGCCGGCCACCGGCTGCTGGCCGAGGCCATGTCCCATGTGGACTACGGGGCCGAGGACCTGGAGCGGCTGGAGTCCGAACGCCGCGCCGAGCAGCGCCGGAATCTCGGTGTCGGCCGCCACGAAACCTGCAATGCCCTGAACAGGGATCTTTTTGAAACGTCCCAGGTCAGGGCCTAGTCAAAGCCATTTGACGAGGTACCCGTGCCATGACGTAGGGTGCGGCCAGTCCCAGTCGCCCCGAGGCGTGCAATCGGCGGTCTCGACCGCCGGAGGCAGGCCTCGGGGGGGATGCTGTGAGAGGCGGAGGAAGGCCCAGGGGGTCGAGTAGAAAACATCTTCCCGAGGCCGTCGGCGCGAGCCGGAGGTAGCGGGGAGGTGGTGCCAAAGACCCCTTGGGCCCAACCGCCTGGCCACCCGCGGGGCGGGTCCGGGCGGGATCCTCGAGGGAACGGCATCCCCGGGCGCCTCGAATCCGGGCGTCACAGGCGGAGCGGGTCCCGGCGGGGACACCCGGCGGCGTGTGCCACCGTGCGGCGCGATCCGGCGGCACGGTGGCCAGATGCACCACGGGGTCCCGCATTCCTGGCATGATCCCCACCCAACAGCGCCGTGGGACGGAACCCACACCCGGGCGGCGGACGCCCCGGGCACGACGATCGAACGGAAGGCCGGGCCGTCTATGCTCCCGGCCAACTCACGACCGAAAGACCGAACCCCACACTATGGCAGAAGACATCGACGAAGTCGAGGCACCCGACGAGCTGATCGAGGACGACCTCGACGAGCTGGCTGACGACGAAGACCTGATCGCGGAGGACCCCCTGGCCCTGGACGACGATGACGACGACGCGGTCGCCGTCATCGAGGTCGACGTCGTGGTCGAAGAGGACGTCCCGGCCGGCACGGCCAAGGCGGTGGCCAAGGCCGCCGGCGAGGAGACCGACGAGGAGGAGGAGGAGGAGCCCGACGACGAGGACGTCGAGGCGAGCCTCGACACCATCCTGAAGGAGCGCCTGGTCGTCGAGGAGGTCGAGGACGACGAGGAGACCCCCGAGCCCGAGGACCGCACCGGTGACGGGGTGGAGCGGGTGCTGCCCAAGCAGCCGGGCGAGTTCGTCTGCCGGTCCTGCTTCCTCGTCAAGCACGGCAACCAGCTGGCGGACAAGAAGAAGATGCTCTGCCGCGACTGCGTCTGAGCGGAGCCGACCATGGGCGACACCCCCGACGAGCAGAGCTGACCGGCCGCCCGCTGAGCGAGCGCTTCCTCGACCTGTTCGTCTTCCTGCCCACCGGACTGGCCGTGACCGTGGCCGAGGAGCTGCCCCGCCTGGCCGAGCGGGGCCGGGAGCGCCTCGGCGTCCAGGTCAACTCGGCCCGGGCCGTCGGGCACCTGGCCGTGAAGGCCGGCCACAAGGAGCTGAAGAAGCGCTCGGAGGGGCTGCGCCGGTCCGTGGACGCCCCGGCGGGGCCGGTCGCGGACGCGCCGAGGCACCGGCGGAGCCACCCGCACCCAGCCGGCCGGGCCCGCCACGCCTGCGCACCATCCCGTATCCGCCGGAGCCGGCAGGCGCCGGTCCGGTCGACCGGGCCCGACTCCGCACCCGCCGGCCGCCCCGGCGCCGTCGGCGGCGACCGCCCGGACGCCGGCGCCTCCGCCCACGGTCGACGCCCACGTTCCCGACGTCGGCGTCGCTGGCCATCCCCGGGTTCGACACCCTCTCGGCCTCCCAGGTGGTCCAGCGGCTCGACGGGCTGAGCCGGAGCGAGCTGGTGGCCGTGCGGGCCTACGAGACGTCCGGCCGGGGCCGCCGCACCATCCTCAGCCGGGTCGACCAGCTGATGGACGAGCGGTCCTGAGCCGGTCTGGGCGACGGACCCGGTCCGGATGGAGCAGGTCCGCCAGGCCTCGACCGAGGACCTCGACCGCCTGGTGGAGCTGGTGGCCGACTTCGTGGCCGACCGGGCCGACCGTCGGGGTGCCGACCTGACCCGACCGTCCGACGGCGGCGGGACGCCGCCCGACGCCGGTGGAGGGGTCGCTGGCCGCCTACGTCACCCGATCCCGACCGGACCGCTCTGGTGGGCACCCTGGACGACTGGGTGGCCGGTGTGGCCCTGTGCCGGGTGGACGACGGCGGCGCGGGAGCGCCGTGGGGTCCTCGACCTGTGCTTCGTCGAGCCGGGGGCACGCGAGGTCGGGCTCGGCCACCTGCTCGTCGAACAGGCCCTCGGGTGGTTCGGGTCCCAGGGGTGCACGGGGGTCGACGGCACCGCCTTCCCGGGCGACCGGGAGGCCAAGAACTTCTTCGAGTCGGCCGGATTCAAGGCGCGGCTGCTGGTGATGCACCGGCCACTCGACTGAGCGAACCGATCGCACGAACCGGCCGGTGCCCGACGGCATGGACGGCCGCGCCGGGTGGCGTCAGGAGGCGCGGCGACCGGCGGACCGGGCCGGTCGGGCCGGGACCGGACGACGGGGCCCCGGGGGCGGCGGGATCGGGATCCCGAGGAGGCGGGCCAGCTCGGGCACGTGGCCGGCGGCCTTGCGGGCCTCGGCCAGCGAGCGCCTCGTCGGCGCCGGCGGGGATGCCGGCCGGCTTGACGGTGCGGCGCACCGGGCACTCGACCACGACCTCCAGCAGGGCCAGCCAGGCCTCGGGGGTGCTGTCCGCCGACATGGCCTGCCCGGCGGCGTCCGGCCAGGCGGACGGCCAGCTCGGCCGAGAGTCGGGCCGACGGCTCGGGTGCCCGGATCGAGGCCCGGACGGCGTCGACCACCCGGCCCTCGTCGAGCGAGGTGGTGATCCGCTCGACCCAGCGTTCGCGCAGGGCGGTGACCCGTTCGGTGAGGCTGGCCGCAGCGACGGTGAGCATCTCCGAGCCCTCGTCGTCGAGCGTGACCGTCGAGGCCGAGGCCACGATGGAGCGCAGCTCGCGCAGCGGGGTGTCCTTGCCGGTGTTGCGGGCGACGGAGGCCCGGTCCTTCCAGGTGGCCAGGCTGATGATCGGGCGGAGCTCCTCGGCCATGGCCATCGAGGGGTGCCTCGGTCACCTCGGGGCGGCCCTCGGCCCGGGCCCGGGCGTTCTGCTCCTGGATGGCCTGGCGGACCGACGGGATGCCGCCCTTGATCAGCTGCTCGGCCACCGGGATCTGCTCGGGGCGGAGGTCGGCCAGGGCGGCGTTGCGGAACACGGTGGAGGTGGCCGGACGGCGGTCGCCCCGTTCGCCACGCTCGCGTCCGGCTCCGTCGCGTCCGCCGGGCCGGGCCGGGCCCGGTGCGGCGCGCGCCACCGGGTCCACCGGCGCCCACCGGAGCCGCCGGATCGCGGGGCACCCTCGCGTCCCCTCCCCTCGGCGCGCGGCGCCGCCGTGGGCCGCGGTCGCCCTCGGTCCGCGGGCCACGGTCCGGACGGGCGGCGGGAGCCGTCCCTGCCGTCGTCGCCGTAGTCGTCACGGCGGCGCTTGCCCTTGCCGGCCAGGACCACGTTGACGTCCGGACCCTTCTGGGGCGTCCCGATGATCTCGATGCGGTCGACCGGCTTGGGCGCGCTCTTGCCCTTGGGCGCGAGCAGCGCGGTGACGGTGGTGCCGTCGAGTGTCGTCTCCACCTCGGCGCGCAGCACGGATCCCGACCGCGGTGCCCGGGGGGACCAGTTCGGCGGACACGGTGCCACGGGGCAGCTTGGCCCCCGCGGCGCGCCACGTCCACGTGGTCTCGTCCGACTGACTGGTGAGTTCGACTTCGATTCGATGGCCCATACCGGGCGACAGGCTACTGCCGAAGCCACCCCGGCACGAACGGTGCCCGACGGGGCCGCCGACGGCCAGGGTGTCGACCCCGGGTCGCATCGGACCGGTTGCCCCGCTCGCCACGGGCGGCCGTCGGGCGCGGGGGAGTCGGCGTCGGACCCTCTAACCTGCACCTGTCGACGAGACGGGAAGGCGGGAGGCATGGAGCCAGGAGTGGAGGGAGCGGACAGCGGACGGCGCCGTCGTCCCGCCGGCCGACCGGTCGTGGGTCGGACGGCTCGTCGGCGGTCCGTCCCGAGCCCGATCCCGACGGCGAGGCGCCCGACCGAGGCCGACCTCGACGCGGATCCTGGCCACGGCCACCACGGTGCCCGACCACGGCGACCTCGAGCCCTGGCGGTTCGCGGTGTGCACCGGTGCGGGACGGGACCGGTTCGCCGAGGCGCTGGTGGCCGGGCTCGTGGAGACGAAGGGGCCCGACGTGCCCGACGCCGTGGTGGCCAAGATGCGGGGCAAGGCCTATGCCGCGCCCGTGCTCGGTGGTGCTCATCGCCTCTCCGGATCCGACGTCCAACGTCGAGGTGTGGGAGCAGGTGGCGTCGGCCTCGTGCACCGGGTACGCCGTGGTCCTGGCCGCCACCGGCCTCGGCTACGGCGCGGTGTGGAAGAGCGCCGGGGTGCTGGGCACCGCACCGGTCCGGGAGCTGTTCGGGCTCGGCGCCCACGAGTCGTTGCTCGGCTGGGTGAACGTGGGCACGCCGGCGCCGCTCGGGCCGCAAGAAGGTGACCCCGTCGACCGGGGGCGATCCGCTGGCGGGACGGGTGCTCCGGCTCGACTCCTGACCGGCACCGGCCGGACTACCAGCCGAAGCGGGCCAGCGGCGGGCCGAGTCCGGCGTCGTCGGCGCAGACCCCGCACAGGTCCATGCGCCGGGCGCCGGGCCGGTCGGAGGCGGCCACCCGGCGCCATCCGTAGCGGCGGGCCTCTTCGAGGCAGGCCGACTCGGACCACCGGGGCTGGGTCCGGGCGCCGCACCTCCCGCAGGTGCGGTAGTAGACGTCGTCGGCGTCGTACAGGTCCTCGAAGGAGAAGTCGTCGGTGTCGTAGTCCATGGTGGTCGCTCCACCGTGAGGATACCGGGGAGATCCGCCGGGGCGGGACCGCTCGCGTCACGGATCCGGGGTCCGGCCCCTACCCTGGATACCGCGCGCCGACACGGGGTGGGCGCGACGGAGGAGGACCGCCCGATGCCGGACATGAAGGACTTCAACACCGCCGATCATCGAGGAGTTCCGGGCCAACGGCGGCATCGTCGGCGGTCCCTTCGCCGGTGACGCCGGTGCTGCTGCTCACCACCACGGGCGCCAGGTCCGGGCTCGAGCGGGTCAATCCCGATGGTGTACCGGCTGGAGGGCGACGAGCTCTACGTCTTCGCCTCCAAGGCCGGGGCACCGACCAACCCCGACTGGTTCCACAACCTGGTGGCCCACCCCGAGGTGACGGTCGAACTCGGGGACCGACACGTTCCGGGCCACGGCCGAGGTGCTCGAGGGGGAGGAGCGCGACCGGGTCTACGCTGCGCACGCTGCCGCCTACCCCGACGTTCGCCGACTACCAGGCCGGGACCGATCGGGTCATCCCGGTCGTCCACCTCGTCCGCTCCTGAGCCACCCCCGTGGCACCCGGGGCGGCGGCGGGACCCACCCTCCGGTCACCCACCTGCGCACGCCGCGGGCCTACCGTCAGGGGGATGACGACGACCGACCTCGCGCGCTGCGGCTGGTGCCACCGTCCGCTCGCCCCGCGGCCGGGCGCGGGGCGGCCCCGGCTGTTCTGCAGCCCGTCCCATCGCCAGCGCGCCTACGAGGCCCGGCGGCGGGCCGACGAACTCCATGTCCCCGACGACCAGTGCCTCGTGTCGGTGGCGGATCTGGCCCGCCTCCACGACCGGCTCTACCGCCTGGAGGCGGCGGTCGACGACGTGCGGTCCGACCTGGCGGCAGGCCGCGGTGCCGCCGCCTACCGCCGGGCCTACGAGCACCTGATGGACGCGGCGCGAAGACCTGGTCGGCACCGTCATCGAGCCGATACGCGGCTGAGCGGGACTCCGCGACCCGGTCCGGGACGGCCCCGTATCTCTTCCGGCATTGCATCACTTGAACTCGATTGCTAGTGATGCGAATACCAGAGTATGGTGACTTCATAGCGGACGACTGTGGTATGGCGAACAGTTGATCGGGTCCGCGGGGGAGTTGGGTGACGTGATCACGACGGGACACGGCACTGTGCGCGGTACGGCACGGGATCCAGGCGAACGGCCGCTCGACGGGCGACCGGGGTCCGATGACCCGGGTCCGGCTGCGGCGGCGACCCCGCAGGTCCGATGTTCGGCCCGGCGGTGACTCATCGAGCAGGACAGTACGACCACGCGGTCCCCGTCTGAGGGGGATGCCCCGATGACGACAATGAGCTGGATCGTGCTGGGCGGCGCCCTCGGCGGCCGCTCGTCGCCGTGCTCCTGGTGCAGTCGGGTCCGGGCCGGCGGGCCACCTGGTACCGGACCACGGCATCGGCGCAACGCCGGACGGCCGCCCGTTGCCATCGGCTCCGCATCGACCTGCTGACCGGCCTGCCGAGCCGGGTCGGGATCATCGACCGCATCGACCGGGACCTGGCCGCGGCAGGCGGGGACGCGCAGCGAGTTGGCGGTGATCTTCCTGGACATCGACGACTTCAAGGACATCAACGACGCGTTCGGGCACGCCGCCGGCGACGAGCTCCTGGTGGAGATCGGGGCGCGCCTGGTTCGCACGGTCGGACCGGACGGCTGGGTCGGGCGCAACGGCAGCGACGAGTTCATCATCGTCGCCAGCGGCCCGACGGCGTCAGCAAGGTGCGGAGCGCTGGCCACGCGGGTGATGGCCCGACTCCGCACGCCGTTCGAGATCCCGTCGGTCCCCTCACCCATCCGGCTGAGCGCCAGCATGGGCATCGCCGACGGGTGGCGGGCCACACCCGGAGTCGCTCCTGCACGACGCCGACATCGCGTTGACCCGGGCGAAGACCACGGGCAGGGCTCGGGCCGTGGTGTTCACCCCGTCCATGCAGGCTGCGGCCAACTGGCGCCAGGTACTGGAGTCCGATCTTCGCCATGCGCTGGGCTCCGATCAGTTCTTCCTGGTCTACCAACCGACGTTCTCCCTCGCCTCCGGTCGGCTCACCGGCGTCGAGGCACTCCTCCGATGGGACACATCCCGTGCGGGGCACCGTGATGCCGGACGAGTTCATCCCCTCGCTCGAGTCGACCGGACTCATCGTGGCCGTGGGGAGATGGGTGCTCGAGCAGGCCTGCACCCAGGCTGCGGTGTGGAATGCCGACGGACACCAGGTGTCGATGGCGGTCAACGTGTCGGGTCGTCAGCTCGAACTGGACGGCTTCGCCGACGACGTGGAGGCCCAGCTGCGGACAGAGTGGGCTCGATCCGGAGCTCCTGACGTTGGAACTGACGGAGACGGTACTCATGCAGAACGTCGCAGCGAACCCTGGTGCGGCTGCGTGACCTCCAGGAGACCGGTGTCCGCCTGGCCGTCGACGACTTCGGGACCGGGTACTCGTCGATGGCCTACCTCCAACGCTTCCCCATCGACGTGATCAAGATCGACAAGTCGTTCGTGGCCGAGATGACCGAGACCCGTGAATCGGCGGCACTGGTCCACGCCATGGTCCAGATGGCCAAGGCATTGGAACTCGAGACGATCGCAGAGGGCATCGAGACCGAGGAGCAGCGGACGATGCTCCGGGCCGAGGGTGTCGAAATCGGTCAGGGCTACCTGTTCGCCCGACCGCTCGAGGCGGCGGCAATCGACGGGCTTCTTGAGGACCAAGGTCGCATGAGCGTTAGCGCCGCTGCGGACGGCGTCGAGGTGACGACCGGCACGGGAGTCAGTGGTGCCAGGCCGGCCCGGCTGGCCCAGGAGCAGGTGGAGCAGATCGCCGATGGCACGCCCCTGCTCCTACGGCGTCGGGAATGGGCAGGTGGTCCTGGACCTCGTAGCTGTTCCGCCGACCGACCTTGGTCTTCACCACGTAACCCCCGACCACCAGATCGTTGACGATGTCGTAGGCGCGCCGTTCGGTGATGCCGAGGTACCCGCCGATGTCCCGGAGCCGGGCGTCGCGGATCGTGGGCGATGTGCATGAGCACACGGCCGTGATTGGTGATGAAGCTCAATTGCTGCGGACTGGTCAAAGTGGTTGCAGGTTACCAGAAATCCAGCAGGAGAAATAAATAACCACTGATGGCGACCTCAGTGGGTGTCGCAGCATCTCCACGGGCCGCCCGTCCCCGATGCCGTGGGGTGGGGGGAGTGGGGGAGTGGGCGGCCTCCCGGGTGGAGATGCAGGCACCGTCGTGCCCGGCTCCGTTTCCGAGGTCCGATGATGTGCCCCTCCCTATCGGGGCGCCGACCCGATCGACGCGGCCACGCGGTGGCCCGACCGCACAGCGCTCTCCATGTACCCGGCCAGCGCTTCGGTATGTTCGCCGGCGAACCACAGCGGACCCTGCGCCTGGCGGAGCTCCGGCCAGAAACGCGTCATCTGCCCGGGCCGATAGACGGCGTACCCGCCTCCGGTGTACCGCTCGTTGGCCCAGGCCATGGTGGTGGCCGGTCCCGACCGGTGGGCGGCGCCCTCCGGATAGACGGCGTCGAGCTGCTGCTGGAACGAGGCGATCCGGACCCGGTCGGACTGCGCCGCCCCGGCGGCCGCCGCGTCTCCGGTGACGAACTGGGTCAGGACCCCGGGGCGACCGGGGCCGCCCGGTGTCGAATCGGTGGAGTCCCAGGCGATGCCGAACGGGCGGTCGGAGATGGTGAAGCCGGAGAGCTGCTCGGCGTTCCAGAACCGGGAGCGGTACTGCGTGGAGACCTTCAGGGCGTGTCCGAGGTCGAGTCCGGCGACGACCGCGGCTGCGCCCACCGGCAACGGCGGGTCGAAGGTGATGCCCCGCAGGGCGGGAGGTGGGGCGGCGAGCACCAGTCGGGCGCCGTCGTGGGTGGCGGCGCCGGTGGCCGACGCGACGTGGACCCGGACACCCCAGGAGAACTGCTGGATCCTGGTCACCGGTGCACCGAGGTGGACGGCGGGACCGAGGTCGGCGGCCATGGCCTCGGGCAGTGCGCTGTTCCCGGCGGCGATGCGGTAGTGCTCGACCCCGGCCTCGGAGAGCGATGCGTCGGCCACCGCCTGCTGGAGGGCGAAGAGCAGCGACACCTCGTGGAGCTGGGCGTTGAAGTTGCCCCGGTAGTCGGACTGGACGAGCAGCTCGGCTGCCGGGTCCAACGACTGGGTGTCGGCATAGTCCTGGAGCGACTGGGCGTCCCACGCCTCGGCCATGGACGCCGACTCGGGCCGGGTCGGGATCGAGATCGCCCGCCAGTTGGAGGAGCCCGGCCCCGAAGGCGGCATAGCCGGACAGCATCGACGGGTCGGCGGCCGACGTGGCCTGCAGGGTCGAGCGCCTCCCGCCCAGCTCCACCACGGCACGGGTCAGCTTGTCGGTCGGGCGGGAGGCCAGGGCCAGTCCGTAGTGACGGGCGAGCGCCTGGATCTGGTGGTGGTTGTCGTCGATCGACTCGCCACCGGCCTCGACGTGGATGCCGTCGGTGAAGGGGGAGTGGAGGGTGTGCACCCGGCCACCGACCCGATCGCGGGCCTCGAGCACGGTGACGTCCCATCCGGACGACCGCAGCGCCAGCGCCGCGGTCAGGCCGGACAGCCCGCCTCCCACCACGACCACCTTCTGTCTGGTCGTGGCCTCGGGACGCGGTGTCGTCGTGCAGGCGGCGAGCACCGTTGCTGCCGCCGTGGCCCCGGCTGCACCGAGGAACTGGCGTCGGGTCAGTCCGTCGGGAGCCACCACCGCCGCAGCGTACCGTCCGGGACGGGTGGATCCCGGATGGGCGGACGCGGCCAGACTGGGAGTCGACGGAGAGCGAGGGAGCAGATGACGGACGAGGAACTGTTCGACGAGGTGGGAGCGGCCCTGCTGGGCCGGGGGGGCTGGCACTTCGAGCCGGCCACGACACCGGGCTCACTGCCGTCGTGGTGCCTCGATCCCGGGGGCGAGGTGACGGTGTCGGTCAACGTGATCGACGGGAGGGTGGTCGCCTACCTGCCGAGCACGGACCGCGAGGTCCCGCTGGACGGTGTGGCGGGTCTGATGGAATGGCTCGACCACCGAGAACGGCGCACGGGATCCGAGTGAGTCGGGCGGGAACCCATCCGGGCGCGCGGTGGGCCACGGGAATAGGGTGGCCGTCGTCCGGCGGGGGATACCCGCGACTGAGCACCGGAGGCACGATGGAGCTGGCAACTGGCAAGGTGGCGGTGGTCACCGGGGCGGCGGGCGGCATCGGTCTGGCCCTGGCCGATCGCTTCGCCCGGAGCGGGATGCACGTCGTCCTGGCCGATGTCGACGAGGACGGGCTCGCCTCGGCCGCCGAACTCGTGTCGGGTCACGGCGTCGACGCCTTGGTGGTGCCGACCGATGTGAGCGTCGAGGCGTCGGTGCAGGCCTTGGCGGCCGCCACCATGGATCGATTCAACGCCGTCCACGTGGTCTGCAACAACGCCGGCGTGGCCACCCAGGCGGATCCGTGGTTCGGTCCGTTGTCGGCATGGGACTGGGTCCTCGGCGTGAACCTGTGGGGCGTCATCCACGGGGTGCGGGCCTTCCTTCCGTATCTGGCAGCCGGATCGGAGGGGCACATCGTCAACACGGCGTCGATCGCCGGGCTGATACCGGGGATCGGTGCCCACTACGACGCCAGCAAGCACGCCGTGGTGGCCATGACCGAGGATCTCTACACCACGCTCCGGCAGATCGGGAGCCCCGTGGGGGTCAGTGTGCTGTGCCCGGGCTGGGTGCGGACCGGAATCATGGATTCGGACCGGAACTGGCCGGACCACCTGGGAGCGGTCCCACCGGTTGCGTTCGGTGCCGACATCGTGGGCGCCCACGTCCGCAGGGCCGTGGACGAAGGGCTGACGCCGGCGACGGTGGCCGATCTGGTGGCCGAGGCCATCGGCGAACAGACGGTTCTGGGTGTTCCCGCACCCGGACTGGATCGAGATGGCCGGGCGCCGGTGGCATTCGGTGACCGAGGGGCTGAATCCTGCCGGCCTGGGCGACGTGCCGGGCCTGCCGCCGGCGGAGCAGATCGCCGCCGAGGTGCTGGCCTCGCTCGATGGGCTGACGTCGGATTGAAGGAGGGGCGGACCATGCAGGATGCTCGACTCCACATCGTGGCGGCCATCAACAACCTCATCGATGCCAACCTGGTGGCGCGCACGCAGCTCGAGGACAACGAGCGACTGCTCCGGGAGTCGCTCGTGCAGGTCGAATCCGGCGTCTCCATCGGAGACGATCCTGCACTCGTTGCCCACCGTGGAGGAACGCGCGGCCAACCGTGAGGCCGTACAGCTGTTCTATGCCAAGCGAGCCGAACTGCGCGACGTCATCATCAGGGCGGCCCTGGACGAGGGCATGACCGTGTCGGAGCTCGCCGCGGAGTTCGGCATCCCCCACGACGTGATCGCCAGTCAGGCGGCCCTGTCCCGCGGGGAGACCGACCCGACCCCGTAGGGACAACGAGGCCTGCGGCCGCGGAAGGGCCTGCGGGACGCTCGCTCGGCCACCCACCCGCACACCCGCGGATCCACCAGATCCGGAGCTCGCTGGGCTACAACAGCGCCATGGACACTCGACGCCAGGAGTGCATTGATGCCGTCCGCAACACCATCGAAGCCTCCGTGGCGCTACGCGAGGATCTCGTGCGCGGCGAGATTGTCGGCCTCCAGATGATCGAACGGCTACAGGCCGGAGCGGACATCAACGAGTGCATCTACGAGGCGGGGGAGAACCCGGCGGAGCTTCGCCAGACGTCGTCCGACGCCCATGAGTTCTACGGCCGGCAACGGCATGACCTTCGCGCCGTCTTCATGGCGGCGGCCCAGGAGTCCGGGATGAGCGTGACGGAGATCGCCAACCGGCTCGGCGTGTCGAGGCAGCTGGTCCAACGGTCGGTGAGGCAGCCGTACGGCGAGGACGAGCTGTCGCCCCTTTCCAGTACGCCGTAGGGCGCCGATCCGGCCACGGCACCGACGGTAGTCTCGCGAAATGGGACCCCTTCGATACTCCATCAACGTGACGGTGGACGGGTGCTGCGATCATCGGGCGATCCCCGCGGACGCAGAGCTGCATCGGCACGCGGTCGACATCCTCAGCCAGGCCGATGCCCTGCTCTTCGGTCGGGTGACGTACGAGATGATGGAGTCGGCGTGGCGGCCGACGGAGCCGACGGAATCGCGACCTGATTGGATGGAGTCCTTCGCCCGGACGATCAACGCGGCGAAGAAGTACGTCGTGTCGAGCACCCTGGAGCAGGTCGATTGGAACGCGGAACTCGTGCGCGGGGACCTGGGCCAGGCCGTTCGGCAACTCAAGCGGGAGTCGAGCAACGGACTCTACGTGGGAGGTGTGCAACTCCCGCTGGCGTTGACGGAGCTGGGACTGATCGACGAGTACGAGTTCGTGGTCCATCCGAGGATCGCGGGCCACGGGCCCACGTTGTTCGCGGGGCTGTCGGAGCATGTCGACCTGGAACCGGTGGGTCGGGTGGAGTTCGCCTCGGGGGCAGTGGCGATGCGGTACGAGCCGAGCAGGTAGCCGTCGCGCTCGCTGGCCCAAGCCGGCGAGCGGACGAGCGGTGGAGGCGAATTCCTCTACCGCCGAGGCCGGAATTCCAAGAGGATTGCCCGATGAACCGCGAAGGCAACGCGATCTTCGGCGACGGCTACGGGCGCCTGTCCCAGGACACCTTCGAAGATGACCGGCCTCCGTTGGCATCCGGCTTCGCTACCGCATCCTCGGCTCACGGTCGGGTGAAGTTGCGGGCCGAAAGGCGCGCATCTGTCCAGACCATCCTCGACCGAGCCACAGTCTGCCCGCGTCAGTCCCCTGGCGGGTGGGGACTGACGTCGAGGCACTCAGCCCAGGAGCGACCTGGCGAGGATGGCGATGCCGCTTCCCCAGGTGGCCAGTTGATCACCGGGGAGGTATGAAGCTCCATCGGCACGATGGTCGACACTCGGATCCGCCATGTACCGCATCCGGCCCTGTCGATCGATGAAGTACACGTAGTCCGAGTGCTGGATGTCGGCAGTCGGACTGGGTGCACTGACGTCCACGCCGTAGGCCTTCCAGGTCGCCTGGAGTGCGGGAACCGACCCCGTCAGGAAGTGCCAGCTCGGGATGGAGTCGAGCGCGTGCTCCGCGGAGAATGCCTGAATGTCGGGCACACCGAGGTGGAACTGGTTGACGTTCACGGCCAGGAACACCACATCCGACCGGGCCGAGCCCAGATCGTGGTTGGCGTCCACCAGCTCCTGCGACACGATCGGACAGACGTCGGTGCAGTGAGGGTCGAAGAACTCGACCACGACCACCTTCCCCCGGAGGCCGCCCATCGTGATGGTGGCACCCCGCTGGTCGGTGAGGGCGAAGTCGGCGGCAAGCGTGTTCGGAACCGGCGAGGCCGCCATCAGGTCCGCGGTCGCCGTTGGCAGCGAGGGCGGAAGACCGGACACTCGAATCAGCGCAGCCGAACGCGATGCTGACCGGCCATGGAGGGTGACGAGAACGAAGGCCGAGGCGGCCAGAACAGCCAGGCAGCAGAGGACGGCAAGGGCCGGGGTCGACAGGTGGCGTCGTGGCGCGGCTGGGGTCCCCGGTGCAGCGGTCATGGGCTACCAGACTATGTCGTCGGGGGAGCGGGCCCAGATCGGCCCCACCCGGTCCCGGCACTGGGCACGTAGGTGTCTCCGGCCCTTCGACGGTTCGCTCGGGCACTCACCTTGACCCTTCGATCAGTGATCGTCGTCGGGTGTACTCGTCCTCGTCGATGTCACCTCGAGCCAGGCGTTCATCGAGGATGCGCAGTGCGTCCGAGCCGGGCTGCGCCGAGCCCGGCCCGGAAGTGGGTGGAGTCGAGCCGGGCGGAACCCCGCGGTGACGCACCAGGGTGACGATGATCCAAGCCAGAGCTCCCCAGAAGATGACCATGGCGACGATCATGAGGACCCATAGGCCCCAGTGAGTCCCGCCGCCGTATCCGTAGCCGTGACCCATCATCTGGCAACCCTCCGAGTACTCGGTGTGCCTCCCAAGCGTCGACCTCGCTGGTGGCCCCCGATAGGGCCGAAGGTCCTTCGGTTGGATCACGGTGCGCGCAGGGACCGGCGGTCATAGGGTGATCGACGTGACCGACCCCGCACCGGACCCGCACGACCGAGCCGGCCACTGGGAGCGTGTCTACGAGGGCAACGAGGCCGATGAGGTCAGCTGGTACCAATCGGAGCCGCTCGTGTCCTTGGACCTCGTCGATCTCCTGGAGATCGGCCCGGATGCCGCAGTCGTCGACGTGGGAGGTGGGGCTTCCGTTCTGGTCGATGCGTTGCTGCGGAGAGGCTTCACGGATCTCACCGTCCTGGACATATCCGAGTCCGCCCTCGAGTCGGGTCGTCGTCGGGTCGGCCAGGGCGCTGCGGTCACCTGGTTGGCCCATGACCTCCTCACGTGGGAGCCGGACCGCCGGTACGACCTCTGGCACGACCGCGCGGTCTTCCATTTCCTGTCCGGGACCGACATCGACGTCTACCGCCGACTCCTGCGGCAAGCGGTCTCCCCTGGGGGATCGATCGTCATGGCCACGTTTGCCCCCGACGGACCGGAGTGGTGCTCCGGTCTTCCGGTGACCCGGTACGACGCCTCCCAACTCGCCGGTCTTCTCGAACCCGACTTCACCGTCGTCGACGAGCGGCGGGAGGTGCACAGGACGCCACGTGGCATGGACCAGCCGTTCACATGGATCGCCGCTAGGCGCACCGTCGACTGATCCGCGTTTGTCTCCATGGGGCAGCGGTGAAGGAGGCCGGTGGGGGAGTAGTGCCGGGTCCGGAGCATCGGGTGGCGGGACCTCCTGCTCGACGGACCCGGCTCGGAGACCGTAGTCCGTGCAACAGGTGGTGCTGCACCAAAGGCGTGACCAGGCGTAAAGCTCGGTAATGAGTTGGTCGATGCCTCCCCATGGAAGGCGATCCGATCGTGGTCGGCACGAACTCGCCCGCACGCACCCGTACGATGCCGGTGCCCACATGCGGTCTGGCAGCCGGGACTGTTTGAGGGTGGGTGAGCCGTGAGGTGTCGCCAGGTCTGCTTCTATGTCGAACTTGACGATCTGCCCGAGATGATGTCGGCTCTCGAAGAGCACGTGATTCCGAGCTTCGAGCTGACGCCCAACTTCCTGGGATTCACTGCCATCAAGGCGAACGCGGGCAAGCGAGCCGAGGTGATCGTGACCTCATTCTGGGATCTGGGCCTCGAGGGCTCAGCAGATGAGGCCGATCGGTTCGTCGACGCCATCTCTCGGGTGACCGGCAGGAATCCATCGCGGAAGAACTTCGACACACTGTTCGCGGAGATCCGAGTCTCCGAGGGCGGGTTCAAGCATGAGCGGCAGAACTGGAACGATCTCCGTCGCACCTGAGGCAGGGCTGGAGGACGCCGACAGTGGTTGCATCGGGGTCCAACCGAACTTCTCGCGGAATTCGTCGCGCACCACGTAACGCAATCGCCTTCGTGCTCGTTGGTACGGGTGGAGGGCCGCAATAGGTGGTCATCCGTTCCAAGCGAGCCACTCCTGGGGATGCGTGGATCACATCAACACGAAACGGAGAACCATATGAAGAAGATCGTCTTGGCAGTAGCTGCCGTCGCCATGCCGCTGGGGCTCGTTGCGGGAACCGCCGGGATCGCCGGCGCCGGCGGACCGAAGACCGATGTCAGCTCGGCAACGATCGACTGCTCGTCTGTTACGGGCGGCCTCAAGTTCGCACCTGCACTGACCTCGACGGGTGGCAATCCCGAGAACACCAATGTGAAGCTGGTGCTGTCCGGCTGCACGGTGAGCGGTGTTCCTGGTGTGACGGTCTCGGGTGGCAAGGGCGCTGGGGTGCTGCACTCGGCCAACAACAACGCGACCGCACTTGCCGGCACGAACACGGTTACCGGCCAGATCAACATCAAGTGGGCCAGCAGCACAAAGCTGACCTCGAAGATGAGCACCGTGACCGTTACGGCCACCACCGGAGGGGTGTCGGGTTCGTATGCCTTCATGTCCCTCGGTGCAGGCCAGGCGACGGTGTCGGGTGACTTCGCCGGTACCGACAGTGGTGCATCACCTGCGGTCTACTTCGAGTCGACCCAGACCATCGCAACGTTCGGGAGTGAGCTGGGTGGCAAGGGCATCAAGGCCTTCACCATCGGCACCGACGGAACGCACGTGACCGGCAACTCACTGCACCTCGGCTGATCCAAGCAGAGGTTTTCTGAGGAAAGGAGGCGGGGCTTCGGCCCCGCCTCCTTTGCCGTTCCCGTTGACCGCGTCGAGCCGACAGTCCGTTCCTGGATGCATCGTGTTGGACCCGCTGAGGCCTACTGGGCCAGGATCTTGGCTTTCTGGGCGTCGAACTCCGCTTCGGTCAGAATCCCCTGGTTCTTCAGGTCGGCGAGCCCCTGGAGCTGAGTCACGACGTCGACCGGAGGTGCAGCGGCCGGCGCGGGTGCCGGTGCCTGGACCTGCTCGGGTGCGTACTGCGGCTGTTGCTCCTGTTGTGACCATCGGTTCGCCTGTCGCCGCGAGACGTTGTTCGAGACGGCGGTGGCCGTACCGGCGATGACTGCGGTCCGGGCGATTCCTCGCATCAGTCCGGGCATGGGAGTCCTCCTTCGATCCTGGCGATCAGTTGGTCGAGTCGAGTGATGCGAGCAGGGCTTCCTGGGGGATGTATCCGGCGGCAATCGGAACGGCCCCGCCGCGGCGTAGGGCACCGATGAAGGAGTTCGCCCAGCGGTTCTCGAACACGAGGATGCCCGCTGACGAGCCGGGCTCGAGGACCGTGGCGGCGTCGGCCAGGTCACTGTCGTCCAGGAGCCCGGACGAGACACCCTGGAAGACGGTGAGGTCGAGTGCCCCGTCGCCGTCGATGTCGGCCAGCTCGAGGCGCGTGATCGTGCCGCCCTCGCCCACGGTGACGAACACCAGGTCGAGGATCCGGATGATGCCCTGGTCAACCAGATCCACCAGGATCGGGAACCCCTCGCCGGTCATCTTGGAACCGGGGAACTCCACCACCAGGTAGCTGACGGGCCCCAGGGTGTCGGAATCGGTCATCTGCATCTCCTTGTCGACGTGTGGTGGCAAGGGACCCCGGGAGAGGAGGGGGTCCACTGCCGCAATGCTTGCATGGATCTCGGGACGTCTCGCGTCCGGGCGCTCCGTGTCAGCCGAGCAGCTTCGCCTTCTGTGCCTGGAATTCGGCGTCCGTCAGCACGCCCTTGCTCCTTCAGGTCGGCCAGCTGGGCCAACTGGTCCGCCGAGCCCGTGCCGGCCACGTCTCGGACGTGCGAGTCGAAGGCCTGCTTCTGCTGGGCGACCTCCTTCATGGACCGCTCCTGCATCTTCCCGCCACGTGCGATGAGGTAGACGAGGATCCCGAGAAACGGGAGGACGATCACGAAGATCACCCAGAGGGCCTTCGCCCATCCACCCATGTCCGGGCTCCGGAAGATGTCGCCGAAGATGGCGATCAGGATCCAGATCCAGATCACGAACAGGAAGAACTCCAACATGGTCCACAACAGGCTCTGTTGCGGGTAGTAGTAGGCAAGCATCGGTGCGCCTCCTTTGTGTCGTGGGCATTGTGTTGACAACTAGTGCGGGAACGGTCTCGCCCCTCAGGTGCCCGGAAGGTCCTCCAGTGCGGGCACGTGCCGTGGCTTGGTGAGAATCGGCTTCAGGACGGGGAGATCCGACCACTCCTGGTTGCACGACCGACAGCGCCAGCTCACGCCGCTGGAGTCGAGAGATCCCAGCCGGACGATCAGGTGGGGAACGTCGGTATCGCCACATTCAGGACATTCCCGGACCGCCTGCATGTCGTCGTCAAGAGGTTGCATACGGGGCTATGCGCCGGCCTCCTTCGCATCGGCCTCCATCGCCTTCTCGTCGGCCTGCATCTTCTTGGCCTGGACCTTCTCGGCGTGCTTCATCGCGGCTTCGACCTTGGACTGCATGTCGGACACGGCGACGACCACGAGGCCAGCCTGTCCTTCGTCCAGCCCTTCGCCCAGCTCCTTCAGGTCGCTCCGGCTCATCCCGGCAGCCGCGTGGCCGGCCAACGCGCCCAGCAGCGCTCCGCCGCCACCGGTCGCCAGGAGGAGCCCACCGCCGATGGCGGCAGCCGGGAAGAGGGCGATGACCAACCCGGTGGCCAGACCCGCACCTCCGCCGAGCACCCCGCCGACCCGGGTGGGCGTCTCGTGCTTCTTGACGATCTTCACCTTGCCGTCCGCCTTGCGCTCGACGACGGCCGCGTCGTAGGCGTCGATCAGGTCGGCCTGCATGTGGAGGGCGTGGACGGCGTCGTAGTCGGCCAGCGCATCGTCGACCTTCCCGTAGACGCCGGAATAGACGAACAACGTATCGAAGGGCATCGGATTCCTCCTGGCATCTGTCGACACTGGATGGTCTGGTCCTGCACGGCAAGTCTGCCGGGGAGTCGGCCCGATCTCGCGGGGGCCTGGGTCCCGATGGCGTCCCAAGATACGCTAACAGGCGCAACCGTAAATTGCGCCGGGCCCGACATCGCCTCGGAACCCAATGCCATGGAGGACTCGACGGATTCCACGGCCGAGTTGTACTCACGTGCTCCGGATCGCGGGAGGGGACGGACGCGCTCCGAGATGGCGAACGGATCTACGGGTACTGTCCAGAGTTGACGGCAAGGAGCGTGCACATGGACCAGACGCGGGATCGATGGCACCTGGTTCCGATCGTCGGCTGGCTCCGCACCTATGACCGCACGTGGCTTCGGGGTGACCTGGTCGCCGGCATCGCCGTGGCGGCACTGATCGTCCCGAAGAACCTGGGCTACGCGGGAATCGCCGGGATCCCACTGGAGAACGGTCTGTACGCCGCTGCCGCCGGAGCCATCCTCTACGCCGTCTTCGGGACGAGCCGCCAGATCTCGACGGGGCCGAGTTCCGGGTTGGCCGCTGTCGCGGCAAGCGCGGTGGTGGCCGCCAAGATCACCGGCACCCAGGACGTCGCGTCGTTCGTCGCCACCATCACGCTGGCGTCGGGTGTCCTGTTCCTGGTGCTCGCCGTGTTCCGCATGGGCTGGATCGCCCAGTTCCTGTCCCGGGCGGTGGTCACCGGGTTCCTCTTCGGCGCCGCCATCGACGTGGTCATCGGTGAGCTTCCCGAAGCTGACGGGAACAAGTGTCTCGGGCTCGAATCCGATCCAGGAACTCCGCTCGTGGATCGGCTCACTCGGGGACACGAGTATGGCGACACTGGTCGTGGGCCTCGTCTCGCTGGCAGTCATCTTCGGGCTGCGGGCGATCGCACCCCGGATCCCCGGGGCGCTGGTCCTGGTGGTCGGCGGGCTGTTGGCGACCCCGTATCTTCGACCTCGGCTGCCCGGGGCGTGGCCCTGGTCGGCGAAGTACCCAGAGGCCTGCCCACTCCGGCCCTGCCCAAGTGGTCGCTCGTCAGTGCACATGCCGGCACGATCGCGCTCGGCGGCCGTGGCACTGGTATTGATCGGGTTCTCGCAGACCGCCGGCGACTCCCGGGCATTCGCAGCCAAGCATCGCTACCGGATCGACATCAACCAGGAATCGGTGGCTCAGGGCATGTCGAATGCCGGCGCCGGCCTGTTTCAGGGGATGCCCGTGTCGACCAGCCTCTCGGCCAGCTCCCTCAACGACCATTCCGGAGCACGCTCGGGCCTTGGCCTCCCTCACGTCCGGCGTCGATCGTCCTCCTCACCCTGCTGATCCTGGCCCCGTTGTTCTCCAAACTGCCCAAACCGGTACTCGCCGCCTTGATCATCGAGGCCGTCGTCATGGGCATGATGGACGTTCCCGAGATGCGACGGCTGTTCCGGGTCAAGCGGTTCGACTTCTGGATTGCCGTGGTGGCCGTCATCGGAACGCTGGTATTCGGAGTGCTTGCCGGTGTCATCATCGGGATCGGATTGTCCCTGCTCTGGCTCATCTCGGTCGCAACCCGCCCCTCGATGCCTCTCCTCGGGCACGAGCGCGGGACGCAGGTGTACCGAGAACTCGATGAGCACCCGGCGGATGAACAGATCCCCGGTGTCGTGGTCCTACGGCTCGACGGGGGCCTGTTCTTCGCCACGTCGGACGCCCTCGAGGACAGGGTTCGGGAGGTGGCGTTGTCGACACCAGACATCAAGGGCATCGTGCTCGACTGCGAAGGGATCGACTTCATCGACTCCCAGGGCTCGTCGAAGTTGGGCGAGGTCCTCGATCTCACCGATCAAGCCGGAGTGTCGCTGCGTCTGGCCCGGGTGAAGCCAGCCGTGGACGAAGTGCTGCGCCGCGACGGATTCGCTCGAACGACTCGGTGGACAGCGGATACACGGCAACGTGCACCGGGCGGTCGAGGCGCAGATCCACGAGTCGGAGCGCAACAACCAGGGGTCGTAGTCGTCCAGGGGAGTGGAAACCGGGCGCACCGCTCCGTCGAGACTCCAATCTCCAAACGGCAGCGGCGCAGGTCCCGTGTGCCTCACGGAGACCGGAGATGACCATTGCCACGTTGACAGTCGGTCACCAATTCGGCTCGTTTCATCACAGTGACGAAACGAGGGGGGAACGAGCCCCAGGGGATTGCGTCCCGAATCTTCGCCTACCAGCGCCCGGACCTCTTCGAGGACTTCGGAACCTCGGACCGGCCTCGAGATTCGGAATCATCTCAGCCGCACGACAATGCCACGCCGAATCTGGCGTTCGTTCAACTGACTCGATTGGACTACCGGACGTCTCTACGACTTCAGCGCCTGGTCGAAGGCGAAGGAGAGGCCCGATTGCCGCAAATCCCCAGTGGGCGCCTGTGGAGCGGTGTCTGTACTCAACGCCGATAATGTATATTATGTCAGGTAACGTAGGAAGGCGACCTACCGGGCCTTTGACCCCTCTCGCCTCCCCCGAACGTTCCCATTTCGCCCCACCGGTGATCGGATCACAGAGGGATTCCAGGTGCGGTCGTTCGAGCTGGTGAAGCAGCTGCACCACCCGTTGCCTCGCAGTCCCCATTTCACCTCGTCCGATTCTGTCGGTGCGGTACGGTCGATCCATGCGACGGAACTTCGGAGTGCTCCTAGTGGCCAGCGTGACCCTGGGGGCGGTCCTGTCCGGCTCCCTCGGGGGTGGGACTGCCGGCGCTGCGCCAGGCCAGCCCAGCGCCCACGCCGGCACGTCGGCCCCATCGGCGCCCCGAGGCTCGTCCATCGCTCCGTTGAGCTCCGGGTGGGTCGTCACCTTCGCCACGACCATCTACAACTTCTCGAATCCACCCACACCGATCATCGACTCCGGACCCACGGGATCGGGAGGCACGACCGGCTCGAATGTCCTCCAAGCCTCGATGACAGGTTCCAAGGGTTCGTACACCGTGCAGGTGGCGGTCCCGCTCGGCCAGACGATCCAGTTGAACCGCTCGTACACGTCCAATGCCGACTCGGCCAGTGTGGTGGTGTCAGCGCCGGGCGGCGGCTGCGCCAGCCAGGGCCTCGGAGGGATCTCCGAATTCACCGTCAATCAGCTCACGCGTAGTGGCGGAGGCGCAACGACGGCATACGCCGTGCAGTTCTTCTGCTACTCGTCCGTGGCGTTCGTCGAAGGCGCCCTGGCCAACAATGTGGTGCCGACCACGCCCCACCAGGGTTACTACACCTACGGTTCGGATGGCTCCATCAGTGGGTTCGGGAACGACAACTACCTGACCTACCTCGGCGCCCTCGAAGCAACCATGCTCAACGCGCCGATCGTCGGCATGGCCACCACCCCGGACGGTGGCGGCTACTGGATGGTCGCCGCCGACGGCGGTGTGTTCGCCTACGGCGACGCCGGCTTCTACGGCTCCATGGGGGCCAAACCGCTGAATCAACCCATTACGGGGATGGCCACCACCTCGGACGGAAAGGGCTACTGGATGGTCGCCGCCGACGGCGGCATCTTCGCCTTCGGCGATGCCGGCTTCCAAGGGTCGATGGGCGGGATGCCGCTCAACCAACCGATCGTCGGAATGACCCCGTCCCCCGGGGGCGGCTATCGCATGGTGGCCTCTGACGGGGGAATCTTCGCCTTCGGGGACGCCCCCTTCTACGGCTCGATGGGCGGCATGCCGCTCAACCAGCCGATCGTGGGCATGACGGCCACCCCGGACGGGCTCGGATACTGGATGGTCGCCACCGACGGAGGCATCTTCGCGTTCGGGGATGCCGCCTTCTGGGGCTCCACCGGTGCCATCCCGCTCAACACTCCCGTGGTCGGCATGAATGCCACCCCGGACGGAAAGGGCTACTGGCTGGCCAGCGGTGACGGTGGGGTCTTCGCCTTCGGCAATGCCCCCTTCTACGGAAGTGGCAACAACTTCGGGAGCGGGAGCGGCTTCGTGGTCGGTATCGCCACCTGAGCCCCTCCCCCACTTCCCGTGGCTTGTACGGTAGCTAGGCTCGGCCCGTGGGCCGCACCGGGGTCGTTCTCACCGTCTGCCTCTGCGTGCTCGGGTGCGGTGCCTGTTCGTCAGTGCCGCACCGGTCGAGCACCCCGTCGAGGAATTCGGTGGTGACGGCGACCACGGGCCCCGCACCGAAGTCAGCCGTGGTGGACGGGGTCCCGCTGATCCCGATCACGGCGGCACAGCGCGCCACGTGCGCCCGCTTGGCCGACCACCTCCACCGCAGTGTCCCCTGCCCCGGCCTCCTACCCGAACCGATCCCGACCTCCTCCGATCCGGCGGCGGCCTCATGTCTCGGGGTCCTGGGGGAAGGTTCGTGCGGTCCGGGGGTGTTCCAGGTGGACGGCTCGCTCCTGGTCAGCCAGTCCAATTTCCAGGTGCCGTCAGACTATGCGGGAGTGACATTCGAGCAGTACAGCGGGGCGATCGTCCCGGAACCGTCCCTGACCGGTGGCCCGCTCGGCCACTTCGTGTTCACCGCCGATCCAGGGTTCGCCCCGGTGCCGTCGTACTGCTCCCCGCTCCGCACCGGTACCGCAATCACCGTCCACGGCGTGGCGGCCACCCTCTTCCGATGCACGGCCACCTCGAGCGATCCGGGCGAACTGAAGCTCCTCATGGGGCACGAACTCCTGGTGTGGAGCCAGTCCGGGATGGCCTGTGGTGTGAGCTTCCACGGGCTCAGCCAGGTGAACATCGACCTCGACATCGCCGTGGCGGATGCATCAGAAGCGGTACCGCCGACGGTGCGCTGACCCGTGGCTCGGTCCGTCAGGAACCGATGGTGACGATCGGCTTGTTCAACACGAGGCCGCCCGCGGATCCACCGAATCCGGCGTCCCCGTAGTTGAAGATCCCGCCGTCGGACGCGGCCAGCCAGTAGCCCTTCCCGTCGAAGGTCGTGGCCATGCCGACGATCGGCTTGTTCAGGTGGATGTTGCCGGCGGAACCGTAGAAGCCGGACGAGCCGTAGTTGAAGATCCCGCCGTCGGACGCCACCATCCAGTAGCCGCCGCCGATCGGGTTCGCGGCGATCCCCACGATCGGCTTGTTGAGTGTGATGTTGCCGGTCGAGCCGTAGAACTGGGCGTCGCCGTAGGCGAAGATGCCGCCGTCCGAGGCGACCAGCCAGTAGCCGCCCCCGTCGGAGGTCGATGCCATCCCGACGATCGGCTTGTTCAGATGGAGGTTGCCGGTCGACCCGTAGAACCTGCGCGTCGCCGTACGACGAAGATGCCACCGTCCGAGGCCACCAGCCAGTACCCGCTACCGCTCGGGGTGGCGGCCATGCCGACGACCGGCTTGTTCAGGATGAGTTGCCGGTCGACCCGAAGAACTTCGACGACCCGAAGGCGAAGATGCCGCCGTCCGAGGCGACCAGCCAGTAGCCGCCCCGGTTCGACTGCGGGCGACATCCCCACGATCGGCTTGTTGAGGATGAGGTTGCCGGTCGATCCGAAGAAGCCGGCATTCCCGTAGTTGAAGATCCCGCCGTCCGTGGCGGACATCCAGTACCCGGGGTGTTGGACACGCTCTGGCCTTCGGCGATGCAGGCCGGTGAGTATGCGGCGTTCCAGGTGAGCCGCAGTCCGACGACCGCCGGGGGAACCGCCATGCCGTTGAGGGTGACGACGAACTGCGGGGACAGGTCGGCCGAGAAGTTCAGCCCACTGAGGTTGGCCGTGCCGAAGCCGTTGAGCGGTTGGGCGGGGATGCTGGGCACGATGATGCCATGGGAGTTGGCGAACTGGACCGTCCCCGACGTGTAGGCTGGCCCGGGGCGGACTGGTGATCTGGAGCGACTGGTGTGACCCTGGGTGGCGGTCGGCTGGCAGACCGGGTTCGGGTCGATGACCGAGCTGGCGTTCAGGCGGACGGGTCCGGGTGCGCAGGTGGCGCCGGTGGTGGCATCGAAGTTCTGGATCTGGCCCGGCGCCGTTGTCGGAGTTGACCCAGATGCAGTTCGGCCGGTAGGGATCGGCGTTCACGGTGTACAGCGCCGATCATGTTGGCCATCTTCCGGGGGAAGCCCGGGCACGAGGCTGGACGTCGTGTAGTTGTAGCAGTCGACCTTGCCGGTCAGGGAGTTGGCCACGTAGACCGACGTGCCGATCGACCATGGCCGGGCCGTTGGCCGGGTCGTTCTTGCCGATGGCCGACGTCATGTTGCGGCGGGGTCGATCTGCGGCGCCCGGTGAAGTCGTAGCACGTGGTTGCCGGTGGAGGGATTGCAGATCCCGATGGCGGTGCCCGGCGGTGTTGAGCAGCGGGAACGGCGCGCCGCCCAGGGCCGTTCACCGTCCGGGGCCAGGAGCCGGTGCAGCCGGCCCCGGTCGACGTGTCGAAGCAGGTCAGCTGGGACACCGAGTTGGCACCGACCGTCTCCTGCACGGGAAGGAAGACGTCGTGGCCCGGACTGGCCCGACGGCCGTGAGCGACGCCGTCACGATCCCGTTGAGCGGGATCGCCGATAGGACTTGGCGGTGCAGGCCGCCAGCGTCTGCACGTTGAAGCAGAGCAGCGTGTTCTCGGTGCCGGCTCCGGCCTCGCCCCGACGCCGGCCACGGCGTTGAAGGCGTACCAGTTCGACGCCCACCATGACCGGCGCGGACAGGTGGCAGCCGAGGCCGGACGGTGGCGTCACCCTTGGCCGACAGCGGGGTGAATCCGCAGAACAGCTGGGCCCCGGTGGCGGCGACGGGCTGGGTCGTGTCGATGCAGACGACGCCGGCCGTGTTGTCTGCCGGGATGCCGTCCGTCTCCACGGCGAAGGCGAACAGGTGGCCGGTGGCCTGGTCCATGTAGAGGCCGGGGCCGACGGAGGTGGCGAAGTTCAAGGATCCCGAGGTGACCGTCTTGGTGGGCTGGCTCGGCCAGCACAGCGAGCCGTCGATCTGGTTGTGGCAGGTGACCTCGAGGTCGGGCTGGTGGTGGGTGACGTTGAAGACCTGGGTGGCGCTCAAGGCGACCGCCCATCCGTCGCTGTTGGCGGTCGCCGGGAACGAGCCTGTCAGCGGCCCCGGGCTGGGTCGTGTTGGCCTGGTAGGTCACCACCGTGGCCGTTGCCCCGGCCTGGGGCACCATGGTCGGCATCGCCGCGAATGCGCCGGCACCCACCAGGATGCGCCGTGGCCCCGATCAGGGGGCGCAGGAGACGTGCGTGACGTCGTCGACTCGACATCGGGGAATCATCCTCGTTTCCAGGGGCCGCGACGGCCCGCAGTCGAACTGGCCAGGCTGAAGGGAACAAGGCGGGCCGTCGGCATCGGCAGAGGCCGCACGCACCGGGAACCCGCAGGCCTGCCGTCCTACGGGGGTGATGCTCATCGTACGGTACCGATGGTCGGTTCGGACACGGCGTGAACCAGATGGATCCCGTATTGCACCCGTTCACCCACCCGAGGTGTTCCGGTCGCCACGCAGAGCGTCCGATGCGGTCGAACGGCCCCATCGACCGGATGCGTCCGGATGAGTCCATCGGGGCGGTCCGGGACCCGGGCCTCCCGGCGCCGGGGATCTAGACTCGGCCCTGAGGCCCTCGATCTACGACCCGACGGGCCGCCGCCGAGGAGGTCACCGTGCCCGAGATCATGTCCCTGCCGCCCGAGATGACCTTCGACGATCCCGCCGAGGAGCGGCTCCACCGCAAGCAGCGCCTGGCCGCCTCCTTCCGCCTCTTCTCGAAGTTCGGCTTCGACGAGGGGGTGGCCGGCCACATCACCGCCCGCGACCCCGAGCGGGCCGACCACTTCTGGGTCAATCCCTTCGGCATGCACTTCGGCCACATCCGGGCCTCCGACCTGATCCTGGTCAACCACCAGGGCGAGGTGGTCGAGGGCGACCGACCGGTCAACGTCGCCGCATTCGCCATCCACTCCCAGGTCCACGCCGCCCGCCCCGACGTGGTCGCCGCCGCCCACGCCCACTCGGTGTACGGCAAGTCGTGGTCGTCCCTCGGGCGCACCCTCGACCCGATCACCCAGGACGTGTGCGCCTTCTACGAGGACCACGCCGTGTTCGACGACTACACCGGCGTGGTGCGTGGACGTCGAGGAGGGCAAGCGCATCGCCCATGCCCTGGGCGAGAACAAGGCGGCCATCCTGCGCAACCACGGCCTCATGACCGTCGGCCACTCGGTCGACGAGGCGGCCTGGTGGTTCATCACCATGGAGCGGTCCTGCCAGGCCCAGCTGATGGCCGAGGCGGCCGGGCACCCCGGTCCTCATCGATCCGGACATGGCCCGGCTGACCAGCGGCCAGGTGGGCAGCCACATGGCCGGGTGGTTCAGCTTCCAGCCCCTGTTCGACCGGATCGTCCGCGAGCAGCCCGACCTGCTCGAGTGAGGCGCCACCCGGGGCGCTCCCGGGTCGACGACGGGTCGTGCCGGATCATCGGCGGGTACCGGCGTGACCAGCCGTGGCTGGATCCTGTTCCTGGCCATGTCGGTGATCTGGGGCTGCCCGTACCTGCTCATCCGGATCGCCGTGCGGGAGGTCTCCCCCGCCACCCTGATCTTCCTCCGCACCGCACCGGCCGCCCTGGTGCTCGCTGCCCATCGCCCTCCACCGCCACGCCCTGACGGGATCCTGGCCCGGTGGCGGTGGCTGCTGGCGTTCACCGCCGCGGAGCTGGCCATCCCGTGGTTCTTCATCGGCCGGGCCGAGATCCACCTGACCAGCTCGGTGACCGGGCTGCTGATCGCCTCGGTGCCCCTGGTCGGCGCCGTGCTCTACCGCGTCCTCGGGATCGACCACTTCGACCGGAGGCGGGTGCTCGGCCTGCTGGTCGGGTTCAGCGGGGTGGCCGTGCTGGTGGGGGTGGACTTCCGGGGGGCCGACCTCGGCCCGGTGGTCGAGGTGCTGATCCCGGCCGTCGGCTACGCCATCGGTCCGCTGATCATCTCCCGCAAGCTCGACGACCTGCCCGGGCATCGGCGTCATCACCGTGTCGCTGGCCATGGCCTCGGTGGCCTACGCCCCCTACGCCCTCACCCACCTGCCGTCGTCGGTGTCCCTCGAGGTGGTGGGGCTCGGTGATCGGCCTGGCGCTGGTCTGCACCGCCTTGGCCTTCGTCCTGTTCTTCGACCTCATCGTCGAGGTCGGCCCGGCCCGCAGCACGGTCATCACCTACGTCAACCCGGCGGTGGCCGTCCTGCTCGGCGTCCTGGTCCTGGGCGAGCCGTTCACCTGGGGCATCGCCCTCGGGTTCCCGCTGATCCTCGTCGGCTCGTGGCTGGCCACCGGGACCCCACCCGAGGCCACCAGCCCGCTGGCCTCCGAGCCGGCGTCGGCCTGAGGACCCGGCCTACGGCGCCCCCGACGGGGCGGTCCAGACGGATGATGACCACCGGGATCGGCCGCGAGGTGTGGCGCTGGTAGACGTCGTAGCGGCCGGTGACCCCGGGGTGGAAGAACGCGGGCCATTCCCCGGTTGGTCCCGTTGACCTTCGGCCACAGCTGGGCCTGCTCCTCGGCGGTCGCCACCCGGGCGGTGGCCGGCGTACACGTTCCGGCCCACCCGGACCCGCGACCCGGGGGTCGGCCTGGAGGTTGAAGAGCCACGCCGGCGGCCGGTCGCTCCCCCCGTTGGAGGCCACCACGATCAGGTCGCCGCGGTCGACGCAGTAGGTCAGCCCGTTGGTGCGCTGCCAGTCCGGACTTCCGCCCGGTGGTGGTGAGCAGCAGCGCCGGGATGCGGTTGGAGTGCTTGCCGACCCGCCCGTCCGACCACTCGTAGACCCACTTGTGGAACTTCAGGTAGGGGTCGACGAATCGGGTCGTGAAGATCCCGTCCACCGAAGCTGCCCCTCAGTCCTTGGCGTCGAAGGTCGGGATCAGGGTGCGGGCCGCCCGGGCCTCGTCCACCCGCCGCACCGGGGTGCCGTGGGGGTAGCGTGGCCAGCGCCTCGGCGCCGTCACGGGCGGCCTCGGCGGCGATGCGCTCGAGCGAGGCGGCCAGGGCCTCCAGGGTCTGGGGGCTCTCGGTCTCGGTCGGCTCGATCATCAGGGCCTCCTCCACGATCAGCGGGAAGTAGACGGTCGGGGCGTGGAACCCCTCCTCGAGCAGGCGCTTGGCCACGTCGAGCGCCCGGACCCCGTGCTCGGCCTTCAGCGTCCTGGTCGACAGCACCACCTCGTGCATGCACGGTCGGTCGAAGGGCACGTCGTAGGTGGTGTGGAGCCGCTGGCGGATCCAGTTGGCGTTGAGCACGGCCACCTGGGCGATCTGCTTCAGCCCGTCGCCCCCGTTGGCCAGGATGTAGGCCAGGGCCCGGGCCAGCACCAGGGTGTTGCCGTGCCAGGTGTGGACCCGGCCGATGCTCTGCGGCGGGGTCTGCCAGCCGAAGGCGTCGGCCGCGTCCCCGGACCCGGTGCGGTACGGGACGGGGTCCGGGCAGGAACGGCACCAGGCGCTCGGAGACGGCCACCGGGCCGGCCCCGGGACCACCGCCGCCGTGCGGGGTGGCGAACGTCTTGTGCAGGTTCATGTGGACGATGTCGAAGCCCATGTCGCCGGGGCGGACGACGCCGAGGATGGCGTTGAGGTTGGCGCCGTCGTAGTAGAGCAGGCCACCCACCTCGTGGACGGCGGCGGCGATCTCGGCGATGTCCTCCTCGAACAGCCCGAGGGTGTTGGGATTGGTCAGCATGATGCCGGCCACGTCCTCGTCGAGCACCGACCGCAGGGCGTCCATGTCGACACAGCCCCGGTCGTCGCTGGGCACGGTCACGACCTCGTAGCCGCCGAGCGTCACCGACGCCGGATTGGTGCCGTGGGCCGAGTCGGGGATGATCACCTTGTGCCGGGTCGGCGCCCTGGGCCTCGTGCCAGGCCCGCATGAGCAGCAGCCCGGTGAGCTCGCCGGCCGCTCCGGCGGCCGGCTGCAGGGTGGCGGCGGCCATGCCGGTCACCTCGCACAGGGTCTCCTCGAGCTCGACCATCAGCCCGAGCCAGCCCTGGGTCATCGACGCCGGGGCGGCCGGGTGGACGCCGGCCAGGCCGGGGAGGCCGGCCACCGTGTCGCACATCTTCGGGTTGTACTTCATGGTGCACGACCCCAGCGGATAGGCCCCGAGGTCGACGGAGAACTGCCGGTGGGACAGGCGGGTGAAGTGGGCCACCAGGTCCCGCTCGGACACCTCGGCCACGTCGACCGGCGTCGCTGCGGCGGTGGGCGTCGGGCACGAGGTCCTCGACCGGGCACCTCGGGGATGCCGGTCGTGCGGAACGACCAGGCCCGACGACCCGGGTGGGACAGCTCGAACAGCGTGGGCTCGGCGTCCCGCCCGAGCAGCGGGGCCGAACTGGCCTTGCCCCCGGGTGCCCCGGTGACGGCGAGGGGCGAGCGGATCGTCGACGGCTCGGATCGCCCATCACGCCACCGCCTTGGCCAGTGCCGCGGCATAGGCGTCGATCTGTTCGGCGGTGCGTCGTTCGGTCACGGCGATCAGGAGCCCGTTTCCACCGTCCGCCACCGCGCCGTCGAGCGAGATGCCGGCCAGGAAGCCGGCGTCGGCCATCCGTTCGATGACCACGTCGGACTCGACCGGGCAGGCGCACGGCGAACTCGCGCAGCACCGGGGCGTCGGCCCACGGGGTGACCCCGTCGACGGCCAGCACCGCCTGCGCGGGCGTAGCGGGTGGCCCGGGCGCACCGGGTGGCCACCTCGACCAGGCCGGACGTGCCGAGCCAGCCCGAGCTGGATGGCGGCGGTCACCGCCATCAGGGTCTGGTTGGTGCAGACGTTGGAGGTCGCCTTCTCCCGGCGGATGTCCTGTTCCCGGGCCCGCAGCGTGGTCACGTAGGCGGTGCGGTCCTCGACGTCGACGGTCTCCCCGACCAGGCGGCCGGGAAGCCGACGGACGTGGGCCGAGCTGCAGGCGAAGAGCCCGAGGTAGGGGCCCCCGAACCCGAGGGTGGTGCCGAACGCCTGCCCCTCCCCCACCATCACGTCGGCGCCCCAGTCGCCGGCCGAGCGCAGCAGCCCGGTGGCCAGCGGGATCGGCGCCCACCACCATGAGCGCCCCGGTGCGATCGCACAGGGCCCGGACGGCGGCCGAGGTCCTCCAGGCAGCCCAGGTAGTTCGGGTAGCCGACCAGCACGACCCCGGGGGCCTCGTCGGCCCCGCTCGGGTCCTCGGGCCAGGCGGTGACGCCGTCGACCAGGGGGATGGTGCGGATGACGTGGCCGGTGCCCACCGCGAAGGTCTCGAGCATCTGGCGCCAGTGGGGATGGATCCCCTCGGACACCCAGACGGTCTGGCGCCGGGTGGCGCCGACCCCGAGGTTGACGGCCTCGACCGCGGCGCTGCCCCCGTCGTACAGCGAGGCGTTGGACACGGGCAGGCCGGCGATGCGGGCCACCATGGTCTGGAACTCGAAGACCGCCTGCAGCACGCCCTGGGCCACCTCGGGCTGGTAGGGCGTGTAGGAGGTGACGAACTCGGACCGGCCGGCCAGCGCCCGGGTCACCGACGGGATCTCGTGGTCGTAGGCGCCGCCACCGGCGAAGCAGACCAGGCGGTCGCTACGGGCCCGGTTCTGGTCGGCGTAGTGCTCCATGTGGGCGAGCACGTCCGGCTCGCCGGCACCGTCGGCCAGCTCGAGGGCCCGCTGCAGCTTGACCGCCTCGGGCACGGCGGCGAACAGCTCGTCGAGGTTCGACAGGCCGAGGAAGGCGAGCATGCCCGCGATCTCCTCGTCGGTGTGGGGGATGTAGGTACCCAACGTGCTCCTTCAGCAGGACTCGGACGGTGAACGGTAGACCAGGGGCCGTCGGTTGCGGCCATGTGGTCATGCGGGAGGTGGCCCACTGCCCCGCCTTGACGAACGGGGTCGCCACCACCGTGGCGGGCCGGACCTTGCCCCGCTGGTCGAGCTCGACGGTCCGACCCGGGGCGGTGTCGACGGACGAGTCGACCAGGGCCAGGGCGATGCCGTGCTCGAGCATCGGCGAGAAGTTGCCGCTGGTGACGCGTCCCGACCGGGCGTGCCGTCGGCCAGCGACGGTGGCCCCCTCACGGGGCGGCTGGCGGCCCTCGGTGGCGAGTCCGACGAGGCGGCGGGCCACGCCGCGGTCGCGTTCGGCGGCCAGGGCGGCGCGGCCCCGGAAGTCACCCTTGTCCCACCCCACGACCCAGCCGAGCCCGGCCTGGAGCGAGGTGATGCCGGGCCCGAGCTCGTGGCCGTGGAGGGGCAGGGCGGCCTCGAGCCGGAGCGTGTCGCGGGCGCCCAGACCGGCCGGCACCACGCCGGTGCCGGCCACCGCCTCCCACAGGGCCGGGGCCAGGTCGTTCGGGACGGCGACCTCGAATCCGTCCTCGCCGGTGTAGCCGGTGCCGGCGGCCACGCACTCGGCACCCTGCCACGTGAACCGCTGGACGCCGAAGCGGGGCACGGCGGCCGCCTCGGGCAGCACGGCTGCCGCCCTGGTCCGGGCGTTCGGGCCCTGGACGGCGATGATCGAGCGGTCGGCGGTGGTGTCGGTTCCCCCGATGGCTCGCCACCACCCGGTCGGTGTTGGAGGCGTTGGGCATGACGTCGAAGACGCCCGTCGTCCACCCACCACACGATGATGTCGTCGACCACCGAGGCGTCGTCCTCGTCGAGCAGGTGGGTGTACTGGGCCCGACCGGGGGCGATCTTGCGGCAGGTCGTTGGTCAGTGCGGCCTGGAGCCGGTCGAACGCGTCGGGGCCCTCCACCCGCACCGTGCCGAGGTGGCTGACGTCGAAGGCCACGGCGTCCTGGCGGCAGGCCCGGTGCTCGGCGATGGTGCCGTCGCCGTAGGCCAGCGGCATCTCCCACCCGCCGAACCCGACCAGCTTGGCCCCGAGCGACCGGTGGACCTCGATGAGGGCGGTGTGCTTGAGGGCGTCGTCGGGCGCGGCTTGCGGCTCGGGCGAAGCCGGAGAGGTGGTGTCCACCCGTGCAGGCTATCGCCGGTGACGGTCAGGCGGAACGGGCCACGCGAGCCCTGGTCCGGCGCCGGCGCCGGCCAGTCCGTACTTGGCCAGGAGGGCCAGGGTGTCCCGCTGGTACAGGAGCGTCACCCGCACATCGGGGTAGAGCTCGGCCATGCGCCGGACCTTGCCGTTCTTCTTGGTGACCAGGCGCTGGTTGAGCGTGGTCACCTCGACGAAGAGGCCCGGCCGGGGGAGCCAGAAGTCGGGACGGAAGGCGGAGGTCGGCCGCAGGTCCGGATCCCAGTCGAGGACGAACTCCACCGGCTCGTACTCCCACTCCACGCCGTAGAAGTCGAGGATGCGGGCGAACCGCTGCTCCGATTCGTGGGCGAAGCGGACGCCGCTGTCCCGGCGTTCCGGCGCCGGAGCGCGGCACGAGGTCCGCAGCTCACCGCCGGGCGGACTCGCCTGCCGCCAGGTAGGCGGCCGCCGGATGGCGCTCGTCGGCGCCGTCCGCGGCCGACGCCGGTCGCCGTCAGCTCCACGATGGCGGCCTCGAGCTCCGGACACCACGCCCGAGAGCGGCAGCACGTTGAACACGCCCTGGCCGCCGGCCAGCAGGTCGACCAACTCGCCGTCCGAGGTGGCCAGGATCGAGCGGCTGTCGGCCAGCACCAGCTGGGCGGAGGCCAGGTCGACGCCGAGGTCGCCCCGGAGGCATTCGACGGCCTGGCGGGCCTGCTGCAGCTTGAGCCCGGCATCGAGCAGGCGCTTGATGACCTTGAGCTCGAGCACGTCGCCGTACGAGTACCGCCGCTGGCTGCCCGAGCCGGTGGCATCGACGAGCGACGGGCGCAGCAGGTCGGTGCGCGCCCAGTAGTCGAGCTGGCGGTAGGTGATGCCGACGATGGCGCACACCTGGGCGCCCCGGAAGCCGTCGGCCGGTCCGGTGGCCGACCCGGTGGCCGCGCCGATCACTCGGGGACTCGGTTGTCTCCTTGGGGCGACGGGCCATGGGATCCTCCACCTCGATCAAAGCTTCACGGTGACCGGGAACCTCACGGTCAACCTGGGGTTTAACAATATCACACCCCCGTAATTACGCGCATGTGACCGAGCTCGCCCCGCCGGTGATTTGGCCGCGGCCCGACCGTCGGGCCATGATCGTCCGATGCGCCTCCTCCCGCGGTCCGCCCGAGCACCGATCCGGTGACCGACGTCGCTCCCCCCGCCGACGGTGCCGTGCCGCTCCACCGCCGCTGCCATCGACTACCGGGCCTACGCCGACGGCGACGACCTGGTGGTGGTCGGCCGGCTGACCGACTCGCGTCCGTGGGCCGAGGACGGCAGTGCCGTGGCCACCGTCCACGACATGGAGCTGCGGGTCCGGGTGCGCACCAGCGACCTCACCATCACCGGCGCCACCGCGGAGATGCACACCTTCCCCCACACCGAGTGCCCGACCATCGAGGCGGCATTCGACGGCCTGGTCGGACTGAACGTGGCCCGCGGCTACACCCGTGAGGTCCAGACCCGCTTCGGCGGTCCCCGCGGCTGCACCCACCTCGAGCACCTGGCCCGCTCGCTCGGACCGGTCGTGATCCAGTCGGTGACCTCCCGACGGGCCCTGGCCGTCAGCCGGGGCGAGTCCGACGACCTCCTGGCGGGCGGCGGGCGGCACGGGCAGTCCGTGGGCCCGGGACTCCTGTCACATCTGGGCCGAGGGGGGCGTCGCCGATCAGAAGTTGGCCGCCGGGTGGCGACCGGGGGTCGGCGGCTACCCCTCCCCCGCCCTCGTCACCTTCCTCGGTCGGGACGGACCTGCGTGACTCGCGGCCGGAGCCCGGCGACCGCAGCCGGTGTACTGGCCGTCGCCGTGCTGGCGGCCGGCTGCAGCAACGGCACGTCGATCTCGTCACCGTTCAGCACCAGACCCCCGGTGCTCCGGCACGGACCCGAGTACGAGATCACCACCGGGTCGGTCAGCGGGCTCGGTACGGTACTGGTGGACGGGAAGGGGTTGACGGTCTACATGTACGCCACCGACGTCCGGGGTCGGCCCTCGCGCTGCTACGACATCTGCGCGGTGCAGTGGCCACCGGTGGTCCTGCCTCCGACGGTCACCCGAGCCGGTGGCCGGTCCCGGGATCCGGACACCCCTGCTCGGCACCGCCCCGCGCACCGACGGCTCCACCCAGGTCACCTACAACGGGTGGCCCCTCTACCTGTGGCCGCCCGACAAGGCGCCCGGGCAGGCCACCGGACAGGCACTCACCAACGCCGGGGGGCTCTGGTACGTGCTCTCCCCCGCCGGCAGGCCGATCGTGACCCCGTCGCCGTGACCACCGTCGAGGGACCGTCGGCCAACGGGTCCCGCGGTGGCGGACACCCAGACGTCGATCGTGATGCGCCCACCGGCCGATCCGGTTCCACCGGGAGGCGGAACTCGTTGTGGTCGATCAACTCGACCGGATCGATCCTGTCGGTCAATTCGACGGGTTCGATCCTCTCGATCGGGTCGATCGGCTCCATCGGCTCCATCGGGTCGATCGGGTCGTTCGCCTCGTTGGGCTCGATCGGCAGTGTCGCCTCGGTGGCCTCCGCGCTGTCGGCCCGGTCCGCCTTCGCCCTGCTCTCGCTACCGCTCGGTCGGCACCCGCCTGGCCGTCCGCGGTCAGTCGATGCGCTCGAGGGACTCCCGGTAGCGGTGGCCGTTGGCCACGTACTCGTCGGCCGACAGCCGGATCATCTCGAGGTCGGACTTGTCCGGCCGGATCTGAGCGGGGACGCCGATGGCCAGGGCGCCGGGGGGCACCTCCATCCGGTTGGGCACCACGGCGTTGGCCCCGACCGTGGCCCCCGTCCCCACGACCGCCCAGTGCAGGACGACCGAGCCCGAGCCGACCAGCGAGTCGTCCTCCATGGTGCAGCCCTCGAGGTGGGCCAGGTGCCCGATCACGCACCCGTCGCCGACCACGGTCGGGAAGCCCGGTCCGGCATGGATGACGGTTCCGTCCTGGACCGACGACCGGTCGCCGATGACGATCGATCCGTAGTCACCCCGCAGGACGGCACCCGGCCAGACGGTCGATTCGGCCCCGACGGTGACGTCGCCGATCAGCACCGCCTCGGGATGGATGAAGGCCTCGGGATGGATCGGCGGGGACGAGGTCACCCAGTCGGTAGATCGGCATCCCCGGACTGTACGGCACCATCGTCGGGAGCGGACGCCCCGGACCGGTTCGGGGCGGCGAACGACCAGGCACGACGTACACTCGTGCACGCCCGATGGGCCCGCAACGAGGAGATCGTCCATGACTGATGCAGCAACGCTCGGCCACCCGGTGTTCGATGCCGACAACCACTACTACGAGGCGGTCGACGCCTTCACCCGGCACCTGGATCCCACACTCGGTCCCCGGGTGATCCAGTGGTCCGAGATCAACGGGCGCAAGTACCACGTGATCGGCGGACGGGTCAGCCACGCCGTCACCAATCCGACGTTCGACCCGATCGCCATGCCCGGCGCCATGTACGACTACTTCCGGGGCAACCCGGACAGCCGGAACCCGATGGAGTTCCTCTCGCGGCGCGAGCCCATCCGCCCCGCCTACCGCGACCCGGCCGCCCGGACGGCCACCCTCGACGAGCAGGGCCTGGCCGGCTGCCTCCTCTTCCCCACCCTCGGGATGATCTACGAGGAGCCGCTGGCCCACGACCCCGAGGCCGTCTGCCACCTGTTCCGGGCCTTCAACCGGTGGATGATCGAGGACTGGGGCTTCAACCACCAGGACCGCATCTACTCCGCCCCCTACCTGACCCTGGCCGACCCGGCCTGGGCGGTCGAGGAGCTGACCTGGGCGCTCGACCAGGGCGCCCGGACCATCGTGATGCGCCCGGCGGCACCGACCACCGCCGTGGGGCGCAGGTCCCCCTTCGACCCGATGTTCGACGGCTTCTGGCAGCTGGCCAACGACGCCGGCATCACCGTGGTGGTCCACGCCGCGGACAGCGGCATCTCCTCCAACGGGTACGCCGTCGACGGGTTCGCCGCCACCTTCGGGGGTGGCTGGAAGCCGTCGATCAAGTCGTTCGCCATCGAGCAGGCCATCCGGGACTACCTGCTGTCCGCCGTCTTCGAGAACCTCTTCGTCCGGTTCCCCAACCTGCGCGTCGCCTCGGTGGAGAACGGTGCCCAGTTCCTGCCGGACCTCATCGCCAAGGTCCGGTCGACGGCCAACAAGATGCCCGGCTACTGGAAGGACGACCCGGTCGACACGTTCCGTCGCCACGTGTGGATCAACCCGTTCTGGGAGGACGACGTCAACCAGGTGGCCGACTGCGTCGGCCCCGACCGGGTGATCTTCGGCTCCGACTGGCCCCACATCGAGGCGCTCCCCGAGCCGCTCGACTACGTCCGGGAGCTCAAGGAGTTCGACGCCGACGAACGGCGCAAGATCCTCTTCGACAACGTCCAGGAGCTGCTGACCCTGCGTCCCACCTGAGCCGGGTCCGGCCCCGGGTCAGTGGCCCCGGCCGCGGCCCCGGGAGTTGCGCGACGCCCTTGCCGTGGTGGGTGTTCTTGTGGGTGGCGTTGCGGGCGTTCTGCTCGCGGTTCCGATTCTGCCGGCTGCGGCCGACGAAGCCCCCGGCCACGATGACGACCAGGCCGATGGCGACGATGGCGAAGATGATCATGGGGAGTCCCTTCCCCGCCGCAGTGCGACGGCGTGCGGGCGCAGGATATGCGTGGAGACCGGGGCAGCGCCACCTCGTCGTTCCCGACGGCCGACGCCCGCCTCCGAGGTCACCTGGCGGTCATCGAACGTTCGCCGTCTCGTGACGTCCCGTTCGCACTGCGCTTGCTAGAACAGGATCGGTCCTTGAGGATCGGGCGCAACCTCTCTCCAAGGACAACGGGCAGGACGGGCAGGTGCGGAGGCTGGCCGGTGGCCATTTCTGGGGCAGACCACCGGCCGGCCGACGCGCCGTCCAGTCACCCGATGGCGATTCCGAGTTCGTCGGCGATGTCGCAGACGCCCTCGACCGAGGTGTTGAACGTCGACTCGATCTCCTCCACCGCCATCACGTCGGCCAGCAGGGCGGCCACGTGATTCCTGCGGAACTCCCGCCGCGCCTCGAACACCTCGGTGACCACGGCGTCGGAGGAAGCAGAAGAGGCCGTCCGAAGACGACCCCTCCTGCCTGTTCCTGGTCGGGCTGCCGGGATTTGAACCCGGGACCTCCTGACCCCCAGTCAGGCGCGCTAACCAAGCTGCGCCACAGCCCGTGGTGGTTCCGCCGGGACGGGAACGGCTCCGTTCCGGCAGACCGACAGACTACAGCACCCGACCTCGGGCCCCCGGCAGTCCCCCGCCCGCGGAGTCGCCCGGTGGCGTCCGAGGACGGTCCGCCAGCACGGCCCGCCACTCCTGGATAGCGTTGCCCTGCAGCATCCGGCCACCTGGGGTGGACCGGCTGCGGCACGGAGACCGGGCCATTCGGGGGATCGGTCGTTGGCCGAGGGGGAACACATGGGTTGGCACCGCCGCACTGTCCGCACGTCGATCATCGTGGCGGGGACCGCAGCCGTCGCGCTGCTCGGCTCCGTGCTCGTGACGAACAGCACCGGCACCAGCGGGGCGACGACGCCCCCGCGCGCCAAGCACGTACCGCAGGTCCTGTACGTGGGCGTCTACAAGGGGATCACGACACCGGCCGCCCAGACGTTCACGGACATCCAGTCCGCGGTCGACGCCGCCGGCAAGGGCGACACCATCCTCGTCGCCCCGGGCGACTACCACGAGGCCGGTGACATGGGCCCCAATGCGCCGTCACCGTCCGACGTCTCGAGCGGCTGGTACGGCGGTGTCGACATCTCGACGCCGAACATCACCCTGCGCGGGATGGACCGCAATTCGACGATCGTCGACGGCACCAATGCCTCGGCCCCGACGCCGTGCAGCTCGGCCCCGGGTGACCAGAACTCGCTGGGCGGACTGGGCCGCAACGGAATCCTCGTGTGGAAGGCCGCCAACGTCCACGTCGACAACCTCACGGTCTGCAACTTCACCGCCGGCTCGGGCAACGCCGGCAACGAGGTGTGGTGGAACGGGGGTGCCGGGTCGGGCACGATCGGACTCAAGGGATACGAGGGCAGCTACCTCACGGCGACATCGACGTACTTCGCCAACAGCGACCCGACGACGCCGAGTGCCTGTGCCACCTGTGCCCTCTACGGGATCTTCGCCTCCGACTCGTCCAACGGGACCCTCGACCAGCTCTACGCCAACAACTTCTCGGACTCCGGGCTCTACATCGGCGCCTGCCACCGGGTCTGCAACGCCACGGTCACCAACGCCTGGATGGAGGACAACGCCCTCGGGTACTCGGGCACCAACTCCGGCGGCACGCTGGTGATCAAGAACTCCACCTTCGACAACAACAAGGAGGGGTTGGACACCAACACCCAACTCGAGGGCGACCCGCCGCCGCCGCAGGACGGCCGCTGTTCCGGCCATGCGATCAGCCCGATCACCGGGACGAGGTCGTGCTGGGTCTTCGAGGACAACCTGGTGGCGAACAACAACAACCCCAACGTGCCCGTCACCGGTTCGGCGGGACTCGGGCCGACCGGCACCGGGATGACCATCAGCGGCGGACGCTACGACACCGTCATGAACAACAAGTTCGTGGGCAACGGGGCCTGGGGCATCCTCTTCGCCCCCTACCCGTCGGGCACCGCCACGTCCGGCGGTAAGACGTGCACCGGAACCGGCGGTGTCCTGTCGGCCCCGCCGATCCCGTCCGCCATCCAGTGCCTCTACGACGCCGAGGGCAACGCCCTCGTCAACAACGAGTTCTCCGGAAACGGCACGCTCGGCAATCCGACCAACGCCGACTTCGGCAATCTGTTGGTCTCGGGCCACGAGGCGACGAACTGCTTCGCCGGGAACACCTCGTGGGACCCGACCTTCACCACCCAGCTCGGTCCGGCGACGAGCGCCAATGCCGATCCGGCCCTGAATCCCGCCACCTGCGGGACGAAGACCCCGAAGACGGGCCTGTTGGGCTCGAACACCGACGTCAACCTGCTGGTCCAGGCGGAGTGCGACGCCGGGGTCCTGGCCGGCTGCGCCTCGGGCTACCCGCAGACCACCTCGGTGGTCATGCAGCCGGTGCCGGCAGGACTGCCGACCATGCCGAACCCGTGCAGTGGCGTACCCGGGAACCTGTGGTGCCCCGGCGGCGTACCCGCCGCGGGCCGCACCAAGGGCTGACACCGCAGACCGTCATCGGGGCCGGCGCCCCGGTGACGGAGCCCTCGGTCCGCCCGCCGCGCCGCCGTCGGCCCGCCATGCCTCAATGGCGCCCCACCGAGGCGTACTCGATCACCCGGGTCATGGTGGCATCCGAGGACTTGGCCACGGAGCCGGAGTCGACCGGGGGTGTCGGGTCGTACTCGATCATGAGCTGGGCCGCCTCGGCCGCCGTGCGATCGACCAGGAGCTCCACCAGGCGGAGTGCCATGTCGATCCCGCTCGACACCCCGGCCGCCGTGATCAGACGCCGGTCGAGGTGCTCGACGACCCGGTCGGCCACCGGGGTGACCCCGTACCGCTCGAGCTCGGCGTAGGTGGACCAGTGGGTGGTGGCCGTCAGCCCGGTGAGCAGCCCGGCCGCCCCGAGCACCAGGGACCCCGTGCACACCGACGTCGTGTACCGGGTGGTGGCGTGCACCCGGCGGACCCAGTCGAGGACCCGCTCGTCGTGCTCGAGCACCCGGGTGCCGAAGCCACCGGGGAAGACGAGGACGTCCGGCCGTTCCATCTCCTCGAACGTGGCGTCGCGGGTGATGCCCAGCATGCCGTTCTCGCTCCGCACCTCGCCCGTCTCGTGGCCGACGATGACCACATCGATGTTCGGGATGCGCTGCAGCACCTCGTAGGGCCCGATGGCGTCGAGCGCGGTGAAGCCGGGGAACAGCGGAATGGCGACCGTGATCCGGTCCGTCATGGCCTCGTCCGTCATGGCCTCATGCGTCATGGTGTGGTCCTTTCCGTGGTGGTGGCGAACCGGCGCCGGTAGGCGTCGGGACTGGTCCGGAGGCGCCGGTGGAAGGCGCGCCGCATGGTCTCGGTGGTGCCGAAGCCGCAGCGGGTGGCGATGACCTCGAGGTTGTCGCGGGTCGCCTCGAGCTCGCGGCGGGCGGCCTCGGTGCGGACCCGCTCGACGAACCGGCTCGGGGTCTCCCCCACCTCGGCGGTGAAGACCCGGGTGAAGTTCCGCTCCGACATGGCCGCAGCCAGGCCATGGTGGCCACCCGGTGATCGGCGTGCGGGTGCCGCCTCCACCCGGGCCTGGGCCTCGCGGACCGGTGACCGCTCGGCTCGGCGAACCCAGACCGGTGTGGCGAACTGGGACTGGCCCCCGGGTCGGTGGAGGAACATCACCAGCCAGCGGGCGATCAACTGGGAGACGTCGGTGCCGAGGTCGTCCTCCACCAGGGCCAGGGCCAGGTCGATGCCGGCGGTGACGCCGGCGCTCGTCCACACCGGTCCGTCGTGGACGTAGATCGGGTCGGCGTCGACCGCCACGTGCGGGTACTCGGCGGCCAGTTGGTCGGCCCGGGCCCAGTGGGTGGTGGCCCGTCGGCCGTCCAACAGGCCCGCCTCGGCGGCCAGGAGGGCGCCGGAACAGACGGTGGCCACCCGCCGCGACCGGGCGGCAGCCTCTCGGACCCACCCGACCAGGCTCGGTCGCGCCGGGCCGCGTCCACCCCGGTCCCGCCGGCCACCACGCAGGGTGTCGAGGCACTGGTCCGCGTCCGGGAAGTGGCGACGCCACCAGGGCGATGCCGCTCTCACAGGTCACCGGCCCGGGATCGGCGGCCACCACCGACACGTCGTAGGCGGCGTCGATGCCGAGGGCGGCGGCGGCCCGGCCGGCTCCGGCGAACACCTCGAACGGCCCGGTCACGTCGAGGGACTGGACCCCGGGAAAGGCCAGGATGGCGACGGTCCGGCGGGACATGGCTCCATGGTGGACCGCCTCGCCGATGGCGTCAATGACATATATCCCACCTATTCCGCCACCGGCCGGTCGGGCCCCGCCCGGACACACGACACCCCCGGCCGGGGCCGGGGGTGTCTGTGGTGACCTGCGGATCCGGGGAGACCCCGGAGGGCGGCTCAGAGCGTGGCGAGCTTGGCCACGATGAGCTGCCGATGAAGGTGTAGCCCTTGGTGTTGGCATGGATGTCACCGAAGGTGGTGGGATCGCAGTACCAGGTGAGTTTGCACACTTCGGCGACCGGTACGGGCACCTTGCCGAACCCGTCAGATTGGTCATCGGACCCGTGTAGGCACCGGTGGTGAGGTCGAATGATCCGGTGTCGACACCCATCTTGGCCATGCCGGAGGGGCGGTGGTGACGTTCACGAACGCACCCCGGGCAACGCTGGTGTACGCCGTGTTGAGCGCCGGGTTGATCAGGGCGTCGAAGGCGACCTTGGACAGCGCGGCCAGGACCGGGTTGGTGGCGCCCACCGGCGTCACGTAGTCCCCAGGATGACGTCGGGATAGGTGATCCCGACGATGTGGGCGGCGGTGTCGCCGTTGGCGGTCGAGCGCGGTGTCGAGCTGGGTCGACCAGGTTGCTCACGTTGGTCTCGATGGTGGCCTGTGGCCGCCTGCACGCACGGGATCGGGATTGGCGTTGTCGGCGCACGACGGTCACGTCGTTGCCGCTGATGGACACGGTGACCAGCTGGACCTTGCCGAAGTTGGCGGGCTGGGCGAGGTAGGCCAGGACGGCATCGACCTGGTCGGTCGTCGGATAGGGGACCGCGTCGGTGGCCGCCGAGGCGCCGGGCGGGCAGCCGATCTGGGTGAAGAGGGACGTGGTGGTGGCACCGCCGCAGCCGAAGTTCTCCAGCTGGTAGCTTCTCCTTCTTGGCCACGTACCCGGTGAAGCCCTTGGTGTTGCCGAGGGTCGGGTTCTGGTAGCCGACGGAGTAGGAGTCACCCATCGAGATGTACAGCGGCTTCGGCCGGCCTTGGCGGTCGAGACGCCCGGTGCGGCGAGCAGACCGACGGCCGCCATGCTGGCGGTGACGAGTCCGGCCACGACCAGGCTGAGCAGTGGACGAGCGCATGGTGGTTCCCCCGGATGTCGAGTCGTCCTGCACCCGCAGGACCGTTTCGAATGTAGCCCAGCCGGCCGTCCGGAATGCCCGTCCGACACCGGACCGTCCCGTCGGCTCGACGGTGCCACCGGAAGCGACTGGTGGTTGCATTCACAGGCGTTCCTCGGACGCGACGGCACGCGGCGCCGTTCGGGTCAGACGTGGTGGATGACCCAGGTGACGCCCTGGAAGGCCCGGTAGCCGAGGTAGATCACCGTGGCCACGGCCAGGAACTTGAACCACCACGGCGACTTGCGGTGCTCCAGCGGCTCGGTGCCGCAGGTCGGGCACGTGCCCGTCCTCGGCGAGCTCCTCGTCCTCGAGCTGTCGGTCGCACTGCTCACACCAGGGCATGGTCGGCCCCCCCGGCGCACGGCCAGGGCGCGTACGGACGGTTCACCGCTTGCGTCCCCCACCCCCGTTGGCGCCCTTGGCCCGGACCCGGATCTTGATCGGGGTCGGCCCGAGGTCGAACCGCTCGCGCAGCCCGCGCTCGACGTAGCGGAGGTAGGTCGGCTGGAGGCGGCCGTTGGTGAACAGGGTGAAGGTGGGCGGGTCGTTGGCCCCCTGGACGCCGTACTGGATCCGGGCGCCGACCGGTGGGTGGGCCACCTGGATCGACTTGAGGGCCCGGTTGAGCTCCCCGGTCGGGATCCGCGAGTGGTAGGCCTCCTCGGCGGCGGCCACCGCCGGGAGGATGTGGTGGACCCCGAGCCCGGACAGGGCGCTGATCTTCAGGACGGGGGCCTCGCCCAGGAAGGCCAGCCGGTCGCCGACGTCGGCCAGGACGCCCGACCCGGTCCTCGGTCGGGATCGAGCTCCCACTTGTTGAGGACGACGACCACCGGGCAGCCGGACGCCGCCGATGCGCTCGGCCAGCCGCTGGTCCTGGTGGGTGATCCCGGCGGTGGCGTCGATGACCAGGAGCGCGATGTCGGCCCGGTCCAGGGCGTCGAGGGCCCGGAGCACCGAGAAGTACTCGGTTCCCCGCTCGGTGCGCGACTTGCGGCGCATGCCGGCGGTGTCGATGAAGCAGACCGTCCCCTCGGGGGTCTCGACGATGGTGTCGACCGCGTCCCGGGTGGTGCCCGGGGCGTCGTGGGTGACCGACCGCTCGTCGCCGACCAGGCGGTTGAACAGCGTGGACTTGCCGACGTTGGGCCGACCCACCAGGGCCACCCGCGGGATCGGCCGTCGCCGGTCGTGGGCCACGCTGGCCACCAGGTCGACGAGTCCGTCCGCGTCGGCCGCCGGGCCGTCGTCCTCGGACGGCGACCGCCGACGAGTCCGGGCAGCGCCCGGACCACGTCGTCGAGGAGGTCGCCGGTGCCCCGTCCGTGGAGGGCGCTGACCGGCCACGGGTCGCCGAGTCCGAGGGACAGCGCGTCCCACACGTCGGCCTCGCGCTGGTCGGAGTCGACCTTGTTCACGACCACCCGGACCGGCCGGCCCGACGTGCTTGAGCACCCGGGCCACGGCCAGGTCCTCGTCGGTCAGGCCCACCGTCACGTCGACCACGAAGAGGATCACGTCGGCCTCGGCGATGGCCCGCTCCGACTGGGCGCTCACCTGGGCGTCGAGCGGGTCGTCGGTGGACAGCCAGCCGCCGGTGTCGACGATGGTGAAGTGGTGCCCGCACCACTCGGCGTCGAGCTCCTTGCGGTCCCGGGTGACCCCCGGGCGCTCCTCGACCACGGCGGCCCGGCGGCCGACGATGCGGTTGACCAGCGTGGACTTGCCGACGTTGGGGCGACCGGCCACCACCACCAGGGGCTTGGTCCGGGTCGGGGTCTCGTGCCGTGGCGGGGGTCATCGGGGTGCTCCCAGGGTTACCGGCACACGGGCGGGACGTCGATGCGGACGGGTCGGGGCGGGCGGCCGGGCCGGTGCGCTCGAGGGCCCGCCGCAGCGACAGCCCGTCGGTGGGCACGACCTCGACCGGGCGGGGCAGGTCGGCGAGGGTCAGGTCGTCGAGGAAGCGGCCCTCGGAGAGGCAGGAGTCGGGCAGCAGGTAGCGGTGGCCCTCGGGCTGGTCGGCCAGCACGGTGGTGAGGTCGGTGCCGGTCAGGAGCCCGGACACCCCGATGTTGCCGCCGAAGAAGTCGTTGCGCACCGGGACCAGGCGGATGTCGTCACGGCCGAGCGAGTCGACCAGGGGCGCGAGCACCCGGGCACCGTACTCACCGGTGAGGATGGCGATGGGCGGGGCGTCCGCCGGCCCGCTCGCCCCGCCGCGGGCGACGCGCGTGGCGTCGCCGCGCCGACCCGGCGGGCCCGGTAGCCGGAGGCCGGGGCGCCGTCGACGGCGGCGAAGAATCCCGGGCGCACGCCGAGGGCGGCGTGCTCGTCGCCCCCGAAGGCCGCCTCGAAGGCCCGGGCCATGCCGAGACCGTTCTCGTGCTGGGGGAAGCCCTCGTAGGTGGCGGCGGCCGGGAACGGGCCGTTCGGCCATCAGGTAGTACTCGTCGGCCGCGTAGACCATCCGGCGGCCGATGGACTCGAGGAACGTGCCCTGCCAGCGCTCGACCAGGTCGCACACGGCGGCCGGCCTCCTCGACGGTGTGGGGGCGCATGGCCTCCTCGTGGGAGAAGGTGCTGACCCCGAGGGGCACGCAGGCCACGGTGGCGAGCTCCGGGTAGCGGTCGAGCACGCCGGCCAGGGTGTCCTCGAGCACGGCGCCGTCGTTGCGGCCGGGACAGACCACGATCTGGCCGTGGACCTCGATCCCCCCGGCCAGCAGCGCACTCAGCCAGCGCAGGCTGGTGGCACCCCGCCGGTTGCGCAGCAGGCCGGCCCGGACGTCGGGGTCGGTGGCGTGGATCGAGACGAACAGCGGGCTCAGCCGCTCGGTCAGGACCCGCTCGAGGTCCATCTCGGTGAATCGGGTCAGGGTGGTGAAGTTGCCGTACAGGAACGACAGCCGGTAGTCGTCGTCCTTCATCGACAGGCTGCGCCGCATGCCCTTGGGGAGCTGGTGGATGAAGCAGAACTCGCAGTGGTTGTCGCACGTGCGGACCCGGTCGAACACGGCCGAGGAGACCTCGACGCCGAGCGGCTCGCCCGGCCTCCTTGCGGACGGTCACCGGGAACGGGTCCGTCGACCCCGCGGCGGCGGACCAGGAGGTCCAGCTCGGGCTCGTCCACCAGGAGGCTGTACTCGATGACGTCACGGGGCGAGCGACCGTTGAGCGAGAGCAGCTCATCACCGGAGCGGAGTCCGGACAGCGCGGCCGGTGACGATGTCGGTGACGGCGACGACCTTCGGTGCCGTCGTCACTCGGGGCGCCGACATGGCCCCAAGGCTACCCGCTCCGACCTGGGGTTCCGTCTGCACCCCTGCGCTCGGGCGGCGCCGGGTCGCCCCCGGTAGCCTGGCGGGCGTGCCCGTCGACCGCGTCATCCTCGCCGAGCCCCGGGGCTTCTGCGCCGGGGTGGAGAAGGCCATCAAGGCCCTGGCCTGGATGGTCCGCGTGTTCGAGCCGCCCGTCTACTGCTACCACGAGATCGTCCACAACCGGCACGTGGTCGACCAGTTCGTGGCCCAGGGCGTGGTCTTCGTCGACGACGTCGCCGAGGTCCCGCCGGGCGCGCCCCTGATGCTGTCGGCCCACGGCTCGGCCCCCGAGGTGGTCGACCTGGCCCGCACCGACGGCCGGGTGGTGGTCGACGCGGTGTGCCCGCTGGTCACCAAGGTCCACCACGAGCTGAAGGTCCGGGCCCGGAAGGGCTACACGGTGCTCTACGTGGGCCACCACGGCCACGAGGAGGCCGTCGGCACCATGGCCGTGGCCCCCGAGGCGGTCCGCCTGCTCGAGCGGGTGGAGGACGTGGACGCCCTCGACCTCCGCCCGTCACCGCCGGTGGGGACGACCCGATGGTGGCCCTGCTGGCCCAGACCACCCTCAGCCACGACGAGTGGGCCGGGATCGTGGACCGGGCACGGGAGCGGTTCCCCGACCTGTGGATGCCCAACCGCTGCGACCTGTGCTTCGCCACCACCAACCGCCAGACCGCGCTGCGGGCCCTGGCCGGCCGGTGCGACGCGGTGGTGGTCATCGGCTCGGAGAACTCGTCGAACACCGTGGCGCTGACCAAGGTGGCGGAGGGGTTCGGCTGCCCCCGGGTGGTGCGGGTCAACGACGCCTCCGAGCTTCCCGACGACCTCACGGGCACGGTCGGGGTGACGGCCGGAGCGTCGGCTCCCGAGTCCCTGGTCGACGCGGTGGTCGAGCGCCTGGCCCCCGCCCTCGGCGTCGAGCGCTCGTCGGTCACCATCGAAGAGGAGTACTTCCCGCCCCCGCCCGAACTCCGCGACCTGCTGCGGGGGCTCGAGGCCGCACTGGGCCTGCTGAACGCCGTTCCCGGGGGCGGAACCGACCGCGTCCTGGGCGACGACCGGTCCACCGCCGCGGCCGACGTCCTCGAGCAGATCGCCCAACTCACCTAGGTCCGGGCCCTTCCGGCGGCCCTCGGGGCCCTCCCGCCGGGCGACGGTCGGTCAGGCCCCATGAACGCGTGATCGGCGCGAGAATGGCTCCATGACGACTTCGTTCACCAGCATGGACACCTCCACCGCCGAGCAGTGGGGGGTCATCGGCGCCGAGACCACGGCCAACCAGGGCCGGGTGGCCGACCGCGTCCTCGCCATGCTCGAGTCGCTGTCGGACGTGGTGGACGGGTTCGCCGTAGACCAGCTCACCCACAGCCTGCAGACGGCCACCCGGGCCGAGCGGGCCGGCGCCGACGACGAGGTGGTCGTGGCCTCCCTCTGCCACGACATCGGCAAGGCGGTCTCGGTGCCGAACCATCCCCGCATCGCCGCCGAGATCCTGCGGCCCTACGTCCGGCCCGAGGTGACCGAGGCCATCCTCTACCACCAGGACTTCCAGGGACGGCACTACTTCCACCACTTCGACATGGACCCGAACCTGCGGGACAACTACCGGGACATGGCCTGGTTCGACCTGGCCGAGCGGTTCGCCGACGAATGGGACCAGACGAGCTTCGATCCCGACTACCCCACCGAGCCGCTGTCCCACTTCGAGGCCAAGGTGCGGGCCGTCTTCGCCACCGCCCACTCCTTCTGATGGCGCCCACCCAGCGGCACCGGTGGCTGACCCTGCCCGACAGCCGCGCCAAGAAGCGGGCGTCCCGTCTGGTCGACTTCGTGGTGGACCAGGCCCGGGCCGACTTCGTCGCCCGCTACCCGAACCTGCGCTTCGGCCCGGTGGTGGGCCTGATCGCCGCGTACAACGAGGCCGACAACATCGGCGACGTCCTGAAGGCCATGCCCACCATGGTCGACGACCTCGAGGTGTCCACCCTGGTGGTGGTGGACGGCGGCTCCGACGCCACGGCCGACGTGGCCCTCGACGCCGGGGTGTTCACCTGCGTCCTGCCCGTCAACCTGGGCCAGGGCGCGGCCCTGCGCCTCGGCTACGAGTTGGCCGCCACCTACGGCGCCACCTACGTGGTGACCCTCGACGCAGACGGCCAGAACGACCCCACCGAGCTGGCCACCATGCTCGAGCCGTTGCTGGCCGACACCGCCGACTTCGTGATCGCCTCCCGCGTCCTCGGGGTCGACCAGACCACCGACCGGTTCCGCCGGGCCGGGGTCACCCTCTACGCCTGGGCCCTCAACACCCTGGCCAAGCAGCAGCTCACCGACTCGTCCAACGGCTACCGGGCCTTCCGCATCGACGTCCTGAACGACATCGTCCCCCACCTGATCCAGGACCAGTACCAGACGGCCGAGGTCGTCCTCACCGCCTCGAGCCGGGGGTGGCGCATCACCCAGCAGCCGACCATGTGGCACCCCCGGGCGTCGGGGACCTCCAAGAAGGGCGGCAACCTGGTGTTCGGGCTGAGCTACGCCCGGGTCATCGGCACCACCTGGGCCCGGGTGACGTTCGGCAACCGCACCCGCCGCTGACCCCACCCGACCCGGCGGGAGGAGGCGCGGGAGGCCGGCGACCATGCCGCGTCGGTCTGACGCGGAGTCCCTAGGATCCCGTGACGACCCCACCACCGGGAGATCGGAGCGGACCATGACCATCCAGCTCGCCGTGTTCGGCACGCTCGGCATCCTCACCACGGCCTGGGCCTTCACCGCCAACAAGCGACTCTTCACCGGGGGCACCGTCGGCCGGCCGTCGGCCCTCGAGACCGTGTACTACGTGGTCGGCGCCATCTCGTTGCTCCTCGGCTGGTACTTCAACGTGCGCTACACCCACCAGTTCGGGAGCAAGGCCAGCTACGTCGACTACACCAAGGAGCTCTTCACCAACTGGGCGTCGGACTCGGCCGCCCAGGACTACACCATCGTCAACGTGGTGCTCCTGCCGCTGTGGACGATCGTCGACGGGCGCCGGCGGGGCCTGCGCATCCCCTGGATCTTCTTCGTGATGAGCCTGTTCACCAGCCTGGCCTTCTCGATGGCCTTCTACCTGGCCTTCGTCGAGCGCCAGATCCGCTACACCGCGTCCCGGACCAGCCAGGAGCCGGTGGCCGCACCGGCACCGGCATGACCGCCTAGGGCCGCCCCCGGCGACCCGGGGCGGCTCACGGCTCCTGGTCGAACATCACGCCGAGCCCGTCGACCATCCAGCGGTCCCCCTCGGGCAGGACGGGCGGGTCGGCCCGGAGGCTGAACGCCTCGGTCAGGGCGACGGCTCCCCCGGCCACGGTGGGGAGCCCCAGGGCCGCCCCGCCGTCGCGCACGACGACGGTCGGGCCCACGTCGACGACGAGGGTGCGGTCGAGGTCCACGGCGCGCACCGCGAACGCCCCGATCCGGGTCGACCCGGAGATGGCCAGGAAGGCGGGGCCGAGTCCGGCCACGAAGCGCAGGCTGGTGGTGACCTCGTCCGACTCCTCGGGGACCGCCAGGCCGAGCGGCAGGCAGATGTCGCGCTCGTGCACCCAGGCGTCCCACAGCGCGTGGGAGGCCACGGCCGACAGGGCCAGGTGACCGGCCGGTGCCTCGGCCATCGTCTCCCAGCCGGCCGCGTCCAGCCCGGCCAGCGCCTCCTCGATGGCCTCGTTGGTGGCCACGAACTTGGCCAGCAGCTCGGCGTTCCCCATGAACGGGGTGGCCTCGACCAGTTGGGCCGGGGTCACCACGGGGTCGAACCCCGGCAGCAGCCGGGTCGGCTCGCCGGCCCGGCCGGCGGTGATCGAGGCGGCCCAGAACGAGTTGGTGGTGACCAGGTGGCAGACCACGTCCCGGTTGGCCCATCCGGCACAGCGCGACGGCGCGGCCCACTGATCGGCGTCGAACGTGGCCAGGGTGGCCGCCAGCCGGCGGCGCTGGCGGAACAGGGGCTCCGACGGGTCGACCGCAGGCTCGAAGACCAGGGCCGGCGGGCCCTCGTACCGCGGGGTCAGTCGCATGCGCCACCGTACCGCCCGGGGTGGGCCCGGTGCCGTGGGACCCGGGACCGGGCCCCTCCCGGCCAGGTCCGCAGCGGTCAGGCCGGCCGCGGCCGGGTCAGTAGCGGCCGGTGACCTCGACGGACCGGTCGTACAGCGCCTGGAGCGACGTGGTCAGCTCCTCGGTGAGCAGGTGGATCCGGCTGCGGGGCACCCGGCCGCTGCCCGAGCGGGCGGGCGGGGCGATGGTCTCCCCCACCTCCATGTGGATGTGGCGGGGCCGGGGGATCTTGGTGCCCTTCGGCATGACCGAGGCCGAGCCGCCGATCCCCACGGGCACCACCGTGGCGCCGGTCCGGGCGGCCAGGAAGGCCACGCCTTCGTGGAGCTCCTCGATGACCGGGCCGGTGCGGCGCTCGCCCTCGGGGAAGAGGATCAGCACCTCCCCGGCGTCGAGCACCGCCTGGGCCCGACGGAGGGCCTCGCGGTCGGCCGACTCCCGGTGGACGGGGAAGGCGCCGACCGACGGCAGGATCCGGGCCAGCAGCCCGTTCTTCCACAGCGTGTCCTTGGCCATGTAGTGCAGTTTGCGGTCCGTCACCTCGGAGGCCACGAAGAAGTCGATGAACGACCGGTGCACGGGAGCGATGATCACCGGTCCCTCGGCCGGCACCCGGCCCACGGGGGTCACCGTGGTGCGGAACACGATGCGGTTGATCAGGTGGACCAGCACCCGCAGGACGCGGTACAGCGGGGTGAAGCGGGTGTCGATGGCGACGTCGAGGTCGAGCGTGCCCTCGCCGGCGTCATCCGCATCCGCACCGCCCCCGGTCGTCCCGGTCGACGCCCCCTCCGGACTCACAGCCATGCCACCACCTCCTCCACGATCTGGTCGACGCTCATGGCGCCGGTGTCGATGACCCGGGCCCCGTCGGGGATCTCGAGCGGCGACGCCGCCCGGGTGCTGTCCAGTCTGTCCCGTCGGGCCACGGCCTCGGCCCCCTCCTCGGCCCGGCGGGCGGCCCGCACCTCGGGAGTGGCCGTCAGGTACAGCTTGAGGTCGGCGTCGGGCAGGACCACCGACCCGATGTCGCGGCCCTCCACCACCCCGCCCCCGTGGGTCGTCACCCACTGGCGTTGGCGCTCGACCATGACGGCCCGCACGGCGGGGTTGGCCGCCACGGCCGAGACGGCCGCGCTGACCTCGGGCCCCCGGATGGCCTCGGTGATGTCGGTGCCGTCGGCCACCACCCGGTCACCCACCTCGATGGCCAGGTCCCCGGCCAGTCCGGCCACCGCGTCGCGGTCCTCCGTGTCGACCCCCCGCTGGAGGACGGCCCAGGCCACGGAGCGGTACATGGCCCCGGTGTCCAGCCGATCGAGGCCCAGACGGGCGGCCAGGGCCCGCGACAGGGTCGACTTCCCCGATCCCGCCGGACCGTCGATGGCCACCACCACCGACCCGTTCACCGCGTGCCCCCGCCGAGTCGGGCCAACGTGTCGGCGAACCCGGGATAGCTGGTGGCCACCGCCTCCCAGCCGCGGATGACCGACGGCGTGGCCGAGGGGACGGCGGCCGCGGCCACCGCGGCGGCCATGGCCATGCGGTGGTCCCCGACGGCGTCGACCCGGCCCGGCACCGGGGTGGTGCCCCCGTCGACCACCAGGTCGTCGCCCTCCACCGTGGCCACCCCCCCGAAGGCCCGGACCAGTCGGGCCGTGCCCTCGAGCCGGTCGGACTCCTTGACCCGCAGCTCCCCCACGTCGCGGAACCGGGTCGGGCCCTCGGCCACCAGGGCCGCCACGGCCAGGATCGGCACCTCGTCCAGGGAGGGGATCTCGCTCGCCTCCACCGTGGTGCCGACCAGGGGGGAGGAGCAGGCGGTGATCGACCCGACGTCCCCGCCGATGTCGTGCAACGTCACCTCGGCCCCCATCCGGATGAGCACGTGCAGGAACCCGATGCGCTCGGCCCCGAGGTGCACCTGCTCCACGGTGACCCGGCTGCCCGGGACCACCACCCCGGCCACCACCCAGAATGCGGCCTGGGACGGGTCACCCGGCACCTCCCACACCCGGGCACCCAACGAGCTGCGCCGCAGGCGCACCACCCGGCCCCCGCCCGAGGCCTCCACGGTCACGTCCGCCCCGGCCTCGGCCAGCATGTCCTCGGTGTGGGACCGGGTGGCCACCGGCTCGCGCACCACGGTGTCGCCGTCGGCGTCGAGGCCGGCCAGGAGCACGGCCCCCTTGACCTGGGCGCTGGCCATGGGCGGGGTGTAGTCGATCCCGCGCAGCCTCCCGCCGGTGATCACCAGGGGCGGGAGGCACCGGGTCCCCTCCCCCGCCACGGTGGCGCCCATCCGGGCCAACGGGTCGGCCACCCGGTCCATGGGCCGCGAGCGCAGCGAGTCGTCGCCGGTCAGGCGGGTGGTCCCGGGGAGGGACGCCACCACGCCGGCCAACAGGCGCATCCCGGTGCCCGAGTTGCCCAGGTCGACGGTGGTCGAGGGGGCCGAGAGCCGGGACCGGCCGCCGTGGACGGTGATCCGGCCACCCCGGTCGACCACCTCTGCCCCCAGCGCCTCGACGGCCTGCCGGGTCCGGGTGACGTCGTCGCCCGTCGACAGCCCGGTGATGGTCGACGTCCCGTCGGCCAGGGCCGACAGCAGCAGGGCCCGGTGGGAGATGGACTTGTCGCCGGGAACGTCGATGGCGCCGACCAGGGGTCGTCCGCCCCCGACCTCCCGCACCTCCGATCGGGCCCCCGTCATCGCACCGTCCCCACCGGGGACGTGCTCGACCGGTAGCCCCGGGAGGCCAGGGCCTCGGTGAAGGTGGGGGCGAGCGCGGCATCGATGACCACGACCAGCACGCCCCGGTCGCCCTCGACGGAGTGGGCGATCTCGACGTCGAAGATGTTGATGCCCAGCTCCGTGGCCAGCACGGCCACCTCGGCCAGGGTGCCGAGCCGGTCGAGGACGGGGATCCGCGCCTCCACCAGCTCGTCGGGCCGGGCCACCCGGTCGCTGAGGGCCCGTCGGGCGGTGGCGGCCCGCTCGAGCACGGCGAGCAGCGACGCCCCGTCCCGGTCGGCCACCCGTCGGCGCATGGCCCCGAGCGCGTCGATGAGCAGGTCGAGGGTGGCCACGATGGCCTCGGCGTTGTCGTCGCAGATCCCGGGCCAGATGGTGGGCTGGCCGGCGGCGATGCGGGTCATGTCCCGGAACCCGCCGGCGGCCAGCTGGAGCAGCGCCCCGTGCTCCTCGCCGAGGTCGGCGGCCAGGGCCATCAGGGTGGCCGCCGTCAGGTGGGGCACGTGGGACACCACGGCGACCACCCGGTCGTGCTCCACCGGGTCGAGCGCCACCACGTTGGCGCCGAAGTCGGCCAGCACGGACCGGAGCTGCGCGTAGGCGGCCGGGTCGGTGGACGAGGTCGGGGTGAGGACCCAGGTGGCACCCACGAACAGCTCGGCCGAGGCTCCGTCGATCCCGACCTGCTCGCTGCCGGCCATGGGGTGACCGCCGACGAAGCGCGGGCGGTCCACCGCGGCCACCAGGGGACCCTTGACACTGCCCACGTCGGTGACCACCGCCGACGGGTTCCATCCCGGGGTCGTCAATACGTCGGTGATCACCCCGGCCGCCACATGGACGGGGGTCGCCACCACCACCAGGTCGGCCGACCGGTCCTCGCCCTCGACGTCGAGTGCGCCCAGCTCCACGGCCCGCGCCGCGGTGCCCGGCGTGGCGTCGGTGCCGCTCACGTGCCAGCCCCGTGCCCGCAGGGCCATGCCCACCGACCCACCGATGAGCCCGGTGCCGATGACCATGGCCCGCCCGGGGCCGCCCGTCCGGGTGGCGCCCTCCTCAGTCGGGGAGGTCGTCACGGAGCCCTTGGGCACCCTCGAGGTAGACGTGGTGGATCTCGTCCCTCGGGCGCTCGGTGGTGACGTGGAGCATGACCCGGATGCAGCGCGGGACCGACCCCACGATGGCCAGCTCACGGGCGCAGATGAGCGGGACGGCACCGAGGCCCATGGTGCGTGCCGCCGTCGCCGGGAAGATCGACACGATGTCCTCGGTGGCGGTGAAGAGGATCGACACGATGTCGTCCTCCACCAGCTCGTTGCGCTCCATGATGTGCGTGAGCAGGGTCACCACCCGGTCGGAGATGGCCGCGGGGGTGTCCTCGTCGACGGTGGTGGCGCCGCGGATCGCTCGCAGGGTGGCTGGCATCAGGCTGGCATGTTACCCAGGGGGCGGGACGGCGTCCGCCGGGGGGCCGTCGGGGAGCGGGTGGCGGTCCGCCTCGGCGATGTCGTCGGCGGGCACGGCCGCGGCGGCCAGCCCCCGCACCTCGTCGAAGGTGAGCGGCCGGTAGGTGCCGGGCGTGAGGGACGGGTCGGCCAGGGGGCCGATGCGGGTCCGCACCAGGCGGACGACCGGGTGGCCCACCGTCTCGCACATCCGCCGGATCTGCCGGTTGCGGCCCTCGTGGATGACCATCCGCAGCAGGGTCGGGGACACCACGGCCACGCGGGCCGGAGCGGTCGTGCCGTCCTCCAGCTCGACGCCCTCGCGGAGGCGGCGGACGTCACCGGCCGAGGGTTCTCCCTCCACGTGGACGAGGTACTCCTTGGCCACGCCGAACGAGGGGTGGGTGAGCCGGTGGGTGAGCTCCCCGTCGTTGGTCACGATGATCAGGCCCTCGGAGTCCATGTCCAGACGCCCCACCGGGAACACCCGGGGCTCGGGCGGCACCAGGTCCACCACCGTCGGCCTCCCGTGGGTGTCGTCGGCCGTCGACACCACCCCGGGGGGCTTGTTGACCAGGTAGTGCACGAGACCGGGCCGCACCGGCAGCGGCACGCCGTCCAGCTCGATGACGTCGACGGCGGTGTCCACCCGGCGGCCGAGCACCGGCACCTCGCCGTTGACCGTGACCCGTCCGTCGACGATGAGGTCCTCGCACACCCGCCGCGAACCGACCCCGGTCCGGGCCAGCACCTTCTGCAGGCGCTCGCCGGTGTGGAGCGTGGCGTCGGGTGCCACCTCCCCGTCGTCCTCCCCGCCCACCTGGTCCACCTCGATGTCGGATCCGGCGTCGTGCGGCCCGCCGTCAGACATCCGAGACCGGGCGCATCTGCTCCTCGAGTTCGGCCAGGGCCTCCGGCCCGGGCAGCAGGTCTTCGACGGGGGGCAGCTGCTCGAGCCGGTCGAGGCCGAGCCGTTCGAGGAAGGCGTCGGTGGTGGCGTACAGCACGGCCTGGCCCGGGCCGCTGGCCCGTCCGACCGGGGTGATGTAGCCGCGGTGCTCGAGGAGGCGGACCACACCGTCCACGTTCACGCCGCGCAGGGCGGCCACCTGGGCCCGGCTGACCGGCTGCTTGTAGGCCACGATGGCCAGGGTCTCGAGGGCGGCGGCCGACAGGCGCGACGACACGCCCACGTTGGCGAACCGCTCGACGTAGGGGGCGAGGTCGGGATGGGTCTGGATGCGCAGGCCCCCGGCGATCCGGACCACCTCGAACCCGCGATCCCCCGCCCGGCAGGACTCGATCAGCTCCTCGATGATCGGGTCGATCCGGTCGACCGGCACCTCGAGGAGTTCGGCCAGGAGGCCGGGCGGGACGGGCTCCACGGCGACGATGAGGACGGCCTCGACGGCCCGGGCTTCCAGCGAGAGGGGCATGACTCAGCCTTCGTACTCGTCGGTGGGGCCGAATCCCACCGACACGGGGTCCAGGGTATCGGCCACCCACTCCACGGCCAGGTCGCCGAAGGTGTGGCCCTGGTCGAGGGAGACCCGCCCCTGCTTGCACAGCTCGAGCAGGGCGAGGAAGCGGACGATGATCTCGATGCGGGAGGTGAGGTGCCCGGTCAGCTGGCGGAACGTGGACGGGCCCGTCCGCGGCAGGCGCAGGGCAAGCTCGGCCACGGCGTCGGACACGGTGACCGCGTCGACGGTGACGTGGTAGAGGTCGACCACCGGTGCGGGACGCTCGGCGGTGGCCCGCATGAAGGCGGCGGCCACCTGGTCGGGGGTGACCCCCTCCAGCAGGTCGGGCGCGTGGACCACCAGGTCGGGGTCGAGCCCGGCCGTCCGGGGCACCGAACGGGCGGCCTGCTCGATGAGCAGGGCGAAGCCGTCGGCGGCGGCCGAGTACGCCTGGCACTCGAGCAGGCGGGCGAGCAGGAGGTCCCGCTCCTCCCAGCCGACCAGCTCCTCGTCCGGCTCGACGTCCCCGCTGCCGGGAAGCAGGCGCCGGGACTTGAGCTCGATCAGGACGGCCGCCACCACCAGGAACTCCGACAGGACCTGCAGGTCGACCTCGGACCACGAGGCCACCTCGGCCACGAAGGCGTCGACCACCTCGGCCAGCGGGATGTCGAAGATGTCGACCTGGTGGCTGTTGACCAGCTGCAGGAGGACGTCGACCGGCCCGTCGTAGGCGGGGGTATGGACGGTTGCGCTCACGGCCACCGACGTTACCGGGTGGGCCAGATGCCCTCGTGCATGCCGTCGGGGCCGGGCCGACGGGACGGGCCCCGCCCCGGCCGACGGGACCGTGGCGGTGCACCGGGCCCCGCCCGGGCACCGGGAGATACCGGACGCCCCCGACCAGGGCCTACGATTGCCCACTCATGGCACGCGTCCTCTCCGGCATCCAGCCCAGCGGCGATCTCCACCTGGGGAACTACCTGGGCGCCATCCGCAATTGGGTCACCGACCAGGGCGACCACGACGCCTTCTTCTGCGTGGTCGACCTCCACGCCCTGACCCTGGACATCGACCCCGCCGAGCTGCGGGCCCGGACCCACGACACCGCCCTCGACCTGCTGGCCGCCGGCCTCGACCCCGACCGCTGCACCCTGTTCGTCCAGAGCCACGTCGTCCAGCACTCCCAGATGGCCTGGCTGCTCGAGTGCACGGCCGCCATGGGCGAGCTGGAGCGCATGACCCAGTTCAAGGACAAGGGCGAGGGCAAGGGCTCGGTCGCGGGTGGGGCTGTTCACCTACCCCGTGCTCGATGGCCGCCGACATCGTCCTCTACGACGCCGAGCGGGTGCCGGTGGGTGACGACCAGCGCCAGCACCTCGAGCTGGCCCGGACGCTCGCCCTCCGGTTCAACCACCGCTTCGGCGACACCCTGGTGGTGCCGGAGGCGGCCATCCCGACGGCCGGCGCCCGGGTCATGGACCTCCAGCACCCCGACGCGCAAGATGTCCAAGTCGGTCAACTCCCCGCTCGGTACGGTGCTGGTCCTCGACGACCCGGCCGAGATCACCCGCAAGGTGAAGAAGGCCGTCACCGACACCGACGGCGAGGTGCGCTACGACCCCGACCACAAGCCCGGGGTCTCCAACCTGCTCGAGCTGCTGGCCGTCGCCACCGGACGCAAGCCGGACGAGGTGGCCGCCGGCTACGAGCGCTACGGCGACCTGAAGGCCGACACGGCCGAGGCCCTGGTCGAACTGCTCCGCCCGCTCCAGGCCCGCCGGGCCGAGCTGGCCGCCGACCCGGGTGCCGTGCCCGCCCTGCTGGCCAGGGGCGCGGCCAAGGCCACCGAGGTCGCCGTCCGCCACCTACGGGCGGGCGGCGGAGGCGATCGGTCTGCTCGGCCCGGCATGACCACCGCGGCGCCCACCGGTGCGGTGGTGACCGACGCCACCGGTCCGGTGGCCGACGGGGACGACGGGTGCCGCCGACGCGCGGACGGGCCGGCGGGCTCGCGGGTCCGCTGGTTCCTCACCTGGTCGCTGCGCCCGGTCCTGCTCTACCTGGCATCCCGGGCGGGCATGCTGCTGGTGGCCTTCGCCACCTCGTCGAACACCCACCAGTCGCTGTCGAGGAGCCTCACCGTGTGGGACAGCACCTGGTACCTGTCGATCGCCCGGGGTGGCTACGTCACCCACATCCCCCCGGGTTCGGGCAACCCGGCCCAGTCCAACCTCGGCTTCTTCCCGCTGGTCCCGCTGCTCACCCGGGCCACCCACGAGGTGACCCGCTTCGGCATCCCGGTGTCGGGACTCATCACCACCTTCGTGCTCGGCCTGGCCGCGGCGGTGGCCGTGTGGTGGATGCTCCGGGACCTCTTCGGGCGCGACGGGCGCCGACCGGGGGACGGCCCTCGTCTTCTTCTCCCCCGGCGCCCTGGTGCTGAGCCTCGTCTACACCGAGGCCGCCACCATCCTGATGGTGGCCTGCGCCCTCATGGCCCTGCGACGGGAGCGGTGGGTGGTGGCCGGGCTGTGCGCCGCCGTGGCCACCACGGCCGACCCGGTCGGCGCCGCCGCCGTCGTCCCGTGCGTGGTGGCCGCCGTGCTGGCCATCCGGGCCAGGCGCGAGTGGCGGGCGCTGTGGGCCCCGGCCCTCGCCCCCCTCGGGGTCGGCGTCGTTCTTCCTCTACCTGTGGGCCCACACCGGGACGCCGTTCGCCTACTTCAACGCCCAGCGGGCCGGATGGCAGGGCGGGACCTACTTCAACGGGATCCCGGGCTCGTTCGCCCACCTGTTCGCCCACTGGTTCGGCGATCCCGACTACGCCGTCAAGGCGGTCTCCGCCGTGGTGGCCGTGGGCCTCCTGGTGATCTTCTTCCGGGCCCGGCCACCGGCCACCTGGATCGGCTACGTGGTCGCCGTGCTCGCCTTCGGCGCCATCTCCCCGGTCATCGGGGTGACGCCGCGGCTCGTCCTGCGCGGCTTCCCGCTCCTGGGTGTGGTCGGAGCCAAACTGCCGCCCCTGTGGTTCCATGCCGTGCTGGGGCTGTCCGCGCTGCTCATGGCCACCCTCGGGATGATGGCCATGGGCGGACCGCTCTGGACCCCGTGACCCTCCCGTCGGAGCGACGCGGGCACGGCGTCGGGCGCCCGTCGACCCGGTGGTCGGTGGTGATGGCCGCCCTCGGGCGTGCTGTCCGTCGGCGTGGCTGCTCGGATGGATCTGGTACGACACCTGGGACCGGACCCAACTCGACTTCGCCGTCTACGTGCTGGGCGCCCACCACCTGGTCGACGGGCAGCTCTACCACGCGGGCCTGCCCTATCGCCCCGTACCTGCCCTTCACCTACCCGCCGCTCGCCGCGCTGGCCTTCGGGCCGCTGGCCGTCCTCCCCCGCCAGGCCGGGCAGCTGGTGTGGGCGGCCGTCAACGTGGCCAGCCTCTACGGCATCATCGCCCTGTCGCTGCGGGCCGTCCGCCCGGCCATGGACCGGACCCGACTGCTGCTGTGGTCGGTGCGTGCTGCTCGGGCCGGCCTGCCCAGCTCGACCCGGTCCGGCTGACCTTCTACTTCGGCCAGATCAACCTGGTGCTGTGCCTGCTCATCCTGGCCGACCTCACCCGCACCCTCCAGGTACGCGGGCGCACCCTGCCACGCGGCGTGCTGGTCGGCGTCGCCGCGGCCGTCAAGCTGGTGCCCCTGGTCTTCATCCCGTACCTGTTCGTGACCCGCCAGGTCCGGGCGGCCTGGACGGCCCTCGCCACGTTCGTCGCCTGCTCCCTGGTGGCCTCGGCCCTCGACCCGGCCTCACTCGTGGGCCTACTGGACGAAGTACGCCACCGACGCCTCCCGGGTGGGGAACCCTCGTTCATCCTCAACCAGAGCATCCAGGGAACGCTCGACCGCCTGGCCCACCGGGACGTGTCGACGGTCGCTCGTCGACGCGCTCGGCGCGCGTGGTGCTGGTGGCCGGCATCGCCCTCGCCCGGTGGGCGTGGCGGGACTCGTCGCCGTTCCTGGGCATCCTGGTGTGCGCCACGACCGGCATGGTGGTCTCCCCCATCACGTGGGAGCACCACCTGGTGTGGGCCGTGCCGATCCTGCTGTGGCTGGCCTGCGCCGCCGACCGCCCGGCCGGCGGTCCGGTGTGGGCCGCCGGCGGCGGCCGCGGTGCTGTGGTGGGCACCGCTGCAGCACGTCCCGTCGGGCGGCGACCCGGGAGCTGCACGAGCACGGGTGGACGCTGCTGGCCGCCAACTCGTTCTTCGTCCTGCTGGTGGCGTTCCTGGTCGGCGTGGCCGTCCTGCTGGCCGTCCGGCGGTCGGCCGCGCGCTCGCCGGATCGGGCTCAGGGGCCCGGCTTCCCCAACCGCCAGTACTGCAGCGGCGACGTAGACAGGGCGTTGGGCGACGTCGTGTACGCCGCCACCAGCCACCACTGCCCGTGGGGCGGGGTCCCGACGTAGGTGGGGGGCCGCAGGACGAACACCGTCGTGGCCCCGGCCGCGCACCGGGTCGGTGCCCCGCACCGCGGTGGCCCGCCAGAAGCCGTCCGGGTGGCCCCCGCCCGAGGACACCATGAAGTGCGGGGACAGCGGCCGTGTCCGAGCGGTTCTGGACGGTCACCTCGACCTGGCGGAAGCTGAGCCCTCCGTCGACGGTCGCCACCCCGGCCACCGCCACCCCGTCCACGGTGACGCCAGCGGTGCCGAGGTGAAGGCCACGGCGACGAGGGCGACCGAGGCCGAGGGCGGGGACGGCCGACGGCCAGGCCCCGTCGGCCACGGCCGGCGGCCGGTCCGCCGCGCCCGCGGCCGGCGCACGGCGGCACCGACGGTGCGGACCGCGGCACGCTCAGGGCGGCCACCAGGGCGGCCGGCACGAAGTCGATCAGGTAGTTGGCCAGGCTGCGGTCGGGCACGAAGAGGACCAGGGGGACCAGGAACAGCCAGGCCCGCCTGAGCCGGGCCTCCCACAGGGCGAAGGCGACCAGCAGGGCCACCAGGGCCAGGCCGGCCGCGGCCGACAGCCACGGCAGCACCACGCCGCCGGTCAGGCCGTGCAGGGCGAAGGCCACGACGCCCTGCCCGTCGGCGACCAGCGGGTCGACCATGGGAAGGAAGATGCCCCGCAGCCAGGCCGACGGCGACCAGACGATGAACGGGGCGTTGACCACCAGGAAGGTGGCCGACGGCCACCGCCCCGTAGCGCAGCGCCACCCGGCCACCGGCCGCCGGCCGGCCCGGCGGGCCTCGCAGGCCACCCCCACCAGGAGGAACGGGACGCAGAACCACGGGGTCTGCTTGATCGAGCAGGCGATGCCCAGGCTCGACCGGGCCCACCCAGGACGGCAGCCACGCCACGGCCCGGCCGGGGAACCGGTCCCACCGCCACACGGCGATCACCAGGAAGGGGACGAACAGGGCGTCGGTGCCGCCGCTGGCGAAGGGGCCGAGGAAGACCCCGGTCAACAGGAGCAGCGGGGCCAGCCAGCGGAGCACCGGCGGGACCATGGCGAAGATCAGCACGGCGGTGACCAGCCAGGCGGCCAGGTCGACCCAGTCGGTGACCATGTGGTGAGCCCGAGGGCCATGAGCGGGGCCTGGAGCAGGAACGAGCCCGCCGGGTAGGAGACCTTCAGGGTGTGGGCCCCGTCGACCTGGTAGGTCCAGCAGTGCGGCGACCGGGTGGAGGAGCCGGGCGGCACCGGCCATCGACGACGTGTACGGGTTCGTCCCGTCGAGGAACAGGCGGGTGGCCACCTGGTTGAAGGCGGCCGAGTCGGTCGCGTAGAAGTGCCGCAGGTGGATGCCGGTCCCCTCGGACACCGCCACGGTGACGAGGCCGCCGACGAGGCCGAAGCGCTGCATGGCCGGCCGACAGCGGACGGGCCACCGTCCACACCAGGACCGCACCGACCAGGGCCACCAGCGACCAGCAGCGGGGCCAGGACGGCGGCCCACCACCCGGCCGGCCACGACCCCAGTAGTCGAGCGCGGTGCGCCAGCACGGCCACCCAGACCAGGGTCCAGGCGCACCGCTGGACGAGCACCAGCGTCGGCCCGGCCGACCTCCCGTCGTCGGCGCCGGTCACGCCAGCTCCCCGGCGCGCGCCGGCGGGAACGTCCGGCTCGCTCGGGCACCGGGGCCAGGGGCTCGTCGAGGATCACGGGAACACCGCGTTGGACCCGGCCTCGAGGACGGTCATCAGGGCCAGCAGCACGACCGAGACGGCCACCAGGCACCGGTGGGTCCGACCCGAGTAGCGGGTGCCGACGGCCATGCACCATGGGGAAGGCCAGCATCAGGAAGCGGGGCCGGAGCCCGACCGGCTGGGAGATGGCGGCCGACCCGGCCGCGCAGAGCCCGTAGAGGAACACCGGCGGGGGCTGGTGCTCCCGCAGCATCAGGACCACGCCGATGACGGCGGCCACCGTGCCGGCGAACGAGGATCTGCCCGGTCAGGGTGGGGGCCAGCGGATTGGACACGAACGTGCCCAGACGATCCGGAAGGGGTAGGTCAGGGACGGGTAGCTGTGCCAGCCGCCCCGCTCGGTCAGCCGCCAGGCCAGCGGCTCGCCGGTGTGGCGCCACAGGTAGGCCATGTAGGCCACGAATCCGAGGGGCGCCAGCAGCGGGCGCCACCAGCGCGCCGAAGCGCCGGTCCCGGCGGATGGCCGAGCCGGCCGCACCAGGCGCAGCTCACCACGAAGGCCAGCGCCACCGGCGAGGCGGCCGTGGCCACCGCCCCGAGCAGCCCGGCCAGCCACCACCGCCGGTCGAGGAGGGCGAGCAGGCCGAAGGCCACGCAGGTGACCACGATGCCCTCGGAGTAGGCGAAGCTGAAGGCGAACGTCCCCGGGAACACGGCGAACAGCAGGGCCGCCCGGCGCGCCGGCCGAGTCGCCGGCCAGCCGCCGGGCCAGCAGACCGACGGCCCACACCGCGGTGAGTCCCGGTGAGCCCGCTCAGGACCAGGGCCACCGCGCCGGCGTCGAGGCCGGTCGGCCGCGCCGGCCCGCACCAGCAGGGGGAACAGCGGGAAGAAGGCGATCGGGTTGGCCACCACGTGCCCGTGGGCCATGGGCAGGTGGCTCGGATAGCCGGAGTGCGACGGCGCGCAGGAACCAGGCCCCGTCCCAGCGGGTGAGGTCGAAGACCACCGAGTTGTGGGTCGACAGGTCGGCCACGGCCACGGCTACGACGGTGGCCACCCGGCAGGCCAGGTAGGCGACCAGGGCGGCGGTCGGGATCCACCGGGTCGGCGTCGGGCGGCTCCGGCACTCGGTCGACGGCTGCCGCGGTGCCGGACCCGGCCCAGTCGTGCCGGCAGCGACCGGGCCGACTCCTCGGAGTCGGGTCCCGCGTCGGCGACCGGCTCGGCCGCCGGTCGGCGCCCGGGGTCACGTCGTCGAGCGTCAACTCCTCGAGGGGCGTCGGCTCAGGCGGCACAGGACGGCTCCTCGCAGCGTCGTCGGCCGCCCGTCCGGACCACAGGAACCAGCACCAGGGCGACCAGCAGCAGCGGCCCGGTCACCCAGTAGGCGCCGCCGTTGAGCATCGGGGTGCCACCGGCCCCCACCACCAGCATGCCCAGTCCGGCCACGCGCGGCCAGCGCCCGGGACCGCTGGGCCGAGGTGGCGGCCAGCACGGCCACGCCCCACATCAGGTACCAGGGCCACAGCGTCGGGCTGAGGACCACGAACAGGATCAGGGCCAGACCGCACAGGCGGACGGCGTCGCGGTCCCGGGTGTGGAAGACCATCCACAGGATGCCGCTGACGGCGGCCACCGCCCCGACGCGCCTGGACCACGGTGACCGTGGCGCTGCGCGTCACCGGGAGGCCCACCGCGTGCAGGACGCCGTAGACGAAGGTGCCGACCGACACCAGCGGGGTGATCAGCACCCGGAGCTCGGTGGGCACGTGGAGGGCGGTCGGGCCCGAGCCACGTCCACCCGAGCCCGGCCCCGACGGTGACGGCCGACCACCACCAGCACCGAGATGGCGGCCGACTCGGCGATGACCCGCCACCGCTGCGACCGGTCGACACGGGTGCAGCGCGTCGGCCACCAGGAACACGATGCCGGCCGCGGCCGGGAGCTTGATGGTGGCGGCCAGGGCGCACAGGGCGACGCCCCAGCGCAGCCGGCCACCGGTGCCGAGGGTGATGCCGGCCAGCATCAGGCCCATCATCAGGGCGTCGTTGTGCCCCGAGGACACGAAGCTGAACAGGGCCAGCGGGCTGAGGACGGCCAGCCACAGGGCGAGACCGGGGTCGTTGCCGAGCCGGCGGGCCAGCACCGGCAGCGAGCACCATGAGCGAGGGCCACGCCGACCAGCTCGAGGGCCCGGAACACCAGGATCTGGGCCGACCAGGGACGTCCCGCCGACGGAGGCGCCGAGGTGGCTCACCGACACGAACAGCGGGCCGTAGGGGGAGGCGGTGTTCCGCCAGACCGAGGCGATCGACGACAACAGGTTGCCGGGCCCGAGCGCCGAGGGGGCCACCACGTAGGGGTTGAGGCCGTGGCGGGCGAGCTGGCCCTGGGCCACGTAGCTGTAGAGGTCCCGGCTGAACAGGGGGGCGCCGAGGAAGAACGGCAGGCCCCACGAGCACCAGGATCAGCCAGGCCGTGCGGCACGGACAGGCGCCCCCGGTAGGCGTGGGCGCCGACGCCCGACCCACCCGGCCAGCAGGACGACGACCGAGGCGTAGAAGGCCACGTGGGCGCCGAGCCCGGTGCCCACGGGCACGGTGAACCACCAGTGGTCGGCGACGGGTTGGGGGATGGACCCGATGCCGCTGCCCGACAGCACCATGCCCGACCGAGCCGAGGACGCCGACGGCGATCCACAGCTGGATCGGGCCCACGCTGCGGCGCGACGCGGGTGGTCGGTTGCGCTGGTGTCCACTCCCCTCCCGCTCCTCTGGGTGACTGCCGGCACGCTCATCGGACGCCCCGCCCGACGGTACCCCAGACGCTACCCGGGCGCCGAGCCGGCACCCGGGCGGGACAGAGGGGGCACGGATCGGTCCGGGCGGCGGCCGGTCACGAGCCCAGGAGGCGCAACCACCACGCTGAACACGTGGTTGATCAACGACGACCAGGCGTTGTGGAACAGCAGGATGAGGAGGAAGGGCAGGAACATCAGGAACGGCTGGAGGTTCCAGTATCCGGGCAGGTACCGGGCCGGCAGCAGCCGCTCGAGGATGGCGGCCCCGTCGAGCGGCGGGCACGGGATCAGGTTGAACACCCCCAGCACGATGTTGGCCAGGCCGGCGTAGATGAAGATCTGCTGGACCAGGCTGAGCTGGGTCAGCGAAGTAGCACCTGGTGGAGCGACGGTCCGCCCGCCGACGGCCACGAAGCACACGCCCATGAGGGCGGCCAGGACGAAGTTGGTGAGCGGGCCGACCAGGGAGACCAGCACGACGTGGTTGCGGGGGCTGCGCAGGTTGCCGGGGGTCGACCGGCACGGGCTTGGCCCATCCGTAGGCACCGACGCCGGACAGCGACAGCACGGCGGGCACCAGCAGGGTGCCCACCGGGTCGACGTGGCGGATCGGGTTGAGGTTGAGCCGCCCGGCCCGCTTGGCCGTCGTGTCGCCGAAGGCCAGGGCCACGGCCCCGTGGCTGATCTCGTGGAGGATGATCGACGGGATCGAGGACGCAGAAGTAGATGAGCTGGCCGCTGCTGATCCGGTGGGAGGCCGACGATCAGGACGATCAGGACGGCGGCCACGGCCAGGATGATCAGCGTCTGCCGGCTGATCTGGAACTTCCGGCCGGCCCGCGCCGGACCCCTGCGGGCCCCAGGGGGTCATCCGTCGCCCCTGGTCAGGACCGGTTGGCGTGGTCGATGCAGAACCGCGAGGCCGGCATGGCCTCGAGGCGGGCCGGGTTGATGGCCACGCCGCAGGCCTCGCAGGTGCCGTAGGTGCCGTCGTCCAGCCGGGCGATGGCCGCGTGGACCTCCTCGAGGGTGTCCTTCAGCTTGCCGGCCAGGGCCTCGGCCTCGCCCCGCTCGGCCGTGACCTGGCTGGTGTCGGCGAAGTTGGCGTCGTACTCGAGCCCGGTCTTGCCGTCGTCGAACCCGAGCTCCGACAGCTCCGCCTGCAGGTTCGCCTGCTCGATCTCCAGAAGGTTCCGGTAGTCGGTGGCGGGTGCGTCGGTGGGGGTCTCGCTGGGCATCCCGGCAATGTTACCCGCCCCCGACCCCCCCGGCCCGCGGATGGGCCCGCAGGTACGACGCCCGCAGGTGGTCCTGGCTGAGCCGGGTGTACAGCTGCGTGGTGGCGATCGACACGTGGCCCGAGCACCTCCTGGACCACCCGGATGTCGGCCCCGTGGGCCAGCATGTGGCTGGCGCACGAGTGGCGCAGCACGTGGGGGCTGACCACGTCGCCGAGGCCGACCCGCTCGGCCCGGCCCTGGACGGCGGCCCAGGCGCCCTGGCGCGACAGGCGGGCGCCCCGGACGTTGAGGAACACGGCCTCGGCGTCGGACCGGCGGGCGAAGCGGTCCGGGGCCATCCGCGGCCGGCCCGACGGGCCGAGCCACCGGTCGAGGGCCGTCCGGGCGTGGGCGCCGAGCGGCACCAGGCGCTCCTTGGCCCCTTTGCCGAACACCCGGAGCATGCCGTCGTCCCCGGTCGAGGTCGAGCAGCGACAGCCCCACCACCTCGCTGATGCGGGCCCCGGTGCCGTACAGGACCTCGAGCAGGGCGCGGTCCCGCAGGTCGACCGGCTCGATGCCGTCGACCGAGTCGAGCAGACGCGATGACCTGGGACTCCTCCAGGGCCTTGGGCAGCCGGCGGGGCAGCTTGGGCGACCGCACGTCGGCCGTCGGGTCGACGGCGATGGTCCCCTCCCCCACCCAGAACCGGTAGAGGCCCCGCAGGGCGGTCGTGGCCCGGGCCAGCGAGGCCGGATTGCGCCCCCGGTCCCGCAGGTCGGCCAGGTGGCGCTCGAGGTCCTCGGGGGTGGCGGCAGCGCTCGTCGACCCCGTGCTCGGCGGCCCACGCCTCGTAGGTGGCCAGGTCGCGCCGGTAGGCGGTGAGGGTGTTGCGCGACCGACCCTTCTCGACGGCCAGCCAGGAGAGGTACTCCTCGGCGTCCGGCGACAGGGCCTCGGGCACCGTCGCGCTCAGCCCGTGGCGGCCAGCCGGCGCACGGCCAGGCCGACGCCGAGGATGGTGGAGGCGTCGACGATCGACGCCGTCGTCCACCATGGCGTCGAACCGGTCGAGGGGGACCTCGACCACCTCCATGAACCGCTCCTCGGCCCCCTGGCGGTCCGACGGCACCGGCTGCGCAGCCCGGTGGCCAGGTAGATGCTGGTGTACTCGTCGCAGAAGCCCGGGGTGATGGCCGTCCGGGTCAGCAGGTCCAGCCGGTCGCGCCGCGTAGCCGACCTCCTCGGCCAGCTCGCGCCGGGCCGTCTCCTCGAGGGGCTCGCCGTCGACGTCGCAGGTGCCGGCCGGGATCTCGAGCAGCCAGCCGGTCGACGGCCGGTCGGTACTGGCGGCACCAGCACCACGGTCCGGGCCGTCGGTGACGGCCACCACGGCCACCGCACCGGGGTGGCGGACGATGTCGCGCTCGAAGGGGACGCCGTCGGGGTCGAGGAACGTGGCCCGCTGCACCCGGATGAACCAGCCGCGGTGGACGGTCTCCTCACCGGTGGGCGTGAAGACGGGGAGGTCGGTGCCGGGCGCGTCCCCGGCCTCAGCCGACGGCACCGATGTCGATCAGGTGGGGGTCCCGACCCTCGGCCCGGGCCAGGGCGGCACCCACCAGCTCCCGGAACAGCGGGTGGGGCTGGTCGGGGCGGCTCTTGAACTCGGGATGGGCCTGGGTGCCCACCCAGTACGGGTGGCCCGGCAACTCGATGAACTCGACCAGCCGCCCGTCGGGCGACAGGCCCGAGCAGACCAGCCCGGCCTCCTCGAGGCGCTCGCGGTAGCGGGGGTTCACCTCGTAGCGGTGGCGGTGGCGCTCGGACACGACCACGTCGCCGTAGGCCCGGGCCACCTGGGAGTCGGGCAGGAGCCGGGCGTCGTAGGAGCCGAGTCGCATGGTCCCGCCCTTGTCGGCCACGTCGACCTGATCGTCCATGAGGTCGACCACCGGGTGGCGGGTGGTGGCCTCGAACTCGCGCGAGTTGGCGCCCTCCAGCCCGGCCAGTGACCGGGCCACCTCGATGATCATGACCTGGAGGCCGAGGCACAGACCGAGGAGGGGCAGGTCGTTCTCGCGGGCGTAGCGGGCGGCGGCGATCTTGCCCTCGACGCCCCGCTCGCCGAAGCCACCGGGGACCACCAGGCCGTCGAAGCCCCGCAGTCCGTCGCGCTCCAGCAGGTCGGGCACGGTGGCGGCCTGGACCCACTCGATCTCGACCTTGGCCCCGTGGTGGAAGCCGGCGTGGCGCAGCGACTCGACCACCGACAGGTAGGCGTCGGGCAGGTCGACGTACTTGCCGATGATGCCGATCCGGACCGGGCGCACCGCCGCGGCCACCTGCTCGACCAGCCGCTCCCAGCGGGTGAGGTCGATGGGGTGGTCGGCCACGTCGATCTCCAGGACGTCGAGCAGGTAGCTGTCGAGGCCCTCCTCGTGCAGCACGAGGGGGATCTGGTAGATGTTGTCGGCGTCGATGCAGGAGACCACGGCCTGCATGGGGACGTCGCACAGCAGCGAGATCTTGCGCTTCAGGTCCTCGGAGATCATCCGGTCCGAACGGCAGACGATGACGTCGGGCTGGATGCCCTGGCTGCGAAGGTCGGTGACCGAGTGCTGGGTCGGCTTGGTCTTCTGCTCCCCCGACGGCCGCAGGTACGGGACCAGGGTGAGGTGCACGTAGGCCACGTTGGCCCGGCCGACGTCACGCCGGAACTGCCGGATGGCCTCGATGAACGGGAGGATCTCGATGTCGCCGACGGTGCCGCCGATCTCCACGATCACCACGTCCACGCCGGTCTGGCCGAGCTTGTGGATGTGGTTCTTGATCTCGTCGGTGATGTGCGGGATCACCTGGACGGTCTTGCCCAGGTAGTCCCCCCGGCGCTCCTTGGCGATCACCGACGAGTAGATCCGCCCGGTGGTGGCGTTGGAGCCCTTGTGGAGGTTCTCGTCGATGAACCGCTCGTAGTGGCCGAGGTCGAGGTCGGTCTCCCCGCCGTCCTCGGTGACGAAGACCTCGCCGTGCTCGAAGGGGTTCATGGTGCCCGGGTCCACGTTGATGTACGGGTCGAGCTTGCACATGGTGACCTTCAGGCCACGGCACTTGAGCAGTCGTCCGAGGGAGGATGCGGTGAGCCCTTTGCCGAGCGACGAGGACACCCCACCGGTGAAGAAGACGTACTTGGTCTGTCGCTCGCTCACGTCGGGGCCATCCACATCGGGCACCCGCCGAGGTTACCGGAAGGCGCGGCGTCGGCGTGCGGACCCCAGCCGTTGCGGGCCGCACCCGCCGTCGATGCCGCGGTCGACCGGGCCGCGGTCACCGGGCCCGGGGCCCGAGCAGCTCGCGGGCGTGGCGGTGGGCGGCCTCGCTGTCGGGGCTGCCGGACAGCATCCGGCTGATCTCGACGACCCGGGCGTCCGGGTCGAGCACGGTGACCTCGGACCGGGTGCGGCCGCCGGACTCGACCTTGCGCACCTCGACCTGCTGATCGGCCTGGGCCGCCACCTGGGCCAGGTGGGTGACCACCAGCACCTGGGCGTAGTGGCCCAGTCCGGCCAACGCGGTGCCGACCGAGGTGGCGGCCCGGCCACCCACCCCGGCATCCACCTCGTCGAAGACCAGCACGCCGGGCGCATCGGTGAGGGCCAGCCGGACGGCCAGCATGGTGCGGGACAGCTCGCCCCCCGAGGCCGCCTTGGCCAGCGACTGGGCCGGCTCCCCGGGATTGGCGGCCAACTCGAAGGTCACGTCGTCGCCGCTGCCGTCCCCGCCCACGGTGATGGCGAACCGGGCCGAGGGCATGGCCAGTCCGTGGAGCGTGGTCTCGATCTCCGAGGCCAGCAGGGGCGCGGTGGCCCGCCGGGCCCGGGCCACGGCCGCCTCCTCTCCGGCCACGTCGGCGCGGGCCCGGGAGACCTCCCCGTCGAGGGCCGCGGCCCGGTTCGCCTCGGCGGCCAGCTCGGCCAGCCGCACGCGCCCGGCGTCGGCGAAGGCCAGCACCTCGTCCAGGGTGGCCCCGTACTTGCGTCTGAGCTCGTGGAAGAGCTGGCGCCGGGCCCGGACGGCCTCGAGCCGGACGGGATCGTCGTCCCAGGTCTCCACCACGGAGCGCAGGTCGACGGCCAGGTCGGCCACGTCGGCCATCACCCCGCGCACCCGCTGGTCGAAGCCCTCGAGCGCGGCGCGGCCCGAGAGCGCGCCCGACGCCTCGGCCAGGCGGTCGACGGCGCTGGTCTCCCCCGGTCCCCCGTCGCCGCCGGTCAAGGACGCCGAGCGCGGTGGCGGCCGCGGCCCGGTGGGCCGATGCCTCGGCCAGGCGTTCCTCCTCGACCTCCAGCTGTTCCTCCTCGTCGGCTCCGGTGATGGCCGCGGCATCGACCTCGGCGATCTGGAACTCCAGGATCTCGGCGTCCCGGGCCCGTCGGCCGGCGTCGCCCCCGAGCCCCTCCGCCTCCCGCAGCAGTCCGGCCAACCGGGTACGGGCGGCCGTCAGTGGTCCGGTGTCGATCGACCCGAACGCGTCGAGGGCCCGGCGCTGGGCCTCGGGCACGACCAGGGCCCGGTGCTGGTGCTGTCCGTGGAGCTCGATGAGTCCGGCGGCCGACTCGGCCAGGGCCCCGACCGGCACCATCCGGCCGTCGACCCACGCCTTGGACCGACCCTCACGGGCCACGGTGCGGGCCAGGGTGATCTCGTCCCCCCCGTCGGCGTCGCTGAACCGGCCCTCCACCAGGGCCTCGTCGGCCCCGGACCGGACCAGGGCCGGATCGCCCCGGCCACCGAGCAGCAGGCTGAGGGCCCCGACCAGGAGGGTCTTGCCGGCTCCCGTCTCGCCCGTCAGGGCGGTCATGCCGGGTCCGAGGCCGACCGTCACGTCGTCGATCACCCCGAGGTCGCGCACGTGGAGTTCGACCAGCATGCGACCCATCGTGACCCCTACCGGTCGGCCAGGTGGAACTTCGCCCGCAGGATGGCGTGGAAGTCCCTCGATCCGAAGGTCACCAGCCGGGCCGGTCGGTCGCCCTCCCGGCAGTCGACGGTGACACCGGGCTCGAGGGTGGCCACCGTCAGCCCGTCGATCACCAGCACCGCCGGACGCGGGCCCAGCACCTCGAGGCGGATGCGCTGGTCGGGGTCGAGCACCAGGGGCCGGTCGAACAGCATGTGGGGCGAGACCGGGGTGAGGACGAGTGCCCGAAGCCGGGGGGAGAGCAGCGGCCCCCGCGCCGACAGGTTGTAGGCGGTCGAGCCGGTCGGCGTGGACAGCAGCAGCCCGTCGGCCGCGTAGGTCACGAACGGCGTGCCGTCGATGGACGCGGCGATGCGCACGGTGTGGCCCGGGACCGTCTTCTCCACCGTCGCCTCGTTGAGGGCGCACTGCTCGACGAGCACGGTGCCGTCGGGACCCGTGACCGTGACGGCCAGGGTCATCCGCTCCTCCACCTCGTAGCGGCCCTCGAGGAACCGTTCGAGGGCGTCCTCGAGTCCCGCCGGCTCCACCTCGGTGAGGTAGCCGAGCAGGCCGAGGTTCACCCCGAGGACGGGCACCGAGGTGGCCAGGGCACTGTCCACCGAGCGCAGCAGCGTCCCGTCACCGCCCAGGCTGACCAGGAGGTCGGCGCCCTCGAGGTCGACGGTCCGGTCGGTCATCACCGAGCGGACGGACTCGTGGCCCCGTGCGGCGAGCCAGGCCTCTGCCCGGTCGGCCAGGGCGTCGGCCTCGGGCCGGTTCGGACGCACGGCGAAGACGATGCGGGCCATCGGTCAGTCCTCCACCGGGTCCGGGCCGCCGTGGACCTCGTCGACGGCGGCGTCGAGGAGCGCGGCCACCGCAGCCGGCCGTCGGGCCCCGGGGGGGCCCGGCGTGCGGGCGTACAGCAGGAACTCCACGTTGCCGGAGTGTCCGGTCAGGGGCGACGGCATGGCCCCCATGATGACTGCTCCGGCGTCGCCAAGCGCGGTTGCCACCTCGCCGAGGGTCCGGCGGTGGATCGACCGGTCCCGGATGACCCCCCGTCCGCGGGACGCCTCGACCCGACCCGCCTCGAACTGCGGCTTGACCAGCACGACCAGTGGCGCCCCGGGAACGGCCACCTCGCCGGTCAGCACCGGCACGGCCCGGGTGGCGGAGATGAAGGACAGGTCGGCCACCACCAGGTCGACGGGCTCCCCGCCGACCGTGTCCCGGGTGACCCGGCGGATGTCCAGGCGCTCGAGGTTGGTGACCGAGGGATGGGCGCGCAGGCGCGGATGGAGCTGGCCGTGCCCCACGTCCACGGCCACCACGTGGGCGGCGCCCGCCTGCAGGAGGCAGTCGGTGAACCCCCCGGTCGAGGCACCGGCGTCGAGGGCCCGGAGGCCGGAGGGGTCGAGGGCGAACCGGTCGAGGGCGGCCCGCAGCTTCTCGCCCCCGCGGCTCACGAACGGTGGGGGGTCCCCCAGGAGCTCGATGGGCTCGGCCGGCGAGACCATGCGGGCCGGCTTGTCGGCGACGGAGCCCGACACCAGGACCACACCCCGGGCGATCAGCTCGACGGCCTGGGGGCGGCTGTCGGCCAGCTTGCGTGCGACCAGTGCCCGATCGAGGCGCTGGCGGGCGGGAGTCGTCAGTCGGCCGACCCGGGAACGACCGGCGGCGTCGTGGGGGCCGCCTTCTTGGCCGGCGCCTTCTTGGCCGGGGCCTTCTTGGCGGCCGCCTTCTTGGCCGGAGCCTTCTTGGCGGCCGACTTCTTGGCCGGCGCCTTCTTGGCGGCCGTCTTCTTGGCCGGGGCCTTCTTGGCTCGGGGGGGTCGAGCGGCCGAGCATGGCGGCGACCTGGGTGGCCAGGTCCTCCAGATTGGAGATCCCCACCGCCCCGAGCTGACGCGACACCTCGGAGCGGACGGCGGTCACGATGACCTCGGTGCCGCGGCGTCCCCGCTCGACCAGGTCGTCGACCCGGGCCTTGGCCTCGTCGGTCTGGATGTCCCCGTTCTTGACCAGCTCGGAGACGAGCTCCTCCGCCTTCTTGCGGGTCATGTTGGTGAAGGCGATCCCGGCGTCGATGTAGCGCTGCAGTGCGTCGTTGTTGGCCATGCACCCATCCTACCGGGAGTGCTTGCTCAGAGCAAGCACTTTGCTAGCAGCTGGACTCCGATTCACAGGGACGGCAGGGAGGCCACCACCGTCACGAAGTCGGCGGCCCGCAGGGCGACCGGGCAGTCGTCCACCGCCGCCCCGGCCGCGGTCACCCCGGAGTCGACCAGCACGAAGGGGACGCCCAGGCGCTGGGCCAGGATCCCGTCGGTGCCCGGTTGGTCCCCCACCATCACGGCGGCCACCGGCTGCGCCCCACCCAGGATCTGCCGCTCCACGTACTCGACCATGGGCGGATGGGGCTTGCCGGCCACCTCGGGCACCACGCCCGATGCGGTGGCCACCGCGGCCAGCAGCGCCCCGGACCCGGGCAGCAGGCCCTCGGGCGTCGGATGGGTCGGGTCGCCGTTGGTGGCGATCAGCCGGCCGCTGTCGCGGGCCACCGTGGAGGCGGCGGCCAGGGCGGCGAAGTCGAAGTCCCGGCTCCACCCGACGACGGCGGCATCCCGGTACCCGGAGTCGACGACCTCGACGCCCCGCTCCTCCAGGGCCTCGAGCACGCCGTCCTCGGCCAGCAGGTGGACCCGTTGGCCGGGTTCGAGCATCGAGGCCGCCACCCGGGCCGACGTGACGAGGTCGTCGGCGGTGGCCTCGATCCCCACCTTGGCCAGTCGGCCCACCAGCTGCCCCGTGGTCGGCGACGAATTGTTGGTGGCGAAGACCACCCGGATGCCCCGACGGCGGAGGGCGTCCACGGCACCGGCCACGTCACCGATGGGTTGGCCGGCGAGCCACAGGACGCCGTCGAGGTCGACGATCCACACGGACGCGTCGGCCAGCCAGGCGACCGGCGGGGTCATTCCGGTGCGGGCTCGGTGGCGTCGGGCTCCGACGCCACCTTGGTCCCCTTCCGCCGGCGCGTCACCGCGGCCAGCTGGTCCGCCGACTCGAGCGCCCGGGTGATGAGTCCGGCCAGTGCGGACAGCTGCTCGTCCGTGCCGGCCGGCGCATCGGCGGGCGGCACCACCGTGTCCGACCCCTCGGGCGACGCCGGCACCGGTCGGGCGCTGAGGTCGGCGATCCGCTCGCCCGTGACCTTGGCCGCCCGCTCCCAGTAGGAGCGGAACATCCCGATGTCGAAGGCGCCGTCGCGCACCCGGGCCTGATCGAGCAGGCGGGCTGGCGGGTTCTTCAGGTCGCGCACGATGTGGAGGGCGGCGAAGCCCTTCAACAGGTACCACGTCGGGTCGAACTCCCACCAGCGGAAACCCTGGCGCACCGAGGAGGGCAGGTAGTGATGGTTGTTGTGCCACCCCTCGCCGCCGGTGATGACGGCGATCACCCACGAGTTCCGGCTGGTGTCGGGGGTGGCGTACCGGCGGCGCCCGACGATGTGGGCCATAGAGTTGACCAGGAAGGTCCCGTGCCAGAGGAGCACCGTCGACAGGAAGAAGCCGATCAGCAGCCCGCCCCAGCCGAACAGCAGGAAGCGAGGCGATGGCCAGCGACCACGGGCCGACCCAGTTGTGCCGCTCCAGCCAGCGCAGTTCGGGGTAGGCGGCGAAGTCCTTGATGCCGGCCAGGTCGGTGTCCTTGTACTTCGTCGACAGGATCCAGCCGACGTGGCTCCACCAGAAGCCCTCGCGGGGCGAGTGCACGTCGCCGTCGAGATCGGTGTAGCGGTGGTGGATCCGGTGGTGGCTGGCCCACCACAGGGGCCCCTTCTGGACGGCCGTGGTGCCGCCGAAGGCCATCAGGAACTGCGGCACCCGACCCATCTTGTAGGTGCGGTGGGAGAAGTAGCGGTGGTATCCGGCGGTGATGCAGAACATCCGGGTCACGTACAGGACCGCGCACAGGGCCCAGTCCTGCCACGTCACGGTCACGAAGAAGGCGGCCAGCGGGGCGGCGTGGAGCGGCGAAGAAGGGGATGGCGGAGACCCAGTCCGTGCGCGGCGCGGGGTCGGCGGAAGCCGGTCCGGTGGGCTCGGGGGTCTCGGTGGTGGCTGCGGTCATGGGTGGAGGCCGCCGCCTGGGTGCGACAACACCGCCAGCGTAGTGGACGGGGCCGGACCGGGGTGGACGCCCACTACACCACGTAGAGGTTCCCGTTCGACCCCTTGATGACCGTGATGGGGGTCAGACCGGACGTGGCCGGTCCGTTGATGACCGCACCGGTCCTCGGGTTGAACTCGGAGCCGTGGCACGGGCAGGCGATGACGTTCGACCCCGACTGGTACGCCACCGTGCACCCGGCGTGGGGGCAGATGGCGTCGAAGGCCACGAAGTTGTCGGCCGTGCGCTGGATGACCAGGGAGGGGTCGCCGGACTTCGGGTCCGTGAACGACGGCCGATCCCCGACGGGCACCTGGGACGCCGACCCGATGGCCGTCCCCCGGGGTGCCGGCGCGGTGGTCGTGGTGGTCGGATCGCCGGCCCCGGCGGTGGTCGTGGTGCCGGCGGTGGACGTGGTGGTCGTCGCCGACCCGCCGCCCAGGACGGCCGCCGTCCCGGACGGCGCAGGGGCGAAGATCCGGCCGATCCCGGCCACCGCACCGACGAGCACGGCGGTCCCGGCCGCCACGATGCCGATGAAGGCCCCCCGGGACAGGGCGCCGTCCGCGCCGGCCTCCGATGCCGACGACGGATCCGCGCCGTGTGGCCAACCAGGTGTCGACGGCCGGGGCACCGGCCGCGCCGGCCAGCACCAACGGCGTCCAGGCGAACAGGAAGACGATGTCGGAGCCCGTGTAGAAGGGGTGGGTGTGGTACGAGATGGCCAGGAAGAGGCTGAGGGAGACGAGCACCCCGCCGACGGCCGCCACCCGGGTGAGCAGGCCGAGCAGCGCCCCCACGCCGATGGCCACCTCGGCCACGGCCATGAGCACGCCGATCAGCGTCGATGCCCCGGTCAGGTGGGTGAGCAGGCTGCCGATCGGGCTGGTGTGGGCGGTGCCCACCAACTGGGCGTGGATCGAGATGGGGCTCGACGTTGCGGAAGAAGTCCGGGTTGGCCAGCTTCTGCAGCCCGGCGAACAGGAAGGTCACCCCCAGGAACAGCCGGAGCGGCAGGAGGTACCACCCGACGGCGACGGACCCGTCCGCGCCGCGCACCGCCCACAGGTCGCCCGGCGTCGACGAGGTCTCCGCCGGGGGGCCGCCGGTACGGGCTGCGGCCGCGTGGGCGCGCCGTGACGCGTTCGAGGTCATGAGCGGTCTCCCATGCTCGGGACGATAGTTGGTGGCCCGGGATGCCCATCGTCACCCCGCCGGGTCTACAATCGCCTGGTGGACCCGACCTCGACCACCACATTGCCGGCCCCGTCGACCGACGGAGCGCTCCCGGGCCGACCAGGCCATGCGCCATCTGCTGCGGGTGCCCGACGAGCAGCAAGGCGATCCCCGAGTCGGACACCCACCGGATCTTCGGGGCGTCGATCCTGCTGTCGGCCACCCGGTGCCTCCTCAGCTACATCGTGCTGCCGATCCTGCTCCCGTTGCTCGGACTGGCCAAGGGCGTCGGGCCGATCATCGGGATCCCGGTCGGGGTCCTGGCCCTCACCTTCGACGTCCTGGGCATCCGGCGGTTCTGGCTGGCCGACCACCACCAGAAGTGGTTGTTCTCGGCGGTCTACGCCGTGGTCGGCGCCATGGTCCTCACCCTGCTGATCGTCGACCTCGTCGACCTCTTCGGCTGACCGCCCCTCCCGGCGCCGGCGCCGACGGTCGCGGAGGCCACGCTCACGGCGTGACGATGGCGAAGTTCCGGTCAGGCGTCTCGACCACGGCGAGCAGCCGGGCCACCACCCCGACGTCGCCCTCGGTGCCGACCCCGTCCAGGCCACCACCGACCAGGATCCCGAGCATCTGCGGCTTGGTCAGGGTCAGGGTCAGGTCCGCCGGCGCCACGTCCTCCCCCACCACCCGGTGGGTGAGCACCCCGTTGCCGAGCGTGGCCCGGTGGGTCTCCGCCAGGTCGGTGAACCGCCAGTCGATGGTGAGGCGTTCGCCCCACGCCTTGGGTCCGTCGATCCGGATGGCGATGGCGTCCAACAGCTGGCCGACGGTCAGGGCCGACAGCAACTCGGCCGATCCGATGGTCGCCGGGGAGGCGTCGATGCCGTGCCGCAGTTCGTGGGCGCCCATGAGGAAGAAGTTGCGCCACGTCCCGTTCTCTGCGCCGTAGGCCAGCTGCTCGTACACCCGGGCCAGGCGTTCCCTGGCCCCGGGGTGGTCCGGGTCGGCGAACACCACGCGATCGAGCAGCTCGGCGGCGAACCGGAGGTCGCCCTCGGCCGCATAGGCCTCCGCCCGGGCCACCACCGCGTCGCTCCCCCCCATGCACTCGACGTAGCGGGTCGAGGACTCGACCGGAGGATGGGCCCACAGCCGCGCCGGGTTCCCGTCGAACCAGCCGAGGTACCGCTGGTAGACGGCCTTCACGTTGTGGCTGACCGAGCCGTAGTAGCCGTGGGTGTGCCAGGCCTGCTCGAGGGCCGGGGGCATGGCGAGGACCTCGGCGGCCTCGGCCCCGTTGAGGCCGGTGTTCATGAGGCGCAGCGTCTGGTCGTGCAGGTAGGCGTAGAGGTCGCGCTGCAGCGACAGGTACTCGACGACCCGGGCGCTCCCCCACGTCGGCCAGTGGTGGGAGGCGAAGGCGACGTCGATGGTCCCGGCGAACAGGTCGATGGCGTCGTCCAGGTAGGACGCCCACACCCGGGCGTCACGGACCTGGGCCCCCCGGAGCGTGACCAGGTTGTGCAGGTTCCGGGTGGCGTTCTCCGCCATGCACAGCGCACGCCGCTCGGGGAACGAGAAGTTCATCTCGGCCGGGCACTCGGTGCCGGGCGTGAGCTGGAACACGATCCGCACCCCGTCGAGGACCTCCTCCTGCCCGGTGTGGGTGACGTCCACCGTCGGGGCCACCAGACCGACGGAGCCGGTCGAGTTGGTCATGCCGAGCCCGCAGCCGATCTGGCCGGCCGGGCCCTTGTCCAGCGCGGCTCCGTACATGTACACGGCGCGCCGGCTCATGGCCACGCCGGCGTACACGTTCTCGGACACGGCGGACTCCATGAAGCCGTGCGGGGGCGAGGATGGGCACCACACCGTCGAGGACTCCCCGGACGCCGCCGAAGTGGTCGACGTGGGCGTGGGTGTAGATGACGGCCGTCACCGGTCGGTCGCCCCGGTGGGTGCGGTACAGGGCGAGCGCGGCGGCGGCCGTCTCGGCCGAGATGAGGGGGTCGATGACGATGACGCCGGTCTCCCCCTCGACCAGGGTCATGTTCGAGAGGTCGAGTCCCCGGACCTGGTAGATCCCGTCGCACACCTCGTACAGGCCCTGGCGGGCCACCAGCTGACCCTGGCGCCACAGGCTCGGATGGGCCGTGTCGGGGCACTCCCCCGCCAGGAACCCGTAGGCGTCGTTGTCCCACACCACCCGACCGGTGGCGTCGGTGATCACGCACGGGTCGAGGGCGCCGAGGAAGCCCCGGTCGGCGTCGGCGAAGTCGTCCCGGTCGTGGAAGGGGAGGTCGGTGGCGGGCGTGGCTGGACATGGCCGCAGTCTCCCAGACGCCCTGGACGACTGCCCTAGCCTGGAAGGGCCGGGGCCGTTCCCGTCGGGCGGCCGGACCGCCTGCCCAGACCCAGCCCCCACCGACCTGACCTGACCTGACCTGACCAGAGGAGCCGACCATGCTCACCATCGGACTCAACCACGTCGCCACCTTGACCAACGACCCCGGCCGGTTGCACGCCTTCTACGAGGAGGTCTTCGAGGCCGAGGTGGTCCGTGACGGTCCCGAGGTCGAAGGCGACGACGCCGTCCGGTTGTCGGTCGTGAAGATCGGCCCGTGGTCCGAGCTCAACGTCTTCCACGTCGACGGCAACACCGAGGCCGATCGCCAGGTGCCCATGTTCGGCCGGGGGCGGCTCGACCACTTCGCCCTCCAGGCCGCCTCGATCGACGCCTTCGAGACCATCCGCGACCGGCTGATCGCCCGGGGCGCGGCCGACTCGTTCGTCACCGATTTCGGCCCCATCCTCAGCATCTTCTTCCGGGACCCCGACGGACTCGAGGGCGAGGTCTGCGTGACCAATCCCGACGCCGTGCCCGGGGTCAGCCATCCGCCGGGCACCCCGGCGAGCCGGTACGTCGTCACCGACGGGTAGCGACCGCAGGGCGTCAGACCGGCGCGCCGCACGGGCGGGAAACCGGCACGGGCGCGCCCGGGGGTGCGTATCGTGGCGGACGCACACGCCCTCCCCGCACCCGCCCGGCACACCCCGCCGCACCGCCGCCGCACGGCCGCCGCCGACGCCCTACCGAACGGAGACGCCTGACCATGGACACGCCCCGCTTCGACGCCGACACGCTGGTGGAGACGGCCATCGCCGCCGCCGGCAGCACCGACCTCGGCGAGGACTCGTGGCAGGAAGGCCTCGGCTACCTCCTGGAGGACCTCGACGGGCCGGCCCGACTCAACGAGCTCGGCCGCACCGTGGCCGAGGGGGACGTCGTCGGCTACCTGACCGTCCGGCTCCGCATCCTGGAGTGGCGGCGCACCCATCCCGAGGTGGCGGCCGGCACCGTGACCCGGCCCATCGTGATCATCGGCCAGCCCCGCACCGGCACCACCATCCTCTACGACCTCCTGGCCCAGGACCCGGCCAACCGGGCCCCCCTGACGTGGGAGGTCGACCAGCCGGTGCCGCCCCCCGAGACGGCCACCTACGACACCGACCCCCGGATCGCGGAGTCCGACGCCATCGCCTCCATGCCCGACCTGATCATCCCGGGCTTCACCGACTTCCACCCCCTGGGGGCCCGCCTGGCCCAGGAGTGCGTGCGGATGACCGGTGCCGACTTCCGCTCGATGATCTTCCCGACCCAGTACGACGTGCCGGGCTACGACCGGTGGCTGCTGCACGAGGCCGACATGGCCCCGGCCTACCGCTGGCACCGCATCTACCTCCAGCACCTCCAGAGCCGCCACGCCGGCGACCGGTGGCTGCTCAAGTCACCGGCCCACCTGTGGTGCCTCGCCGCCCTGCTCGACGAGTACCCCGACGCGCTCCTCATCCAGACCCACCGGGACCCGGTGCGGGTCATCTCGTCGATCAGCGCGCTGGCCGCCCTGCTCCGCCAGATGTCGAGCGACCACAGTTCGATGCCCCGGGCGGCCGAGCAGTACAGCGAGGACATCCTGCTCGGGCTGGACCGCTCGGTGGCCGCCCGGGAGGACGGCACGGTGCCGCCGGACCAGGTGGTCGACGTCCAGTTCGCCGAGTTCATGGCCGACCCGTTCACCACCATCGGCACCATCTACGACCGCCTCGGCCTGACGTTCACCGCCGAGGCCGAGGCGGCCATGCGCGCCTTCCTGGCCACCCACCCCGGCGACGGCGGCGGTGGGGGCAGCCGGTACACCTTCGCCGACACGGGGCTGGACGCCGACGTGCTCCGCGAGCGCAGCCGCGCCTACCAGGAGTACTTCAACGTGCCCAGCGAACCCGTCGCATGAGCAAGCGCGCCTCCTCCCGGGGCCGGTGACCGGACCCGACCACGACGGGGTACCCGGGGAGACCGTCGGGCTCGGGACCATCGCGCGCCAGTGGGGACGGATCGGCTGCATCGGCTTCGGCGGTCCCCCCGCCCACATCGCGCTGCTCCGCTCCCTGTGCGTGGAGCGCGAGGCCTGGCTGTCACCCGAGGAGTTCGAGGACGGGATCGCCGCCACCAACCTGCTGCCGGGTCCGGCCTCCACCCAGTTGGCCATCCTGTGCGCGTGGCGCCTGCGGGGGACGGCCGGCGCGCTGATCGGCGGGCTGTGCTTCATCGTGCCCGGTCTGGTGGTGATCCTGGCGCTCTCGGTGCTGTTCTTCTCGCCGCACGCCCCGCTGTGGGTGCGCGGCGCCGCCGCCGGTGCCGGGGCCGCTGTCCCGGTGGTGGCGCTCCAGGCCTCGATCGGACTGCTCCCGGGCAGTTGGCGCCGGGCCGGCCACGCCCGTCCGGCCCGCACCCGATGGGTCGCCTACCTGGTGCTCGGCGCGGTGGCGGCGGCCACCGTCGGCCCCTGGCTGGTCCTGGTGCTGGCGGCCAGCGGGGTACTGGAGGCGGTGGTGCGGTCGCCCGGCGGGCGTGACCTCCGCCCCCCGGCGCATGGCCGGGGTGCCGCCGGCCGTGTTCCCGGCCCTGGCCGCCGGTGGACTCGCCGCGTTGGCGTGGGTGGCCCTCAAGGTCGGCCTGTTCTCCTACGGCGGTGGGTTCGTGATCATCCCGATGATGCAGCACGACGCCGTGCACACCTACCACTGGATGACCGCCGGGCAGTTCCTGGACGCCGTGGCCCTCGGCCAGATCACCCCCGGCCCGGTCGTCCAGACCGTCGCCGTCGTGGGGTATGCCGCCACCGGGCTGGCCGGTGGGCTGCTGGCCGCGTTCGTGGCGTTCGCACCGTCGTTCGTCTTCATCCTGGTCGGCGGCCCCCGCTTCGACCGGCTCCGGGCCAACACCTGGGCCCAGGGCTTCCTGACCGGGGCCGGCGCCGCGTCGATCGGCGCCATCGCCGGGTCCGCCGTCCCGCTGGCCCTCGCCCTCTCCCACCCGTGGCAGCTCGGCATCCTGGTGGCCGCCGGCGTGTGGCTCCTCGTCCTGCGACGCGGGGTGGTGTCGGCGCTGATCGGTGCCGCGCTGCTCGGCGTGGCCGCCGCCTACGTCGGGCTCCCGCTCCCCGCGTGAGCGACCCGGTGGGGTCGGCCGTTCCGGGTCGGCGCCTGGTCAGCCCCGGGGCCACCACCACCGACGGGAGCCGGGCGGGCCGGTCGGGATCCCCGCGTCGGCGGCCAGGGCCGCCACCCGGCGGGCCGAGGGGTTGACCAGGACCGTCCCGGCGACGTCCACCGTGGGCACCGTCTCGGTGCCGTCGGCATGGGCCCGCACGAAGGCACGGGCCTCCGGGTCGGACCAGATGTCGACCTCCTCGGTGGCCACGCCCGCCCGCCGGAGGCCCCGCCGGAGTGATCCGCAGAACGGACAGCCCGGACGCCAGTAGACGGTCACGGTGCCTGCCGGGGTCGGCTCGGCCGGGGTCGGCTCGGCCGTGCTCACCCCTCCCGCCAGTCAGGGTGCAGTCCCTCGACCAGCGCCAGCTTGAGGCCACGCACGGTCTGGCCGTTGTCCAGGGCTTCGGGGTGGTCGACCATCCAGACGATGGCCGCGGCCGGCACGGAGGGAGGGGCGCCGGAGTAGTGGCCGACCAGGCCCAGGGCGGCGGCATTCACCTGCTGTCGCTCGGTGTCGACATACCCCGGGTCCAGGTTGTAGGCCCGGATCCCCCGGTCGCCGAGCTCGACGGCCAGCAGCGGGGCCAGCCGGTGGGCGGCCGCCTTCGAGGCCGCGTAGGCGACGCCCCACCCCCCTTGTCCCACCGGACCGGGTGGGTCGGCGGTGGCCGTGTGGGACGTGACGTCGACGATGGTCCCGCCACCGCGCGCCAGCATCCCGGGCAGCACGGCCTGGATCAGGACGAACGGGGCCACCGCGTTGGCCGCCAGCTTCGCCTCCAGTTGGGCGACGGTCAGCTCGAGGATCGGGACCATGCTGCCCGGTGCGGTGTCCACCGCGTTGTTGACCAACAGGTCGATCCCGCCCCAGGCCTCCTCGACCCGGGCCACCGCGGCCCGCAGCCCCGCCTGGTCGTGCAGGTCGGCGACCAGTTCGAGGGCGAGTCGACCGTGGGCCCGGATCCCCTCGGCGGTCTCCTCCAGGCTCCCGGGCAGGGGACGGCCCCCACCGGTGTCGGAGTCGTCGCGACCCTCGCCCCGGCGGGCCGTGCGGCCGGTGACGGCCACGTCCCAGCCGGCCTCGGCCAGGGCCAGGGCGGTGGACCGTCCGATGCCGCGCGTCGCCCCGGTGACCAGCGCCCGTCGACCCGCTCCCGGGCCGGTCACCGGTCGCTCCGTAGCCGCGAGGCGGGCTGGTAGTTGGGGCCGGCCGTCTCGTCGACCCGACGCAGGAGGACCTCGCACGGCGGTTCGAACCGCTCGGCGAACTCGACGGACCGGTCCGGGCCGAGGAGCTCCCACGGGAGCGTGGTCAGGCGATCGGTGTCGTCCTCGATCTGCTGGCGCAGGGCGATCCCGGCAGGGGTCACGGCCCCGTCGACGGCCAGGCCCTTGGCCTCCAGGGCCCGCCAGCCGGCGTGGAGGTCCTCCTCCGACGTCCCCCGCGAGCGGGCCAGCCAGTCGGTCTCGTAGCCGAGCCACGCGTTGTGCAGGATGGACGCCTCGGCGTGGGTGAGTCCGGACGCCACCACCACCGCCCAGTGGGTGTCCCCCCGCCACTCACGCAGGCAGTTGACGGCGTGCCATCCGGCCAGCAGCGGGTCGCCCGGTCGCGGGACGCCCAGGTGGGCGGCGAACAGCACCCGGCCCACCACCGGCAGTGCGTCGACCACGGCCCACAGGTCGGGACCGAAGTCGAGGAGGGGCCCGACGAGGTCCGGGGCGTAGGTGGCCACTCCCTCCACCACCGCCTCGTCGCGTGCCGCCCACATGCGGGCGAAGCCTTCGGCGTCGAGGAGGTCGAACACGGCCGAGATCCCGAGGGGACTGATCGATCCGAAGGCGGCGGTGACGGCCTCGGGGCCGACCGGGGCGAGGGGCGCGCACCGCGCCGCGATGTAGCCCAGCGGGCCGGCCAGGCCCTCGGGCAGGCCGGCCGCCTGGTACCGGGCCACCGCGCCGGGGTCCCAGAAGATCCACCCGATGGTGGTCTGCACCGATCGCGCGTTCCGGGTGGCCACCGCCGTCCAGTCGGTCATCGTCCCAGTCTGCCGGAGCCGGGGCCACCCGTGGGCGCCGGCCCACCCGGGTACCCTCACCGGTCGAGGGGCAGGGTGAGGTCGGCCGTGCCCGTGACGTGGTCGCCGAGGTCGCCGGAGGCCCGGAAGGACACGTGGACGACGCGCAGGTCGCCCTCCGTCGAGACCCCGGTCACCTCACCGGTGTACGTCAGTGTGTGGCCCGGGAACACCGGCACGCCCAGTCGGATGGCCAGGCGCGTCACCATGGCGTCCGGCCCGGCCCAGTCGGTGAGGAAGCGGGAGCAGTAGCCGGTGTCGGACAGGATGTTCATGAAGATGTCCGGGGCGCCCTGGACGGCCGCGTAGTCCCGGTCGTGGTGGACGGGCATGAAGTCGCGGGTGGCGATCGCCCCCGCCGCGATCAGGGTGGCCGTCATGGGGATCTCGAGGGCGGGCAGGACGTCCCCCGCCGCGATGTCGGCGACCGCGGGCCGCGTCACGCCGGTGCCCCGGACGGGTCGAACTTGAGGATGCGGAAGGTCTGGCGTCCGACCACCTCGTCGGGGGGCACCGTGTAGGTCGTCACCCACGTGACGAACCGGCCCCGGCCCATCCGCGTCTGCTTCTCCGCCGAGATCGACTCGAACACGGTGGTGGCCGACACCACCTCGCCCAGCTGGAGGTAGCGGACGATCTCGAACTCGGAGTTGGTGGCGAGGGTGCCGACGTAGCCGGCCCGGTCGAGCACCGACAACGCGGTCTCGCCCTCGAGCTCGACCGGCGAGCCGCCCCGTTCGGCGATCCCGGCCAGTGTCGGCGTGGGCATCGTCCACGTCTGGAGCATCAGCGGGGGCGCCACGATCTGGCCGAACCGGGACCGGGCCGCAGCCGCCGGGTCCACGTACACCGGGTTCTCGTCGCCGAAGGCCGCGGCCCAGTGCCGGATCATGGGCTGGTTGACGGGGTCGGGCCCGACCGCGGGGCCGCCGCGTCCGACCGGCTGGCCGATCAGTGCCTGGAGTTCGTCGTCGAGGGCCTGCGTCGCCCATGTGGTGCCTTCCCCCTCCGTTGCGGCCGCCGTCGGCTGCGGCGAGGACGTTTCCACACCGCGTCCGCCACTGTCCAGACGCGCCACTGCGGCCGCGCAGGGCGACCGCAGTGGGCTCAGACGAACGTCCCGACGACGGGTTCGCCGTCGGGACGGATCAGGCCGAGGCCTTCTTCAGTTCGGACCGCAGCACGAAGCCGCCGGCGATCTCGAGCAGGCCCATGACGATGAACCAGATCCCGAGCAGGGTGGCCAGGGCGTTGACCGAGTTCGACGGCACGGTGACGACCACGATGCCGGCGACGAGGCTGATCACGCCGAAGCCGATGACCCAGCCCCGCTGCCCCTTGGCGCCCCCCATGATCCCGGCCATCAGGGCCACGATGCCCTGCACGATCCAGACGATCCCGATCAGCAGGCCGATGGCCGCCTTGGTCAGGTCGAGGTGGCGGATCATCACCACGCCGATGACGACCTCGAGCAGCCCGGCGATGACGATCCACGCCCGGTGCTGCTCGTCGTGGTCGAGGGCGCGGATGAAGTGGAAGATGCCCCCCAGGATCAACAGGATCCCGATGAACACGCAGATCACGTTCAACGAGGTCGAGGGATGGAAGGCCAGGGCGATGCCGAGCCCCAGGGTGATCAGCCCGACCACGAGCTCCATCTGCCAGACCACCTTGCTCGGCAGTCCCCCTTCCACCACGACTACTTCAGTCTCCGACGCCATGACTGGTTCCTTTCGCTTCCCCCACTGGGCCGGAGACCACGGTAGTGGTGGGTGCGGGTCGCCAGGGGGATGCGGGCCCTGTTCCCCGGGGGTCAGGTTCCCCGACGGTCAGGTGCCACGGGGGTCAGGTGCCGGAGGGCGGGGCGGTGACGTCGGCCACCACCGGGGGCGTGCCGGGTCCGCAGAACCGGTGGTAGGCGGTCTCCGGGTCCGGCGGGATGCGGATCGTGGTGCGCGCCACCGAGTGGAACAGGTTGGAGACGAACGACGAGACCGTGAGCGGGCGGCTCGGCCCGTACTCGACGGCCCGGACGGCCGGGCACGCCAGGGCGGCCCGGGCCCAGGCCGTCTGCAGGTCCAGGGCCCGTCCGGTGACCGGGGGGATGAGCGTGTTGTAGCTGGTGGGCCGGGCCACCTGGAGGGCGCCGATCTGGGCCGTCGAGGTCCCCGGGGCCGTCAACAGGGCCTGGACCCAGGGGGTGGGCAGCGGCTTCTCGTGCCCGGTGAACTGGCCGCGGTGGGTGAGCTGGAGGTGGGCCGTCAGCGGGTCGGCCAGCCCGAGCAGGTCGAGGATCTGCACCCCGGGGCCGAGTTCGTACGGCGACGTGCCGATCTGCGAGGTGACCACCACCGGCACCCGTAGCCCGGCGGCGATCGGGGCCACCAGGCGGACCGGTGCCTTGGTGGCGTCGAACTGGACCCACGCGCCCGAGCCCGTGGCCGGGTCGGAGAACGGGGCCTGGCGGGTCCACGCCCAGATGGTCGGGTCCACCTGCCCGTGGCCGTGCACGGCCAGGAACGGGGACAGCGAAAAGGGGTCCCCGTCGGTGGACCGGAACGAGAAGGCGCACAGCAGGGCCCACGGGACGACCAGGAGGGAGATCACGTACCGCCGTCCGACCGGGACCACGGCCACCGGGGCCACCAGCGCGAACAGCGGGGCCACCAGGAGCCGGGCGTGGACGTAGTCCCCGCCCATGAGCACGATGTAGGCGGCGTTCAGTGCACCGGCGGCGGGCAGGGCGAACAGCACGGCCAGGTTCCGGGTCCCCCGATCGGTCCGCCGCAGGGCCGAGGCCAACGGGGGGAAGGCCCCGAACGACCAGGCACACGGCCGGGACCACCATCCAGTAGGTGCCGGCGAAGTCCATGAAGTACTGGAGCCCACGGCCGACGCGCGGGAGCGACGCCTCCTTGGCCACCGCGGTGTTGGCCACCACCAAGCCGTAGTAGCCCATGCGGAACACCTGGTAGGCCAGGGGCACGGCGGCGGCCCAGGCCAGGATGCGCACCTGGCCCCGCCAGGTCCGTCCCGCCCGGTCGACCACCAGCAGCAGGCCCACGAACACCAGGGTGTCGACCCCCAGCTCCGGGCGCACCAGCGGTCCGAGCCCGAGGACGACGAGGGACCAGGCCGGCACGGGCGGTCCGGAGGTCCCGGCCCATCGCACGAGGAGCGGCCAGGCAGCCGCCCAGCCAGAACAACGTGAGTCCCGTCTCGAGTCCCAGCGTGGCGAGCGACCACACGGCCGGCACCGCCGCGAACACCAGCGCACCGATGGGCAGCAGGAAGGAGTCCGGGGACGCCCGTCGGACCAGGCGGACCGAGCTGGCCACCGCCAGCGCCAGGCCGCCGACGGCCAGGAGGAGACCGAGGTCGACGGCCAGGGTGGTGAGGGAGAACGGGGTGACGAGGGCGACGAGGGAGAGCAGGGCCGTCCACAGGGGGCTGGTGAAGGCCTCGACCCGTTGGCCGGCATTGAAGACCGGGCCGTGCCCGGCCAGGATGTTCTGGACGACGTGGAGGTAGATGTACCCGTCGTAGAACATCGAGCGATGGGTCCACCCGAGGACGGCCGAGCAGCGCCACCGGGAGGGCCAGCACCGCGACCTGGAGCCCACGGCGGGGAGACCGGTCGCCGGTCCCGGGCGCCGGGCGGTCATCGGTCCCCACCGGGTCGGCACCCGCACCGGGTCCAGGGGCGGACCCGCCCTCGAGCGCGAGGTCCGGTGCGATCATCGTCCGCTCGCTTTCTGGGGAGGTCGGTCGGCGCACCGGTCACCTCGTCGTCGAGGTCCGCTGCCCGTACGGGGGGTCGGGTCGTCCCCCGCTCGCCACGGCGTCGCCGACCGACCGGAGGACACCCTGGTCATCGTCGGTTCGGGGTGCCCACTTGAGGGAGGGGGACGGACCCGTCACCCGGTGCCGTTCCGGCTCGGTCCGCCCCTCGGGTGCCGGAGGCGGGCGTGCCACGGCCGGTCGTCCGCCGATGTGCGCAGCAGCGTGTAGGTGACCATGTAGGCCACGGCCAGGAGCACCCCGAGGGCACACCACCAGAACACCATCACCCTGCGGCCTCCCTCGTCATCGTCGGCCCATCCTCCCACCTGGGTCGGCGCCGGTGGTGAGCAGGGCGGGCGGCGGTGTGCCAGCATCGTCGGGTACGGATCACGGGCCGTCGAGCCCGATCGAGGAGGTACCGACGATGGAGACCCAGGCCGCAGTCCTATGGGGACAGAACGAGGATTGGAAGGTCGAGACCATCGAGCTCGATCCGCCGAAGGCCGGAGAGGTGCTGGTCAAGCTGGCCGCCTCGGGCATGTGCCACAGCGACGAGCACTTCCGGACCGGTGACCTGGGCGGCATCTACCCGATCATCGGGGGCCACGAGGGCGCCGGCGTCGTGGAGGAGGTGGGCCCGGGGGTGACCGACCTGGCCCCGGGCGACCACGTCGTGTTCGGGTTCATCCCGGCGTGCGGGAAGTGCCCGTCGTGCGCCCGCGGGCACTCCAACCTGTGCGACGTCGGGGCGACCCTCATGATGGGCACCCAGTACGACGGGACCCACCGCCACCACTCCATGAGCGGGATCGACCTCACCACCGCCGTGTGCCTCGGCACGTTCGCCCACCACACCGTGGTGAACCAGGCGTCGTGCGTGAAGATCCTCCCCCACTACCCGCTCGACAAGGCCTGCCTGATCGGCTGCGGCGTGACCACCGGCTGGGGCTCCGCCGTCTACACCGCGGAGGTGCGGCCCGGCGACGACGTCGTCGTCATCGGCATCGGCGGCCTCGGGATCTCCGCCATCCAGGGCGCCAAGCTGGCCGGGGCGGAGCGGATCTTCGCCGTCGACCCCGTGGCCTTCAAGCGCGAGGAGGCCCTCAAGTTCGGGGCCACCCACGTGGCGGCCAGCATCGAGGAGGCCACGCCGCTGGTCAACGAGGTCACCTGGGGGAAGAACGCCGACAAGGTCATCATGACCATGGGCGTCGGCGACGGAAGCCTCATCGAGAGCGTGATGCAGCTGACGGCCAAGCGCGGCCGGGTGGTGGTCACCAACATCCACCCGATGGCCGAGACCAACGTCACCTTGTCGCTCACGTGGCTGACCCTGTTCGAGAAGCAGCTGGTCGGCACGGTGTTCGGGTCGGCAAACATCCGCTACGACATCCCCCACCTGCTCCGCCTGTACGAGCAGGGCCAACTCGACCTCGACAACATGGTCACCCGCACGTACACCCTGGACGGGGTCAACGAGGGCTATGCCGACATGCTGGAGGGCCGCAACATCCGCGGCGTCATGATCTACGACTGACGCCGACGCGGTCGGCGGCGCCATCAGGCGTCGCTGCGACTCCTCATGCGCTGTCGCCGGCGTCGCAGCGCGTCGACGCGCGCCTCGCGGCAGGAGCTCGATCGACCGGGCCACCAGGTCCTGGGCGACCGGGTCCTCGGGGAGGCTCGCGCCCGAGGCCCGCAGCCGGGCGTCGGCCGCGTCCATCGCCACCTCGGCCTCGGCCAACTGCGCCGGGGACACGTCGAGGGCCCAGTCGGTGTCCGAGCAGTCGCCGATGAGCGACTTCTCGTACTCCCAGATCTGGTGACGCAGGCACTCCATCAGCTGCCCCTGGTCGCGCAGGCGGATGCAGACGTGGCCTCCGTCGAGCAGGTCGACGCGCAGGGCGCCGCGCTGGTCCGTGCAGTACGAGGCGAGCACCATCTCGGACGTGGGGAAGCGCACCTGGAGTCCGGACCCCGCGATCCGGAGTTCGTCCTCCAGCAGGACGACGTCGAGGCGCGGGTGCCAGCCATGGTGGGCGACCACGAGTCCCGGCACGTGCAGACCCCTGTAGTCCCCCTGCGCCCGTGCCACCACCCGGGCATCGGCCCGGGACGGGGTCGGGTGCGCGATCGTCGACCATCTGGCGCGCCAGGTACACACTCGGTAGAACGCACTTCTGTACCCGGTCGTTACAGCATGTCCCGTGGCCGGCCCGCCCGACGCACGAGGTCCCGGGCGGGCGCCGGACTCACGCCAGGCCTGCCACCTCGTCGACCGGGACCACCGTGCAGGTGATCGGACCGGGCCGCTCCTCGGCCAGGAAGAAGCGCCAGAAGACGATGCCGATCTCGTGGCCCTCGGTCTCCAACCAGTTGGGGACGCCCGGGTCCCGGTGGGCCACCACGACCCGATAGGCCCCGTCGGGTCCGAGGTCGAGCTGGTTGCGGTTCAGCCACGTCTGGTGGCTCCGGTACTCGAAGGTCTGCATGAAGCGGTTCCACAGGGCGACGTTGGCGAACGCACAGTCGGGGATCGTCCCCTCGACGACCAGGGCCTCGTCGGGACCGAGCACGTACGGTCCCATCGAGTAGTGGGCGTCCACCGCGCCGGGCACGTCCAGGCCCGAGTCGCGGAAGCTGTAGGGATCGGGCAGGACGTTGGGCTCCCGGGAGACGAACGGGATCGGGCCCTGCTCCTCGGGCGACGGCATGCCCTTGGTCTTCGAGTGGACGAAGGCGGCCACCGCCGCCGTCCGGGCGGCGAAGAGCTCCTCGGTCCAGGACGGAGCCGGGCCGGGATCGTCCACCGGCTCGATGGTCAGCTCGAGGTGGAGGCCCGGGTCGGCGGCCGCCGGTGTCCGGCGCTCGAAGTAGTGCCGGGTGACGATCCAGTGGGCGTCCGGGGCCCCGGTCAACCAGTTGCCGGCGAAGCCGTCCGGACGCTCGTCCGGGCTCACGACCAGCTCGTACGACCCGTCCGGATCGTGGATCAGCGACTCGAAGTTCACGTCGGAGATGACGCGCTCCGATGTTCGGGTCGTCGGGCTCGAGGCCGTGCACCGTGAAGGAGAGGTAGGCCTCACCGACGTTGCGGCCCCGGATCACGTACGCCGTTCCGCCCGTTGATCGCCGTCCACTGGTAGACGGCGTCGGGGTTGTCCCCCTGGATCTTCCGGAACGGCGAGACGATGCGGGTGAACATGGGTCGATCCGGATCGCTCTCCAGGTGGTGGTCGAGCCCGCAGGCCAGGAGGTGGGCGATGTGCCGGAACCCCTCGGTGCGGTCCTGCTCCCCCATGGGCTGGGCGTCGAGCCAGTCGGCCACCTCGCCGAGGGACGCCAGGAGTCCGCGGAACGAGTCCCCGGCCACCGACGTCATCGGGCACCTCGGCCCACGGGGGTTCCCCCCGGTTGTGAACGCGATCGACGGCCGGCCACAGGCATGGCGGTTCCCCTTTCGAATGCTGGATTGCCGACCTTACGGTAGCCCCGGGCATGCCGTCGGCCCGTGAGCGGCAACGGCGCCCCGGTCGACCGGGGACGCCTACGACCGCACCCCGCTCCCCCGTCCGGCGACGGCATTGCGGCAATGATGCGGGAGTGGAGACGCCGGGCCCCGGGCCCGGCACCGTCGAACAGGAGGTCCCCCATGCCCGCCGAAGCACCGACCCACCAGGACGGCCGGATCCTCGACCCCGCGCGCCTGGCCGACGTCCGGGCCATCGAGGACCTGGCCATCGCCTACGCCTACGCCGTCGACGACCGGGACTGGGCCCGCTGGGAGGCCCTGTTCCAGCCGGACGGGCTCGTCGACTACACGCGGTCCGTGGGGATCAAGGGGACGCCGGCCGAGGTGGCCGAGTGGATGGTCGGGGCCATGGCCACCTTCGCCTTCACCGTGCACACCACGTCCACCCACGAGATCCGCTTCACCGGGCCCGACACGGCCACCGGCCGCGCCCACGTGATCAACCGCAACGGTGTCGAGTGGAACGGAAGGCCGAGCTGTTCGACGTGGGCGCCCGCTACGAGGACACCTACGTGCGGGTCGGCACCAGCTGGCGGATCGCCAGCCGCATCGAATACACGACATCCCTGTCCGGAGGGGCGTTCGCCGACATGATCCGGGCGATGATCAACGATCCGTCATCGGGACTCCCGCCCGTCTTCGGCTGACCCGTCAGCGGACGGCCCCGGTCACGGGACGGCGGCCATCCACCACCTGACGGTGCCGGGTCGGCTGTACTCGACGACATGGTGATGGGGCGACGGCCGGAGGTGACGACCGCCTCGATGCCCATCACCGCCCTCGACACCCTCCTCCTCGGGCAGCAGTTGACGGTCGCCCTGGCCCGGATCCCCTTCCGCCGACCCCTCGAGGGGCACTCGTCCCGGATCTCCAACCTCGGCCAGAACGTGACCCGGGAGGTGATCCGGAGCTTCATGGGCTACGTCACCTCGCTCCCGGTCCCCGAGTTCCGCTCGATCGAGCAACTGCTGGACGACCTCTGCCAGGTGGTCATGCCGCCGGTCGTCCACGCCCGCGGCATCGAGCGGACCGTCACCGAGATCGGCGGGGTCCCCGGCATCCTCTACGTCCCCAAGGGTGAGGTCCCCCGCGGCGTGATCCTCTACCTCCACGGGGGTGGCTACATCGGCACGTCGCCGGCCATGTACGCCTTCTTCACCTCCCGCATCGCCGCCACGACCCGGTGTGCGATGTTCGTGGCCGACTACCGGTTGGCCCCCGAGTTCCCGTTTCCGGCCGGTCGCGACGACGCGCTGGACGTCCTGGCGGAGTTCGCCTCCGTGGGCGTGCCGGAGGAACGGGTCTTCCTGGCCGGTGACTCCGGAGGTGGCGGGCTCGCCAACTCCGTCGTGCTGTCCGCCGGTGACGACCGGCCGGCGGAGGCCGGCCGGCCTGATCCTGTTCTCCCCCGAGGTGGACCTCGGGCTCGGTGAGCCGTCGGTCACCGAGAACGCGGCACGGGACATCCTCCCGTGGAACATCCCGACCGTGCCCTACCTGCACGGCGCCGACCCCGAGGACGGCGAGCTGTCGTCGATGAACGCCGACCTCCGCGGGTTCCCGCCCACCGCCATCTCCTGGGGCGGGGACGAGATGTTCCGGGACCCGATCCGGACGTTCGTCCAGCGGCTCGAGGCGGCCGACGTGGCCGTGCACGCCCACGAGATCCCCGGCATGTTCCACGTGTTCCAGATCCTCATGCCCTGGGCCGAGGAGAGCCAGCACATCTACCGGCACATCTGCCGATTCGTCGACCAGCTGCTCGTCGACGCCCCGCCGCTGCCTGACGACGTGGTCACCCTGCTCCACCACGGGTGGCGCGGGGCGTGACGACCGGCACCTGCTCGGTGCCGTCCCCCTGGGCGACCGAAGGCGTGCTCGCCGGCACGTGACGAGCGGGCGTGCTCCGTCGACCGGGACGCCCCCCGCCCCACGTCGTCCGCCCGTCGATGGCCGGAGAAAGTGACCTAAGGCCCGGCAATACCGGTCAAGTGGTGCCTCCATGCCGCCGATACCCCTTGTACAGCGGGTCAACCAGGCCCGTTGGAGTATCCGGGACATGGCAGCGGGCCAGGTCGGGGCATGGCGCAACTGGTACACAGCGTTCGGCTCGAGCCTCATCACTGCGTCTTGGTGATTGCGAACGGCATCATGGACAGTCAGGCATCGCCCGAGGACATCCTCACTCGGTGGACCGACGCCAGAACGGGGCCACTCCATCGGCTCGGCAGACGCGTCGCCCGCGTGGCCTTGGTCGTCGCCACCCTCACCGGGGCCGCCACCGGTTTCGGCGTCACCCTCGCACCACCCTCATCTGTCGGCGCGGTGGTGCCCGCCTCGGTGATCCAGGCCACCGCACCCAGTTGGGCCGGCTACATCGGCATCGGTTCCTACCGGGCCGTGTCCGCCACCTTGGTCGTCCCGACGGCGACGTGCGCGTCAGGGGAGTCCTCGTCGGCCAGCTTCTGGGCCGGAATCGGCGGATACCAGTCGGCCACCGTAGAGCAGGCCGGCGTGGAGTCGGCCTGCCAAGCCGGGCTCCCGGCGTACTGGGCGTGGTGGGAAGCGGTCGGTGGCTCGCCGTCGTCCGGCTCGCTCTCGCAAGTCCAGGTTCACCCCGGGGACACGGTCACCGCCACGGTGTTCGACTTCGGCGGAGGCACCTACGCCATGACTGTCACCGACACCACGTCCGGCACGATGCAGTCGGCGACCGCCGCCGTTGCCGGGGCCGCGGACAGTTCCATCGAATGCATCGCCGAGGACCCGCGTGGCACCGGAAGTCAAGTTCCGTACACCGACTACGGCACGGTTACGTTCTCCTCCTGCCTGGCCGGCGGAGTCGAGTCCTCCAGCGGGACCGTCATCTCTGACGGTATTCCCGTGGGGATCGGCACCCTCATCCGGATCACCGGTGTCACCGGCGGCAACGGGGTCAATGCCGCCGTCAGCCCGATCTCCAACGGCACCTCGTTCACCGTGACCCGTGAGTTCCCGCCGGTCTACACCCCTCCGCTGGACCGACCCGTCATCGGCATGGCCAGCATGCCCGATGGTTCGGGCTACTGGCTGGTCAACGGGGCCGGCGCCGTCTCCGCCCACGGTGCTGCACAGCTCCACGGATCGCTGGCCGGACAACGGTTGGACTCCCCCGTGGTGAGCATCGTCTCCACGCCGACGGGCCTCGGCTACTGGTTGGTGGCATCCGACGGCGGGGTGTTCTGCTTCGGCGACGCCACCTTCACCGGTTCCATGGGGGGCCGGCACCTCACTGATCCCGTCGTGTCCCTCGCTCCCGGTCCGGGTGGCCATGGCTACTGGTTGGTGGCTTCAGACGGTGGGGTCTTCGCCTTCGGCACGGCCTTCTACGGCTCCATGGGCGGGCAGTACCTGGCCAAGCCCGTGCTGGGGATCGATGCCGACGCGGCAACCGGTGGCTACTGGTTGGTGGCCGCGGACGGCGGCGTGTTCGCCTTCAACGCCTCGTTCTTCGGTTCCACCGGGGCGACACCACCGGGTTCCCCCGTCCACTCATTCGACACCACCACCTCCGGTCACGGCTACTGGTTGGTATCCGGTGACGGCGGCGTGTACCCGTTCGGTGACGCCGTGAACTACGGCGGTGGGTCCGGGGTCACGTCCAACGCGCCCATGATCGGGGTGGCCGTCGACGCGGCCACCGGTGGCTACTGGCTGTTGACCGCCGACGGGACGGTCACGGCCCGGAACGCCACCTGGTTCGGCAACTTCTGAGGCGGTCTGCGGCAGGCGCCCCCGCGCTGCCCCCGAGAATCCGTCCAGCCTTGCCTACCGCTCGTACCCGCCGCACCTGGCCAGTCGACGACCGCCCATGGATGCAGACACGGCGCATCCGAGCTGGACCCCGGGAAGGTGCCGACCGTCGCGGCGCACGGAGTCCATCCGGCCGTTCCTCGGGAGATCTCACTAAGTTGACCAGCCATGGACCTCGAGCGCGGTGTCCGGCAACGACCGAGACGCCCCCGGAAGGGGGTGTGCTCCCTCGTCGGGCTGGTCGGCCTCGCAGCCCTCGTCGCGGCATGCGGGTCATCGACTACCTCGTCCTCGTCGACATCGACGTCACCACGATCCACATCCACGTCCACAACGAAGGTTCTGCCGCCTTCGACTACGGGTGCCACGACCACGACGGCCACGACCGCGCCCGGGCGCTTCATTCCGGCCACGACGCCGGTCTACGAGTTCTATTCACCTACACGGAACATCAGCTGTGAGATCGACTACGGATCGGGCGCCAACGCGAGCAATTCCGTACTCTGCGAGACCCTGTCGCCCACCCGGTCCGTCGTGATGTCAGCCGACGGCTCTCTGCGCACCTGCTACGGGATGCAGTGTGGGAGCAATGCCGGAGTCAACACCCCGACGTTGGCCTATGGAGACTCGACCGGCGTAGGGCCCTTCACGTGCACCTCGACGCTCGCCGCCATGATCTGCACCGTGACCGGTGGCAAGGGGTTCCGCATCTCGCGGACAGGCATCACGCCGATCAACGGTTGACGCACGGGGGTCGGGCCCTCCGCGTCCGTCAGATCGGCGCAAAGGACTTGGCCGCGACCTCACGGTCCAGGTAGGCGTCGTTCGGCGCAAGCCCACCAGTCTCCCGAAGTGCCAGGGCCGCCTGGTAGAAGGCACCGTAGGCCACTCGGGCCAGGGAGCTTCCCACGGAGAGGCGTCGGACTCCCACCTCGGCCAACTCGCCGGAGGAAGGACCCCCGGGTACGAGGAGGACGTTGACCGGTCCCCCGACTTCTTCGACGATCCTGGTGATGGCGGACAGGTCGGTCAGTGCCGGGGCGTAGACGGCGTGTGCCCCGGCGGCGCGGTATGCGGCGAGTCTGGCGATCGTGTCGTCCAAGTCGTCGACTCCCCGGAGGTGATTCTCCGCCCGAGCAGTGAGGACCAGACCCTCGTCGTCCGCGGCAGCGGCCGCGGCGGCGACCTTCTCCGTGGCGCGGTCGATCTCCTCGATCGCACCTTCTTCCGGGTTCCAGTCTTCGATCGAGCAACCAGCCGCTCCCGTCATCGCCAGGAGTCGGACGGTGCCGGCCACCCCTCCCTCGTCATCGGGATAGCACTGTTCGGCGTCCACGTTGAGGGGTAGGTCGGTCACGCGTCTCAGGGAGGCCAGGTGATCGACCAGCTCGCTCCGTTGGCCGGTCATGTCCAACCGTCCCCGTGAGGTAGCGAATCCGCCACTCGTCGTCGCCAGGGCAGGGAATCCCAGACCCTCCAGGAGCCGGCAGGAACCCTCGTCGAAGGGGTTCGGCATCAGGAACGTCCCCTCCTCATGCAGGGCGCGGAAGCGGGAGCGGGTGTCGTCGATGTGCATGGAGGAAGGCTGACGGACCGGCACCGCGGGTGCAAGCGGATATCCGACATGGCGGTCGAAGGTGACGCTCGTTCGCCCGACCGGGCGGCCTGTCTCGCAACACCGCGTGGTTGACCCGTCGTCCGTGGACGGGTGCGTGCGGCCGTTCGGAGGGGCACCGTACATTCCTGGTCGGCAACCCCGTGACGTGCGGTCGCGTCGGTGTCGGAGGAGGACCACATCGAGAGGTTCGCCCCCTCCACTCTCCACCTCCGCCGCAGCCCGACCCGTCCACGTCGGCATGGGCGAGGTGCGTCTGGACTGCTGCCGGATGGAGCAGGCCCACGAGGCCCGAAGCCTGACCTACAGGAGCGACTCGAGCTCGGTGACGGCAGAAGCCCCGTTGCCGTAGCCGGCGATGATCCCGGCCATCCGGTTCGCCTCCTGCCGGTAGGACGGATCGCCCAGAACGTCCTCGATAGCCGCCCGGATGTCCTCGACCGATGCGTCACGATCCAAGCTGAGCCCGAGTCCGAGGGTGGCCACGCGCTCGGCGTTCCACGGCTGGTCGCGTCCGAGCGGTAGGCACACCAGAGGCACCCCGTGGGCCAGTGCCGCCATGACGGTGCTCAATCCGGCGTGGGTGATCACCACGGACGCCTGGGCGAGGACATCGCGGTGCGGCACCCACTCCTCGACGGTCGCGTTGGGCGGCACCCGCAATCCGTCCAGCTCGACACCCCCGAGCGTGCACAGGACGTCGACGTCGAGGGGTGCGGCCGCGTCCAGCACGCGCTGCACCACCGGCCCCTGGCGCATGTTGGTGGTGCTGAAGCTCACCAGAAGGAGAGGTCGCTCCGTGGCGGTCGGTGGTAGCGGACCCTGTTCGAATATGGGTCCGACGTATTGGAGATTGCTCGGTCGAGCCGACAACGGGACGTCGAAGGACTCCGGTTGGCAGGTCAGCGCCAGGGAGGCCCGGGCCCACACCTCAGCCTGGACCTGGCGTCCCGGGTCGAGCCCGTCCAGTCCGAGGTGACGTCGCGTGGCTTCGACCAGTGGTCGGGTCGGATCCCACTGCGCGGCGCCCGCACCCTCGACGGACGGCTGGTAGAGCACGTGCACCAGTACGGCGGCGGGCACCCCGCTCGCCTCGGCGGCGGACAGGGCGGCGGACAGGGCGCAGTCGACGACGACGACATCCGCCACATCCCGGTCCAGCTCGGCCTGCACGTCGTCGGCCAGCCGGGTCCCGGTGATGAACCGGTTCCACCCGAGGAGGTTGTCGTCGAACACGTCGACCTCGACCCGACCGGCCTCGCGGGCACGTACGAAGGAAGCGAATGTGCATCCAGCCGCCTCGAACCTCGCCTCCAGCACCGGCGGACCGAGGACGTGCACCCGGTGCCCGCGCCCGACCAGTGCCGTGGCCAGGCCCGCCGACGGGGCGACGTTTCCCCCGGCGGCCCATACCACCAACAGGAAGCGACCGGCTCGGGGCACCCCTGCATGTTGGCCGCGACCACACCCGACAAGCAACGCACACCTCCTCCACGACCTCCGGGTCGGCATCGGCACCGGCCCGCATGGTCTCGCGTCGGGCGCGATCCCCAGGCGTAGTATCGAACGTGTGCAGTGCAGGATCGTCGCACCCGAGGAGCTGACGACGACGGACCTGGCCGCATGGTCGGCCTGTGCGGCCGAAGCGATCGAGCCCAATCCGTTCCTCGAGCCGGAGTGGCTGCTGCCGGCCCTCGCGCACCTCGACGAGTCACCCACCGCACGGCTCGTCATCGTCGAGCACGACGGCGCGATCCACGCCCTGGCGCCGGTCGAGCAGATCGCGGCGGGCCACGACGTGACCGGAGCGCCGCAGGCCCACTCGGCACTGGTGACCCGGGTGACGCCCACGGCGGTCGCCCTCGGGACCCCGCTGGTAACGCACCGGGGCGGCGCGCGAGGCTGCCGGCAGCCTCCTGGCCGGGCTCAGCCACGAGGCGGAGCGGGTGGGGGCGGGCCACGTGATCCTGGAGTGGGTGGGGGCCGACGGCCCCATCGTGCCGCTACTGCAGGGCGTGCTGGCGCACGCCGAACACCCCCTCGTGCAGTTCGACTGCTGGGAACGGGCGATGCTCCGCCGACGGCCGGACGACGACGACGGGTACAGCCTGCGCAACGTCGGCAAGCACCGCATGCGCACCATCCGCCAGCACCGCAGGCGCCTGGACGAGGCCCTGGGTGCGAGTCCCGTCGTCCGGAACCGGACCGACCTCGGGGCGATCGATGCGTTCCTGCGCCTGGAGGCGTCCGGATGGAAGGGCCACGACGCCGACGGACTGGCGCTGCGTCAGCGCGACGGGGCAAGGGCGTTCTTCGAGGCGGCGTGCCGAAGGTTCCTCGGTGAGGGACGCCTGTGGTTCCACTCACTCGAACGCGGCGGGGAGCCCATCGCCATGATCTGCATGGTGCGGGCGGGCGAAGGGGAGTTCGCCTTCCGCACCGCCTACGACGAGGACCTGGCGAAATTCGGCCCCGGCGTCGAGGTGTTCGTCGATGCCATGCAGCAGTTCGAGCGAAGCGCTGACGGGTGCTGGCTCGACACGTGCGCGGCACCGGGCAACGAGCACCTCATGGGACTGTTCCCCGACCGGCACGCCATGTCGACGCTGATCCTGCGGGTGCCGGAGTCCGGCTGAACATCCACAGCTGTCGGCCCCTTCGGCCGGTGAGCCTGTCACCGGCCCCTAGGTCCATCGCAGCAATGGACCACTCTGATCTGTCGACGCCGACAGGCTGCGATCTGCCCTCCAGGCGCGCGACCGGCCTCCCGTCCGTGGCCTCGGTGGTGTCCAACGACCCTGGCCGACCACGACGCCCCGTGCGATAACTGGGGCATGGAGACGATGGACCAAGGCCAACGTGCATCCGAGCCCGGGTGACGAATCCCTTCCGATCGAGTGCCGTTCCGGGTCGCCGGAGGCGGCGCTGGCCGTTGGTGTTGGCGGGCGTCGTCGTAGCGATTGCGGTGGCAGCGGTGGTCGTCGGGCTGACGGCCGACCATGCCCGCCAGGTGACCCTGCGGGAGGCGGAGGCCCATTCGGGTGGCGGGGCCGGCGGAGCGCCCACCAATGGTCGGCCGACCCCCGGCGTCTACGCCTACACCGGCAGCGGCACCGAGCGACTGTCCTTGCCACCGCTGTCCCAGTCCGAGGGGCCGACGATCCCGGGCACGGTGTCGCTGGTCGGCGCCGACTGCTGGGTGCTGCGCCTCGACTACAGCACCCACCATTGGCAGACCTGGCGCTACTGTCAGCACGGCGCCGACCTGTGGGAGGTGGGAGGCACCACGTGGCAGCTCTGGTCGGTCGGCCCGCTCGACGTGACCAACCTGACGACGTTCACCTGCGACCCGGGCGCACAGGCGCTGCCCGCCCAGGGCACCGTCGGCTCGACCTGGCACTCGCGCTGCACCGGCACCAACTCGACGATCGCCGGCACCACCGTCACCACCGGGCCCTACCGCCTGGTCGGGACCGACGTGCTGGTGATCGGTGGGTCCCGGGTTCCCGCCGTCCACTTCCATCGGAATCGGACCGACACCGGCGGCCAACGCGGGACCGAACAGGCCGACATCTGGCTGGACGCACGGACCGGCCTGCCGCTGCGGCTCGACCAGCATCTGCGGGTGGTGACGTCAACCACCTTCGGCACCTCGACCTACACCCAGGACGGCACCCTCCGGCTCACGTCGATCACCCCGGTCACCCGCGGTCGCTGACTGGGGCAAAGGTGCAATGTCGCTCGACCGTCGGCTCGTCGAGATTCTTCACGGAATCGATGGCCGCCTTCCGGAATTAGGGATGTCAGACGGGAGTTGACCAGATTCTCAACCCTCCTCGTCAATCTCCCCGCTCCTCCTGGGCCCGAGATCGCCAACTGAAGCACTCACGATTCGCAACCGCTTTCGATTTCCGACACCCGGGTCTGCTGTCGGTCTGGTTGACATCTCTGAAGTGGGAAAGCGGGTCTGCTGTTGGACCAGATGACGCCGGCCAGGTTGGCGGCAGCGCTGGCACCAGACCCTCAAGGGATTCCTGGCCAAGCGGGACCCGGCCACATCTGTCGCCGAGCTCCAAGGCCAGGTGGATGCCGTGGTCGACTACTACAACGAACGTCGACCCCACCGGGCTCGGGGGCGGATCACGCCGGCTGCCGCCTACGCCGCCCGGGGCAAGGCGGAACCTGGCATGTCGGAGATGGATCCACACCTCCGCATCCGCCACGACAATGTCGATGTCGGCGGCAAGGTCAGCCTCCGGTTCGGGAACAGGATGCTCCACCTCGGCGTGGGCCGACCCTGGCGGGGAACCCGTGTCCGCCTCTATATCGCCGGCGACGACATCCGGGTCGTGACCGAGGATGGTGAACTCATTGCCCAGACGACGATCGATCTGACCAAGGGCTACCAGAAAATGCGAAAACCCTGTTGAACTAGGTTCGCGGGGGTTCACCGCGTCCAGGATGTCTCGCGACATCACAGTGGTGTCGGAGGACCGTCATCCGCACTATCCGACTGGCGTATCCAACCCTGGCCCGAGCCGAAGGAGGGCCAGTCAAGGTCGGTCAAAGGCCGCCCGTAGGGGCCACTATGACGGGTCCGTTCTCTAGAAGCCGGGACAATGGGACAGGAGCGGGACATTGCCGGCTTCTGCCTGCGCCATAGCCACTCGGGCCACGACTACGAGATCTTGCTCAACCGCTCGCGGGAGGCTGCCCGAATGTCGGCACGCTCATTGCGGGAATCGGCGCGGGAACTGGCTGCTGCATCGGCTGACTCGAACCCGCCACTCGAGGTGCCGACATCTCAGGGCGGGACGCCACCACAGCCAACGTGCGCAATACGTAGCCCGCCCACGTCAGAATCAAGCCGACGATTACACCCCCGACGCCGATTCCGGCCGAAGCAAGATACCCAATCCCCTGCGTAGGTCCCTGAGTCGTCTGCCGCGCTGTGCGTCTTCACTGCCAGGAGCCCGCCCAACACCAAGGCTCCCAGTCCCACGAGGAGTCCCAGGACGTTGAGCAACGAACCGAACGAATCCGCACTGACCACAACGGGGTTCTTTCCCATGACCAGCTATCGACCCGCGAACTCCCCAGCTTTATGTCCCGTCAGACCCATCGTGCTGCACCACTTGTTGCACCGACTAGCGCAAGGATGTTGATGTGATCTACCTGCTGAAGGTCGATCCGGAGCGTGTGGATAGATCGCGTATTGATGTCACGATCGAACTCCAGGTGTCCGCTTCCAACAATCTCCACAGATCCGCCGGTCGAAGGTAGTGCTCACCCGAGATACTCAGGACGAGAATGTTGACATGTCGTTGACAGGCCTTGCTTTCGGTCGTCGATCGACTTCCGATGCCGGTCGTTGTCCCAGGTCAACTGCGTGTCGGAGGGGGGACTTGAACCCCCACGTCCTTTCGGACACTAGCCCCTCAAGCTAGCGCGTCTGCCTATTCCGCCACTCCGACGAGTGACTCCGATGGTGCCATCGGGGCGAAGGGCATGGTAGCGCGCCCGACAGGGGTCCTCCGTGCCGCCCGCCGGGCTCCGAACGGCTCAGGAGTGGCCGGCGGTGGGCGCCGGCTGGAGCCGGGTCCACAGGGCCACGTTCCACAGGATGCCGTCCACCGACGGGTTGTAGGCCGCATTGGCCACCTGGACCCCGTTGGCCTCCAGGCCGGGCTCGCCGAACAGCGGCAGCGCCACCATCTGGTCCCACAGCTGGTCGTCGATCTGCGTGTAGGTGTCGCCGCCCGGTCACCGGGTTGAGCTCCTGGGCCGCCTGGACGAACAGACGCTCGACCTGGGGATCGTCGAACCGGCTCCAGTTCTGGTCGTCATTGGCCCCCCAGCGCCCGGTCCCGTCGGAGTACCACCCGTGGGTGATCGACTGGTACGGACCCGACGTGCGGGTCACCAGGGCCATGTCGTAGGCGTTGGCGGCGGCCGCCGAGGCCAGTCCGTCCGCCCCCTGGACCGGCAGCACCACCACGGTGATGCCCGCGGCCCGGAGTTGGGCGGCGATGCCGGTGGCGGCCTCGTCGATCCAGGGGTCGCCCTCCTCGACGGCCATCCGCACCGTGAAGGGCTTGCCGGCCGCGTCCACGTACGGCGTCCCCGGGGTATCGCTGTAGCCGAGGGACTTGAGCAGGGAGTCGGTGCCCGACAGGTCCACCTGGGCGTACTCCCCCGCCGCCGTGGACGCCGAGTACGAGGTCTGCCACGCCACCGACAGGTGGTCCTGGTTGACCGCCAGGGTCGGGTCGATGGTGCCGAACAGGCGGTTGAGCAGAGTCCGGCCCGGTCGATGGCGTGGGCCACGGCCTGCCGGGCGGCCACGTGGGACCCGACCGGCCGACTTCACGTTGAACTCGAGCGAGAGGAAGGTCAGGGCCGGATGGATCGAGCTCTGCGCGTTGGGCAGGGCGCTCACGGAGGACAGCGAGGCCAGGCTGAACCGTCCGGGCTGGGACACCGCGGTGGCGGTGGTGGCCAGCGGACCGATCCAGCCGGCGTCGGCCTGGTCGTCGGACACGGTCACCGAGCCGAGCACCGACTTCGTGCCCCACCACGACGGGTTCCGGACCAGGTGGGCCGTCCCCCCGGAGACCGAGGCCACGAGCAGCGGCCCGGCCGACAGGTCGACGGCCGGGTCGAAGGTGGCGAACCCCGTGTTCCAGCCGACCTTGCGGGCGATGTGGGCCGGCACCATGTGGTCGAACAGGATGCGCCAGTCGGCGAAGGGCTTGGCGAAGACGACCGTGACCGTCCGGCCGCCGTGGCTGCCCGTCACCGAGGCCACGTCCCGGTAGCCCGAGGGTGGACGCCACCTGGTCGGGCTGCCCGGTCGACGTCCACGGCACCGCCCTGCTGGGACTGCCAGGCGTAGATGAAGTCGTCGGCGGTCACCGCCACCCCGTCCGACCACACGGCCTTGGGGTTGATCACGTACTGGATGGTCAGCGGGGTGGTGGCCGTGGCCTCGACGCTCTCCAGGAGGTCGGTGTTGACCTGGGGAACGAGCTTGGGGTTGATCACGTAGGCGCTCGGCAGCACGGCGGCGAGCAGGCTCGGGGTCGTCGAGGTCGGCCCCGGCCGGGGTGTTCGGGTTGAAGCCCGCCCACGGGCCCGGGAGGTGCACCACCGACGAGCCCCCGCTGGCCACCACCTGGGGCGGGATGACCGGCTGGTCGACCTGGCTGATCTGGCGGCTCCCGAGGTGGTCCACGATGGCCACGGCGGCGATGATCACGATGATCACCAGGGGCAGGGTCCACCGGGCGCGGCGCTCCCGCCAGAGGGACGACATCCGGGACCGGTGCTCGTCGGGCCCGGTGCCGGGCGTGCTCACTGCAGACGCAGGAGGAGGATGATGTTGGTGAAGGCGAAGACGACGGCCACGGTGACGGTGATCCGGTCGAGGTTCTTCTCCACCACCGTCGAGCCGGCGGCGGCCGAGCCCACCGACCCGCCGAACATGTCGGACAGGCCACCGCCCTTGCCGGAGTGCATCAGGATCAGGAAGATCAGCGCGAGGCAGCAGACGATCTGGAGCACGACGATGACTGCGGTCAGCACGGGAACGCTCTCCTCTGGGTCGGGACCATCGCAGACGCTACCAAAGTCAGCGCCCGGCCCGGACGGCGGCCCGCACGATCTCGACGAATTCGGCCGCGTCGAGGCTGGCCCCGCCGACCAGGAGGCCGTCCACGTCGGGGCCCGCCATCAGCTCCTCGGTGTTGGCCGGACTTGACCGACCCCCCGTACTGGATCCGCACCTGGGTGGCCTCCTCCTCCCCCACCTGGGACGCCACCACCCCCCGGATCCACGCACAGGCGTCCTGGGCGTCCTCCGGGGTGGCCGCCTGACCGGTCCCGATGGCCCAGATGGGCTCATAGGCGATGACGAGGCCGGGGACCGCCTCGGTCGGCACCGCGGCCAGCGCGGCCCCCACCTGGGTCGACAGGCGCTCGTGGGTCAGGCCGACGTCGCGCTCGTCGACCGTCTCCCCCACGCAGCACACCGGGGTCATGCCGTTGCGCAGGACGGCCTTCAGCTTGGCGGCCACCACGGCGTCGGTCTCCCCGAAGTGGGCCCGCCGCTCGGAGTGGCCGACGATCACGTACTCGACGTGGAGCTTGGCCAGCATCACCGGGCTGACCTCCCCCGTGAACGCACCGGCGTCCTCGACCGCGCAGTTCTGGGCGCCCAGGGCCACCGGGATCGACTCGCCCTCCAGGACCGACTGCACCGACCGGATGTCGGTGAACGGCGGGTGCACCGAGACGTCGAGGGCGCCCACGTCGGCCGGCTGGAGCCGGAGCCCCAGGTCCCGGGCGGCGTGGATGGCCTCGAGGTGGTCGAGGTTCATCTTCCAGTTGCCGCTGACCAGCGGTCGGCGCCCGGCGGAGGACGCGCTCACGAAGCGGGGACCACGGGGTGCGGGCTCACGTGGTGGCGCGCCCGGGGGCGTTGGGCGCGCCGCGCAGTGCGGCGAGGCCCGGCAGGTCGCCGAACTCGAGCAGTTCGAGCGAGGCGCCGCCTCCCGTCGAGATGAAGCTGATCTCGTGGGCCAGGCCGAGCTCGTCCACGGCCGCGGCGCTGTCCCCGCCGCCCACCACGGTGTAGCCCGGGCAGGCGGCCACGGCGGCGGCCACCGCGGCCGTGCCGGCACAGAAGCGCTCGTCCTCGAAGACACCCATCGGGCCGTTCCACAGCACGGTGCCCGCCGCGGCGATCCGCTCGGCGTAGGCGGCCATGGTCTCGGGCCCGATGTCGAGGCCCTGCCATCCGTCGGGGATGTCGGCCCCCACCGTGCGCACCTCCCCCGCGGTGCAGTCGCACCCGAAGGGGGCGCCGGGCTCCAGGGCCACGATGTCGGTGGGCAGGAGGATCGGCGTGTCCGACGCCAGCAGCTCGGCACACTCGCCGATCCGGTCGCGGTCGACGAGCGAGCCGCCGATGTCGTGGCCCTGGGCGGCCAGGAAGGTGAACGCCATGGCGCCGCCGACCACCAGGGCGTCGACGTGGTGGAGGAGCGCCTTCAGCACGCCCAGCTTGTCGGCCACCTTGGCCCCGCCCACCACGGCCACGAACGGGTGGTCGGGCTCGCCCAGCAGGCGGCCCAGGGCCTCGATCTCCTTCTCGAGCAGCAGCCCGGCCGCGCTGGGGAGGTAGGCCGGCGGCCCGACCACCGAGGCGTGGCGCCGGTGGGAGACCCCGAAGGCGTCGTTCACGTAGGCGTCGTGGGAGTTGACCAGCTTCTCCACGAAGGCGGGGTCGTCCGCCGTCTCGCCCGGGTCGAAGCGCAGGTTCTCCAACAGCTCCACCTGGGGGGCCAGGCGGGCCAGCTCCTCCCGGACCGGGCCCAGCTCCCAGCGGGTGTCCGGCGCCCCCTTGGGGCGTCCCAGGTGGGTGCAGGCGGTCACCGCGGCCCCGTGGGACGACAGGTACTCGAGGGTGGGCAGGGCGGCCCGGATGCGGAAGTCGTCGGTCACGACGGCCGGCGCGTCGTCACACGGCCGCAGGGGCACGTTGAAGTCCACCCGGACCAGCACACTGGCCCCGTCGAGGTCGGGCAGGTCGCCCAGCAGGGGCAGGCCCCGGAGCAGTGGATTCCGCTCGGACTCGCTCATGCGCTGGTCTCCCCTCGGTGCATGTCCACTCCCCCGTCCGTCCGGCTCAGGCGCCTACGACCAGTGACAGGTCCACCAGCCGGTTGGCGTACCCCCACTCGTTGTCGTACCACCCGTTCACCTTGACCAGCGTGATCCCCGAGGCCGAGGGCATCACCATGGTGAGGCCGGCGTCGAAGGTGCACGAGGCCGGGCTGCCGACGATGTCGCTGGAGACGATCGGGTCCTCGGTGTACACCAGGACCTTCGACAGCGGGCCCGACGAGGCGGCGGCCGCGAAGGCGGCGTTGACCTGGTCCACGGTGACCCCGGCGGGGACCACGGCGGTGAAGTCGGTGATCGAGCCGTCGGCCACCGGCACCCGCAGGGCGGTCCCGTCGAGGCGGCCCTTCATCGACTCCAGGACCAGGCTGGTGGCCCGGGCGGCCCCGGTCGACGCCGGCACGATGTTGACGGCCGCGGCCCGGGCCCGGCGCAGGTCCTTGTGCGGCAGGTCGAGGAGGTTCTGGTCGTTGGTGTAGGCGTGGACCGTGGTCATGAGGCCGGACTCGACGCCGAAGGCGTCGTCCAGGACCTTGACCATGGGCACGAAGCAGTTGGTGGTGCACGAGGCGTTGGACACCACGAAGTCCTTGGCCGGGTCGAACAGGTCGTCGTTGACCCCGACCACGAAGGTGGCGTCGACCCCGGTGCCCGGTGCCGAGATGATGACCCGCTTCGCCCCGGCGTCGAGGTGGGCGCTCGGCCGTCTCCTTGGAGGTGAACAGGCCGGTCGACTCGATGACCACGTCGACCCCGAGGTCGGACCACGGCAGGGCCTTCGGGTCCCGTTCGGCCAGCACGGCGACGGGGCCGCTGTCGAGCACCAGGTTGGACCCCTCCACCGACACGTCGGCGCCGAAGCGACCGTGGGTCGAGTCGTACTTGAGCAGGTGGGCCAGGGTCTCGGCCGAGGTCAGGTCGTTGACCGCCACCACCTCGACGTCCGCCCCGAGGAGCCGGGCTGCCCGGAGGTAGTTGCGGCCGATCCGGCCGAAGCCGTTGATGCCGATCCGTACGGTCATAGTGCTCGTGCCTCACCCTTCATCGCATGCTTCATGGCATGGTCTCCAACGGGACCGCGAACCGTTCGCGTCCCGGCGGGCCGTCCCGTCGCCCCTCCGACAAGCGGAGCACGTCCACGCTAGGGCATCCGGGGGGTCCGGGGGGTCATCCGAGCAGATCGGCGAGGGTCTGCGCCAGTTTGGCCGGGTCGTGGGCCAGTCCGTTGGGCCTGGCCAGGGGCACGTCGATGACCGGGAGGAGCGGCTCGCCCACCGCGATCCCGGCCGAATCGCAGACCACCCGGTCGACCGCCACCCCGTGGGCCAGGAGGGCGGCGACGTGCCTGGCGACGTCGTAGCCGGCCGTCTCGGTGTCCTGGGGGTGCAGGTTGCAGAGGTAGATCCGCTGGGCCGGCGACGCGGTTGATGCCGTCGAGGATCCGGGGCACCACGGCGGCGGCCAGCACGCTGGTGAACAGCGATCCCGGGCCGAGCAGGATCTGGTCGGCGCCGGCCAGGGCCTCGAGCGCCGCCTCGGGGGCGGGCGGGTCGGCGGGCACCAGGGACACCCGTGAGGATGTGGTCGGTGCCGTTGACGGCCACCTGACCGGTCACCGGGCCACCGGCCGCCTCGGCCTTCAGCACCACCGGCTCGGTGGCCGACGGCAGGACGCGGCCGCGCACGCCGAGCAGCCGGCACGCCTCGTCGAGGGCCGCCACCGGGTCGCCCGAGGCGTCCATCAGACCGGCCAGGACCAGGTTGCCGAGCGAGTGCCCGGCCAGCTCCTCCTCGTCGAAGCGGTGGTCGAAGGCGACGGCCAGGGGCGAGCCCGGGCTCGGCCAGGGCGATGAGGCACTTGCGGAGGTCGCCCGGCGGGATGATGTGGAGCAGTTCGCGCAGGCGCCCCGACGAGCCGCCGTCGTCGGCCACCGACACGATGGCCGTGACCCGGTCGGTGTAGGTCCGGACCGCCCGCAGCGTGGCGGCCAGGCCGTGGCCGCCCCCGATGGCCACCACCCGGGGCCCGCGGCCGCTCGCGCCGGCGCCCACCTCGCGTCACCGGTCCACGTCGCGGTGGAAGACCGTGGTGGGCAGCCCGTGGGCGTCGAGCCGGCGGGAGAGCTCCTCGGCGAGCACCACCGAGCGGTGGCGGCCCCCGGTGCAGCCCATGGCCACCGTGAGGTACGACTTGCCCTCCTTCTTGTAGGCCGGGATCAGCATGGTCAGCAGGTCGTCCACCTTGTCGAGGAAGGCCACCGTCTCGGGCCGGTCGAGGACGTAGGCCCGGACCTCGGGCTCGAGGCCGCTGTGGGACCGCAGCGACTCGTCCCAGTACGGGTTGGGCAGGAACCGGCAGTCGAACATCAGGTCGACGTCGAGGGGCACCCCGTGCTTGAACCCGAACGAGACCACCGAGGTCTGCATGGTGCTGCCCGGCCTCCTCGGCGCCGAACACCTCGAGCAGCCGGGTCCGCAGCTGGTTGGTGTTGAGCTCGCCGGTGTCGATCACCAGGTCGGCCCGGTCCCGCAGGGCGGCCAGCAGCGCCCGCTCGTCGGCGATGGAGTCGACCACCCCGCGGGCGGCCTGGGGATGGCGGCGGCGGGTCCCCTCGAAGCGGCGGATGAGCACGTCGTCGGCCGCGTCGAGGAACAGGATCCGGACCCGGTTGCGCCCGGCGATGAGGGAGTCGACGGCCGGCAGCACGTCGTCGAGGTCGCCCCCGCCCCGCCCGACCACGAACGCCACCCGCTCCATCTCCGAGCCGGTCCCGTCGACCAGCTCGGACACCTTGGCGATCAGGGCCGAGGGCATGTTGTCGATCACGAACCAGCCCAGGTCCTCCAGGGTGGCGCCGGCCGTCGACCGTCCCGCCCCGGACATGCCGGTCACCACCAGGTACTCGCTCATCGGTCCACTCTCACGGGTCGGTCGGTCGTCGGTCCGGGGACAACGGCGTGTGCAGGCGCTCGAACACGGCGGCGCCCACCTCGGCCGGCAACCACGATAGGCCCATCAGCTCGTCGCGGGTGGCCTTGCGCAGCTCGCCCAGGCCACCGAACTGCTCGACCAGCCGGCTCCGGCGCTTCGGGCCGAGACCCGGGACGCCGTCGAGGGCGCCGACCGTCATCCGCTTGCCCCGCAGGGTCCGGTGGTACGAGATGGCGAAGCGGTGGGCCTCGTCGCGCAGCCGCTGGAGCAGGTAGAGGGCCTCGGACTGGCGGGGCAGGCGGATCGGGTCCGAGGAGCCCGGGAGGTAGACCTCCTCGAAGCTCTTGGCCAGCGACGCCACCGGGACCCGGTCGCGTCAGGCCCAGCTGCTCGAGCACCCGGGTGGCCACGTGGAGCTGGCCCGAGCCCGCCGTCGATCAGCAGCAGCTGGGGCGGGTAGGCGAACCGCCGGCGGGTGGCCGACGGCGGGTCCGGCGCCGTCGTCGGTCCGGCCGCACCCCGTCGGCGGTGGCCGGCGCCTGTTCCTCGTCGAGGAGGGCGGTGAGCCGGCGGGTGAGCACCTCCTCCATGGCCGCGTAGTCGTCGTTGCCGGCCACGGTGGCCACCTTGAAGTGGCGGTAGTCGCTCTTCTTCGGGCAGGCCGTCCTCGAACACCACCATCGACCCGACGTAGTCGGTGCCCTGGAGGTGGCTCATGTCGTAGCACTCGATCCGCAGCGGGGCGTCGGGCAGGCGGAGCTCGCGCTGCAGCGCCTCCAGGGCCCGGGCCCGGCTGTTGTGGTCGGAGGTGCGCTGCAGCCGGTGGCGGACGAAGGCGTCGCCGGCGTTGCGCTGGACCGTCTCGAGCAGCGCCGCCTTGGGGCCCCGCAGCGGCACCCGGACGGCCACCGGGCCGCCCCGGCGCTCGGCCAGGTAGGCCGACCACGGCCTCGAGGTCGGCCGGCATCGGTCGGCACCAGGATCTGGCGGGGCACCCCGGAGGCGGCGTCGGCGTAGAGGTCGACCAGCAGGCGCTCCACCAGCTCGTCGCGGCGTCAGGTCCTCGACCTTGTCGACGAACAGGGCCGAGCGGCCGACCACCCGACCGGCCCGGACGTGGAACACCTGCACGGCGGCCTCGAGCTCGTCCTCGGCCAGCCCCAGCACGTCGAGGTCCTCGGGCCGGTCGAGTTCCATCTGGCGGACGGCGTCGGCCGCCCGGACCGCCTCGAGCTTGTCCCGCAGGGCACCGGCCCGCTCGAAGTCGAGGGCGGCCGACGCCTCCCGCATGGCCGCCTCGATCTGCCGCTCGAGCGGCGCGGTGTCGCCGGCCAGGAAGGTGGCCAGGTCGGACACCATGCGGTCGTACTCCTCGTGGGTCACCGCGCCCACGCACGGGCCCGAGCACCGCTCGATGTGGAAGAGCAGGCAGGGCCGGCCCAGCCGCTCGTGGTTGCGGAACTTGGCGTCCGAGCAGGTCCGCACCGGGAACGACCGCAGCAGCAGGTCGAGCGTGCCCCGGATGGCCCCGACGTTCGGGTAGGGCCCGAAGTAGCGGACCCCCTTGCGCTTGCGGCCCCGCACCACGGCCGGCTTCGGCCACTCGTCGCCCACCGTCAGGGCCAGCCACGGGTAGCTCTTGTCGTCCTTCAGCCGGACGTTGAACCGGGGCTGGAACTGCTTGATCAGGTTGTGCTCGAGCAGGAGGGCCTCGGCCTCGGTGCCCACCACCATCCACTCGACGTGGTCGGCGGCCGCCACCATCTGCGCGGTCCGGGGGGCCAGGTTGACCGGGTCCTGGAAGTACGAGTTGACCCGGGACCGCAGCGACTTGGCCTTGCCGACGTAGAGGACCCGGCCGTCCGCGTCGACGAACTGGTAGGAGCCGGGCTCGTCGGGGATGCTGCCGGACTGGGGTCGGGTGGCCACGGCACCAGTGTGCCGTGCCGGCGGCCCGCCCGGGTCGACCGCCCGGGTGCCGGCCCCGGCCCGGCCGGTCGGCGACGGAGCCGTGGAACGCGATCCCAGGTCACAGGCAATACACTGGACGGCACGCCGGCCTGGTTTCCGGCGACATCTACCGCTCCGGGGCCGACATCCCCGCGGATGGGCGACCAGGCTGTCCCCGCCGGCCACTACCGGAGCGCCTCCCCGAGGAGGTCATACCCCACATGCTCCGCCTACAGAACGCCCTCCCGGACGCGTACACGTCCGCCGAGCCCCGAGGAGCTGGCCGACCGGATCCGGGCGGCCAAGGAGACGCTCGGCTCCCGGGTGTTCATCCTCGGCCACCACTACCAGCGCGACGAGGTCATGGCCTGGGCCGACGCCCGAGGCGACTCGTTCGGGCTGTCCCGGATCGCCGCCGACCAGACCGAGGCCGAGTACATCGTCTTCTGCGGGGTCCACTTCATGGCCGAGTCGGCCGACATCCTGACCGGGGACCACCAGCAGGTGCTCCTGCCCGACCTCAACGCCGGGTGCTCCATGGCCGACATGGCCGACATCGACTCGGTCGAGGAGGCATGGGAGACGCTGGCCGCCGTCACCGACATCGACCGGGTGGTGCCGGTCACCTACATGAACTCGTCGGCCGCCCTCAAGGCCTTCGTCGGCCGCAACGGCGGCGTGGTGTGCACGTCCTCCAACGCCCGGGCCGTCCTCACCTGGGCCCTGGGCGAGGACGAGGCCGGACGGCGCCGGGGGGACCAGGTCCTGTTCTTCCCCGACCAGCACCTGGGCCGGAACACCGGCTTCGACCTGGGCTACGGCGCCGACGACATGGCGGTGTGGAACCCCCGCCTGGCGTCCGGCGGCCTCGACGACGGGACCCTCAAGTCGGCCACCCTGCTGCTGTGGAAGGGCCACTGCTCGGTCCACCAGCGGTTCCGTCCGGCGCACGTCGACGCCTTCCGGGCCGAGCACCCCGGCGGGATCGTGGTGGTCCACCCCGAGTGCGCCCACGACGTGGTGCGAGGCCGCCGACCAGGTGGGCTCCACCGACTTCATCATCCGGGCCGTCGCCGAGGCCCCGAGCGGCTCGGTCATCGGGGTCGGCACCGAGATCCACCTGGTGAAGCGGCTGGACGACGAGACCCCGGACAAGACGGTGGTCTCGCTCGACCCGCTGGTCTGCCCGTGCTCGACCATGTTCCGCATCGACGCCGCCCACCTGGCCTGGGTGCTCGAGGGCCTGGTCGAGGGCGAGGTCCGGAACCGGATCGTGGTCGACGCCGGACACCGCCACCTGGGCCAAGGTCGCCCTGGAGCGGATGCTCGCCACCACCTGAGCCGGGGCGCCTGCCCCCGGGGACCGGTCCGGGCCCCGCTCAGGAGACGGTGCTGACCCGCTTGGCCGGCACCTTCTTGGCCGTGGCCTTCTTGGCCGTGGCCTTCTTGGTCGGCACTCTCTTGGCCGCGGCCTTGCGGGTCTGGCGCCTTCCTGGTGGGCGCACCGGCGGCCGAGGCCTTCGTGGCCGTGGTGCCCGCCGCCCTGGCGGTGGCGGTCGCCGCCGTCTTCTTCCGTGGCGTCGCCGCCCGGGCCGCCTTGTGGCCCGGTGCCCCGGGCGCCTTGCCGTTGGCGGTCGGGCGGACCGTGGGTGCGGCGATGCCGGGCAGGACCCCCAGCAGGGGGGCGAGGACCTGGCCGGTGTAGCTCGCCCCCACCGCCGCCACCTGCTCGGGGCTGCCCTCGGCCACCACCGTGCCGCCGCGGTCGCCGCCCTCGGGACCCATGTCGATGATCCAGTCGGCGCTCTTGACGACGTCGAGGTTGTGCTCGATCACGATCACGGTGTTGCCCTGGTCGACCAGCCGGTTGAGCACGTCGAGCAGCTTGCGCACGTCGTCGAAGTGGAGGCCGGTGGTCGGCTCGTCGAGCACGTACAGGGTGGTGCCCGTCGACCGCCGGCTGAGCTCGGAGGCCAGCTTGACCCGCTGGGCCTCGCCCCCCGACAGGGTCGGGGCCGACTGGCCGAGCCGGATGTAGCCGAGGCCCACGTCGACCAGGGTCTGCAGGTGCCGGGCGATGGGCGGCTGGGCGGCGAAGAACCCGAGGGCCTCCTCGCACGACAGGTCGAGCACGTCGGCGATGGTCTTGCCCCGGAAGGTGACCTCGAGGGTGTCCCGGTTGTAGCGGGCCCCGTGGCACACCTCGCAGGGCACGTAGATGTCGGGCAGGAAGTGCATCTCGATGCGCAGCGTCCCGTCGCCCGAGCACGACTCGCACCGGCCGCCCTTCACGTTGAACGAGAACCGACCGGGCAGGTAGCCGCGCACCTTGGCCTCGTTGGTCTGGCTGAACAGCTTCCGGATGTGGTCGAACACGCCGGTGTACGTGGCCGGGTTCGACCGCGGCGTCCGGCCGATCGGGGCCTGGTCGACGTCCACCACCTTGTCGATGTGCTCCACCCCGGTGATGGTCCGGTGCAGGCCGGGCAGGCTCTTGGCCCGGTGGACCTGCTTGGCCAGCGACCGCAGCAGGATGTCGTTGACCAGGGTGGACTTCCCGGATCCGGACACGCCGGTGACGGCCACCAGCTGCCCGAGCGGGAACTCGACGGTCACGTCCTTCAGGTTGTGCTCCCGGGCGCCGTGGACGACCAGGTGGTCGCCGTTGCCGGGTCGGCGGAACTGGGGCACCGGGATCGACTTGGCCCCCGACAGGTACTGCCCGGTGAGCGAGTCGGGATTCTCCAGGATCCCGTCGGGCCCGTCGCACCGGGCCGGAGTGGACGATGCGACCGCCGTGCTCCCCCGCCCCCGGGCCGACGTCGACCACGTGGTCGGCCACCTTGATCGTCTCCTCGTCGTGCTCGACCACGATGACGGTGTTGCCCAGGTCGCGCAGCCGCTCGAGGGTGCCGATGAGGCGTTGGTTGTCCCGCTGGTGGAGGCCGATGGACGGCTCGTCGAGCACGTAGAGCACGCCGACCAGGCCGGAGCCGATCTGGCTGGCCAGGCGGATGCGCTGGGCCTCGCCCCCCGACAGGGTGGCGGCCGAGCGGGCCAGGGTCAGGTAGTCCAGGCCCACGTCGAGCAGGAACTGCATCCGCTCCTGGACCTCGCGGAACACCCGGTCGGCGATCATGTGGTCGCGGTCGGACAGCTCGAGCGACCCGACCTCGGCGACCGCCCGGCCGATGGGCAGGGAGCACAGGGCGTGGATGTTGAAGCCCCCGACGGTCACGGCCAGCGACTCGGGCTTCAGCCGGCTGCCCCCGCACACGGGGCAGGGCACCTCGCGCAGGTACCCCTCGAGGTTGTCGCGCGATGAAGTCCGAGTCGGCCTCGGTGTGGCGCCGCTCGAGCCAGTTGACGATCCCCTCGTAGGTGGAGTGGAACGAGCGCTGGCGGCCGTAGCGGTTGCGGTACTTGAGGTGGACCTGCTCGCCGCCGGTGCCGTAGAGGACCAGGTGCTGGTCCGCCTGCGGTGAGCTCCTCCCACGGGGTGTCCACCGAGAACCCGCCGAGGTCGGCCACGGCCCACTGCATCCGCTCGAAGTACTGGCTGCGGGCCCCGGACCACGGGGCCAGCGCCCCCTCGGACAGGGACTTGGTCGGGTCGGGCACCACCAGCTCGGGGTCGACCTCGTACTTGGTGCCGAGGCCGGTGCAGGCCGGGCAGGCCCCGTAGGGCGAGTTGAAGGAGAAGTTCCGGGGCGAGGGGTCCTCGAAGCTGATCCCGCAGTGGGTGCAGGCCAGGTGCTGGCTGAAGGTGATGGCCTCCTGCTCGGTCCCGTCGGTGTCGACCACCACGATCTCGGCCACGCCCTCGGCCAGGCCGAGGGCCGTCTCCAACGACTCGGTCAGGCGGCGCCGGATGTCGTCCCGGCGGATCAGGCGGTCGACCACCACCTCGATGGTGTGGGTCTCGTAGCGGGCCAGGTCGAGGTCGGCCCGGTCGGACAGCTCGAGGGACTGGCCGTCGACCCGGACCCGGGCGAAGCCCTGCTTGGCCAGGTCGTCGAGGAGGCCGCTGTACTCGCCCTTGCGCCCCCGGACCACGGGGGCGAGGACCAGGAACCGGGTCCCGTCGTCGAGGGCCAGGATGCGGTCCACGATCTGCTGGGGGCTCTGGCGGGCCACCGGGCGACCGCAGGTCGGGCAGTGGGGCTTGCCGATGCGGGCGTAGAGGAGGCGGAGGTAGTCGTAGACCTCGGTGACCGTGCCGACCGTGGAGCGGGGATTGCGGGACGCCGACTTCTGGTCGATCGAGATGGCCGGCGACAGCCCTTCGATGAAGTCCACGTCCGGCTTGTCCATCTGGCCCAGGAACTGGCGGGCGTAGGCGCTGAGCGACTCGACGTAGCGCCGCTGGCCCTCGGCGTAGATGGTGTCGAAGGCCAGGGACGACTTGCCCGAGCCGGACAGCCCGGTGAAGACGATCAGCCGGTCGCGGGGCAGGTCGAGCGAGACGTCCTGCAGGTTGTGCTCGCGCGCGCCGCGCACCACCAGTCGATCAGCCATGGCGGTGAGGATACCGGTGCCGGGTCGGCCCTCCGGCGGGGTCGGTCGGCCGGGTCACGCAGGGGCCGGGACATCGACGTCGGCGGTGGAGCCGGGGAGCACCGGGCTCCCGTCCACCGGGTCGCGGGCCAGGAGGGCCCGGAGCTCGGCCACCTCGTCGCGGATCAGGGCCGCCTCCTCGAACCGCAGCTCCTCGGCCGCCTTGACCATCTCGGCGTCGAGGCGGTGGATGAGGCTGGACAGCTCGTCGGCGTCGGGGCCGAGGGCGTGGGCCATCTCGGCGGCCACGGCCCGGGGGTCGACGCTGGTCCGCTCCCCCCGGGCACCCTTCTGGCGGCGGGGACCCGCCACCGGGGTGAGGCCGGCCAGGTTCGCCGCCGGAGGCGAAGGCGTCGCCCCGCACCCGCTCCAGGATGTCGGTGACCGACTTGGTGATGGTGCTGGGGGTCGATCCCGTGGGCCTCGTTGTAGGCGATCTGGCGGGCCCGGCGGCGCTGGGTCTCGCCGATGGCCGCCGTCATCGAGTCGGTGATCCGGTCGGCGTACATGACGACCCGGCCGTTGACGTTCCGGGCGGCCCGGCCCATGGTCTGGATGAGCGACGACGCCGAGCGGAGGAAGCCCTCCTTGTCGGCGTCGAGGATGGCCACCAGGGCCACCTCGGGCAGGTCGAGGCCCTCGCGCAGGAGGTTGATGCCGACCAGCACGTCGAACACCCCGAGCCGCAGCTCGCGCAGGAGCTCGATGCGGGCCATGGTGTCGACGTCCGAGTGGAGGTACTGGACCCGCACCCCCTGCTCGGCCAGGTAGTCGGTCAGGTCCTCGGCCATCTTCTTGGTGAGGGTGGTGACCAGCACCCGGTAGCCGCCGGCCACCGTGGCGTCGATGCGGGCCCGGAGGTCGTCGATCTGCCCGGTGGTCGGCACGATGTCGACCTCGGGGTCGACCAGGCCGGTCGGGCGGATGACCTGCTCGACGACGTTGGTGCTGTGCTCGAGCTCCCACGGCCCGGGCGTGGCCGACAGCAGGATCGACCTGGCCGACCCGCTCGGTGAACTCCTCGAAGCGCAGCGGCCGGTTGTCCATGGCCGACGGCAGCCGGAAGCCGTGGTCGACCAGGGTCTCCTTGCGCGAGCGGTCGCCCGCGTACTGGCCCCGGAGCTGGGGCACGGCCACGTGGCTCTCGTCGAGGACGCAGAGGAAGTCCTTCGGGAAGAAGTCGAGCAGGGTGAACGGCGGCTCGCCCGGGGCCCGGCCGTCGAGGTGGCGGCTGTAGTTCTCCACCCCGCCGCACACCCCCGTCTCGGCGAGCATCTCGAGGTCGTACTCGGTGCGCATCCGCAGCCGCTGGGCCTCGAGCAGCTTGCCGGCGTCCTGGAGCTCGCCCAGGCGGCCCCGCAGCTCGTCCTCGATGCCGAGGACGGCCCGGCGCATCCGCTCGTCGCCCGTGCCGTAGTGGGTGTTGGCGAAGACCACCAGGTCCTCGAGGTCGTCGCCGATCTCGCCGGTCAGCACGTCGAAGGGGCGGATCCGCTCCACCGTGTCGCCGAAGAACTCGATGCGGACGGCCCGGGACTCGTAGGCCGGGTGGATCTCCACCGTGTCGCCGTGGACCCGGAACTGGCCCCGGTTGAGGGTGACGTCGTTGCGCGAGTACTGGAGCTCGACCAGGCGCCGCAGCAGGGCCCGCTGCTCGTACCTCCTTGCCCGGGTGCAGGGCGACGATGCGGTCGCGGTACTCGTCGGGCGAGCCGAGGCCGTAGATGCAGGACACCGAGGCCACCACGATGGTGTCGGGCCGCAGCAGGAGCGACGACGTGGAGGCGTGGCGCAGCCGGTCGATCTCGTCGTTGATGGACGAGTCCTTCTCGATGTAGGTGTCCGACGAGGGCACGTACGCCTCGGGCTGGTAGTAGTCGTAGTAGGAGACGAAGTACTCGACCCGGTTCTTCGGGAAGAACTCCTTCAGCTCGGCGGCCAGCTGGGCGGCCAGCGACTTGTTCGGCTCGATGATCAGCGTCGGCCGCTGCACGGCCTCGACGGTCCAGGCGATGGTGGCCGTCTTGCCCGACCCGGTGATGCCGAGCAGGGTCTGGTACCGGTCGCCGCGCTCGAGGCCCTCGACCAGCCCGGCGATGGCCGTGGGCTGGTCACCGGCAGGGCGGAAGGGCGAGACGACCTCGAAGGGGGGCACGCCCTGGATGGTACCGGCCGGGTGTGACGGCCACGCCGGGCCCGGACGCCGTCGGGGAGGCCCGGTGCGCTCAGCCGGCGGGCGGTGCCTCCGCGGGCGCCGGGACCGGGTGGGGCATGCGCCAGCAGCGCCGCCCAGACCCGGTCGACCTCGCGGGCCAGGTGGTCGGCGTCGCCCGAGTTGTCGATCACGAAGTCGGCGCCCTCCAGGCGCTCCTCCCGGGTGGGCTGGGCGGCCATGCGGGCCCGCACGTCCTCCTCGGTCATCCCCCGCTGGGTGGTCAGGCGCTCCAGGCGGACCTCGGGGGAGACGTCGACCACGATCGACGGCGTCGAGGGCGAGGAGTCTCGGTGGAAGTCCTTCAGCAGCGGGATGTCCATGACCACGATGTCGTCGGTGCCGGCATGGGCGTCCTTGCCCTCGATCATGGCCACGCCGATGGCCGGGTGGACGATGGCGTTGAGGTCGGCCACCGACTCGGGCCCGCCGAAGGCGACCTCGGCCAGCTTGGGGCGGTCGATGCGGCCGTCGGCGTCCAGGATGCCGGGGCCGAACCGGTCGATCAGCGGCTGGTAGGCCGGCGCACCGGGCTCCACCACCTCGCGGGCCACCTTGTCGGCGTCGACCAGGTGGGCGCCGCGGGCCACCAGCAGTTCGGCCACGGTGGACTTGCCGGCCCCGATGTTGCCGGTCAGGCCGACGGTCAGCACCGTCCGCCCCTCCGCCGGGTCAGGCGCGTCCGCCGCGGCCGCGAGGCCGTGGCGAACAGCACCATGGTGGTCGCGTCGAGGTCGTCGGTGACGAAGAAGTCGTCGGCGGTGATCCCGGTGGTCGCCGCCCGAGTCGCCCCGGGCGATCAGCCTTGTAGGCGATGGGCAGCGCCCAGGCGTAGAAGCCCACGTACCACGACCGCGGGATCTTGTGGCGGAGGTCGAGGAAGTCGAGGCGCAGGACCTTCTCGGCCTTGACCCGCCGGGCGGTGAAGTCGGCCTTCACGTGGGGCACGGCGTCGAGTCCCTGGATGGTGACGTCGTGGAAGTACCTGCGACAGCAGGGCCCGCAGCTCGGGCGGCTCGAAGAGGTGGATGTGGAACGGGTTCTCGAAGTCCGCCGGGGCGTTCGGGGTCAGGAAGAACACGGTCCCGTCGTCGTCCAGCACCCGGGCCAGCTCGGCCACGTGGCCCTCGGGCTCGTCGAAGTGCTCGATCAGGTGGGACGAGCACGCCCAGGCGAAGCTCCCGGTGGCGAAGCCGAGGGCCAGGGCGTTCATCTGGGCCACCTCGAGCCCGTCGGGCCGACCAGTTGGCGCGGGCCAGGTCCACCGCCTCCTGGCTGTAGTCGACGCCGACCACCCGGCGGTCGTCGGCCAGGAAGCGGGCCGACTCGAAGCCCTGGCCGCAGCCCGACGTCGAGGACGGTGCCCGCCCCCAGGCGCTCGATGACCGTCCGGTAGCCGGCGGCGTGGAGGGCCAGCAGCGAGTCCGGGGTGACCCCCTCCATCGGGCGCTCGCCGGTGAGGTGGCGTCCCCTGCTTCTCCCGCCGCTGCCGACCCGGCGGCGGCGGCGTCGCTCACCGGGCCCCCCCGCTCCGCCCGTGGCTGTCGCTCGACCTGGTGCATCTGGCTCCCGTCCTGGTCGTCGGCGGCCGGTGCTGCCGCCCCGGCGCTGACGTTGTTTACACTACCGACCACTCGTGCCGGAACCAGAACCCCCTCCCGCCGGGCCCACGGACCGGACCACCGGCTCGGAAGGGCTCCGTCTACGCACGCCTGCGGTCGCCCGGCGGCCTGCGGACGCTGGGTCGACTACCTGGCGCTCGCGGTGCTGGCCTTCGTGCCGATGCTGGCCGCCCAGCCCGGGGTGGTGACCGACGACACCAAGACGTACCTCTACCTCGACCCGGGGCGCTACATCCGCCAGGCCGTCTCGCTGTGGGACCCCCACGTCGGGCTCGGGACCGTCACCCACGAGAACATCGGCTACCTGCTCCCCATGGGGCCCTTCTACTGGGTCCTGGCCGAACTGCACGTCCCGCTGTGGGTGGCCCAGCGCCTGTGGATGGGTTGCCTGCTCTACGCCGCCGGCGCCGGCGCCCTCTACCTGTGCCGGGTGCTCGGCCTGTGGGGACCGGGCCGGTACGTGACCGCCGTGGCCTTCATGTTCACCCCCTACGTCCTCCAGTACTCGGGCCGCATCTCGGTCATCCTGATGCCGTGGGCCGGACTGCCGTGGATGCTGGCCTTCGTGGTCCTGGCCCTCCGCAAGGGCGGCTGGCGGTATCCGGCCCTGTTCGCCCTGGTCGTGGCCCTGGTCAGCGGCATCAACGCCAGCTCCATCCTCTACGTCGGCATCGCGCCCGCGCTGTGGCTCCCCTACGCGGTGCTGGTGGCCAGGGACTCCACCTGGCGGAAGGCCTGGGGGGTGGCCTGGAAGGTGGCCGGGCTGACCATCCTGGTGTCGCTGTGGTGGGCCGTCGGCCTCCAGATCGAGGCGGCCTACGGGGTCAACGTCCTCAAGTACACCGAGACGGTGCCGGCCACCAGCGGCGCCTCCCTGGCCTCGGAGATCCTGCGCGGCCTCGGCTACTGGTACTTCTACGGCACCGACCGGGTGGGGCCGTGGACGCAGACCTCGGTGATGTACACCCAGAACATCGCGCTGATCCTGTGGAGCTTCAGCGTGCCCGTGCTGGCCTTCCTGGCCGCCTTCGTCGGCCGGTGGCGCTACCGCACCTACTTCATCCTCATCACCGTGGTCGGCATGGTCATGGCCGTCGGCCCCAACCCCTACCAGCACCCCTCGGGCGTGGGCTCGGTGATCAAGAAGATCATGGTGGACACCACCGCCGGGCTGGCCATGCGGTCGACCGACCGGGCCTCGCCGCTGATCATCCTGTCCATGGCCATGTTCCTCGGAGCCGGGGTCAGCGCCCTCAGCTTCCGGGTCCGCAAGACCAGCCTGGCCATCGGCGCCTTCGCCGTGGCCGCCGTGGCCGGCGCCTCGGCGCCCCTGTGGTCGGGCCAGATCGTGGCCACCGGGTTCACCCAGCCGGCCGTGCCGCCGGCCTACACCCGGGCGGCGGCCGCCGCCCTCGACGGCGCCCACCCGGGCACGCGGCTGTACGCGCTGCCCGGCAACAACTTCGGCGCCCAGCGGTGGGGCGACACGATCGACACGGTGTACCCGGGGCTGATGACCCGGCCGTTCACCACCCACGAGCAGCAGATCATGGGCTCGCTGCCCACGGCCGACGTGCTGGAGGCGGTGGACGGTCCGCTGCAGAACGGCATCATGGACTGGAACGCCCTGGCCCCCATGGCGTCGCTGCTGAACGCGGGTGACGTCCTGGTCCAGTACGACCAGGCCTACGAGCGCTACGACACCCCGAATCCCCAGGTGGTGGCCGCCCAGCTGGCCACGACCCCGCCGGGCCTGCTCGACCCGGTCCCCTACGGCACGCCCCGTCCCAACGTGCCCCTCCTCCCCCACTTCAGCGAGGGCTCGCTGGCCCTGCCGGCCAATCCCGGGTGGCCGGCGCCGCTGGTCTCGTACACCGTCGACCAACCCGCGGCCCATCGTCCGCACCGAGTCGACCGCCGACCCCGCTGGTGGTGGCCGGGGACGCCAACGGGGTGGTCGGCGCCGCCTCGGTGGGCCTGCTGTCGGGCAACCCGACCATCCTCTACTCGGGCACCCTCGACACCGAACAAGCCGCTCCAGAAGGCGACGCTGGCCAAGCCGGCCAACCTGGTGGTGACCGACACCAACCGCAAGCAGGGCTACCGGTGGAACTCCCTCAACGAGAACACCGGCTACACGGAGACCGCCGCCCAGGGCCCGGACACGGCCGACCCGAGCGACGCCCCGCTCGACCTCTTCCCGGGGGCGCCGGCCGACGCCCAGACGACCACGGTGCTGGCCGGGGTGTCGTCGGTCACCGCCTCCTCCTACGGCTCCTCGATCACCTACCTGCCCGAGGACCGCCCGGCCGCCGCCCTCGACGGCAACCCCCAGACGGCGTGGCTGACCAACTCGTTCACCGGCCAGATCGGCGAGTGGTGGCAGGTCGTCCTGGCCAAGCCCCGCACCGAGAGCCAGCTCCTGCTCGTCCAGCCCCAGACGGGCGACCCCGACCGGCACATCACCCAGGTCACCCTCACCTTCGACGGCGGTCACCCGGTGACCATCCCGCTCGGCCCGGCGTCCCGCACGCCGGCCGGCCAGGTCGTCACCTTCCCGGCGAGGACCTTCACCACCCTGCGCATCACGGTGAGCGGCGTGGTCGTCGACAACCCGACGGCCCCGGTGGGCTCGCGCAGCTCGGTGGGCTTCGCCGAGGTGGGCATCCCGGGTGTGTCGGTCGACGAGACGGTGTCGATGCCCCAGGACCTGCTGCGGGCGGCGGGGACCGCGTCCCAGCTCGACCGCCTCACGTTGGTGATGACCCGGCTGCGGTCGGCGGGCACCCCGCCCCGGGCCGACGTCGAGCACTCGTTGCAGCGGACCTTCTGGCTGCCCACGGCCCGCACCTTCTCGCTGGTCGGGCAGGCCCGGATCTCGCCCCTCATCCCCGACGACGAGATCGACCGGGTGGTCGGGCGGCCGGGCTCGGACTACACGGGCACGGTCGCCTACTCACTCGGCCGCCTGCCCGACGACCTGCGGGCCAACGCCATGGCCACCCTCGACAACGACCCGTCCACGGTGTGGGAGCCCGGGTACGGCGCCGCCCACCAGGCCGGCCAGTGGCTGCAGTACCACTTCGTCCGCCCGCTCAGCTTCGATCACCTCGACCTCCAGATCGTGGCCGACGGGCGCCACTCGGTTCCCACCCAGCTGACCGTCACCGCCGACAGCGGCCAGGCCACCGTGACCCTGCCGCCGTTGGCCGACTCGACGGTGGCCGGCTCGGTGGTCGACGTCCCGATCTCCTTCCCGGGCCTGCGCGGGCGCAGTGTGCGGATCACCGTCGACAAGGTCCGCATCGTCGACACGTTGGACTACTACTCGCAGACGCCCATCGCCCTGCCCGTCGGGATCGCCTCCGTCGGCTTCCCCGGCGTGTCGGCCGCCCCGGTCCCGACCGACATCCCCAGCTCGTGCCGCAACGACCTCCTCACCGTGGACGGCAACCCGGTGTGGATCCAGGTGACCGGCACCTCCGCCGATGCCCTCGACCGCAAGCCGCTGGCCGTCGCCCTGTGCGGCCCGGACGCCGGCGGGCTCACCCTCGGGCCCGGCGACCACACCCTGCGGTCGGCCCTGGGCCAGGTGGCCGCCTACGACCTCGACCAGTTGGTGTTCGACTCGGCCCCGGGCGGGGGCGCCATGCCGCCGGCCTCGGCCACCACCGTCGCCCCACCCACGGTGGCTCCGTCCCCCGCGGTGGTGGTCGACTCCCAGACGGCCACCACCATCCACGCCACCGTGCAGGGGGTCTCGCCCTCGAGCGGAGGCGTCCCGTTCGACCTGATCCTGGGTGAGTCGATCAACAAGGGGTGGACCGCCACCATCGACGGGGGGCCGGGGCTGGGCAAGCAGGTGCTCATCGACTCCTTCGCCAACGGCTGGCGCGTCGATCCGGCCACCGTCGCCAAGTTCGCCCACCACGGGCAGCTGGACGTGACCATGACCTGGGCCCCGCAGAAGACGGCCAACTGGGCGGTGCTGGTCTCGGTGGTGGCGCTCCTCGGCTGCCTGGTGCTCGCGGTGTGGCCGACCCGGCGCCGTCGACGCCGTGGAGCCCACGGACGGGGACGGTCCCCCGTCGACGGATCGTCCGGGGACGGCTCGCCGCCGGACGCCTGGACGCCGGCCGACGGCCTGGCACCCGAGGCCCTGGCCCTCGACGAGCGTCCGAGCCTGCAGATCCCGTTCGGGGCGGAGGGCCCCCGGGCCTCGGTGGTGGTGGCGGTCGTGGCCGCCGTGGTGGCCGCCGGGGTGGCCGCCGCCATCACGTCCCCGGTGGCCGGCCTGGCCGTGGGCGGCGCCACGTTGGTGGTCCTGCTCGTGCCCCGCCTCCGGTTCCTCCTGGCCATCGCCGCCGTGGGCTGCGTGGCCACCGCCGGCCTCTACGTCGCCGTCCACCAGAGTCAGATCACGATGCCGGACAACGGGGCCTGGCCGCAGTCGTTCGGCGCGGCCAGCGACTGGGCCTGGGCCGGCGTCGTGTTCCTGGGGGCCGACGGCATCGTCGACGCCGTCCTGCGGGCCCGCCGACGCCGACCGGACCGGAGGGACGGCGGAACGCCCGACCCCGACGACCGAGCCGAACCGGCGCCCCTTCCCACCGGGTCGTGACCCCGGGCGCCCGTGCGGACGGCCGGGGGGATGCCCCTGGGGTCGGACGCCCGTGCGGTCAGACGTCGCGGGCCAGCGCCTCGCCGCCCAGTGCGGCCAGTGTGCCGCGTGCGGTGGCGTCCCACGTGAGTCGGCTGGCATGGTCGAGCGCACCGATGCCGAGGCGTCGGCGCAGGACCTCGTCGCGCACCACGGCATCGAGGGCGGCCACCATGTCGTCGACGCCGTCGACCAGGATGCCCGACTTCCCGTCGTCCACCGCGTCCTCGTGCCCACCGATCCGGGTGGCGACCGACGGGGTGCCGCAGGCACCCGCCTCGGTGACCGTCATGCCCCAGCCCTCGCGCAACGACGACGAGGCCACCACCCATGCCGAGCGGTACAGGTCGAGGAGCGCGTCGTCGTCGACGAAGCCCGGCAGGTCGATCCAGTCCTCGGCGCCGTGCGCCCGGATCAACGACTCGAGGGCGGGCCGCTCGTAGCCCTCGCCGGCCACCACCGCCCGGAGGTCCGGATGGGCGGCCTTCAGCCGGACCAGGGCGTCGACGAGCAGCGGGAACCGCTTGACCGGCACCAGGCGGCCCACCGCCACCACCAGCGGCGTCGGCGACCGCTCGCCACCGGGGGTGAACCGGGGCTCGACGCCCGGCGGGGTCACGGTGATCCGTTCCGGCGACAGGCGCAGGCGCTCCACGATCTCGGCCTTGGAGGACTGGGAGAGGGTGACGATCCGGCTCCCGCGGTAGCACGGCGGCGCGATCCGGTGCTCCAGCAGGTGGCCGAGTTCGGCCAGGCCCCGCGGCAGCACCATCTTCCACATCTCGGCGTGCACATGGTGGAGGAAGGTGATCTGCGGGCTGCGGGACCACAGGGGGCTGAAGAACGGCATGCCGTTCCAGATCTCCACCACGCCGTCCCCGGTGCCGATCCGACCGACCGCCCCGGACAGGATCGACCGGGGGAAGACCGAGTACCGGCCGGCCCGGCGGATGACCCGGTAGCCGTCCCGCCGGACCACCCGGCGGCCGTCGGGCACCGACGAGGTGGTCATGGACACGTCCAGCCCCGCCTTGGACCAGGCGGCGATGACCCGGTGGGCGTGGAGCTCGCTGCCGCCCGCCTCGGGGTCGTCGAAGTCCCGCCAGGCCAGCACGTCGATGCGCTTCAGCCCGGACCGCTCGGCGATCTCCCCGAGGGGCATGCCGGCGAACAGGGGCACCGGGCCCGATGACGGGACCCCCTGGGCCGAGGGGTGGTCGGCGGCGGACGCCGCCGCGGCCCCCTCCGACGGGTGCTCCTGGGGGGCGTTGAGCTGGGTGACCGAGGCGTCGGCCGCGGCATGGGACGGTCTGCGGCCCGGCGTCACCGGTCCGCGTTCCCCACTGCTCCCCCTGGATGCTGCATGGCCGGAGTGTACCGGACCCGCTTCCGGGGGACCCGGGAGGCCGACGGCGCCCGCCACCGCGGGTCCGGGCCCCGTACGCCACCCGGCCGGCGGTCAGGTCGCCCGAGCCACCCGCTGCCACCCGAACCGTCTCGACCAGTGCTGGCCGCGGTGGCGGATGTGGATGGCCAGGAACGCCACCCCCATGCCGAAGGCCAGCAGCCCCTGGACGATCAGGTCGGCCCAGGCCGTCGCCCGTGGTCGGCCGCCGGCCACGGTCACGAGCACCACGGCCAGGGCGGACCCGGCGGCCAACAGGAGGACGATCCAGCGGGATCCCGTGCCGAACAGGTAGTTGGTCACCAGCACGGTGAAGGACAGGCACATCATGGCCAGCACCAACGGGGCGAAGGCGGACGCCGCGGTGGCGAGCCGGGCCGAGAACACCAGGGTCAGGAATTGGCGCGGCACGAAGACCGAGATGCCCAGGAGCACGACGGCGGGCACGGCCAGGAACAGCAGGGTGACCCCGAGTTGGCGGATGGCGTGCCCACCCTCGTTCCACCGGATCGTCGCCTCGGGGAGCAGGTAGGCGCCGAGGGCGAGGGCACCGAACACCAGTCCCTTGGACGCCACCGAGATGGCCGCGTACGGCCCGACGTGGGCGTGGTCGAGCCGACCCAGCAGGATCACGTCGATGTTCTGGAGGAGGCCGAGCAGGGCCAGGCCGACGAAGGCCGCCGACACGTCGGCCACCAGCTTCCGGCGGGCCAGCATCTCGCCGGGGGGACGGTCGACCACCGCGCGGTCGCTCCCGGCGTCGCGGACCACCGGGGCGGTCGTCGGGTCGGCCCAGGCCCGACGGGCCAGCCAGTGGGCGTGGGCGGTGGCCACCACCTCGCTGACGAAGACCCCCAGGGCGTACCCGGCCACCCCGGCCCCGCCGGCCACCAGGACCAGGACGAAGGCGGTGCGGATCCCACCTTCGACCAGGAGGTTGCCGGCCAGGGGCCGGTAGCTCCGGTGGGCCTGGAGCAGCCCGCGGTCGACGCTGAGGAGGATCCAGATGCCGGCGGCCATCAGGATCAGGACCACGCCCTGGCCGTTGGGCAGCCCCAGCCACCGGGCGATCCAGCCCTGGAGGGCGAGCACCAGCACCAGTTCGATGCCGATGGCGATCAGGCAGATCCGGTGGACCCGCGAGACCCACCCCCGGACCAGGGGGGACTGGCCGGAGGCCTGGAACCCGGTCACCCGGCGCACGACGCCCACCAGGACGGCGGATCCCGGCATCGACAGGATGAAGAAGAGGCCGAGCAACTGGGCGATCTCGCCGTAGGAGCGGGACGACACCAGGCGGGCCACGGCGATCACCAGGAGGGCGGCCGCGGCGTTGACCACCAGTCCGGCGATGGCCACCGGCCCGGCCTGGAGGAGCCCGGCCTTGACCGAGTTGTCCGACCCGACGAGGCCGGGCGCGGCCTCGTCGGGGGGCAGCGGGACCAGGGGCCCGCCGGCCACCGCGATGCCGATGGCCGGGCCGAGGGCGGCCGACTCGGCGATCGGGTCGACGACCGTCTCGACCTCCTCCAGGATCAGGTCCAGGTCCGGCTCCCCGTCGGGGCGTCCCCCCGCCGCCCCGGCGCCGGCCGGCAGGCGCGGCGTGGCACCGGCGTCCCCGGCGGAACCCGGGCCCTCGGTCAACCGGCGCGGCGGGGCAGGATCGGCGCGTCCCGCCCGGTGGCACCCGACGCCGCTCCGGGCGACGGATCGCGCTCGGCCGTCTCGTGGTACTCCTCTTCGACGTTGACCGACCAGATGTCGTGCCCGGCCCCGTGGATGTTCTCCACGGTCAGCATCGCCGTGTACATCGAGTGGTCCTGGTTGTTGTACTTGTGCATCCCGTTGCGTCCCACCGGGTGGACGTTCGGCGCGTGCTCCTCGAACCACCGCCGGATGACGTCGACGTTGTCGCGGTAGACGTCGTCGTAGACCGGATAGGCCTTGGGCATGCGCACCACGTACCCGGCCTCGACGTCCGAGGCGTCGACCAGCCCGATGGCGGCCAGCTCCTTGGTGCCGAGGGCCACCAGGTCGTCGTCGCTCATGGTCCACAGCTCGTCGCCCTCGAAGACGAAGTACTCCATGCCCAGGCACGTCCGGCCGTCCTTCACCAGGTACGGCGACCACGACCCGAAGTTCTGGATCCGCCCCACCTTCACGTCGGGCGAGTGGATGTAGATCCAGTTGTCGGGGAACCCGCGGTCCAGGGGCACCACCAGGGCCACGGTGAGGAAGTCCCGGTAGTGGAGGTCGTCGGCCGCCTGCAGCACCTCGGCGGGCACCGGCGGGTCGACCACGCGGGCCAGGGCGGTGAACGGCATCGAGGAGATCACGTGCTCGGCCCCGATCCGCTCGGTGCTGCCCCCGTGGTCCACGGTCACGGCCACGGCCCTGCCGTCCTCCACGTGGACGGCGGCGGCCGACGTCTCCATGCGGACCTGGCCGCCGAGGTCGACCACCAGCTCGGCGCAGCGCTCCCACATCATCCCCGGGCCGTACTTCGGGTACTGGAACTCCTCGATGAGGCTGGTCACCTGACGCGACTTGTCGCCGACGGCTCCCGAGCGACGACCGGATCGGCTCCCACACCGCGTTCCACAGCGACATGCCCTTGATCCGCTGTGCCCCCCAGTCGGCGGACAGCTCGGAGGCGGGGACGCCCCAGACCTTCTCGTTGTAGGTCTTGAAGAAGTGGTGGTAGAGCCGCCACCCGTAGTTGGAGACGATGTACCCCTCGAGGGTGGTCAGGTCCTTCGGCGGACGGATCCGCACCCACAGGAAGGAGAGCCCGCAGCGGACCGCTTCCACGATCCCGAGGTTGGAGAGGGCGTTGCCCAGCTTGATCGGGTAGTCGTAGTACTTGCCGCCGTAGAAGATGCGGCTCATCCGGGGGCGCAGCAGGAAGTCCTCGTCGGTCAGGATCTCGTGCCAGAACTCCTCGACCGGCACCACCTTGGTGAAGAACCGGTGGCCCCCGATGTCGAAGCGCCACCCGTCCCGCTCCACCGTGCGGCTGATGCCCGCCGAGGACGGTGTCCTGCTCGACCACGACCACCGGGTCACCCGCCTGGGCGAGCCGGTAGGCGGCGGTCAGCCCGGCCGGGCCCCCTCCGATGACCACCACCGGGGCGTCGGTGCGGTGCGGCGACGGGCGGTCGGGCGAGGGCTCGGGGTGGGCGGCGTTGCCATGCGGTGCGATCCGTTTCTTCTGGTTCCGGTGGCCGGGGGCGGGTGGATCCGGCCGTTGGCCATGCTGTTCGGGGCGTCGGGCCCCGGTGCGACTGGCGGGCCGTCCGACCACCCGCCTCCCACGGGTCCCCTCCCGCCCTGTCGGCGGAGGGGCGTCGGCAACGCCCTGCGCCCGGCAGGATAGTGGCTCCCCCGGCGCCCCCGGAGGAACGTGCCGGACGGCGGGCCGACGGTGCCTACGGAACCACGATGCCGAGGAAGCTCAAGGTGGCGTAGCCGGTCATGGCGGCGGCCGACGCCACCAGCACGACGACCTCCACGGACCGCCGGGAGGTGCCGGTCGAGGCGGCCACGACCAGGGGGAAGGCACCGAGGGCGTAGCGCTCGAACGAGTCCAGGTTGGTGCTGCTGAGGGACACCACCAGGACGGCCGTGGCGAACAGGGCGTACGACGTGCGGCAGCCGTCGCCAGGCCACCACGGCCAGGGCCACGCACACCACCACCCAGGGGATGTGGAGGGCGCTGCCCACGTGGTGGCCCACGCGCGGCGTCGACGCAGGTCGTGCCACATGGCGTCGAACGGTGCGGCGAGCCGGCCGCGGTGGCCGCCCTGCTGCTGGACGGTGAAGGGCAGCCAGGCATCGGCGAACCGGTGGCCGACCCAGACCAGGTAGGCCCCCGCGCCGACCAGCGGCGCCACCAGGGCGGCCACTGCCGCCGACCCGCGCCCGTGCGGCGGCGAGCCGTGGCGCCGGGACCACAGTTCGACGGCCACCGGCACCAGCAGGAGGACGCCGACGGGACGGACGGCGCCGGCGGCCAGCCCGGCCGCCGCCGCCCACCACCACCGGTCGGTGCGGATGCCGAGGAACACCCCCACCGCGCACGGCAGGAGCACGGCGTCCGCATAGCCCAGCACCAGGGCGTAGGCCGGCGGGGCCAGGGCCAGGAGCCACACCGATCGGCGGGCCAGCCCGGGGTCGCCCAGGTGCCGCCCAGGTCGTGGCGGACCAGGAGGAGCAGTCCGGCCATGGCCAGCCAACGAGGCGACGTTGGCCACCAGGACGAGCGCGGGCCCGGTCCGAGGCCGGGCACGTGGCCGAGGCCCCGGCCGAGGAGCGGGAAGAGCGGGAAGAAGCGCAGCGACTCGCGTCCGGCCGCCGCGTAGCCGTGGTCGGCGATCGCCCGGTACCAGCCGGCGTCCCACCCGAGCAGGCCGTCGTGGACCCGCTGCAGGGCCGTCGGGTTGTCGGGGCGCACCGACGCACCGACAGGTGGGCCGCCACCAGGGCGCCGGCCACCAGCACCCGGGCCACGACCCAGGCCGGCAGGACCTCGACCACGGCACGGCCCAGGAGCCCAGGTGGCGCCGCAGCGGCGACGCCGGCGACGGGGTCGCCCTGCTCGGCCAGCGCCGTCGGGACCCCCACGGCCACCCGGTCAGGACCCGTTCGGCGTCAGGCGGACCAGCGACATCGGTTGGTAGAACGCCTTGTCGTCCCCGACCACGACGGCCCGTCGAGTGGTAGGCCGGGTTCCCCTGCAGGGTCTGGACGACCCCCTCGCACCTGAGGCCGAACGCCTGGTAGCCCGGCGCCCACACCATGAAGATCTGGTGGCCCCCGGCCGCCAGGGACTCGACCTGCTGGGCGAAGGTGACCGGCGAGGCGGCCCGACGGCGTCGGCGTAGTCGACCCAGTTGACGAAGGCCGGTCCGGTGCCCCGGGGGAAGGTCACCTGTCGGTAGCGCCCGGCGGGGAGCAGGCGGTCGACGGCCGGCCCGAACTGGTCCGGGCAGTAGGCCACCACGTCCCCGGGTCTGGCGGTGGCGCGATGGCGGCCGCCACCTCGCCGGCCTGGGTCCGGTTGGTGGTCACGTTGGGCACCGAGGCGGCGATCCCGAGCGCCATGGCCAGGGCCAGCATCGCCGACCCGCACATGGCGGTCCCGGAACACCGTGATCCCGAGGGACACCATCAGGATGAGCGGGATGAACACCACCGAGGCGTAGCGGGCGTCGAAGGCGCTGTTGGAGGCCAGCCCCCCGATGATGGCGGCGGCCAGCGTGCCGAGCACGACCACGGCCAACGGGCGGCCGAGGGGCCGGGTCCGGATGTCGAGGTCGATGTGGAGCCGGTCGGTGGCCAGGCCGAACAGGCCCAGTCCCGACAGGGCGAAGAAGAGGAGGGCGAGGGCCCGGCCCTGGCTGGTGCTGCCGCCGGCGAACGACGCCACGGCATTGACCATGGCCGCGAAGCTGGCCGGCGTGGCCCACGGTGTCCCGGTGTGCCTCGACTGGAAGAGGAAGGTCGGCACCCAGGGCAGGAAGGTGAGGCAGCCGACCACGGCGGCCACCAGGGCGGCCCGGGCCCCGCGCCGCCACGCCGGGCGTCCCCTCCAGGCCTGGAACACCAGCCACACCATGGTGGTGGCCAACAGGTAGATCGACCAGTAGTGGGAGTAGAGGAGCAGGCCCGTCACCGCGGCCACGGCCACCAGGTTGCCGGCCCGCGGGGCGCCGCAGCGCCCGGTCGAGGGCCAGGAAGCCGAGCAGCGTCAACAGGGCCACGAGCGAGTACATCCGGGCCTCGGTGTCGTAGCGGACGGCGAAGGGCGAGGTGGCCACGAGCAGCATGGCCGCCCAGGCCGCCCAGCGGCCGCCGAGCCGCCGGCCGGCCAGCCAGGCCAACGGGATGGTCGCCACGCCGAACAGCCCGGACAACGACCGGACGGCCACGTCCGAGGTGCCGAACAGGCCCGTCCAGAAGTGCAGCAGCACGTAGAAGAGCGGCGGCGCCCCGTCGCGCTTCAGGTAGCTGGGGAGGTCGTGGAGGGGGAACCGGGCGATGTTGACGGTCAGGGCCTCGTCGAGCCAAAGGTCGGACCGGGTCCAGAACCGGAGGACCAGTCCCACCACCACGGCGACCACGGTGCCGACCGACCAGCAGGACGACCGTGGTCCGCGAGAACGGCTGGCCCTCGGGATCGCCGCCGGCGCCGACCGCCGGTGCCGTCCCGCGCGCCGCGTCCGCCCGGTCGGGGTGCTCCGGGGCGTGGACGGGCCGGATCGACGGTGTGGCACCGACCGTCCCGTGCGCCTCGTCGGGGGCGTCGACGGACAGCGGGGGTCCGGGGGGTGCGGCATCCATGGCCCGCATGGTACCCAGGCCGCCGGCGCGGCCGGGACCCGGGGTGGTCCGGATCGCCCCGGCCGGTGCATGGACCCCTGTCCCGGCGGGCAGTACTGTGCGCCCACGGTGCTGTGCTCCTGTGGCAGAGTCAGTGCCAGCAGTTCAGGAGTCCGTGGGGGGGAGCTGATGCGCCTGCGGACGACACCAGGTCGCCTGCCAGGCGGCCGCGAGCATGCAGTCGGGGGAGAGCGAATGTCGGACGAGCACGGGATCAGTCGACGTACCTTCATGGCCAAGGGGGCGGCCGCCGGAGGGGCGGTCGTGCTGGCCGGTGCCGCGGGCAGCGCGCTGGCCGCCTGTTCGTCGTCGTCGAGCTCCTCGTCCACCACCGCATCCTCGGGAACGCCCGGCGTCGGGACCGGCACCCCGGTACCGGGTGGCTCGCTGGCCGTCGGCCTGCTGTCCGAGATCGACGGCTTCTACCCGCCCAGAACCACTGGGACACCAGCGGCTACATCTACGCCCAGTGCCTCTACGACCCGCTCATGGCCATCGCCGCCGACGGCACCATCCAGCCCTACCTGGCCCAGTCCTGCACGCCGAACTCCACCTTCGACACCTGGACCCTGGTCCTGCGGTCCGGCGTCAAGTTCAACGACGGCAGCGACCTCACCGCCACGGTGCTCGCCAACAACTTCGCCGCGCTCGAAGGCGTCGCTCCTCACCGGCCAGGCCCTGACCCAGGTCGTGTCGTGCACGGTCACCGGCCCCTGACGGTCGAGTACAAGTTGACCGCGCCGAACCCCGCCTTCCCCGCCGGCCTGTCCACCCAGGTCGGCTACGTGTTCGGTCAGGCCATGATCGACCAGTACAAGAACGGGAACTCGGCGCCGACGCCGGTGGGCACGGGGCCGTTCATCTTCAAGGAGTGGACGCCCAACAACCATTTCACGGCGACCAAGAACCCGAGCTACTGGCGCAAGGGACTCCCCTACCTCGACCAGATCACCCTCCGGCCGATCCCCGACACGATCCAGCGCGAGTCCACCCTCAAGACCGGCGGCGTCGACATGATCGGCTCGACCGATCCCAACACCATCACAGCGGTTCCAGGGGCAGGCGGGCTACCAGTTGGTCGACACGCTGACCGGGGTCATCGGCGAACCGTCGGTGGCCTTCATCATGCTCAACACCGCGGTGGCGCCCACCAACGACCTCCGCATCCGCCAGGCCCTGGCCAAGAGCCTCAACCCGACCACGGTCCTGAAGATCTTCGGCGGTGGACTCACCAAGCCGATGAACGGGCTCTTCCTCCCCGACTCCCCGTACTACTCGGACACCGGCTACCCGACGTTCGACCCGGCCGGTGCCCGCAAGCTCGTCGCCTCCTACAAGGCCGAGCACGGTACCCCGTCCCTCCAGCTGCTCACCATCACCGACCCCCGCCTGGCCCAGGTGGTCCAGATCATCCAGCAGATGTGGAAGCAGGTCGGGTTCGACGTGTCCATCAGCCAGATCGAGCAGGCCAACCTCATCTCGGACTTCATCAGCGGGAAGTTCCAGGCGGCCACCTCCTACCAGTTCGGCGCCGTGAACCCCGACCTCAACTACGTGTGGTGGAGCACCACGACGGCCGGCCCGGTCGGGAGCATCGCCCTCAACTTCCCCCGCAACTCGGACCCGGTCATCGAGCAGAACATGCTGACCGGTCGCCACACCACCGACCAGGCCGCCCGGGTCACCGCCTACCAGACGGTCAACAAGCAGCTGGCGAAGGACCTCCCCTACCTGTGGCTCGGGCAGTACCTGTTCGCCGAGGTGGCCACCGACCGGGTGCAGAACTTCGCCAACCCGACCCTGCCCAACGGCATGAAGGCCTACGCCTTCGATGAGGGTATCTTCAGCCCGACGGCCATCTGGCTGTCGAAGTAGCCGGACGGCCGAGGGAACCGCGGGAGTCGTATGGGCAAGTACCTGATCAGGCGGTTCCTCCAGCTGCTGGTGGTGTCGTTCGTCATCTCCGTGCTGGTGTTCATGCTCGTCCACCTGCTGCCCGGCGACCCCACCACCCAGATCCTCGGGGCCAACGACACCGCGGCCAACCGGGCGATCCTCCTCAAGCAGCTCGGCCTCAACCTGCCCCTGTGGCACCAGTACACGATCTGGCTGAGCGCGGCCTTCCACGGCAACCTCGGCACCTCGTACCTCAACCACGAGTCGGTGACCCACATCCTGGCCACCGGGGCGCCCGTCTCCATCGAGCTGATCCTCCTCAGCCAGATCCTGGCCTTCGCCGTGGCCATCCCGTTGGCCCTGATCGTGTCCCGCAAGCCCAACCGGGCGCTGGACAACATCTCCACGACCACCACGTTCGGGCTGCTGGCCCTGCCGCCCTTCGTGGTGGCGCCCATCCTGGTGGCCGTCTTCGCCGTGGGCCTCGGCTGGTTCCCGGCCACGGGGTACGTCCCGTTCAACCAGAGCCCGGCCACCAACATCCACGACATGATCCTGCCCGCCGTGGCCATCACGGCCGGATCGATCGCCGTCTACTTCCGGCTGTTGCGCTCCGACCTCATCAGCACCCTCCAGCAGGACTTCATCACCATGGCCCGGTCCAAGGGGCTGTCCAACCGCCGGATCATGTGGCGCCACGCCTTCCGCCCGTCCAGCTTCTCGCTCCTGGCCGCGGCCGGCATCAACATCGGCAGCCTCATCGCCGGGACGTTCGTGGTCGAGGCCCTGTTCGCCATGCCGGGCATCGGGTACGCACTGGTCCAGGCCGTCGAGCAGCGCGACTACCTGGTCGTCCAGGGCATCTCCCTGGTGGTCGCCATCGCCTTCGTGGTGATCCAGTTCATCATCGACTTCATCTTCACCATCGTCGATCCGAGGGTGGTACGGGAGTGATCCATGCCTGACGACAGAGAGCTCCTCGACACGAACTCCTCGACCAAGATGCTCGGCAACCGGATTCCGATGACCGCCGCCACGGACGAGGCCATCCTCGACATGCAGCAGCGCGAGCCGGTCGACCCGAACGCCGAGCCGCTGAAGAAGCGCCCGTTCGGCTTCCTGTTCTGGTTCGCCCTCGGATTCGTGACGGTCGTCCTGTTCTCGGCGGTCCTGGCCAACGTGCTCCCCCTCCAGAACCCCAACTTCGGGAACTACAGCGCACTCAACCAGGCCCCCAGCAGCTCCCACCTGCTGGGCACCGACGACCTCGGGCGGGACCTGCTGTCCCGGCTGGTGTTCGGGGCCCGGGTCTCCCTCATCGTCGGCTTCCTCGGGGTGCTCATCGGCCTCGTCTTCGGCGGCACCGCCGGGCTCATCTCGGGCTACCGGGGCGGACGCATCGACATCGCCCTCAACGCCGGCTCGTTCATCATCCTCGCCTTCCCGGCCATCGTGGCCGTCATCGCCATCGTCACCTTCTGGGGTGCCTCGCTCTTCCACATCACGATCATCCTGGGGATCGCCACCATCCCCTTGATGTACCGGGTGATCCGCGCCTCCAGCCTCTCCTTCGCCCAGCGGGACTTCGTCATCGCGGCCAAGACCATGGGGGCCACCGACACCCGCATCGTGCTCCGCGAGATCCTCCCCAACGTCATCCCGGTGACCGTCACCTTCAGCCTCATCACCGTGGCCGGCCTCATCGTGATCGAGGGCACCCTGGCCTTCCTCGGCCTGTCGGTGGCGCTCCCCACCCCGTCGTGGGGGAACCTGATCAACGAGGGCACGGCCAACGGCGCCCTGAGCAGCAACCCCTACATCATGCTGTGGCCGGCCATGGCCATGTTCCTGCTGCTGTGGTCGATCAACCTCATCGGCGACCGCCTGCGCCAGCGGTTCGACATCCGCGAGGGGCTGCTCTGATGGCCATGCGCCGGGGCCGGCCCGCCGCCACGCTCGAGTTCAAGGACGTCGGGACCCACGAGGGCCCGCTCCTGGTCGTCGACGACGTGCACACCTCGTTCCGGACGGCGCGGGGCACGGTCAAAGCCGTCGACGGGGTGTCCTTCGAGGTCAACGAGGGCAAGACCCTGGGCATCGTGGGCGAGTCGGGGTCGGGCAAGACGGTCCTGTCCCGCTCGATCATGGGCCTGCTCCCCCCGCGTGACGTGATCCGCAGCGGCACCGTCCACTTCGCCGGGCACGACATGACGGCCATGGAGGACAAGGAGCTCCGCCAGGTGTGGGGCGCCGAGCTGAGCATGATCTTCCAGGACCCGATGACCGCACTGAACCCGGTGAAGCGGATCGGGGACCAGATCTGCGAGTCGCTCCGGCTCCACCTGGACATGGACAAGAAGGAGGCCACCTCGACGGCCGTCGAGCTCCTGCGGTCGGTGGGGATCCCCTCACCCGAGGAACGCGTGCGCTGGTACCCGTTCCAGCTCTCGGGCGGCATGCGCCAGCGGGTGATGATCGCCATCGCCCTGGCCTGCGCCCCCCGCCTGGTCATGGCCGACGAGCCCACCACCGGCCTCGACGTGACCGTCCAGGCCCAGATCCTCGACCTGCTCGCCGACCTCCAGCGCGAGCGGCACATGGCCGTCATCCTGGTCACCCACGACCTCGGGGTGGTGGCCAGCCGGGCCGACGACATCATCGTCATGTACGCGGGGCGCATCGTCGAGCGGGCGCCCACCCGGACCCTGTTCAGCGACACCAAGATGCCCTACACCCAGGCGCTGATGGACTCGATCCCCCGCCTGGCCGATCCGAGCGGGGCCCGGCTGCACGCCATCGGCGGCCGACCCCCCGATCTGATCAATCCGCCCCCGGGCTGCCGGTTCGCGCCGCGCTGCCCCTACGTCCAGGACAAGTGCCGGGAGTCGGATCCGCCGCTGCGCACCGTCGGCTCGCCCGACCACCTCTTCGCCTGCTGGTTCCCGCTGGTCGACGGCAAGTCGACGGCACCATCGGTCCCCGTCTCGTTGTCGGCGTCCGCCCCGGCCGCCGTGCCCACGGCCGGCGCGGCCGATCCCGACCCCACGGCAGAGGCGGACGCATGAGCGAGCTCGACACCACCGACACCACCGCCAACCAGGACGGCGACGTCGTGCTCGACGTACAGAACCTGGTCGTGGAGTTCAAGAGCGGCCGGCAGCGCGTCCAGGCCGTGTCCGGCGTCACCTTCCAGGTCCGCCAGGGCGAGACGCTCGGCCTCGTCGGTGAGTCCGGCTGCGGCAAGTCCACGACCGGTCGCACCCTGGTGCAGGTCCAGCCGGCCACCTCGGGCGCCATCGTGTACCAGGGTGTGGACCTCAACGGCATGAAGGGCAAGGAGCTCCGCCAGCTCCGGACCAAGATCCAGATGATCTTCCAGGACCCGATCTCCTCGCTCAACCCGAGACGTCGGATCAAGGACATCGTGGCCGAGCCCCTGGTGATCTGGAAGCGGGGCACCAAGGAGGAGCGGGCGGCCAAGGTGCACGAGATGCTCGATGCCGTGGGCATCGACGCCGACGTGGCCGGCGACCGGCTGCCGGGCGAGTTCTCCGGTGGCCAGTGCCAGCGGATCAGCATCGCCCGGGCCCTCATGGCCGATCCCGACCTCCTCATCTGCGACGAGCCGGTCTCCGCCCTCGACGTGTCGGTCCAGGCCCAGATCCTCAACCTGCTGGCCGACCTGAAGGAGCAGTTCCGGCTGACCATGGTCTTCATCGCCCACGACCTCGCCGTGGTGAAGAACGTCAGCGACCGGGTGGCCGTCATGTACCTCGGCAAGCTGGTCGAGGTGGCCGGGTCCGACGAGCTCTACCGGGCCGCCGCCCACCCGTACACCGAAGCCCTGCTGGCCTCGATCCCGGAGCCCGATCCGGACCACACGTCGGCCCACAAGGCCCTGACCGGTGAGCTCCCCTCCCCGCTCAACCCCCCGTCGGGTTGCCGGTTCCGCACCCGCTGCCCCTACGTGCAGGCCCGGTGCGCCGAGGAGGAGCCCCTGCTGCGCGAGGTCGCCCCCGGCCACCAGGTGGCCTGCCACTTCCCGGTCGGGCCCGCCGCCGGCCAGGTGGCGCCGCCGGCCGCCGCCGCACCGACCGCCTGACCCGCCTCCACCGCCGCACCGGTACCGTCATCCCGGTCCCCGGACGCGTCGCGGATCCACCCGTGGGCCGCTCCCGCGTGCCTAGTGTGCCGGCACCGGGAAACGCCCGGCGGGCTGCACGGGTGTGAACGGCACCCGTGCCCTCAGGCAGGGAGAACGACAGATGACATGGCAATCGACCGGGGCGGCGGGAACCGGTGGTTGGAGCCGAGGGTGGGCGCGGCACGGAGGAACAGCCCTGACCGTGGCCGCCGTGGCCGCACTGGGTGGAGGACTGGCCGCCTGTGGCTCGTCGGGAAGCACAGGGTCGAGCGGTTCGACTGCGACGACCGGCCCGTCGGCCTCCGCCGATGCCCTCGTCGCCAGCAGCGTCAAGGCCATGAAGGGCCTCACCAGCGTCCGGGCCACCGGCAAGATCCGCTCGTCCGGTCAGGACATGACCATCGACTGGGTCCTGACCCCGTCGATCTCCAAGGGGAGCTTCTCCGCGAAGAAGGGGTCGTTCCAGATCGTCACCACCGGGTCGACCGTCTACATGCAGGCCGACTCGGCGTTCTGGCAGAGCCAGGGGTCGGGTGCCACGGCAGCGCTCCTCGCCGGCAAGTGGGTGACGGGAATCCCGGCCGCCGACTCCAAGGACCTGGTGAACTCGTTCAACCTCAAGCAGCTCATGGGTTCACTCGGCTCGAGCGGCACGTTCACCAAGGTCGGGACGGCGACGGTCAACGGCCAGCAGGCGGTCGCCATCCGGTCCTCGGACGGCAGCACCGGCTATGTGGCCGCAACCGGGACCCCCTACCTCCTCAAGATCGAGTCGCCGAACAACGGCGCCGAGGGTGCCGTGACGCTGTCCGAGTTCGGGACGGCGCCGGTGCCCACCGTCCCGACCGGTGCCGTCGACCTGAACACCCTGGCCGGCTGACCGCCGGCTGATCCGCCGGGCCGAGCGACCCCGGCGGCCCGGCGGCCGTAGGCTCGAGACATGTCCGACGCCGGTGCCTCACGGGTGATCCGTGCCCCCCGGGCCGCGGTCTATGGCGCCCTCCTCGACCCCCGGGCGGTCGAGCGGTGGCGGGCGCCCGACGGCATGACCGCCGCGGTGCACGTGTGGGAGCCGGTGACCGGTGGCTCGTTCCGGGTGAGCCTCACCTACGACGACCCGTCGAGAGCGGGGAAGTCGGCGCCGGGCACCGACACCTACCGCGGGACGTTCACCGAACTGGTGGCCGACACCCGGCTGGTCGAGGTGCTCGAGTTCGAGACCGACGACTCCGACGTGGCCGGTCCGCTGACCGTGACCACCACCCTGGCCGACGCCGACGGGGGCACCCGGGTCACGGTCGCCTTCGCCGGCCTCCCTAGTGCCGTCTCACCCGAGGACAACGCGACCGGCACGTCGATGGCTCTGGCCAATCTGGCGGCACTGGTGGAGGCCGTGTGACCGACCGGCGGGTCGCCGTGGCCGCGGGTGGCCCCGGCCGGAGTGACCGGTGTGGAGCGGGGCTCCGCTACCGGACGCGACAGACGGCCCCGAAGGGCCGCCGGTCGACGGGATGGATGCCCGGTCGGTGGTGACCGGGGGCGACGTCAGCCCTCGGTGGGAGCCTCGGCGGGCGGAGCCGCCTCGACCGGGGCTGCTGCCTCGGCGGCAGCCTCGGCCACCGGAGCTGCGGGTGCGGGTGCCTCGACAGGTGCCTCGGCCGGTGCGGCCGCAGTCTCCGCCGGCGGGGCGGCATCGGCGGGAGCACCCTCGGCTCCGGGGGCACCCTCGCCGGGTGCGCCCTCACCGGTGCCGTGCTCGGCCACGTAGTCGGCCCAGGCCGCCTGTGCCTCGGTCTCCGGGGTGAACTCGGCCTCGGCGAAGACCGGGCCAACGTAGTTGCCCTCCTCGTCGTAGGCGTGCTCGCCGAAGGCCTCGCGGTACTCCTCGGACACCTCGCCACCCTCTGCGGCCTGCTTGATCGACAGGCTGATGCGCCGACGCTGGAGGTCGATGTCGATGATCTTCACCCACAGCTCCTCACCGGGGGTGACGACCTGCTCGGGCAGGTCGACGTGGTGGCCGGCCATCTCCGAGATGTGGACCAGACCCTCGATGCCGTCGCCCACCTGGACGAACGACCCGAAGGGGACCAGCTTGGTGATGCGGCCGTAGACGAGCTCGCCGACCTGGTGGGAGTTGGCGAACTCCTGCCACGGGTCGGTCTGGGTGGCCTTGAGCGACAGGCTGATCCGCTCCTTGGACAGGTCCACGTCGAGGACCTCGACGTCGATCTCGTCGCCGACCGACACAACCGAGGACGGGTGGTCGACGTGCTTCCAGGACAGCTCCGAGACGTGGACGAGCCCGTCCATGCCGCCGAGGTCCACGAAGGCGCCGAAGTTGACGACCGAGGACACCACACCCCGACGGCGCTCGCCCGGCTTGAGGTTGACGAGGAACTCGCCCCGCTGCTCCTTCTGGGTCTCCTCCAACCAGGCCCGCCGGGACAGGACGACGTTGTTGCGGTTGCGGTCGAGCTCGATGATCTTGGCCTCGATGGTCCGACCCACGTAGGGCTGGAGCTCGCGCACGCGTCGCAGCTCCACCAGCGATGCCGGCAGGAAGCCGCGCAGGCCGATGTCGACGATGAGCCCGCCCTTGACGACCTCGATGACCGGGCCGGTGACGACCTCGTCGGCCTCCTTGAGCTTCTCGATGGTGCCCCAGGCCCGCTCGTACTGGGCACGCTTCTTCGAGAGGATCAGGCGACCCTCCTTGTCCTCCTTCTGGAGGACGAGGGCCTCGACGGCCTCACCCAGGGTCACGATCTCGGAGGGATCGACGTCGTTGCGGATCGACAGCTCGCGGACGGGGATGACGCCCTCGGACTTGAAGCCGATGTCGAGCAGGACCTCGTCCCGATCGATCTTGACGACGGTGCCCTCCACGAGGTCACCGTCCTCGAATTCGACGATGGTGCCGGTCATGGCGTCTTCGAGGGAGCCGCCGCCGAGGTCGTCCTCGGTGATGGCACGGGGGATGTAGACCCCGTTCTCGTCGAAGGTGCCCATGGCCTCGGGGGACAGCAGGTCGGTGCCGGTGGGCACGACGTGGGTATCAGACATCAGGTAGGTAGCTCGCTTTCCGGACGGGTGCGCCCCCTCGGCCCGGACGGACCGGGCGCGGGGGCGTTGAAGACACGTGCCACATGGTTGTGGCAGGCGAGCAATAGTAGCCCACGTGGCCACGGGTTCCGCTGGTCAGGCGGGCGGCACGCCCCCGGCGGGAGTACTCAGCCCTTGGCCTCGGCCCACGAGGAGCCCCACGACATGGCCACCTTGAGGGGCACGGACAGCTCGGCCGCCCCGGTCAGGGCCGTCTCGGTGAGCGTCTCGACCGCGTCGGCCTCGTCGGGCTCGACGTCGACCAGCACCTCGTCGTGGACCTGGAGGACCAGGTCGGACCGGTAGCCGCCTTCCTCCAGGCCGGAGTCGAGGCGGATGAGGGCCATCTTGAACAGGTCGGCGGCCAGGCCCTGGATTCCGGCGTTCATGGCCTGGCGCTCGGCGGCCTGGCGGACCTGGTGGTTGGAGGAGTGCAGGTCGGGCAGGGGCCGACGTCGGCCGAAGATCGTCAGCGTGAAGCCGTTGGTCCGGGCCTCGGCCACCGCGTTGTCCATGTAGGCGTGCACCGAGGGGAAGGCCCCGAAGAAGGCGTCCAGGATCCCCTTGGCCTCGTCGACCGGAACGGCGAGGCGCTGGGCCAGGCCGTAGGCCTCCATGCCGTAGGCCAGGCCGTAGGAGACCATCTTGGCCGTGGACCGCTGCTCGTGGGTGACGGCGTCCCGCTCCACACCGAAGACCCGGGCGGCCACGGTGCGGTGGATGTCCTCGCCCGCCGCGAAGGCCGCGGTCAGGCCGGGGTCACCGGACAGGTGGGCGATGGCCCGCAGCTCGACCTGGTCGTAGTCGGCCACCAGGAGGCGGCGACCGGCCGACGGGACGAACGCCTCGCGGAATCGGCGGCCTTCGTCGGTGCGGACCGGGATGTTGTGCAGGTTGGGTCGGTCCGAGGACAGCCGTCCGGTGCGGGCCACCGTCTGGCGGAACGTGGCGTGGATCCGTCCGTCCGGCGCCACCTCGGCGGCCAGGGTCTCGCCGTAGGTGGACCGCAGCTTCTCGACCTCGCGGTAGCGGAGGAGGACCTCGACGATCGGGTGCTGGCCCCGCAGCGACTCGAGTGTCCGGGCATCCGTCGAGAAGCCGGTCTTGGTCTTACGACCGGGCTGCAGTCCGAGGTCCTCGTAGAGGACGGTCCGCAGCTGCTTGACCGAGTTCACGTTGAACGGTCCGCCGGCCAGTTCGTGCATGGTCGTCTCGAGCGACTGGCACTCGGCGGTGAGCTCGGCGGCGATGGTCCGGAGCACGTCGCGGTCCACCGGGATGCCCACGACCTCCATGCGGGCCAGCACCCGGACCAGCGGGCGTTCCATGTCGTCGAAGAGCCCCTCCTCGCCGATGTCGGCGAGCGCTCGGCGCAGCGGGGTACGGAGGCGGGCGAGGACGGCGCCCAGCCGCACCAGCCCGAGGCCGGTGTGGTCGAGCCCGGTCGGCGCCGGGGCCGCGTCGCCGACCTCGACCTCGGCCTCCAACAGGAAGGCGCCCTGGCCCTTGGCTCCGGAGCCGTCGTCGACGGCCACCCCGAGGAACCGGGGGGCCAGGTCGGAGAGGCGGTAGCGGTCGTCCGACGGATCGAGCAGGTAGGCGGCCACCGCGGTGTCGATGGCCAGTCCGGTGAGGTCGACGCCGGCGGGCAGGAGGGACCGCATCAGCTCCTTGGCGTCGTGGGCCACCACGCCGACCCCGCCGGGTCCGAGCCCGTCGGCCAGCGCATCCAGCACCCGCCGATCGGCCATCAGGTGTCCCCCGGGGTGGGGTCCGAGGTACACGGCCGGGGTGGGACGGTCGGTGGCACCGTCGCCCGCCTCGGCCACCAGGGCCAGGGCCAGGAGGGGCGACCGGCCCGGGTCGCCCTCCCACAGGGGGGCCACGGCCACATTGCCGGTGGCGGACCGGACGGTGGCGAACAGCGCCACCAGGTCCGAGCAGGCCTGGTCCACATCGGACGGGACGGCGCACACGGGCGTCTCCAACCAGATCGGCTGGTCCTGGGGCACGGGGTCCCCCGCGCCCTCGGGTCCGGCGCCGTCGCTGCCCCCGTCCACCGATGCCCCGAACAGTCCACTCTTCATGGCCGACTCGAACCGGGTCCACGCCCCCTTCATCTCGAGGCTGGCGAACGCCTGGCGGGCGTCCTCGTGGTTCCACCCCCCGAGCCGCAGGTGGTCGACGTCGACATCGAGCGGCACGTCGCGGACCAGCGGGATGACCTCGGCGTTCAGGCGGACCCGCTCGGCATGGTCGGCCAGGTTCTGGCGCAGCTTGGGCGACAGGGCGTCGAGGTGGGCGTAGAGGGTGTCGAGGTCGCCGTACTCGTTGATGAGCTTGGCCGCCGTCTTCTCCCCCACCCCGGGCACCCCGGGCAGGTTGTCCGAGGGGTCCCCCCGCAGGGCGGCCAGCAACGGGTACTTGTGCGGGAGCACGCCGGTGCGCTCCTCGATGCCGGCCTCGTCGTAGAGCGCGTAGTCGCTGACCCCGCGCCGGTTGTAGAGCACCCGGATGTAGGGGTCCTCGACGAGCTGGTACGAGTCGCGGTCGCCGGTCACGATGATGACCGGATGACCCCGGTCCCGGGCCTCGGAGGCCAACGTGGCGAGCACGTCGTCGGCTTCGAACCCCTCGGCCTCGATGACCGGGATGGCCAGGGACTCGAGGACGTCCCGGATCATCTCGAACTGGGGCGGCAGGTCGGCCGGGTGTGGCGTCCCGCCCGCCCTTGTAGTCGTCGACGATGTCGTCGCGGAACGTGCCACCGGGGAGGTCGAACGCCACCGCCAGGCCCACCGGGTCGTGGTCCTTCACCAGATTGAGCACCATCGACGTGAAGCCGTGGACGGCGTTGGTGGTGACCCCGGCGCTCGTCTTCAGGGTGTCCGGCAGGGCGAAGTAGGCCCGGAAGGCCAGGGACATCCCGTCCAGGAGGATGAGCGGCCGGGCCTCGCCGGCGGACGTGGGTGGGGTCGACGGCTTGGTGGGCATGGTGGGGTGTGCCTCGGCCTAGGGCTCGAGGGTTCCCTCGAGAACCTGGCGGGCGACGTCGGCCATCCGGGACCGGTTCCCCATGGCCGTCTTCTGGACGAAGGTGAAGGCATCGGACTCGCTCAGGCCGTGGCGCTCCATGAGGATGCCCTTGGCCCCGTCGACCAGGCGGCGGGTCTCGAGCTTGTCCTCGGCCATGCCCTGCTGGCCCACGACCCCGTCGTCGACCGCCTGGCGGGACTCGGCGTCGATGGCCCACTCCTGTTCGCAACGGGCCACGGCCTGGTCGATGGCCGGGATGAGCTCGATCCGCTGGAAGGGCTTGACCAGGTAGGCGGCCACACCGGCGTCGCGGGCCTCGTCGATGAGGTTCCGCTGGCTGAAGGCGGTGAGGATGAGGACGGCCACCTTGAGGTCGAGGTCGCGGATGTCGCGGGCGGCCTGCAGGCCGTCGGCACCCGGCATCTTGACGTCCAGGATCACCAGATCGGGCCGGTGCTTGCGGACGAGCTCCACGGCGTCGTCCCCGCGGCCGGTCTCCCCCACGACGTCATAGCCTTCGTCGAGCAGGATCTCCTTCAGATCCAACCGGATGATCGCCTCGTCCTCGGCGATGACCACACGCCTGGTCATGGTGTCTGTGCTCCTTGCCACGTTGCTCGGTTCTCCTGCCTGGGTACGGGATTGTTGCATCGGGGTGTCACGCGACGTCCGCACGGGCTTCCGCCGGGTCCGTTCGCCACGGGTTCCCGGTCGGCCCGCCGAGGTGCCGCCCCACATACTGCCCGACGATCGACCTCAACCGGGTCCGACTGCGAGGCGCTCCAACAGATCGTCCTGGCGACGCTCCAGTTCGGCGATCTGGTCGACGAGCCCCTGCCGGGTGCGCAGCATGGCCGACGCCTGTCGGCTCGCCTCGTCGTGCTCCTTGGCCGCCACCGGTGTCTCGGCCACCAGGGCCCGCAGCCGGGTGTCGTCGGCCATCTCGTTGACCACCACCAACTGCTCGTCCAGGACGGCCAGCTCGCTCCGGGCGCGCACCAGCCGCTGATGGGCGTCGTTGAGGCGTCGCTCGATGATCGTCCGGTGCATGGGAGGGCAATTGTATGCACCCGCGGGTCGGGTTCCTACCGGAATCCCGAGGAATCTGTGGAAATCTCCCCCGCCGGCTCCGTCGAAGGCTCAATCCGAGGGCGTGAGCAGCGGCAGCCGACGGACGATCCACGGCTCCAGGAGCGACCCGTCCGGCGCCGGTCCGAGGCCCGGGCCGGCGGGCACGGGAACCAGGAGGTGGCCCGTCCGGGCGTCGATGCCGCCGGGCTCGGACCGCACGACATCCCCGGTGAGGTAGGTGGTCGGTGGGGACAGGTCGCCGGGGAACGACCGGCCCGGGCGTGCGGCCAGTGCCCGGTTGGCCCCCCGGGCGAAGCCCGTCTCGAACATCCCCCCGATCCACCACGGCACGCCACGGGCCCCGCACCAGGAGATCACCTCGAGCGCCGCGCCGATCCCCCCGAGCCTGGCCGGCTTCACGCACACCATCGAGCACGCCCCCGTCTCCACCGCCTCGACGACACCGGCCGGCTCGTCCAGACTCTCGTCCAGGCAGATCGGCGTGGCCAGGGCCGCGGCGAGGCGCCGGTGCCCGTCGAGGTCGCGGCGACCGAGCGGCTGCTCGATGCAGACGAGGCCGAGGTCGTCGAGCGGGGCCAGCCGATCGGCGGCGTCGTCTCCATAGGTGCCGTTGGCGTCCACCTGGACGAGGAGTCCGGAGCCCAGGAGGGGCCGCACGGCCCCGTCGATGATCGCTTCGGTCCCGGGGGCGACCTTCACCTTGACCCGGGCGAAGCCGGCCGACGCCAGCCGCTCGAGGTCGTTGGCCAACTGCCCGACCGACCGGGGGAGCCCGAGCACGGCTCCCGTCGGCACCCGCATGCCGGCCACCCCGAGTTGATCGGCCACCGACCGACCGGCCGCACGGAGGTGGGTGTCGCCCACCGCCATCTCCACGGCCGAACAGGCCAGCCGGTGCCCCGCCCCGTCGACCAGCCCGGCGAGTCCGCCGACCGGCGGGAGGGCACCCGACCGGGCCGACGCCCGCAGCAGGACGGGGAGCAGCGATGCCTCCAGCCAGGCGAAGGCGCTGTCCGCGTCCTCGGCGTCGTAGGTGGCGTCCGCCAGTGCCGCACACTCCCCCCATCCCTCGACCGGTGTCCCGTCGGATCGGTGGGCGGTGAGGCGGACCAGTACGACGGGTCGATGCCGGTGGGTGCCCACCGCCGTCTCCACCGGGGAGGCGAACGGCAGGTCGACCCGGAGGAGCTCCGCCCCGTCCAGTACCGTGCTCCCCTCGGCGCCGAGCAGGGACCACGCGTCGGCCGGCGGACGGTGGTCCTCGTCGCCCGGTCCGGTCATGATCCGAGCCTACGGTCCCGGGCCCGTGCGGCCGCGGCCCGAGGACACGGCGGCAGCACGCGGCCCGTCCACCCCCGCACCCGGGCGGCGCCGATCGTGCCGCCGCATCGACCGGTCCGGCCCCGGGGCCGGGGTAGCGTCGTGCCCGCACCAATGCTCACCGGCCCGGGTGGCGGAATGGCAGACGCGGTGGACTCAAAATCCACTATCCGAAAGGGTGTGCGGGTTCGAATCCCGCCCCGGGCACGTTTGTTCTGCTGTCTCAGGACATCGGAGACCGGTGTGTCGAGACATCGGAGACCACACGGCCGTTTCGGCGGCCCCGACGCCCGGTCCGCCCCGGGTGGCGGCTCGTGTTCCGCGTTCCAGGTGCCGATAGGACTCCATGCCCACGGTGGACCACCGACCCCGGCACCCCATGGCCCCGCCGCCCGTGCGTCGTGGCGCGGAGCTCGAGCCGCGTCTCGGCCTCGTCGGCGACGTGGCCGACGAGATCCGCTGGACCTTCACCCGACGTCTCGGATGGATCGGGCAGATCTTCCTCAACCTGTGCATCGGCGTGCCGGTGGTGATCGCCATGGCGTGGAACTCCCACCACGACGACATCCGGGTCAGCGGGTTCGCCACCTCCATCGCCGGATGGGTGCTGGCCAGTGCCCTCAACACCAACCAACTGGGGTTCGACGCCGACCGGGCCGCCGCCTCCTTCCGGGCCGGCGACACCGCCTGGCGGGTCCTCTTCCTCAAGAACCTCTCGGTCTTCGTCGTCCTGACCCCGCCGATCCTCCTGCTGTCGGTCGTGCTCCGGCTCCTCGTCGCCCACCCGCCCGACTCCATCCCCGTCGCGCTGGTGCGGGATCTGGCCGACGTCACGGTCTGGCTCGGGTTCGGCTCCCTCCTGTCGGTGCTGCTGCCCTTCCGGCCGCTCGGCGTCCGCGGCCGGTGGGCGATGCCGGCCACGTGGGTCCGGTTCGTCGTCTGCATCGCCGCCCCCTACGCCGTCTACTACCTGTTGCTGAAGACGTGGCACCTCCCCGAGGTGGCCCTGGCGGACCGGTTGTTCCACCACGTCCGGCACCACGAATGGGACTACACCGTCGGACTGCTGGTCTGGGGGCTCGTCACGTGGGGGCTCGGCCTGGGCCTGGCCGAGCTCTACTACCGGCTCTGGCCGACCAAGCTCGAAGCAGACCTCGATCGCAACCGTTGACCGGCACGCCGACCGGTCAGGTCGCAGCGACCCGCTCGCCCGGGAGCGGTCGGGGCCGTTTCAGCGGACGGGCGACCACGGCCAGCGCGGCACCCAGGATGATCAACGCCAGGCCGATGGTGGCCAGCGAGAGCAGGCCCAGGAGACCGAGGATGCCGGCGAACACGTAGCCGGCCCGGCCGGGCGCCTCGCTCTGGGCCCGCAGGCGCCGCACGAATCCAACTCCGGTCACGGTGACGGCCACGGCCAACATGGCGACGAAGGCGGCCACGCCCCCCGCATCGGCGCTGAGCACGCTCTGGGTGTGGGTGTGGCCGTTCGCCGTGCGGCTCGTGGTGGTCGCCGTGCACAGGAGCCCGGTCAGGAGGAGCGTCCACACGACGGCGAATCCGAGGGCGACCCATCGGGTCCGCACGATCCGCTTCGGGGTGAGCGGGGCCCCGTCGGTCCGGATGGTGATCATGGGCATGCCGGACAGCACCTGGGGGGCGGTGGTCGGCATCCCGACCATCCCGGACGGGGCCGGATTGCCCAGGAAGTCGATCTGGCTGTCGGCCGCGATGTCGCGGTCCCGGGCGTCCGCCCGCTGGAGATCGGCGTTCGCCGGACCGGTGCTCGGTGTCGACGCGGCCTTTTCGAGGGGCCCGGGCATCGGTCGGTCCGGGGGCGGGTCCTGGGCCTCGGTGCGACCGTCGCGGACCAGCGCGGTGGGCATCCCCTGGGAGAACCACCGTTGCTCATGGACGGCGAACGGGTCGACGAACCACCCCTGCGGGAGTTCGTCGGGGTCGGTTGCGCCCGGTTCCATGCCCGCAGCGTAGACGGGGGTCCGGGGCCGATCCCGGTCGGTGACGGGCGCGTCGGATACTCCCCGGTAACCACCGGTCCCCGTCACGGCCGTGACACACTGGGCCGTCCACCGGTCGCGTGACGGCCGACGCGTTGCGAGAGGAGCCCGTAGGTGCTGGCCTTTACCTTCCCGGGACAGGGGTCCCAGCGGTCCGGCATGGGACACGCCTGGATGGACCACCCCTCGTGGGAGGTGGCCGGCGAGGCCTCCGAGATCGCCGGACGGGATCTGACGGGACTGCTCCTCGACGCTCCGATGGAGGAGTTGACCCGCACGGCCAATGCACAGCTCGCCACGTTCGTGATGAGCCTGGTCGTGCTCGACGCCGTGGAACGGCTGGGCCTCACCCCGGCGGCCTGCGCGGGCCACAGCCTGGGCGAGTACACCGCCCTGGTGGCCACCGGAGCCCTCTCGCTGGCCGACGGCACCTCCCTGGTCATCGAACGGGGGGAGGCCATGCAGGAGGCGGCCGACGCCCGGCCCGGCACCATGGCCGCCCTCATCGGCATCGCCGACGACGACGCCGAGGCGGCCTGCCAGCGGGCCGAGACCGATGTCTGGGTGGCCAACTACAACGCGCCGGGACAGGTCGTCATCGCCGGCACGGAGGAGGGCATCGCGGCGGCGACGGCCCACGCCAAGGAGCTCGGGGCCCGCAAGGTCCTCCCCATCCCGGTGTCCGGGGCCTTCCACACGCCGATGATGCTCCCGGCCCGGACCCGCCTGCGCGAGCGCCTCGAGGCGGTCACGTTCCACGCCCCGGAGGTCCCCGTGGTGGCCAACGTCGACGCCCGGGTCCACACCGACGCCGCCGACTGGCCGGGCCTCCTGTCGGCCCAGCTGTGCAGCCCGGTGCGCTGGCGCCACTCACTCGAGGTTCTGAGCGGAAGGGGATCCACCTTGGCGATCGAACTCGGACCCGGAGGCGTGCTGTCCGGCATGGTGCGCCGGGCCACCCCGGACATGCGCGGGGTGTCGGTGGCCGTGCCCGACGACCTCGACAAGCTGATGGACCACGTCTCGGGGAGCGACGAGTGGAGCGCGTCGGGACCGGACAGCCAGGGTGAGCACCTCTATACCTCGGAGCGGGTGGTGGTCAGCCCGGCCCCCGGGGTCTTCGAGCCGGCGGTGGCCCTGGCCGCCCTGGAGAGCACCGCGCTGGCCGAGGCGAATGCCGCCCCCGGCAGTGGCGACGGGGCCGAGCCCGGTTCGCTCCTGTCCGTGGGGGACCAGGTCGGGACCGTGGGCCTGACCGAGGTGCGCACCCCGTTCGACGGGATCCTGGTGCGCTGGCTGGCCGTGCGTGGCGAGCGGGTCGTCGAGGGCCAGCCCGTGGCGTGGATCCGCACCCGGGCGGGCGGCCCGTGACCGGAGGCCACCACCCGATGGGAGGGACACGATGAGCGAACGGTCCGACACCGGAGCGACACCGGCCGGAGCACCGCGGGTCGTGCTGGTCACCGGGGGGTCCCGGGGCATCGGCCTGGCCTGCGCCGAATGGTTCCTGGCCAACGGCGACCGGGTCGCCATCACGTCGCGGACGGGCTCGCCCGACCACGACCTCGGGACCGGACCCGACCGCTTCTTGTCGCTGACGTGTGACATGACCGAACCCGAGCAGGTCGAGGCGGCCTTCGCCGCCATCGAGGAGGCCTGGGGGCCGGTCGAGATCCTGGTGGCCAACGCCGGGGTCACCCGGGACACCCTGGCCCTCCGCATGTCCGAGGAGGCCTGGTCCGAGGTCATCGACACCAACCTCACCGCGGTGTTCCGGGTGACCAAGCGGGCCCTGGCCAAGATGCTCCGACTGCACCGGGGCCGGGTGATCATGATGTCCTCGGTCGGAGCCTTCATCGGCTCGGCCGGCCAGGCCAACTACGCCGCGTCCAAGGCCGGCCTGGTCGGCATGGCCCGCTCGTTGGCCCGCGAGGTGGCCAGCCGATCGATCACCGTGAACGTCGTCGCTCCCGGTCTGGTGGAAACGAATATGCTGGCCGGACTCGGCGAGTCCAAGTTGGCCGAATTCGCCGCCCAGGTGCCGTTGGGACGGGTGGCCCGGCCGGACGAAGTCGCCGGAGTCGTCGGGTTCCTCGCCTCGGACGGGGCCGGGTACGTGACCGGTGCCGTCCTGCCGGTCGACGGCGGGCTGGCCATGGGGCTCTGAGCCCGCCCACGGGCAGGCCGGAGGCCACCGGGCATCATCGAGACCGCACAGCAACGAGACCAGACCAAGGAGACGTAGTGAGCAACGACGAGACGTTCGAGAAGTTCAAGGGATGCGCGGTGGAGGTGCTCCAGGTCCCCGAGGACAAGATCACCAAGGACGCCCGGTTCGCCGAGGACCTCGACGCCGACAGCCTTGACCTGGTCGAGCTGGTCATGGCCCTCGAGGAGACCTTCGACGTCTCCGTCGACGAGACCGAGCTCGAGGGGATCGAGACCATCGGCCAGGCCTACGACCTGATCGCCGCCAAGATCTGATGCTGCTGGGCGTCGGCCCCGACGGGCCGGTCCGCGGCCGGCGGGTGGCCATCACCGGCGTGGGGGTCCTCTCGTCGGTCGGGTCCGGCCTCGACGCGTTCTGGTCGGGGCTCCACGGCCCGGCACCTGCCGGGGAGCGCCGGGTGTCCGACTTCGATCCGGAGCAGTGGTTCTCCACCAAGGACGCCCGCAACATGGACCGGTTCGCCCAATTCAGCGTGGCGGTGGCGGACATGGCCCTGACCGACGCCGGCGAGCTCGATGCCGACCCCGGTCGGTCCGGCGTGATCATGGGCACGGGGGTCGGTGGCCTCCAGACGCTCGAGACCCAGATCCTCGTGTACGGCGAGAAGGGCGCCCGTCGGGTCTCGCCGCGCCTGGTGCCGATGATGATGTCGAATGCCGGGGCAGCCGCGGTGTCGATGCGCATCGGGTGGCACGGCCCGTCCGAGACGGTCATCACCGCGTGCGCGGCCGGGGCCCACTCGATCGCCCACGCCGCCCGGCTGGTGGCGTCGGGCCGCTGTGACGTGGCCATCGGCGGGGCCGCCGAGGCGGGCATGACCAACGTGGGCATCGCCGCCTTCGCCAACATGACGGCCCTGTCGACCTCCGGGCACTCCCGGCCGTTCGACGTCCGGCGCGACGGATTCGTCATGACCGAGGGGGCCGGTGCCCTGGTGCTCGAGGACTGGGACCGGGCGACGGCCCGCGGGGCCCGGATCTACGGCGAACTGGCCGGCGCGGCCAGCACGGCCGACGCCCACCACATCACCGCCCCCGCCCCCGGCGGGTCCGGGGCGGCCGCCTGCATGCAGCTGGCCATGGACGATGCCGGAGTCGAGGTGCGGTCCGTGGCCCACATCAACGCCCACGGGACGTCGACGCCCCTCAACGACCAGGCCGAGTCCGACGCCATCGGCAAGGTGTTCGGGAGCGACTCCCCGCCGGTCACCTCCGTCAAGGGGGCCACCGGGCACGGCCTGGGTGCCAGTGGGGCCATCGAGGCCGTGGCCGCCGTCCTCACCATCGCCCATGCCAGCATCCCACCGACGGTCGGCTACGAGATCCCGGACCCCGAGATCCACCTCGACGTGGTGACGGGCACCGCCCGGGTGTGGGAACCGGGGCCGATCCTGTCGAACTCCTTCGGGTTCGGCGGCCACAACGGCTGCCTGGTCATCTCCCCCGCCTGACCCGGCACCACTCCCCCCTTTCCCCCGGCACGCCGGCACGCCCACCGCCGCGGGCCCCGGTGCGGGCCACGGTGTCCGGAGTGCCCGTGCGGTCCCCTACCGTGGGGTGCCCATGATCAACCCCGCCACCCCGCTGGGCGACGCCCCCGACCCCGGTGGCCCGCCCGACCTCGCCATCGGTGCCTTCACCCGGCACGCACCGTGGATCGTGGAGCCCGCGTCGATGGGCTGGCGCCGGGCCCACGGGGACGAGCCCGATGTCGACACCCTCCGGGCCCAGGCCGCCGACCTGGCTACCGTCCTCGTCCACCCCCAGCACCTCCCCTCGCTGCGTCGGGTCCTGACCGTCGCCTACCGCCTGGGCGTCCCGTTGCTGGCGTGGGGGGCGACGGAACGGGGCACACCGGACTCGCGGCGCGGCCTGTCGATGCGCCTGCGCCCGGCGTTCGAGCACCTCGGCCCGACCTACATCAAGCTCGGGCAGATCATCTCCTCGGGCGAGGGCATCTTCCCCGAGGAGCTGGTCTCCGAGTTCCGGCTCCTGCGCGACCGGGTCCCGCCCGAGGCGTTCTCCGTGGTGCGCCGGACCGTCGAGGAGGACCTCGGTCGACCCCTCGCCCAGGTCTTCACGTCGTTCGACCGCACCCCCATCGCCTCCGCCTCCATCGCCCAGGTCCACGCCGCCACCCTGCGCACCGGTGAGCGGGTGGTGGTCAAGGTGCAGCGCAGCCGGGTGGCGCCCATGGTCCGGCTCGACATCGCGGCCATGGCCTGGATCGCCCCGTTCCTGGTCGGCCGCATTCCGGTGGCCGCCCTGACCAATCCCCCGGCCCTGGTCGAGCTGTTCGCCGAGACCATCGTGGAGGAGCTCGACTTCCGCCTCGAGGCCCAGAACATGCTGGACATCGCCGCCGTCTTCGCCGGGACCGGCCAGCGCACCGTGGTCGTCCCCCGACCCCATCCCCAGCTGGTGACCCGACGGGTCCTGGTGATGGAGCACCTCCACGGGTTTCCGTGGAGCGACGCCGACGGCATGCGCGACGCCGGCATCGACACGGCCGCCGTCCTGCGCTCGAGCCTCATCGCCTTCTTGGAGGGGGCCCTCCTCTACGGCGTCTTCCACGGCGACCTGCACGGCGGGAACATGATGGTGCAGCCCGACGGCACGGTGGCCCTGCTCGACTTCGGCATCACCGCCCGGCTCGACGAGCGCAAGCGCCAGGCCTTCCTCCGCCTCCAGATGGGGGCCAGCACCAACAACGTGACCGTCCAGGTCGAGGCGCTCCGCGACCTCGGTGCCCTGCCGGCCGACTCGGACATCGAGGCGGTCATCCGGGACCTCAACCTCGACCGGCCGCCCATCGACCCCACCACCCTCACGGCCGAGGAGATGATGGCCGAGCTGCGCGAGGTGACCAAGGCGCTGCTCGCCTACGGCGCCAGACTGCCGAAGGAGCTGATGCTGTTCGTGAAGAACATGCTGTTCCTGAACGGGGCCATGGCCGCCATGGCCCCCGACGTCGACATCCTGGGCGAGATCATGGCCGTCGTCACCTACTTCACCGAGCACCACGGCGAGCGGATCGCCCGCGAGGTCGGCTTCGAGGTCACCGCGGACACCATCGACCTCGACGGCTACCGGGCGGCCATGGGCTTCACCGAGGACGCCGACGCCATCACCTTCCGCGATCTCCAGGACCGCCGCGAGCTGATCGCCAAGCGCCTCGAGGCCCACCAGCGCCCCCGTCGCCGGGTCTCCCTCCTGCGAGCCCTCTACCGCGTGCTCCGTCCGGCCAGGGACTGAAGCACCGGCTGAACGGGGCTGTGGCCACACCCGGTCACACCGGTTGGGTCCGAGGATGCGACGGAACCGACCTGCGCTGCTCCTGATGCTCACGATGGCCACCGGCGGGCGTGGCCGGCCCGTCCACGGACCCGGCGGTCCCGGACGGGTGTCGAGCAGCCGACCTCAGAGCTCCTTGCGGATCATCAACGCATGGGCGGAGGCCTGGAGCGTCCGGTCGTTGCTGACCATGAGGGGTGCGGCATTGACGTCACGCAGCATCCGGGCCAGGCTCGTCGCCGTGGTGTTCTTGTAGCCCTCGAGCCCGCAGATGCCCATGGCCCGCTGGACGACGTCGATGGCGAGCGCACTCGACGACAACTTGATGTTGTCCATGGTTCCCGGTGAAGCGGAGGGTCTCGATCTCCTCGGTGTCCTTCAGCTGTTCGTACTGATCGGCGCCGCCGGCGATCACCGCACGCAGCTGGTGGAGCTGGACGCCGAGTTCGGCCAGGCGGATGGCCCCGAGTGGCGGCGGCTCCCCCGAGCCGGTCGACCGCATGGCACGGGCCTTCGAGCGGATGCTGGCGTGGGCCCGGCGGGCGGCGCCCTCGGCCAGACCCAGCCACACCGAGCTGAGCAGCACGGCGCTGTGGGCCAGCCCGGTGCGGACGAACACCACCTGGTAGTCGTCGAGCACCATGTCGGCGGCGACGTCGGCGACCAGGTGCGCAGGCCGGCTACAGGTGCCCCGGAGACCCAGGGTGTCCCACTCGCCCTCCGGCGTGAGGTCGAGGGAAGGGGGAAGGCAGACCGCCATCACCTGGTCGTGCCCCGGGCTCGTCGGCGTGCGCCGGGCCGTCGCCAACACCCCGTCGGCGTACTCTCCGTACGACACGGTCGAGGCGTGCTTGTCGAGGTGGAACCCCCCGTCGACCGGCTCGAGGGCACAGTTGCTGACCCGTCGTTCGCCGGCCAGGCCCGCTTCGCTGTTGGCATTGGCCAAGAGCAGGTCGCCGCCGACCAGGAGGGGGTAGACGCGTTCCTGCATGGCGGGCGTGCCGTGGCGGACGATGGCCGCCACCTGCAGGTGGTGCATGGCCAGGATCATCCCGCTGGACCCGCAGTGGGCCGACACCGCGGCGACCGACCGGGACGCCTCGGCCAGCGTCGCACCGATTCCTCCGGCCTCCTCGGGCACGAGGGTGGCCAGGAGGCCCGAACGGCGGAACTCGTCCACGGTCTCGCGGGGAAGCGGGCCCGCGTGTCGACGTCGCCGGCGCTGGGGGAGGCCGCCTCGCGGCCGATCCGCTCGCTCTCCGCCAGGAGGTCCGTCATCTGCCCGATCCGTTCGCGTCGACCGTCGCATCCGACGCCGCCGTCCGGCCGCGCCGTGATCCCAAGGCCGACACCATCGTCCGGTCGACCACCGATGCGTCGGCGGGCCCGGCCCGTCCCCGGGCCTCGCCGGGTCCGCCCGGTCCGTGTCCACGGTGACGGTGATCGCGCTTCGGATCCGGGCGACGGCGGCCGCCAGTCCGGCGTGGTCGGCCGCCACGCCCTGGACGGAGACGATCTTCGCGTCGGTGCCCTCGTGCCAGTCGAGGAGCGCACCCGGAGTCCGGTGCACCTGGACGTTGGTGACCCCGTCGAGCGCGGCGGCCACGTCGACACCGTCGACCCCGTCGAGCCGGTGGGCCGCCATCGGGGCATGCAGCAGCAGCAGGTACCCGACCCCGTGGCACGGCGCCAGACCGTCGATCGATACCGGCTCGCCGAGGGCCACCTGGCAGGCCACCTGGAAGAGATTGACCTCCGAGACCGCGTTGAGGACGAACGGTGGCCGTCCGCCGAGGCGGCCGTTCACCTCGATCAACCGGGGGCCGTCGGGCGTCAGCTTGATCTCGGTGTGGGTGACGGAGTCCGTGATCCCCAGGGCGGCGATGGCGTCGTCCGTCAGCGCCAGCAGCTCGGGAACCTGCTCGGTGGGGATCACCGCGGGGATGAAGTTGCCCGTCTCGCGGAACGGCTCGGCCAGCGGGAACCGCCCGGTCAACGCCACGTGGCCGACCCTGCCGTGGCTGACCACGCTCTCGACCGAGAGGTAGCTGGCGTACCAGGGCTCGTGGCCCGGCTCGTCCTCCATGTACTGCTCGACCAGGAAGCCAGGTCCGCCGGCGTCGGTCAGGACGGCTTGGAGGTCCCCGCCGGTGCGGACGAGACAGATGTCCCGGCTGCCGCTGCCCTCGGCCGGCTTCACCACGGCGGGATAGACGACCTGCTCCGCGAACTCGCACGCCTGGGCGCGGTCCATGCCGGCCGGCGCCGCCCAGAAGGCGGGTCCCGGGATGCCCGCCTCGTCGAGTACGGCCCGCTGCAGCTGCTTGTTGACGAGGGTCCGGGCCACATCGGGGGTGTGGTAGCGGAGTCCGAGGCGCTCGGCCAGGAGCGCGGCATCCACGATGTGGTCGTCGACGAAGGACACGATGCCCATCGTGCCCAGCTCCGCGAGCTCCCCGGCGGAATCGTCGATGCTGCGGTCGCAGGTGTCGACGACGGGTCCGAGGCGCCGGAGCAGGAGCAGCAGCTCGGCGGGCACGGCCGAGGAGTCCGTGACCCACACGAGTTCGGCGCTCCCTCCGACCTGCGTGCGCAGATCGAGCGGGAAGAACGAGTTGGGGTGGTGCATGACCGCTAGGCGGGGAGGCACGGGACCACCTCGTTGCGCGTCAGGCGGCCCCGACGATGCCGGCAGGGCCGTCCATCACGGCACATGGCGCCACCGCCGGTCTCGCGCCTCGTCAATGTTGCGCCGACAGCCCCTCATGTGCCCCACCCTACGCGGTGCGGTGGCGTCGCTGCCTGCCCGGTCCGCCGCTTCGCCACTCCACTGCCGGTGCCGACGCCCGGGGCTCAGGGCGTCGCCGACTGCTTCGACTCCTGGTAGCGCCGGTGCTGTTCGAGGATGTGCTGGTGGGTCGCGCCCTTGGACGGGACGCCCGGGTGGTGGTGGCGGCACAGGACGTACGGGGTGCCTTCGAGGCGGTGCTTGCCGATCCGCCAGCAGCCCTTGGTGTGGCAGTTGACCCGCCGCACCCCCGTGTACACCCCGATGCCGACGGCGCTGATGAGGGTGGCCTCGCCGAGGTCGGAGCCGATCCCGGACCAGAAGTTGTAGTACTTGTCGGGTCCCCCGTTGAGGATGCCGGTGTGGAGGGCCACCCAGTGCCGGACGCCGCCGACGATCAGGACGACGAGCAGCGTCGCGATCAGGACGATGGCGAGGGCGACCCACACGACCGACGTGCCGGCCCGCGGTTCGGGTGGATAGACGTGGTCCCCGCCGGGTGGGGCCGTCGAGGCGCTCGACGGCGTCGACGTCGCTCCCGCCTGCCCGGTCGACGGACCCGTGGGCTCTGCAGCTGTCAACAGGCTCCGCCTCCTTGTGTCCCCCGGACCTCCGGTGACGGTGACCACGGTACCTCCGGGCACGACCGCGAGCCGTGGACCCGAGGCGCCCGCGCCGTCATCCGGCGTCGATGGCCGCCCGCAGCGAGCCGACGAACTCGGCCGCCCCGTCGGGACCGGCACCCTCGAGCAGGCGCCGCACCAGCGCGGAGCCGACCACCGCGCCGTCGGCCACCTCGCAGACCGCCCTGGCCTGGTCCGGGTTCGAGATCCCGATCCCCACGCAGACCGGCAGGTCGGTGTGGGGCCGGATGCGGGCCGCCACCTCCCGGGCCGAATCGGCCAGCACCGCCTGCTCGCCGGTCACGCCCATGCGACCCACGGCGTAGACGAACCCGCGCGACCGCTCGCAGATGGCGGCGATCCGTGCATCCGGCGTGGACGGCGCCACCAGGAGGACGGTGGCCACGTCCTCGGCATCGGCCGCCGTGGCCCAGTCCCCGACCTCCTCCAGGGGCAGGTCGGGGATGATCGCCCCCGACACACCGGACTGGTGCATGTCCCCGGCGATGCGGGCGTGTCCGGCCCGGTAGATCAGGTTGTAGTAGGTCATGACCACGAGGGGCACCCCGACGTCGACCCGGCTGAGGTCGGCCAGCACGCCCTCGGGCGTGGTGCCCCGGGCGAGGGCCCGCAGGGACGACTCCTGGACGACGGCCCCGTCGATCATCGGGTCGGAGAAGGGGATCCCGACCTCGATGGCGTCGGCGCCGGCCCCGGCCAGTGCCTCGAGGACCAGCAGCCACTCGTCGTCGAGGCCGCCCGTGATGTAGGGGATCAGGAGCTTGTGGCCGGCGTCGCGTCGGGCCCGCAGGGTGGACTCGAGCCGGCCCGGTGTGGCCGTGGGTGCCGTCATGCCCGGCCCCGCAGGATGTCGCGGACCTGGGCGACGTCCTTGTCGCCCCGGCCGGACAGGTTGATCAGCACCGTCGAGCCCGGGGCGATCTCCCCCCGCCCGGCGGCGTCCACCACCCAGGCCAGGGCGTGGGCCGACTCGAGGGCCGGCAGGATGCCCTCGGTGCGGGCCAGGAGTTGGAACGCCTCGAGGACCGACTCGTCCCCGGCGGCCACGTACCGGGCCCGTCCGAGGTCGGCCAGATGGGCGTGCTCGGGCCCGATGCCCGGATAGTCGAGTCCGGCCGAGATCGACTCCGCCTCCAGGATCTGGCCGGCCTCGTCCTGGATCAGAGCGCTGCGCATGCCGTGGAGCACCCCCGGGATCCCCGTGGTCACCGCGGCACCGCCGGCGGCCTCCACGGCCACCAGCCCGGCCGAGGTGGCGTCGGCGAACCCGGCGAAGATGCCCGCCGCGTTGGACCCTCCCCCGGCGCAGGCCACCACCAGGTCGGGGTCGGCGCCGTCCAGGAGCTCGCGACACTGGGCCCGGGCCTCGTCGCCGATGACCCGCTGGAACTCCCGCACCATCCACGGGTACGGATGGGGACCCATCACCGACCCCAGGCAGTAGTGCGTGTCCTCCACGGTGGCCACCCACGCCCGCAGCGCCTCGTTGACCGCGTCCTTCAGGGTGCGGCTGCCGCTCGTCACCGGGACCACGGTGGCGCCGAGCAGCTCCATGCGGAAGACGTTGAGCTCCTGGCGCTGGGTGTCGATCTCGCCCATGTAGACGATGCACTCCATCCCGAACAGGGCCGCCGCGGTGGCGGTGGCCACCCCGTGCTGGCCCGCCCCCGTCTCGGCGATGAGCTTCCGCTTGCCCATCCGCCGGGCCAGCAGGCCCTGGCCGACCACGTTGTTGAGCTTGTGGGACCCGGTGTGGGTCAGGTCCTCGCGCTTCAACAGGACCCGGATCCCGAGCTGCTCCGACAGGCGCCCACAGGAGGTGACCGGGGTGGGCCGACCTCCGTAGTCCGCCAGGATGGTGTGCAGCTCGGCCCGGAAGGCGGGATCGGCCCACGCGTCGCGGAAGGCCGCCTCGAGCTCGATGCATGCCGGGACCAGCGACTCGGGGACGTAGCGCCCCCCGAAGTCGCCGAAGCGGCCGGTGGGCCCGGGGTCGCCCATGATGGGTGCGGCGGTGGTGGATTCAGGGGTCATCGTCTGCTGCTCGCTGTTCGGTGTCGGTCGACTTCCCCGTCAGCGACGGGGGGACGTGGGGACGGTGGCCGAGGTGGCCGGAGGGACGGTCACGCGTCGTCCTGCCAGTCGAAGAGGTCGGTGGCGCTGCGTGGGCCGGTGCCGACGTCGGCGTCGGCGGCGTCGCCCCGCTCGGCCGCGGCCAGCCGGCCCGCCTCGCGGGCGGCCACGATGAAGTCCCGCACCTTGCCGGGATCCTTCACCCCGGGCGAGGACTCCACGCCGCTCGACACGTCCACGCCCCACGGGTGGAGGTGGGCCACCGCGCCGGCCACGTTGTCGGGGCGGAGGCCCCCCGACACGAGCAGCCGGGTCGGATCGACCACGCCCTCGGCCAGGCGCCAGTCGAAGAGCTCGCCCGATCCGGGATTGGGTCCGTCCACCAGCAGCGTCTGGGCCCCGTACTCGCCGAAGCGCTGGATGTTCCGGTGCCCGGCGGGGAACGCCTTGATCGTCCAGTTGACCCGCTCGGCGATCCACCGGGAGTCCTCGGCCGACTCGAAGCCGTGGAGCTGCACGGCCCGGAGCCCGATCTGTCCGGCGATCTCCACCACCCGGCGGGGGGACTCGTCCCGGAAGACCCCGACGGTCACCGTCTCGTGGGGCAGGCGCTTCACGATGTCGGCGACGGCCGACGGGGCCATCTGGCGGGGCGACGGGGCGAAGACGAAGCCCACCGCCGAGGCACCCATGCCCACGGCCAGCAGCGCATCGGCCTCCGAGGTCACCCCGCAGATCTTGACGAACAACTCCGCCCCATCGACCGGCGCCCCACTCATGCCCGGGCGCCGAGCAGTCCGTCGACGGCCGACGAGCGGTCGGTCGAGCGCACCAGGGTCTCCCCCACCAGGACCGCCGTGTACCCCGCCGACGCCAGGCGCTCGACGTCGGCGGCACCCCGGATCCCGGACTCGGCCACGGCCACCACGCCGGAGGGCATCCGCTCCCCCATGCGCAGGGCCCGCTCCCGATCGACCTCGAAGGTCCGCAGGTCCCGTTGGTTCACGCCGATGAGGTCGGCCCCTGCGGCCAGGGCCCGATCCAGTTCCGGCTCGTCGTGGACCTCGACCAACGGCGCCAGGTCGAGGGCACGGGCCAGGCCGAGGAGGTCGGCCAGCTCGGTGTCGTCCAGGGCGGCCACGATCAGCAGCACGGCGTCCGCACCCATCAGCCGGGCGTCGCACACGTCGAGCGGGCCGACCGTGAAGTCCTTGCGCAGTACCGGCAACGTGCAGGCCGCCCGGGCCGCCACCAGATCGGTCCGGCTCCCGGCGAAGAACGCCTCGTCGGTGAGGACGGACAGGCACGAGGCCCCGCCCGCCTCGTAGTCGGCGGCGATGGCGGCGGGGTCGAGGGTCGGATCGAGGTCACCCTTGGACGGCGACCGGCGCTTGATCTCCGAGATCACGGCCATGCCCCGGGCGGCCCGGCCCGCCTCGAGGGCGGCCACGAAGTCCCGCGGGCCGTCCGGTCCGTCCTGGCCGCGTCGGGCCTCGAGGTGGCGCTCCGCGGCCTCGACCGTGGCCGCCACGGCGCGCCCGTCGGCCGCGGCGGCGGCGCGATGGGCGACGAGGATCGTGTCGAGGTAGGCCGGCATGCCCGGCCAGCCTACCGGCGCCCCACCCCCGATCGGTGGTGGGTGGGACCCGACCGACCACGCCCCGACCCGCCCCCGGCGTCCCCGGGGGGGTGGCCCCGGTCGCACCTGCTCACACTTTCCTAACGATGGCGTCGCCCGGGACACCGGCGGTGGCAGGCTGGTCCGATGGGGAGCGTCGACAGCAGCGTGGTGGTGATCGAGGACGATCCCCACATCAGCGACCTGATCGCCATGTACCTGCGTCGGGACGGCTTCCGGGTGGTGCAGGCCGACGATGCCGAGCGCGGCCTGGCCGCCATCGGGCGCGAGGCCCCGCGCCTGGTGATCGTCGACATCGGCCTGCCCGGAGCACTCGACGGCCTGGACGTGTGCCGACAGCTGGCGGCGGCGTCCCCGCCGGTGCCCGTGCTCATCCTGAGCGCCCGCGACGACGAGGTCGACCGCGTCCTGGGCCTGGAGCTCGGGGCGGACGACTACGTCACCAAACCCTTCAGCGCCCGGGAGCTGGTGGCCCGGGTGCACGCCATCCTCCGGCGCACGGCGCCGGGCTCGACGGCGGCGGTGCCGCCGGTGGTCGAGTTCGGCGGCGTGGCGGTCGACACGGGACGCCGCGAGGCACGGGTGGCGGACGAGGTGGTCCCCCTCGCCACCCGCGAGTTCGACCTGCTGGCGTTCCTGGTGGACAACCAGGGCCTGGCCCTGTCCCGTCAGCAGCTCCTCGACGGCGTCTGGGGCCCGCAGTGGTACGGGGACGAGCGGACGGTCGACGTCCACGTCCGTCAGCTGCGCAAGAAGCTCGGGACCGACCTCCCGCTCGCCACCGTGTGGGGCGTCGGCTACCGGCTCGGATGACCGCCCCCCCGATGTCCGCGCCCGGCCGTCCCGGACCGGCCCGCCCATGAGGCGTCGCCTGACGATCGCCATCATCGCCCTGGTGGTGGCCACCGTGGCCGCCACCAGCATCGGCAGCTACGTGCTCATCCGGCGGGCCATCATCGTGAACTCCCAGCAGGAGCTGGCCGGGGAGGCCAAGGCCATCTCGTCCACGTTCTCGGACCGGGCGACGTTGACCAAGGCCTCGTTCCGCAAGGAATTGGCCGTCGTGACCCGTGCCGGCAACTTCACCTCCGTGCAGTTCGTGCTCCTGGCCCCCGACGGCACCGTCAGCCCGGCGCTCGACGCCGGCCTCCCGACCGCCCGGATCGATCCGGCGGCCCTCCTGGCCGGGCGCCAGGTCACCGGGCACACGCGCGTCGTTGCTCGCGTTCTCGGCCGTGCCCACCCCGTTGGCGACCCGGACGACGGGCACACCGGTCCTGGTGGTGACGCGCCAGGTCCACAGCCCGATCAACGGCGTCCGGTACTTCGGCCTCATCGGCCTGGTCGCCGTGCTGGCCGCCGCCCTGGTCGCCGCCGCGCTGGCCCGCCGGTTCTCGCGCCCGGTGGTGGCCGCCGTCGACGCCACCCGGCGGATCGCCGCCGGCGACCTCGACGCCAAGGTCGCCGTGCCCCGGCGCGAGGTCCACGAGTTCGCCGACCTGGCCGAGTCGATCAACACCATGGGTGGGAACCTGGCCCGGGCCCGCGACCAGGAGCGCCAATTCCTGCTGTCCGTCTCCCACGAGCTGCGCACCCCGCTCACCTCCATCCGGGGCTATGCCGATGCCGTGCTCGACGGGGCCACCGACGACCCCCGGGCGGCGGCCGCCGTGATCAGCGCCGAGGCCCGGCGACTCGAGCGTCTGGTCCAGGACCTGCTCGACCTGGCCCGACTCGATGCCGACCGGTTCTCCTTCGAGCTGCGCACCGTCGACGCCGCCCTGGTCGCCCGGCAGGTGGTCGGTGGCTTCCAGCCCCGGGCGGCCGATCTCGGGATCGAGCTGCACCTGGCACCCGGATCGGCCGTGTCCTGTCCGGTGTCGGCCGACAGCGACCGGCTGGGCCAGGTGCTGGCCAACCTGGTCGAGAACGCCTCGTCGTTCGCCACCCGGCGGGTGGTGGTCGGCGTGGGCGGAGGCCCCGACGGCGCCGTCGTGTGGGTCGACGACGACGGGCCGGGCATCCCGGCCGACCAGCTGACCAGGGTGTTCGACCGCCACGTCACGACGGACCGCGAAGGGGGACGTCGGGGCGGTTCGGGTCTGGGGCTCGCCATCGTGGCCGAGTTGGCCGCGGCCATGGGCGCCGACGTCCATGCCGAATCGCCCATCGGCCCGGACCGGACCCCCGGGACCCGGATGGTCGTGCACCTCCGACCGCCGGACGAGGACGTCCCCCGGAGCCCGTCCACCGGATCACCCGGGTCGTAGCCCCGCAGAACCCTCTACCTAACCCTCCACAGGAGATTGAGCCTCAAGTTGAGGTTCAGGGTTTGACCCGACCCGCCCGCCGGACCGGCGGTGGCCGGGGGCTCAGAGGGCGACGCCCTCCCAGTAGGTGCCGTCGAGCATGCCGGCCAGCGTGGCCCGGTGGATGATGAGGTCGTCGATGTCGGCCGGGGCCTCGGCCTCGCCGAAGAAGATCGACCGCTCGGTCACCCGCCGCATGATCACCCCGTGCCGCATGGCCGCATAGGCGATGTGCCATCGCAGGTCGCCGGGCTGGCGGCCCGCCGCCGCGGCGTAGGTGGCCCGCACGTCGCTCGGGCGGAACATGTCCGGCAGCCCGGGCGCACCGAGCTGGACGGCCAGGTCCTGGAAGAACAGGTGGAGGTAGCACATCCACCCGAGGTCGACCTCGGGGGGCGCCACCGCCGCCATCTCCCAGTCGAGGACGGCGACCACCTCGTTGTCCCGGAACATCATGTTGCCGATGCGCCCGTCGCCCCACGACAGGGCGTCGGGACCGGTGTCGGTCGGGAGGTTGTCGGTGAGCCACGCGAAGCAGTCGTCCAGCAGCGGGGACCGGGTGTCCCCCACCACCCACTCGAGGTAGTCCTTCCAGTGGTTGAGGCTCCGCTCGAGGGCCGTGGCCCCCGGCTGGTCGAGCTCGAGGAACCCGAGGTCGTGGTCGGCCGGGGTGATCGAGTGGATGCCGGCCATGGCCCGGACGGCCGAGTCCTGGATGGTGCCGGCGGGCCTCCTCGGTGCCGTCGAAGACCCAGTTGTCCCCGAAGGTGTACGGCAGGACGTCGGGGGGGACGATGCCGTCGACCCGGTCCATCACGAAGAAGGCGCCGCCCAGGACCGCGGGGTCCGGCTCGTACCAGTGCGTCTCGGGGATCGGGACGTCGGTGTGGGCCGACACCAGTCGCATGACCCGGAACTGCATGTCGAGGTCGTAGGTGGTGAAGACCGGGTAGTCGGTGGCCGGGGGCTCCACCCGGGCCACGAGGCGCCTGGTCACCTCGGCGCCGTCCTCGGTCCAGGCCACGTCGACGAGCAGCGTCTCCGAGGACATCCCGTTGCTCTCGGGGCTGGTCAACTCGAGCACCCGGGGATTGCTGCCGGCCGGAAGGGTGGCCTCCAGCCACCGCTCGAACTGCGCACGCATCTCACCCGGGTCACGCGTCGAGGTGGTGATGTGGTCGGCGTCCATCTCCACGCCGCCGTCCGGTCGGCCACCCGTCGGTGTGTCGGTCGTCATGTCCACTCCCCCAGTCCGGTCGGCCTCCCCCGGCGCCTCACCGGGTGCTTCCAGCCTGCGGGGCAACGTAGCGCGTCCCGGGCACCCCGTCCGAATGCCGGCACGGGGATCGGGGGGCGTCAGGATCCGGCGAGCGGGAGGTCCCGGACCTCGGCCGTCGCCTCGATGCCGTCCCCGCGCAGCGTGACCTGGTCGTGTGGCTCCACCCGGCGGTGCAGGGTGGCCAGCGCCACGGTCGCCCCCCTGTGGTCCGACCACGCCGCCGACGTCACCGTCCCGACCTCGTGCTCCCCGTCGGCCGTCCACACCGCGGCCCCGACCGGGGGTCGGGCCCCGTCGGCCACCACCAGTCCCCGGAGCCGGCGGGCCACCTTCGATCCCCGGGCGTCCAGCCGTGCCACCAGCTCCTGTCCGGTGAAGCACCCCTTGGTGAACGACACGGTGCGCTCCACCAGGCCGACTTCGGCGGCGATGGTCGACTCGGTGATCTCGCGCCCACCCACCGGGACGCCGGCCTCGATGCGGGCGGCCTCCCACGGCTCGGCCCCGCACCGCACGGCCCCGTCGGGCAGCCATCCGTCGAGCTCGGGATCGCCGGCCGGCCGTGGTCCGAGCAGGTCCACCCCCGACCAGCCCGGCCAGTCGACGGCCAGGGCCAGGGTCGGACCCGGCACCTCGGACCCGGTGGAGGCCGACGGGCCCCGCACCGACAGGCAGACCCAGTCGAGCGGCGCGATGTCGACCGCGGTGCGGAGCCGGAACCGCTCGAGCCGGACCCGGGCCGCCTCGCCACAGCCGGGGTCGGCGTCCAGCACGTAGTGCTCGTCCCCGGTGCGGCTGACCCGGAGGTAGGCGTCGACCTTGCCCTGGGGGCTCAACAGGAGCGCCTCGGTGGTGGCGCCGACGGCCAGGTCGTCGAGATCCTGGCTGCACTGGCCCTGGAGGTAGGCGCGGGCATCGGGGCCGGTGACCGACAGCACGTCGCGGTCGACCACCCGGGCCGCCGCACCGGACCTCAACGCCTCGGCGTCGCGGCCGGCAGTGGTCACGTCGTGCCGCCGTCCGCCGGGGCTCGGGGCGGGTCCGACCGGGGCCCCATGGTCCGGGCCATGGCTACGGCGGACAGCATGGCCGCGGCCTTGTGGGCGCACTCCTCGTTCTCCGACATCGGGTCGGAGTCGGCCACGATGCCGGCACCGGCCTGGACCGAGGCCCGACCGTCCGGGGCGACCGTCATGGTGCGGATGGCGATGGCGGTGTCCAGGTTGCCGCTGAAGTCGAGGTAGCCGACCACCCCGCCGTAGACGCCGCGCTTGGTCGGCTCGAGGTCGTCGATGATCTCCATGGCCCGCACCTTGGGTGCCCCCGACAGGGTTCCGGCCGGGAGGGTGGCCCGCAGCACGTCGATCGGCCCCTTGCCCGGGGCCAGGCTGCCCGACACCTGCGAGGTCAGGTGCATGATGTGGCTGTAGCGCTCGACGACCATCACCTCGTCGACCACCTCGGTCCCGAAGCTGACCACGCGGCCCACGTCGTTGCGGGCCAGGTCGATGAGCATGACGTGCTCGGCCACCTCCTTCGGGTCCTCCGCCAGTTCGCCCTCCAGCCGGAGGTCCTCCTCGGGGGTGGCCCCCCGGGGCCGCGAGCCGGCGATGGGTCGGGAGATCACGGTGCCCTCCCGCAGCCGCACCATGGGCTCGGGCGAGGCACCGACCACCGTGACCTCGGGGAACCGCAGGAAGTACAGGTACGGACTGGGGTTCACCAGGCGCAGCACCCGGTACACGTCGAAGGGGTCGGCGCCCAGGTCGGCCAGGTCGAACCGCTGGGACAGCACGACCTGGAAGATGTCGCCGGCCAGCACGTGCTCCTTGGCCGCCCGAACGGCGTCCATGTAGAGCGAGTCGGTCATGGTCCGGGTGACGTCGCCGGGGGGCGCCTGGCGGGGTGGGAGCAGCCGGGGGGCCTCGACGGACGGCCGCACGCAGTCGGCCGCCAGCTCGTCGAGTCGCACCTGGGCGGCATCGTGGGCCGCGTCGAGCTGGTCGTCGCCCCACGCCGGGTCCACCACCACGTTGTCGATCAGGACGACCCGCTGGCGCCAGTGGTCGAAGGCGGCCAGCTGGCCGATCACGGCCAGGACGGCGTCGGGCTGGCCCAGGTCGTCGGGGGGCACGTCGGGCAGGTGCTCCACCTCGCGGACCACGTCGTACCCGAGGTAGCCGACCAGGCCGGCGTGCAGCGGGGGCAGGTCGGGGAGGTCGGGCGAGTCCACGGCGTCGAGGAGGGCCTCGAGGGCGGCCAGCACGCCGTGGTGGCCGGTCACGCCCCCACCGGTCAGTGCGTCGAGGTCGAGGGCGCCGCGGGTGGTGACCTCGTGGCCCTGGGCCACCAGGGTGGCCAACGGATTGCGCCCGATGAACGAGTAGCGACCCCACCGCTCCCCGCCCTCCACCGACTCGAGGAGGAAGCCGCTGGTGTCGCCGGTTCCGACGATCTGGAGGAACGCGGCTACCGGGGTGACGGTGTCGGCCACCAGTTCACGCCACACCGGGACGATCCGGTGGGCGCGTGCGAGCTTGCGGAAGCCGTCGATCCCGGGACCGGTCGGGTCGGTCACGATCCGGTCGGCTCCCCCGCCGCACCGTCACCGAAGGCCCGGAAGAAGCAGGTCCGGTTGCCGGTGTGGCAGGCCCCGGCACCCTCCTGGTCGACGGTCACCAGCAGCGCGTCACCGTCGCAGTCGTAGCGCACACTGCGCACGTACTGGCGATCGCCCGACGTCTCGCCCTTGCACCAGTACTCCTGGCGACTGCGGCTCCAGAACCAGGTCCGCCCGGTGTCCAGCGTCTTGGCCAGCGATTCGGCATTCATCCAGGCGAACATCAACACGGCACCGTCCGAGGCGTCCTGGACGATGGCGCCCACCAGGCCGTCGGCGTTGTAGGCGATGGCCGCCAGCTCGTCGGCGGTGTGGGGAACGGGCGTGGCTATGAAGGTGGGCGGGGTGGCGGAGGTGGTCACAGGGGCTCCCAGTACTCGGGGTCGTTCGGTCGGTGATCGGTCACGGGTCGGTCGGATGCGGGTCGTCGGGTGGGATCGGTGGTCGGGTCGGTCAGGGCGGCGCTCAGAGGTACAGGCCGGTCCCGCCGTCGAACCGGGTGGCGGCCACGGCGTGGACGTCACGCTCGCGCAGGATGACGTACTCCTCGCCCTGCACCTCGACCTCGAACCGGTCCTCCGGGTTGAACAGGACGTTGTCGCCGACCTTGACCGACCGCACGTGGGGTCCGACGGCCACCGCCTTGGCCCACGCCAGGCGGCGGGACACCTGGGCCGTCGCCGGGATCAGGATGCCGGACCGGGACCGTCGCTCCCCCTCGGACTGGCCGACCTGGACGAGGACGCGGTCGGCCAGCACGTTGATGGCCAGCGGGGCTCCGTCGCTGTCCGCCCCGGTCGCCGGGGCTGCCGAGGTAGTGGTGGCCACGTCCGCAGGCTACCGCAGCCCCGGCGGGGCCCGGACGGGCGAACCCCAGCTCAGACGGGGCGAACCCCGTCGGTCGGCCGCGAGGTCAGGCCGGACGGACGGGGACGCCGGCCGCCGCCAGGTGGGCCTTGGCCTCCGCCACGGTGAACTCGCCGAGGTGGAAGATCGACGCGGCCAGCACGGCGTCGGCCGCGCCCTCCACCGCCCCTTCGACGAGGTGGTCCAGCTCGCCCACGCCGCCCGAGGCCACCAGCGGGATGGGGCACGCGTGGGCGATCCGACGGGTCAGGTCCAGGTCGAACCCGTCGCGGGTGCCGTCGCGGTCCATCGAGGTGACCAGGAGCTCGCCGGCTCCGAGGTCGGTGCACCGCTCGGCCCACGAGAGGGCGTCGATGCCGGTGCCGGTGCGCCCGCCGTGGGTGAAGACCTCCCAGGCCGTGTCCCCGGTGTCCGTCCGGCGGCGTGCGTCGACGGCCACCACCACGCACTGGGAGCCGAACTCGTCGGCCAGTTCGGCGATCAGCTCGGGACGGGCCACGGCCGCCGAGTTGACGCCGACCTTGTCGGCCCCGGCCCGCAGGAGTCGCCGGGCATCGTCGACGGCCCGCACCCCACCCCCCACCGTGAACGGGATGAAGACCTGCTCGGCGGTGCGGGCCACCACGTCCACCATCGTCCCCCGGTGGTCGGAGGACGCGGTGATGTCGAGGAAGACCAGCTCGTCGGCGCCCTGGGCGTCGTAGCGGGCGGCCAGCTCCACCGGGTCGCCGGCGTCGAACAGGTCGGTGAACCGGATGCCCTTGACCACCCGGCCGGCATCGACGTCCAGGCAGGGGATCACGCGGACGGTGCGCACGCGGCCACCGCCTCCTCCACCGTCATGCGCCCGTCGACCAGGGCCTTGCCGGTGATGGCACCGAGGAGGCGTCGGGGGGCCACGCCGGCGAGGTCCACCTCGAGTGCGGCCAGCGCCTCGATGTCCCCCACCGATCCCACGCCTCCCGACGCGATGACCGGCACGTCGGTGGAGCCCAGCACGGCGGCCAGGCCGTCCAGATCGGGGCCGGTCAGCATGCCGTCGCGCTCGATGGAGGTGACGATGACGGCGGCCAGGCCGGCGCCGGCCAGATCGTCGAGCAGCTCGCCCACCGTCCGACCCGTCCCCTGCTCCCAGCCCCGCACGGCCACCTCGGTCCGCCCGTCGGGGGTCCACCGGTAGTCGATCCCCGCGGCCACCCGGCCGGGGTAGGCGGCCGTGGCCCGGTGGACCACGTCCGGGTCGTCGAGGGCGGCGGTGCCGATGATCACGCGGGCCACGCCGCCTTCCAGCAGCTCGGCCACGTCGGCCTCGCCGCGCACGCCGCCCCCGGTCTCGACGGGGACGTCGACGGCGGCGGCGATGGCCAGCACGGTGGCCCGGTTGACGGGACGGCCCGAACGGGCCGCGTCGAGGTCGACGACGTGGAGCCACGGTGCGCCCGCCGCCGCGAAGCGCCGGGCCAACTCGACCGGGTCGCCGTAGTCGCTCTGGCGGGCGAAGTCGCCCTGGGTGAGCCGGACCGCCCCCCGTCGCGGATGTCGATGGCGGGATAGAGGTCCATCAGGCGGCCCGGTCGACGGCCGTCACGAAGTTGGCCAGGATCCCGAGGCCCACCGCACCCGACTTCTCGGGGTGGAACTGGGTGCCCCACACCCGGTCCCGTTCGGCCGTCGCCACCACCGGGCCCCCGTAGTCGCACGTCGAGGTGGTGTCCGCCGTACGTTCGGGCGCATAGGAGTGGACGAAGTAGACCCACGCCGGGTCGGGCACCCCGGCCAGGAGGGCCGACGTCCCGACGTCGAGGATGTTCCACTGCATCTGGGGGTGCTTCACCCCCTCGGGGAGCCGTCGCACCGTGCCGGGCAGGATCCCGAGGCCGCGGGCGGCCGGGTCCTCCTCGGACCCGTCGTAGAGGAGCTGGAACCCGACGCAGATCCCCAGGAAGGGGACGCCCCGGGCCACGGCCTCGACGGCCACCGTGTCGAGTCCGGTGGCGCGCAGGGCCTGGGCGCACCGCCCGAAGGCCCCGACCCCGGGCAGGACGATGCCGTCCGCTCCGGCGGCGGCGTCGGGGTCGTCAACCAGCCGGGCGTCGCCGCCCACCCGCTGCAGGGCCTTCTCGGCCGAGCGCAGGTTGCCGATGCCGTAGTCGAGGACGGCGATCACGGGATGCGGCGTGGGGTCACAGCGTGCCCTTGGTCGACGGGATGCCCCCGCCGTCGACGCGTACGGCGTCCTTCAGCGAGCGGGCCACCGCCTTGAACGACGCCTCGAGGATGTGGTGGGTGTTCCTGCCCGTCACCAGTCGGATGTGCAGGGTCACGGCGGCCGCCGTGGCGAAGGCGCGCCAGAACTCCTCGGCCAGCTGGGGGTCGAAGGGAGGCGACCCGAGGCCCGGGGTGTCCGGCGGGAACTCGATGGCGTAGGCCAGGAACGGCCGCCCGGACAGGTCGAGGGCCACGTCCACCAGCGCCTCGTCGAGCGGGAGCGAGATCGAGGCGAAGCGGCGCACGCCGGCCTTGTCGCCCAGGGCCTCGGCCAGCACCTCGCCCAGGGCGATGCCGACGTCCTCGACGGTGTGGTGGGCGTCGACGTCGAGGTCGCCGACGGCGGCCACCCGGATGTCGATCCCGCTGTGCTTGCCGAGCTGGCTGAGCATGTGGTCGTAGAACGGCAGGCCGGTGGCGATGTCGGTGGCCCCGGTGCCGTCCAGGTCGACCTCGACCTCGATCGAGGTCTCCTTGGTGGCGCGGGACACCCGGGCCGCCCGCCGGTGCGGGCGGACGCCGTCGGTCTGCCGGGTGCGTCGTCCGGGCTGGGTGCAGGTGCGGGAGCGCTCATCGCAGGCTTTCGGTCAGGGCGGCCAGGAACCGGTCGTTCTCCTCCGGGAGCCCCACCGTCACCCGCAGGCACCCGGTGAGGCCCGGCCACGTCGAACAGTCTCGCACGAGCACCGACGAGGCCACGAGCCCGGACCACACCTCGGCGGCCGACTTGGTCAGCGGCCGGAACAGCACGAAGTTGGCGTCCGACGGCCACGTCTCCACCGGCAGGTCGGCGAAGGCGGCGGCGATCCGCCCCCGTTCCTCGGCGATGGACGCCACCCGGCGCTCCATCTCGTCCACGTAGCCGAGGGCCAGGCGGCCGGCCGCCTGCTTGGCCGCGTCGAGGTGGTAGGGCAGGGCGACGAGCTCGCAGGCGGCCACCACCTCGGGGTCGGCCACCAGGTACCCGAGCCGGGCGCCGGCCATCGACCACGTCTTGGAGAACGTGCGGACCACCACGATGTTGCGGGTGCCCGCCGGGTCGGCCCGGCGCAGGTCGAGGGCCGACGACGGGGCGAACTGCCCGTAGGCCTCGTCCACCACCAGCAGACCGGGCGCCAGGTCCGCCACCGTCCGGATCTCGTCGAGGGTGTCGGCCCGGCCCGAGGGGTTGTTGGGCGAGCAGAGGAAGACCAGCTGCGGATCGGCCCGCGCCACGGTGTCGGCCACGAGGTCGAGGTCGAGGCCGAAGTCGTCGCGCCGGGCGCCGGCCACCACCCCGGTGCCGGTGATGCGGGCGATGTGGCGGTGGAGCGTGTACGTGGGCTCGAACAGCACGGCGGTGCGGCCGGGCCCCCCGTAGGCGAGCAGCAGGCACTGGAGCACCTCGTTCGAGCCGTTGGCGCAGAACACCTCGTCGCTCCCGACCCCGTGGCTCTCGGCCAGGGCGCGCCGCAGTGCGGTGGCCTCGCGGTCGGGGTAACGGTTGAACTCGATGCCCCGCACCGCCTCGGCCAGGGCCTCGAGCCAGCCGTCGGGCGGCGGCAGCGGGGACTCGTTGGTGTTGAGGCGGACGTCGACCTCCACCTGGGCCGAGTGGTAGCCCTCCAGCGCCTCGAGGTCCGGACGCACGGCGGGCAGGCCCCGGCCCGACCCCCCCGCTACGGCTGCCATCGGAGCTCCACCGAGCGGGCGTGGGCGGGCAGGCCCTCGGTGGTGGCCAGGGTCACCACGTGGGGGCCGAGGGCGCGCACCGCCTCGTCGTCCATGCTCACGGCGTGGATGTGCTTCACGAAGTCGTCGACCCGGAGGGCACTGGCGAACCGGGCCGTCCGGTTGGTCGGCAGCACGTGGTTCGGCCCGGCCAGGTAGTCGCCCACGCTGGCCGGGGCGTTGGTGCCGAGGAAGACGGCGCCGGCCGACTCGATGTGCGAGAGCAGCGACTCGGCGCCCTTGGTGAGCAGCTCGAGGTGCTCGGGGGCGACCACGTTGGACACCGCACACGCCTGCTTCGGGCCGTCGACCAGCACGGCGTAGCCGCCGGCACCCAGGGTCGCCTCGAGATCGGCCCGGCGGGGCGAGTCGGCGACGATCCGGTCGACGGCCGCGTCGACCTGGTCGGCGAGCTCCTCGGACCAGGTGATCAGCCAGGCCAGCCCGTCGGGCCCGTGCTCGGCCTGGACCACCAGGTCGATGGCGGCGTACTCGGGCGGCGTGTCCGGCCCGGCGATCACCACGACCTCCGACGGGCCGGCGAAGGCCGAGGCCACGCCGACCACGCCGGACACCTGCCGTTTGGCCTCGGCCACGTAGCGGTTGCCCGGGCCGACGATGACGTCGACGGCGGCGATGCTCTCGGTGCCGAAGGCCATGGCCGCGATGGCCTGGGCCCCTCCCACCGCGTAGACCTCGGTCACCCCGGCCACCGCGGCCGCGGCCAGCGTGGCGTCGTCGATGCGCCCGTCGGGGCCCGGGGGCACGCACAGCACGATCTCCGCGACCCCGGCGACATGGGCGGGGACGGCGCACATGAGCACGGTCGACGGGTAGCGGGCCCGCCCGCCCGGGGCGTAGCAGCCGGCCCGGGCCACGGGACGGATCAGGTGGCGCACGGTGACCCCGGCGTTGGTGAACTGCTCCGGGGCCTCCCCGGCCTCGTGGGCGTGGTAGGCGAGGATCCGGTCGTGGGCGACGTCGAGCGCCTCCTGGAGCTCGCTCGGGATCCGGGCCAGGGCGGCGGTCACCTCGTCGGCCGGCACCCGCAGGTCCGCGACGTCCACCCGGTCGAACTCGGCCGTCAGCCGCCGGAGGGCCTCGTCCCCGTTGGCCCGCACGTCGGCCAGGATGGCCGCCACCGCGTCCGAGGAGCGTTCCTGCTCGTCCACCGGACGGGGGAGGCGGTCCGCGAGCTCCCGGCGGTCACCGGCGAAGCCGCGGAGGTCGAGTCGACGGAGGCCCATGGCCTGTCGATGCTACCGGACACCCACCACGGGACCGTCGTGGTCGCGCCCCCTCCGGCCACGGGGTGGGAGCCACCGCTCCGTTCGCCGACCCGGCGGCGTCGATGCTGCGCCCCGGCCCGGTCGCGGGGTGCGGACCGGGGTGCCATGATCGGGCGATGGCCGCCACGTCCGCAGAACTGTCCTCGCTCGCCACCGCACTCGACGAGCTGACGCGCCGGGTGACGGTCCACGCCGAGTCGGCCGACACCGTCAAGGACGAGGAGACGGCCCGGGAGCTGTTCGCCATCGAGCGGTCGCTGGCGAGCGCCAACCGGCGGCTGTCCCGACTGGCCCTCACCCTGCAGCGACGGTGAACGGCTGACCGGTCGCACAGGTGGCCGGGACCGGCGCGGGACGGAACCGGTGCCCGGACGCGGCGAAGGCACCCCGTAGGGTGCCTTCGCGCGAGCAGGTCGGGCGGCGGATCCCGATCCCTACTCAGTGGAACCAGTTGGCGGGAACTGGTTCGCCATTCATCACATCACAAAACCTCGACACATGCCAGTCACGCACGACGGGAATTCCTGGCAACTTGCGATCAAGAACGCAATTCGCAGTCAATGTGGCAATTCACCTCGAAATCCTCAGAATGGCGCCCGACTGACCACTCAGGACCAACGGTGGCGTAAACACGTGTTCCGTAGGTGCCCCTACCATCCGACGCCAGGTGCTGGGTACCGTCCGCGGCCGGACGGCTACGTGGCGACCCGGGAGGTCGGCGGCCGGGCCCGTGGGCCGGCCGCCCCGTCCGGGACGGCGTCGGTCCCGAGGGAGGCGGCCGGGCAGAAGTCGGCCAGGACGCACTCCTGGCAACGGGGGGACCGGGCCCGACAGGTGGCCCGCCCGTGCAGGATCAGGCGCAGGCTGAACCGGCCCCGTTCGGCCGCGGGCACCATGGCGTTAAGGACGTGCTCGACCTTGACCGGATCGGTCTCGTCGGTCAGACCGAGTCGGCGGGCCAGGCGCTGCACGTGGGTGTCGACCGGGAGACCCGGGAGGTCGAACGCCACGCTGCGCAGCACGTTGGCCGTCTTGCGCCCGACGCCCGGCAACGTCACCAGGTCCTCCATCCGGGAGGGGACGACACCGTCGAACCGGTCGACCACCGCCGTGGCCATGCCGATGAGGCTTCGGGTCTTGGCCCGGAAGAATCCCGTGGACCGGATCAGCGCCTCCACCTCGTCCACCGGGGCGGCGGCCAGGGAGGCGGCGTCGGGGAAGCGGTCGAACAGACCGGGCGTGGTCAGGTTGACCCGCTCGTCCGTGCACTGGGCCGACAGGATCGTGGCCGCCAGCAGTTGGAAGGCATCGGCATGGTCGAGGGCGCACAGGTCCGATGCCGTCCCGGGGAAGCGGGCCCCGAGTCTCCGGTTCGTCTCCCGCGCCCGGCCGGCTGGGGTGCGGGGTCGGACCATGGGCGGAGGATACCGGTAGGTTCTCCCGCATGGAGGCCCTGGAGCTGGACGTCGTGGCCTCGGTCGACGGTCCGCTCCGCGACCTGGTGCGCGACCTCGACGAGCGCCACCGCGCCGCCACCGGCCGGCGCGGCACTCAGCGAGGAGCGCCTGCGCGTGCTCGACCGGGCGGCCGTGGACCCGGGATCCGGGCCCGTCCTCGGGGTCACCGCACGGTACGCCGGACGGACGGCCCTGGTCGGCTGGGCCCAGGTCGACGGGTCCGGGGCCGGACGGACGCCGACCTTGGAGTGCTCGGTGCTGCCCGAAGTCGGCGAGGCCGGATCCGATGCCGTGGTCGACCGGGCCCTCGCCACCTTCGCCGCGGCCGGTGACGGTCCCCTGCGCTGGTGGGTCGGGCACGCCACCGACGCCGACGACGTCCGCGCCGGGTCTCGGGGCTTCACCCCCGACCGGGACCTGCTCCAGCTCCGCTGTCCCCTCCCGCTGCCCTCCCGCCCCGGTGGCGGGACCACACCGGACGTCACCACCAGGGCCTTCCGGGTGGGTCACGACGAACCGGCGTGGCTGGTCCAGAACAACCGCGCCTTCGCCGACCATCCCGAGCAGGGCCACTGGGACGTCGAGACGCTCCTGTCCCGCGAGGCCGAGCCCTGGTTCGATGCCGAGGGGTTCCGGATCCTCGAGGTCGACGGGCGCATCGCCGGGTCGTGCTGGACGAAGGTGCACCGGTCGACGGACCCGCCCCTGGGGGAGATCTACGTCATCGGGGTCGACCCCGACTTCCACGGCCGGGGATGGGGGCGGGCCCTGACCGAGGACGGGTTCTCCTGGTTGGCCGGGCGGGGTCTCGACCACGGGATGCTGTACGTGGACGCCGCCAACGTGGCGGCGGTGGCCCTCTACTCCTCGATGGGGATGACGACCCACCACGTGGACCGGGCCTACCTCGCCTCCTCGGTGTCCCGGCCCGACCACCGGCCCGCACCGGACCGCCACCCGGCCTGACGGGCCACTCCGTCTACCCGGCGCCCACCAGGTGGCCGATCGAGTAGGTGACCCCGGCGGCCGCCCCCGAGATGAGCAGCTGCCGGCCGGCCGACCACATCCAGGACCGACCGGTGAAGATCGACAGGGCGCCCCCCACGGCCAGGGAGCCCACCGCGCCCAGGGCCACCGACCACAGGGTGGCCGTGGTGCCGCTCGTGATCAGCCACGGGAGGAGCGGGATGAAGGCACCGATGGCGAACATGACGAAGGAGGACAGGGCCGCCTCGAACGGCTTGCCGGTGTCGCCGGGGGTGAAGCCGAGCTCCTCCCGGGCGTGGGTCTCGAGGGCCAGCTCCGGGTCCCGCATCATCTTGACCGACAGCTCCTCGGCCATGTCGGGCTCGACGCCGCGGCTCCGGTAGAGGGCGGCGAGTTCCCGACGCTCGTCCTCGGGGTCGGCCAGGATGGCCCGCCGCTCGACGTCGAGCTCGCGCTCCATGAGCTCCGACTGGGCCCGCATCGACACGTACTCCCCCGTCGCCATGGAGAAGGCGCCGCCGATGAGTCCGGCGATACCGGCCAGCCGGACCGATCCGGCCGACGCGTGGGCACCGGCCATGCCGAGGATCAGCGACACGTTGGAGACCAGTCCGTCGCTGATGCCGAACACGGCGGCGCGGGCGCCGCCCCCGCTCACGTTGCGGTGCTGGTGTTCCAGGTCCACGCCGACGATCGTACCGAGCAGGACCCGCTGAGGACGCACTGCCGGGGTCGTGTAGGCGAACCTCACCCCATTCGGCCGTGCCGGCCCTATCGCCACGGTGGTCGTCCACCTGGTCGCCAGGCCGCTCGCCCGGCCGGTCGCCCCGCCGGTTGCCCCCCGACCGAGGGACCGGTGACCGGGCTGGTCGGACCCTCCCGGCTCCCCTACAGTCTGGCCATGGCTACCACCGTGCACGGCATCGAATCGTTCAAGGACCTGGTCGGGACCCACCTCGGGTACAGCGAGTGGCACCTCGTCGACCAGGCGCAGGTCAACCTGTTCGCCGACGCCACCGGCGACCACCAGTGGATCCACGTCGACCCCGAGGCGGCCAGGAGCGGACCGTTCGGCGGCCCCATCGCCCACGGCTACCTGACGCTGGCCCTGGCTCCGGTCCTGCTCGGCGAGGTCCTCCACGTGGACGGCATCTCGATGGGGGTCAACTACGGATGCAACAAGGTCCGCTTCCCGGCGCCCGTCATGGTGGGGAGCAAGCTGCGGGTCGGCGCGGCCGTGGCCGGGGTCGAGGACGTGACCGGAGGGGTCCAGGTGACCCTGGACCTGACCCTCGAGACCGAGGGCGCGGCCAAGCCCAGCTGCGTGGCCCAGGTCGTCTACCGCTACTACGCCTGAGCGGTCCGACCGGGACCACCCGGTCCGTGGTCGACGGCGAACACCCAGCTCAACGGCACCGTGGGTGCACGCGCTCCGACAATGCGAGCAGACACTCCTAGAGTGGGTCCATGGAGATGCGGGTCGAGCAGCTGTCGGCGCAGGCCGACGTGTCGGTGGACACCATCCGCTACTACCAGTCCAAGGGGCTCCTGGCCCCTCCCCGTCGGGAGGGCCGCATCGCCTGGTACGGCGACGAGCACCTCGACCGCCTCGGCCGGATCCGTACCCTCCAACAGCGCGGCTTCACCCTGGCCACCATCGCCCGGCTCGTGTCGGGTGAGCTCGACGCGGCCGACGAGGCGCTCCTCGGCCAGCTCTCGGGCCTGACCCCGGCCGGGGACGACGACCCGGCCGACGATGCCGGATCCGCCGCGGGCGCGGTGCCGCGACCTACTCCCTCGACGAGCTGGCCGCCGCCACCGGGATGCCCCTGGCCCTGGTGAAGGCGCTGGAGGCCGAGGGCCTGCTCATCCCCACCCGGGTCGCCGGTCGGGCCCGGTACACCGAGGAGGACGTCGCCGCGTCCCAGGCCGGGCTCCGACTGCTCGAGTGGGGCATTCCCCTCACCGACCTGTTGGACCTGGCCCGCCGCCACAACGAGGCCACCGAGGCCACGGCCCGCCAGGCCGTCGAGATGTTCGCCCGCCACATCCGCGAGCCGCTGCGGGACGGTGTGCGCCCCGATGCGCTCGGCCACCCGGGACCCGGCTCGGGCCCGTTGGCCGGCGGCACCGGCGACCCGGCCGTCGACGGGCTCCTGCAGGCCTACGCCGAGCTGCTCCCGGCGGTCAACACCCTCGTCGGACACCACTTCACCCGCACCCTGGTCCGGGTGGCCCTCGACCACGTGGAGCGGGAGGGCTCCGAAGAGGAGCGCGAAGCGGTGTGGCACCGGATCCGGACCGACGACGGCGCCCCGGCCCCGGACGACGCCACCGTGCGGTCGGGCCGATGACCGGGAGCGACGGCACCGGGTCGACGGTGACGGGATCCCCCGACGCCGGTCCGGGCGCGGCCACGACGGCCGGCATCTCCCTCGAGGCCGCGGCACGGGCCCGCCACGCCGACCTGCCCACCGGCGGGGAGAAGACGGTGCTGGTGCAGTCGATGTTCGACGCCATCGCCCCCCGCTACGACCTGGTCAACCGGACCATGACCTTCGGCCTCGACGTCCGGTGGCGCAAGCAGTCGCTGAAGGCCCTGGGCCTCCCGCCCGGGACCACGGTGCTCGACCTGGCCTGCGGCACCGGCGACTTCCTCAAGATCCTCCGCGACGGCGGCCACCGGGCGTTCGGGATGGACCTGTCCTGGGGGATGCTGGCCGCCAACCGGACCGGCCTGCCGCTGGCCCAGGCCGACGGTGCGGCGTTGCCGGTGGCCACCGCGTCGGTCGACGGCATCACCTGCGGGTACGCCCTGCGCAACTTCACCGAGCTCGGCGCCGTGTTCCACGAGTTCGGGCGCGTCGTGCGTCCGGGCGGGCGGATCAGCCTGCTCGAGGTGTCCGAGCCCGACTCGGGCATCCTGCGCCTCGGTCACCGCATCTGGTTCCGCCGGGTGGTGCCCGTCATCGGAGGGCTGCTGTCGGACCGCCCGGCCTACCGGTACCTCCCGAAGTCGACCGCCTACCTGCCGTCCACCGATGAGCTGCGGACCATGCTGCTCGAGGCCGGGTTCTCCTCGGTGAACCGACGCGGCCTCCTCGGCGGACTGAGCCAACTCATCACCGCGACCCGGACCGGTCGCTCGTGACCGGGACGGCTCCGGCCCGGACCCGCACCCCGGACACGTCGACGGTCGACGGGCCGACCCTGGCGGCCCGTCGGGTCCTGCTGCCGGTGGGCGGGGCCGTCGACCCCTTCGCCCTCGCCGGGGACCACGGGGTCCTGGTGGCCGAGGCCGGACGGATCCTCGTCGGTGTGGGCACCGCGTTCGAGCTCCACCTGCCCGGCGGCCTGGCCGACGCCGAGGGCCTCGACCGGGCCGTCGCCCGGCTGGCCGCGCTCGGATGTGACGACCGGGTCCCGGCGGGCACGACCGCACTCCGCCCCGTCCTGGCCTTCGGCGCGCTCCCCTTCGACCGCCACGCGCCGGCCACCCTCGTGGTGCCCTCGACGCTGTACTGCCGTGAGGCCGACGGCACCGAGTGGGCCACGGTGGTGGTCACCCCCGACGCGAACGAGGTCGTCGAATCCCCCGCCGGGCTGCGGGACCGGCTGGTGGCGACGGCGGCCTCGCACGCCACCGCCCGGTCGTCGGAACCGACCGGCCCGGTGGGCGCCCGCGTGTCGCCCCGGTCCTCCGACGCCGACTTCGAAGCCTCCGTGGCCCGGGTCGTCGACGCCATCGACCACGACCAGGTCACCAAGGTCGTGCTGGCCCGCCGGGTCGACGTCACCCTCGACCGCGCACCGGACCTCGCCGTCCTGCTGAGGCGGTGGGCCTCCCTCGAGCCCAACGGGACCCTGTTCTCCCTCCCGTCCGGTGACGGCCAGTTCATCGGGGCGAGTCCCGAGCTCCTGGTCGAGCGCCACGGGGACCACGTCCGCAGTCGCCCCCTGGCCGGGACCACCGACCGGTTCCCGGACGCTGCCAGCCCGCTGCCCCCCGAGCTGCTCGAGTCGGCGAAGGACGGCGAGGAGCACCGACTGGTCGTCGACGCCATCCACGGGCTGCTGGCCCCGTGGTGCACGACCCTCGTCGTGCCCGACGGGCCCGAGCTGGTCCATCTCCACAACCTCACCCACCTGGGCACCACCATCGACGGCATCCTGGCGACCGACGCCGGCCGGTCGGCGCCCAGCGCCCTCCACCTGGCGGCGCTCCTCCACCCGACCCCGGCCGTCGGCGGGGTGCCCCGGGACGCGGCCCTCGACCTGATCGAACGGCTCGAGGACGGGCCCCGGGGCCGGTACGCCGGGCCCGTCGGCTACCTCGACGGCTCGGGGGACGGCAGGTTCGTGGTGGGGATCCGGGCCATGACCGTGGCCGGACGCACGGCCACCATGACCGCCGGCGTGGGCGTGGTGGCCGGCTCCCGTCCGCGGACCGAGCGCGACGAGGCCGACCTCAAGTTCACGGCCGTCTTCGACGCCCTGGCTCCCGGGGTGCCCTTCGACACGTCCGGGCCGGTGTCCGCCACCCGGTAGGGCGACGCGGCAGTCGGGGGATCGGGCCGATCGGTCAGATGCCGACCGGGGCGTCCAGCCCGTACCGCTCGACGATCCCGGCGAGTTGGTCGGGGGTGTCCCGGGCCACGAAGTGCCCGGCCCGGGGGATCTCCACCAGCTCGGCCCCGCCGATGGCGTCGGCCAGGGTCCGGCCGGCCTCGGGGCGGACGACCATGTCCCACGACCCGACCACCACCGCGGTCGGGACCGTGACCCGGGGCAGGGCGGCGTGCACGACGGGCAGCTCGTCGACCAGGGCCCGCTGCTCGGATACGAACGTTCGCCGATGGCGCCCGAGGGCGCCCCGCTCGCCACCGAGCACCCCCTGGTCGGGCAAGGTGGCGAGGAACTGGTCGCGGTAGGCGGCCGGCACCCGGGGGCCGAGCCGGCGGACCTTCGGCAGCACCTCCCCCAGGGCCAGGAGCCCGGCCACCGTGAGCACCTCCCCCACGACCGGCAGGGCCAGGAGGCGGTCGAACCCGTCGAGACTGTCCGGCGTGCAGGCCGCCCCCACCAGCACGAGCCCGCGGACCAGCTCGGGATAGCGCTCGGCCAGCAGGACGGCCACGCCCCCGGCCCAGCTGTGGGCCACCACGGTGGCCGGCCCGGCGCCGTTCACGTCGAGCAGTGCCGCGGCCAGCGTCGGCGTTGTCGGAGATGCCGCGGGCCTCCCCCGCCGTGGCGCCGTAGCCGGGTCGGTCGGGTGCGAGCAACCGGAACCGGTCCACCAGCAGGTCGCTCACCGGGTCCCACGACGAGCCCGAGCCCGGCTGGCCGTGGAGGAGCAGGACGGTCGGGCCCACGCCCCGGTCGATGGAGACGAGGCCCGGGGCGCTCACCGGTGGCCCGCCGCCGCGCCGGGCGAACGCCGCGGGAGGTCGGTCGGCCCGGCTGGTCCGGGTACCTCGGTGGGCGGCCCGGCGCCCGTGGTCGGCGGCCGGTCATCGGCCCCGGCCCCGATCCGCGTCAACGGATCGTCCGGTCCCCGCAGCAACGGCCGCGCTCCCCCATGGCCGGGCGGTCGGGGGATCCTCCGGACGGGAGCCGTCGAGCGGGAGCACCACGGTGAACGCCGTGCCCGCCCCCGGCGCCGAGTCGACGGTGACCCGGCCCCCGAAGCCCTTGGCCAGGGTGGCCACGATGAACAGGCCCAGGCCGGAGCCACCGTCCCGGGTCGACGTCGAGGCCCGGTAGAAGCGGTCGAACACCCGCTCCGCCTGCTCGGCGCGGAATGCCGGGACCGTGGTCGCGCACTACCAGGACCGCCTCGTCCCCCTCCGTCCCGGAGCGGGCCTCCACCCGGACGGCCACCGGGGTGCCGTCCGGGGTGTGGGACAGGGCGTTGCCGACCAGGTTGTGCACCAGCTGCTCGAGTCGTCCGCGATCGACGAGCACCGGCACCGGGCCGGCCACCTCGAGGTCGATGGCGCGTGTGCCGTCGATGGTGCGCGGCATCGGCCACCACGTCGGCCACCACGGCCCCGAGGTCGACCCGGGTCGCCTCCGGTGTCGGGCCCTCACCCTCGCGGGCCAGGGCGGACAGGTCGCCGACCAGCAGGCCCATGCGGGTCGCCTCCTGCTCGATCCGGGCCAGGGCGCGGTCCCGGGCCTCCTGGTCGGGCAACGCGTCCTTGCGGAGGAGCTCGGCGTAGCCCTGGATCGAGGTGAGGGGAGTCCGCAGCTCGTGGGAGGCGTCGGCCAGGAAGCTCCGCAGTCGCTCCTCGGAGCCGGCCCGCTGGGCGAAGGCCGTCTCGATCTGGGAGAGCATCCCGTTGAGCGCCCGTCCCAGACGCGAGATCTCCGTGGTCCCGTCGTCGGGATGGACACGACGGGTGAGGTCACCCTCGGCGATGGCGTCGGCCTCGCGCGACATGTCCTCCAGCGGGCGGAGCCCCCGTCTGACGATCACCGTGATGAGCAGGACCAGCAGGACCAGCAGCCCGATGGTGAGGCCGACCTCGATGGCCTGCAGGGACGACAGGGTGGCCGACACCGAGTCCAGCCGGGTGGCCACCACCAACGTCCGTCCCGGCAGCGACGTCGCGAGCAGCCGGTACTGGGGACCGGGTGGCGCGCGGTGGCCGGTGACGTGCCGGGTGACCGAACCCACGGTGATGGCACTGGCCTCGGGCCGGTAGATGAGCGACGACGAGTCCCCGTCGGCCGAACGGGACAGCGCGGAGGTCGGGAGCGGATGGACCAGTCTCGGCGCCGGATCGGCGGACAGCCTCGAGCCCGAGGGCTTGGTCACCACGGGGGTCCCCGACGGGCCCAGGATCTCGACGTACACGTCCGGGCTGACCCGCGACTGGAGCTCGGCCAACGTGACCGTGCGGCCCCGGTCCTCGGCCCGGACCACCAGGCCGGCCACCTGCTGGGTGGCCGCCATGAGCTGGCTGTCGACCCGGCCGACCAGGAACGACCGCAGCGACGCCAGGGTGATGACGTCGACGGCCACCAGTCCGACGGCCACCACGGCGACCATGGTGATGACCAGGCGTCGGCGCAACGTCACGGACGGGGCTCCCGCAGGGTGTAGCCGACACCCCGGACCGTGTGGATGAGCGGCGGATCGAAGCAGTCGACCTTCTTGCGCAGGTAGGAGACGTACGTCTCGACGATGTTCGACTCGCCGTCGAACCCGTCCGCCCACACCTCGTCCAGGATCTGGGCCCGGGACAGGACGTGGCGGGGGTTGTCGGCGAGGAAGGCGAGGAGGTTGAACTCGGTCGGCGTCAGGTCGATGGCGGTGCCGGCCCGCCGGACCGTCCGGGTCTGCCGGTCGACCACCAGGTCGGCCAGGCGCAGGCGCCGGTCGTCCGACCCGGTGCCCGTGCGCCGCAGGACCGCCCGGATCCGCGCCACCAGCTCGTCGATGCTGAACGGCTTGGTCACGTAGTCGTCCCCGAGGGCCAGGCCGGTCAGCTTGTCCGGCGACGCGTCCCGGGCCGTCAGGAACAGCACCGGGGTGGCGATCTCCTCGTCCCGCAGCGTCCGACACACCTCGAAGCCGTCACCGTCGGGCAGCAGCACGTCGAGCACGATGCAGTCGAACCCCCCGGACCGGGCATGGGCCAGGGCCCCGGCCACGGTCGAGGCCTCCTCGGTGGCGAACCCCTCGAACGCCAGGGCCGACGAGACCACGTCGGTGATGTAGGGCTCGTCGTCGACGACGAGGACACGCACCGGCGCCGTCACGGCAGGGGCATCAGGAGTGGACGACCTGGGGGGCGCGCCGACGGGATCCGAACAGGCGCTGGATGCCCCACAGGGTGACCAGGCCCAGGGCCTCCACCACGATGAAGGTGGACATCTTCGACTCACCCTCGACCCGGTCGACGAACCGGATCGGCACCTCGAGGATCGGCGCTCCGGCCTGCTTGGCCGCGTAGGTCATCTCGATCTGGAACCCGTACCCCTCGGCCCGGACGGCGTCGAGGTCGAGGCGGGCCAGCAGCGGAGCGGCGTAGGCCCGGAACCCGGCGGTGGCGTCGGCCACGCCGAGCCCGAGGAGGGTGGAGGCGTAGAGGTTGCCGCCCCGCGACAGCAGGCGCCGGTGCCAGGCCCAGTTGGGGATGACCCCGCCCGGGATGTACCGGGAGCCGATGACCAGCTCGATGCCCTCGGACAGGGGGGCGACCAGGGCCGGCAGCGCCTCGGGCTCGTGGGAGAGGTCGGCGTCCATCTCGATGCAGGCGTCGAAGCCCCGGTCCAGGCCCCAGGCGAACCCGGCCCGGTAGGCACTGCCCAGGCCGGACTTGCCGGCCCGACGCATGACCTCGACGCCACCGAGCTCCTTGCCCACGATCTCGGCCAGGTCGGCGGTCCCGTCCGGACTGCCGTCGTCGACCACGAGGACGGTGGCGGCCGGCAGGGACGCACGGATCCGCCGCAGGACGTGGTCGATGTTCTCGGACTCGTTGTAGGTCGGCAGGACCACCAGGACATCCATCGCCGTAGCTTACGGGACCGGCTGCCCCCCGGACGTGTCGGTCCGACCGTCCCCGAACGGCTCGGAGCCGTAGCCCTCCAGCGGGCGCGACGCAATGGCGGCCGGGGGCGCCCCGGTGCCGGGCGGCCCGGTGGCGGCGTCGTCCCAGGTGGCCGGCCCGGGGACGGCCCGGGTGCGCTCCCACACCTCCCGGAACACCACCTGGACGGCACCCCCCACGGGAATGGCCACCAGGGCCCCGGTCAGGGCCCCGAGGGTGGAGCCGAAGACCCCGCCGAGGTTGGCGCCGATCAGGACGGAGAGCAGCACCCACAACGGGTTCATCCGCACCGTCCGGCTCATCACCACCGGGTAGATGAAGTGGTTCTCCACCAGCTGGAACCCGACGAACACGATGGCGGTGGCCACGCCGGCCGTGGGCGAGTGGAGCAGCGCCAGGGCCACGGCCGGCACACCGGCGATCAGGCCACCGACCAGGGGGATCATGGCCACCAGCGCCACCCACAGGCCGATCAGGAGGGCGAACGGGACCCCGAGCACCACCATGGTGACGAAGACGACCAGGCCGAACAGGAGTCCCATGGCGAAGGTGCCGAGCACGTAGGCCGTCACCGACCGGGACACGGTGGCCGAGATGTCCAGGACCGTCTGGCGCAGCCGGGGGTTCATGTTCTCCAGTGCACTCCGGCGCAGGATGGGCGCCTCCAGCAGCATGAACAGGGAGAGGAAGGCGATGGTGGTGAGGGCGATGATGGTCGAGAAGACCGCCTTGCCCAGGTTGGCCCCGATCGACAGGGCCGGCTTGCCCAGGTTGTGGGCGGCCTGCTTGAGCTTGGGGGCGTTCTTCTGGACCCAGTCGAGCAGCCCGAACCGTTGGAGGGTGTGGGCCAGCCAGCCGTGACCCCGCTGGACCTGGTCGACCATGGTGGGCAGGCGTTCGGCGACATGGGTCAGCGAGTTGACCAGCGGGTAGCCGAACAGGGCCAGCAGGCCGCCGAAGATCAACACGGCACCCATGAACACCACGGCCACGGCGGCCCCCCGGCGGAACCGGTGGCGCTGGAGGGCGGCCACGGCCGGATTGAGGACCAGTGCGAGGAAGGCGGCGATCAGCACCCACAGGATGACCTCGCGGAGGCGGCCCAGCAGCCGGTAGAGGACCCAGGTGGCGATGACCACCGCGTCGATGGTCAAGATGGTGCGCAGCGGCACGCCCTTGGCCGAGGCGGCCGCGAACAGGCGGTCGCGGCGGGGGGCGTCGGGACCCACCGACCGGTCGTCGCGCTCTGCCGCCGTCTCGCTCACGACGGTCGCAGGGGTGTCCACCTGGCCCTCGGTCTCGTCGCTCGGCGCCACCACGTCCTCAGCATGGCAGGTCCGAGGGGTGCCGCCGTGCCAACATGGGGCCGATGGTGGCCGAGACGGCAGCGGTGCCGGAGGGAGAACCGGGCGGCCCGAACCGGCACCGCCGATGGTGGCACCGTGGACCGTTCGTGCGTCGGGAGGTCCGACTCAGCGTCGGCACCGTCCTCATCTTCCTGTTCGTCTTCTACGTCGCCATCCCGCTGCTGGCCAGCCACCGCAGCCAGGTCGGGGCGCTGGCCCACATCAACGTGGCCTACCTGGCCCTCGGCGTCCTCCTGGAGCTCGCCGCCCTGGTCGCCTACACCCAGCTCACCCATGCCGTCCTGCCCCACGGCGGCCCGACCCGGTTCCGCCTGTTCCGGATCAACCTCTCGACCCTGGCCCTCAGCCACGTGTCGCCGGGGGGCACGGCCCCGGGGGCGGCCCTCGGCTACCGGTTGATGACCCAGTCGGGAGTGACCGGTGCCGACACCGGCTTCGCCCTCGGGACCCAGGGCATCGGCTCGGCCGTGGTGCTCAACGTCATCTTCTGGTGTGCACTGGTCGGCTTCCTCGTGACCAACGGGTTCCGGGTGCCGGGCGTCCACGGGCACGGCTCGACATCGGCGTCCATCCTCGTGATGGTGGCCGCCGCCGTCGGGGTCGTCCTCCTGGGCGCCTTCGGCGGGCTCTTCTACCTCCTCACCCGGGGCCAGGCCCGGGCCAGCCGCATCATCCACGGGGTCTCGGCCCACATCCGCTTCCTCGACGCCGACCGCTTCACCTCACTCCTCGAGCGCCTGGCCCGGCGGTTCGCCGTGCTCATGGAGGATCGGGCCCTGCTGGCCCGGGCCGTCGGGTGGGCGGCGGCCAACTGGCTGCTCGACGCCGCCTCGCTCTGGGTCTTCGTGGCCGCCTTCGGCCACGTGATCTCGCCCATCGACCTGCTCACCGCCTACGGCCTCGCCAACATCCTGGCCGCCGTGCCCATCACCCCCGGCGGCCTCGGCGTGGTCGAGTTCGTACTGGTGACCATGCTGGCCGGCTTCGGGCTGACCGACGGCCAGGCCCTGTCGGCCGTGCTGGCCTATCGGGCCGTGAACTTCTGGCTGCCGATCCCCTTCGGCGGCCTGGCCTACGCCTCGCTCGAGCTCGAGCACCGATCGGTGCGCCAACGGGTCTGGAAGCGGGTCCTCAACGCGCAGGTCCGCAGCGGCCAGGTACTGGCTAAGGCGTTCGACCGGAGCGCCCGGGCCGGCGCGGCCACCACCGTCGGCGTGCCCGGGGATCCGACGCCCCCGGTTCCGGCATCGTCCCCGGCGTCTGGTCCGACACCGGCACCGGCTCCGAATCCGGCGTCGACCCAGGGTCCCCCGACACCGGCACCCGCCGCGCCGGGACCGGAGTCCCCCTTCCGTCCACCTCCTGCGGCGTCCGTAGCGACGGCACGGCCTGGGCCGCATCGCGGCGACGTCGTAGGGCGTCGAGCGCCCGCGCTCGGCACCGATCCTGCAGGCTGAAGGCGGCCCCCTCCGATCCCGGAGCCAGCTCGGTCCGCCGCCAGACGCCGTCCGCGCCCAGCACCCACGAGTTGGCCTCGTCGCGCAGCGCGTCGTCGAGGATGCCCACCAGACGTCGCTGGATGTCGGGGTCGACGACCGGGACCACGGATTCGACCCGTCGGTCGAGGTTGCGCTCCATCATGTCCGGCGATCCGAACCAGATCCGGACGGGTCGACCGTGCTCGCCGCCGAACCGGAAGATCCGCGAGTGTTCGAGGAACCGACCGACGATGGACCGGACCCGGATGTGCTCGGACAGGCCCGGCACGCCGGGTCGGATGCTGCAGCGGCCCCGGACCACCAGGTCGATGGAGGTGCCGTGCGCCGACGCACGGTAGAGGGCGTCGATCACCTCGGGATCGGTCAGCCCGTTGGTCTTCATGACGATGCGCCCGGCCGGACCGGCCGCCCCCTCTCCGTCGATGGCGGCGATCACCTCGTCACGGGTCGAGACCGGGGAAACCACCAGGCGCCGGAGGTGCACGTCCGACCCCGAGCCGGTCAGGAGGTTGAACACCTCGGCCACGTCGGCCCCGATGTCGGGGTCGGCCGTGAGGAGCCCGATGTCCTCGTAGGTCTGGGCGGTGACCGAGTTGTAGTTGCCGCTGCCGACATGGCAGTACCTGCGGGTGTGATCCCCCTCGCGCCGGATCACCAGGGACATCTTGCAGTGGGTCTTCAGCCGGGCCAGGCCGTAGACCACCTGCACCCCGGCCTCTTCCAGGGCGCGGGCCCAGGCGATGTTGGCCCGTTCGTCGAAGCGGGCCTGCAGCTCGACCACGGCGGTGACCTGCTTGCCGGACTGCGACGCCCGGATGAGTGCGCCCATGATGGGGCTGTCCGTGCCGGTGCGGTAGAGGGTCTGCTTGATGGCCAGCACGTCGGGATCGGCCGCCGCCCGCTCGACGAAGGCCTCGACCGAGGCGACGAACGACTCGTAGGGGTGGTGGAGGAGGACGTCCCCCTCGGCCAGGACGTCGAACAGGTCGCGGTCGCCGGCCAGCTGCGGTGGGACCAGCGGCGTCCACGGCTCGGGGGCCAGGTCGGGACGGTCCACCGTGGCCAGGGTCCGCAGCCCGCTGAGGTCGATGGGCACATCGGACAGGAAGACGTTGTCCTCGGGGACGTCGACCGCCACCACCAACAGGTCGAGGAGGTCGGTCGAGATGCCGGCCGCCACCTCGAGACGGACCGCCTGCCCGAACCGGCGCCGGTGCAGCTCCAGCTCGACTACGGCCAGGAGGTCCTGGGCGTCGTCCTCGTCGACCGACAGGTCGGCGTTGCGGGTGACCCGGAACACATGGTGCTCGGCCACGGACATGGCCGGGAACAGCATGTCCAGGTGGGCGGCGATGACCTGCTCGACCGGGACGAACCGCTGCCCGTCGGGCAGGCCCACCAGTCGCGGCAGCAGGGGCGGCACCTTGACCCGGGCGATCCGCTGTTCCTCGGTGGTCGGGTCCACCACCCGCAGGACGAGGTTGAGGCACAGGTTCGAGATGTAGGGGAACGGATGGCCCTGGTCGACGGCCAGCGGCGTCAGGATCGGGAAGATGGTGCGCACGAAGACGTCGTCGAGGTAGGCGCGGTCCCCGTCGTCCAGGGTGTGCCAGTCGGCGAGCAGGATCCCGGCGTCGTGCAGGGCGGGGGCGACGCCCCGGGCGAAGATCCGGCTCTGGCGGTCCACCAGGGCGGTCACCCCGTCGGCGATGGCCGTGAGCTGCTCGCCCGGGCCCAGTCCGTCCGGTGACCGGGTGCGGAGGCCGGCGGCCACCTGGTCCTCCAGGCCGGCCACCCGCACCTGGAAGAACTCGTCCAGCCCCTCGGCGAAGATGGCGAGGAACTTGACCCGCTCCAGCAGGGGTTGGCGGTCGTCGGCGGCGAGGTCCAGGAGGCGGTTGGCGAACTCCAGCCACGACAGCTCGCGGTTGGCGAACCGCTCGAACGACTCGCGCAGGGGGACCTCGTGGGGAACGACGGGGCGGGCATCGGGCCCGAGACCCAGCTGCTCCCAGGCACTGCCCCGGGTTGGCGGGCCTCCGGTCCGTGGACCGGCGGCCCCTCCCAGGTCATCGACCGCGGTGGGCACCCCGGGCACGTCCGGCTCCCCTACCGCCGGCGTGATGCGGTCCCGGGTGGTGGCGGCCCCGGGCCCGGTGGCGGGCTCCGTCACGACCGGGCCCTGCCCGGACGGTCGGATCGGGAGCGGCGAAGGGTCATCGTCGCCTCATGGTACCCGGGGCCCCGTCCGCCGGGCACCGGAGTGGCCCCGGGGTCCCGCCGGGGCCGCCGATTCCCCCCACCGGCTCCCCCGCCCGGCCGGTGGGCACCGGTAGGCTCGCCCCAGTGCCGGTCCTCACCCTCCGTTCCTCCTCCACCCGGGCGCGCCGCGGCGTCAAGGCGCGCCGCCGCACCGAGCTGGGCCTCCTCGTGGCGGCCGGCGTCATCATCATCCTCACCTACGTGCTGATGATCCTCGGCAACACCTCCAAGTCGCCGAGCAACCTCCTCCCGCTCCTGCTCTGCATCCTGGCCCTCGGTGGGGTCACCCACCTGGCCAACCGGGTCTTCGTGCCCGACGCCAATGCCGTGGTCATGCCCCTGGTCTTCCTGCTCAACGGGATCGGCTACGTGATGATCGCCCGGATCGACCAGGCCCTGTGCCACGTCTCCACGTGTCACCCCCACTACCCGTACTACGCCCCCCTCCAGGCCGCCTGGACGGCGGGAGGGGTGGCCGCCTACGTGATCACCCTGGCCGTGGTCCGCCGGTCCCGCGACCTCGACCGCTACCGCTACCTGCTGCTGGCCAGCGGGGTGATCCTGCTGCTGCTGCCCCTGGTGCCCGGACTGGGCCGCAACATCCAGGGGGCGCGGCTGTGGATCCAGGTGGGGTCCTTCGAGTTCCAGCCGGTCGAGATCGGCAAGATCGTCCTCTGCATCTTCTTCGCCTCCTACTTCGCCGACAAGCGGGAGCTGCTGACCATCCCGACGGCCCGGCTCGGGAACCGCCTCGTCCTCGACCCCCGTCCGCTCGTCCCCATCGTGCTGGCCTGGATCTTCGCCATCCTGGTCATGAGCCTCGAACACGACATCGGCTTCTCCGCCCTCCTGTTCACCCTCTTCATCGGCCTGCTGTGGGTCACCACCGGCCGGACGGGGTACCTGGTGCTCGGACTCGTGCTGTTCGGCATCGGGGCCTACATCACCGGCAAGTACTTCTCCCAGACGCACGTCAGAGTGGAGGACTGGCTGAATCCGTGGCCGTTGGCCAACGGCACCGGCGGCCAGCTGGTCCAGTCCTGGTACGCCCTGGGCAACGGAGGCATCGGGGGCACCGGATTGGGCCTCGGCCAGGCCGCCTACCTGGTCAGCAACTCCAACACCGACTTCATCTTCGCCGTGATCGGCGAGGAGATGGGCCTCCTCGGGTCGACCATGGTGGTGGTGGCCTTCCTCCTGCTGGTGGGAGCCGGCCTCCACATCGCCCAGACGGCCCGATCGGAGTTCGCCAAGCTGGTGGCCGCCGGGCTCACCATCATCATCGGCTTCCAGGCCTTCTTCATCATGGGGGGGATCGTCCGGCTGCTGCCCCTCACCGGCATCACCCTTCCGTTCATCTCCTACGGCGGCTCCGCGCTCATCGCCAACTACGTGCTGGTCGCCCTGCTCATGCGGATCTCCGACGAGGGCACGGCCGCCACCGATGCCGCCGAACAGGCCAAGTACGAGTCGGACCTCGAGCGTCGCCGGAGACTGCTGACCGGCTCCTGAGGGACTAGGTCGTCGCCCCGGGCGGGGGCACGTCGTCCCCGCTCTCGAGCAGGCGGGCGTCGATGAGGATGGGCGCCGGCACGGGCTGGTGGAGGGCGAGGATCAAGGCGTCGGTGGGCCGACAGGCGTGGACCGACCGACCGGACCGGCCACGCAGGTCCAGCTCGGCGAAGTGGACCGAGCCGACCCGGCCCACGATGCGAACCGCCACCAGGTCGATGTCGAACCGCTGCAGCACGTCCGTCATCACCTCGTGGGTGAGCGGACGCGGGGTCGGTATCCGCCGCATGGCGTGCGACAGGGCCACCCCGTCCTGCAGGCCCACGTGGAAGGTCAGCTGGCGCCGGGGTGTCTCCATCTCGCGTAGGCAGACCGCCGGGTGCTGGTTGGGGAGGTCCACCGTCACCGAGGACACCAGGGCCATGCGGAAGTCGGTCGAGTCCGCCGGCGGGACGGAGTAGGCGGGCTCGTCCCCGGGGGCCTCGACAGCGGCGCCGGGGTCGGCGTCCCCACCCGGTACGTGGTCCGGTCGGTCGACGAGTCCCTCGTCCGGTCCGTCGACCGGGGCGTCGAGGGCCGCCACGTCGGACGCGGTCACGGTCGGGTCGGGCACGGTCACCGGGTGCTCCGGTACTGCACGCTGGTGACGATGCCGATGGCGGCCATGAACTCGATCATCGACGAGCCGCCGTAGGACAGGAACGGGAGAGGGATGCCGGCCACCGGCATGATCCCCATGTTCATCCCCACGTTCTCGAAGACGGAGAACATGAGGAGGGCGAAGACCCCCGAGCACAGCAGCCGGCCGAAGGCGTCCTTGGCCATCAGGGCCACCCGCATGATGCGCCAGGCCAGGATGCCGTAGAGCACGAGCAGCACGCCCGCCCCCACGAAGCCGAGCTGCTCCCCCACCGCCGAGAAGATGAAGTCGGTCTGCTGGTAGGGCACGTAGGCCAAGTTGGTCTGCGCCCCCTTGAACAGGCCCTGCCCGAAGATGCCCCCGTGGGCGATGGCCGTCTTGGCTTGGTCCACCTGGTACTTGACCGTCGAGCTGGCGCTGTTCGGGGAGATGAAGCTGGTGAGGCGCTGGATCTGGTAGTGCTTCACCAGGTCCAGGTTGACGGCGATCAGGACGACGAGGAACGCGCCGACCACCAGGAGCACCAGGTAGCGCCCGGGCATGCCGGCCACGGCCAGCATGACCAGCAGGATGACCGTGCAGACGATGGCCGTCCCGAGGTCGGGCTGCTTGATGATGAGCAGGATCGGCAGGCCGGCCATGAGCACCATCCGCACCAGGTCGCGGAACTCGAGCCCCTCCGGTCGGCGGGCGCAGTAGGTGGCGATGGCGATGATGAGGACCAGGGTGGCGAACTCCGAGGGCTGGAGCTGGAGCGGCCCGAGGGGGAACCAGCGCTGGGACCCGTTCGAGCTCGAGCCCAACCCGGCCAGCACGGCCAGGAGGGCCAGCACGATCCCCACGTACATCACCGTGGCCAACTGCTCCCACCGCCGGTAGTCGAAGAGCGAGACCACCACCAGGACGGCCACCGCCAGCACGAAGAAGATCAGCTGGCGCTTCAGGTAGTAGTGCGGGTCGAGCCCGGCCAGGGCCAGCTTGCCCTTGGTGGCCGAGTAGATCATGACGATCCCGGTGAGGGCCAGGATCCCCGTCGTCACCAGGAGGATCGGGTCGATCCTGGCGGAGACGTGACGGGAACGTGTCGCGAGGGTGTCGGTCGTATAGGTCACGAGGGGGCTCCGGACAGACAGGCTACCCCGCCAGGGTGGGAGCGACCCCGGGCGTGCTCCTGGTGGTCAGGGGAGGCTACGCGGTGCCCCGGTCGTCGACCGCGGCCCACATGGCGTCCACCGGCGCCTCGGACCCCGTCCAGAGCTCGATCTGGAGGGCGGCCTGGTGGACCAGCATGCCCATGCCGTTGGCCGTGGTGGCCCCCCGGTCGGCCGCCGCGGCCAGCCACGGGGTGACCGGTGGGTGGTAGACGAGGTCGACCACGACCTGGCCCGGACGGAGCAGTGCGGGGTCGACCGGCCAGCCGCCCGGTGCCCCGTCGACATCGCCCATGCCGGCCGGCGTGGCGTTGACGACCAGGTCGCACCCGGTCGCCTCCTCGGCCGACCCGACCCGCCCCGCCGGACCGGCCAGCAGGGCGGCCGTCCGGGCCCGGTCCCCGGTCCGGTTGACGACGACCACCTCGGCGGCCCCGGCGTCGCCCAGGGCGGCGATGACGGCCCGGGCCGCCCCTCCCGCCCCCACCACCAGGCAGCGCCGGCCGGCGGGCACGAACCGGCCGCCCCGGGCCAGCGCGGCCACGAAGCCGGCGCCGTCGGTGTTCTCGCCCCGCCAGCCCCCGTCGCCCGCCACCACACAGTTGACCGCCCCGAGCCGGGTGGCCTCCGGAGACCGGTCGTCCACCTGGGCGGCCACGTCCTCCTTGTGGGGCATGGTCACCGACAGGCCCCGCACCCCGAGGGCCCGGGCCCCGGCCAACGCCGCGGCCGCCTCGCCCGGGACGACCGGGAACCCCACCGAGACCCAGTCGATCCCCAGCTGGGCGAACGCCGTGTTGTGGAGGAGGGGCGACAACGAATGCCCCACCGGGGACCCGATCACCCCGACCACCGCGGTGGCCGCGGAGAGGCCGGGTCCGGCCACTACCCCGCCGTCAGTTGGCTCCCCGGTCGTCATGTCCCCAGTCTCCATCGCTCAGCCCACCCCGCGCTGGCGGGCCAGCGCCTCGTTGGCCAACTGGCCGGCGAACGTGGTCGAGAAGGCCTCGGTCCCGTCCTTCTGCACCACGACGAAGTACAGCCAGGGACCGGCGGGGGGATGGAGGGCGGCGGTCAGGGCCGCCTCCGAGGGGAAGCACGTCGGCGTCGGCGGCAGCCCCTTGTGCAGGTAGGTGTTGTACAGGCTCGGCGTCTGGAGGTCCGCCCCGGTCACCGGCCCGCCGTCACGGCCGAGGGCGTAGAGGACGGTGGAGTCCATCTGCAGGGGCGTTCCCGCGGCCAGCCGGTTGTAGATCACCCGGGACACCGGACCCATGTTCTTCAGGTACACGCCCTCCTTCTCCACCACCGAGGCCACCGTCACCACCTGGTAGGGCGAGAAGCCGAGCGCGTGCGGCCCCGGCGGCCAGGCCCAGGCGTGCGGCCAGGGCGTCGAACCGGTCGACCATCTTGGCCAACAGCTGGCGGTCGGTCTCGCCGGGAAGCACGGTGTAGGTGCCGGTGCCGAGGAGGCCCTCCAGGCTGGTGACCCCGGCCGGCTGCCACGGGCGACCGCACGGCCCCGCTGGTGGCCACGGCCAGGAACGCGCTCGGCGTCGTGGCCCGGCAGCTGGCCGACCCGCTGGGCCAGTTCGGACACCGTGAACCCGGGGGGCACGACGACGGGGAACACGTTGGGACCGGCGGCCAGCACCCGTTCGACCGCGTCGAACGACGACCGTCGGTGGAACAGGTACGGCCCGGCCTGGACGCCCGGCAGGCTGTGGAACTGGGTCCAGATGCGGAACGCCAACGAACTGGAGATGACCCCTTTGTCGGCCAGCAGCGAGCCGGTGGAGTTGACCCCGGCCCCGGCCGGTACCGTCACCAGGACCGGGGGTCCCGGTGGTCCCGACGGGCTCGCCTCGCTCTGCACCCAGGCGTAGCCGCCGACCAGGACGACCAGACCGACGACGATGACGACCAGCGCCGCGATCCGCCACGGGTGGCGCCGCCGGCCCCGGGCACGGCCGGCACCGGGCCGGACGGGGGTGGTGCCGTCGCCGTCGCGTTCGTAGGGGACGGCGTCGTCGTCGTCGACGGGGGGCCACGGCCCGTCGCCGGGAGCGGGTCCGTCCGGTTCGCCGGGGCCGCCGGTCCCGCCCGGGTCGATGGGTTCGACGGGACCGCTCACGGCGCCCGCCGCCCGTCGAGCCAGGCCATCAACAGGACGGCCGCCGCCGTCTGGTCGACCACGGCCCGCTGGTTGCGCCCCTTGGTCCCGCCGGCGGTCAGCGCCTGGTGGGCGCTCACCGTGGTGAGCCGCTCGTCGAACAGCTCGACGGTGACCCCCCGGTCCTCGAGCAGGGCCGCCAGGGCCTCGGCCTCGGCCTCGGCCGCCCGGGCGGCCGGCCCCCGTGACCCGTCGAGGGACAGCGGATGGCCCACCACCACGGTGACCGCCTCCTCCTCGACCACCAGGTCGACCAGGGCCCGGCGGTCCCGGGCGGCGTCGCCGCTGCGGGTCAGCGTGCCCCGGGGCGTGGCCAGCGTGCCGGCCGAGTCGCTCACCGCGATGCCGATGCGCTTGGCGCCCAGGTCGACCCCGACGGCCCGTCCCGGCCGGCCCCGTCGATCCGTGGTCACCGGTGGGTCAGGCACCCGAGGTCAGCCGGCGTGCCTCGTCCAGGGCCCGGTCGATTCCGGACGGGTCCTTGCCGCCGGCCACGGCCAGCTCGGGCTTGCCGCCGCCCCCGCCACCCAGCAGGGGGGCGATCAGCTTGACGAGCTCACCGGCGTGGGCCCCGTTCCCGTCGGCGGCCACGGCGAGCGACGCCTTGGTCCCCTCCGGGCTCCCCCCGAGCACGACGACCCGCAGGGCGCCCTGGCTCCGGACGGACTGGGCCAGGTCCCGCAGCCGGTCGGGCACCAGGCCGTCGCGCCTCGCCACCACGGCCCCGTCGACCGCCCCGCCGATCAACGAGCCGGCCTCGACCGCCAACTCCCGCGCTTCGGCGTGCTCGAGTGACTTCTCGGCGGCCTTCTGGCGCTCCACGAGGCGCTCGATGGCCTCGCCCACGTGCTCCGGGTCGGTCCGCAGCAACGACGCGGCCTCGTCCAGCAGCCGCTCGCGCTCGGCCATGCGGTCGAGGGCGCCGGTGCCGGTCACCGCCTCGATGCGCCGGGTGTTCGAACCGATGGACGCCTCGGAGACCACGATGATCGGCCCGATCATCCCGAGGGCGCCCACGTGGGTGCCGCCGCACAGCTCCACCGAGTGGGGCCCGGCCCGCACCACCCGCACCCGCTCGCCGTACTTGTCGCCGAAGAAGGCCAGCGCACCCATGGCCTCGGCGTCGGCCTTCGACGTCTCCTGGACGACCACCTCGGCGTCGGTCAGCACGTCGGCGTTGGCCAAGGTGGCGACCGCCGTCAGCTCCTCGGGGGAGACGGCCCCGTGGTGGCTGAAGTCGAACCGCAGGCGGTCGGGCGCCACCAGCGAGCCCTGCTGGCGGACCTGGTCGCCCAGCACGGTGCGCAGGGCGGCGTGGAGGAGGTGGGTCCCGGTGTGGTTGCGCCGCAGGGCGTCCCGGCGGGGCCCGTCGATGGTGGCCAGGGCGTCCTGGCCGGCGAAGAGCTCGCCGGTGACGGTGGCCCGGTGCGAGGTGAGCCCCGGGAGGGCCGACACCGTGTCGTAGACCAGCGCGGTGCCCGTCTCGGTGACGATGGTCCCGATGTCGCCCATCTGGCCGCCGCCCTCGGCGTAGAAGGGGGTGCGGTCGAGGAAGACCTCGATCTGGCCGGCCCGCTCGGGGTCGTTGTCGACCAGGACGGCCACCACCCGGGCGGGGGCCGAGTAGCCGTCGGGCGACTGGCCGACGAAGGTGGTGCGCCCCTCGGTGTCGAGCACCGAGCGGTAGGCGTCGTCCCCGGCCGTGGGCCGTCCGGCCCTCGCCGCGGCCCGGGCCTGGGTGCGCTGGTGCTCCATGGCCACCTCGAACCCCGCCAGGTCCACCGTCGAGCCGACCTCCTCGGCGATCTCCACGGTGAGCTCGACCGGGAAGCCGTAGGTGTCGTGGAGGCGGAAGGCGACCTCGCCGGGCACGGTGGTGCCCCCCGAGGCCAGCACGTCGTCCAGGATGGCCGAGCCGGTGGCCAGCGTGCGGAGGAACCCCTCCTCCTCCCGTCCCACCACGTCGACGATCAGGCGGTGCTGCTCGGCCAGTCCCGGGTGGGCGGCACCCAGCATGGCCACCGCGGTGTCGACCAGGCGCTCGGTGCAGGCCACTTCCACACCCAGCTGGCGGGCCCGGCGCACGGCCCGTCGGATGATCCGGCGCAGCACGTAGCCCCGGCCCTCGTTGGACGGGAGCACCCCGTCGGCCACCAGCATGGACATGGCCCGGCCGTGGTCGGCCATGATCCGCAGGCCGACGTCGGTCGGCTCCTCCTTGCCGTAGGTCTGGCCCGTGATCGACTGGGCCGTGTCGAGCATGGGCAGGAACAGGTCGGTGGCGTACAGCGAGTCGACCCCCTGGATGACGGGGAGGATGCGCTCGAGGCCGGCGCCGGTGTCGATGCTGGGCCGGGGCAGCGGTTCGGTCGAACCGTCGGCATCCCGGTTGTACTGCATGAACACCAGGTTCCAGATCTCGACGAACCGCTCGGAGCCGCCGAAGGCCGGGCCCCCGTCGGGACCGTAGGCGGCACCCTTGTCGATGAAGATCTCGCTGCTGGGACCGCACGGGCCGGTGTCGCCCATCTTCCAGAAGTTGTCGTCCCCCAGGCGCTGGATCCGGTCCGGGGCCACGCCCACGGCGTCACGCCAGATGGTCTCGGCCTCGTCGTCGGTCTCGTAGATGGTGACCCACAGGCGGTCGCCGTCGATGCCGAGCACCTCGGTGATGAGCTCCCAGGCGAAGGGGATGGCGTCGGACTTGAAGTAGTCCCCGAAGCTGAAGTTGCCCAGCATCTCGAAGAAGGTGCAGTGGCGGAGCGTGGTTCCGACGATGTCGATGTCGACGGTGCGGAAGCACTTCTGCACCGAGGTGGCCCGCGTCCACGGCGGCGTCTCGTCCCCCAGGAAGAACGGCTTGAACGGCACCATGCCGGCGATGGTGAACAGGACGCTCGGGTCGTGGGGGATCAGACTGGCCGACGGCACCGCGGTGTGGCCGCGCTCGACGAAGAAGCGGGTGAAGGCGTCGCGCAGATGATCGGCGTCGGGCGCCGTGCCGGAGGTCACGACCCGAAATCCTACTTGCCCAGGTAGGAAGGGGATCTGCGGGCGACCCGGCGGACGCGCCGGGTCGTCACGGGGCTGACGGCCGGATCGGGAGTGGCGCCCGAGCCCGCCCGGGCGCCGTCGGTCGGGTGCTCGCCGTCGCCCGGCGGACGGCCGGACGTCCCCTCGGCGGGCACCGGTCCGGCCATCGGGTGGAGGTCGGCCCACAGCTCGGCCTCGCGACGGCGCTTCTCCTGGCGTCCCGACGCCACCGCGTCGCGGACGCGGCCGCCGGTGGACGACACGGCGTGGCGGGCGGTGCGGCCCACCTCGGCGGCCAGGGCGTCGGGCTGGAGCCGGGCCGAGGCGGCCTCCACCGTGCGGCGGAGCTTGCGCTCGGCGTAGAGGGAGGAGGCGGCGCCGGCCACCACACCGGTCACCAGCCAGACGGAGCGACGGGCCACCGCTACCGGCTCCGGTCGCGGGTGATGGTGGCGCCGTTGCGCCTGGCCGCGCCCTCGGCCTCGGCACCGGCCAGCCGCCGGATGCCCGACGCGGCACCGGCCCGCACGGCGAGGACCTTGACCACGGGATTGGCGAAGGCGCGGTAGGCGAGCCGGGAGGCCGAGTCGACGGTGGCGGCCACCGACTCGGTGGTGTCGAGCACGGCGCCGACCCGCTCCATCTCGGTGGCGGCCTGGTCGACCACCCGGTGGGCGTCGGCCACCAACGGGACGGTCTGCCGCTTGAGCTCGTCGGCCAGGACGCCGATCCGGGCCACCTGGCGCCGCAGCGAGGCGAGGGCCACCAGGAGGCCGACCACGGCCAGGAGGCAGGCGACGCTGGCCACCAGCACGGCGATCTGTCCGGAGCTCATGATCGGTTCAGTGTAGAGGGCGCACCCGCAACGGTGGGGCGGGGCCCCGGCCCGCTACGCAGCGGCCATCCCCACGATCGGCCTGTTCAGGTGGACGTTGCCCAGCGAGCCGTAGAACGGGGCGGTCCCGAAGGCGAAGATGCCCCCGTCGGAGGCCACCAGCCAGTAGCCGGTGCCGGTGAGGTCGACCGACATCCCGACGATCGGCTGGTTGAGCGTCATGGCCCCGGTGGAGCCGTAGAAGGCGGCGTCCCCGTAGGCGAAGATGCCGCCGTCGGAGGCCACCAGCCAGTAGCCCTTCCCGTCGGGGGTGGGCTCCATGCCCACGACCGGCCGGTTGAGGACGAGGTTGCCGGTCGAGCCGTAGAAGGCGGCGTCCCCGTAGGCGAAGATGCCGCCGTCGGAGGCCACCAGCCAGTAGCCCTTCCCGTCGGGAGTGGCCGCCATGCCCACGATCGGCCGGTTGAGGACGAGGTTGCCGGTCGAGCCGTAGAAGGCGGCGTCCCCGTAGGCGAAGATGCCGCCGTCGGAGGCCACCAGCCAGTAGCCCCGCCCGTCGGGGGTGGGGGCCATGCCGACCATCGGGTGGGCCAGCGTCAGCTGGCCGGCCGAGCCGTAGTAGGCGGCGTCCCCGAAGACGAAGACCTGACCGCTGGCCTCCACCATCCAGTAGCCCTGACCGGTCGGCGTCAGGGAGGTCCCCACCATGGGTGTGGCCAGTGCCAGGCCGCCGGCCGAACCGAAGAACCCGGTGCCCCCGAAGGCGAACACCCCTCCGTCGGAGGCGACCATCAGGTAGCCGGGAAGTGCGTAGTAGTACGTGCTCCCGGCCGAGACCGGGCTGGTGCCCGACGGCCCGACCACGACCACGCCGACCGGGGCGGACGTCGAGGTGCCGGCCGGGACGGTGGCCGTGATGGTGGACGGCGAGGTCACCTGGAAGGTCGTGGCCGGCGTCGATCCGAACGTCACCGCCGTGGCCCCGGCGAAGCCCGAGCCGTTGATGGTGACGTGGCCGCCCCCGGCCAGGGGCCCGTGGTTCGAGACGACCGAGGTCACGACGGGCGACAGGAACGTGAACTGCGAGGCGGGGACGACCGGGCTGGTTCCGGCCGCGGGACCCGTGGTGGTGACCGTCACCCCGGAGGTGCCGCCGACCGTCACGTTCGGCGTGACCACCGTCACCGAGGTCGGGGTGTGCGTGGACACCGGCACGACGATGCCGCCGAAGCGCACCACCGGGGTCCCGCTGCCGAACCCGCTCCCGGTGATGGTGACGGTGGTGCCGCCGACGGCGGGTCCGGACGAGGGACTGAGTCCGGTGACGGTCGGGCACCCGGCCGCCGAGCCGGACAACAGGGCGAGCAGGGCGCCCGCCCGCGGACTCCCCCAGCCGGTGGCCAGGTCGTAGCCGGGCCGCGCGCGTGTACTGGGTCCCGAACAGGTTGTTGGTGCCCGTGGTGACGTCGTTGAGGGCCGCGCTCGCCCCGGACGAGTAGAGGGTCGGGTTGAGGGCACCGGCCGGTGCGGCGCACCCCTGGTTGGTGGTGGCCACCACGGCCGCCCACAGGGGGGACGCCTGGCTGGTGCCGCCGAACGGGTACCAGGCCCCGTTCCAGAAGATGGCGTCCCCGTGGTTCGGGTCGGCCGAGGCCGACACGTCGGGCACCTCTCGGCACTGGTGGTTGGCCGGGACCCCACAGGTGAAGGACGTGTCCGCCCACTGGGCCGCCGGCACCTGCTGCCAGGATGCCGCCGCGAACTGGGTCGAGTTGCCGCCGCCGCTGGCCCCGCCGTTGCTGTTCCAGGTCGTCTCCGTCGGCGCCCCGGCGCCCGCCGCGGTGAGCGAGGTGCCCCCGACCCCGGTCACCCCGGGCTGGTCGGCGGGGTCGTCCACGGCCAGGCCGGTCAACCCCGGGGTGGAACCCGAGAAGCAGTCGCTCGACCCGGCGTCGCCCGACGCGGCGACGATCGTCTGGCCCTGGGTGGCCGCCTTGGCGAACAGCGTGTGCTCGGTGGCCCGCTCGCTCGGATCCATCATCGGCTCGCACTGGCCCCAGCTGGTCGACAGCACCTTGGCCGTGTCGGCGTCGACCATGGCCGAGTAGGTGTCGATCGGCCCGGTCGACCCGTTGTTGGGGCCCGAGTAGACGGTGATCGAGGCCCCCGGGGCCAGGCCGGCCACCACCTCGATGTCCAGGGCGGCCTCGCCGTGCTGGATGCCGGTGGCCCCGCCGTCCACGGCCACGTCGGACACCGGCACGTTGGTGCCGTAACAGCTCTGGTAGGCCTGGATGTCCGATGCCGCATAGGGCTCGAGCTCGAAGATCCCCACCGACTGCCCGGCGCCCACCCGTCCGTTGGCGTACAGGCCGGACAGTCCGTAGGTGGAGGCCAGCTGGGTGGCCGTCCAGATGTTGGAGAAGCTGCTGATGGCCGAGCAGGCCTGGGGCCCGACCGTCCCGTGGGGCGCGGTCGACGACGAGGCGGCCGGCACGGCCAGCGGGGCCTGTCGCACCACCGACGGGTGCGCGGTGGCCCGGTCCGACAACCCGATCACCCCGGTGAGCGTGGTGGCCAGCCCGGCCGGGACCGAGGGGTCACGCGTCCCGAGGCGGACCGTGCGGCCGTCGGCCAAACGGGCCCGGACCAGGGGCACGCGGAAGGCGGCCTCGACCTCGGCGGCGGTGCCGGTCACCGGGACGAGGAGCCCGCCCCCGGTCGAGGCACCCACGTGGAGCCCGGTGGAGGCCAGCCACGTGCGCACGGATGCCTGGTCGGCCGGCGTGGGACCGAACACGGCGCCGAACTGTCCGGCCGCCAGGTAGTGGTGGAAGCGGGGGTCGCCCGGGGTGGAGACGGCCCGGACGAATGCGTCGAGTGCGGCGGGATCGCGCGGGCGCAGGGCCACGTCGACGGTGATCCGGTCCACGGCGGTCGTGGGGCCGAGCACGGTGGTCCCGGCCGGCACGGCGGCCGTGGAGCCGACGAGGGGCACCATCGTTCCCCTTGCTGCCGCAGTGGAGGCCGCGGTCGTGGCCCCGGCCGCCGGGGCGCCCGCCACGACGGCCCCACCCACCAGGACCAGCCCGGAGGCGGCCACGAGGACCCGCCGGACGGGTCCGGCGGACGGTCGGGTGGGTCCTGGTCACCCGTGCAGTCTGGCCCAGGCGCAGGTGGGGGTGGGTGCAGGGGCGGTCAACCGGGACCGTCCCCGGCGTCCGGCACGTCCGGCACGTCCGGTCCACCGGTCGGGTCGGGACCCCCGTCGGGCGCGGGGTCGTCGTCCCCACTGCGCCAGCGACGCAGGCGCTCGGCCACCACCGCCTCGTGGCCCCGGTCGCTGGGCTCGTAGTACCGGTGGCCGGCGACGGCCGCCGGCCGGTACTCCTGGTCGACGAAGGCGTCGGGGTGGTCGTGGGGATAGGCGTACCCCTCGCCGTGGCCGATGGTCGCCGCACTCCGGTAGTGGGCGTCGCGCAGGTGGGTCGGGACGTCCCCGCGGGGCGCCTCGCGCACGTCGTGCTGGGCCCGGCCGAGGGCCACCGTGACCCGGTTCGACTTCGGGGCGCAGGCCAGGTGCACCACCGCCTGGGCCAGGTTCAACTGGGCCTCGGGCAGGCCCACGAACTCCACGGCCCGGGCCGCGGCATCGGCCACCACCAGGGCGAGCGGGTCGGCCTCGCCGACGTCCTCGCTGGCCAGGATGACCAGCCGCCGGGCGATGAACCGGGCGTCCTCGCCCGACTCCAGCATGCGGGCCAGCCAGTACAGGCCGGCGTCGGGATCGGAGCCCCGGATCGACTTGATGAGCGCGCTGACCTGGTCGTAGTGGTCGTCCTCGCCGTAGTGCTGGAGCCGGGTGTGCCGGGCCCGCTCGACGTCGTCCAGGGTGACGGGGCGCTCCCCGGCCAGGGCCAGGGCCACCTCCAGGGTGGTGAGCACCGCCCGGGCGTCGCCATCGGCCAGGCCGACCAGGGCGGCCACCGCGTCGGGCTCGGCCGCCGCCCCCTCGGCCGCCAGGCCCCGGGCCACCACGTCGGCCAGGTCCTCGTCCGACAACGGTTCGAGCCGCCACAGGGTGGACCGGGACAGCAACGGCGCATTCACCTGGAAGAAGGGGTTCTCGGTGGTGGCCCCGATGAGGACGAGCAGGCCCTCCTCCACCGAGGGCAGGAGGGCGTCCTGCTGGGACCGGTTGAACCGGTGGACCTCGTCGAGGAAGAGGATGGTGCCCCTCCCCTGCTCCCCCAGGAGGCGACGGGCCCCGTCGACGACCTCGCGCACGTCCTTGACCCCGGCCGTCACCGCCGAGAGCGGGACGAAGTGCTTGGACGTGGCCGTGGCCACCACCGTGGCCAGCGTGGTCTTGCCCGTGCCCGGAGGGCCCCACAGGATGGCCGAGGTCAGCCGGTCCGACTCGATCAGGGCCCGCAGCGGCGCGCCGGGGCCGACCAGGTGGCGCTGGCCGATGATGTCGTCGAGGGTGCGCGGCCGCAGCCGGGCGGCCAGGGGCGCACGCGCCGCCAGTCGGTCGGCCGCCGCCTCGGAGAAGAGGTCCTCGCCGGCCACCGCCGCCTCAGTCCAGCTTCGGGATCGGCTGGAGGCCGAGGTCGCGCAGGGCCCCGGCCGACAACGGCTTGGGGGCGTCGGTCATCGGGTCCCACCCCGACTGGGTCTTCGGGAAGGCGATCACCTCGCGGATGTTGTCCTCCCCGGCGAAGATGGCCACCAGCCGGTCGAGGCCCACGGCGAAGCCGGCGTGGGGCGGGGCCCCGAACCGGAACGCCCCGAGGAGGAACCCGAACCGCGACGCCGCCTCCTCGTCGCTGATCCCGAGGACCGAGAAGATCCGGCTCTGGATGTCGGCCCGGTGGACCCGGACGCTGCCCGAGCCGAGCTCCCACCCGTTGAGCACCAGGTCGTAGGCCTGGCTGCGCACCGACGCGGGGTCGGACTCCAGGCGGTCGAGGTCGTCGGCGTGGGGCATGGTGAACGGGTGGTGGGCGGCGACGGGATTGCCCTCGTCGTCCACCCCGTCGAACAGCGGGAAGTCGACCACCCACAGGTACCGGTAGGGCCCTTCGGAGACCGGCCGGCCGCCGAGCTCCACCCGCAGCGCGCCGAGCACCGTGCAGGTCAGCCGGTACTCGTCGGCCACCGTCAGGACCAGGTCACCCACCGACGCCCCGGTGGTGGCGATCAGGCCGGCCTTCTCCTCGTCGGACAGGAACTTGGCCACCGGCGAGTCGACCTCGGGTGCCCCGCCCTCGCCCTCGACCACGCGGAACCAGGCCAGCCCCTTGGCCCCGAGCGCCTTGGCCCGGTCGGTCAGCCCGTCGAGGCGGGACCGGGTGGCGGTCGCCCCCTGCTCGACCACGATGGCCTTCACGCACGGGGCGGCGAACGCCCGGAACCCGGTGGCGGCGAAGACCTCGGTCAGGTCGACGAGCTCCATGGCGAAGCGGATGTCCGGCTTGTCGGTGCCGTAGCGGTCCATGGCCTCGGCCCACGTCATCCGGGGCACCGGTCCCGGGCGCGTACCGGTCGACCGCCTCGGCCGCGTCCAGCACGGCCTCGGACACGAAGCCCAGGATGTCCTCCTGGTCCACGAACGACGCCTCGACGTCGAGCTGGGAGAACTCGAACTGCCGGTCGGCCCGCAGGTCCTCGTCGCGCAGGCACCGGGCGATCTGGAAGTAGCGGTCCACCCCGGCCACCATCAGCAGCTGCTTGGCCAGCTGCGGGCTCTGGGGGAGCACGTAGCAGGCGCCGTGGTGGAGTCGGCTGGGCACGGCGAACTCCCGGGCGCCCTCGGGGGTGGGGGCCCACAGCAGCGGGGTCTCCACCTCGACGAATCCCTGGCGGTCCATGGCCGCCCGCAGCGGACGCGTTGACCTTGGCCCGCAGGCGCAGGTTGGCCTGCATCTTCGGCCGGCGCAGGTCGACGAAGCGGTGCTTGAGCCGGATGACCTCGTCGACCTCGACCCGGTCGTCCACCGGGAACGGCGGCGGCTCGGCCGCGTTCAGCACCGTTACGGTGCACTCCCCCAGCTCGACCTCGCCGGTGGGCAGGTCGTCGTTGCCGGTGCCCGCCGGACGGAGGCGGACGGTGCCCTCGACGGCCACCACGTACTCGCTCCGCACGTCGACCGTGCCCGGGACGACGCACTGGACGATCCCGGTGTGGTCGCGCAGGTCGACGAAGGCCAGGTGCTCGCCGTGCTCGCGTCGCTTGGCCACCCAGCCGCACACGGTGACGGTCCGGCCGACGTCGGTGGCCCGCAACGTCCCGCACAGGTCGGTCCGCAGCGAGGTGGCCCCCGCGGACGGGGTGGGGGTCTCGGAGGGAACGGTCACGTCGGGTCCTTTCGTGGTGCCCCGTGGGCGGGGCCGGAGATCATGGTGCCCCGTAGCGGGGCCGGCGGTCGTCTGCCCCGGTCACGGGGCCGGAGGGGCAGCGGCGGCATCGTCCCGGGTGACGGCGCGCACGGCGTCGACCACGTCGGCCACCGGCACCGTCCGCTGGTCCCCGGCACCCCGCAGGGGCCGGAGTGCCACCGTACCCGAGGCGGCCTCGTCCGGACCCACGATCAGCACCCACCGGGCACCCGACTTGTCGGCCGCCTTGAACTGGGCCTTCATCGACCGGTCGTCGAAGGCACGGTCGGCCGACAGGCCGGCGGCCCGCAGCCGGGCCGTCAGGTCGCGGGCCGCCGCCCCGCCGGCGGTGTCGACCACGAAGGCGTCGAGCGGGGCGGGGTCGACGGCGAAGACGCCCTCGGCGTCGCAGGCCAGCAGGATCCGCTCGATGCCCATGCCGAAGCCGATGCCCGGGGTGGGCGGACCGCCCAGCATCTCCACCAGGCCGTCGTAGCGCCCGCCCCCGCCGATGCCGTTCTGGGCCGACTCCAGGGCGGTGGAGGCGAACTCGAAGGTGGTGCGGGTGTAGTAGTCGAAGCCGCGGACCAGGCGGTGGTCGATCTCGAAGGCGACCCCCACGGCGTCGAGGCCCTGGCGCACCCGGGCGAAGTGGGCGGCGCAGTCGTCGCACAGGTGGTCGGCGAATCCCGGGGCGTCGCGGGTGGCCTCCCGGCAGGCGTCGCGCTTGCAGTCGAGGGCGCGCAGCGGATTGGCCTCCAGGCGGGCCCGGTGCTCGTCGCACAGCTGGTCGCGCCGCTCGGACAGGTAGGCGGTCAGCAGGTCGAGGTAGGCCGGCCGGCAGGTGTCGTCGCCCATCGAATTGAGGCGGAGGCCGAAGGCGGTCAGGCCGAGCGACCGGAAGAACCCGTCGGCCAGGGCCACCACCTCGACGTCGAGGTCGGGGTCGGCGGGCCCGAGCGCCTCCACCCCGAGCTGATGGTGTTGGCGGTAGCGGCCGGCCTGGGGCGCCTCGTAGCGGAAGGCGGGCGTGGCGTACCAGGCCTTCCACGGCAGGGGCGGACGGTGCTGCACCCAGGCGCGGACCATCGGGGCGGTGCCCTCGGGCCGCAGTGCCAGCGTCCGGCCCCCCCGGTCCTCGAACTCGTACATCTCCTTGCCCACGATCTCACTGCCCTCGCCGATGCCCCGGCGGAAGACCTTCACGTCCTCGAAGATCGGCGTGTGGGCCAGTCCGTAGCCCGCCCGCTCCACCTGGTCGGCGAACCGGGCCAGCAGCGCCTCCCACCGGGTCGACTCCGGCCACAGGACGTCGTGCGTGCCCTTCGGGGCGCGCGCGGCCACCACCTTGTCGGCCACGGCGCTCAGTCCTTCTTTCCCGGGAGGATCCGGTACACGTCGTACACGGCGTCGAGGTGCCGGATGAGGTTGAGCACCGACTCGAGATGGGCGGGGTCGGCCAGCTCCACGTCGAACCGCATCCGGCTGATCCGGTCGGCGTCGGTCTGGGTGTTGGCGCTCACGATGTTGAGGTGGTGCTCGGACACGACCTTGGTGACGTCGGCCAACAGGCGCGAGCGGTCGATGGCCACCACTTCGATGGTGGCCACGAACACGCTGGACGACCGGTGGTCCCACTCGACCTCGATCAGGCGCTCCCGGGACCGGCTGGCCAGCGAGGCGGCGTTGGCGCAGTCGGCCCGGTGGACCGAGACGCCGCGGCCCCGGGTGACGAAGCCGATGATCTCGTCCCCGGGCACCGGGGTGCAGCAGCGCGACAGCCGGACCATCATGTCGTCGAGGCCCTCGACGTACACCCCGACCGAGGAGCCCTTGCCCGGGCGGGCGGCGATCGGCTGCTGGCGGGCGGTGACCGGCAGCTGCTCCTCGTAGACCCCGCCGCGCAGGTCCCGCAGGATCCGCTGGGTCACGGCCCGGGCGCTGATCCGGTTGTCGCCGATGGCGGCGTGCAGGGCCTCCACGTCGGCGTAGTTCATCGACTCGGCCAGCGTGGTGAGGGTGTGGTCCGACACCAGCTTCTGGATGGGCAGCCCCTCGCGACGCAGCTCCTTGATCAGCTCGTCGCGCCCGAGCTCGATGGCGTCCTCGCGCCGCTCGCGGGAGAACCACTGGCGGATCTTGGAGCGGGCCCGCGAGGAGGCCACCATGTGGAGCCAGTCCCGGGAGGGCCCGGCCGTCTCCGCCTTCGAGGTGAAGATCTCGACGGTGTCGGCCGAGTTGAGGCGGGTGTCGAGGGGGACCAGGCGCCCGTTGACCTTGGCCCCGATGCACTTGTGGCCCACCTCGGTGTGGATCGAATAGGCGAAGTCGACCGGGGTGGCGTTGGCGGCCAGGGCGATGACCTTGCCCTTCGGGGTGAAGACGTAGACCTCGTCCTCCTCGAGGTCGAGCTTCAGCGCCTCCAGGAACTCGATGGGGTCGGTCGTCTCGTTCTGGAAGTCGACGATGCGCTGCATCCACTCGATCTCGGCCGTGGTGGACGAGGTCTCCTTGGCCAGGGCCAGCCGCTCGGCCCGCCGGTCGCGCTCGACCATCTCGGCCCGCTGGGCGGGGGTCATGCCCGACGCCTTCTTCTCCGACTTGGCCTTGGCGTCCTTGCCCTTCTTGGTCCGGGTGCCGGTGCCGCCGGTGTCGGCCCGGGGGCCGTGGCTGCCCTCGGACCGCCCACCACCCTCCTTGTAGCCCCAGTGGGCGGCGATCCCGTACTCGGCCCGGCGGTGCATCTCATGGGTCCGGACCTGGACCTCGATGGGCTTGCCGTCCAACCCGATCACCGTGGTGTGGAGCGACTGGTAGAGGTTGAACTTCGGGGAGTTGATGTAGTCCTTGAACCGCCCCTGCACCGGCGGCCAGATGGCGTGGATGGACCCCAGGGCGGCCCAGCAGTCCTTCTCCGACTCGACGATCACCCGGATCCCGACCAGGTCGTAGAGCTCGTCGAACTCCTTGCCCCGGACGACCATCTTCTCGTAGATGCTCCACAGGTGCTTCGGTCGCCCGGTCACCTCGGCGGTGACGGCCGAGGAGTCGAGGCGCTCGCGCACCGCCACCAGGACCCGGGCCAGGAACTCGTCGCGCAGCGGGGCCCGGCTGGCCACCATCTGCTCGATCTCGGCGTAGCGCTTGGGATGGAGGGTGGCGAAGGCCAGGTCCTCGAGCTGCCACTTCACGCCCTGGATCCCGAGTCGATGGGCCAGCGGGGCGTAGATGTCGAGGGTCTCCTGGGCCGTGCGGCGCTGCTTCCACTCGGGCATGACCGACAGGGTGCGCATGTTGTGGAGCCGGTCGGCCAGCTTGATGATGAGCACCCGCCAGTCGTCGGCCATGGCCACGAGCATCTTGCGCACGGTGGCCGCCTGCTGGGCCTCCTTGGAGTCGAACTGGAGGCGGTCGAGCTTGGTGACCCCCTCCACGATGAGCGCCACGTCGGCGCCGAAGTCGCGGTCGATGATCTCGGTGGTGACCCCGGTGTCCTCCACCGCGTCGTGGAGCAGGGCGGCCGCCACCGTCTGGGCGTCGAGCCCGAGGTCGGCCACGATGCCGGCCACGGCGATCGGGTGGGTGATGTAGGGCTCGCCCGAGCGTCGGGTCTGCCCGGCGTGGGCCAGGGTGGCCGTCTCGGCGGCCCGAACGATCATCGACGTGTCGTCACCCGGGTGGCGGCGCAGGAAGGCGTTGAGGACCGGGACCAGCAGCTCCGCCTCGGCGGCGGGCAGCGACGAGCCGGCGAGCGTGTCGTCGACTGCGTCGGTGGACCCCTCCGCGGGGACAGGGGTGGCCAGAGCCATGCCTACACGGTACCTGGAGCGGCCGAGTCAGCGGTACGACCGCCGGGGCTCCACCCCTGGTGGGCGGTGTTGCCGGCCGTGGCGCGTGGCCACGACGTCGACCTCAGCGCCGCTTGCCCTTGCCCTTGCCCTTGCGGGGCCGGGGAGGGGGTCGGTTGCCGGCGGGACGGGTGGAGCCCTGCGACGTCCGCCCGGTGCCCGTCCCCGAGCCGGACTGGGACGTGCCGGAGGTCGTCGTCCCACCGCCGCGGCTCCGCCCTTCCCCTTCGTGGACGACCCGGCGCCCGGCCGGATCACGCCGGTGGAGGTACGGGACTTGCTCGAGCCCCGTCCCGGACCCCCGGCGGCACCGGCCATCGCCGCGGCCATGGCCGGGGTCAGGGCCGGGCCCCGGTCGCCACCGCGGGCCTCGATGCGTTGACGGATGGTGACGTACCGGGGCTCGCGTTCCTTCATCCAGGCCAGCAGGGGCGAGGCGATGAAGATCGACGAGTACGCACCGCTGGTCAGACCGATGACCAGGGCGACGCCGAAGCTCTGCAGCGAGGTGGCACCCAGCAGCAGGGAGCCGACCAGCAGGACGGACAGCACCGGGATGATGGCGACCAGCGACGTGTTGATCGACCGGGCCAGGGTCTGGTTCATCGAGAGGTTGACCATCTCGGAGTAGGTGATGCGCCCGGACGCGCCCAGGCCCTGTGCGTTGTCGCGTATCCGGTCGAACACCACGACGGTGTCGTACAACGAGTAGCCGAGCACGGTCAGCACGGCCACCACCGTGTCCGGGGTCACCTGGAGCTGGAACAGCGAGTAGATCCCGACCACCACGAGGATGTCGTGGATGACGGCCACGATGGCCGCGATGGCCATCTTGAACTCGAAGCGCAGGGAGATGTAGGCCGTGACCAGGACGAAGAAGATGATCAGGGCCTGGATGGCCTTCTTGGTCACGTTGGATCCCCACGTCGATCCCACCTGGTTGAGGCTGACCGAGGTGAGGGGCACATGGGCGGCGGAGGCCAGGGCGGCCTGGACCTTGTAGAGGTCGGCCTGCTGCTGGTCCGACGGCACGGCGGCCAGCTCCGCCGTGACCTGGACCTGCTTCTGGCCGTTCAACTGGTTGGTCAGCTGGACCACGGTGGGCGAGGCCACCCCGGCCGACTTGGCGGCATCGGTGGCCTGGGCCACGGTCATCGTCTGGGAGGACACGATCCACGAGCGTCCGCCCTTGAAGTCGATGCCCTGGTTGAGTCCCTGGGTGAACAGCGAGATGATGCCCACCAGGATGATGACGGCGGACACGCCGAACCACCACCTGCGGTTCCCGATGAAGTCGAACGACGTCTGGCCCCGGTACAGCCGGAGGAACACGTTCGGGCGCTTGGCCCCGGTCTCCTCGGCCGCCTCGAGCTCGGCCGCGAACTCGAGCTCGTCCTCGAAGGCCTCCTCGAGGTCGACCTCCGGGTCCTCGGTCGGTTCGGTGTCGTCGCGGTCGTCCGGACTCATGCGTCCACCTTCTCGCGGATGCCCAGCCCGCTGGCCACGCCCATGCCCTTGGCCTCGGACATCGACCGGTTACGGCCGAGCAGGATGACGAAGGGACGGGTGAAGAAGTAGGTCACGGCCACGTCGAGCACCGTCGAGAGCCCGAGGAACAGGGCGAAGCCCTGGACCGGGCCGATCGAGAACTTGTAGAGCACGAGGGCACCGAGGAACGACACGAAGTCGGCGGCCAGCACGGTGCGGAAGGCGCTCTTGAAGCCCCGGTCGACACTGGTGCGCACGGTGCGGCCCGAGCGCGCCTCGTCCTTCAACCGCTCGAAATAGACGATGTACGAGTCCACGGTGATGCCGATGGACACGATCAGGCCGATCACGCCGGCGAGGTCGATGGTGGTGTTGAAGGCCTGGCCCATCCAGGCGATGATCGCCCACAGCAGGGCACCGGTCACGGCCAGGCCGGACACGGCCACCAGGCCGAGGATCCGGTAGTAGAAGACCATGTAGAGCATGACCAGCAGCAGGCCGATGGCCCCGGAGATGAGGCCGGCCTGCAGGGACGACTTCCCGAGCGAGGGGGACACCGTCTGGACCGTCTGCTGGTCGAGCTTGACGGGCAGGGCGCCGAAGTTCAGCTCGGTGGCCAGGGCCTTGGCCTGGGACTCACTGAAGTTGCCCGAGATCTGGACCGTGCCCTGGAACGAGGAGAAGGCGGCCGCGGACGGCTGGGTGATGGGGGCCGAGATGACCTGGCCGTCGAGGTCGATGCCGATGATGGCGTGGAACTGCTGTTGGGCCAGTGCGTCCCACGCGGTGGAGCCGGACGGCGTGAGGTTCAGCTTGACCGTCCACTGTCCGGTCGAGTCCACCTGGGCGCTGGCCGACTTGATCTGGTTCCCGGTCAGCCCGGCCGGTCCCAGTACGTACCGGTAGGGCGCCTGCTTGGACACGTCGGGCAGCAGCACGGTGGCGTTCTTGGCATCGGCCGACGAGGGCGTAGACGGGTAGGTGGCGAACTGCGGATCGGGTGGCGGCTGGGCCGTCGCCTGGCCGGTGCTGGTGTTGACGGCCAGGTTCTGGGCCGTCAGCTGGGACGACGCCGCACACTGCGGCAGGGGGCCGGTCGTGGCGGACTTGCCCTTGGGCACCGCGTACAGGGCGGCGTCGCACAGGGCGGGGCGGAAGTAGAGCTGGGCGGTCTTGCCGAGCTGGTTGAGGATCTCCTGGGTGTTCTTCTGGCCCGGGATGGCCGCGCCGATCAGCGCACACGTGTGCTTCCCGTCGGCGCACTTGGCCGTGCCCTGGCTCGACACCGCGGCTCCGCTCGAGGAGCCCACCCGCTCGTTCAGGATGGTGGTGATGGTGTCGAGTTCGGTCTGGCTCACCGGGGTGTGGGTCTCGTAGACGACCGACAGGCCACCGGCCAGGTCGAGGCCGAGCTTGGGCGACCATCCGGCGGCCAGGGTGGCGGTCAGCGACACCACGGCGATGATGACCACGCTCAGCAGGCTGATCCAGAGGGGGCGCTTGTCTCGCATGGTGCTCAGATGATCGGCGGGCCGTCGGCCCCCGACGCGTCGTGGCCGTCCGGATCGTCGGCGGGCGGGGGCGTCGTGGGTCCCTTGGCGTCCGGGACCTCCTTCGACGGGGAGTCCTTGTGGCGCGTCCTTCGCCGACGTCTCGGGCAGCTCGGGCGGCGCCGACGGTGGCTCCGGCTCGTGGTCCTCGTCGGGTCCGTCCACCACGTCCGACGGCGGCACCACGGGCTCGAGCTTGCGCAATACGTAGGGGCGGAGCACGACGAACGAGGCGCCGACGCTGGTCTCCAGGGTCACCCGGTCGTCGGTGATGTCGAGCACGTGTCCGACGATACCGCCGGCGGTGACCACCTCATCGCCCACCTCGAAGGCGTTGCCCTGCTCCCGTGCGGCCTTCTGCTTGCGCTGCTGGGGCCGGTAGATGAGGAAGTAGAAGGCGGCGCCGATAATCACGAAGATGAGGATCGACGGGTTGAACCCCTGCTTGGCCGGCTGGGTGGCCGCGTCGATGAGCGGGCCGAACGCCGCGGAGGCAGCCGTCATCGTGGGCGCGGGGAGAGGGTGGGGGTGGTCACAGCGCTCAGACTGTAGCCCAGGGCCGTCCGCCGGTCGGGACGGGGCCCGGCCGGCTGCCGCCGATCGATCACCGGTCCCAGGTCCCACGGGTGCGGGCGACCAGGGCGTCGAGGGATCCGTCGGCGATGGCCGCCCTGGCCTCGTCCATCAGCCCGAGCACGAAGGTCAGATTGTGGATGCTGCACAGACGCCAGACGGTCGGCTCCCCCACCGACAGCAGGTGGCGCAGGTAGCCCCGGGACCACCGGGCGCACGTCGGGCACGGGCACGCCGGATCGAGCGGCCGGTCGTCGCGGGCGTGGACGGCGTTGCGCAGGTTGAGGGGCCCGGCCGACGTCCAGATCGAGCCGTGGCGGGCGGCCCGGGTCGGGGCCACGCAGTCGAACTGGTCGACGCCGAGGGCGATCGACTCCAGCATGCCCACCGGGTCGCCCACCCCCATGAGGTAGCGGGGCCGGTCGGACGGCAGATGGGGCACGGTGGCGGCCAGCGCCTCCAGCATCTCGGAGCGGGGCTCCCCCACCGACAGCCCGCCGATGCCGTAGCCGTCGAAGTCGAGCGCCACCGTCCGCGCCGCGCTCTCCACCCGCAGGGCGGCGTCGGTGCCACCCTGGACGATGCCGAACAGCGCCTGGCCATCGGGACGGGCCTCGACCCGGTCGTGATGGATCCGGGCCCGGGCGGCCCAGTCCGCCGTGCGGTCGACGGCCACCCGCAGCACCTCGGGGGTGGCCGGCATCGAGGCGCACACGTCGAGCACCATCTGGATGTCCGCGCCCAGCAGGCCCTGGACCTCGACCGCCGTCTCCGGGGTGAGCCGGGTCGGCTGCCCCGTCATAGACCGAGGCGAAGGTGACGCCGTCGTCGTCGACCTTCGGCCGGAGCGAATGGACCTGGAAGCCGCCGGAGTCGGTCAGGGTGTGGCCCGTCCACCCGGTGAACCGGTGCAGGCCCCCGAGGGCGGCGACCGTGTCGGCACCGGGGCGCAGCATCAGGTGGTACGTGTTGGCCAGGACCACCTCGGCGCCGAGGGCCTCGAGGTCGGCGCTGTCCAGGCACTTGACCGCCCCCCGGGTGCCCACCGGCATGAAGGCCGGCGTCCGGTACGACCCACGGGGCGTGACCACCCGACCGGTCCGGGCCGGTCCGTCGGTGGCGGCGACCTCGACGACCAGCGGGTTCACCGGCCGTCCACGCCGTCCCATGCCGGCCCGGCCCTCGGCCCCATCCGTGCGACGACCATGGCGTCGCCGGGCGTGCGCCGGCGTTCGGTTGGTGCCCGACCAAGGGACACGGGAACCGAGGTCACCGCTGTGGGACACCGCTGAGTCCCTGTCCTCCCGATCACCATGGTGCCGCCAAGTGTACGGACCAGCGGCACGTCGACGGCGCCCGGCAACCCCGCCGGAGTCGCCTCTCCATTCCGCCAGCGGATCCTGGACTCGCGCAGTACGGTGGCTGACGGAATCTGGGCGGACAGGAACGAGGACACGAGATGGCCAACAACAAGGAAATCATCGAGAACGCCTATGCCAGCTTCGCATCGGGCGACGTTCCCGCCGCCCTCGGCGTCATGGCCGACGACATCCAGTGGACCGAGGCCGACGGGTTTCCGCTCGCCGGCACGTACGTCGGTCCACAGGCGGTGCTCGAGGGGGTGTTCATGCGACTCGGCGAGATCGGGGACGGCTTCGCACCGGTGCCCGAGCAGTTCGTCGCCGACGGGGACACCGTCGTGGCGATCGGCAACTACCGGTGGAAGCACAAGAGCTCCGGTGAGCCGGCCGTGGTGAAGATGGTCCACGTGTGGACCATGGACGGTGGCAAGGCCATCGCCTTCCAGCAGCACGTCGACACCCTGAAGGTGCGCGAACTCAGCTGACCCACCTCGCCCTGGACGCCACCCGATCGGCCTGCCCTCGGCATCCGGCAGTCTGGGACAATTCCCCGCATGGACGATCTGCAGGGCCTGGACCACAACAGACCTTGGAGGACGGCTGTCTGGGCGCTCCGGGTGGGGTACGTCGGGTTGGCCGTCGCCGCCTCGGGCCTCATCGTGCTGGCGGTGGGATCTACGCCATGGGTCCTGGCCGTCGGGGTGATCACGTGGCTCGCCACGGCCATCGTCATGGCAGCGGGTTTCCTACGGACCCTGCACGAGCTTCCCGAGCCGCGACCCGGGTTCTGGTCGATGCGGTTCAAGCTCCTCCACGACACGATCCATGCCCGGTCGTCGGCCCAGCCGTCCTGACGGTTCCCCGGTCGCCCCTGCCCCCGACGCGGTTCGGTCCCCTGTCGTGTCGACCCCACCGGGATGGGTCGACACGTGCGCGCGTCGGTGACCCGGTGTCACCGCAGGGGAACACCCTTCGCATCGGACGGGCCCATATTCATTTCGTCGCCAATTGTGCGGAAACGTCGCACTTCGGATTTCAACGGGGTCTTGCGATAGGTCCACGTCCGTGCTCGCGATGGTTGCCTGCCCATGAACGAATCCTCTTTGAGTCAAGAGGGCAGATTTCGGGGGCGCCGGGGCGCGACGAGTCCACGTGCCCTCGAGGGCGCAGATGCCTAAGATTTGGTGGGTCCGGGAGTGACTTCGCCGAAGAGCCGGCCGCCAGGGTGCAGAGCCGGTCACGCAGGCTATGAGTCGTCCCCGCTTGTCCTCCCGGGCCCCTACTTGTGTGCGTCGACGATGAGTTGGCGATAGATGGCGTTGGCGACGTGACGCTTGAGCGACCGGATGGCCTCCCGCTTGGTCTTGCCCTCGGCCACCTTCTTTTCGAAGTAGATCCGACCCTCCGAGTCGTTCTGGCGGATCTGGCAGATGGCCACCATGTGGATGGCGTGGTTGAGCTGGCGATTGCCACGACGGCTCAGCCGATGGACGGTCCGACCACCGGACGACAGCTCAATCGGGGCCACACCGGCATAGGAAGCGAACTGGTCCCGGGTGGTGAAGCGCCGCACGTCGCCGGTGTAGCCGATGAGCTCGCAGGCCAGGATGGGCCCGACGCCATAGAGGTCAGTGAGGGTGGTCCCTGAAGCCTGGACGGCGATCTTGATCCGTTTGTGGGACGCCTTCAGCTGCACGTCGAGTCGCTCCACGTCGTCGAGCAGCTCGTGAGCCAGGTCATAGCGGATCTGTTCCACTGCAGTGATTGGTTCGAGCTCGTTGAGCAGCCGGACAGCGTCGGAAGCATTGAGTTCCTTGGAGATTCCACCTGGTGAGAGGTTGGCCAGTGCCGCGTGGAGCCGTGACACAACGATGTTTCGGAGTCTGCCGATCTCGTGGTTCCGCTTGGCCAAAAGGCGGAGCACTTCGCTGTGGTTGGCCGGCTCAACCGAGCGCAGACCCGGAGAGCGGAGGGCCGCGACGGCCACCGACAGCGCATCGTTGGGGTCGTTCTTGTTCGAACGCCCGGTGCCGAGAACCCGCACTCTCGAGGCCAACGTCGCCGGCACGTCGAGGACCTCTTCGCCCGGCACGCACCAGCTGTTGCGACAACAGGTAGCCCAGGCCACCGGCTGACTCGACAGCCCAGGTGCGTGGGCCGAGCGGCCTTGCCCATGCCAACAACTTCGCCGTCTGTTGGCACGTTGCTCGCACTCTGATCTCAGCCAGCTGCCGTTCGTCGCAGCCGATGGCCACTGCCGTGTGGGACGCCTTGTGGGGGTCGATCCCGATGATCACCGTCATGAGTTCCTCCTTCGTGGTCGGGTAGGGACCGCGAGGGCACTCCTGGTTTGAATCTTGTACTTGTTCCTCTTTCGAGCCACTCGCGGCAAGGACCGGACGGGAAGCTCTTCGTTAAAAAGCCAGTCGACCAGGAGTCGACGGCTGGCACAAGGAGGGCTACCCCGTCCGGACCTCTAAACGCTACGAACAAGCCGCAGCATCTGCCCGAAAGTCTCAACCAGGCACGAGTGGGGCAGTCACCCAGACGGTGAGCCGGACAGGCGATTCCCGTGATGCCCTACCCGCATGTTCGACGATCGGGGCCGTCCGACACGCGATGGCGTCAGTGCGCGATCGCACCACGGCGCGGCCGGGTCATCGAGCTGCGTAGTGGGCCACGATCCGGGTGCCGGTGAGTGCCGTCGTGTAGACGGCCACGTTGTCGACCGTGCCGACGAAGTTGGCGCTGGGCGGATACGTCCCGCCGGAGGGAAGGCTTCCGTACCCGACACGCCACCAACCCGAGTAGTTCGACGTCCGCGTGGTGGTGCCGCTGACGACGCTCGCCCCGTCCACGTACATCGTGGACACCTGCTGGTTCCCGCTCTTGACCGCGCTCAGTGCCAGATAGTGCCAGCTTCCGTCGTTGTAGGACGTCGGTGACGTGATGGCGCTGGTACCGCCGTTGGACCAACCGCCGTACACCAATCTGCCGTTGGTGCGCATGTAGATGTGCCGGTCGTAGGAGGACGACGTCGACGCCTGGGAGCTCTCGAACCCGATCAGCTTCCCGCCGCTCGAGGTGGTCGTCTTGAACCACAACTCGAGGGTGAAGGTGGTGGGATTCGAGAGCGACGTGCCGCCGCTGACCACACGCCCGCCGCCGCCGTTGAGGGCTACCGCGAACCCCGGATTATTGGGGAGGCCGCCTGGCTGGTGGTAGGCCGAGATGGCGTTGTAGGTGCCAGGGTGTCCGTTGCCGGACGTGTCAGCCGCACTCGGGCCGTTCGCTTCGTCCACCAGGTAGTAGAGGTACGGGGAATCGGCCATCACCTGCGCCGTGTAGGGCTGCAGGATCCTCGTCTGGACCGCCCAGGCGTTCCCGGAGTTCCTGGTCTCCCCGCTGAAGGCCGACAGGGCGGGTCCCGCCAGCCCGATGGATGCGGTGAACGTGCCGACGAGTGCGGCCACCACACCGATCCTCCCCCAGCCGGATCGGATCGATGACGGCCGGGCCAAGGGGTGCGCGACGGGGGTCCCTGGAGCCGCCGTCGGCCTCCGCTCGGGCCGTCGCCCGTGCTTCGGCCGGCGCTCCCGGAGCGGAAAGGCGAACAGCACTGCCGATCCTGCCGCGAGCAGCAGCCAACCCGTCAACAGGATGGACCTGCCCGCTCCGAACCAGACGATCGGGAGACCGATGTAGGGGATCAGGAGCCGTGCCTGGGCGTGGACGAGTGACCGTGGCACCGGAGCCGTGTCATTGGATGCGTTCGCATCGCCGGCCGTGGTGAAGGTCCCGTGCCCGGCCCGGGCCACCACGCGGTGGACCAACACCTCGGGATCGTTCGGCGTGGCCGGATTCGTGAAGACCATGACCCGGCCCATGGGCATCGCCGCATCGCGAGCCAGCGGTGCCGCGACGACCACGTCGCCCGCCGAGATGGTGGGCTCCATCGAATTGCTGCGGATGAGGTAGCTGCTCCACCCCCAGGCGACGGGGACGAGCGCGATCACCGCCAGTGTCGCCAGGAACACGCAGTAGCCCTTGGCCAGAGCGTTGACGACGAGGACCGCCCATGCTCGCAGGACTCCCTCGGTCCCGGCCTCGGACACCGGTGCTGTCGCACCTGTGTCCGGTGGCATCCGGGTGACGCTTCCGAGGGTCATCGACCTTCCTCCGTCCGACGAGGTAGTTCACGAGCGCCGTCTATCAGGTGCTCTGCATCTCCCACTCGAGGTCCACGCCGGTCTGCGCACCCTGGAGGGCGTCGAGCTGGGACTGGGTGAGTCCAGTGGTGTCGAACGTCCACGTGAAGCGGTAGGTCCGGGACTCGCCACCGGGAACATTCCCGGCGATGACCCAGCCGCCGTAGCCGGTCGCGTAGCTATTGGCGAGCATCAAGGTCGAGAGCGGCGAGTTGGTGACCAGGTTCCCACCGAGCACGAACCCCGTGCACGAGGCGAACGATCCACCTGCGCCGTAGTCGACGGTGAACTTGATGTAGTTCTCGATTCCCTGCGACGAGGTGATCGGGTTCAACGTGTATCCCTTGACCAGGCCGGGAACCGTGGCGTTGGCCGTGACCGTGATGCATGCGGTCTGTGTCTGCCCAGGCGTCATGCCCGGCACCGTGAATCTGGCCGATCCCGCGCTGTCGTTGGTCAGCGTCACCGCGCCGGTCGACCAAGTATTTCCGGAGTTCCGGGTCTCGCCGCTGAAGGCGGCGTAGGACGCCTGGAGAACGAGCGCGGCGGCGATCACCACCGCAAGTGGCATCACGACGAGGGTGACGACTTTGCTGGTGCGCTTCGTGGGTACGTTCATGACTGCCTCGTTCCTGTCGTGCGAACCTCCAAGAACATGAGTCCGCTGATTGAGGTATCGGCAACTCACACGGGACGGAGCAGAGTACAAAGTCACCATTCAGCGGGAATAGCGGCCCTCCTCGAATGCCAATGGGATCACGCTGACCGGTGCCACCGCCGAGGTGGTGGACCGGATCAACGCCCGCTTCAATCCTCGCTGCCGGATGTGAGGCGATTATCGGCGGACGTGCGCTTGCCCTCCGCGAACTGCCACATTCCGGCACTTCGGGGCGAGTGGAAATCGGCCCTCGCCATGACGTCGCTCAACGACTCAAGATGCCTGATCCCCGCGCCTGAGCCGATCTCGGACAAACTGAGCCAGATCGATCATCTCGCCGTGGGCCCATTGTTGGAAAAGCGAGCCCCTCGCAATCTCGACGGAGTTGCCGTCCTTGAGGACTAATTGAGTGGCAGGCAGATTCATCCCTCCGCCCATTTCAGTGTGACGTGCATTCGTAGTCACGTCGGCGATGTCACACCAAGCAATGATGCCTGAGTTCCGCGGACTGACCCTCCACCTGACTCCCAGATCATCGGCGACGACCCTCGGCAAGATGATCTTGCTTGCACAGTTCCCGGAGAACGCAAAGAGGACGACGCCAAGTATCAACAATCCCCAGGCAGCGGAGGCAATGCTCCAAATGACAAGAGCTATCGACAGGAGCGACAGCAAGAGGCAGCAGGCTCCCGCCGCACGCCGTCCTGGGGCCACATTGCGACCGCCGATTTCAAGATGTCGGATGGATGCGTTGGCCGCCACAGCCAACTATCTAACCAGGTCCTCGCTGAGGCAGGCCGTCCCTAAACGCCGGGTCAGGCTCCCAGGGGCACTTGCCCGATGGGTCCGTTTGGTGTTCTAGACGCCTAGCAATGTGGGTCTCGGGTCGAGCCGCCTGACTCAACCCTCGATAGTGTGTTCTCGATGCGAAAGTGGCCCTTCGGTGTCATCGCAATGGGACTGCTGGCCTGCTCGTGCTCCGCGTCGACCCCGCCGAGCACGATGCCGGCACATTCGGTCCAGCCGTCGTTTGAGGTCCGTCCTGTTCTCTGTTGGGCCCCTGAATTTGCTTCACATTCGGGCGACATCAATGGCAGTCCGGCAGGGGTACCCAGCTGCTCTCAGGGGTATCAACTGACGGCGACCAACCTCGGCATCAAACCTGATCCCTCGAATGCGGACGGCTACGACAGCAATGCGAGCGTCGCACCTGATCCGACACTTGCGTCCTACCCGACAACGGCCCATGGTGCGGATGAACCTCTGAACACGGTAATTCTGCCGGCGTGGCCACCTGCCGGGAATCCACCAAATGTGCGGTTCGTTCTCGGTCCCGCAGCTCTGACGGCCACGTCAGTGCAAGGCGTGGAGGTTCTCAATCAGAGCGGGCAGTGGATGGTCAACGTGACACTCACGCCTTCCGGTGCTGCAAGTTGGGACGCTCTAGCAAGTACCCATTTCCACACCTTCTTGGCGGTGGTGGTGAATGGGCTTGTGGTTTCCTCTGCGATTACGGAACCCGTCCAATCATCCTTCACGTCCTATGGGGGACAGGTGGAGATCTCCGGTGGATTCAGCGAGGATCAGGCCAAGGCACTCGCGGCCCAGATCTAGCCGAAGGTGCCCCCGAACGCCGGCTGTGGGTGCGTTATCGGTGGTCGAGCGCTTGCCGCCCACGAACGGCCACACTCCGTCTTTGGTCAAGAGGGGAATTACTGAGTTGTGGGGTGCGATTGGGTTACGTTGCTCTCGAGGGCGCAGTTGTTTAAGATTTGGTGGGTCCGGGAGTGACTTTACCGAAGAGCCGGCCGTCAGCGTGCAGAGCCGGTCGCGCTGGCTGAGGAGCCGTTCCCGCTTGTCCTCCCGGGCCCTTACTTGGTGGGTGTCGACGAGGAGTTGGCGGTAGACGGCGTTGGCGACGTGCGCTTGAGCGACGGATGGTTTCGCTTGGTTTTGCCTCGGCACTTCTTCTCGAAGTAGATCAAGATCTGCGGATCGGTTTGGCGTCTGGCAGATGGCACATGTGGATGGCGTCGATGAGCTGACGGTTGCCACGACGGCTGAGTAGATGGACCGTGCGACCACTGAACGACAGCTCAATCGGGTGCGATACCGGTAGGTGACGGACTGATCACGGCTGGTGAACTGGCGTGACATAGCCGGTGTAACTGATGAGCTGAGCAAGCCAGGACTGGGCCCGACGCCATGGAGGTCGGTGAGTGGTGGTTGATGATGCCTGGACGACGATCTTGATCCGCTTATGGGCGACTTCGACTGGCACGTCGAGACGATCGCACTCGTAGCCGCTGGTAGAGCTAGAAAGAAGGCGGGTGCGTCTCCACAGGGGATGATCGGTTTGATAGGCGTTGATCGAGCGAGATCGGCGTGAGAAGCGATGAGTTACTCGGCAGATTCCCTGGTGAGAGGTTCTGGATGGCACGGCATGAAGGCGGGAGACGAGTTGATGTTCGCGAAGCTTCGATCCGTAGTTCTTGGAAGAGACGCAAGACCTCTCCGTGATCGGCGGCCGCACCGAGCGCTGACAGTGAGATCAGAGGGCGACATAGTCACCGACAGTGCGTCTTGTTTTTTTGGAGTAGTCGAGGACCGGATCTCGAGGCAAGGTCGCGGCACTCGAGCACCGCTTCGCAGCACTCACAACTGCTGGGAAAGCAGGTACCCGATCCCTCCGGCCGACTCGACGGTCAAGTGGAAGGCACGAAGCGGCTCGGTCCAGGCCGAACACTTCGATCGGACTGCTGGGTCGCCCGATTCTGATCTCGGCCAACGATGTTCGTCACACCCGCTGGCCACTGCTGTGTGGGTGGCTTGTGGGGGTCGATCGGCTGCCACGTCATCAGTACCTACTACGTGAATCGGTTAGAGACCTGAGGGCCTCTCGTTCGGACTGGTGCACGTTCCTCTTTCGAGCCCTCGCGGGAAGGCCCGAGCGCTGAGCTCTGCGTTAGAAAGCAGTCGACCGGGCCGACCGTCAGGCCTGCAGCGAGCTACCCGTCCGGACCGCTACGCTACGGACGCTGCGCAGAGTAGGCCACAAGTCTGAATCAGGCACTTCGGGGATGCTCGTTACCACAATCGCTGATGCTCATACGTTGACTTGTTTCCGATGGAAGTACGTCCTGATATTGATCGCAGCAATGGCAACGACAAGAACCACGTCTAGGCCGATTGGCCCAGGCCGCTGCAGACCAGGACCTCAACTTCGCTGAACCAGCGCCCCCAGTTCGACTGCCACATTCGCATCTTGAATAGCACCTCCCCAGATTCATCGACGGCCGCCATGATCGCGTCGGCCAGCATGGAGCCGCTGACAGGGAACGACAATGAGCCGCGGTCGGGCAGGAGTTCGACGCTCGCCTCCTCTGCCAAGTCAAAGTGCTGCCCGTACATGCACCACGGACAGGCGTGCCGGAAGCATCTTCATACACCGTGCCCATATCCTTCATAAACGTTGGTCCTAAAGATCTGGAAATCAGATCTTGTCCAGGGATAGCGGATCGTGTAGCTCTTCCCTCCGGTCTCGATTGACTTGGGAGACCATCGGCCAGTTCCACCGCCCCTGAAACGTTGCAATGACCCTGTTCTGCTCCATGAGCTGGTATTTCTGAAATCCGATCCGGCGAACGTTGAGATGTCTTCCTGGCACATCTGGAAAAGAAAGCCATTCGTCATGGCACTTCTTCAGCAAAGAGACGCAGGGTCTGCACGCTTGGAGGCTCGACGAGAGATGTCATTAGAGTTCGTTGACACTGTCCAAGAGTAACTATTCGCCCAAACGAACTTCTCGATCCCAACGACGCCAACCGCCGACCCGCCCCTATCACCGGTTACGCCATCACGGCTCGCTGAGGGCTCCACCACCGTTTGTGCCGCACTGGTGAATGACGACCCCTGGTTGACTCGGAAGCGTGCTCGAGTGCCAGACACAGGGCGTAGTCGAAGTTGATGGATGCGGTTTGGTCGTCGTCGTAGTTACTCCGGTAGCACCACAGCCAGCCAGAACTCCGGCCAGTCCGACCGCCAACATCAACCCGCCAGGTCGGTTCACTCAGCCAGCCTTTCGCACTCAAGACGAAAAGTCACGGGGGTGCCCCAGATCGCCGGGACTGTGACCCACGCCGGCGCCTGGCAACGTGGCGATGACCGTAGGTCAGGTATCGCAAGCGGACCCGCATCCGGCAGCGCCTGCCTTTCATTCTGCTCTGGCTGTCCCCGAAGGGTTCATCGGACTGCGGTGACCACGACTGGTACAACGAAGACGGGCAGGTCGAGCGATGCCTGCACTGCAAAGTTGGCATTCGGGCCTACTCACCGGAGCACTTCGACCAGTAGCCGTGACTGCCCCCTATCACCGGGTGGGTGGGACACATTCGGGTCCAACTGGAATCGGGTGCTTGCCTTCGCGAACAGCGAATCCCGCTCAAATCCGAAGCGCCAGAACGGTACCGGCAGCCACGGACCGTCGGCCACGGAAGCGCTCATCACCACCGTGGAGCAGCCTTCGGCCCAGTCCGTGCGACCACCATGGCGTCGCCGAAGGACAGGAACCGGTAGCCCGTGGCCAGGGCCTCGGCGTAGAGCTCGCGCCAGGTCGGACCGCAGAACGCCTCGACCAGCAGCAGGAGGCTCGAGCGCGGCAGGTGGAAGTTGGTGACCAGCAGGTCGACCACCCGGAAGGGGTAGTCGCCGTGGATGTAGAGGTCGGTGCGGCCGGACAGCCGGCCCGTGGCCGCCGCCGACTCCAGGGCCCGCACCGCGGTGGTGCCCACGGCCACCACCCGCTCGGCGGCGGCACACGCGGCCACCGTCTCGGCGGGCACCGCGTAGCGCTCGGTGTGGATGACGTGCTCCTCGGGACGGTCGGCCGTGATGGGTTGGAAGGTGTCGAGCCCGATGGCCAGGTCGACCCGGGCCAGGGTGGCACCGGCCCGGCGGCACACGGCCAGGAGGTCCGGCGTGAAGTGGAGCCCGGCCGTCGGCGCGGCGGCCGATCGGTCGACCAGGTCCCGCTCCGTCGAGTACACGGTCTGGTAGCGGTCGGGGTCGGCCAGGGTGTGGTGGATGTACGGCGGCAGCGGCATCGAGCCCGCCCGGGCCACGACCGACGGGTCGACCAGTCGCACCCGGCGGGTCCCGGGACCGTCGGGGTCCACCTCCCCCTCCACCACCACCACCGGCGGAGCTGCCCCCGACCTCGTACAGCGGGGTGCCGGGAGGCAGGCGCCGGCCGGGGCGCACCAGGGCCTCCCACTCGGTCAGCCACCTCCGCCCCCCGACCCGTTCTCCTGCTCCTCCGATCGCCGGCCGACGGGCTCGACCAGGAGGACCTCGGCGTGTCCCCCGGTGGCCTTCACCAACGACAGTCGGGCGGCGAGCACCCGGGTGTCGTTGACCACCAGGACGTCGCCGGGCCGGAGGAGTCCCGGCAGATCGGCGACGGTGGCGTGGTGCGGGACCGACCCGTCGCCGACTCCCGGACCGACCAGCAGGCGGGCCGACGAGCGGGGCTCGACCGGGTCCTGGGCGATGGCCGACCCGGGGAGCCCGTAGTCGTACGCGTCCATGGGGGTGGGCTCCGTCACGGGCGGCTGCAGGCGGACGGCGGGCGGCACCCCACCATGGTGGCAGACGCCACCGCGGTGACCGTCCGACCGGAGTTCCGGTCGGGACGGGTCCGTCAGAGCAGCGTGGCGTCGAGCGGGGTCAGGCCCAGATGGGTCCACGCCCTCGGCCCGGCCATCCGGCCCCGGGTGGTCCGCTGCAGGAGGCCCTGTTGGAGCAGGTAGGGCTCGTAGGCGTCCTCGATGGTGTCCGGCTCCTCGCCGATGCACTGGGCCAGGGTGGTCAACCCCACCGGTCGGCCCGAGAACCGCACGCACAGGACGTCGAGGATGGCCCGGTCGACCTTGTCGAGGCCGAGCTCGTCCACGCCGAACACCTCGAGGCCGGTGACCGCGGCCTCGGCGGTGATCGAGCCCTCGGCCCGCACCTCCACGAAGTCCCGGACCCGGCGGAGCAGCCGGTTGGCGATACGCGGCGTGCCCCGCGAGCGTTCGGCGATCCGGCGGGCCCCCTCGACGTCGATGGGCACGCCCAGGATGCCGGCCGAGCGCATGACGATGGACTCGAGGTCACCGGGGTCGTAGAGATCGAGGCGGCCGACGAACCCGAACCGGTCCCGCAACGGCCCCGCCACCAGCCCGGTCCGGGTGGTGGCACCGACCAGGGTGAACCGGGGCAGGTCGAGGCGGATGCTGCGGGCCGTCGGGCCCTTGCCGATCAGGATGTCGAGCTTGAAGTCCTCCATGGCCGGGTAGAGGATCTCCTCCACCGAGCGGTGCATCCGGTGGATCTCGTCGATGAAGAGGACGTCGCCCTCCTGCAGGTCGGTCAGCAGGGCGGCCAGGTCGCCGGCCCGCACCAGGACCGGCCCGGAGGTCACCCGCAGGCCCACACCGAGCTCGGCCGCCACGATGCCGGCCAGGGAGGTCTTGCCCAGTCCCGGCGGCCCGGCGAACAGCAGGTGGTCCGCCGGCTGGTCCCGCTTGATCGCCGCCTCGATCACGATCCGCAGGTGTTCGGTCAGCTGACCCTGACCGACGAACTCGGACAGCGTGTGGGGGCGCAGGCCGGCGTCGTCGGCCTCCTCGGCCGGCACGGCCGACGGGTCGACCGGTCGGGCCGGGCCGTCCTCCGCACCGGGGTCGACGCCGCGCCCGATCCGGGTGTCCACGCCGCCGGGCGCCAGCACCTCCTTGCGGGCGTCGGGCGTCATCGGTTGCGCACCAGCTCACGGAGGGCGGACCGGACCATCTCCTCCACCGGCGCGTCCCCGTCGACGGCGTCGAGGGCCCCCGAGATCTCGTCGGGGCCGTACCCGAGCTCGGCCAGGGCGGCCCGGACCTCACCCCGGGCCGAGCCGACCGGCGACGACGCCGTGCCGCCCCCGTCGAGGGACGGGAGATCGAGCCGGGCCTTCAGCTCCAACAGCAGGCGGGCCGCCGTCTTCTTCCCCACCCCGGGGACCAGGCACAACGTGTCGAGGTCGTCCTCGAGCACGGCGGTCGACAGGGCGGCCGGTGACAGGGCGGACAGGATGGCCAGGGCCAACGAGGGGCCGACCCCGTGGGCCCCGAGCAGCGCCTCGAAGCACCGGCGCTCGTCGGCGTGGGCGAAGCCGTAGAGCACGATGGCGTCCTCGCGGACGTGGGTGTGCACGTGGAGGAAGACCTCACCGCCGACCGGACCGAGTGCGGCCAGGACCGAGGTGGGCACCGACGCCCGGTAGCCCACCCCGCCGACCTCGACGATCACCTCGCCGGTGGAGGGACGGTCGAGCAGGGTCCCCCGCAGCGAGCCGATCACCGGACGGCCCCGTCGCCGTCGTGGCCGCGGCGGTGGCGGCGTCGACGGCCCGGCGCAACGAGTGCGTCGTGAGGTGGCAGGCGGCCAGCGCCAGGGCGTCGGCCACGTCCGGGGGCCGGGGCGGCTCGGCCAGTCCGAGGACCGACGCCACCATCCGCTGGACCTGGTCCTTGGTGGCCGAGCCGTACCCGACGATGGCCTGCTTCACCTCGTTGGAGGTGTACTGGGCGACCTCGCAGCCGGACTCGGCCGCCGCCACCAGGGCGACTCCGGCGGCCTGGCCGGTGGCCATGGCCGTCCGGGCGTTGACCTGGAAGAAGACCCGCTCGACCACGACGGCGTCCGGGCGGAACTCGGCGACCAGGGCGCGCAGCTCGTCGGACAGCGTCCGCAGGCGGTCGGGCAGCGGCATGCTCGGGGGCGACGAGATCACCCCGCCGGCCACGGCGGCCAGTCCGCCGTCCCGCCTCGTCACCACGCCGTAGCCGCAGCGCGACAGGCCGGGATCGATTCCGAGGACGAACATGCGTTCGATGGTATCCGCACGGCCGGGCCGTCGGGGTGATCCCCCGCCGGCGGACCGGTCAGCCGGCGTAGGCGGCCATGATCTCGTCGGGGATGTCGAAGTTGGCGTACACGTTCTGGACGTCGTCGTGGTCGTCGAGCGCCTCGATCAGGCGCAGGACCCGCTTGGCCTCCGCCTCGGTGGCGACCTCGACCGTCGACGTCGGCACCATGGTGAGCTCGGCGGGCACCTGGCTCGAGCCCCGCCTCCTCGAACGCCGTGCGCACCGCCATCAGGTCGGCGGGGTCGCTGGTCACCACCCACCGCTCGCCCTCGTCGGCGAGGTCCTCGCCACCGGCCTCCATGGCCACCTCGAGGACCCGCTCCTCGTCGTGGGCCCGCGGCACGGGGACGGCGCCCTTGCGCTCGAACTGCCAGCTGACCGAGCCGGGCTCGGCCATCGACCCGCCGTTCTTGGAGAACAGGTTGCGGATCTCGGCGCCGGTGCGGTTGCGGTTGTCGGTCAGGCACTCGACGATCACGGCCACCCCGTCCGGCGCATAGCCCTCATAGGAGATCGACTCGTAGCGCACGCCCTCGAGCTCGCCCGATCCGCGCTTGATGGCCCGCTCGATGGTGTCGATCGGCACCGAGGCGTCGCGGGCCTTGGTGTACATCGTGCGCAGGCTGGCGTTGGCCGTCATGTCGCTGCCGCCCTCGCGGGCCGCCACCTCGATCTGGCGGATGAGCTTGGCGAACACCTTGGCCCGGGCCGCGTCCTTGGCCCCCTTCTGGTGCTTGGTGGTCGCCCACTTGGAGTGTCCCGACATGCGTTAGCGCCTCTCCTCTTTGGTCATCTCGACGAACAGCCGCTGCAGCCTACGGTCCGCGGTCAGCTCCGGATGGAACGCGGCCACCAGGACTGGCCCCTGGCGGCACACCACCGGGCGGCCGGGGTCACCCCCGTCTCCCGGAAGCGTAGCCAGGACCTCGACGCCGGGACCGGCGGACTCGACGACGGGGGCCCGGATGAAGACCGGCCGGGCAGCGGCTCGTCGCCGAGGACCGGTACGTCACACCTCACCCTCGAACGAGGCGATCTGGCGGCCGTAGCCGTTGCGCCGGATGGTCAGGTCGATCACCCCGAAGCTCACCTGGTCGTCCCGTCCGTCGAGCACCGACCGGGCCAGCAGGATCATGCCGGCGCAGGTGCCGAAGACGGGCAGGCCAGCGGCGAGCGCCTCGTCGAGCGGGCCGGCGAGCCCCGACGAACCGAGCAGCAGCGACAGCGTCGTCGACTCGCCCCCCGGAACCACCAGGCCGGCGAGCCCGGCCAGGTCGTCCGGGGCGCCGCACCTCGCGCACGGACTCGCCGAGCTGGGCGAAGGCGGCTGCGTGCTCGCGTACGTCGCCCTGGAGGGCGAGGATCCCGATCGTCACCGGCCCCGGGCCCCGGCGTCGCGGCGAGGCGTGCCCGGGCTACCAGCCACGATCGGCCAGGTGCACGCCCAGGGTGCCGATCTCCTGACCGGCCATGGCGTCGCCGAGGCCGGTGGACACCTTGGCGACCAGGTCGGCGTCGGTGAAGTGGGCGGTGGCCTCGACCACGGCGCGGGCCATCAGCGACGGGTCGGAGCTCTTGAAGATGCCGGAGCCGACGAAGACGGCCTCGGCGCCGAGCTGCATGACGAGCGACGCGTCGGCCGGGGTGGCGATGCCGCCGGCGCAGAACAGCGGCACGGGCAGGCGGCCCGGTGGTGGCGACCTCCTGGACGAGGCCGATCGGGGCGGCCAGCTCCTTGGCCCACCCGTAGAGCTCGGCCGAGTCGGCCTCGGTCACCTTGCGGATGTCGCCCAGGATGGACCGGAGGTGGCGGACGGCCTCGACGATGTTGCCGGTGCCGGCCTCCCCCTTGGAGCGGATCATGGCCGCACCCTCCGAGATGCGCCGCAGGGCCTCGCCGAGGTTGGTGGCACCGCACACGAAGGGCACCTCGAAGTTCCACTTGTCGATGTGGTGGGCCTCGTCGGCCGGGGTGAGGACCTCGCTCTCGTCGATGAAGTCGACCCCGAGGGCGGCGAGCACCTGGGCCTCGGCGAAGTGGCCGATCCGGGCCTTGGCCATGACCGGGACGGTGACGGCGGCCTTGATGCCCTCGATCAGCGCCGGGTCGCTCATCCGCGCCACGCCGCCGTCGCGCCGGATGTCGGCCGGCACCCGCTCGAGGGCCATGACGGCCACGGCACCGGCGTCCTCGGCCACCTTGGCCTGCTCGGCGTCGACCACGTCCATGATCACGCCGCCCCGCAGCATCTCGGCCAGCCCGCGCTTCACGGTGAAGGTGCCGGTCGGACGGTCGGCGGGCGGCACACCTGACAGGCTCGACGGGGTCGACATGTTGACCATTCTACTGCCGGCCGTCTCCGGCAGTTCCGACAGCACCAGGACGGCGGTCCCCGCACGCGGCGGACGCCAGGCGGCATGATCGTAGGTGGTGGAACACCTCCGTCCCCGGGACGTCCCCGAGATCGAGCCGACCTCGGCGCCAGCCGGCGACGGAACCGCCGATCCGGTGCCGTCCGACCGGGCCGGGCCGGCCGTCGGGCGCGGGCGCGCCGACCAGACATCCGGGGTCGGCGCGATGGTCCGGGTGATGTTCCGGCGGGACTCGCTCTACATGGTGGCATCCTCACTGCAACTGCTGTCCGGCGTCATCGTCACGCCCTTCATGACCCGCGTCCTCGGGCTCCATCAGTACGGCATATTCGCCGCCGACCTGGCGCTCCTCTACGTCCTCTACTACACCTCCAACCTGGGTCTCAACATCGGCATCCAGCGCTTGTACAGCCAGGTCGACGGCGAGCGCAGGAGTCGCAACCTGTTGGCCGCGTCCCTGGTGCTGGTGTCGCTGATCACCGCCCTCGTCTTCCTCACGGGGCCGAGGTGGAGCCCCGTCCTCGGCTTCGGTCACTTCCCGCTGTCGACCCGCCTGACCGTCGTCTGGTCGGGGCTGTTCGCCATGACGTGGATCTGCCTGGCCGTCCTCCGGTGCCACGAACGACTGCTGGTGTTCACGATGGTGTGCCTGTTGCAGGCGATCGTCGGCATCGGGGTCGGCACGCTGGTCGCGTACCTCCACCGCCAGTTGGCCACCGACGTCCTGTGGTGCGCTGTCGTGACCCAGGCCGTGGCCGTCCTGCTTTCCCTGTCGACGGTCACCCCCCACTGGCGCGGCCTGTGGGACCTCCGCACGGTCGGTGCGACGCTGCGGTTCTCATTGCCCATCGTCCCGCTCCAGCTCTCGACGTTCGTGCTGTCGGCCTCGGATCGCTTCATCATCCTTCGGGACCTCGGTGCGGGTGCCACCGGCCGGTACCAGGTTGCCTACACGCTCGGCGCCGTCGGGATCAGCCTCCTCACCTTCCTCAACCTGGCCTGGCTCCCCCGCATCTTCGCCGTCCACGACCGCCGGACCAGAGCCGACGTGCTGGCGGCCAGTCGTGACGGCCTCTACCGGCTCCTCGTCCCCATGACCATCGGCATCGCCCTGGCCGGCCCGATCCTGTTGCGGATCTGGGCGCCCAGGAGCTTCCGGACCGAGCAGCTGCTCCCTGTCATCGTGCTCGTCGTCGCATCCACGATCCCGGTCTGCACGGCGTTCGTGCATTCGAGGGTGCTCCTCTCCGAGGGCCGATCGGCCGTCGTGGCCGTGGTCACCATCGTCGCCGCTGGCGTCAACGTGGCGATGAATCTGGCGCTGGTACCGCACCTCGGGATCAACGGGTCCGCCCTGTCCACCACCGTCAGCTACGCCATCCTGGCCACCGGCATGGCCGCACTGAGCCGCCTGTTGCTCCCGCTGGCCCGACCGAGCGTACGGCTCTGGGTGGCGCTCCTCCTAGCCGAAGCCGTGGTCCTGGCTTCCAGCCGGATCCCGGTCCACGGTCCCTGGCTCATCGTCCGAGGAGCGGGGATCGCCGTGGCGGCCGTGGTGGCCTTCGCCACCCTCCGGGATCTCCAGTCCGCCTGACGGTTCACGACGAGGTCGCCGAACGCGCCGCCGAACTCCTGGGCTTCGGAAAGGGCCCGACCGGTGCCGCGCGATCAGTCCGATAGCCGTAGGTCAGCCTCATCGGCCAGGTGAGCCCGGACACGGCGAGGTGTCGGGACGCGCTCAACTGGTCGAGCCACCGGTCGTCGCGTTCGATCCGGGCGCCTTCGGCGGTGAACCTCGAGGGGTTGCCGGCGATCCCGTGCCCGTCGGCCATTCCCGGCGCGGGGTGGTAGGAGCGTCCGCTCACGGCCATGCAGATCCGCAGGGTCCCGTCGACATCGTCGACGTAGTCCTCGTACCGGATGACCTCGGTGGGGATCCCCCGCCGGGCCAGGTGGCGGAACAGCTGGTTGAACACGTCCCATCGGATGCACACCTCGACCGGCGACTGGGCAGCCATGACCGTGTCCCCGGGTCCGGTCCCCGCGTGCGGGCGTCGCACCGGGCTGCTCCACGAGTGGACGACGGCCGACGGATGCCGGACCAGGTGCACCAGCCGGAGGTCGATGCCCTCGGTGCCGGCCAGCAGGTAAGCCCACGCCGGGTGCTTGGACGAGTCGACGATGAGCGATGCGCCGGACACGTCGGCGATGATCGGGTACAGTTCGGCCAGCACCGAGCGGGCGCGGGACACCAGGGCCCCTCGCCCGGTGAGGATCACCGGCAGTTGCAGCCGCTGGTTGACCCGGGTGAAGAAGGCGACGAGTTCGCGCCCGGCGTGGGTGTCCCACCCGCCCACGAGCCGCCGGCCGACCTCCGACCAGATCTCGCAGTCGCGGACGTCGCGGCCGCACCCGCAAAGCTCCTCGGCTCCCACGCCTCGCTCGAAGAGGTTCTTCAGCTCCCCCACGGCGAAGGTCGCCGGCTGCGCGGCGATGAGCCGCTCCAGCACGGTCGATCCGGATCGGCCTTCCCCCCCGATGAACAGCACTCGGGTCGGCGTGTCCATCGCTCGTGTCCCGCGGCTCAGGCGGTCGGGTAGCCGAGCCGCTGGGACTCGGCCGCGACTAAGGGGAGCACCTCGGAGATCTCCTGTTCGATCGTCCGCCACTTGTCGGCACTCGGCCTCGTCCACGTGTTGACCACCGGCAGCTTCCGGCTGTAGCGCTGGAGCGGGCCGGGATCGAGTTGCGCCCATCCGGCCAATTCGGCGAGCACCGGGCCCGGGTCGGCGACCACGTCCTCGTAGCGGATGGTGAGGACCCGGCCGGGGTCCGTCGGGAGATCGCGCTCGCAGTACTCGTTGTACAGGCGCCACTGATGGGCGCAGATCTCCGCGACCGTGGATCCCTCCAGATCCTCCCACCCGGGAGGAAGCCCGAAGGACCAGTGCGTGCCCGAGTAGCCCCTGATGGCGAATCCGGGAGGCAGTTCGAATCGTTGGAACCGCGACTCGTCGGTCCAACCCCGGTACATCGAGGCGATCGACCCCCGAGGGTCTCGCACCACATAGACGAACTGTGCGTCGGGGAAGACCCGGAGCAACATCTGGATCCGGAAGCAGTTGTCCGGTGTCTTCTCCACCATGCGGATGGGTGGGGCCTTCCGGTCGCCGCCCATCCGGGTGAGGACCCGGCTCAGGCGCTGCCGGGCGATCAGCGGGATGGGCCAGCCGAAGGCCCGGTGCGACGCCTCGGCGTTGCCGACCGCCTCGTAGAACGCGCATCGGATGGCCGCGGCCGTCGCGTCGTCCACGTCGGCGGCGGATACGAACGCCGAACTCCCCGGTGTCATCTCGGTCGGGAAGTGCGTGCCGATGACGGCCTGGCTCTCGCGGTACAGACTCCAGAGGTCGGGATGCGTCGACAACGCCTGGAAGACCATGGTGGTCCCCGACCGGGGTGCCCCCAGCACGATGAGCGGACGAGCGATGAGGGGCTCCCGCAGGTGAGTGCCGGACGTGGTGGGAAGTGAGCTCATGGAGAGTGCAACGTGTCGCCGGGCCGGCACGAATTCGACGTCCGACGAGCATACCAGTGCCATCGCGTCCCATGGACGTCACGCTCGGGAACTCCCTGGTCCGGACGCCGTACACTGACCACCGTGATCCCGCCGAACAAGCCGGTAACCCGGGCGCGGGCGACGGAGAGACCCCTGTGCGTGGGCATCACCGGCGCGTCGGGCTACCTCGGTACCCGCCTCGCCGAGCACTTCGACCGAGCCGGGTGGCGCGTCATCCGGCTGGTGCGGTCCCCGCTGGCGGGCGTGTCCTCCGACCGGCACTACGACCTGAAGGAAGCGGTCGACCCCGCAGTGTTCGACTCGATCGATGTCTTGGTCCATGCCGCCTACGACCTGACGGCCCGCAGGTCCGAGGAGGTCTGGCGGAACAACGTGGAAGGGAGTCGGCGACTGATCGACGGGGCGCGCCGGTACGGAGTCGGGCGGATCATCGTGGTCTCGAGCATGTCGGCCTTCGACGGGACCACGCAGCTCTACGGCCGGGCCAAGCTGGCGATCGAGTCGGCGACCCTGGCCGCAGGCGGGTACGTCGTCCGGCCGGGGCTGGTCTGGGGTGACCGTCCCGGCGGAATGGCGGAGGCACTGGAGCGGCTGTGCCGGCTTCGCCTGGTGCCACTCATCGCCGGAGGCGCACACCAGTTCCTGGTGTGCGACCTCGACGTGTCGGCAGCGGTCGTCGCGCTCGCCACCACCACCGGCCTCGCCCCACAGGTGATCGGCGTGGCCGATCCCCACGCCGTGGACTTCCGGTCGGTGCTGGAGACGTTCGCCCAGCGGCAAGGTCTCCGGTGTAGGTTCCTACCCGTGCCGAGTTGGCTCGTCTACTGGTCGCTGCGGGCGGCCGAGGCGGTTCGGGTGCCGCTGCCGATCCGGGCCGACTCCGTCGTAGGCCTGGTCCACTGCGCACCCGGTGTTCCCGGTCTCGAATGCGCTGGCCCGACTCGGGATCCGCCCGCGACCGTTCCGGGTTGCGCAACCGTGACCAATCCGGAAGTTGGTCGCCCACGCCCCGACACCATCGGCAGCGACGTGTCCGTCGTCATCTGCGCCTACACGACGGACCGATGGGAGCTGTTGTCTAACGCCGTCGACTCGGTGCTCGGGCAGACCCAGCCGCCTCGCGAGCTGTTCCTCTCGATCGACCACAATCGCGGTTCTCTATGAGCAGTGTCTGCGCCGATGGGGAGATCGACACTCGGCCGGCGGGGTACCGATTCGGGTGATAGAGAACAAGTACCCGGGTCGCCTTGGCGCGGCTCGCACCACCGCGTCCGAGCTGGCAACCGGCGGCATCATCGCCTACCTCGACGACGACGCCGCCGCCGAGGCCAACTGGCTCGAGCGGATGGTGGCCCCGTTCGAAGACCCGACGGTCATCGCCGTCGGCGGGAGACCGCTTCCGGCGTTCTCCACGGCACGACCGCGTCTGGTTCCCGCCTGAGTGCGACTGGGTCTTCGGATGCGCTTACGTCGGCCTCCCGACGACCACTGCGCCCATCCTCCACGTGATCGGCGCGGCCATGGCGGCCCGTCGGGCGGACCTGGCGGCGATCGGGTTCTTCCACTCCGACAACCACGACGATATGGACATGTGCCACCGGCTGGTGCACCGCTCCCCCCAGAGCACGATCCTGTTCGAGCCGAGTGCCATCGTCCGTCACCACGTTCCTCCCGACCGGGTGACGTGGAGCTACTTCTGGCGACGTTGCTTCTCGGTCAATCGAGGGAAGGCCGCGGCGTTCCGCCAGATGGGCGCGGCCCGTAACCTGGTGGCCGAGCGCAAGTTCGCCCGACGGGCCCTCACGGGTGGGATGCTGACGGGCGGCGCGGACCTGATCCACGGTGACACCGCCGGCGCGGCTCCGCGCCGCAGCGCTGCTTGCCGCGCTCGGTCCTGGCCGGGACGGGCTATGCGGTCGGTTGGATCGCGTGGGCCGGGCGGGCGGGCGGGCGGCGCGGGCCGAGCGGCCGCCGGCCTACTTGACCAGCTTGGTGCAGAGCCCCTCCAGGGAACCGACTGTCTGGAGGCAGGCCACGGCAGCGCTCAACGACGACGACACCACAGAGACCTCGCCGCGCAAGTGCTGGATCTGCTGCGACTGCGTCGTGACCTTCTGGTCGAGCGATTCGATACGGTTGTTCATGGTGATGAACAACACCGCGACGGCCACGAGCACAGCCACCGACATGGCCGCGGCAACCACGATGCGTCGCCTCCGGTGCGTGGGGAACTCGCCCTGGTACTCCTCGAAAGGAATCTCCGCCGCCTGACGTTGCACGAACTCGTTCTTTTCGGTCTCTCTCATGGTGCCTCCACCGGGATGGGCGCGGTCGGACGGGTCGATGAGGTATGCCTGCGCCAACGGTTTCCGCGGTTCAGTTGACTCGCTTCCGCAGACGATCGGACCCCTCCCCTGTTGGCTCCTCGCCGTGAATTTGCCGTAGTATACGGTGCCGCACGATCCAAAGATCGAGAGACGATCTCTCGGTTGTGTGGGAGCCGAATCGTGTGAGATCACGACGGCGGGGCACTGTTCGGCGAGAGACGGGTGGCGATTGAGCACACAATCGACACAAGGAGTCGAACTAGGGAAACCAGCAGACGCGCCGGTGGATCTCAGGCACTCCCACCGGCGGGCGGGATCCTCCGGCACGGTCGATGCGGCCGTCCCCTTCCTCCTTGCGGCCGCAGGCGTGGTCTCGTGGGGCCTGTCCCTCGGTTCGATCCACCCTACCGGGCCGCAGCCCTCGGTCTTGTTCCCCAACTGTCGTTTCTGTGGTGGCTGGGCCTGCTGCTCACCGCCAGCGCAGTCGTGTGGGAATTGCGGCGGGCAGATCCCCGCTGGACGAGCATGGTGGTCGGCCTGGCGCGCGCTCGCCCTCGTCCTCCACGGAACCCTGCCGGCCACCGAATCCGTGCCCCGATTCTCCACCGCCTACGACGTCGCCGGGTTCAGCGAGTACCTGGGTCGTACCGGACAGGGCCCTGCCGCGTCTCGACGTGCGGATGTCGTGGCCGGCCATGTTCGCGACCGCGGGCATGGCGGCCCGGGCCATGGGGGTGAGCACCCTGTGGTTCCTCCGTTGGTGCCCGCTCCTGTTGAACCTCGCATACCTGATCCCGCTTAAGGCGATCGCCAACACCTGCCTCCGCAACTCCCGCGCCCAGTGGGCCGTGCTGGGCATCTTCCTGGCCTCCGACTGGATCGACCAGGACTACTTCTCACCGCAGGGCCTGAACCTGTTCCTGTTCCTGGTGGCCGTCGCCATCGTCATCCGGGTCTTCAGCGCCGGGGGCTACACACCGCGCCTGGTCGCCTGGGTCCTCGACTCGAGCCAGTGGGCCACGGTCAAGCGACTGGCCCTGCGGATCGGCAAGCTGCCCTACGGGGCGGTGGCGGGAGAGCAGCCCGACCTCGGGACCGCGCCGCGCCACCGCCTGGCCATCCTCGCCGTGCTGCTCGTCATCCTCGGCGCGTCGGCCGTCTCCCACCAGATCACACCGGCCGCCCTGTGTCTGGTCCTGTTCGGACTGACCATCACCGGCCGGACCGGTCTCCGCCTGCTCTGGCTCTTCATGGCCTGCCTCGTGTGGTCGTGGCTCTCCTGGGAGGGCCACACCTACTGGTCGGACCACCTGGCCAAGGTATTCGGCTCGGCCGGGAACGTCGGATCGACGCTGAATGCCACGTTGACCGCACGCCTGCAGGGATCGACGCCGGAGCGGGAGTTCGTCCAGGGGGGGCGGGTCCTGGCGGCGACCATCACCTGGCTCGGGGCCCTGGGGGGATTCGTGGCGCTGTGGCGTCGGGGACGCACACTCTGGTCGATGGTGATCGTGGCGGTGTTCCCGATGGCCGTGGCCGGAGCCGTGAGTTACGGAGGTGAAGTCGCCCTCCGGATCCTGCTCTTCAGCCTGGCACCGGCCGCTGTCCTCACTGCCAGCTTGATCGACCACCGCGTGCTCGGCCGTGCTCCTGTGACGATGTGCCTGGCCATCTGCGCAGCCCTCCTCGTCCTATTCCCCCTAGTCCGGTTCGGAAACGAATCGTTCGAGGCCATCGCCCCTGAAGATCTGGCCGCGGCCACATGGATCCATGCCCACGTGGCCGCCGGAGCAGACGTCTACATCACCAATCGGGACGAACCGCTCGAGTACACCGATGTCGGCGCGTACCGACTCGTCCAGGCCGGGGGTTTGATCACCCTACAGGGGACCAAGCTGACGCAGCACCTTCCCGTGACCCACGTCCCCACCTACGTGTACCTCACTCGGAGCCAGGACAACTACGGGGTCGACTTCCTCGGTTACCGGAACGGGTGGATGTCCGATTTCATCGACCAGCTGCTGAAGACGGGTCACGTCCATGTCGTCTTCAAGAACTCAACGGCCGTCGTCCTGCGCATCGAGAAGAGCCCTCCGCCCAAGCACTCGCTACCCAACCTGCACCCGCATGCCAAGCTACACACGCCGGCCCCTGCACCCAAACCGGCGCCGCAGCCGAAGCCCGTCCCGGTCCCACCACCGAAGCCCACCCCCATCGTCCGACCGAAGCCGCCACCGGCCACCCGACCGAAGCCGCCACCGACGATCGCTACCACGACGACTCGACCAGCGACGACGACCACGACCACGACCACCATACCGTCGACCAGCAGCACGACGACCACCCCGACGACCACAACGAGCCCAGGAGGCGGAACGTGAACCACCGACAGCGACAAATCAAACTGGGGCTGGACGCTGTCCGCCATGGCTCTGTGCACAGTGGGGGCGATCCTGGCACTGGCTGACGTCCGCACGCCGATCCGATCGGGACTCATCGCCACCGCGCTGGTAGTCGGTACCGGATGGGCGGCAACGAACTGGCTGGATCTGACCGAGGTCGCCTTCGCGGCCAGCGTGTCGTTGGCCGCTGGCCTTTCGATCGCCTTCTTCTTCGCCCTGTTCTTCGTCGAGATCGACTGGTGGCACCCGGTAGGGAGCGCGGGAGCCCTGCTCGTCGCGGCGGCAACGTGCAATGCGCTCGCCCTCGCCCATGACTCGGCGCTTTGGCGGACGGTCCGATGAGGGTGTTGGTCGCCAATGCCGCCGTCGGCATCAGCTCGGTGTCGATCGTCCTGGTGCTTATCGTCGTCCACGAGGTGCTCGCCGCCATCGCCGGGGCCGACCGTCGTTTCGTAGTGGCGCGCCACCGCTTGACCGCGGTGACGACCGTGTTCACCCTTATCCTGGCCGGCCTGATCGCCGCTCGCTTCTATTATCTGCGGAGTTGACCGATGGAACCCACCGCTGCATCATTGCCGACGACCCCCACTGCGCACGCGAGCCGACGTCCTGACGAGAGCACCGAGCGGAACCCGAGACGCCTGATGCCGGCCACGGCGCGTCATCGCCTGACGCTGCCCGCCGTGGCCTGCGCTCTAGCAGTCCTGATCCTCGCCGCCTGCGGCGGGTCGCCATCGTCGATCCGGTCGACCACGTCGACCACGTCGACGTCGCCCAAAGCGAAGACGTCGACGACCGTCGCGCCCCAGGTGCCCGTGCGCCTGTACTTCGTCCGTGGCACCGTCCTCGGTACCGCCAGCCGGATGATCAACTCGAGTGCGGACCCGCGCCTCGCCGCGCTCCAGGCGCTGCTGTCCGGCCCGACACCGACCGAGGCCGCAGCTGGACTCGGCACGTGGATTCCGACGGGGACGACCGTGCGCGGGCTACAGGTCCAGTCAGGCGTCGCGACCGTCAACTTCAGCCCTCAGTTCGTGACGCCGGGGCAACCGGCCGTACTGGCTTCCCGGCTGGCCCAGGTCGTCTACACGCTGACCGCCTACCCGAATGTCGAGCGCGTGGTCCTGCGAGTGGCCAAACTGCCGATCAACTCCTTGGGCGGAGTCGATACGAGCACCCCGATCGGGCGCAGCCAGCTCACCGGCACCCTGCCAGGAGTCCTCCTCGAGGACCCCGCCGTGGGCGCTATCGTGTCCGGATCGTTCCGCATCTCGGGCGTCACCTCCATCAACGGGACCTACGACATTCAACTGATGGACCCGACCGGTCGCCTCTTGGCCAGCGTCACCAACACGGCGGTCACCGGCGCCACCTTCTCCCAGACGATCCCGATCAAGCCCGCGTACACCGGCACAGGGACCATCCGACTCTTCGCGCGGCCATCGGATCCTTCCCAACCCGTGGAAGCGATCCAGTTCACCGCCCAGATCACGTCGTGACGTGCCGATCGGCGACCCGACGGACCACCGGCACATGCCGACCTCGCTGATCCTCGGCTCCGGGCCCGCAGCGGCCGGCGCAGCCCTTGCCCTCGCCCGGGACCCGGAGCAGCGCATCACCGTGCTGGACGTCGGCGGAACGCTCGAGGCGCCGCTTGACGCGGCGCGGCAGGCAATGGAGGGGCAGCCCGAGGGGGCGTGGTCGCCGTCCGACCTCCGCCTGATCAGTCGTCACGCAGTGCGGACCCGGCCTGGCCAGCTCCCCGAGAAGCGGGCCTACGGCTCCGACTTCCCATTCCGCGACTTCGGACAGCTGTCCGGGATCAGCGCTGTGCCGGACGCTAACGGTTCCGTCGTCTCCGGTGCGTACGGGGGGTTCTCCAACGTGTGGGGCGCCCAGATCATGCCGTTCAGCCGGGCCGCCTTCGCTGACTGGCCGGTTTCCTACGAAGAGATGGTGCCCCACTACCAGGTGGCCCTCGACGAGATGGGCCTCGCCGCAGAGGAGGACGACCTCGCTGCTCTGTTCCCGCTCCTCACCTCGGCTCGACCGCTGCCGCCCCTCGGCCGGCGTACCGAGGAGGTGCTGGCGCGGTACGACGCCCACCGTGGGCGCCTGCAGGCCATGGGTGTGACGGTCGGCCGGGCCCGCCTCGCACTCCGCTCCGAGGGATGCACCCGGTGCGGACTGTGCATGACCGGATGCCCCTATCGACTCATCTACTCTGCCTCCCACACCTTCGACCGACTCCGCGCCTCGGGACGGATCGACTATCACGACGGCATCATGGCCGTGCGCCTGAGCGAGGAACCGACCGGCCCGGTGGTGGACGTACGAGAGCTGGGGACGGGCGCTTCAAGGCGTTGGTCGGCAGAGCGAATCTTCGTAGCCTGCGGCGGTATCGGCACCACCCGTCTCGTGCTGGGCTCACTCGAGCACTTCGACCGGCCGGTCCGGATGGCCGAATCGGCACAGTTCATCGTGCCCGCGCTGTCGCTCCGTCCCACGCCGGACCCGCGTACCGAGCGGAACTTCACCCTCAACCAGTTCAACCTGGTCTTCGACGCGGGGGGTGGAGGGTACGACCTCAGCCAGATCCACTTCTACCCGTTCAACCCGGTTTTCGAGGAATCGCTGCCCGCAGCACTGCGGCACCGGACTCGGGCGCACCGGCGCTGACGAGCCTCCTTCGCCGCCTTTCGCTCGGGCTCGGCTACCTCCCGTCCTGGGCGTCGCCCGAGATCGAGGTGGTGGCCCGGCGGCCGGGCGCAGGCGGGCTTCCCGGATCTGACACTGCGCGGCCGGTCGCAAGGCAGTTGGCCACGCATGCTCCGTGGCGTGGCCAGTGCCCTGGTCCGTGCACGCTCCGACGCTGGACCTCTGGCCCGTCCTCCCGGCCGCCGTGCGCTCGCCGGCGGCGAAGAGCTACCACTTCGGAGGGAGCTTCCCGTCCGGCACTGGCCGGTCCGACCTGGGGACCGACCGCATGGGCCGACTCCGGCGATGGAGCGAACATCCACCTGGTCGACGCGTCGGTGTTCCCGACGGTTCCTGCCACGACGTTCACGCTCACCATCATGGCCAACGCCCACCGCATCGCCACGGAGTCGATCGCGGATTCCGGCACCGACTCCTGACGGTTCGTGTCGGGGTCACGACCCGACCCGGTCATGGATTGGCGAGCTGCTCCTGGAAGGGTCGAAGTCGGGCGGCGACGGTGGCCGTGCTCGACAGCGTGGTATGGCAGATCGAGCTCGTCGCCCGTGCGCGAGCGCAGCCGCACGATGGTCCCGCCGGCAGGCTGGACGTGCGCCGGGCCGCCCGGCCGATCCCGCCGGCGGAGCCAACGGATCGCGATCGCCGGTGACCTCGATGCTGTCCACCGTCTCCCACGGCAGAAACGCACGGGTCCGCCATCCCCGCAGAATGACCCCGTCAGGTCCGACATCCAGCACCTTGGTCGACCGGGTGCGGGCGACGGTGTCGGTGCCCCACTTTCCCCCACGGCACCCGACTCCGGCGAACGACGCGGTCCGGGCCCACCCGAGGTCGTCGAACCTGCGGACGTCCTTCCACCATTGCCCGCTCTCGACCGAGGCGGTCACCTCCCCGGCACGGTCCAAAGCCGTCATCCGGCGGTCGATCGTCGGCCCGCACCCGCTCTGCTCGGGCCCGGACGACGAACGAGCCACGGAAGTCGTCCGTGCCCCGATCGTGCACGGTCACTCGACACAGGTGCCGAGCCAGCGGCTCGATGTCGATGCGCGACCGGAGCAGGCCACACCGGACGCCCGGCTGCGGCTGGCGGAACACCAGCGCGCCATTCGGTGTCGGTGAGCTGCAGCCTCCCCCCGGTCTCCGGGATGGGGCGGGCGGGAAGGCGGGCCCGGAAACCCACCAACGGGTACGACGACGGTCCGGGCCACTACGGAATCAGCCGGCCTCTTGCGTCGAAGTCGAGAGGATCGACCAGGTGGACACCGTCGCGGCGGGGCACCGCGACGCGTTCCGGCGGCTGGCCTTCCGGGCACCCCACTTCGGTGCTCGATGCGGATGGTCCGAAGCACCCGGAGGCCGTCCGAGAACGCATTGAGGTTGCTCTTTCCGAACACCCGCCTGCTCTCGAAGCTCGGCACCTCGAACACCCGGAGGCCGGCCTTGGCGATGCGCACGTTGATCAGCGTCTCCACCTCGAAGCCGTCACCCCAGAGCATCACCGTCGGATCGCCGTCGGCCGTGCGCCGAGGCCTCGAGGCCGATGCCTCGAGGCAGTCGCGACGGAAGGCGTTGTACCCGTAGCAGAGGTCGGTATAACGGGTCCCGTACAGCAGGTTGACGATCTTGCTGAGCCAGAAGTTCCCGGACTGGCGGAGTCGGCTGATGTCGCTGCTCCCGGCGCCCGGCATGAACCGGGATCCCTTGGCGAAGTCGGCGCCCTGCTTCAGGGCGGCGACGAACCGGGGGATCTCCTCCGGATCGGTGGACCCGTCCGCGTCCATCATGACGAGGAAGTCGCCGGTGGCGGCAGCGAACCCGCAGGCGAGGGCGTTTCCCTTTCCCTTCCGCGACTGCTCGACCACGATGATGCCCGGACAGAAGGAGCGTGCCACGGCAACGGTGTCATCCGTCGAGTTCCCGTCGACCAGGATGACCTCGTGGAGGCCCGCCGGGAGTGCGCGGAGGACGTGCGGGGAGGTTGCGCGCCTCGTTCTTCGCCGGGATCACCACGCTCACGGTCGGCTCGGGCCGGCGGCTCCGCCCCTGCAGTGTGCGTGAAGTCACTGACGAAAGCCGGCGTCCTCGACCCGGTGCCCCTTCCGTGTGCCCCGGAACGTTTGCGTGCCCATCATTTCCATGTCCGACACCTTCCTGCCTCTTGTCCCGCCGCGGAGACCCGACTATCGCAACGCCACCACCCACCGGCCACTGACGCTCCCCGGATCGACCGGTGAAGGTGGCTCGTCGGCGATCCTTCACACCCCGATCGGGAAATGCCTTGGGAATTCCGCTGCGACATTGTCCCACATACGGCCCGCCTCAGACATCGTGAAATTTGACGATCTACCCTGTGCTGATCTGGGACGATGGTGCTCGCGGCGTTCGCACCTTCACCGCCGGTGACGGCGGCCATCACAGTGGGCATTTCTGCTAACAACCATTGTGCAAAGAGGACACCATCGGGAATTCCATCTGCGGCGGGCGCCGGTATGCTCCGATGGGCCGAACCCGCCCCCTACAGTTCGTGGCTGGGTGCGTCGATGGGATCTGGTACCGATCCCGGCCGCCCGACGGGGGTGGGTACGACATCGTAGGATGAGCCAGTGTGGAGAGACCGTGAACATGTTCAACCGCAGCACGGATCGGCGACGGCGCCACCGGCGGGGAACCTGCCACCGGTGCGGATGGACCGACGACCTCGTGAGGTTTGAGGGCCGCCTGCGCCGCCGGACCGACGTGGGACCTGCGCCGAGGTGGATGTGCGCCGAGTGCGTGGACGACCTCCGAGCGCCCGGCACAGGCGCCCGTGAGGGCGCGGTCGAGACGGCATTCGATCGTCCCCGCCGCGACGACCGCCGACCTCGGGTGGCCTGAGCGGCAGCAGATCGTCGCAACGCCGGATCGGCGAGTCACGCCGGGTGACGCGTCCGGAATTCCGGCCACCCAGGTGTTACCTTGCCTGTTGTTGGTGGCGCTGTGGCGGAGCATCCCGCTCATCGCGGATCGGCGGAGCACACGAGCCCGTCGGAGCGAAAGGCGTGAAGAGGAGCATGCGACCTCGAATCGTGGTGCTGGTGGTCATTGCGTTGGTGGTGTCCGCGGCGCTGGTGCTGTCCTTCGCCGGATCCTCCGCCACCACGACCAACCGCACGACGACATCTCGGCCACACCGACACCGCCGACCACGACGGCTCCGGTGACACCGCCTGGCTACCTCAGCGCCCGCGGGACCCACATCGTGGACTCGTCCGGGACCGTTGTACAGCTCACCGGTTACAACGTCACCGGCATGGAGAGCACCAATCCAGACGGCACTGACGTGCCAGGTGTCTGCAACAACGGTTGGAGGCCGCTCACGTCCGGCGAGGTGGCCCAGATCGCCGGGTACGGACTCACACTCGGTACGGCTGCCGGTGGCCTGGGGGAACCTCGAACCGTCGCCGCCGACCGTCGGAGCGGGCGGAACCCTCGAACACCACTGGAACCGTCCCTACATCACCGCGCTGGACAACGAGGTCAGTCTACTCGGTGCCGCGCACCTGCGGGTGATCCTCGACATGCACCAGTCGAACTGGAGTGCCGCCTTCACCGCCCCGGTGATCGCCAAGAAGCCGGGCTGTCCTGGTTCGGGCATGCCCGTCTGGCTCAATCCGGGGGCGGCGGGCGAGACCTCCCAGGCCGCGGCGTGCAACTTCTACTCGGGCCTGACCGAACCGGGCGTACCCGGTTCGGCGTGGGGGGACTTCGCGGCTGTCGAGTCGTTTCTCGACGGCCAGTACACCAACAACCCCACCGTCGTCGGCACAGGACATCGTGAACGAGCCCAACTGCGGCCGCGCTTCCGCCGACCTCACTGGGTTCTACGCGTACGTGGTCCCTCTCGTGCACCGGTCGAATCCGCACCTCCTGCTCATGGTCGAGGACAAGGACGATCCTGGATCCTTCCGCGTCACCCGGCTGCCACCGGTGCCGAATCTCGTGCTCTCCATCCACCTGCACGAGGACTATTGGGCTGCGCCTTCCCCGCTGCAGTCCCCGTTGCCCGTCACCGCCCAGGAGGCGCTGACCGCCAACTTCCAGCGCGCCGCCCAGTGGAACGTCCCGCTCTACGTCGGCGAGTTCTATGCCTTCGATGCGACCGGAACCAGAGCGGTGACCGCCAGCCCGACCAGAACTGGGTGGCCGACACCGCCGCCTTCCTCGATTTCGCCACCCAGCACGACGTCAGCTGGTCGTACTGGGCGTGGATCCAGAAGGTCGATCGGAGGTCCAACCCGAGGTGACTGCCGCCATCCAGGCAGCCTTGCAGCCCGGATAGTCGGCGGCCCGACGGGCCGTCAGGCAACACGACGGACGGGACGGACCAACCGATGCGGTGCTGACTCTATCCACGTGACCCCCTCGGACGAGGCCGTGACACGCACGGTCTCAACCGGCGGCGATTCCCACGATCGGCCTGTTGAGCGGGGTCCGGACCAGCCAATCGAAGTACCTGGCGTCGCCGAAGGCGAACACCCCGCCGTCGGCGGCCACCTGCCAGTAGCCCTTGCCGTCGGACGTCGACGCCATGCCCACGATCGGCTGGTTGAGCGCCGGCCGCCCATCGACCCGAAGAACCTGGCGTCGCCGAAGGCGAAGACCCCGCCGTCGGCGGCCACCTGCCAGTAGCCCTTGCCGTCAGATGTCGACGCCATGCCCACGATCGGCTGGTTGAGCGGCTGGCCGCCCATCGACCCGAAGGATCCGGCGTCGCCGAAGGCAAAGACCCCGCCGTCGGCGGCCACCTCCCAGTAGCCCTTGCCGTCCGGTGTCGACGCCATGCCTACGATCGGCCGGTGGAGGGGCTGGCCGGCCATCGACCCGAAGGATCCGGCGTCGCCGAACGGGGAGATCCGTCCGTCGGCAGCCACCTCCCAGTAGCCCTGGCCGTCCGGCGTCCGGGCGATGCCGACGATCGGCCGGCCGAGGTGCGTCCCGCCCAGCGAGCCGAAGAACCCGGCGTCGCCGAAGGTGAAGACCCCGCCGTCGGCGGCCACCTCCCAGTAGCCCTTGCCGTCGGGCGTCGTCGCCATCCCCACCACGGGCCGGTTGAGCGGTGCTGCCGCCCATCGAGCCGAAGAACCCGGCGCCCCCGAAGGCGAACATCCCGCCGTCGGCGGCGGTCATGGTGTAGCCCCGCGAGCTGCCCCAGGCGGCGGGGGGCGACCGCTCCCGGTGACCGCGATGGCGAGGGCGGCCGAGGTCGACGTCGAGTCGGCGTCCCGTGCCGTCACCGTGAACGAGGACGTCCCCGGCGTCACCGGCGTGCCGGTGATGGCGCCGGTCGACGCATCGAGGGCGAGGCCGGCAGGCAGGGCGCCCGACGTCACGGACCACGCGTAGGGTGCGGTGCCGCCCGTGCCCCGAGCGCGGCCGAGTACGCTAGCCCCACCTGCCCACCGGGAAGCGCGGCGGTGGTGATGGCGAGTGGGGACGGGGCGACGGTGATGGCGAGACGTCGAGGTGCCCCGCAGGTTGGGCGACGAGGAGTCGCTCACCGAGACGGTGAAGGGGTAGGAGCCGACCGCCGTCGGCGTGCCGGTGATCGCCCCCGTCGAGGGATCGAGCCCGAGGCCGGGCGGGAGTGCCCCCGACGCCACCGACCACGAGTAGGGAGCGGAGCCGCCGGCGGCGGCGAGTGCGGTCGAGTACCCGATGCCGAGCGTGGCGTCCGGGAGCGAGCTGGGCGTATGGACAGCGCCGGCAGCTCGAGCACGAGGGCTCCCACCTGGCCGGCGCCGATGCCGGAGGCGTAGCAGTTGTCCGTTGACGGACAGCTGACGCCCGAAAGGCCCTGCGCGTCCGGTCGGCACCGGTCTGGCTCGTCCAGGTCGTACCGCCATCGGTGGTGGCCAGGATCACCCCGGTGAGCGACGTGTAGTTGGATCCGACCGCGTAGCACTCCGTCGTCGTCGGGCAGGCGATGCCCGACAGGCCCTGTGCCACGGACGGGACGGTCTGCCTCGTCCAGGTCGTCCCGCCGTCCGTCGTGGCGAGGACGACTCCGGTGAGCGTCGGGAAATCCATGCCGACGGCGAAGCAGTCAGTCGGCGGACGGCGCACGTGATGCCGGAGAGGCTCACGTCGGAGGCGGCGGCCCGACTGCTGGTCCAGTTCGTCCCGTCGGTGGTCGAGAGGATCACCCCGGTGCCCGACGCGGAGCCGACGGCGAAGCACTCGGTGGCCGAGGCGCAGGCGACCCCGGTGAGGACGGTCACACCGGCAGGCACCGTCTGGGGTGTCCACGTCGTGCCGTCGGTGGTCGACAGGATCGCTCCAGCTCCCGAGCCGGTCCCGACGGCGAAGCACTCGGTGACCGACGGTGCAGGCGAGCCCGGTGAGGTTGGTCACCGGCCGGGGGCAGCGTCTGCCGTGGTCCAGGTCGCCCCGTCGCTGGTGGAGATGACCACCCCCCCGCTCCGCTGCCCACGGCCACGCAGGTGCCGACCGCCGGACAGGCTGATCCCGGTGAGCTTCGACACACCCGGCGGCGCCGGCGGTTCGGTCCAGGACGCGCCCCCGTCGACCGTGGCGGCCAGGAACCCGCCGCCCGATCCCGGCGCCGACCGCGACGCACGTCGGCCGTCGACGGGCAGGCGATGCCGGCGAAGCCCTGGGTGCCCGGCGGCACCGGCTGGGCGGTCCAGGTCGACCCCCCTCCCGCATTGACGAGGATCACGCTCGCCTCGGAGGCGCCGTTCTCTCCCACCGCGTAGCACTGGGCGGTCGGGCAGGCGATGCCGTAGAGGATAGTTGCTTCCCGGAGGCACGTCCTGCTGGATCCACGTGGTCCCGTCCGTCGTGCCCAGCACGGCCGACTCTCCGGCGCCGAAGCCGACGGCATGACAGGCGTCGATTGAGGTGCAGGCCACGCCGTTGAGGTCTGCTGATGAACGGGGGCAGTGTGCTCGCTGGTCCAGTTCGTGCCGTCGGTCGTGGCCAGGAGGACCCCTCCGGCCGGGCCGGTTCCGACCGCGTAGCAGTCGCCCGCCGAGGGACAGGCCACGCCGTCGAGCACGAACGTCGACCCGAGCGGTACGGTCTGCGGCGTCCAGGTCGCACCACCGTCGGACGTGTCCAGGATGGACGCCGTGCCGGCGCCGGATCCGACGGCGACGCAGTCGGCTGATCGACGAGCAGGAGATGCCGAAGAGGCCGCCCACACCGGACGGCGCCGACTGCCGGCGTCCAGGTCGACCCGTCCGGTCGTAGCGATGATGGCGCCGGACCCGACGGCGAAGCACACCGTGGTGCCCGGGCACGCGATGCGCGTCGAGCCCGCCGACGCCCGGCGGGACGGTCTGGTCGACCCAGTGACGTCCCAGCCGTCCGTCGTGGCAAGGATCGACCCGGCCCCGGAGGTGGCCGATCCGACCGCGTAGCAGTCGGCTGGTCGTCTGGCACGCGACGCCGAAGACGCCCTCCGTGCCGGAAGGTGGCGTCTGGGCGGTCCAGGTCGTCCCACCGTCGGTGGTGCCCAGGATGGCGGCACCGCCGGACGTGTTCGATCCGACGGCGACGCAGGTCGACGCCGAGGGGCAGGCGATGCCGGTGCCGTGCGGGATCGCCGGGTAGGAGGCGCTCACCTTCCAGCCGTCGGGCCCGGCGGGCACCTCGGCACCCACGCGCCCGACGGCGCCCGTCTGCACGGCCGCGGCCAGCACGATCGCCGTCAGCGCCGCACGGCAACGGACCACGGACGGCGGCGCCAGTTGGTTGCCCGACGCCCGGTTACCGGACGCTCCGCCACGGCCATGTTCCTTATCCCACCGACCCCAGACATGCACCGATGATAAGCCTGGCACCCTTCGGAGGCAACGGCCGATTTCAATTCGATAGATGTGACAGCAATAGGCCACAGTCAGGAGAGCATGATTGATGTCCGAACGGCACCGGGGGAACGATTGATTTCCCACCAGTGGTAGGCGGGCCCATCGTACGGTCGGCCGACTGCCGGCCGGCTCACATCCGCTCCAAGAAGGCAGGCCCAGCGATGACGGTGCTGAACTGGGACTTCGCGCGTTGCGTGGTCGCTCCGGCCGCGCTCGGTCAGCGTGCGGTCCGAATGCTGCCGACCGCTCCTGGGCCGTGCCGGTTCCGGCGCCGGAGCAACCTATCGAAAGCTGATCGGCCAACTGTCACTCTATGAAAGGGAGTGACCACGGAGAGTAATAGTACTATTGACACCGCGCCGGAAGGGCCGGCTTCCTCACCGATCCCGCCTAATGGGTGTGGCACGTCACTCGGGCGTCCGCGGGTACACCCGCGAAGGTGCCGCCCCGCACTCCGCCGACCTGGACGGACTCCGGAATCGCCGTGACCGCTCCTTGCGGTGCACCCATCTCCGTGGTGGAGGTGCCCACCACGGCCCCCGATCGGAGCACCCGCACCGTGCACGAGAACGTTCCGGAAGCCCCGTACACGGTGAAGTCGACCCGCTCGGTGGCGAGGGCCCCCGCCTCCGTGGTGGGAGGGAGGACGCCGGCCATCACCGATGTCACCCGGACGTCGAGTGACTTCGGTACGGCCGTCGGGCGGGTGTGGCGGCGGGGACGTCGACCCGCACCCGGTGACCGCCAATCCACCGACCAACACGCCCACCAAGACGGCCATCCTCGTTCTCATCGCGTTATCGTAGGTTCGCATGGCCCGTGGTGGTCGACTCCGGCGGCCGACGCTCCCGCAGGCCGCGCCGGCTCGGGGGAGCCCCGCGGTCCTCCAACCGTCAGCCCACGAAGAGCGGCGTCGTGACCTGGATGAATTGGTTGGAGCCGACGCCGCTGATCTTCACGGCCGGCATCGTCCAGATGCCGTAGACGTTGCTGGAGATGATGTTGTTCTGGATGCCGATGGTCAACGGTGCCACCGACGCTACGATCACCCCCGTGGTCGAGGCATCGACCGACGGAAAGAAGTCGGGGTCACCGTCGAGGTTGTTCGTCGTGATGCGGTTCCCTTCGATGAAGTTGCCGTTGACATCCTGGCCAGGAGCGTGGCTGTGCACGGTGACACCGGCCAGGCCGTTTCCCCAGATGGTGTTGGCCTGGACCAGATTGTTGTAGACGGCTCCCCCGGGGAACGGCGTGGCCATGAGCACCCCGGCCCCTTGTCCCGCGAGCCCGTTGTCCGACACGTAGTTCGACAGGACCCGGTTGGAGAACACACCGGCGACCGTCGGCTGCGTGTGCCCGGTGACGAACGCAGCCGGATTGTGCCCGGCCAGGGTGATCCCGCAGTCGAGCGTGTTGCCGAAGACGTGGTTGGAGGCGATCGTGTTGTCGGACGTGGGACCGAAATTCGTCGGTCAGCAGGATTCCCCCGCTGTTCGCGGTCACCTGGTTGCCGACCACCGAGGAATCGCCCGCCACCATCAAGTGGATCCCCTCGCCGCAGTCACCGGGAGCCTGGGCCGATCCGTCACACTCAGGGTAGCTCGAACCGGTTTGCGGCGCACCCGTCGGATTGCCACGATCGTTGGACTGCACCGAGTTGCCGGAGATGGTCACGCCACTCACCGGACGACCCGGCGCACCCTGGACCAGGATCCCTTCGCCGATCGCCTGTTCGACCGTGAATCCCTCGACCATGCTGTTCGACGCCAGCACCGTGATCCCATTGTCGAGCCCCGACGCGTTGATCACCGGGTTGCCCACCCCCTCCAGGGTCAGCGGCTTGGACGGCGGGAGCACCACGTCCTCGTGGTAGGTGCCGCCGCACACCCGGACCACGTCTCCGGCACGCGCCGACGCCACCGCCGCTCCGATGGTCGAGAACCCACTGCTCGGCCAGCACCGGACGTTGAGCGTGGTCGGTGAAGGGAGGAGCGGGTTGGCACCAGCGGGCGCCGCAACCGCTCCCCCGACCCCGGACACGAACAGTGCCGCCACACAGGCCATTACGGTCGTTCGGATTCTGGCCAGAGACATGGATTCCCCTTCGAGTGGTGTACGGATCCCCGGCGCCCGGTGCGCCGGTTCGCCTGCTGTCGTTCAGTGCGTCGCGCCGTTGGTGAAGTTCGTGATATTGATGCCCGCCCCGAGTGAGAAGGTTGCGGTCTGCGGGAACGCCCCCGGGGTCTTCGGCGCCGTGATCAACGAACCGGCACCCTGGTAGAGGAAGCCGCCAGGTCCACCGAGAGCACCGAGGGCGCCTGTGCGGTCACCGAGACGACCACCGGGGTGCCGTTGGCATTCAGAATGGGGATGGACGCACTGATTGCCGAGCAGGTCTGGCCCAGCGTCGGCACGGCCAGGTGGACCGTCCCACTGCTCGTCACGCCGTTGACGGTGTAGGTCCACAGGTACGGGAAGACGACGCCGGCGAGCTGGGCTCCCGGTGACGTCTGACCCGTGCAGATCTTGAATGCACCCTGACGGGTGGCGTTCGTGAAGGTGGCGATCGTCTCGTTGACGATGTCGCCCGGGGGCACGGTCACGGTGGCCACACCTGTCTGCCCATTCCAACTCCGTAGTCGACTCCCCGTCGGATCCGTCACGCTCACCGTCGACACGTTTGCCAGATAGAACGCCGGATTGGAGTTGAACTCCTGGACGGTGGCCGTACCGGCCGGCACCTGGAACGCCTGCGAGCACTGTCCGGCCTGCACCGCGAACTGCGGACCGCCGTTGATGCTGAACTTGAACGAGGTGGTTCCGACCGTGCCGTCACCGGCCTTCTTGCAGACCTCGAGCCACCCTGCGTCTGGGTGTCGTTGGTGAAGGTGGCCGTCGTGTTCGCCCCCGCCGACACGGTGACCGTCACCGAGCCGGTACTGAGGGACGGGGTCCCGACCAGGGCCGAGGTCGGGACGACCGTGATCGAGTCGACGTAGTCCGGAGCCGAGAACGCCTCGGTCACCGTGTAGTTCGTGTTCGGGAGTGCGATGGGGTTGCTGCACTTGCCGACCAGGACCGACGCCGTCGTGACGGTGGCCCCGGTGGCGGCGTTGGTGATGGTGTACTGCCAGGGACCCGGCGGCACCGAGCCGTCCGAGGCGGCCTTACAGATGATCAGGTTGCCGTCGGTGTCGTTGGTGAAGGTGGCCGTGGTGGTGGACCCGGCCGTCACGGTGACCGTCACCGAGCCGGTGGTGAGGGACGGGGTCCCGACCAGGGCCGAGGTCGGCGACACGGTGATGGAGTCCACGTCGTCCGGGGCGGCGAACGTCTCGGTGATCTTGTAGTTGGCGGCCGGGACCGGGATCGGGCTGCTGCACTTGCCGACCAGGACCGACGCCGTGGTGACCGCGGCCCCCGTCGTGGCGTTGGTGATGGTGAACTGCCACGGGCCCGGCGGGCACGGCATTGTCCGAGGCGGCCTTGCACACCACCAGGTTGCCCGGGGTGACCAGGGTGTCGTTGGTGAAGGTGGCCGTGGTGTTCGCCCCTGGCGACACGGTGACCGTCACCGAGCCGGTACTGAGGGACGGGGACCCGACCACGGCCGTGGTCGGAGACGACCGTGATCGAGTCCACGTAGTCCGGTGCCGAGAACGTCTCGGTCACCGTGTAGTTCGTGTTCGGGAGTGCGATGGGGTTGCTGCACTTGCCCACCAGGACCGACGCCGTCGTCACGGTGGCCCCGGTGGCGGCGTTGGTGATCGTGTACTGCCAGGGACCCGGCGGCACCGAGCCGTCGGAGGCGGCCTTGCAGATGATCAGGTTGCCGTCGGTGTCGTTGGTGAAGGTGGCAGTCGTGGTGGACCCGGCCGTCACGGTGACCGTCACCGAGCCGGTAGTGAGGGACGGGGACCCGACCAGGGCCGAGGTCGGCGCCACGGTGATGGAGTCCACGGTGTCAGGGGTGGCGAACGTCTCGGTGATCTTGTAGTTGCCGGCCGGGACCGGGATCGGGCTGCTGCACTTGCCGACCAGGACCGACGCCGTGGTGACGGCGGCCCCGGTCGTGGCGTTGGTGATGGTGAACTGCCACGGGTCCGGGGGGCACGGCCTGTCCGAGGCGGCCTTGCAGACCACCAGGCTGCCATCGGTGTCGTTGGTGAAGGTAGCCGTCGTGGTCGACCCCGCCGCCACGGTGACGGTCACCGAGCCGGTGCCGAGTGAAGGGGACCCGACCAGGGCCGACGTCGGGGCGACGGTGATGGAGTCGACGTAGTCCGGGTCGGAGAACGTCTCGGTCACCTTGTAGTTGCCGGCCGGGACCGGGATCGGGTTGCTGCACTTGCCCACCAGGACCGACGCCGACGCCACGGTGGCCCCGGTCGTGGCGTTGGTGATGGTGAACTGCCACGGGCCCGGCGGCACGGCACCGTCCGAAGCGGCTTTGCACACCAGCGATGCTGCCGGTGGTGTCATTGGTGAAGGTCACGGTCGTGGTGGCCCCGGAGCCGACGGTCACCGTGACCGAGCCGGCCCGAGCGAGGGGAAGCCCACCAGAGCGGATGTCGGGGCGACGACGATGGAGTCGACGTAGTCCGGGCCGGCGAACGTCTCGGTCACCTTGTAGTTCGCGGGTTGCAGCTGGATGGGGTTGCTGCACCCACCGACGGATACCGACGCCGACGCCACGGTGGCCCCCGTGGTGGCGTTGGTGATGGCGAACTGCCACGGACCGGCGGGAACCGCGCTGATCCGACGCGTGCTTGCACACCACCAGGTGGCTCACGGGGATATTGGTGAAGGTCGTGGTCGCGGTGCCGTTCGCGGGGATATTTACCGTTGCGGTCCGCGTCGCGACCGAACCCGTTCCGTCCATGAGAGGGCGATACGGTGATGGCAGTGAGGACCGTCCCACCCGTCGGGTCGGGAAGCTCGGTACCGTGTTGATCCCGTTCTCGACGGTTTCCGGAAGACAGGTGCCGGCGACGACGGCGACCGGGTTGGCGTCATTGATGCTGAAGAGGAACGTTCCCGTCACATTGCCGTTCTTGCAGATGACAAGGGTCGATGCCCCCAGTCCGAGCCCGGCCGACCCCGCCTGATCGAACCCGGAGCTGATGCCGAGGGACATAGCCAGCGTGAGGACAACCATGAGGACGGTCCCCAACGACGCCGACAACCATCGATTCCTGCCGACTGCGCGTGACGCCGGCCGTGCAAACATTCGATTGCTCTCCTCAACTCGAAATCCCGGTGCCAGCGGGCACCTTCCTCACAAGGGTGAACGAAATTCGGCCAGAACGTCATCGTCCGATCTGAACGAAAAGCACACGGCGCGTTGTACGGGCCGCCCACCCCCCCGCCTCTCGGGGGTCCACCGGCGGCATTCCGGAGTCGCCTCCGGACGCCGGCTCGGTTGCCCCGGAGCACTGCGACCAAGCGCACGGCAGAGCTGTGCCCGGGCTGCCGGACGCGGCAGAGGGACCCCCGAACGGGGATCCCTCTGCCTGGCGCCCTGAGGGGAGGTGCTCCTTGTGGGAGCACCTCCCCTCCCCCTCGATCAGAGGTTCGGGCAAGGATGCCGAATGGCGTCCTGTGTCTACCTAGTGGGTTGCCCCATTGGTAAACGTGGCCACGTTCATCCCTGCGCCCACCGAGAAGGTGTAGGTCGCTGGGAAGGGAGTCGGCGTGGCCGGACCGCTCAGGACGGAGCCAACACCCGCGAGGGCGAAGTTGGCCAGGTCCACTGCGGTGATCCCCGAGGGGGCACCGGCCGTCACCGTGACGACCACAGGTGCACCACCCGTGTTCACCAGCGGGATCAGCGCGCTCACATTCGAGCACAACGAACCCGTGAGCGGAACGACCAGGTTGGCCGATCCGGTCGTGGTCACACCATTGACGGTGTAGGACCAGGTGTAGGGGAAGGCGTCACCCGCCAGAGCGGCGTCGGGTGAGGTCTGCGCGGTGCAGACCTTGAACTGGGCCTGGTTGGTGGCGTTGGTGAACGTGACAACAGTCTCGTTACCCACTCCACCGAACGGAACCAGCACCGTGGCCGGGTTGGTGTTCCAGCCGGACAGCAGGCGGGAACCCGTCGGGTCCGTCACACCAACAGTCGACACGTTCGCCAGGTAGAAGTTCGGATTGCTGTTGAACTCCTGGACCGTGGCGGTACCGGCCGGCACCTGGAAGGCCTGGGAGCACTGTCCGGACTGCACCGGGAACTGTGCCCCACCGTTGACGCTGAAGTTGAACGAGGAGGTGCCAACCGAGGCATCACCCTGCTTGCAGACTTCAACCCAACCGAGGGCCGCATTGGTGAACAGGGCCGAGTTGATGCCGTTGCCCACGGTGACCCTGGCGGTCCCGATGGTGCTGCCGGCATCGGCAGTCGACGGAGTCACGCTGGTGCCCACGACGGCCACGTTCGCCACGGACTGCTCGGTGACGGTAGCCACCGATCCGAGCGGAAGGGCCGAGTAGTCCGGGGAGCAGTAGGTCTGGCCCACCGGAGGTGCGGTCACCGTGACGACCTGCGTGCCCGCGGCATCGCTCACGTTGAAGTTGAAGTTCGTACCGACCAGCGCACCGCTCTGAGCGGTGAGGGTCTTGCAGACCTTCACATAGCCCATCTGGGTGTCATTGGTGTAGAAGCCAGTAGTGGTGTTGCCGGCCGACACCTAGAAGGTGCCCGACCCGTTGGCCACGTTGCTCGCCACCAAGGTGTCCGCAGGCACCGCGGCTGATCGAGCTGACGTAGTACGGGGACGAGAACGACTCGGTGACTGTGTAGTTGCCGGGAGGAAGCGCCACATCGCCGCTGCACTGACCGGCGGGAACACTGACGCTACCGACGTTGGCACCTGCGGCGTTGGTGATCCCGAACGACCACGGCCCGTAGGGGACGTACGCGTCGCCGGCGTTCTTACACACCTCGAGGTAGCCAGGATTCTGGGCCACGGGGATGTAGTTGGTGTAGTCCACCTCGGTTACCCCGGAGCCGACCGTCGCCGTGATGGTTCCGGCAGCCAGGTTCGAATTGGAGCCCGTCCCACCCGTCACGCTGATGTCCTGCACCGCGGTACCGGGGGTGGCGTTCTCATGCAATCGCGACCTGTGTACCGACCTGGTAGTCGGTCAACTGGCTGCAGGCGCCATCGGCGATGGCGCTGGCGCTAACGACGTTGCCGCCGGACGTCTCCGTGAACGCGAACGAATTCCCGATGAGGCCGGGGGAGTTGGCTGCTGCGAACTTGCAGATCTTCAACCCTCCCGTGTTGGGGATGTTCCCGAAGGTGACGGCGACATTGCCGGTGACGGCAGGGACATTGACCAACAGCGCCCCGCTGCGGAATCGACTTCAGCACCAGGGCCGTAGCCGGGGTGACCTTGATCGAGTTCAGCGTCGTCGCGCCGGTCGGGTCCACCGCCTCGGTGACGGTGTGGTTGCCAGCGGTGACGCCGACTCCGACACACGTTCCGACGCCGACCGTGACCGCCGTCGTTCCGTCCACCAAGAAGTTGAAGCTCCCGGTGACCGGACCGCTCTTACAGACCTCGATCTTCGGACCACTGATCTTTGCGGCACCAGCAGGCTGCACACCGGCGACCCCAACGGTCACGCCACCCAACAGCGCAACCGCTACGATCCCCGCCAGCGCAGAGAGCCGGCCCCTCTTCGTTGCGGCCGAGGGCCGCGGATTTCGTGACATGTGTCTCTCCTGATTCGTTGTGAAAGCAGCACCTGATGGCGCCGACTACTTAGAATGTCGGAAGGCGGTGGGCGCGTCATCGTCCGAACGGAACGAAGATCGAGGTCAAGTTTGTACAGTTTGCCCACCTCAATGGCGGTCCTGCAGGTGACCGGCCCATACGGGAGGTCGCGACAGCCCGGACGCCACCACCGCTGAAGCCCACGCAACCGCGATGCGTGCCCTCAACAGCATGCAGAGTGGCAGAATGGGCCGCTTTGGCCCCGTCCGCGCATTCTCACTGGACAAGGCCGAAATGCCGCGGTACATACTTCTGACGTCGGACGGAATCGATCCTGTCGGAGCGTGGCAAACGCACTCGGTTTCGTTGAATGAGTAAGGCGGAAGTAGATGGCGACTCCAACTACCGAACTAGCGGCCGCGTCCACCGTGCTGGTGGACGGACTACCGCTGCGTGGATCGACGGCGGCACCCCTCCCTGGCCCCGCCTTGGAGGCCTACTTCCAGCTGAGCCCCGATGCCATGTGCATCGTCGGGCCGGACGGCTTCCTGGTGGCGGCGAACGCCGCCGCCGGCCAGCTTTTCGGCACCCCGCCCAGCAGTCTGATCGGCCGTCCACTCTCGGCGCTCTTAGCTGGGGACGTCGTCGGGGCCGACATCCTCGCGGCCGGGCTCACCGAATCGGCGCCGTGGGAAAGCCTCAACTCTCACTTCAGGGTTTCAATCGACGGTGTGACGGAGGACGCGACGGGGGTCCCGATCAACCTCAGCCTCATCCCCCTGCAGGAGAGCCTGACCGCACTCACGCTCGCCGTGATGCGAGAGTCGTCAGAGTCCATCCCGGTCGCAGGGGACTCGAGCGCGACGACCGTGGCTGCGAGTCGGGAGATGATCTCCATCCAACGCGAACTGCTCGTCGAGATCGCCCACGGCCAAGGTGTGCACGGCATCGCCCAGGTGCTCCGCCGCCGAACGGGACGACCAGTGCTCATCCTCGACCCGTTGGGCCAGGTACTCGCACAATCCGGCTACGGGAGCGTGGCCCAGATCCCCGGGGACTATCTGGTCGGCGGCCGGTCATACGCCCCTCACGGCGTACGGGAGCGCCGGAACCAGTGCTGGATCGCCGCGGCGTGCCCGGAGCGACGACTCCTCGGATGGATCAGCATCTTCGATCCCGATGACGAGCTTCCGGAGCCGGCACTGTCTGCGCTCGAACATGCGACGGCGATCCTGGCTGCCGAACTCCTCCGCCAAGCGGCGGTCGCCGACGATGCGCCAATCAACCTGAGCGAGTTCACGCAGATGTTGCTGGACGGACGGGTTCCGGAGGCGGAGAGCCCGGAGGCGAACATGCTCGGCTCTGATCCGGAGGCGCCCCTGCTCGCGGTCGCCGTGGACACTCCGGCGGACCGGGAGAATGTGATCGACCTGGTGAGCCAGGCGGCGAGAAGCGCAGGTCTGAAGCGTCCGCTGGTCACCTCACGGGATGGCCGCAGCGTCCTCCTCACGCCTGAGGAGCCGCAGTGGGAGGACTTCACGTCGGCCCTCCACTCGTCGTTCGGTACCCCGCTCCACATCGGCGTTGGGGGGTTTCACAAGCCCGGCATGCTCGCCCGTTCTTTGGATGAGGCGGTGCTCGCTCTCAAGGTGGGCACCAGGCTGGACGGCGAGACCCCCGTCGCCAAGTTCTGTGCGCTCGGCGTCTGGGAGATCCTCGTCGACTCGAGTCAGGTCACGAGGCTCCACCAGCTCGTGGACAAATGGATCGGCGCACTGATCCAACACGACAGGCTCCACAACAGCCAGCTCGTCAAGACGCTCACGACGTATCTGAAGGAGTCGTGCACGGCCGACACGACGACACTCCTCCACGTTCACCGGAACACCCTTCGCTATCGCCTGAGCAAGATCGCCCTCATCACCGGTTGCGACCTGGCCGATCCGGACCAACGCTTCCAGCTCGAAATTCGCCTGTCGGGCGTGGCTGATGCTGGAGGCACTGGAGGAAGGCTGATCGCAGTTCGCCATCACCGGGTCTCCACCCACCCGCCTGTAGCCGGTCCCTCAGACCCGCGTGGCATCGTCCAGTACGTGCGGTGCGAAGAATTGAGATGCGCCGAGCACCTCGATACCGACCAATCTGCCGTCTGCGGCATAGAGGAAGATGAACGACACGCCGTCGATGCCCAGGTCACAGGCCTCCGAATAGGGAGCACCGCCGAAATCGGCATCACCACCGGTGAGTAGGAAGGCTTCGTCTGTTTCGGGATCGAATTTCAGCTTCATGCAACCCTCTGAGATCGCGCCGCACTCGCGCCGCTCGAACCGGCCGGTCGGCCGACTTGTGTTCGTGACTGACGCCCCTTGAAACACAATGGCTGAGGGCCAAATGCATTTCAACGTGCGAATCGCACGGACATCTGGGTCGTCGTTGTTCGAAATGCCCACCGTGACCGTCCGGACGCCCAGCGCTCAACATTGGCGAGCTGCTGATCAGTGGACCAGCGCCGTGACCGGCAGCCCGAACGTCGCGGTGGGCGTGCCTCCCACCCCATGCTGCCTTACCGCCGTCCGCTCAGCCCCGTGTCGTCGTCGCCGGGCCGACCGGACAATCAAGGCAGGAGTCTGGGGCTCGACAGCGCATATGCGCTTGAACCATCCCCGCCGCTCCGTGGACAGTGATCCCTCATCGGTTCGTCCAACAAGGCGACCATGAGCTCGGCCTCGGATGCGCCAAGTTCCCGCAATGACGTGGCAGCATCGAGGCTGCATCGTTGGCGAGTCCCACGATGGTCCGGATCGCCACGAGGCGGAATCCCTTGCGGTCCAGAGATGGGTAGAAGATGTTGTTGATCCTCGCGAAGGTGCGCAACGGTCACTCTTCTCCGAGACGGAACCAAGCCCACCAGCTGATCAGTGTCCCTCACGCGCGTTCGCGGAAGCCGGGTCTGGACCCGATGTCACCTGCGGTACGGAACCGGGCAATTGGAGCGAGGGGAGAATGGAAGTGCTCGCGACCGCATCGATGGCCAGTGGAACTCCCGCCCACCAGGCGTGGTGAACTTCCCCCGGTTGTGTCCAGATCGTCACCGGCCCCGGGCCCCGGCGTCCGCGAGGGTGCCCGGGCTACCAGCCACGATCGGCCAGGTGCACGCCCAGCGTGCTGATCTCCTGACCGGGCATGGCGTCGCCGAGCCCGGTGGACACCTTGGCGACCAGGTCGGCGTCGGTGAAGTGGGCGGTGGCCTCGACCACGGCACGGGCCATCTGCGACGGGTTGGAGCTCTTGAAGATGCCGGAGCCGACGAAGACCGCCTCGGCGCCGAGTTGCATGACGAGCGACGCGTCGGCCGGGGTGGCGATGCCACCGGCACAGAACAGCGGCACGGGCAGGCGTCCGGTGGTGGCGACCTCCTGGACGAGGCCGATCGGGGCGGCCAGTTCCTTGGCCCATCCGTACAGCTCGGCCGAGTCGGCCTCGGTCACCTTGCGGATGTCCCCGAGGATGGAGCGCAGGTGGCGGACGGCCTCGACGATGTTGCCGGTGCCGGCCTCCCCCTTGGAGCGGATCATGGCCGCCCCTTCCGAGATGCGCCGCAGGGCCTCGCCGAGGTTGGTGGCACCGCACACGAATGGCACCTCGTAGGCCCACTTGTCGATGTGGTGCGCCTCGTCGGCCGGGGTGAGCACCTCGCTCTCGTCGATGAAGTCGACCCCCAGGGCGGCGAGCACCTGCGCCTCGGCGAAGTGGCCGATCCGGGCCTTGGCCATGACCGGGACGGTCACGGCGGCCTTGATGCCCTCGATCATGGCCGGGTCGCTCATCCGGGCCACCCCACCGTCGCGCCGGATGTCGGCGGGCACCCGCTCGAGGGCCATGACGGCCACGGCCCCGGCATCCTCGGCCACCTTGGCCTGCTCGGCGTCGACCACATCCATGATGACGCCGCCGCGGAGCATCTCCGCCAGTCCGCGCTTCACGGTGAAGGTGCCGGTCGGGCGGTCGGTGCGGGGAGAGTCGGTCATGGCATCATTCTACCTGGGGCCACCGGGATGCCTGGCGGCGGCGGGCCCCGGGGGTCTCGACGGGCCCCGGGAGCGCGTCCGCGCACCCGCACGCGCCGTGACCGCCCCGGAGGGCGGTCACAGGGCACGGCATCGGTGGCATCGGCGGGGAACCGCCCCGCCCGGGCGACTAGGCCCGGAGGGTGGCCTCGACCTCGAGGTCGATGTCCACCTTCTTGCCGACGACCACACCGCCGGCCTCCAGGGCGGCGTTGAACGACACGCCGAAGTCGTCACGGACGATCGACGTGGTGGCACTGAAGCCCACCCGGTGGAGTCCGTACGGATCCTGCACGACACCTTCGAGGGTGGCGTCCAACGTCACCTGCTTGGTGACGCCGCGGATCGTCAGGTCCCCGTCGACCTTCCACTCGGTGGCGGTCACCGGGCGGATCGCCGTGCTGGTGAAGGTCCAGGTCGGGTGGTTCTCGACGTCGAAGAAGTCGTTGGTCCGCAGGTGGTTGTCGCGGTTCTCGTCCTTGGTCTCGACGCTGGCGGCCTGGATGGTCACCTGGATCTTGGAGTCGACGGGGTTCTCGGCCAGGTCGAGGGTCCCGGAGAACCCGGTGAACTCGCCGCGCACCTTGGACACGGCCATGTGCCGCACGGCGAAGCCCAGGCGGGTGTGGCTCACATCGATGTCGTAGGTGCCGACTGCCGGGTAGTCGACGCCGTTCACGGTCCTGCTGGTCACTGTGGTCTCTGCCATGACTGCTCCTTGGATTGCGGGGTTCGGTTGCCCGTGCCCTGGAGGCCCGGACTGCTTGTGTATGCAACTATACCACAACTATTTGCACTCGCAAGTATTCCCGACGATCTATACAATGGAGCCCATGAGCACGCCCGTGACCTCGGAGTCCAGCGACGAGCGCCTGACCACCATGGGGCTCCTCTTCGAGTCGGCGGCCGGGCTCCGGCGCCTGTTCCACCGCCAGATGGAGCATGTCCGGTCCGACGGCCAACCAGTCGTTCGACATCCTCATCCGGCTGGCCCGGAGCGACGGCGGCCAGCTGCGGATGAGCGAGTTGGCCACCCAGGCCTCGTTGACCCCGAGCGGGCTGACCCGGGCCGTCGACCGGCTCCAGCAGCAGGGCCTCGTGACCCGACGCGTCTGCCCCGACGACCGGCGTGGATCGTTCGCCCAGCTGACCCCGGCCGGTGCAGACACTCATGGATCAGGCGATTCCGGCCCACCTGGCCCACATCGACGAGGTGCTGGGCGGCATCTTCACTCCCGAGGAGGAGGCCCAGCTCGCCTCGTACCTGCGGCGCCTCCGCGACTACGCCCTGGAGCAGAACCGGGCGGCCGGCGTCCCCTGTGACGAGGTGGCGGACATCTGTCCCACCGAGGCCTGCCCCACCGACGGCTGATCCCGGCTACCGGTCCCGGCCGACGGGCGCCGGGCCGGTCACCCGAGGGCCAGTGCCGCGGCCCGCACCCGGGTGTCGTCGAGGTTGCCCTCGGTCGACTCGTCCCGGGGCACCCCGGCCATGGGGTCGACCCACAGCCACCGGGTGAGCGCCGCCACCCGACCGGGGCCGGCGGCCATCCCGTGCCCACCGGGGGCGCGGTCACCATCGCCTCCAGGGCGGAGCCGATGCCCGTCGGGTAGCGCACGATGAGGGCGGCCCGCTGGTCGGCCGAGAACTCGCGACCCCGTCCCACCAACTGGTGGACGGTGGCGATGCCGACCGACGTGCCCCGCACGACCGCCCACGGGACGGCCACGACCACCGCCACCGCCGACAGCACCGTGTCGTTGCGCTTGATGTGGACCAGTTCATGGGCGAGCACGCCCTCGAGCTCGACCAGGTCGAGGTACTCCTCGAGCCCGCTCGTGACCACCAGGGTGGCCGACTTCTGGTCCCGCCCGAGGGCGAGTGCGTTCGGCACGTCGCTGGCCACGATCCGGATGGCCGGACGGTCAGGCCCATGGTGGCGCACAGCCCGTCGACGAGGTTGTGCAGCCTCGGATGGTCTTCCTCCGTGCTCACCGAGGCGCCGAGCGACCCCAGCACCGTTCCCGGTGCACTGCGCCAGATCCAGGCCGACCCAGCGGCGGTCGCCACGACCAGCACGACCACCGCGATGAGCGGCTGTCCCACGGCGGCCACGACGATGCCGAGGAGCACCCCGAGCCGGCCCCGGGGGCGGTGCACAGCAGCATCGCCTTGCGCCGGTTGGCCCCGGCCGCGGCCTCCTCGGCCAGCTCCGCCGTCCGGTCGACCCGGGAGACCACCGGGCGCGACGACGACCTCCTCGGTGCGGCCCCCGCTGCGCCCGACTGCCCGCCGCGTCCCTGGCCCGACCCTGGCGGTTGCCACCCTGGCCCGACGGGCGACGGTTCCCGGACCCGAACGTGCCTGGCCGCCCGACCGGGAGCCACCGCCGCGCGCTGTCCCTGTCCCCCGCCGCCCCGGCTGCCGCCGCCTCCGCCGCCCTGGCCGCTGCGACCCTGTCCGGACGTACCGCCACCCGATCCGGATCGGGACGATCCCGAGCCACTCCCGGAACCACTGCCGGAGCCGCCGCCCGAGCCACCGCCCCTGCGCCGACGGTTCCGCGACCCACCGGACGGGCGGTTGCCGCCGGACGGACCCGAGGCGTTGCCGCCCCCACCGGAGGCGGACCCAGCGGGCCCGGACGGACCTGGTCGATCGGGGGGAGTCGTCATCGTCCGTGCAGTGTACGACCGGTCACGACCCGCCCCCGACCATGACCGTGGCGTACAGCGCCTCGTACCGCTCGGCCAGGTCGGCCATCGACCACTCGCCGGCCCGTTCCGCCCCCGCCTCCAGCCACGCCTCGCGACCCTCGGCGCCCCCGGCCAGGTCGCCGTCCAGGACACCCCGCAGGGCCCGGGCCAGGGCCACCGGGTCTCCCGGTGCGGCCAGGACCGCCCGACCCCGGCGGCGTCCCGGTACCCGTCGATGTCGCTGGCCACCACCACCGTGCGGGCGGCCATCGCCTCCAGGAGCACCATCCCGAAGGACTCGCCACCGAGGGCCGGAGCGGCGAGCACGTCGGCTCCCACCAGGCGGCGGACCTTCTCCTCCTCCCCCAGCACGCCGAGCCAGCGGACCGAGTCCGACTCGGGGTGGCGCTGGCGCAACCGGGCCGTCTCGGGGCCGTCCCCGGCCACCCACAACACGGGGGGAGGGCCCGCGGCCGGTCCCGTGCCATCAGCACCGGCCTGACCGGCGACCTGCTCCCAGGCCTCGAGGAGGACGGCCAGACCCTTGCGCTCCTCGTGGCGGCCGAGGAACAACGCGGTCGGCCCCTCGGCCGGCCAGGGCTCGACGCCGGCGAACCGGTCGACCTCGATCCCGTTGAACAGCACCTCGAACGTCCCGCCGAGGGCGGTGGTGGCCGTGGCCGCCGCCGCCTCCGACACCGCACAGCGCACCGCCAGTCGCCCGGACAGGCGCCGCGTCACCGGCGACAGCAGCGTGTAGAGGACGCTCCCGCCGCTGCGGTGGAACGTGGCCACCAGTGGGGGGACCTGGCGCGTGGCCAGCAGCGCGTAGGGCAGGCCCGGGGCGAACGGCTCGTGGATGTGGACCACATCGGGCCGGAGGGCGCGGAGTCGCCGCAGGGCGGTGACGGCCGCGGACGGAGACACGGACACCGGGGCCACCGAGCCGTTGGCCCGCAACGACACCGAATGGCCGGTGGCGACGAATCCGATCCCGTCGGGGACGTCCTCGGTCCGGTCCACCGGGGCGAAGACGGTGACGTCGTGGCCCAGGCGGTCGAGGCTGCGGGCGAGGCCGAGGACCTGGCCCTGCACGCCACCGGGCCGGGAGAGGCTGTACGGGCACACCAGCGCCACGCGCCGGCCCGTGGCCCCCGGAGCTCCGGACGGCACCGCCGGGTCAGTCCGCCATGGAGCGGCGCTGACGGCGCCGACTCCACTTGACCCCGTACATGGCGTCGTCGGCGAGGCTCAGGAGCTTCGACGGATCGGTGTCCGGATCGTCCACGAACACGCCGCCGACCGATGCCTCGGCCACCAGGGTGCGGCCGTCGATCCGGTAGGGGCGGGCCAGGGCCGACGAGATCCGCCTCGAGATGCGCAGCATCTCCTCCTCGCCGCTCTCGATCTCGCACACCACCACGAACTCGTCCCCGCCCAGTCGGGCCACGGTGTCCGACGGACGGACGAGCGCGGCGAGCCGGCGGGCCACCGCCACCAGGAGGTCGTCCCCGACGTCGTGCCCGAAGTCGTCGTTGATCTCCTTGAAGTTGTCGAGGTCGAGGAGGTACACGGCGACGCCCGGGTGCTCCGGCGGGACCCGGTCCGGGTCGTCGGGGTCGACGGCCCGTGGGGCGCCCGGGTCGCGCTGGTGGTCGCAGAGGGAGTCGACGGCCTCGCGCATACGGGCAGCCAGCAGGATCCGGTTGGCCAGACCGGTCAACGGGTCGTGGTGGGCCAGGTCGGCCAGGCGCTCCTCGTTGCGCTTCTGCTCGGTCACGTCGTGCATGGCCACGACGGCGCCGAGCTTCCAGCCGTCCTCGTCGACCAGCGCCTGTCCGTTCACGAACACCTTGCGCTGCTCGCCACCCGGGGGCGCCAGGATGATCTCGACGTTGTGGAGCCGCTCCCCCGACATGGCCAGCAGCAGCGGATTCTCCTCGGGCTCGATGTGGGTCCCGTCGGGGTGGCGCAGCATCCGGCTCGAGGGGATCCGTCCGATGGGCTCGACGTCGTCGTCCAGTCCGTGCAGCCGGCGGGCCGCCGGGTTGAAGATGGTCATCCGTCCCTGGGCGTCGCAGGCCACGATGCCCTCGTCGAGCGTGTCGAGCAGCACCCGCAGGAACTCCTCCTCCTGGCGGAGCGCGTAGGCGGACCGCTTGACGTCGGTGATGTCGCTGAACGTCCCGACCGCTCCGGTCACCCGTCCGTCGGGTCCGACGATGGCCTGCGCGCTGACCCGCACCCAGTGGGCGTCGCGGTCGCCGTAGCGGTAGCCGATGATGGTCCCGTCCACCCGCCGTCCCCGCCAGAGGGCGACCAGCAGGGGGTGCTCGTCGACCTCCAAGGGATTGCCCGCCTCGTCGAACACCTCCGAACGACGCTCGGAGCCCGCGGTCATCAGGTCCTCGAAGGGCTGTCCGAGGATGCGGACCCGGGGGGCGCGGAACATCACCTCGAAGGCCTCGTTGACCCGCACCACGGTGCCGTCGCGGTCGACCATGACGAGGCCGTCGGCCAACGACTCCACGAGGGCGTTCTGGCGCCGGTCCACCTCGTGGACCCGCCGTTCCAACTGCTTGCGGGTGGTGATGTCCCGGAGGGTCACCACCACCCCCCCGACCGGATCGTCGAGGTGGTTGGAGGCCACCAGCTCGAGATCGATCTCGTAGCCGTCGGCCCGTCGGGTGCGGAGCTCCAGCGACACCGACAACCGCCGTCGGGCCACCAGGTCGGCGAAGAGGGCGCGGACCTGGGGTCGGCTCTCCGCTTCGAACAGGCGGAAGGCGTCGGTGCCCACGGCGTCGACCACGTCGTAGCCGAGGACCCGTTCCGCCGAGGCGCTGACGAAGATCAGGCGCCCGTCGCCCGCCACCACCGCCACCACATCGGCCTCGTGGACCGTCAGGGGATGGAAGTCGGGGCCGTCGGTGAACGGGAGGTTCGGGTGGTCCGTCAGCTCGAAGCCGTCCCACGTCCCGGCGTCCAGCCCGAGCACGGCGTCGATGACCGGGCCGTCGGTCTCGCCGACGTACCCGCCACCATGGCCGTTGCCGTTCGTCGCCAACTCCGGGACCGGCCGCGACGGCACCTCGTCCGGCGACGGTCACCGTCTCGGCCCGCCCGTTCGTGCCGTGGCGACCCTGACGCCGCGACCGGCGGGTGCGGTCGACCCAGCTCATGCCGCCACCGCTCCCGCGGGACGGTCGGCCAGCCACAGGGGCTGGAAGACGTGCCACTGGTCGGGGGCCCGCCGGATCAGCCCCTCCAGGCGGGTGGCGATGTCCTGGGTGAGCCGGGCCACGTCCGCCCGCAACGAGTCCGACCGGGTCGTGTCGAGCGGGGCCTCGACGATGGCCCGGTGGTCACGGCCGGGGCCGCTGTAGACGGCCCCCGTGCACAGGGTCGCTCCGGTGCGCAGGGCCAGGGTGGCGGCACCGGCGGGCATGGTGGTGCGCTCGCCGAAGAAGTCGACCTCGATCCCGGAGCCCTCGATGTCCCGGTCGCACAGGAGTCCGACCAGCCCGCCGCCGCGCAACGTCGACAGCAGGGCACTGCCCGAGTGCTTGTCCAACGGCACGATGGTGAGTCCCATGGCGGCGCGTTGCTCGACGAAGAAGTCGAAGAGGGCCGGCGGTTCGATCCGCTCGGCCACCGCGGTCATCGGCAGGTCCTGCGTCGCCAGGAACGCCCCTCCGTACTCCCAACTCCCGATGTGCGGCAGGGCCAGGATCGTGCCCTTGCCCGCCGCCGCCCCCTGGTGCAGGTGGTGCAGTCCGTCCACGAACACGTGCTGGACGACCTCGTCGGGGGACGTGGTCGGCAGGCGCGCCCCCTCCACCCAGTAGCGGGCGTAGGTGCGGAACGAGCGCTTCGCCCAGCGGTCCAGCAGTTCGGCGTCCCCGCCCTCGGAGCCGAGGACCCGGCGCAGGTTCGCCTTGACCATGGCCCGGTGCTCGTGGCGTACCCGGTAGAGGACGTCCCCCACCATGTTCCCGAGCCCGAGGGCCAGTGGCTCGGGGAGCGCGGCGATGGCGCTGCCGAGCGTGGTGTACGTCCGGAAGACCACCTGCCCCTTGTCCATCGGACCTCAACCCCTGCCGGTGAGGAGGCCGGGATCAGCCATGGCGGCGGCCGGTCCGTTGCCGGACACCGGTGCGGGCCTGACGGGCCCGCCACGTCCGCCCCGAACGGCTCGACAGCTCACCGCGACGTCGGGCCCGCCAGCGGGACGCCGAGGTCGACGTGGTCCGCCCGGCGGCACGGGACGAGCCCCACGAGGTCGTGTGCACGCCGGTGCGGGTACGCCGCACCCGGCGGGGGCCGGCGGTCGCCGGGGCCTCGGCCAGCCGCCACACCTTGACGAAGCGCCCCGCCGCGGTGGCCGACGTCAGGACCAGCATCACCCACAGTACGGGGACCAGGAACGCGGCCGAAATGAAGCCGATGCCGAGGAGGATCATCCGCTCGGCCCGCTCCATGAGGCCGCCCTTGGCCGAGATCCCGAGCGACTCGGCCTTGGCCCGCTGGTACGAGACGAGCGAGGTGACGGCCAGGATCGGCGAACGGGAGCAGCACCAGGTGGCCCGGGTGGGTGGACACCAGGTACCACGCGATCCCACCGAGGATGAGGGCGTCGGCGACCCGGTCGGTCACCGAGTCGAAGAACGCGCCGCGCACCGACGCGGTGCCGGAGGCCTTGGCCACCGGGCCGTCGAGCAGGTCGTGGAGCCCGGTCAGGATGAGGAGGAGGATGGCCAGGTGGAGGTGGCCCGTCGCCACGGCCACGGCGGTCGCCGCCGCCGAGAGCAGTCCGGTGGCGGTCAGCACGTCGGCAGAGATGCCCACCTGCTGCAGGCCGCGACCGATGGGCCCGGTCCCCCGGTCCACCGTGTCCCGCCATCGTCCGTCGAACATGCGTGCTCCTCTGGAAGGTCCCCGCCAGACTACCACCTGCTAACTGCAGGCAGCGGTCTAGACCTGACCGGCGAACACCCTGTTCAGCGGGGTAGTTCGCCCCCGTTCAGAGGGCGAGGGGGCGGATCGGGGCCATGATCAGGCTGGGATCGGCCCGCCAGTCGACGCCGGCCACATCGATGTAGAGCTCGATCTCGTTTCCGTCGGGATCGAGGATGTAGACGCTGTGGGTGACGGTGTGGTCACTGGTTCCGACGATGGTCACGCCGGCGGCCACCAGCCGGTCGTACGCCTCGCGTAGCTCCTCGTCGGTGTCCCCCACCTTCAGGCCGAAGTGGTAGAGGCCGAGCCGTCGGCCCCGACCGATCGGTTCGGCGTCCTCCCCCACTTCGATGAGCAGCAGCTCGTGGTGGGTCCGCCCCGAGGTGAACGCCGCCGCCGGGAATCCGAGCGAGGCCGGGAACGCGGCCTCCCAACCCAGGACGTCGCCGTAGAAGGCCACCGAGCGCTCCAGGTTCGCCACGTAGAGCACCAGGTGCCCGAGTTCTTTCACCTGCATGGGATCCTCCTCGCCGGGGACACGCGCCGCGCCCTCCCTCCAGTCTGGACCCCCCGGGCGTCGACCGCATGCGCCGCGCCGCCGGTCGGCGGGAGCCGGCGGATCCGTCCGGTCGTCCCGGCGGTCACCTCGGCGGTCACCCCGGCGGCCACGCCGCGGTCAGGCGCTCCCAGCTCGACGCCAGGGTCTCGGGCAGCACCGCGGGTGTCGGCCACCGCGGTCATGAAGTTGGTGTCGCCCCGCCAGCGGGGCACGGCGTGGAGGTGGAGGTGACGGGGGATCCCGGCGCCGGCCGCCTCGCCGAGGTTCGCACCCAGGTTGATCCCTTCCGGTCCGTAGGCCGCCTCCTGGGCGGCCACGCCGAGCCGGGTGGCCGTCCACAGCTCGGACGCCTCCTCCTCGGACAGGTCGCCGAGCGAGCCGACGTGGCGGAGGGGGATGGCCATCAGGTGCCCGCTGGTGTACGGGTAGGCGTTGAGCACCACCAGGGCGGTCCGGCCCACCCACAGCACACCGGTGGTGACCGACGGCGGCCCGCTCGCCGCGATGCGGCAGAAGACGCAGCGCTCGGGGGCGTCGGCCGCCTCTCGGTGGGCCCCGTCGCCGGGCGTTCCGGGCGTCGCACCGGTCACGTAGGCGTTGCGCCAGCCCGCCCACAGGTGGTCGAGGCTCACCGTCCGGCCGGTGCCTGGTCCGCGTCGGTCGATTCGGGCACGGTCCGTTCGGCCACCTCGTCGAGGAGGGCCTCGGTGAACTCGGCGAGGAGGACGCCCCGGTCCGGGCGCTCGCTCCCCCGCCGGTTGACCCCCACCGTGCCGGCGGCCACGTCGTCGTCCCCCACCACCAGGATGTAGGGGATCTTCAGCAGCTTGGCCCGACGGATGCGGGCCCCGAGCGGCTCGGTCGCCGGGTCCACCTCGACGCGGACCCCCTGCTTGCGCAGTCCGTCGGCCACCTCGTCGGCATACGCCTGATGGTCGTCGCGCACACCGAGGACCCGGACCTGCTCGGGTGCCAGCCACGTCGGCAGGGCCCCGGCGAAGTGCTCCACCAGGATGGCGAAGAACCGCTCGATGGAGCCGAAGAGGGCCCGGTGCAACATGATCGGCCGGTGCCGGGCGTTGTCCGCGCCCACGTACTCGAGGTCGAAGCGCTCGGGGTGGTTGAAGTCGCACTGGATGGTGCTGAGCTGCCAGGTCCGGCCGATGGCGTCGCGGACGTCGATGTCGATCTTCGGGCCGTAGAAGGCGGCGTCGCCGGCCTTGACCTCGTAGGGCAGGCCGTGCTCTTCGAGGGCGCGGCGGAGGGCGTCCGTGGCCTTGTCCCAGATCTCGTCGCCCCCGACGTACTTGTCCGGGTCCTTGGTCGACAGGTTCGCCGTGAACTCGGTGAACCCGAAGGCCCGCAGCACGCTCATGACGAAGTCGAGGAGCGAGGCGATCTCGTCGCCCAGCTGCTCCTCGGTGCAGTAGATGTGGCTGTCGTCCTGGGTGAATCCCCGGATCCGCATCATCCCGTGCAGCGTCCCGGCCCGCTCGTAGCGGTAGACGGTGCCAAGCTCGAACAACCGGAGCGGAAGCTCGCGGTAGCTGCGCTGGCGACTGTCGAAGATGAGGCAGTGCATCGGGCAGTTCATGGGCTTCGGGTAGTACGTCCCGTTGTCCATCTCCATGGGCGGGTACATGCCGTCCTTGTAGAAGCCGAGATGGCCGGACGTCTCGAAGAGTTGGGCGTTGGCCAGGTGCGGGGTGAAGACGAACTCGTAGCCCCCGTCCTGGTGGCGCTGCCGGCTGTAGTCCTCCATCAGCTTGCGGACGATCCCGCCCTTGGGGTGCCACACGGCCAGTCCCCCGCCGAGCTCGTGGGGGAAGCTGAACAGGTCGAGCTCCACGCCCAGCTTGCGGTGGTCGCGCTTCTCGGCCTCCTCCAGCCGGTGGAGGTGATCGGCCACGGCCTCGTCGGACTCCCACGCCGTGCCGTAGATCCGCTGGAGCTGCTGGCGCTTCTCGTCGCCCCGCCAGTAGGCACCCGCCACCCGCATGAGGGCGAAGTGCCCGAGCTTGCCCGTGCCCGGCACGTGGGGGCCGCGGCACAGGTCGGTGAAGGCCGGCGAGTTCCAGTAGGTCGAGACGCCGTGCTCGCCTGCGCCCTCCGAGGCGGCGTCGACCTCGTCCTGGCCGGCGCCGACCGCCTCGATGATCTCGCGCTTGAAGGGTTGGTCGCCGAACAGCTCCAGGCCCTCGTCGATCGAGTGCTCGTGGCGGACGAACGGCTGGTCCTCGGCCATGATGGCCCGCATCTCGGCGGTGATCCGCTCGAGGTCCTCGTCGGTGAAGTGCGCCCCGCCGGGGAGCTCGAAGTCGTAGTAGAAGCCGTCCTCGATGACCGGCCCGATGGCGAAGTGGGCACCCGGCCACAGCCGCAGCACGGCCTGGGCCAGGACGTGGGCCGTCGAGTGGCGGAGGATCTCGCGCCCCAACGGCGTCGTGGCCGTCACCACGGTGACCTCGGCTCCGTCGGGCAGGGTGCGCGCCAGGTCGACCGGCTCGCCGTCGAAGGTGGCGGCCACGGCCGCCTTGGCCAGTCGGGGCCCGATGGACTGGGCGAACTCCAGGGCGGTCGTGCCGGCTTCGAACTCCTTGGTGCTGCCATCGGGGAGTCGGACGGTCACGGCTGCCATGGGGATGCCTTTCGGTGGTGGGCCCGACGGCGCGGGCGGATCGGACATGGGCGACGATGGACGAGGGGCCGGCCCGCAGGGCGCCGGGACACCCGGGGCGAATCGTCTACAGGGTAACGCCCAGCAGGGCCGCGCCCTGGCCGACGGGGCGACCCAGTGATGCCTCGTCGTCGAGCGCGGCGAGGGCGGCCGGCGTGTCGAGGTCGTCGTCGAGGGCGGCCCGCACCCGCCACAGTCCGTCCTCGTCGGAGCCGAGCACGCCCTCGGCGTCGGGACCCGGTCCGTCGGCGGAATCGGACGGGGGGGTCGTGGCCCGCCAGGCCTCGAGGCGGGCGGCCGCCCGGACCAGGTCGTCGTCGGTCCACTCCCAGTCGGGACGGTAGTGGTGGGACAGGAGGGCGAGCCGCACCGTGGCCGGCTCCCACTCCTTCAACAGGTCACCCACGAAGACGAGGTTCCCGAGCGACTTCGACATCTTGGTGCCGTCGAACCCGACCAGCCCCACGTGCAGCCAGTGCCGCACGAACGGCGCGCCGGTGGCCGCCTCGGACTGGGCCGTCTCGCACTCGTGGTGGGGGAAGACCAGGTCCCGTCCGCCGCCGTGCACGTCGATGGTCTCGCCGAGCTCGCGGAGCACGAGGGCGGAGCACTCGATGTGCCACCCGGGTCGACCGGGACCCCATCGGGACTCCCAGGCCGGCTCGTCGGCCAGGGACGGCTGCCACAGCACGAAGTCGAGCGGGTGGCGCTTGTTCGGGTCGTCGGGGTTGCCCCCGTTCTCGGCGGCCTTGGCCACCATGGTGGCGTGGTCGTAGTGGCTCACCTCGCCGAACCGGGGGAACGTGGTCACGTCGAAGTACACGGCGCCACCCGCCTGGTAGGCGTTGCCCGAGTCGAGCACGGCCCCGATGAGGGTGAGGATCTCGGCGATGGCCGACGTGGCCCGTGGCTCCGACCACGACGGGATGAGCCCGAGGGACTCCATGTCGCGGTCGAACCGGACGATCTCCTCGGCGGCCAGATCGAGGTAGTGGACCCCGAGCTCGCGTGCCTTGCGCAGGATGTCGTCGTCGACGTCGGTCACGTTGCGCACGCACCTCGTCTCGTGGCCGAGGTCGCGCAGCCGACGCTGCAGGATGTCGAAGGTCAGATACACCTGCGCGTGCCCCAGGTGGGCCGAGTCGTACGGCGTGATCCCGCACGAGTACAGGGTAACCACCTCCCCCGGCTCGAACGGGACGACGGCACGGCGGGCCGTGTCGTAGAGGCGGATCATGAGGGGACGGCCCGACCGCTCATGCCTCGGGGAATCCCGACAGCTGGACGGCGGCGTGGACCTTGTGGCGGATGTTCACCGTGATGAGCACCGCGGTGAATGCCTCGATGGCCGCCGCCTGGGACAGGCTGCCGGCATCGATGCCCCGGAGGCCGTCGATGCGGTCGACCAGCGCCACCGTGGCCTCGGAGGCCGGACGGTGGTCGGAACAGACGAGTACGTCGGCCGCCATGGGCGTCGTCAGCTTCTCCATCTCCGAGGCGGGCAGGTGGTGGAACGAGGCGGACACCTGGGAGTCGGGCAGCACCGCCTGCAGGGTCGCCGCCACCGATCCCCGCGGCGGGATGAGGGCCAGGAACTCACGCCCCTCCTTCACCAGGGCGTTGGCCATCGACACGACCACCTTGCCGGCCAGGGCGGCGGCCAGCGGCTTGACCGTGGCGACCGCCCCCTCCCACGGGGTGGCCACCACCACGATCTCGGCTGCCGCGCAGTCCTCGTTGGACGCGCCGGTGACGGCCAACGCGTGGTCGGGCCAGGCGGCGATCAGTCCGGCGGCCACCGCGGCGGCACGGTCCGCATCCCTCGATCCGAGGACCACCTCGTCGCCGGCGGCGGCCAGACGCACGGCCAGTCCGCGTCCGGCCGGGCCGGTTCCTCCCAGTATTCCGATTCGCATGGGCCACACCTTAGGCACTCCGCCTGTTTCCCCCTGCACCGTGGATCCCCGCTCCGACGGGCCGTCGACGCCCTCCCGCCACCCGTCCCCGGGCCCGCCGCCGGTCCGCATGGCCCACCCGAAGATCGGTGCGGCAGTACCCTGTCGGCGCATGGGACTCCTCGAGGGAAAGCACATCCTGATCACCGGCGTGCTGACCGACGCGTCGCTGGCGTTCGCGGTGGCCCGCTCGGCCCAGCAGGAAGGCGCCGAGGTGGTGTTGAGCGGCGCCGGACGCGGCCTCTCCCTCACCAAGCGCACCGCCCGCAAGCTGCCCGGAGAGGCCGAGGTGCTCGAGCTGGACGTGACCGACCCCGCGCAGGTGGCCGCCGCCGCCGCACAGCTCGGTCGGCGGTGGGACCGCCTCGACGGGCTCCTCCACGCCATCGGCTACGCCCCGCCCGAGTGCCTCGGTGGCGACATCTTCCAGGCCGACTGGGAGCAGGTCCAGGTGGCGCTGCACGTCTCGGCCTACTCCCTCAAGGCGCTGGTGGAGGCCTTCCGTCCCCTCCTGGTGGCGGCCGGGACGGACGGCCGTCCGGGGGCATCGGTGGTCGGGCTCGACTTCGACGCCACCGTGGCCTGGCCGGTCTACGACTGGATGGGCGTGTCGAAGGCCGCACTCGAGTCCCTGGCCCGGTACCTGGCCCGCGACCTCGGCAAGGAGCGCATCCGGGTCAACCTGGTGGCCGCCGGGCCGGTCAAGACCCTGGCGGCCAAGTCGATCCCGGGGTTCACCGCCTTCGAGGACACCTGGGGCGAGCGGGCCCCGTTGGGCTGGGACGTCTTCGACACCGACGTCGTCGCCCGGGCCTGCGTGGCCCTCATGAGCGACCTCCTCCCCATGACCACCGGGGAGATCCTGCACGTCGACGGCGGCGTCCACGCCATGGGAGCCTGAGTCGACCGTGACCCCCGCCGATCTCCGTGCCGCCGTCGACCACTACGTGGCCACCATCAACGGCCGCGACCCGGTGGCCATCGCCGCCCTCTTCACCGAGGACGCCGTCCAGGCCGACCCCGCATCCAGCCCGCCCAACATCGGGCGGGAGGCCATCACCACGTTCTTCGCCAACGGCATCGCCGCCTCCGAGGGGTGGGTCTTCGAGGCCACCGACGTCCACACGTGTGCCTCGACGGTGGCGCTCGACTTCACCATCACCGTCGCCCTCGGGGCGGGCTCGATGGTCATCCGGGGCATCGAGGTCTTCGAGGCCACCGACGACGGTCGGTTCGCCTCGGCCCACGCCTACTGGGACGACGCCGACGTCACGTTCGCCTGACCCGGCCCCACCCCGAGGAGCACCCATGACCGACGCCCACCTCCAGATCCAGAACCTCGTCCACCGGTACGCCGAGCTCATCGACCTCGGCGACTTCGACGCCCTCGGGGTGCTCCTGGGCCGGGCCGAGGTGGGATCGGGCGACCATCCCGGGCTCGCTGTCGGGTGCGGACGCGGTGACCGCCCTGTTCACCTCGACCACCCGGCGCTACCCGGACGGGACGCCCCGTACCAAGCACGTGACCACCAATCTCATCCTGGAGATCGACGACGAGGCCGGGACGGCCGCCGGCCGGTCGTACTTCACGGTGTTCCAGGCCGTGCCCGCACTGCCGCTGCAGCCGGTGGTGGCCGGCCGCTACCACGACCGCTTCGAACGGGAGGGGTCGACGTGGCGGTTCGCCGAGCGCCGCTTCTTCCTCGACCTCGTCGGCGACGTGAGCCAGCACCAACTGGTGCCCCTCCCCTCCACCGACTGACGCACCCTTCCCCGGCCGGCCCCGGCCGACCCGGCGACTCCGCACCTTGACCGCGGCTGCGGGACACCCCTACGTTCGCATCCACGACCACCGGGCTCAGCCCCGGTGGCGGAGGACCGTGCACCGCACCGGGCACGGACGACGAAGGGGGACGGTCATGGAACGACTCGAGGGAACGGTCGCGCTGGTGACCGGCGCGGCGTCGGGCATCGGGGCGGCCACGGTCGAGCGCCTGGCCTCCGAAGGGGCCACCGTGGCCACCGTCGACATCACCGGCGGGGTCGACTACGTCCTCGACGTCCGCGACGAGGCCGCCGTGCGGGATGCGTTCGCCGACGTGGTCGGACGGCACGGCCGGCTCGACTCGGTGGTCCACTGCGCCGGCGTGGCCGGAGGCGGGCCGGTCCACGTGGTCGAGGAGTCGGAGTGGGACCGGGTGGTCGACATCAACCTGAAGGGCACGTTCCTGGTCGACAAGCACGCATCGATCCACATGCTCGAGGCCAACCGGGGATCCATCGTCAACATCGCCTCCATCGAGGGGATCGAGGGCACCGAGGGCGGGAGCGCCTACAACGCCTCGAAGGGCGGGGTCGTCATGCTCACCAAGTGCATGGCCATCGACTACGGCCACCGGGGCATCCGGGTCAACTGCATCTGCCCGGGTGGTGTCGACACCCCGTTGCTGCGGGACATCATCGACGCCCCGGGCATCGAGATCTACCGCGACAAGATGCACGACCGGCACCTCCTCAACCGCTTCGGGAGGCCTTCGGAGATCGCGGCGGCCGCGGCGTTCCTGGTGTCCGACGACGCGTCGTTCATGACCGGGCAGGCCATGGTGGTCGACGGCGGCTTCACCGCAGGGTTCCGGGCCGGGCTCCTCGAGCAGATGGGCGTCGTATGACGACCGTCACCTCGACCACGGATGCCGCCCGCGGCCTGCGCGCCCTGACCGCCGAGGAGGCCGGTCCCTGCGAGCGCAACCGCACCCTCACCCCGCGCACCGTCGAGGCGCTGTGGGACAGCGGCCTCCTGCAGGCGTTCAATCCGGTGGAGGCCGGTGGGGCCGAGCCGTCCTTCACCGAGATGATCGAGACCTGGATCGAGCTCGCCTGGCAGGACGGATCCCTCGGGTGGATCGGCATCGCCAACCTCCCGTCGGCCGCGGCCTGTGCCGCCTACCTGCCGACAGGCCGGCTTCGACGAGGTGTTCACCGCCCACGGCAACCGGGTGACGGTCGGTGGGCAGTTCTTCCCGAACGGGTCGGGCGCGGTCGTCGACGGGGGCTACCGGATCACCGGGGCATGGAACTTCGGCTCCGGCACCGGCCACGCCGAGTACGTGGCCGGCGGATTCATGCCCACCGTCGACGGCGAGCTGGTCGTCGGCGACGACGGCATCCCGCCGCTGCTGGTGGCGGTCTTCCCCCGCGAGGACATCGTGTTCACCGACGGGTGGCACGTCCAGGGCCTCAAGGGCACCGGCAGCTTCGACTACAACGTCTCGGACGTCTTCGTGCCCGAGGCACGCACGTTCGAGCTGTTCACCCGCACCCCCGAGCGGGGCCGGTCGCCGGCGTTCCGGATGGGCCTCATGGCCATCACCGCGGCCGGGCACGCGTCGTGGGCGCTCGGAGTGGCCAAGAGCATGTTGGACGACGTGAGTGAACTGGCCATGGTCAAGGTGCGGATGGGCGACGACGGTGCGCTGGCCAACCGCACCACCTTCCAGAAGGGGCTGTCCCACCACCGCGCCATGTGGAAGGCGGCCCGCCTGCTCGTCCTCGACACGTTCGCCGGAGCCGAGGAGCACGTCCGGGACGGCGGCGAGCTGACCCCGACCATGCGGGCCGACCTGCGGGTGGCCGCCACCTACGCCACCGAGGCCAGCCGCGAGGTCGTCCAGTGGGCCCACCTGGCCGCCGGCACGTCGGCCATCCGCGAGGGGTCCCGCCTCGAACGGGCCTTCCGGGACCTCTACACGGGGACCCAGCACGTGTTCATCGGCGAGAAGACCTACACCGACGCCGCCCGGATCCACCTGGGCCTGATCGACGACCAGTTCGGCCTGTAGCGCGGACGCGACGGACGGGCCGCCGGAGCGGCCCGTCCCGTCCGGCCACGGATCCGTCGGACCGCGGCCCGGCGTCGGTGCGGCCTACAGCTGCATGGCCTTGACCTCGAGGAACTCCTCCAGGCCGAAGGAGCCGAACTCGCGGCCGTTGCCCGACTGCTTGTACCCGCCGAACGGGGCGGCCGGGTTGAACGAGCCACCGTTGACCTCGACCTGGCCGGTGCGCAGCCGGCGGGCCACCGCCTTGGCGTGCTCGGGATCGGAGGACCAGACACCGCCGGCCAGGCCGTAGTCGGTGTCGTTGGCGATCTCGACCGCCTCGTCCTCCGTGTCGTAGGGCATGATCACGAGCACCGGGCCGAAGATCTCCTCGCGGGCGATGGTCATGTCCCGGGTGACGTCGGAGAACACGGTCGGTGCGACGAAGAACCCCGCATCGAGGCCGTCGGGCGCCTCCACGCCGCCGGTGACCAGCGTCGCCCCCTCCCCGATGCCCTTGTCGATGTAGTTGCGGACCCGGTCGCGCTGGGCGGCCGACACGAGCGGGCCGAGGCGGGTCGCGGCGTCGAACGGGTCGCCGGGGGTGAACGACTCGGCGGCGGTGCGGGCCAGCTCCTCGGCCTCGGCGAGCTTGTCCCGGGGCACGAGCATCCGGGTCAGTGCGCTGCAGGTCTGTCCGGAGTTGAGGTAGCACTTGCCCACGCCGTCGGGCACCGCGGTGGCCAGGTCGGCATCGGCCAGGATCACGTTGGCCGACTTGCCGCCGAGCTCCAGGGCCACCCGCTTGACGGTGCCGGCGGCCACCTCGGTGACCCGCTTGCCGGCCCGGGTGGACCCGGTGAAGGAGACCATGTCGACGTCACCGTGGGCGGCGATGGCCTCACCGACGACCGGGCCGAACCCGGTCACCAGGTTGAAGACGCCGGCGGGCACGCCCACCTCATCCATGATCTCGGCCAGCACGAACGCGTTGAGCGGGGCGACCTCGCTGGGCTTGACCACGACCGTGCATCCGGCGGCCAGGGCCGGCGCCACCTTGGCCGCGATCTGGTGGAGCGGGTAGTTCCACGGGGTGATGCAGCCCACGACGCCGATGGGCTCACGGACGATGAGCGAGTTGCCCACCGTCTGCTCCCAGGTGAAGTCGGCGGCGACCTGGGCGGCGCTGGCGAAGGAGTTGATCGGCAGGCCGACCTGGACCAGCTGCGACAGCACGAGCGGCATCCCGACCTCATGGGCGATGAGGTCGGCGAGCGAGTCCATCCGCGCCCCCAGGGCCTCGGCCACCTTGGTCATCAGTGCGGTGCGTTCCGCCACCGGCCTGGCCGACCACGCCGGGAAGGCGGCCTTGGCCGCGGCGACGGCGCGGTCGACGTCGTCGGTGGTGCCCTCGGGCACGGTGCCCACGATGTCCTCGGTCGTCGAGTCGATGACCTCGATCGAGCCGGTGCCGGTGGACGGGACCCAGGCCCCGTCGATGTAGAGCGAATCGCGGATGGTCTCAGGTGTCGCCATGGTGCTCCCTTTGAACGTGTGCTGTGCGGAGGACGCGTGCCGCGTCGGACGGGTCCACTGTAGGTCCGGGGCCGGACCCGCGCCCCGGGTTCCGGGAGGCGGCCGGAGCCGGCCACGGGTGGCACCGCCGCACCGCCGGTCGAGTTGCATAACGCTTCCGATATAAGTAGGTTGCCGGGCGGAGGACGTGGGGGACATGGCGAGGACACAGCAGGAGCGCAAGACCGAGACCCGGGCGAGGCTGCTGGCCGCCGCGGCCGACCTGTTCGCCGAGCAGGGCATCGACGCCGTGTCGGTGGACGCGGTGGCCGAGGCCGCCGGGCGGACCTCGGGCGCCGTCTACGCGCACTTCGGCTCGAAGCAGGGCCTGCTCCTCGCCCTCCTCGACTCGTGGAAGGACTCCGTCCTGACCGTGCTGCTGGCCGAGGTGGCGGTCAGCGACTCCCCCGCCGGACAACTGGCCGCGGTGTGGTCCAACGTGTCGGACACCTCGGACCAGGAGACCGCCCGCTGGCGGGTGCTCGAGCACGAGCTGTGGCTCCGGGCCGCCCGCGATCCGGAGGTGGCCGACGTCCTGCGGGTCCGCAACGCCGAAGCCCTCCGCTACAGCGCCCGCCGGGTCGACGGCTGGACCACCGCGGTGGGCGCCGAGCCGACGACCTCGCCCGAGGGCCTGGCCGTGCTCGTGAAGGCCCTCCTCACCGGACTCGCCCTGCAGAAGCGCCTCGAGCCCGACTCGGTGCCCGATGCGCTGGCACTGCAGGGGATCGCCGCGCTGGTGGGACTGCCCGCCGATACGCTCGGCCGTCCGTCCCCTGATCCGACGACCACCACCGCATCCGACTGACCCACCACCTACCGACTGGAGACCCACCATGCACACCGAGATCTGCGACCGGCTCGGCATCGAGTTCCCGATCTTCGCCTTCACCCACTGCCGCGACGTCGTCGCCGCCGTCACCAACGCCGGTGGCATCGGCGTGCTCGGTGCCATCGCCTTCAACCCGGAGCAGCTCGAGATCGAGCTGACCTGGATCGACGAGCACGTCGGGGACAAGCCCTACGGCGTGGACATCGTCATCCCGGCCAAGTACGAGGGCATGGAAGAGATGGACCCGGACAAGCTCGAGGCCCAGATCCGCGGACTGGTGCCGGCCGAGCACAAGGAGTTCGCCCTCAAGATCCTGGCCGACCACGGCGTGCCCGAGATCCCCGAGGACGAGCGGACCTCGAACGGGATGATCGGGTGGACGGCCGCCCATGCCGCCGGACTGATCGAGGTGGCCCTGAAGCACCCGAACGTCAAGCTCATCGCCAACGCCCTCGGCACGCCGCCGCCGGACGTGGTGGAGAAGGTCCAGGGCGCCGGGCTCCTCATCGGGGCGCTGGCCGGATCGGTCAAGCACGCCCTCAACCACAAGGCGGCCGGTCTGGACTTCATCATCTGCCAGGGGTCCGAAGGCGGCGGCCACACGGGCGACGTCGGCAGCATCGTGCTGTGGCCCGAGGTCATCGACGCCGTGTCCCCCATCCCGGTCCTGGCCGCCGGGGGCGTGGGCAGCGGTCGCCAGATGGCGGCGGCCCTGGCCCTGGGGGCCCAGGGCGTCTGGTCGGGCACCCTGTGGCTGACCGTCGAGGAGGCGGACATCCCGCCGAAGCAGATGGAGACCTACCTGGCCGCCACCAGTCGGGACACCATCCGCTCGCGGTCGTTCACCGGAAAGCCGTGCCGCATGCTGCGCAACGACTGGACCGACGCCTGGGAGGCCGAGGGCACCCCCGACCCGCTGCCCATGCCGCTCCAGATGATGGTCGCCATCGAGGCCGTGTCACGGGGCCACCGGTACCCCGAGCAGGCCAAGGACGTGAACTTCAACCCGTGCGGCCAGGTCATCGGCCGGGCCACCACCGTCCGCAAGGCCAAGGACGTCGTGTTCTCCATGGTCGAGGAGTTCATCGAGGCGAGCGAGCTGCTCCAGTCCGAGGTCACCGTCTGATCAACCGGATCCGGGGTGGTGGTGCGGCAGGGGCATCGGTGCGCCACCACCCGATCCAGTCGTGACGGCCAGCACCTTGCGCCGGTCGGGCGCCACCCGTTTCTGACGGTCCGTCACCTGACTGTCGCCAATTCGTCACGCGCCGAGGTTCCCTTCGGCGCCCTGCGGCGCGAAGATGGCGCCACGACCCCCGTTCGGTGGCCGATCCAGGGCCGATGGGAGACCGACGGCCCGGAAGGGGAGGGAACATGCTCGTCTCCACCATCCTGGAGGCCAAGGGCGACGTGGTCGCCACGATCCCCCGGTCGGCAACGCTCGGCACCGCGGTGGCCGAGCTGGTGCGCCACCGGGTCGGCGCACTGGTGGTGTCTCCCGGCGACGGGACCATCGAGGGGATCCTGTCCGAGCGCGACGTGGTCCGCTGCCTGAGCGAGCTCCACGCCGACATGATGGACCGGCCGGTGCACACGGTGATGTCGTCCCAGGTCCACCTGTGCTCGCCCGGAGACAGCGTCGACTCGATCATGAACCTCATGACCGAGCAGCGGATCCGCCACGTGCCCGTGGTGGTCGACGGACGGCTGGCCGGGATCATCAGCATCGGCGACGTCGTGAAGACCCGCATCGGCGAGCTCGAGAAGGACCGGAACGAACTGATGGAGTACATCACCGCCCGTTGACCCTCCCCGGGCCGCGTCGACGTGCCCTCCCGGCACGGTAGGTAGCATCCGGCCATGCCCTCCGAGTCCCGGGACCTCGACGTCGTGCTGCTGGGAGCCACGGGATTCACCGGCGGCCTGATCGCCGAGTACCTGGCCGCCAACGCACCGTCCGCCGTGACCATGGCCGTGGCCGGCCGCTCCCCCGCCAAGGTCGACGACGTGGTGGCCCGCACGGGAGGCCGGTTCGAGCCGATCGTCGTGGACGCCACCGACCGGGCCGCTCTGGCGGCCATGACGGCCCGGTGTCGGGTGCTCATCACCACCGTGGGTCCCTACATCGTGCACGGCGACCCGGTGGTGTCGGCGTGCGCCGACACCGGCACCGACTACCTCGACCTCACCGGCGAGCCCGAGTTCGCCGACCTCACCTACCTGCGGCACCAGGCCCGGGCGGTGGCGACCGGAGCCCGGCTGATCCATGCGTGCGGCTTCGACTCGGTGCCCCACGACCTCGGGGCCCAGTTCACCGTCGACCAGCTCCCCGAGGACGTGCCGCTGTCCGTGCGGGGCTACGTCCGGATGAAGGGGACGTTCTCCGGCGGGACGGCGGCCTCGGCCCTCGAGATCATGGGCCGGATGCGCCAGGGGCGGACCACCCACGACATCCGCCTCCAGGTGGAGCCCGAGCCGGTGGGCCGGACGGTGACGGTCGCCACCGGCAGGTCGGGCCGGGACGCGTCGACCGGATGGTGGGTGGTGCCCATGCCGACCATCGACCCCCTGATCGTGGCGGAGTCGGCCCGCCTCCTCCCGCGCTACGGCCCGGACTTCACCTATGCGCACTTCATGGCCACCGATGGGCCCCTGGCCACCGCGGCCGCCATCGGCGGGATCGGCGCCCTGTTCACGGCCGCCCAGATCCCGCCCGCCCGCCGGGCCCTGGCCCGGCTCCGGCCGTCCGGCAGCGGGCCGACCCCCGCCCAGCGCGAGCAGGCCTGGTTCCGGGTCCGGTTCGTGGGCGAGGGTGGCGGGACCCGGGTGGTGACCGAGGTGGCCGGCGGCGACCCGGGCTACACCGAGACGTCGAAGATGATCAGCGAGGCCGCACTGTGCCTCGCCCTGGACGACCTCCCGCCCTGTTCCGGCCAGGTGACCACCGCCTCGGCCATGGGGCCCGCCCTGCGCACCAGGCTCGAGGCCGCGGGGATCACCTTCACCGTCCTCGCCTGACGTCCGCTCCCCCACCGCCGACTCCGCCCGGCCCCTTGGCTACGGTGATCCGAGATGAGCGAGCCCCCGCCCGAGGCAGCAGGATCCGGACCGGCCACCGGCCCGGGAGGACCGGACCCCCGCCAGTCCCGCGACGACCGTGTGGCCTGGGGCGTGCAGTCGACCGGGGAGTCACGGTGGCCACCGCTGGTCGCCGTGGTGGTGGCCATCGCCCTCCAGATCGTCCTGCCCAACACCCTCATCAAGGGCCTCGGGTCCGCGGGGGCTCGTCCCGGCTCTCGAGGTGGTCCTGCTCCTGGCCCTGGTCATCACCAACCCCCATCGGGTCGACCGCGAGGAGTCGAATCTGCGCCTGCTGTCCCTGGCCATGATCGCGGTGATCACGGCGGTCAACATGGTGGCGTTGGGCGAGCTCATCCAGGCGCTGTTGGAGCGGACCGGCACCGGCGGGCGGTCCCTCGTCTTCGCGTCGGTCCCCATCTGGATCACCAACGTCATCGCCTTCGGCCTCTGGTACTGGGAGCTCGACCGGGGCGGGGTGAGCGGCCCGGATGCTCCCCGAGCACCGCGGGCCGGACTTCCTGTTCCCCCAGATGTCGACCCCGGGGTCGGCGCCCGGTTGGGCGCCGCGGTTCATCGACTACCTGTACACCTCGTTCACCAACGCCACGGCGTTCAGTCCCACCGACACCATGCCGCTCACCCCGTCGGCGAAGCTCCTGATGATGGTGGAGTCCCTGGCCTCACTGCTGACGGTCGCCCTCGTCATCGCCCGGGCCGTCAACATCCTGAAGTAGCGGACCCGGTCGGACGACCGGGACGGAGCGCTCAGGCGCTGCGGGGCTGCTGGCCCTGGAGCTCCTCGAGGAGCCAGGCCGGGTAGGGCGAGTCATAGGGCGTGACGCCGAGCGCCTCGCGGATCTCGGGGATCGGCCGGTCCCACACCCGCTCCCACTCGACGCCGAGCAGGGGCGGCGTCTCCCGCCCGTGCCGGTACCCGGTCAGGATGGTGTCGAGGGTGAAGGCGAAGGCGTCGGGCTGGGTGAAGGCGACCTTGGCCAGCACCATCCCGAGGAACATCGACGAGTACTGGTGCCCGAACTGGGCCATCTGGAACCCCGACACCGACACCTCGTGGAGACCCGACGTCTTGTGATCGGCCACCAGGTGCCAGATGTCGTGGCACTGCAGGATCCGCACGTTCACGTAGTCGAGCGGATAGGGCAGGTCCCGCAGTCCGAGCGCGTCACGGTCGAGCACCTCGAGGTCGAATCCGTTGTCCACCACGAACGAGTGCATGGACCCACCGAGCGAGTCGTCGGGACAACGGGCCAGGTCCTCCAAGGTGAACCGGGGCGGGATGCCGGCGGCGGCCGCCTCGGCGACGCCGGGATACGCAAGCGCCATGGCCGCCACCCGCTCGTGGAACCGCGGCGACAGGTACTCGGTCAGCGCCGCGGTGCGCACGGTGATGTCCGCCGGGTCCCGGCCGGCGTCGGGGTCGAAGACCAGGGCGCGCAGTCCGGCCCACAGCTCGGGGGACACCGTGCCCGCAGCGGCGGGCCCGGCGACGTCGGGACCGTCGGGTGCGACTCCCAGCCATCCCTCGCACAACCCGTCGTAGACGTCGACCAGCGGTTCGGGCGCCACGATGGCCACGGACAGGGCGAGGGCGGCGATGCGGAACCCGGCACCGGACCCGCCGGCGCGCACGGCCCGGGTGGCGGCCACGGCGGCGTCCCGTCCTCCCCCCGCGAGGACCAGCTCCTGGAACCTGTCCCAGGTCATCTCGGTGTCGGCCATCGATCTCCCCCTGCATCGTTCGGCGCTCCGGGCAACGTACCACCGGAGGCCGGCCCGGCATCCCCCACCCGGGCACCTCGAGAACCCCGACCCGGGGACGGCCGCGGGCGCTCGACCACCGACGGCTGTGGGAACCTGACCGGATGGCGGAACAGACGAGTGACCTGGACCCGGCGGACTGGGACCCCCGCGACCCGGCCTTCCGGGCCGATCCCATCCCCTGGTACCGGGCCCTGCGCCAGAAGGCACCCTGCTACGGCCACGAGGAGATCGGCATCGTCCTGTCGCGGTACGCCGACATCGACCGCGTGCTGCGGGACCGGCGCTTCGGTGTGGCCACCCCGTCCCCGTGGCGGGAGGTGTTCGCGGCCGCCGCCCCGCCGTCGATGCGCCTGCTGTCCGAGAACTCCCTCCTCTTCATCGACCCGCCGCAGCACACCCGGGTCCGCGGCCTCGTGGCCCAGGCCTTCACCCCCCGCCGGATCGACGCGCTCCGGCCCCGCGTCGAGGCCATGATCGACGGCATCCTCGACGGACTGGCCGAGCGCCCGTCGTTCGACGTCCTGGAGGAGATCGCCTGGCCGATCCCCATCATGGGGGTCACCGACCTGCTCGACGTCCCCGCCACCGACCAGGTGCTGCTCCACCGCTGGACCCACGCCATCACCGCGGTCGACGAACTGCCCCTCGAGCTCGACCTCCTGCCCGCGGCGGGCGAGGCGGCCGACGAGTTCCTGGCCTACGCCGGCGAACTGGTGGACGAGCGCCGCCGCAGACCGGGCGACGACCTCATCTCGGGCCTGATCGCCGCCGAGGCGGACGGCGAGACGCTGAGCCGAGACGAGCTCCTGTCCATGATCGTGCTCATCCTGCTGGCCGGGCACGACACCACGGCGAGCCTCATCTCGACCGCGCTGTGGCTGCTGCTCGACCACCCCGAGCAGGCCGACCAGGTCCGCGCCGATCCCCACCTCGCGCCCGACGCCATCGAGGAGGTCCTGCGCTTCCTCGGCCCGCTCCAGGTGGCCTCCGGCGGCGGGCGGTGGCCGGAGCAACCGGTGACCATCGAGGACACGGTCATCGAACCCGGCACCCCGGTCCGCCTGCTGCTCGGCTCGGCCAACCGGGACCCGGCCCAGTACGAGGACCCCGACTCCTTCGACATCCACCGGCCGTCGATCCGGCACCTGGCATTCGGCCGCGGCCTCCACGTGTGCCTCGGATCGGCCCTGGGGCGCCTGGAGGCCCAGGTGGTGGTCCCCGCCGTGCTGCGGCGCTTCCCCGACCTGCAGCTGGTCGACACCCGACCGACCTGGCGCCCGTCGTTCGTCGTCCGCCAGCTGGCCACCCTCCCGGTGGCCACCGGCCGGTCCTGACCCGCGCCATCGGGTCCCGGCCGTCGCCCGACCGGCGTCAGCCCGACGGTGCGGGCCGCGTAGCTGAGGCCGTAGGCGGCGGACCGGAGGCGGAGGATCTCGTCGTCGTCCGCCACGTCCACACCGTCCGTCACGTTGGTGGGGTCGAAGATGATCGGCTCGACGTCCCCGGCCATCGACGTCAGCCGGAGACGACCGGCCACCACCGTCGGGCGCTCGGGCCAGATGGCGGTCGGGTCGCCCGTGGGGTCCCCCGGCTCCCCCAGATGCAGGACCAGGTCGAACCCGGCGCCCTGCGGTCGATCGGCGAGTCGGTCGGCCAACTCGGCGGCCAGGTCGAAGCCGTCGTCCACCGGCCCGTCGAGGAACGCCTCACCGTCCACCGGCACCCAGGACCACCGGAACGGCCGTCGACGCCCGGTGGCGTCCACCAGGAAGAAGGTGTGGAGCCCGTTGTAGGTGAGGGCGGCGTAGCTGGCCGGAACCCGCGCGGCCATGGCCGCCTGGATGGCGGGCAACGACTCCGGGTGGGCGCCGACGAAGGCCAGCATCCGGTCGGGGTCGGGTGCACCGGTCTCCGGATCGGGGGCCCGGGCCGACAGGAGCTCGAGGAAGGATGCGCCGTCCCGGACGGGGAACGCCGGAGCGCTGACGCCGACCAGGTCGTGGACCCCGTTGTCCGTCCGGAGCTTCACGGCCATGCCCCGTCCACTCGGGAGGGCATCGGACACGTGCGGATCGCCGCCCGGATGGGAGAAGCGGACGGTCGCCGGGGTCGATCCGGACACCAGGTGGCCGGCCGTGGTCAGGCCGGACAGGGCGCCGGACGCCTGGAACGTGCCCCGGACGATCACCCCCTTGGCGTGCAGGGCCCGATGGGACGCGGAACTGGTGGGGACGGAGCGCAGCGCCTGATGGATGGTCCGGGCCGTCGACTCGATGTCGCTGGTCATGGACCGGAGGGTACCGGTCGGGCAGTGCCCGCGATCGGAGTCCCGGTCGGTGCGTGTAATGTTGTAATCATGATTACACATACGGACCACACCAAGCTCGACGCGCTCGTCTCCCCCATGATCCCCGGCGGCTGGTTCGAGGGCCACCCACGACTGACCGTCGACGACGACGAGATCCTCATCGTCGGCACGCTCACGGCGGACGGCCCCGGCGAGGGCGACCCGGGGGCGTTCCGTGAGGCGACCCGGGCGGCCCGGATGGAGATCGCCGACCGGATCCAGCCCGCCACCGGTCGATCGGTGGCATGGGGCGTCACCTCCGGAGCGGACACCACCGTGTTCACCAGCCTCGGCGTCCCGGTCATGACCCGACTGCGCATCAGCGAGCGCGAGGTGCTCGACACCCTGCAGGCCGCCGGTGTGGCGAAGAGCCGGAGTGAGGCACTCGCGTGGTGCGTCCGCTTCGTCGGCCAGAAGGAGACGACCTGGCTCGAGGAGCTGCGGACGTCGATCGAGAGCGTCACGCGGGTGCGGGCCGAGGGGCCCACACTGTCCTGATCCGGGTCGGCCCTGCCCGGTCCGCCCCTCCCGCTACCCGTCGGCGGAAGGGATCCCGGCGATCGACCGCACCTGCTCCGGCGTCAGCTCGAGGCGCTCGACCAGATCGTCCACGGACATGCCGGCATCGAGCGCGGTGGTGATGAGGGCACTCCGCAGGCCGTCCCTGGCCCGCAGCAGCGCATCCAGGGAATTCTCCGACGCCGCCCGTTGACTCCCCGTGGGCAGGAGGAAGAGCGCATCCGAGATGTCGGTCCCGTCGCGCACCAGCAGCAGGGCCTGCTTGAGCACGACGGCATTGGCCTCGAGGTTGACCCGCATCCGTTCGTTGGCGTTGATCAGCGTGACGATCGCCCGAGGTAGCGGTCCCATCGGATCAGCCATACGGCAATCCTACGTCCACGGCCGAGCGGCCCACCCACCGGGCCGGACATCGATTGCCTCCGCGATTGTTTGGCGCGAAAGTAGTCCCCCGAGGGGCGAGCGCCGGAGTCCAGGTGAGGACCGGCGTGCTCGAGGCAGCTGGGGTGACGATGCAGTGAGCGACGACGACGGAGGCCATCGCAGAGGGCGCTACCTGGTGCGGGCGTACTCGCTCGGGACGTCGTGGTCGGCCAGCGTGTTCGGCCTCAACGGTGCCCGGGCCGAGGTCCGGGCGTTCAACCGCATCCCGTCGACGGCGCGCAGCCTGATCGCCCTGATCCTCGACGTGGATCCCGAGTCGTTCGATCTGGATCTCGAGGTATCCGGCGAGCGGTGGGCCTCCTAGCCCCTCGTCGGAAGCCGACCGTCGTCGACCGGACGACACCGAACCGGAGTCCACCGGTCTACCGGTTCAGGAGAAGTCGGCCAACTCCTCGCCCTTGTCGTCCCGCCACACGGCCTTCAGGAGGTCGAAGGTCCTCCGGACCGGATTGGTTCCCGCCACCCGGTTCACCTCACGGATGAACTGCTTGGCCGTCGCATCGGAATCCTCGAGTCCGTCACCCCAGAAGGACATCACGGTCAACTCACGCCGGACGTCGGACGTCGGACGCACGGTGGCCCGGCGACACGTCCCAACTGGAGCACCACGTACCCGAGAAAATGGGGGATGTCCCGGAATCGGGGGATGACCTCGTCGGTGATGGTGGCCATCGCTCTCTCCACCGCCGCCGGCTCGGCAAAGAAGGCCAGTTGACGACACTTCATGGTCCAACTCCTGTGGAGCGTGTGTACTGCTCGGCCACCCCCGCACGGTGAGCACGCGTCCGTCCCAACCCTACACGGACCATGTTGCCGACCTCCCGGGCACGACCGTCGGGGATGCCACGCGGAGAAGCCCCCCAGGGGCAGCGGGGGGCTCCTCTCTCGCACCCCCTTCACCTCGAGGATGGCATCTGACTCGGAGCACTGGGAACGGTCCTCGAAGGTGGGACCGAACCCGGCAAACGCTCCAAGACCTCATCGGGCAGGACATCCCCACGCTTTAGCGGGAACTCGCGGTTCCGGTCCGGAGCAGGCAACGGACTCCCGATCGCCCGGCAGTGGCACCGGCTCCCCGTCCACTCATCTCAGGGTCAGCACGTGGTACACGACGAAGGCGGGCCACACCACGGACTTCATGAACGCCACGAGCACGAGCCAGAACGTCCCGGAATGGGTGTGGAGGTAGTAGCAGAGCGCCCCGATGAATCCGAGGAACCAGACACCCCCGGCCCCTCCCTTGCAGGCGGCACTGCCACCCCCGCGCTGTTTGCCGTCATTCGTCTCACCCATGTGCGCTCCGTTCCGATGTCCCCACCGGCGACGGTGACACTTCTGCGCTGCTCACAACAGGGTCGAACGTCACAGGCCCGGTGGGAGCATCGCCCGGCGCACCCCGCCCCGGGTCGGATCAGGTCGTCCCGGCGGGCCGGGATCCGGTACCGCCCACCGCCGGTGCCAACTGCCAAGATGAGTCGTGTCCCCACGTCGGAAGCGCAGTCGCCGTCACCTGGCGCAGCGACGTCGGCTCCCACTGCTCGTCCGCTGCCTGCCGGCGGCCGCCGTCGCCGTCATCCTGGCCGGTTGCTCGATGATGGCGTCCCCTCCTCGGGTCTCGGTCATCGGGGATTCGATGACCGCCCTCGACCAGCCGGATCTCTCGACCGCCCTGGACCCCACCTATGCCGTCGGCTACGTGTTCCGGATCAGTGTCCGGATCGACCAGATGCTCGTCCCGGTGGCCTCCGACCTGCAGGACAACGGCCCCACCGCGGCCGTCGTCATCAACCTGGGGACCAACGACGCCATCGCGGGCGGGAACAGTGCGCCGGCAATGGCGAGCTTCGACCAACTCCTGGCGACGGTCGGCTCGGTGCGGTGCGTGGTCCTGACCACGATCGGTCCCTTCGCGGACGACCGGGGAGGCAGCGACGTCGGCGCGACGCTGAACCGGCGCATGGCCGACCTGGTGGCCGGCGACCCTCGGCGCTACAAGCTGGTGGACTGGAACAGATTCCTCGGCACCCTCGGCCCGGGGACACGGCAGCACTATCTGCAATCCGACCTGATCCACGAGACCCCTGCGGGAGCCCGTTGGATCGCGGCCTCGGACGCGGCGGCGCTCCGCACCTGTGGCACGTCGGCCCAGGCCCCCATGATCCGGGCTCCCGGCCCGTAGGGGTCGGAGCCCCGCGCAAAAGCGCCCGTCCCACGTCTTGCCGGGGATCGGGCGCTCTTCTGCAATTGTTGTCCGAGGGCGAACATCTCGGGGAATGGCAACCGGCGGGGCTTTTGAGCCCCTGTCGCCGCAACGCTCCCACTCCGAGCCGCTTGCCGATGATCTAGCCGGGCCTATCGGGACTCCTCCCGATCGATCCCCTCACCATCCGCTCTCAGGCTGGCCCTCCATGTCGACTACCCATAGGCGACTCCTTCCGGAATCCTTCCGGCTCCCGAACTTCCGGAACCCACTGGATTCCGTACCATCAGGAGTACGCCCATGGTGTCCACAAGACCAGGGGCGAACTACCTGGTTGTCGGCGGATCCGAGCGCCCCGGGCCACCGCTGCCGGGCGACGGCTATCCGCCCGTCGAGCGGACGTCCGGGCACCGGGATGCAGGGCGTCGGATCGCACCCGTCCGGGCCGGCAACCCCACCGACCTATCGCTTGGCGGCTCTCCCGGGCACGTTGCACCTGCATCCGCCGTGACTCCGCGGCCAGCCAGTCCCGTATGCGGGCCAACTGGCGCTCCGTGGGCATGTGGTTCCCCCCGAGGGGGCCGTCGGTCTGGGATCCGCAGCGCCGACAGACCGACATGCGACCGTTCGTCTCCGGCGCGTGGTCCTGGTCGAGCTGGCTTCCCGTGTGGGTCTCGCCCTCAGGAGGCATGGCACTCCAATCGGCCACCCCAGCAGCCTCAGGGCGGTGGCCATCGTGGGAATGGAAGCGGCAGCCGACCGGCGTGACATCATCCCTCTCCCCACCTTATGCCTTGTCGGGCGAAGCACAAGGGGGCCGGGACGTCGAGGGCCCCCGCCGGAGAGGGGCGACGGGCGCAACGGGCGCAACGGGGAGCGCGCCCTACCACCGGCCACCCGTCTGATCACGGGGATGGAGGATGCGTCGAAGCGGCATCCAGCGCGTCGAGCGAGTCGACCATCTCCCGTCTGAGGGATCGACGGCGAAGCTTCACCAGGACATGCTTCCGCCAGAAGGTGGCGGGATTGAGGTCCACGGTCACCGTGACCCGGGTGGTGGCGTCACCGGCAACCACCCGCCACTCCCAATCGGCGTAGGAGGGATTGCCGTCGTCCGACTGGGATCGGTAGGCGAAGCGGCCGGACGGCGCATCCAGGTCCAGTACCCGTGACCGGCTCACCCAGGACTGTCCGAGGGCATGCATCTGCACTTTCCACTCCGATCCGATCGTCAGGTCGCGGTGGAAGCTTCGACCACCGAGGTGATCGCCCGGTTCCACGACGGGAGCTTCGACGGATCGGTCACGAGGCGGAAGATCGTCTCCGGTGCCGTCACCGTCGCCAGGGAGGCAGATTCCCGCAGTCCCATGCCGGCTACCGGTCCGCCCGATCGATCGACGATCGGGTCATCAGTAGCTGAACGTCGTGGCGCCGTCGCCGATCCATTCCCAGAGCTGGACGGTACCGCCGAGTTGGGCGTGGTCGATCAGCTGGGCCTGGTCGAGTGCCTTGGCCTTGAAGCAGATGGGACAGACCATGAAGGTTCCGCCCGCCTCGGTGTAGCGCTCGAACAGATCGGCAAGCGGCGGACACCCGTCGCACGCCACTCCGATCGCCACTCCGTGGAGGGCGAGTCGCACGGCCTCCTTGGTGAGGAACAGCACCGTCGGACGGCCCTGCTCGGCTGCGCCGACGGCCACGAGCAGGGCGACGGTCACCTTCTCCGGATCTTCGAGGCCTGTGGTGAGGCTGATTGCGGCCTTGTTCGACATCGCTGATCACGTCTCCTTCGGCTGGTGGGTACCGATCATCATCAGGCGGAGGGGACCGGACGGCTAGTACAAGAACTGAAGCGGAGCAGTACGGGAACTGAAGCGAGGCGTAACCTCGGTCCCATGAGCGGGTACGGCCAGTTCTGTCCGGTGTCGAAGGCAGCCGAGGTCGTCTGCCAACGGTGGACTCCGCTGATCCTGCGGGAGCTCCTCGTCGGCAGCACGCACTTCAACGAGATCCGTCGGGGCGTCCCCACATGTTCGCCGGCGCTCCTGTCCAAGCGCCTCAAGGAGCTCGAGGCAGCCGGGGTCATCGAGCGCCATACCTCCGACACCGGTACGTCCTACAACTTGACCGAGGCCGGATGGGAGCTCTTCCCGCTGATCCAGGCGCTGGGCGAATGGGGTCAACGGTGGGTCCGTAGCGACTATCGGCGGGACGACCTCGACCCGGGACTGCTGCTCTGGGATATGCGGCGATTCCTGTCACCCGGAGGGCTCGGGGCCGGTCGGGTGGTGGTCCAGCTCACGTTCCCGTCCGTGCCCGCCAAGCACCGCTACTTCTGGATCGTCGTCGACCAGCACGACGTGGACCTCTGCCTCATCGATCCCGGATTCGATGTCGACGTGGCGATCGAGGCCAACCTGCGCACCCTGACCGAGGTATGGATGGGCGACGCACGATTCGGCGACGGTCTGGCCGACGGACGCATCACGATGGAGGGACCGAGGACGATCACCAGGCGGATCCCGGACTGGTTCGGCCAGCATCCGATCCTGGCCGGCGTGGCCCGCGGCGGCTGATCACGCCTGGCCACCGACCGTCCGACGGGGGTTCCTCGGATCTCGGGCCGCCGGCACCAGCCTCGGGCCTGCTGGATTGCCCGACAAGAGGGGCACGATCGCCGCGGGTTCGATCGATGGCATCCAGAATCGGTGCCGGCGGTCCGCTCTTGGCTCAAGAACCATTGGGGCATCGACCATCATCTACGGTCGGACCGTCGGTTCCGAATGTGGACATGCGCACGACGACTCCTCTGGACAATGTCTCCTCGAGGATCCGGCCACCCAAGCTGACATCCCTACGACCGGAGGCGGACAATGCGTACGGGTAGAGCCGGACCGGTTCGGGTGGCGATGGTCGCCCTGGTGTCCATGGGATCCCTCGGGGTGGCGCTCGTCGGGGCACCGCCGGCCGGTGCGAGTGTCGTGGTCACCCGCCGCAGGCGTCGTGACCGAATACCCACTGCCGTCCGGCGGCGAGCCGCAGTTCATCACGTCCGGCCCGGACGGGGCCCTGTGGTTCACCGACCCGGCCAATGCCCGACTCGGCCGGGTGACGACCAGTGGCACCGTCTCCTACGTTCCCGTGCCGGCCAGAGGCGCCGGGGTCTCGTCACCCGGCCGGATCACCTCCGGTCCCGACGGTGCGCTGTGGGTCGCCGATGACCAGTCCACCGTCGATCGGGTGACTACGGCCGAAGTGGTCACGCTCTTCGGTGACTCGGCGGCATTCGGCGCGAACATCACCTCCGGTCCCGACGGTGCGTTGTGGCTCACGTCGGGCGGTCCCAACGTCGTGCAGCGGGTGACGACGGCCGGTGTGATCACCAACGAGGCGACGTTGACCGGTCAAGGTGGGGGGATCACCACGGGTCCGGGCAACACCCTCTGGCTCACCATCCTCAACCCAGGTGAGGTGGACTCGATCCAACTGGCCGCCCAGGGCTTCCGGACCACCGGCACGGACGGCAACGTGTTCAACATCGGTTCGGACGTGTCCTACGGCTCCTTGACCACCCTCGGCATCTCGCCCTCGCATCCCGTCATCGGGATCTCCTCGGTCGCCGGGGGCTACGGCCTGGCCAGCAGCGAAGGCGGCGTCTACACCTTCGGTGCCGCCGGCTACTTCGGCTCCCTTCCCAGTCTCGGAGTGACACCCGCTCGACCGATCGTCGGGATCGGGTACACACCGTCCGATACCGGCTACCGGTTGGCGAGTGCTGACGGCGGGGTCTACGCGTTCGGCGGCGCCGGCTACTCCGGCTCCCTCCCCGGCCTGGGCATCACTCCCGCCCGGCCCGTCAGCGGCCTGGCGACCACGCCTTCGGGCACCGGGTACTGGCTGGTCGGTGCCGACGGCGGGGTCTACGCCTTCGGCGATGCCGCCTTCGCCGGCTCCGCACCCGGCTCCGGAGGCAGCCCGAACCCGGTCGTCGGACTCGTGGCCACGCCGGACGGCGGTGGCTACTGGCTGGCCACCACCGCAGGCGGGAGCCTCAACTACGGTGACGCCTCCGCCCTCGGTGCCGTGGTGCCGACGGCCAAGGTCACCGGCGCCACCAGCTGACCCGGCCCGGGAGTAGCTCGTGGCCCGGCCGGTCCCGGACCTGGGGCGGTGCTAGCCCTCGACGAGCATCACCAGTGTGGCCGGGCGCACACCGTCCGTCTTCATGGCCTCGGCGGCAGCGTCGGATGCCATGACCTCCTGGAATGCGGCCATGTCCGGGACCTCCAGGATGAGGCCCACCCGGTTGGACGCTTCGGGATCGACGAACGTCCGGACCGAGATCCCCAAGGGGCCGAATACGGCTTCCCGGGTGGGTGCCGCGAGCCAGTGTTGAACGTCATCGACTTCGTGGAAGGCGATCACTGTTGCCATGTCTGCCTCGGTTCCCGCCGCCCCAACGGGGCTCAGCCAACTTGATGGTCGCTCCCGAGGCTAGGGCATCAGTCCACCTCGGGCAACAGTTCGTCCAGTGGCGCGCACATCGGCACGTCGATCGGGCGGGCGGACCGGACCGTGCCACGCGCGACGGGCGCCCGGGCGCAGTGTCATCGGGCCCGTTCAGCGCATCATGACGACCTTGTGCGGAGTGGGGCTGGGACGGTAGTGCACAGGCACCGGTCCCCCGCTGCCGCAGGCGCAGAGCAGGAGTCCCACCATGGCCAGGGTCACGATTGCCTTCATGGTGCCTCCTCACAGAAGCCCCATCCCACAACGCCTCGACTACGACCAGTTGATCACGGGACACGGCGTCAGGGCCGTCAGGGTCCACGCCGTGCTCTGGTGCATCGCCGGGCCGAGGAACCGAGCCGTCCTGTCCGACACCCGAGGGCACTGCACGCACCGCACCGCACCGCACCGCACCGCACCGAGCGGGGAGCGTGCCTCCCATCTAGCCTCGGTGACATGAACCTCACCGATGTCAATTCCGGCACCGGCGCACTCGGAATCCGCACACTCGTGTTGACGGCGGACAAGTTTGGGGATCTCGAATGGATCGTGCCGTACTTCCGTCTCCTGGAAGTGGGCGGCCTCGCGGACATCGCGGCCCCGACCATGGACGTGATCAGCGGGGAGCATGGATATCGGGTAGCGCCCGATCTGCTCATCACGGACGCCGGTCCGGACCAGTACGACCTCCTCCTGGTGCCCGGTGGGTCTTCCGACGGCGCCCCGGCCACCGTCCGCGACATCCCCGAAGCCCAGGCGATCGCCTGGTCGTTCTTCGCGTCGAACAGACCAGCGGCGGCAATCTGCCATGGACCCTGGCTGTTGGCTGCCGCCGACGTGGTGTGCGGAAGGCGCCTTACCTCCTACTGGCACGACGGAGTCCCCGCAGGACGTTCGCCTCGCCGGTGGCGAGTGGGAGGATGCACCGGTTGTGGTCGACCGGAACCTCGTCACGTCGAGGTGGCCTCCGGATCTCCCCGCGTTCACCAACGAGATGGTGCGCCTGATCCGATGACCTCGTAGTAGCGGGAGGCCACCCGGCACGGCCGTGACGCCTGGGCCGTCGATACGGGATGCCTGCCCACCGTGCCCACTACCGCAGGCAAAAGGCACTTCACATGCACCTCTGACTGCGCTGCAGCATCGACTGCGTCATCCCGGCAGTCGCGGCACGACCGGCTGCCAACCGTGCGTCAACGGGTCGGCCAGATCCCGCCTCGATCCGATACGGCTCATCCCCCGATGCAGCCCTACCCCTCCTATTTCAGAGAGGAGCGGCCCGCCCGGGCCTGGGCTGCCGCGTGCTGGCCGGCGCGTCGGCCGAAGAACGAGCCGTCACCGAGGCTGATGCCGCTGGCGTAGTGGTGGGCCGCCAGGCTGGCCGCGGTCCGGCCGACGGCGTAGAGGCCCGGGAGGCGACGACCCTCGCGGTCGAGCGCGGCGCCGTCGCAGTCGGTCACGAGCCCGCCGAGCGTGAAGGTGGCGTAGATCGCACCGTGGTCGACGCGCAGGTCGATGGCGCCGATGCCGGTCGCCGGCGGCATCCCGATGGGCTGCAGGAACGGCGCCCGCTTGTGGAATGCCGGGTCGTCTCCACGCGCCGCGGCCTCGTTGTACTCGCGCACGGTGCGCGCCAGGGCATCCGGAGGAACGTCGAGGTCACTGGCCAGCTCCTCCGGGGTGGCCGCGGCATAGCCGATCCGCAGTCCGATCATGTTCGGCTCGTGGATCACGTCATCGGTGATCATGTAGATGAAGCCGTCGTGGTCACGCAGCACGTGGAAGCCGATGCGACCGGTGTATGTGTCCTCGTTGATGAATCGCTCACCGTCGCGGTTGACGAGGATTCCCCGGGCGAGGCGGTGGGGCGGCCCGAGGGGTAGCGCGCACTCGAACATGTCGAGTCTGGTCGTCGCGGCGCCGGCCCCTGCGCCGATGCGGATCCCGCGGCCGTCGTCGTTCGGAGTGCCGATCCGCCAGGCCGGGTCCGGGACGTGGGCCAGGGGGCAGTACTCGTCGACCATCGCCTCGTTGTGGATGAAACCGCCCATGGCCAGGACCACCCCTCCACGGGCCCGGATGGCGCGGGGTCCGTCATCGGTCCGCACCAGCAGGCCGACGACATCCCCGCTGTCGACGACCAGCGCCTCGGCGCCGGCGTCGGCCACCACTCGGGCACCGCTGGTCGCCACCGCCGCACCGAGGCGCTCCATGAGGAAGCCGCCGGCGGAGTCGACACACTGCGGCTTGTGACCCCGCGGGACCGGGACCGCGAGCTCGTCAAAGGGATAGGAGTCCTCACCACCGCTGAAGAGCAGGCCGGCGTCGTCGATCGATTCGCGGTTCGGCTCGTCACAGAAGGACGCCCGGAACGGCACGCCGACCGAGACCAACCAGTCGAAGTGGTCGGGAGAGCCCTCGCAATAGGCGTCCACCCGCTCCTCGTCCACGCCGGGCCCGAGTGCGGCCCGGAGGAACGCCGCCATGTTCTCCGGCGAGTCCTGGAAGCCACAGGCGTTCTGGAGGGCCGTGCCGCCACCCAGGTAGATCAGGCCGCCGGACTGGGCCGACGTTCCGCCGGGTCCGCTGCTCCGTTCCACGGCCAGAACGTCCGCTCCTTTTGCCGGGCCCCCAGGACCGCCGACGCGCCCGCAACGCCCAGTCCCACCACCGCCACGTCGGTCGTCTCCTCGAAATGGATCTCACTGACGTCAAGTGCCGGGATCGGCTCCATCACTCTCCTCGTATTTGGACCACAACGTGGATCTTGCCGTGCCTCCACAGGGGGGACACGGAGTCCTTGGACATGACGCGGACTCCGGCTCGGGTTGCCCTCATCCACTCGTGCCGCGCCCGGCACTCACCGTAGGGGAACCCGAGCGCAGGCCGGAAATCGCCTCCCTTCATCGTCGGACGCGCATCCGAGGCGACCGCCGGAAGATCCTCCGGCCCACCAAGACCTGCAGGGAAATCACTCCGGCTGACCGCTGGCATACCATGGCCTCCCGGTCCTTCGGCATCCCCTCAACGCCTGCCGTGCCCGTCGTCGCAGATGCTGCACCCACCAAACCTCCACGAGGCGGTTCCACCCCAGAATCAGTGTGTCCGGGGGTTGAATTCCAAATCCCTGCTGTGACACCGTCGGTGGCACCGGGAAGTGATCCGGGTAGCCGCAGCCAGCGAGGTCAGAGCGACGGATGGCTCGGGGATCCCGGCAGGCTGTTCCCGAAGCTGGGTCTGCCGACACACAAGGGGGGACCTGCGGTCACCGTTCCGTCATGATCGGTGCGTCGGCCACCGCCACGACCTCGACCGTCGGACGTTCCAGCACCGCTTCGGTCAGGAACCAGCGGAAAGCCAGCGCGCCCTCGGCGTGCCCAGCGGTCGAGACGGAGTTCGGATGGGCGAGGTCGTTGCGGCCCACCACGATGGTGACGGTGCCGTCGGCGTTGGCCTGGGCGGCGCCGCTGTTGATCGAGGTGTGGGCGTCGCCCAGGATCTCGGTGGCCAGGAACGGGTTCCACACCACGAGGTTCCAGAATCGGCACGCGGGAGGCCGATGGGTGACCACCAGCGCCTCACCCGGCTCGATCCGGTAGCTGGCGAAGGCGTAACACGCGTCCCTCGCCGACCAGCCGAAGTTGGCATCCGGCACCTGATAGGGGTCGGCGAACTCGTTGGCCAGTTGTGGGGTGTTGTGGCCGAGCGACTGGGGTGCGTCGCGAGGTGCAACGGTCAGGGGAACGGTGACGAACAGGGTCTGGAGCCACGTCAGGGCGGCGCGAAGTGCCGCCGCGGTGGCGGCGTCGGTCCGATCTGGGGCCCCGGGCGGGTCGAGTGACTCGATCTCCCAGGCCACCCGCCTGCCGTGCACCGGATCGAGCTGGTAGTCCCGTGTGAATGCCACATGGGTGTCGGGGGACAACTGGATGAGCGCGAGGGAAACGACGAGAACTGCGAGGGTTTCGATCCGGAGGACCCGGAGGGTGTATCTGGAGCGAAGCGAATCGATCGAGGTGCGCGTTGGTTCGGGGCGAGATGAAGAGAGAACATCGGTCATGGGGACGCCGTAGATATAGGTACCACTCGGTGGTTGAGGTGGCGAAGGAGCCATTTGACAGTCAGGCAATGGCGGAAAAGTTACCCACGGTTACAGAACTCCGTCCGGGTGCAGTCAAGCACTCCGGCAGGCTCAGCGAACCCCACGCTTCACGACACTGCCAGAACCAGTGCGATGAGACGCGGGTACGCGGCGGTCACGACGTGAATCGAGCGGCAATGCACGAGGTTGCTACAGTCATCCCATAGGCGAAGAACGCCCCAGGACGTTGCTCGGGAACTTGAACGAACGAATTCCGGCTCGGTATGAGGTGATCGCTGGTGTTGGAGTGTCCGTGATCCGCGGACTCGTGACGCTCCTCTGGGGTTCCATCGGATTCGCATCCACGATCGTGCAATCGTTCATCTTCGGCGCGGTCGTTGGCGTCCTCTGCTTCGCCCAGAGCTGGATGCACCCACGAAAGTCGTAGGCCGGCGAACCGGCTACAGCAGTATCCTCATGCCCCGCTCACCCTCATCACCGGCATAGCGATGACCGCATCTGCCAGGGAATGCCAGTGCAGCTGCGCTGGTGCATTTGCTTCGCCTCCATCCGATGCCGATCCAGGGAGTCCGCGTCTGGAGGAGCCCGAGGATCGGGATCCGACCCCCTGAGTCCCAGGAGCAGCCAGTCCGCCGCGTGCCCGATTGCGCTCGGCTGCTCGCCCCGTCCGGTCCGGGTGTAATTCATTAGCTACTACAATGATTAGCGTATGCGCACAAGGGAAGTCACACCGAGGGTCAGCCAAGACTCGATCGTCGATGCGGTGCTGAGCGCCAGCCGGGTGCTCGTCGCCGTGGCGGCACGCTCGCTCGGTGACGTGGCCGAAGAGGTGACGCTTACTCAGTACCGCACCCTTGTCGTGCTGGCATCCCGTGGACCTCAGAGCCTTGCCTCGCTCGCCGAAGCGATCGACGTGACGCCACCGACTGCGACACGTATGTGCGATCGACTGATCCGGAAGGGGCTGATCCTGCGTCGCCATGAGCGTGGCGACCGACGACTGATCCGATTGAGTCTGGCCGAGAAGGGCCGAATCCTGGTCGATGCGGTCACGGAACGGCGACGGGCGGAGATCACCGATCTCTTGACGGCAATACCCCGGGACCAGCAGACCGCCCTCGTCGATTCACTGCAGCGACTCGCCACCGCTGCCGGCGAGGTTCCCGAGCAGGACTGGTCAGCGGGATGGGACCTCTGAATGCCCGCTCTCAGCGTATGACCATCTTTCGACGCACCTCGTGGCGGGCGGTCATGGCCAGAACCTCACGCTGGCTCTCCGGTACCTCGTACCTGCAGAAGTGGCTGGTACTCGGCGTCCTCATCGGGACGATGGCCGGGGTGGGGGCGATCGTCTTCTACGAAACGCTCCTCGCCTGCACACACTTCTTCCTCGGCGTGCTGGCCGGCTATCACCCACCGACTCCCGTGGGTGAGGGCGGACACGTAGGCTCGGCCTCGTTCTCGCGGCCCTGGGCCCTGCCGCTGGTGGTGGGGTCGGGAGCGTTGCTGGGCGCGATCCTCGTCTTCCGGTTCGCCCCGGAAGCCGAAGGTCATGGGACCGACGCGGCCATCTCTGCCGTGCACCACAATCCCCGGGGCATCCGATTTCGAGCGGTGATCGTGAAGATCGTCGCTTCGGCGCTCACCATCGGATCGGGTGGCTCCGGCGGCCGCGAGGGTCCGACGGGGCAGATCAGCGCCGGCTTCGCCTCGCTACTGGCCAGGGAGTTGGACCTCAGCCCAGCTGACGCACGCATCGCGGTGATGGCCGGGATCGGATCGGGGATCGGCGCCATCTTCGGAGCTCCGCTCGGGGGCGCTGTGTTGGCCACCGAGATCCTCTATCGGGACGACTTCGATGCCGAAGCGCTCCTGCCGAGTTTCGTGGCCTCCATCCTCGGCTACGTCATCTTCGGAGCGGTCGAGGGATATACGCCGCTGTTCGGTTTCAACGCCGGCTACCACTTCGCGAATCCGTCCCACCTCCTCTGGTTCGCCCTGATCGGTGTTCTGGGCGGATTCGTCGGCCTGCTCTACGCCAAGGGCTTCTACGGGACCTCGGACATCTTCGGCCGAATCCAGCTCCCGCGATGGAGCAAGCCGGCCATCGGCGGGGTGATCGTCGGCTGCATCGGCCTCGTGATCCCTGAAGTCCTGGGCACCGGGTACGGGTGGATCCAACAGGGCCTGGGCCACAAACTCCTGGCCCTCCCCCTGTGGATCGTCCTCGTGTTGCCGTTCGCTCGTATCTTGGCCACCGGACTCTCCATCGGTTCAGGAGGATCCGGCGGCATTTTCGGGCCGGGCATGATCATCGGGGCCTTCATCGGTGCATCGGTCTGGCGGCTGTTCGAGCCGATCGTCCCCTCGATGGGACACAACCCGGCGCCCTTCGTGATCGTGGGCATGATGTGCTGCTTCGGAAGCATCTCCCGGGCGCCACTGGCCGTCATGCTGATGGTGGCGGAGATGACCGGAAGCCTCTCGATCCTGGCGCCGGCGATGATCGCCGTCGGATTGGCCTGGTTCATCGTTCGGCGGGGTGACGACACCATCTACCGCAGCCAACTGAGAAATCGGGCTGATGCGCCGGCTCAGCGACTGTTGACCGGCATGCCCATCCTCTCCATCGTGTCCATTGACCAAGCCATGGCAGCGCCGCGTGTGGTGGTCACTGGCGGTACTTCCGTGGTCGCGGCTCGCCGTCAGATCGAGCAGGCAGGCGTCACCGGTGCTCCGCTGATCGACGATCAGGGCCGCTTCGAGGGCACGGTGGCCCTCGCCGATCTCCGAACGGTCGAGCGAGGGGACGATCGGGCGCTCGAGTCGATCGTCGACGTCTCGGCGCCAACAGTGGCAGCTCACGCGCACCTCGACGTCGCCCTCGACGCCCTGACAACATCAGCCGAGCATTGGGTCACGGTCCTCGACGCCGAACGCAAGGTGCTCGGCACGGTCGCCATCTCCGATGTCGTCCGAGGGTATCGATTGGGCCTACTGGCGAGCCTCCAGAAGGTGAACGCCATCGGCGAACCCGGTGGCACCGACAGCGTTCGTGTCGAAGCCGACTCAACTCTGGTCGGTCGCACGCTTCGCGACTCAGGTTTCCCGATCAGCGTTGTCGTTACCACCATCCAGAGGCGGCGGGACCTCGTTTTGCCCGACGGGAGCGCTGTGCTGGAGGCCGGTGATGAATTGCACCTGATCGGCCAGACCTCCGACATTGACGTGATCCGCCGTATCGCTGCTGGTCGTGCCTCTGAGCCAGGCGTTCACCGACGTCGTGCGGGAGGTGCCGAAGAGAAACCTGGCTCGATCGAAATTGGCACGGGGCTTCCGTGACACCGACATCCAAGCGGACGGCGCCCAGCCTACCGAGCAGTCAGTCCTCGGTACCCGATGGAACGCGGTAGATCATGACGCTAGCGGCTCAACCTTCCAACGAATGCAGGATCCTCTCAATGTCCCATCGATGATGGAACCCGTCATGCGCATTTGAGACGGTCACATCCTGCAGCGCTTGCGCACCGCGCTCGGAGTGCACGACGACGGTCCCACGCCGAGGTGAACAACCGACGGCAGACAGCCAATCCTCGGTGGCCCGATGGAGGGACCACAGTGCCGCTGGCAGCGGAATCGACTCGTAGTTACGGGCCGAGGCCAATTCCATCTCGTTGTAGACACCGACTTCCGGCAATGCCCCCCCGACGACGCCCATCAGTCGCTCCGCCCAGATCCGGAGGTTGTCTCCCACATGACAGACGTACTCCGCGACTGACCAGACAAGGTCCAAGCGTCGTTCATCTCCCGTCGCTCCCACTACCACGTGTTCGATCGCCCGGGCCTGCGAACGGACCAGCGCAACGGCCTCTTCTGTCGAGATCGTCCACACGAACCCGCACTCCCAACACGGGTCGCCGTAGAAATCAGATCCCCACGCACGCATGCAACGAGCGTACTTACCCGAGGATTCATCTGGTTGGCACGTATGGCCAAGACCTGCTGACGGCAGCACCCACATCCAGCACGTCAGCCAGATCGACCCAGTCGTCGTGCGCCTCAGAAGTTTCCAAGGTGGCCCAGGTACGGTCGTCGTGCCGGCACCGTCGAGTCGACGGTACCGGCAGCCGAGGCTCCGGGGCTGGCCCCATTCTCTTGCACCTCGTGTCCTTCTGGGTTGGACGAGCTTCTCAATCCTCGACCGTCGCCCACCGCGGGCGCAGAACCGAGCTTGCCTCGGTTCGTCGGGACGGCACTACCCCGCGATGGAACAGAGCTACAACTGATGCAATGACCCTGCAACACAATGGGTGGATACGGTGGAAGAATGCTCACCGATCCGGCGTCGTCTTCGAGCGACGTGATCGACTTCTTGCGGAGAGAAGCACCCATGGAGTTCGAGCGCTTCGGGTCGATCGCGCGCCTCGTGGCGTCGCCTGCCACCGAACCTGAGGGCAGCGGTTCTTCCAGGAGTCCGTGGTACGCAGCCTGGATCCATGAATCCCTCGAAGCTGCGGGGATGCACGGCGACGGGACCAATGCCGCCTGAGTCATCTGCGAGGGACGACCGGAGATCAGAGGAGCCGGCCCACTTCGGCTGGTTGACCTTGGCAGCCGGCATGCCTCGCGAACCTAACCCGGGCCATGCGATCGCTCATTGACAGCACTCCAGGTCAGGCAGTCCTTGCCTACGGTCGTCCCATCTGTGCCAAGTCACGGTTGGCAACTGGTGGTGTGCAGCCGCGCCAAGGTGAACTGCACTCGGTATCAATTCATTGCCGCCGTTCCGGGACACCGATTTCTCGTGCCCCGGATCGCCAGAGGAATGTCTCCCCTGTCTTCCCCGGGGCTTCAGCGGACTCGGATCCGGCCCACCCAGGAAAGGAAGGTGTCGAGCAAGACGTGCCACTGCGCTCCTGTTCGTTCATTCGTCCTCGCTATTCTCCGATGTGCTGACTCCGGGATTCGTCAAATTGGCCAGATGTGCGGGAAGTGGCCGAAGGGTGCATGCCCGGTAGACCGCCTCAATTATGAAGGAGCCACCGACAAGACCTGCCACGATGACTACGCCCCCAGGAGACTTGCCGCCCTCTTCGACAAGCAGTGCCACCAGCGCTGCCATGCAGGCAACGGCGCCGACGACTGCGATCACACGATGACTGGTCTGCCGAGCGAGCCGGGCGGCGGCCGCGTTGACCGCGGTGAAGATGATCAGGAATGCCGCGCTCCCCATGAGGGCGATCCTCGTGAGGTCAAACGCGTTCGCGACGACCAGGGTCAGTCCGGTCGTGACCAGGAGGCCCTCGATCGGGCGGTCCCATACCTTCTGATCGAGGAATTCGGGTAGTTCACCGGATCTGGCGATCGTCCACGAGACCCGAGCCGTTCCGTAGAGCGTCGCGTTGATCGCCGACGTGGTCGACAAGAGCGCCGCCACGGCCACCAACACGAAGCCGACTCCGCCCAGGGCAGGTCGGGCTGCAGTCGCAAGCACGTGGTCACTTGCTGCCCGAGCTGCCGGGAAGCTCAACGCGCCGACAGTCACCACCGCCACGAGCACGTACGTCGCGATCACGATCCCCACCGAGAGGTAGAGCGCCCTAGGCAGGGTACGACCGGGGTCACGCACGTCTTCAGCCGAGTTGGCGATGAGCTCAAACCCCTCGTACGCCACGAAGATGACCATGCCGCCACCGACGATGGCGAGGGGGTCGGCCCACTGGACCGGTGCCAATCGGGCCCAATTGGCGCCGCTGAATCCGGTGGCGATGACGAGGGCGAGGATGGCCATCTTGAAGGCCACGATCCACACCTCGGCACGTCCGACAACGGTGGCTCGTGCGACATTGAGCAGTGCGACGGAGATGATGACGCCACTCAGGAGGAGATGGTCGACCAGGACAGTCGGGTGGCCTGGAAGGAGACTGTCTGCGTATCCGGCAAACGCAGACGCGTACAGCGAGATCATCACGACATAGCTGAGCCAGAGCAGCACATTGAGTCCACCGACGAACACCCCGGCGCCAAATGCTTCGTTCAAGAAGGTCACCGTGCCGCCACGACTGGGGTATGCGACCGTCAGGCGAGCGTAGGAAACAGCCGTGAGGTAGGTCACACCGCCCGCAATGAGGAAGGCCAGCGGGGCTGCGCCTCGGGCCAACTCAATGGACAAACCGAGGATGGCGAAGATCCCGCCTCCCACCATTCCACCGATGCCGATGGCCACGGTGCTCGCCAAGCCAAGGCTCCCTCGGCGCTTATCGGGTCCGGATGAGGACGAACCATTGCCTGACACGGACGTGAACCTAACCGCATGGATGACGCCGAGTCCGACGGGCCGAAATTGAGCGGTCCGCGGGGCAGAGTACGTGTGTGGCCGTCTTCGCCCCGTGGGCGAGGGCTCTGGACGACTAATCTCGTGCCCTGCATGCCCGACACACCGCCCACGACGCAAGCAGGTCCGGCGATTGAGACCTCCGGGCTCACCAAGTCGTTCGGGGGGACCCATGCGGTCCGGGATTTGGATCTACGGGTCGAGGCGGGAGAGATCTTCGGGTTCCTCGGACCGAATGGCGCCGGCAAGACCACGACCATTCGACTACTCCTCGACCTCCAGCACCCGACAGCCGGCACGGCCCGGTTGCTCGGACTCGATGCCCACGGTGACTGCTTGGTCATTCATCGCCATGTCGGCTACCTGCCGGGCGAGCTCTCCCTGATCGGACGCATGAGAGTCCGTGACCAACTTCAGTGGGTGGCTCGGGCTCGCAACCTGCCCGACACCAGACACGTCCGCGACCTCGCAGAGCGATTCGACCTGGATCTCAATCGCCGGATCGAGGAACTCTCCAAGGGGAACCGCCAGAAGGTCGGGATCCTGCTGGCCTTCATGCACGAGCCCGAGCTCCTCATCCTCGATGAGCCGACCTCGGGCCTTGATCCCCTCATGAAGGACCGATTCGAACAACTGCTCCGAGAGACGGCAGCATCTGGGCGGACGGTCTTCCTCTCGTCCCACGAGCTCGACGAAGTGCAGCGAGTGGCAGATCGCGTCGGCCTGATCAAGGAAGGGCGCCTCATCCGTGCGGACGTCGTGGAGAACCTGCGAGCGAAGGCACCGAGGACAGTTGAGATCACCTTCCGGGGCCCGGTGGATCCGAGTGTGTTCGCCATCGACGGCGTCCGCAAGGTGACGGCCACGGACGCAGCCGTCACCCTCGAGGTCAGCGGTCCGATCGGACCAGTACTGCAGATAGCTGCGCCACTGCATCCGATCGACCTGGTCACGCACGAAGCGAGCCTCGATCAGCTCTTCTTGGAGTTCTACCGGGACTCGGGGAGTGACGATCATGCATCTTGAGGTCCTCCGGCTCGACCTCGGGATGCGGCGCCGGCTCCTCGCCGTCTACACACTTGGCATGGCGCTGTATGCACTGATCATCGTGGCCCTCTATCCGACATTCGAACACTCGACGGGTCTTGACAACCTCACCAAGAACTCGCCGACGATGGCCGCCCTGTTCGGAGCAAGCGGATCGATCACCTCTCCCGCCGGGTGGCTCGAGGTCAACCTGTACGCCAACTTCTTCCCCCTGTTGGTGTTGCTGGCCACCATCGGATACGGCGCATCTTCAGTCGCCGGTCAAGACGAAGACGGCACGCTGGCCATGGTCACGACGCTCCCGATCCGCCGTCGGCGCATCACGGTGGAGAAGTCCCTGGCGATGGCTGCGCAAGCCGTCGTCATCGTGTCCGTCGCCACCGCGTTCATCGCCATCGGCTACGCGTTCGACATCACGGTCGGCGTGGCCGGCATGCTCGGAGCATCCGTTGGCGTACTGCTCCTCGGCATCGACCTTGGACTGATCGCACTGGTGGTCGGGGCCGCCACGGGGCGTCGGGGGATCGCGCTTGGCATCGCCAGTGGCGTCGCCGCCATCTCGTACCTCGTCAGTTCTATGGCACCCGTAGTCCATTGGATGCGACCCATGAGATTTGCCTCGCTCTTCTACTGGTCGGTCGGAAATGGCCAGCTGCGGATGGGCATCAGCCCGAGCGAGGTCGCCGTTCTCGCTGGTGTCGCGCTCGTCCTCGTAGCGCTGTCGGTCCTGACCTTCGAGCGACTCGACCTCCATTGAGTTGTACCTCATACCCCCCGCTGCGGCATCCTGAGTCTGGTTGGGCGTATAAGCGGCCTGACAGAGGTGCGTCCTTCCCAACAACGCTGGACGACCGGCACGGAGTGCATGCTTCAGACCTCACGGAGGCCCAGTCGATATTGGCATCCGAGTCCGAGCGACTACCTCACTCGGCGAACAGCTCAGCTTTGGCTCGGGACAAGGCTTCCAGGTCGTCCGCGTTGATCTGAGGTGGCAGAAGGTCCATCCGGTCGATTGAATCGACCACGATGCCGCCGACGAGTACTCGCAGGGCGTACTTATGATCCGCCGGAACGACGTACCACGGCGCCTACGGGCTCGATGTGGCACTGAGAACTTCCTCGTAGGCAGTCGTATAGGCCTGCCGATGCTTGCGTTCGGCCAGATTCTGGACCGAGAATTTCCAGTTCATGTCCGGATCGTCGAGTCGCTCTAGGAGCCGCCTCTTCTGCTCATCTCCGGAGTCGTGCAGAAGGATCATGACGATCCGGGTTCCGTTGCGGCGGAGGTGGCGCTCGAACGCGTTGATGTCCTCGTAACGGTCACTCCATACGTGCTCCGACGACCCATCGTCCGAGACGGCCAATCCCCTGGCTAGCAGTGCGGGGTGCACCCGGACGACAGGGACCTCTTCGTAGTAGGACCGGTTGAAGATCCCGATCAGTCCCCGCTCCGGAAGCAGCCTGCTCGCACGCCACAAGAAGTCTGTGCGAACTCTTCGCCCGACGGTTGCTTGAAGGCCTCCACCCTGCAGCCTTGCGGGTTGACGCCCGACATCATATGGCGGATGGTCCCGTCCTTCACGGCGGCGTCCATGGCCTGGAGGACGATCAACAGCGCGTGAGAGGCGTTGGCCCAGAGCAGTCGCTGTGCGTCACTCAGTTCGTCGACGAATGACGCGAGATCCTCCTCGGCGACCTTCTTGTGACTCTTCTTGTCCGAGCCTTTCCACTCGATCGTCGTCGAGTCGGTGATCCGGCCCTCGAGGTCGGCCGACTCCCCTGGTCGGACCATCAGCTCGTCGAGGAGTGCCTTCTCGAGCTTCATGCGGCCGAATTCCGCTCATTGGCGCACCAGTCGCACAGGCGGCGATCATCCGTTCCCGGTGTGTCGACGCCGTTGTTCTTGATCTCCCGTCCATAGGGGCAGTCGCTGCGGTCGTGGTACACAGGGTGCTCCGAGTCGGCGTCGGAGTGGAATGGGTCCACGATCGACGAGTGAGCCACTCCCTTGAGCGTGCCGGTTGGTGACCCCTCTTCGGTTGTGGACGAGCCGAGCCGCTTCTGGACCTCGGCGACGGGAAGAGTCTTCAGGTCGTCCATCGCATCTGGCTTCGAATCTGCCGCCTCTTGTTCCATGCCGTTGGACGCCATTGCTGTCAGTCTCCTGCCATTGCCGGATCAATGACAGTCTGACCATTCCAGAGGGCTTCCCCGACGTGCCGGTAGTTGGCAAGTGACTCTTTTCGCAGGCGCGCCTCGGCGTCTCCCTTGGGGCTTCGGCCGATTGAGGATGTTTCCGCACGACCATCTCGAACAGGCACACTGGTGCCCATGTACACGATCCACGGCACGCCGGCAGAGTTCGAGGCCACCCACTACCGTCAAGAAGCACCCGCCCTCGAGGCGGTTACCCAATAGCCGAAGCAGTCATGGAACCCGGGGCGATTCACGTGCCTGGTTGGTGACAGCTCGCGCAACGCGAGCGGCCTCCGGCCGATGAGCGACCTCGACTCGGCGTTCGGGGGCAGGCGTGCGACCCACCCTTGACCATGTTCGGACGAGAGCCAACAATCTTGTGCATGTCGAGCGCTGAGATTGACAAATATCTGGATGGGGTCGAGGAGCCGAAGCGGTCCACCCTCCAGCGGCTGCGCCAGACGATCCTCGATGTGGTTCCCGAGGCCGAAGAAGGGATCTCCTACGGCCTCCCGGCCTTCAGGTTGCAAGGAAAGGTCATCGCTGGCTTCGCGGCGTTCAAGAATCACCTCAGCTATCTGCCCCACAGCGGATCAGTGTTTCCCGTCCTGGCTGGCCAGCTTGATCGCTACAAGTTCTCGTCCGGTGCGCTTCAGTTTCCGATCGACACGCCGCTGCCCAAGACTCTCGTCGAGAACCTGGTGCAGGTGCGAATCGCCCAAGCATTCCCCGACGAGTAGGAACTGTCCCCTCCCGACCAGGCGATCGGGGATGCTCCCAGCTCGATCCGACGTCTCGGGTGAGGTTGCGCCCGTAAACCGGGTCGGCGCCGACCAGGTACTCAGTGACGCAGCCATTCCCGGATCGACGGCACGCGCTGTTCCGATGACAACGGCGCAAAGCACGACAAACACGCACGCGAGCGCGACGAACCACATCGCCCGGACCCCGGTTGCCGATGCAGGAAGCACAATGGCAAGAACGATGGCCCCGACAATGAGGCGGTAAGCGTTCATGTGCCACGTGAACCAGCGGCGCTGCATACCCACCAGCCTACCGCCAGCCCAGCGACTCGACCCTCTGATCATCCCCCAGTTGCGTCGGAGCGCGGCGGTCAAGGCCAGCGACCTCCTCTAGATCCTGACCGTGGATCCCGCGACCCGCTCCCGGCGATGTGGGATGCCCCCGTTTCCGCCGCGCATCGGTCCCTGCGCTCGACGGGAAGGCCGCTTGGCTACCCAGGCGGAGCGAAGAACTCCAGAGCGATGTTGTCAGGATCGCGGAATGACAAGCCCGAGCCATACGGTGCATCCACGATGCCTCCGTTTGCGACATCGAGGTCATTGAGGCGACGCTCCCACTCCTCCAGCTCGGACCTATTGGCACAGGCAAAGGCCAAATGATCCAGGCCTGGACGACGTTCGTCGAACGGCTCTGAGCTCTTGAGGTCCGGGAACTGGTGGATACCGACGAGGGTGCCACCCATGAGCCAGACAACGTGGTGGAAGGGACCCGTGTCCTCATCGATTACCGGATCGGAACCAAACAGCCGTCGGTACCACGGGCGGCTGCGCTCAAGGTCGCTCACCGTGAGGGCAACATGCGTGACAGCAGGGAAGTCGGGCATCAAAGGGCCTCCAATATCTTGGCTACGAAGAAACGGTAGCCCGGTTCATCTCCCTCGGCACTGGGAGATGCACTCTCGATCCGGCGATTGTCCTCAAGAATACCCAAGCGCACTTTGGCTGGGCAGGAAGGAGGCAGGCCCGACTACTGATCGCGCCCCGAGCCGGTTGTGGGGCAGGTCGATGACACTTTCGTAACCGTCTCGCGATTGCATTCGGGCCGGATCGGGGGGACGATGGAATCGAGGGGTGCCGAAGGGAGGACCGGCGCACCATGAGAGCGGAAGTCGGGGATCAGTTGGTCAAGCCGGGGCGAACGGTCGCACACGGCGAGATCGTCGGAGTCGTGATAGCGGTGCATGGAGAGGATGGTGGGCCGCCCTTCACCGTCCGGTGGTATGAAGATGGGCGAGCGTCCAAGATCAACCCAGACCCGGAACGGTTCTGGATCAGGTCCCAGTTGGAAGTCCACGAAGTCGGCACGGCGATGCGGGGGATTCCCAGGGTCGCCTGACCCACTGTTGCCTGAGAGATTCGGGATCACGAGGCACCGTCTGTCCCCGAGGTGCTGCGAGTTCAGGGGCAGTTCGCGCTCGGCAAGCACCCGTCGCTGGATAACGCGCCCAGAGCCACTGCAGGTGATATGGGGCAGGCGCAATGGAACGCTCCTCGCCAAAGTCGACAGGTGTACCAAAGCGGACCAGCTACCGTTACCCACCGCCAGCGGTTCGGGTCACTTCACAATGAAACTGTTGCTGGTCGTCGCCGTTCCCTCGGGCGTCGTCACAGTTACCGTTCCCGACGTCGCGCCGGTTGGGACTGTTACTTTCACCTTCGTCGCAGTCTCACTAATGATTTGGGCCTCAGTGCCCGCGAACTCGACCTGGTTGGCATCTGCCAGGTTGGTCCCGGTGATTGTTACTGTTCTCCCTAGCTTTCCGGCAAGCGGGGCGAACCTCGTGATCGTCGGACCCGGTAGAGGAGAACCAATCTCGGCCAACGTCTGACCCACTTTTGCTCTTACTCTTGGAACGTGCTTCAGAGATTCGCCTACGGCCACGCAGTTGGTAGTGCTACTACAGGTCACGCGGGAGAGATAGTCACCTTGGCGACTCGGGTCCGGGGTGGACGTCACCGACCAGGCCCCACCGTCCCAAGACTCAACGAGGGCTTGATTGTACTTTCCGTTGTATTGCCAGCCCACCGCCACACAGCTTGTCGAGTTGGCACAAGATAGCCCGGTGAGCAATTTGCTCGGTTCGGGATCGGGGCTTGTGACAATCGTCCAGGTGGTCCCGTCCCAGGACTCCACCAGCGTTTGTGCATTGGATCCATTGTAGAAGAACCACCCTGCTGCCACGCAGTCGGCCGGGCTGGTGCAGGAGACCCCATTGAGTGAGCCCCCATTGGTGATGGGATCGGGACTGGGCACGATCGACCACGCTGTCCCGTTCCAGGACTCGATGAGGGTGCCGCCGGGGCTCGCCCCCACTGCCACGCAGTTGGTTGGGCTGGTGCAGGAAACACCGGAAAGACTGTTGTCATAGCCGCCGTTGTTGGGACTCGGTGTAATCGTCCACCCGGTCCCGTTCCAGGACTCGATGAGAGTTCCGCTGTAGTCCGACCCCACCGCCACGCAGTTGGTCGAGCTGGTGCAGTACACGCCACCGAGTGTGCTGACATTGCCGCTGGGATTCGGACTGGGGACGATCGACCACGCGATCCCGTCCCAGGACTCGATCAAGGTCAGGCCATCGTGCTCGCCTACTGCAATGCAATCGCCTGCGCTGGTGCAGTCAATGCCATCGAGGACGTTGGTGCCACTGTCAGCGTTGGGGCTGGAGACTACAGACCAGGCGGTCCCGTCCCAGGACTCCACCAGAGTCTGATCCTCTGATCCGTCGTACTCCCATCCCACTGCCATGCATCTGATCGAGCTGGTACAGGACACATCGCTGAGGATATTGGTGCCACTACCTATATCCGGGCTGGGGGAAACTGACCATACAGACGGGGACGCCTCCGCATCTCCAGATTGCAGCCCCACGCCGCCGATTAGTGCGACCACGCTGACCAGGGACAAAAGAATCGAAAACCGCTGCCGGGTTCGAAGCGGGCGTCCGCTAGGAGCGGACCACCAACGACGGAAAGGGCTCATGGTGTTCCCCCGTCTCGTTGTTCGGACGACCACACGACCCTTGAAGGCGTCGACATCTCGGCGGGGCGAATGGTGCGCCTCCCTGGAGCCAGCGAAGCAACAGAATGGTCCGCTGTCAAGTGAACCAGGACGTACCAGGCCGAAGCAGGCAGTTTACGCCCGTCCAATCACCCGACGGGTGCCCTACCGTTACCGTCGCTCACCCCGCACGGAGAGGCGATTTGATGTCTGAGTGACAGGGTGCCCCACTCGTGCCTGGTTGTGGGGCAGGCAGTAATTGGGATCAAACTTTTGGCCGGCGCTCTAGACCCCGCCGTTTTTCGAAGCCCCAAGAGTCAACGCCGCTCCCAGGACTCCGGCCGCTTCTCGATCTCGCTCCGGCAACGCGTGGGCATACCGGTCGAGGGTCATGGTCGCCTTGGCATGGCCGTGACGATCGGCAACAGTCCTCACGTCGACACCGGCTGAGATCAGCGTCGTCACCGAGAAATGCCGGAGGTCATGGAAGCGGAAGGGCCAGCGCTCCCCCGGCGCGAGATCCGTCCGCGGTGGCCTTCGGCGCGTCTTGCGCAGCTCCTTCAGGGCCGGCGCTTCCATTGGCCACGCAGAGTTTGTTGAAGCGATGGGTGAGGGTGTCTGGATTTGCGGCTGTCGCCCCATTGGCGTTGTAGGAAAGGACGTAGGGATCAGGGACGAGCGGTGAGTCGGCCTCAGCCGAGAGCTCGAGCATGTAGGCCCACCGACGGCGCAGGACCTCGAGGCACACGGGATCGAGGGCGAGATCTCTCGACTGGTGGGTCTTCGTCGGCCCGGTGTGCTGCTCCCCACGAGCGACGGTGAGTGACCTTGCGATCTTGACCCTGCCGGCGCCCAGGTCGATGTCGGACCACTTCAACGCGACCAGCTCTCCCCGACGGGCCCCGGTCAGGGCAGCCAGCGCAACTGCCGTCGCCAAGACGGGATCGACGGCGTCGGCAGCATTCACCAGTGCGGACAGCTGTTCGGGCGTTGGCACCTTCATTTCGTGGCGCTCGACTTTCGGTGGCGTTGCCCTGGCCGTCGGGGCAGAGTCGATGTAGCCCCACTTGACGGCTTGCCTCAGTGCCGCCGAAAGGATGGTGTGGTACTTGTGGACGGTTGCCGGTGACAGGCCCTCGGCCAGCCAGCCGCGATAGGTCTTGTCGAGCATGGCGGCGTCAAGGTTGCTCAGCTTTACGGCTCCGAGTTTCGGGCGGATCCTTGCTTCAATCTTCCGACGGTTCTCGTAGAGGGTCCGCGGCCGCTGTGTGTGCTCCCCTGCTTCGAGCCATTGGTCCAGGAGCTGGCCGACGGTGGCGGAGGTCGGGGCGAACACGCCGGCCTCGACCTCAGTGACCAGAGCGGCGAGCGCCTTCGATGCTGCGCGCTCGGGTGCCTACGAACGTCCGGGCCACTTGAGTCGCTTTCCCGGTGACGGGATCGGCGCCAGCGAAGGCTCGGAGTTGCCAGTGACCCGGCGAGCGCTCGCGCATCGTGCCGGGCCTCGTCTCTTGTCCTAGTGGTCGCCATGCCGCCAACTGTACCGCTGATTAGGACATTTGTAGGACACTCGCTCTGTCCCGGAGCCATTTATGGCCTCTGACCTGGTGGGCGCTAGAGGACTCGAACCTCCGACCTCAGCCGTGTGAAGGCTGCGCTCTAACCAACTGAGCTAAGCGCCCGGACGCCACGGTGTCCGAGCACCGCGACAATGCAGATGAGCATGCTAGCCCGGGCGGACCACCCCGCCGGCTCGACGACCGGCGACGCGGACCGGCCACGGATCGGGACCGCCGCTCAACCCGGCGGATAGGGCGCCAGCGTCGGTCGAAGCCGAGCGCCGCCTCGAGGGCCGCCGCCGTCCGCAGCACCACCAGGTCGGCGTGCTGGGGACCGACCAGCTGCAGTCCGACCGGGCACCCCGGCCGACGTCAGCCCGACGCACACGGTGGCCGCCGGCGACCGGGTCATGTTGAAGGCGTAGGTCATCTTCACCCAGTTGTAGTCCTGGGTCCCGTTGATCAGCCCGGCGCCGCCGAGCGACCGCGGAGGCGGCGGCGCGGCCATGGTCGGGCGTGACCAGCAGCCGCACGTCGTGGAACAGGTCCACCAGGCGCAGGTTGAGCGCGTGGCACGCGTCCTCGGCCCGCACCACGTCGAGCGGGCCGGTGGACGGCCGCCCCTTCGATGACCATCCGCAGCACCGGATCGACCCGGCCCCATGCCTCGGTGCCGATCAGGTCGTGGTGGGTGCGCAGGTTGTAGACGCCGGACAGGGTCAGCCACGAGTCGACCGGGTCCTCGTCGAACACCGTGTCGACCTCGACCACGTCGGACCCGAGGTCGGCCAGCACGTCGACGGCCCGTTGGCACAGCGCCAGCACCTCGTCGTCGATCTCGGCGTAGCCCAGGGTGGGCGACCAGGCCACCCGGGCCGGCGGATGCGGGTCCTCGCAGCGCGGCCAGCCACGACGCCTCGGGCCGGGGCAGCGACCGCAGGTCGGACGGGATCGGGACCGACGACCACCTCGAGGGCGGCCACCAGGTCGGACGAGCCGGCGGGCCATCGGGCCCTTGGTCGACAGGTTCTGCCAGTCCGGCGGGTGCGGGCCGCCCGACGGGACCCGGCCGAGCGACGGCTTCATCCCCGACAGGCCGCAGGCCGACGACGGGATCCGCAGGGACCCGCCGCCGTCGGAGCCGGTGGCGAGCGGCACCATGCCCGAGGCGATGGCCGCCGCGCTGCCCGCCCGACGAGCCGCCGGCGGTGTGCTCGAGGTTCCACGGGTTGCAGCGTGGCCCCGAACAGCGGGTTCTCGGTGTCCGGCTTCCATCCGAGCTCCGGGGTGTTCGTCTTGCCGACCACCACGCACCCGGCCGCCACCAGGCGGGCCACCAGGGCCGAGTCCTCGGTCGCCGGCGGACGGTCGGCATAGGCGGCCGAACCGTGGGTGGTCACGTAGCCCGCGGCGTCCTCCAGGTCCTTCACCCCGAGGGGGATGCCGGCCAGCGGTCCCGGGTCCTCCCCCGCCGCCACCTTGGCGTCCACCGCGTCGGCCGCGGCCCGGGCCCGTCCCTCGTCGACGGCCACGAAGGCGTTGACGGTGGGGTTGTGGGCCGCGATGGCCGCCAGCGCATGGTCGACCAGCTCGGCTGCCGTACCGGTCCCCGCTCCGGACCTGTGCCGCCAGGTCGACCACCGATTCCGTGCGGAAGTCCATGACCCGACCGTACCGGGGGCGTCCCGATGCGACAAGGGGCATCGCCGAACCCCGGGGACACCGGCCGCCCGGGCTCGAGCGGCCGGACCGGACCGGCCGTGTCGACAACGCCGGTCGCCACGGACCAGGCTGTGGCCATGTCGACCGCACCACACCGAGGGCACCGCGCATCGAGGGCACCGTCCTCGACCACGTCGCCCACGCCGTACCCCGCTGGCAGGACGTCTGGGACCGCTACGCCACCGACCTCGGGGCCGTCGTGGAGCTCGGGCGGGCCCGGGCCCGGCTTCGCCCCGGCCCAGCTCCGGTTCGCCAACGGCGCCCGGGTCGAGGTGCTCATGCCCTGGGACGTCGAGGTCAACGACTTCCTCTCCCGGTTCCTCGCCGGCCAACGGCCCGGGCGCCCACCACCTCACGTTCAAGGTGCCCGACCTGGCCGACGCCATCGACCGGGCCCGGGCCTTCGGCATCGAGCCGGTCGGCATCGACCTGAGCCACCCCGAGTGGATGGAGGCCTTCCTCCACCCGAAGGTGGCCACCGGCGTCGTGGTGCAGTTGGCCGAGGAGCACCAGTCGTGGAGCAGCCCGGCCCCCGACGACTACCCCACCGCCCGGCGGCATGCGGTCCGACGGGTCGGGGCCGGTGCCGCCGGCCGCGCTCCTGCAGGTCTGCCACGTGGTGGCCGACCTCGACGCCGGCCTCGACCTGTTCGGCGGGCTGCTCGGCGGACGGACGGTCGGCGAGGGCACGTCCGACGGGCTGCGCTGGGTCGACCTGGCCTGGCCCGGGCCGCTGGGCGTCCGGCTGGTCGGTCCCGACGGCGCCGACCCGGCCGGTCCGGTGGCCGAGTGGCTCGGCGGACTGCCGGGACGGGTCCACCACCTGCGCGCTCGAGGTCGAGGAGCCCGGCCGGCGTGCCCGGAGCGGTGCCGGCCACCTCGCCGTTCGGACCCGCTCGAGGGCGGCGACGGGTCGGCCGGCCTGGGAGATCGCCGCGGGCCGACAACGCCGGGCTCGGGCTGGTGCTGGTGCCCGACCGGGGCCGGCCACGGGGCCAGCCCCGGCGGACCGGTAGCCTGAGGCCGATGTCCGACCACGACGAGCCGACGACGACGGACGACGACGCCGAGGCTGGACGGCGACGGACGGCGACGGACCCGCGCCACGCCCCGGCGACGCCTGATGGAACGCCTCATGGACGCCGCGCCGCTCGGCGCCCGCCAAGCCGTCGCTCGACCGCAACGGCAATCCGACCAAGTGGACGATCGACCGCCTGGACGGCCGCGAGCGCGTCTACTCCTACATCGCCGGCGTTCATGGCCGTCTTCTTCGCCGTCCTCATCTACTCCGTCGAGACCGGCAACCCGAACTTCCACGTGAAGAAGGGCCAGTTCACCCCCGAGACCACGCTGATCGTCGGCCTGGTGTGCGGCGTCGCCCTCGCTGCTCACCACCTACCTCGGTCGCCGGGCGCTGGTCGGCTTCGTGGCCCTGTTCACCTTCCTCGGCTTCTCGAACTCCGACTTCATCGTCGGCCTCCCGTTCCTGCTGCTCGCCGTCTGGCTCCTCTACCGCTCCTACAAGGTCCAGAAGGAGGTCACGGCGCGCATCAAGGCCGAGCGCGCCGCGGGCAGCCCGGCGGCGCGGCGGCCCGCCCGTCCCGGGCCGAGGCGGCCGCGGCCCGCGGCAGGCGGCGCGGAGTGCGCGCAAGTCGAAGACACCGACCGGCCCCGAGGCGAACAAGCGGTACACGCCGAAGAAGCCGGTGCGCCCCGCACCGCCGCCGCCGAAGCCGTCGTGGCGCGAGCGGCGGGCGGCCAAGGCGACCGACTGACCCGGCCGTCGGCATCGGCATCGGCCGCACGGCTCGGCCGGCCGCCGCGTTCAGGTAGGCGCGTCGGTGACCAGGGCCGAGCGCAGCAGCTCGAGGATCTCGTTGCGGCGGCGGACCAGGGAGCGGGCGGTCGGCTCCTCGCCGAAGGCCCGCAGCACCTCCACCTCGGTCAGCATGCCGATGACCGTGGAGTAGATGGCCAGCAGCAGCAGCCGCGGATCGTGGCGCCGCATGTGCCCGGCGTCCATCTCCGCCTCGAGGAACCCGGTGGCCCGCTGCACCAGGGGCTCGACGGCGGTCACGAACCGGGTGGCCGCCGGCGTGCCGAGCCGCCCCATCTCGCGGACCAGGCCGAGCAGCTCGGGCCGGCGGGCGGCCAGGCGGAAGACCGACCGGACCACCGCCTCGACCCGGGACCACCCGGTGCCGGCCGTGGTCAGCGACTCCTCGAGGGCGGCCGACAGCTCGATGGCGCTGCGGTCGATGACCGCCTCGAGCAGGACCTCCTTGCTCGGGAACCAGTAGAGGATGGTCTGCTTGCGGATGTCGAGACCGAGGGCCAGGGCGTCGAGCGACGACGCCTCGTAGCCCCGGGTGGCGAACGAGGCCAGGGCGGCGTCGAGGATCCGCTCGGACGTGGTGACCCCGTCCGCGTCCGTCCGACCGCCGGCCGGCACCGGCCTCGGCCGGCTCCGGTCCCGGGCCGCCGGCGCACCCTGTCCTGTGGTCGACCCCGTCACTTACCATATGGTAGACAGATCGGGTGACCCGCGTCCGCGACGCCCTGGCCGGTAGGCGTTTCTTCATCACCGGCGCCACCGGGTTCCTCGGGACCGCACTGGTCGAGCGCATCCTGCGCAGCGTCCCCGACAGCCAGGTCGTCCTCCTCATCCGCCCGGGCCGGCGGGCCACGCCCATGCAGCGGGCCACCAAGGAGATCCTGAAGAACGACTGCTTCGACCGCCTGCGCGAGGAGCTCGGCGACGGGTTCGACGCGGCCATGGCCGCCCGGGTCTCCGCCGTGGCCGGCGACGTGGCCACCGACGGGCTCGGGCTGGACGCCGACGGGCCTGGCGGCGACTGTCGCGCTGCGACATCGTCGTCCACTCGGCCGCCTCGGTCAGCTTCGACTCGCCGCTCGACGCCGCCGTCGAGGTCAACCTGCTCGGTCCGTCCCGGGTGGCCGCCGCCATCGTGGCCGCCCGCGCAGCTGGCCGAGGCCGACGGGCGGACCGGCCCGGTGCACTACATCCCGGTGTCCACCGCCTACGTGGCCGGCACCCACCAGGGCGAGGCCAGAGAGGAGCTCCTCGACGCCAACCCGTTCACCGTGGACGTCGACTGGCGCCAGCGAGGTGCAGCGCCGCCCGCCGCCAGCGCGGCGACTCCGAGGCCGAGTCCCGCCAGCCCGGAGCGGCTGGCCGGCTTCCACAAGGCGGCCCGCGAGGAGCTCGGCGGTGCCGGCCTCCACCTGCTGGCCGAGCGGGCCGAGCGCCTGCGCGAGGACTGGGTCAAGAAGCAGATGGTCGAGATCGGCCAGGCCCGGGCCCAGTCGCTCGGCTGGCCGGACGCCTACCCGTACACCAAGGCCCTCGGCGAGCGGGCCCTGGTGTCCCAGTTCGGCGACACCGTCCCGATCACCATCATCCGCCCGTCCATCATCGAGTCGGCCCTGGCCGAGCCCCGGCCCGGGTGGATCCGCGGCTTCCGGATGGCGGAGCCGATCATCATCTCCTACGCCCGGGGCCTGCTCCGCGAGTTCCCGGGGGTGCCCGAGGGCGTCACCGACGTGATCCCGGTCGACCTGGTGGTGGCCGCCATCATCGCCGTGGCCGGCGAGGCGCTCCTCGACGCCGGCGTCCGACGACCCGGCCGACGCCTACGCCGGCCCGTCGGTGTACCACGTGGCCTCCGGGCGTCCGGAACCCGTTCCGCTACGGCGCGCCTGGTCGAGCTGGTGACCGCCTGGTTCCAGGAGCACCCCGCTCTACGACCAGGACGGCCAGCCCATCGTGGTGCCCGAGTGGTCGTTCCCGGGCCGGGGACGGGTCCAGCGCCAGCTCACCCGGGCCTCCAAGGCGATGACCCTGGCCGAGCGGGTGGTCGGGTCCCTCCCCATCCGGGGCAAGCGGGCCGAGTGGATGGCCGCCCTCGAGGAGCAGCACCTGCTGGCCGACCGGGCGCTCGGCTACGTCGAGCTGTACGGGGCCTACACCGAGACCGAGGCCCTCTACCGGGTCGACCGGCTCCTCGCCCTGTGGGACCGCATGGACGACGACGACCGGGCCACGTTCTGCCTCGATCCCGGCGCCATCGACTGGACCACCTACGTCCGCGAGATCCACCTGCCCTCGATCATCGAGCACGCCCGGGTCCGCACGCACCGCGGGCAAGTCGATCAAGACCAACCGGGCCGACCGGGCCAGGAAGAACATCCTCTCCCCCGACCGCCACCTGGCCGCCTTCGACCTCGAGAACACCCTGATCGCCTCCAACGTGGTCGACTCCTACGCCTGGCTGGCCTCCCGGCACCTGCCGCCGGCGCGAGCGGGCCGCCTTCGTGGCCGACCTGGTGGCCGAGGCGCCGTCGCTGCTGGCCCTCGACCGTCGGGACCGGGGCGACTTCCTGCGCTCCTTCTACCGACGCTACGAGGGGGCGCCGGCCGCCCGGCTGCACGACGACGGGTGGGACCTGTTCCACCACCTGCTGCTGGCCAAGTCCTTCCCGTCCGGCATCGCCCGGGTGCGGGCCCACCAGGCCCTCGGCCACCGGACGATCCTGATCACCGGTGCCCTCGACTTCGTGGTCGAGCCCTTCCGGCCCCTGTTCGACGAGATCGTCTGCGCCGAGCTGGGCGTCGAGGACGGCGTGTTCACCGGCCGCCTCGAGCAGCTCCCGCCCATCGGCGAGGCCCGGGCCCTGGTGCTGGCCGACTACGCCGAGTCCGAGGGCCTCAAGCTCGAGGAGTCCATGGCCTACGCCGACTCGGCCAGCGACCTGCCCATGCTCGAGGCGGTGGGCTTCCCGGTGGCGGTCAACCCCGAGGCCAAGCTGGCGGCCATCGCCCGGCGCCGGGGCTGGCACGTCGAGACCTGGCACATGGCCGACGGCGGCGGCCAGCCCCTGTTGCCCCTCGGGCCCGATCGACCGCCGGGGTGCGGCACGGCGCGGCCGCACCAGCCCGGCGGCCCGGGCCGGACAGGCCCGCCGACTGGCCGGCCGGGACACACGACGGGGGCCGGCCGATGAAGGCGCTGGTGCTGGAGCGCAACCTCCCCCGCTTCGCCGCCTCGCGGGTGGCCTCCCTCCTCGGGTCGGGCCGGGGGGCGGGCATCGGCCCCCTCCAGCTGCTCGACGCCGAGGCACCGGAGCGCCCGGGCGACGACTGGTACGCCGCTGCGTCCGCTGCTGTCGGGCATCTGCGGGTCCGACCTGGCCACCATCGACGGACGGACCTCGCGCTACTTCGAGGACATGGTCAGCTTCCCGTTCGTCCCCGGCCACGAGGTGGTCGGCGTGCTCGACGACGGCGGCGTGGACGCCTCGGGACGCACGCTGGCGCCCGGCACCCGGGCCGTGATCGAGCCGGTGCTGGGCTGCGCCCCCCGCCACATCGACCCGCCCTGCGTGCAGTGCGGGTCGGGCCACACCGGCCGCTGCGGCAACATCGCCTTCGGCGCGCTCGAGCCCGGACTCCAGACCGGGTTCTGCACCGACACCGGCGGCGGATGGTCGACCGCACCGCTGATGGCCCACGCCAGCCAGCTCCACGCCGTCCCCGAATCGTTGAGCGACCAGGACGCCGTCATGATCGAGCCCACCGCGTGCGCCGTCCACGCCGCGTTGTCGGCCCACGTGGCCGCCGGCGACGTGGTCGCCGTGGTCGGTGCCGGCACACTCGGGCTCACCACCGTCGCCGCCCTCCACCACCTGGTGCGCCCCACCACCCCGTGCACGGTGGTCGTCGGGGCCAAGCACCCCGGCCAGCGCGAGCCTTCGCCGCCTCGCTCGGCGCCGACCACGTGGTCCCGCCCGACCAGCTGTCCCGGGCCGTGCGTCGCCAGGCCGGGTCGCTGGTGCTGGCCGGGCGCCTCACCGAGGGCGCCGACGTCGTGTTCGACTGCGTCGGCAGCGCCGCCTCCATCACCGAGGCCCTGTCCATGGTCCGCCCCCGGGGCAAGGTGGTCCTGGTCGGCATGCCGGCCAAGGTGACCGTCGACCTCGCCCCGCTGTGGCACCGCGAGCTGACCCTGGTCGGGGCCTACGCCTACGGCAACGAGACGGCACCGGAGCCGGGCGCACCCGACCGGCGCAGCTTCGAGCTGGCCATCGACCTGGTGGGCGCCGCCACGCTGGGCCGCCTGGTGTCCGCCCTCTATCCCCTCGAGCGCTACGAGGAGGCCCTGGTCCACGCCGGGGCCGCCGGCCGCCGGGGTGCGGTCAAGGTGGCCTTCGACCTCCGCAACCCGAAAGGACGCACCCGATGAGCCCCAGGCCCGGATTCGTGCTCGACGTCGACAGCTCGACGCCCCCCACCCTGTTCTGGCACGGGGAGCGGTTCAGCCTGGAGAAGCTGCCCGAGGGCAGCCGGGTGATCTACGCGCCCGAGCCCATCGACCCGCTGCAGCGACCCCCAGGCCGCCATCCGCCACGCCCTCACCCACCCCGAGGGGGACCAGGACCCGTTGCCGGCGCTGCTGTTCGCGGGCATGAAGCTGACCATCGCCTTCGACGACATCTCGCTCCCGCTCCCCCCGATGGAGCGGCCCGACATCCGCCAGCTGGTGATGGAGCAGGTCCTGGACCTGGCCGCCGAGGCCGGGGTGGACGACGTCGAGCTCATCGTGGCCCTCGCCCTCCACCGGCGGATGACCGAGCCCGAGCTGCGCCACGCCATCGGCGACCGGATCTACGACGCCTTCGCCCCGAACGGGCTGCTCACCCAGCACGACGCCGAGGACCCGTCCAACCTCGTCCACCTGGGCCAGACCGAACAGGGCGAGGACGTGGAGATCAACAAGCGGGCCGCCGAGAGCGACCTGCTGGTCTACGTGAACATCAACCTGGTGGCCATGGACGGGGGGCACAAGAGCGTGGCCACCGGCCTGGCCAGCTACAAGAGCCTGCGCCACCACCACAACCCCGAGACCATGCGGCGGTCGAAGTCGTTCATGGACCAGCACCGCAGCGAGCTCCACTCGGCCAACTGGCGGATGGGCCGGCTCATCCGCGACGCCGGCGTCAAGGTGTTCCAGATCGAGACGACCCTCAACAACGACACCTTTCCGGGGGCGTTCCAGTTCCTCCAGAAGCGCGAGTGGGAGTGGAAGGCCAAGGACCGCCTGGCCTTCGTCGGCGCGGCGGCCGCCCTCGACCGGGTGCCGGCCCGCCACGCCCGCAAGATCTTCCACTCGGTCAAGGCCCCCCATCGGATGACCTCGGTCCAGGCCGGCGAGGTGGAGGCGGTCCACGCCGTCACCACCGCCAACGTGTGGGAGCAGCAGGGCGTGGTGGTCGAGGGCCAGACCGACATCCTCACCATGGGCCTGCCCTACATCAGCCCGTACAACGTGAACTCGATCCTCAACCCGATCCTGGTGGCCTGCCTGGGCCTCGGGTACTTCTTCAACCTCTACCGGGGCAAGCCGCTGGTGCGCGAGGGCGGGGTCCTGATCATGACCCACCCGACCCCGTGGGAGTTCAACCCCGTCCACCACCCGAGCTACATCGACTTCTTCGAGCAGGTGCTGAGCGAGACGACCGACCCGAACGTCATGTCGGAGCAGTTCGAGGAGGGGTTCGCCACCGACCCGTGGTACGTCCACCTGTACCGGACGGGCCACGCCTACCACGGCGTCCATCCCTTCTACATGTGGTACTGGTGCGCCCACGCCCTGCAGCACCTCGGCGCCGTCATCCTCGTCGGAGGCGACCAGAAGGCCGTGCACCGGCTCGGGTTCCGGGCGGCGACCACCCTGGCCGACGCCCTGGAGATGGCCCGGGACGTGGTCGGCACCTCGCCCACCCTCACCCACCTCCACGCCCCGCCGATCCTGATGGCGGACGTGCAGTGAGCCCGGTCGACACGGCTCGGGCCCGATGAGCAAGATCCGCGACACCTCGCGCTCGCTGCGGTCCCGCCGGGCCGTGCGCACCGACGCCGGGCTCGGGGACGCCTCGGCCGACGGGGGCCGCTCCACGGACCTGCGCCCCGCGGCCCTGGTGGCGCGGGCCGGGCGGGCCCGGTTCCCGCTGGCCGCGCCGACCTGGCCCGGCTCGGTCCCCCGGCCCGCCCCCGACCCGGAACTGGGCGTCCACTACGACACCGCCTGGTCGCGCCGGTACCCGGTGCGCCTGGCCCGGGCCGTGGTGCTCGACAACGTGACCCGGCCACTGGCCCGGGCGCTGGCCTCGCCCGAACTGCGCGGCGAGGAGGGGCTGGTCGACCTGGAGACGCCGGTCATCTTCGCGGCCAACCACGCCAGCCACGTCGACACCCCGCTGCTGCTGGCCTGCCTGCCCCTGCGGTTCCGGCACCGCACGGTGGTGGCGGCGGCGGCCGACTACTTCTTCGACCGGCGCTGGAAGGCCGACGCCTTCTCCTTCCTGCTGGGCGCCATCCCCATCGAGCGCACCAAGGTGAACCGCCGGTCGGCCGACCTGGCCGCCGAGCTGCTGGCCGACGACTGGAACCTCGTCATCTTCCCCGAGGGGGGACGCTCCCCCGACGGCTGGGCCCAGGAGTTCCGCGGGGGTGCGGCCTACCTGGCGTCACGCACCGGTCGGCCCGTCGTGCCGGTCCACCTCGACGGCACCCGCCACATCATCCCCAAGGGCGGCAGCACGCTCCGCCGCACCCGGACCACGGTGACCTTCGGCACGCCGCTGTGGCCGGCCGAGGGCGAGGACGCCCGCAAGTTCAGCGCCCGCATCGAGGCCGCGGTGGCCACGCTGGCCAACGAGTCGACCAGCGACTGGTGGACGGCCCGGAAGCAGGCGGCGGCCGGTACCACTCCGTCGCTGCAGGGTCCCGACGTCGCCGCCTGGCGCCGGTCCTGGGCCCTCGCCCCGTCGCCGGAGCGCAGCGAGCCCATCGACGCCGGTGGCAACGACTGGCCCCGCAAGCGGGCCTGAGCCGACCGCTCACCTGCCGAGCTGGGCCGCCCCGTCGGTGACGATCCGCTCGAACAGGCCGACGTCGACGGCGAACGGCGACGCCGCGATGGGCCAGTGGACCACCAGTTCGGTGATGCCGAGCGCGCCGTACCGGCCGGCCACGTCGACGAAGGCGTCGACCGACTCGAGGGTGGGCTCGCCACCGAAGCCGTCCAGCAGCACCCGCTCCATCGACGACCGGTCGCGCCCGCGGGCGGCGAGTGCCTCGTCCAGGTCGGCCAGCTGACGGGCCACGGTGGCCTGGGCGGACGGGTGGTCGCCTCCGGGCCGCGCCGGTGGTCACCCACCCCTGGCCGAACTCGGCGGCCACCTCCATGGCCTTCGGCCCCAGGGCCGACACCACGAACGGCGGCCGGGGCGATGCGACGGGCGCCGGGTGGCGCACCACGGCGTGGGCCGAGTAGTAGGCGCCGGTGCAGGTGGTCTCGTCGGTGGTCAGCAACCGGTCGAGCAGGGCGGTGAACTCACGGAACCGGGCCGACCGCTCGGCGGCGGGCCACGGTGGTGTGCCCAGGGCCCCGGCGTCGAACCCGGTGCCTCCCGAGCCGATGCCCACCACCAGGCGGCCCTGGGCCAGGTCGTCCAGGGTGAGCAGCTCCTTGGCCAACGGGACCGGGTGGCGGAAGTTGGGCGAGGTGACCAGGGTGCCGAGCCGCAGCGACGACGTGGCGACGGCGGCCGCGGCCAGGGTGGTCAGGGCCTCGAACCAGGGGCGGTCGCGGAACGACCGCCAACTGAGGTGGTCGTAGGTGTAGGCGGCGTGGAGTCCGAGCTCCTCGGCCCGTAGCCAGGTGGCCCGGGCCTCGGACCACCGCTCGTGGGGCAGGATGACCGTGCTGATCCTCACCGCAGCGAGCGTACCCACGGCCGGGCGGATCGCCGTGGCCCGACGGGGGTCATGCCGGCCGGAACCGGAGTGCCGACCAGACGTCGTCGATGGAGACCTGGCGGACCGGGCGGACCCCGTGGGACCGCAACCGGGCGGCCAGCGAGTCGCGGTTCAAGTCGGTGCCGAGCTGTCCGGCCTTCGGATAGGCCACCCACGTCAGCCGGTCGGCCGAGGCCGCGGTGACGATGACGTCCTGTCGGGCATCGAGCCCGGTCCGATCGGTCACGAAGGCCAGCAGGGCCGAAGACGGCCCGTCGTGGCGGACGATGCCGTCCAGGGCCGACACGCCACCGTCCGGCTCCCCGACCGCGCACAACCCCTGCTCCGGCTTCAGCTGCAGCTTGGCGGCGAGATCCACCGGGCAATTATGGCGGCGCGGCCCGGGGCTCGCGGCACCAGACGGTCAGCGTCCGGTCCGCAGCCGTCCGATCACGCCGCGCCACCCCCGGGACCGGGCGCCGTCGACCGCCTCCAGGCGCTCGGACCGCAGGGCGAGCTCCTCATGGTCCTCCAGCGGCTCGAGCTCGGCCGGGACGCCGGCCGGCGCCCCGTCCGGGGCCAGCGCCCACCCGAGCAGCAGGTCGGCCAGGGCCGTGTTGCGGGCCAGCACCGGGCCGTGCAGGTACGTGCCGAGCACCCGTCCCGACCACGCACCCTCGGTGCCGTCGCCACCGCCGTTGCCGACCCCGCGCTCGACCAGGGCCAGGGGGCGCGCCCCCGGACCCACCACGGTCACCCCTCCGTGGTTCTCGAATCCGGTGAGTCGGGGCAGCCGGTCCCCGCCCGCCGTGCGGGGCGCGTCGGGGGCCGGTGTCGCCACCAACTCCCCCACCGCCCGGGCCCCGGTGCCCTTGGCCGTGGCCACGTCGAGCAGCCCGACCCCCTCGTGGGGCCGGTCGGCGGCATCGGGGAACGTCCGTCCGATGAGCTGGAACCCGGCGCACACCCCGAGCACCACCGCTCCCGCGGCCACCCGTTCGGCCAGGGTTCCGTCCTCGAGCAGGGTCGTGGCCGCCCGCACCTGCGGTCCGTCCTCGCCGCCGCCGACGGTGTAGAGGTCGGCCGGCGGGAAGCGGGCGGTCCGAGGGTGCCTGGAGGAGGTCGACGTCGATCCCCCGCCAGGCCGCCCGTCGGGCCAGGACCAGTCCGTTGCCGCCGTCCCCGTAGGTGCCGAGCAGGTCGGGATAGATCACGGCGACGGTCAGGCGCACGGCCGGCTCGCTCACAGCGCCCGCCGGAGGTCGGCGAAGGCGGTGTAGTTGCCGAGGAACTCGGTCGTGGTGCCGGGCGTCGACACCGCCAGGGCGTGGTCGAGGGCGGCCACCGGGCCGTCGACCACCCCGTGCTCCACGCCCGCGTAGCGGAGGCGCACGGCCAGGTCGAGGCGGCGCTCGCCCGTGGCCACCACCGACCGGCCCACCAGCCGCTCGAAGGGGACGTCCCACAGCCAGCTGGTGTCGAAGCCGTCCGCCGTCCGGGCGTTGACCGACAGCACCACCTCGGCGTCGGGGTCGCCCGTCTCGTCGAGGAGGTCGAAGATGGCCGTCCACCCGGCCGGGTTCTTGGCCAGGAGGAGGCGGACCGGCCGGCCGGACCGGGAGATGGTGGAGAAGCGACCGGCCACTTCGGTCACCCCGCCCATCCGACCGAGGGCGGTGCCCACCGCGTCGGACGGACCGGCCTGACCGGCGGCTGCCAGCATCGGTGCGGCGGCCATGGCCGCCATGGCCGGCGTTGGCCCGGTTGAACTGGCCGGGCAGGCCGATGGCGGATGGCGTGCCGGGTCCCGTCGGCCAGCACCAGGTCGCCTCGGTCGACGTCGGCCGCCACCTCGGGCCGGGCGAAGGCACAGCGCGTCGCACGCCCATCCCCCGCCGTCGGCGAACCCGATGCGTCCTCCACAGGCCGGGCAGCCCACCGCGTCGTCGTGCCACACCTGGCCGGCACCCACCCAGCAGACGTCGGGAGCGGTGGCCGCGGCGAAGGCCACCATGGGGTCGTCGGCGTTGGCCACCACCACCGTGCCGTCGTGCCCGGGCGTCGGGCCGGGCGAGGGCGGCCAACGAGGTGCGCCACCGGTCGGCCAGCATCCGCACCTCGGCGATCCGGTCGAGCTGGTCACGGGACAGGTTGAGCAGGACCACCACGTCGGGAGCGGCCTCGGTGATGAGGCGGCCGAGGTAGCCCTCGTCGACCTCGAGCACGGCCATCCGGTCCCCGGGCGCCGCGGCCAGGGCGGCCACGTGGCCGGCCGGCATGTTGGCCCCGGTGTCGTTGCTGACCGGGGGGGCGTCGCCCGCGGGGCCGGTCAGGGCCGCGGCCAGCAGGCGGGTGGTGGTGGTCTTGCCGTTGGTGCCGGTCACCAGGGCCACCCGGCGGCCGGTAGCCAGGGTGGCCAGGAGGCCGGGGTCGACCAGGAGGCCGGCCCGACCGCCGACCACCGTCCCGCTCCCGCGTCCGAGGGCCCGGGAGAGCCGGTTGACCAGGGAGACGGCGGCGACGGCCGTCGAGGTCCGGGCCGACCGGTTCGCCGTCGGGCCGACGTGGGTGGCCCGGACGTTCACGCCGACGGGCGCGTGGCGGCCAGTTCCTCTTCCGTCGGGACGTGGACGGCGCGGGCCTCGTCCGGCAGCAGGTCGACGATGGCATCCATCAAGGTGGTGGTGTCGGCCACCGCGTCGGTCAGGCCGAGCTTCACCGGTGGGCCGATGGTGACCGTCACGCGGGGCGGGTGCTGGAGCGTCGTCACGTTCGGCACCTTGGACTTGCGGGGCCACACCTTCTCGGTGCCCCACACGCCGATGGGGATCACCGGGGCGCCGGTGTCGGCGGCCAGGCGGGCCGCCGCCGGTCTTGCCGTGGAGGACGGGGTCGAAGAAGTCCTCGCCCCGGGGGATGGTGCCCTGCGGGAGCACGATGACGACCTCGCCGGCCCGCAGGGCGGCGGTGGCCCTGGCCATCGGGTCGCCCGACCCGCTCCCCCGGTCGACGGCGATCCCGCCCAGGGCCCGGGACAGCTGGCCCACCACCGGCGCGTCGAACAGCTCCTGTTTCCCCATGAAGCGCACCGGGCGGCCGAGGCGGGCGGCCACGATGGCCAGGGCGGCCACGTCGAAGTAGCTGCGGTGGTTCGACGCCAGGATCACCGCACCCTCGGCCGGGACGTGCTCCACCCCGTCGATCCGGAACCGCGCGTAGGGGAACGACTCCGGCCGGATGAACGGTCGCAGCAGGTGGTAGGGCTCGAGCCCGACCACCGACGGCACGCCGGGCGGCCGGTCCCAGTGCTCGAGCGGCCACCGGCGGGCCACGGCCACCGCGGCCAGCCGGGGGTCGGCGTTCAGCGGATGGGCGTGGCCGACGGCGCTGAGGAGGGGCACGTCGAAGAAGCTGTCGGAGTAGGCGTGGCAGTCGGCCAGGTCGATGCCGCGCTCGGCCGCCCACTCGCGCGCCGCGTCCCGCTTGCCCATGCCCCAGACGAACTTGCCCACCAGGCGGCCGGTGAAGCGGCCGTCGATCTCCTGGTAGCGGGTGGCGATCACGTCGTCGAAGCCGAGGGCCCGGGCCAGCGGGTCGACCAGGGCATGGGGCGAGGTGGTGGCCAGCACCAGGAGCCGGCCCTCGGCCCGGTGGGCGGCCAGGCAGTCGATGGCCCAGGGCTGGACCAGGTCGATGAGGTCCTCCACCGAGGCTTCGCCGGCGGCGCGCACGGCTGCCGCGGAGCGGCCCTTCATGAGCCGGGCGGCGGCCCGGGCCAGGCTCATGAAGGGCACCGTCTCGCCGAACGAGTTGTAGAAGCCGTAGAGATACCGCTCACCGGGGAGTCTGCGTCCGGCCGGGAGGACCCCTTCGGCCACCATGGCGGCCTGCAGGACCGGTCCCGAGGCCGAGCCGATCAGCGTTCGGTCGAGGTCGACGAAGACGGCACCGGTGGCGTCGGTCATGTCCTCAACCTACTGCCGGGCACCCGGGGACGGGGACTGGCTCCTGGGCAGGCCGGCCCACCCGGACGAGCCGGTCCTCCCCGTTCCGCCCGGCGGGCCGGCGACGGGTTCCGGAGCCCGATCGGGGGCCGGACTCCGGGAGGAGCCCGATCAGCCCCTGGACGCGGCAAAGGGACCACCGGGGGGGAGAGGTGGTCCCTTCGCACTGACTCAACGAGGAAAGGAGGGGGATTCCTATGTCCTGTGGTCGTGAAACCACTGTATAACAACCGCGAGCAATCAGTCAACCAGTTTGTCTAGATACCTGGTATCGTTGCAGGCGATGGAACTCCGACACCTCCAGGCACTCACGGCCATCAGCGACCACGGTACGTTCTCGGCGGCCGCCGAGCACCTCGGCACCGTCCAGTCCAACATCTCGGCCCACGTGGCCCGCCTGGAGAAGGAGTTGGGCACCCCGCTCATCGACCGGTCGGACGGCCGCCTGACCGAGGAGGGCACCGTGGTGGTGGCCCGGGCCCGGCGCATCCTGTCCGAGCTCGACGCCCTGCTGTCCGACGTGGCCGCCTGCAAGGACGAGGTGACCGGGACGGTCCGGGTCGGGATGATCGGCACCACGGCCCGCTGGCTGGTGCCCCGGCTGATGGACGCGGTCGCCCAGCGCCACCCCAAGCTCCGCCTGGTCATCGTGGAGGGAACCACCACGGGACTCGAGCCCCAGTTGGCCAACGGCCAGCTCGATCTGGCCATCCTCCACCTGCCGGTGAGCGGGAAGGACCTGGTCACACGCCTGCTCTTCGAAGAGGACCTGATGCTGGTGGTGCCCGAGGGCCATGCCCTCGCCGTCCCGGACCACCCCCTCACCCTCGAGGACCTGGCCGACCTCGAACTGCTGCTGCCCCTGCCCGGGACGGCATTCCGCGACGAGCTCGACCTGGTCACCCGCCCCCTCGGGATCACCCTGCTGCCGGCCGCCGAGATCGACGGGCTCCGGCTGATCGCGTCGCTGACCTTCGAGGGCTACGGACCGGCCATCCTTCCGGCCACGGCCATCCCCGGCTTCCTGCGGGACCGGTTCCACCCGGTCCACGTACAGGGACTCCCCCGCCGCCGGGTCGGCGTCGCCCAGCGCAGCCGGGGGCTGCCGTCCGCACCCACCCGTGCCCTCATCGAGTTGCTGCGGAGCACGGTGGCCCTGCCCGAGGGACGACCCCAGGGACTGCACGTCCCCGAGTAGCGACTGCACGTCCCCGAGTAGCGACTGCACGTCCCGGCCGGCGCCTCAGTTGGTCGTCGGGTCGGCGGGGAAGCTCGACACGAGCGCCAGCGCCCCGCCCTGCCGCTTCAGCACCCGTCGCCACAGGCCTTCGGGATCGGCCGAGATCGGGTCCCGGGCCTCGGCCGGCACCACGTACCACGACCCCTCGTCGATCTCGTCCTCCAGCTGGCCCGACTCCCATCCGGCGTAGCCCCGGAAGAGCCGGGCGCCGACCAGCGATCCGGCGAAGGGTGCCGGATCGGCATTGAGGTCGACCGTGCCCACCGGGCGGTCGCCCTCGACCAGCAGACGCCAGCCCGTCGGACGGTCCGGCGACCCCTCCTCGGCGTCGGCCCTCGCTGCGAGGCGGACCAGACCGATGAGCGAATTGCGGGCCACCGGCCCCCCGTCGAAGAGCTCGGCCGGGGCGGTGGCCAGACCCTCCCACCGCGGCAGGAGCTGGTCGACGTCGACTCCGCCGGGTCGGTCGATCGCCACCCCGAGCGCACCCTGGAATCCGTGGTCGAGCAGGAGGATGACCCGGCGCCGGAAGTTCGGGTCGTCGACGGCGGGCGTGGCGACCAGCAGGAAGCCGACCAGCGAGTCGGGCGCGGGCGCTCCGCCGTAGGGGTCGAACTCGCTGAACGGATCGATCGGCACGCCCCAAATGATGGCGCACCGCATCCGCTCCCGGCACACACGTGACAGTTCCGGCGTGACCACCGGTCCGGTCACGCCGTCGGGAACCGCCAACGGGTCTGTCCGTACGGGCCCTTGGCGAAGCCGAATCCCACCCGGGGCACCACGTCGTACGCCTGGGCCCGGTTGCCGGCCGCACCACGGAACGACTCCCCTTCGACCTCGAATCGCCACTCGGGTCCGTACTTGGCCTCGAAGGCGTCGGCCACCCGGAGGAGCTCGACCCCGTCCACGATCCGCCGGGCGACGCTTTCGATCACCAGGTCGGTGCCGCTGTGCAGGGCGTTGGCCCCGGTGGTGACGGTCGACAGCCACGACAGCTCCGTCCGCTCCAGCAGGCCGAGTGCCTCGTCCCACGGGAGCGGTTCCGCGCCGTCCTCACCGAACCTCGGGTCGAGGCCCACCTCCGGCCCGACGCGGTTCGGACCTCCGTCCCCAGCGGTCACGGCACTCCCCCACTCCTCGGTCGGGGCCCCCGACGGGTACCAGTATCGCCCGTCGATCCCGTCAGGGCCGCCGCCGTCTCACCGGTCCGGCGCGACGAATGGCGCGGCGCGCCCCGGTCGGTGAGGCTGTGGCCATGGCTCTCGTCACCGTCACCACGCCCGCGCCCCATGTGCGGACCATCACCCTCGACAACCCGGCCCGGCTGAACTCGATGTCGTTCGCCCTGGTGGGCGACCTGTACGCCGCCATCGCCGAGGTGGCCGCCGACAACGACTGCCGGGTCGTGATCCTGACCGGCGCCGGCCGGGCGTTCTGCTCGGGCCTGGAGCTCGAGCACGCCGGGACTGCCCCCGGGTGCCGAGGACCTCGGCCGCCACCGGATGGGCCTGCGGGCCATGGAGTACATGGGCGGCATCGTGCCCGCCCTGCGCAACATGCCCCAGCCGGTCATCGCCGCCATCAAGGGCCCCGCCTACGGCGGCGGCATGTGCCTCAGCCTCGGGGCCGACGTCCGGCTGGCCGGCCGTTCGGCCGTGTTCTGCGGCGCCGGGATCACCAACGGCCTGACCGGGTGCGAGCTCGGGGTGAGCTGGCTCCTGCCCCGGGCCGTCGGGACGTCCCGGTCCAACGAGATCCTCCTGACCGGCCGCAAGGTGGAGGCCGACGAGGCCGAGCGGATCGGCCTGGTCTCCCAACTCATGGAGGACGACGAGGTCCTCGACCGGGCCCTGGAGATGGCCACCCACATGGTCTCCCTCAGCCCGCTGGGACTGACCCTGACCAAGGACACCCTGTGGGGCGCCCTCGAGGTGGGGAGCCTCCAGACCGCCGTGGACCTGGAGAACCGGACCCAGCTGCTGGCCGGGTTCACCGGCAACCTCAACGAGGCCGCCGCCGCCTTCAAGGAGAAGCGGCGCCCCGTGTACACGGAGTAGGGCGGTGGCCAAGGCCAGGAGGGGCAGGAAGCCGATCCGCCGGCCGCGGGACCCCGATGCCGGGGGTGGCCCACGCGAGCACTGGCGGGCCGACGGTGCCCCGAAGTCCGCCTACGCCTCGGCCGACGACGCCAACCGCTACGGGCTCCAGGCGCTCCTCGAGGACGGCGTGCAGCTCGAGCCCTACGTGTGCGGGATCTGCGGGCAGTGGCACCTGGGGAACCGCCGGGACTGAGCGGCGGCGGGCATTACTGTACCGTCCAGACGGTATAGTCACCCCATGGCACCGACCACCTCCACCTCCGCGCCGGTGCGGCCGGCCCACGGCACGACCGCCCGCGACAGCGGTGCCACCAAGCGCCGGATCCTCGACGCCGCCGAGCAGGTCGTGCTGCGCGACGGGGTCGGCCACCTCACGCTCGACGCGGCGGCGGCCGAGGCCGGCCTGTCCAAGGGCGGCGTGCTCTACCACTACCCCACCCGGGACGCCCTGGTGGCGGCCATGGTGACGCGGATCATCGAGGAGTTCGAGCACGACATCGCCGCCTCGCTGCCCGAGCCGGGCACGCCCGAGGCGGCCCGTCCCGGCGCGTACGCGCGCGCCTACGTCCGGGCCACCCTGGAGCCGGCCGCTCCCGGCCAGGAGCGCCTGGGTGCCGCCGTGCTCGCCGCCGCGGCGGCCGAGCCCGCCCTGCTGGTCCCCCTCCAGGAGGCCGCCGACCGCTGGCAGGCCCGGCTGGTCGACGACGGACTCGACCCCGCCCTGGCCACCGTCGTCCGCCTGGCCTGTGACGGGCTGTGGCTGTGCGACCTGTTCGGCCTGGCCTCGCCCCACGGGTCGTTGCGGGCCGCGGTCGGCACCGCCTTCGAGCAGATGACGCACGCCGACACCGACGGGGATCCGTGATGGGCGCCCGCGGCCCCGCGGCCCCGCTCGCCCCGCAGTCGGACGCCTCGACCCGGCTCATCCGCACCCTGGCCGTCACCGTCTTCCTCGAGTGGCTCGGCGCGACGTCGATCGTCCCCATGCTGCCGGTCTACATCCGCCACCTCGGCGGCACCGACCTGCTGGCCGGACTGGTCATGGCCTCGTTCTTCGTGGCCGGGGTGCTGTTCCAGTACCCGTTGGGCCGCCTGGCCGACCGGGTCGGCCGCAAGCCCGTCCTCATCGGTGGCCTGGTCGTCTACGGGTTGGCCAGCTTCGCCTTCCTGGCTCCCATCGTCCCGGCCATGGCCATCGTGCTGCGCGGCCTGCAGGGCCTCGGTGCCGGCGCGTCGGCCATCGCCGCCCTGGCCATGGTGTCGGGCGCCGTCGCCGTCGAGCGGCGCGGCCGGGCCTTCGCCTCCATCTACGGGGCCCAGATCTCCGGCATGGCCGTCGGCCCGCTGATCGGGGCCATCGTCGGGGCCCACCACATGTGGATCATGTTCCTGGGCTCGGGCGTCGTCGCCTTCATCGCCTGTGTCCCGGCCCTGCGCATCGTCGAGCCGCCCGAGGAGGCCGCCCGGCGCGACGCCCGCACCAACGCCGACGGGACGCGTCGCCAAGCTGGCCCGCGTGCGGTGGAGCCGCTCCATGTCCGGGGCCATGATCGCCGGGGCCGCCCTCGGGCTCACCACCGGCGTCTACGACATCTGCTGGACGCTGCTGCTGGTGTCCCGCGGCGCGGCCGGCTGGCAGATCGGCATCTCGTGGACGCTCTTCTCGGTGCCGTTCGTGGTCGCCGCCCGACCCAGCGGATGGCTGGCCGACCACATGGACCGTCGCTGCCTGGTCCTCGGCGGGCCTCGGCCTGGCCATGGCCTTCTGCGCCACCTACCCGTTCATCAGCACGGTCCCCGTGCTCATCGTCCTCGGCGCCACCGAGGCGCTGGGGTTCGCCGCCGCCCTGCCGTCCCTCCAGTCACTCCTCACCCAGGGCTCCGACCCGTCCGAGGTCGGCCGGATCCAGGGCATGTTCGGCACCACCCAGACGGCATGCACCGCGGCTGGCGGCCGCCGCCGCGGGCGCGGCCTTCGCCGTGGCCCGGTGGCTGCCGTTCGTGTCCGCCGCCGCCATCACCGCCGTCGCCCTCGTCGCCACCGCCATCGTGTGGCGCACGGTGGCCGGGCACGTCCACCCCGAGCGGGTGATCGTCGAGGCCGGCGGGGCAGCAGGCGACGGGTCGACGGAGCTCCCCGCGCCGGGCGGACCGGGCGCGGGGACGACGTCGTGGCCGCTCAGCCGGCGGTGGGCGTCAGCGTCGAGGTGCAGTAGGCGCAGCGGGTGGCCTGGTCCGGCACCTTGGACAGGCACTCGGGGCACTCGCGCATGGGCTCCTCGCTCGGGGTCCGTCCCAACTTGGCCATCAGCGCGTTGACCGGCTTGATCACCAGGAAGAAGATCACCGCGGCCACGATCACGAAGTTCAGCAGCGCGTTGAGCACGGCGCCGTAGGTGATGACCGACCCGTTGATCGTCACGTGCAGCGCGTCGAACTGGTTGCTCCCGCCGAAGATGGCCTTGATCAGCGGGGTGATGATGTTGGTGGTGATCGACGTGACCACCCCGGTGAAGGCGGCGCCGATGACCACGGCCACCGCCAGGTCGAGCAGATTGCCCCGCAGCAGGAACTCCCGGAACTCCTTGATCATGGTCGTGCTCCTCCGGTCGCCCGGCGCCCCGCCGTGGCACGGATCGGGTCGAATCTAGGTCCGGGGAACCCAGGGAACCAACCCCGACCGACGTCGGGCCGGAGCGGCCGTCAGGCCAGGCCGGGATGGACGGCCGCCTCCCACCGCCCGGTCGCCTGGACCTGGCAGACGGCGGCGGCCGCGCGCAGCAGCCAGTCGATGACCACCCGGTTGTCGGCGTCGGCGGGCACCTCGAGCCACCAGGCCCCGGCGGGGGTGGTCCTGGGTGACGCGCCACCCCTCGGGCACCGGGAGTCCGAGGTCGCGCAGTCGCCACGCCACGTGGGGCCCGGACGGCGTGCTGCAGGCCCACCGTCGTGGCCTTGGCCTCCTGCCCCTCGACGCGCTTGCCCGGCATCCAGGTGATGACCGGCACCTTGTGGGTCGATCCCCCGAGGAAGGCGAACGGGCCCGGGCTCGGGGGGCTGGTGGTCCTCCTCGATGACCGGCTCGACGTTGATCCACCCGGTCCCGCCGGCCTGGACCATGGTCATCTGGGCCAGCAGTTCGGCGTCGTCGTGGGCCACGAAGCCGAACGTGGTCGGTCGGGTCCGGCTCATGGTTGCCGGGTCATGTGCCGGGTCATGTCTGCCGGGTCATGTCTGGAGGTCGCCCACCGCGTCGGCCAGCGCCTCGAGCTCGGTCCGCCACGAGTCCGGGCGGGCCAGCGGGCGGACCACGAACTTGGAGAACCCGACCTCGAGGAACGCCTCGAGGAACCGACGCAGGCCGTCGAGTCCGGCCGGCACCACCGTCTTCGGGTCGACGCCCTTGCGGGCCCGGCCCAGCGCGGCCACCAGCTTGTCGTCCAGCGGGCCGGGGGCATAGGCCAGGGACACGCCGAAGTGCTCCCGGCTGATCTCCCGACCGGCCTCGGCGGCCGCCTCGTCGATCACCGCTCGCCCGGCGGCCACCTCGTCCGGCGTGCACGAGGACGGGAGCCAGCCGTCGGCGTAGCGGCCGCAGCGCACCAGGGCGGACGGGAGCATCCCCCCGGTCCAGAACTCGAGCGGCTCCTGGGCCGGGAGGGGCGACAGGGTCACCGACTCGAACTCCCCCACCGGGCCCTGGTGGTCGACCGTCTCGCCCGCCCACAGCCGCCGCAGCAGGGGGAAGGCCTCGTCCATCCACGGGCCCTTCTCCTTGGGCGGCGACGCCGACCGCCCCGGACTCGGGCGACTGGGCCAGCCCGGGCACGAAGGTGACCAGCAGCCGTCCCGCCGACAGCCGGTCGAGGGTGGCCAGCTGCTTGGCCAGCCGGACCACGTTCCGGCCCGGGCAGCAGCATGGTGGTGCCCGAGCTTGAGCCGTGGGGTTGTGGGCGGCGGCGAAGGCCAGTGCGGCCAGCGGGTCGAGGGTGGGCGCGGTCAGCACCTCGGGCAGCCAGAGGGAGTCGAAGCCGAGCTCGTCGAGATCGTCGACCAGTCCGCACAGCTCGGCCGGGTCACCGTCCGAGGGCCCCCATGCCGACGCCGATGCGGACCTTCACTCGGCCGCCAACGGGAGACCGTCGAAGCGGTCGACGGTGGCGAACTCCTCGACCGGGCCGCGCCGCAGCTTCGTCGGCTGGCGCACCGGGTGGCCGAGGGCCAGCACGCCGGCCACCGTGTGGGTGTCGGGGACGGCCAGCAGCTCCTTGACCGCGGCCTCGTCCCGCACCACCATGGTGGTCATCACCCCGGCCAGTCCCTCGCTCCGGGCGGCCAGCAGGATGCTCCAGGCGAAGGGGTAGATGGAGGCGCCGCCCACCAGGGTGTAGTGGTCGGCGTCCCGGTCCACGGTGGCCAGCCGGGTGAAGTCGGCCAGCAGGACGAGCATGACCGGCACCTCGTCGAAGTGCTCGGCGAACCCGCCCGGGCCGGCCGCGGCGGCCGCGGCGATCTCGCCGGCCGACCCCACGGCCTGGCGCTCGAGCTCGCGGTCGGTGACGACGGCCCACGGGGTCAGCCCGGCCGACACCTGGGCCAGGTACTCGTACCAACCGGGCAGGTAGACGTCGCGGAGGGCCCGCCGCAGCACCGGGTCCTGGACCACGACCACCCGCCAGGCCTGCCGGTTGCCGCCGTTCGGGGCGAACCGGGCCGTGTCCAGCAGGCGGTGGACCGTGGCGTCGTCCACCGGCTCGTCGGTGAACTCGCGCACCGCACCGGTGGTGCGCAGGGCCTCGGTCAGCTCCATGCTCCGGACGCCCCTAGAGGATGCTCGAGGATGGCGTCGGCGGCACTGACGGTGAGGCCGGCGCCCGGCTCGACGTGGAGCGCGGTGACCACGCCGTCCTCCAGCACCATGGCGTAGCGCTGCGACCGGGTGCCCAGCCCGAATCCGCTGCCGTCCATCTCGAGGCCGATGGCCGCGGTGAACTCGCCGTTCCCGTCGGCCAGCATCAGGACCGAGTCGCCCACGTTCTGCGAGTCGCCCCAGGCGTCCATGACGAAGGGGTCGTTCACCGAGATGCAGGCGACGGTGTCCACGCCCTTGGCCGCCAGCTCGTCGCGGCGGATGACGTAGCTCGGCAGGTGGTAGTCGGAGCAGGTCGGGGTGAAGGCCCCGGGCACGCCGAACAGGACGACCTTGCCCGTGCCCAGCACCTCGCGGGTCTGCACGTGGGTCGGGTTCCCGCCCCTGGTGGTCATGATCTGGATGTCCGGGATGGTGTCGCCGACGGCGATGCTCATGTTCGCTCTCCTGGGTCCGGTCCCCGGACCGCCGGGGGCTCGTCGGGTCACGCCGGCAGGCGGCCCTGTCCGCAGCATACGGTTCGTCGCCACGGACGGATCACCTCGCGGACCGCCCCGCCCGTCACCAGGCGATGGGCGGCTCGCCCTCGTCGCCACCGGTGCCGTCCCCGGAGTCGGGCGACGGCGCGGCCGACTCCACGCCGCCGACGGCCAGGTAGAGGATGGCGGCCCCGACGACGAACGCGGCGGCCGACCCGGCGAAGAGTCCGAGCTCGGCCGCCGCCACCAGCCGGGGCCGGTGCACGAAGGCCAGCTCGGCGATGAGCAGCGGCACGGTGAAGCCGATGCCGGCCACCGCCGCCCCGCCGGCCAGGTGGCGCCACCGCACCCCGTCGGGCAGGCGGCCGAGGCCGGCCCGGACCACCACCAGGCAGGCCACGGTGATGCCGCGCGAGCTTCCCGAACACCCGGGCCAGCCCCACCCCCCAGAAGACACCGGCCGCCCCGGCGCCGGCCAGCATCCCCGAGTGGAAGGTGATCCCGGCGTTGGCCACGGCGAACAGCGGCAGCACCACGAAGGCCGACCACGGGGCCACCTGGCGCTCGAGCCGCTCCGCCGGGTCCGCCCCGCCGCGTCCCGTGCGTCCGGGGACGAGCAGGCCGGCCCACACACCGGCCAGTGCCGGCTCCACCCCGCCGACGGCCAGCAGCACCCACAGCACGACGCCGCCGGCCAGCACCACGGCCATGGGCAGCCGGGTGCGCCGACGGAGCACCACCAGCGCCACGACGACCGCGGCCGGCCGCCACCAGGGCCAGGGGCCGCGTCCGCGACGAGTAGAAGACGGCCAGCACCGCCACCGACCCGATGTCGTCGGCCACGGCCAGGGTCAGCAGGAACACCCGGAGCCCGGCCGGCACCCGGCGACCGAGGAGGGCCAGCGCGCCGAGGGCGAAGGCGATGTCGGTGGCCATGGGGATCCCCCAGCCCGACGCCCCGGGGCCGCCGTGGACGACCGCCACGTAGACGAGCCCGGCACCGACCATGCCGCCCAGCGCCCCGGCCACCGGGACCACGGCGGTGCGCAGCGTCGGCCAGGTCGCCGTGGCGGCGCTCCCGTCCGATCTCCAGGCCGACGACCAGGAAGAACACGGCCATCAGCCCGCCGTTGACCCAGTCGCGCACGGTGGTGAACCCGTCGAAGGCCCGCCCGCCGGCGTGGGTCGGGTGCAGCCAGGTGCCGGCGTAGGTGTGGGCCCACGACCCGTTGGCCCACACCATGGCGACGGCCACGGCGGCGACCAGGATCCAGGCGGCGGCCAGGTCGGAGTGGAGGATCCGCCACAGGCGGGATCGGTCCGGCGGCCAACGGCGCCTAGCTCCCGTCGACGGCGGCGAGCACCGAGCCGGCGAACGACTCGATGGCGGCCAACTGCGCGGCCGCGGGTGTCCCCCGGCAGGGCCACGGCGACCCAGTCGACCCCGACGGCGGCCAACTCGCGCGATCGAGGCGACCACCCGCTCCTCGTCGACCGGCCGGCCGCCCATCGACAGCCCGTCGGGGATGAAGCAGACCGTCAGGGGCTCGGTCCGGCCCACGGCCTCGGCGTGGGCCCGGGCGTACTCGAGGGCCACGGCCAGGTCGGCCGCCGACTCCAGCGGGGCGGTCCGGGTCCGCGCCGCGAACCGGGCCGGATTGGGGAACGGGCACCAGCCGTCGGCCGACTCCACGGCCCGGCGGATGGCCCGGCGGCTGTTCCCGCCGATCCACAGCGGCGGCCGGGGCCGCTGGCGGGGTCGGGGGAGCATGGTGTTGCCCGCCGCCCGGAAGCCGACGCCCTCCAGGGTCACGCTCTCCCCGGTCCAGGCGGCCTCCATGGCGGCCATCGCCTCGTCGATGCGGTCGTTGCGGTCGACGAAGGACGCGCCCAGCGCGTCGAACTCCGGCTCGAGGTACCCGGCACCCAGGCCCACCACCATCCGGCCCCCGCTCAGGACGTCGAGGGTGGCGATGCCCTTGGCCGCCAGGAACGGGTTGCGGTAGGCGAGGATGAACAGGTTGGTGTGGAGCAGGATGGTCGAGGTGGCGGCGGCCGCGAAGGACAGGGCCACCAGCGGGTCCAGGGCGTGGTGGCCGCCGTGGGCCAGCCAGTCGTCGCCCGGGAACGGGTGCTCGGTGGTGTAGACGGCGCCGAAGCCGGCCGCCTCGGCGGCCGCGGCCAGCTCGCCGATGGCCCCGGGGGCGAGGAACTCCTCGCCGCAGTCGACCCGGTGGGTGGGCAGCCCGTAGGAGACGCGCACCGGGTCAGTCCCCGGGCCCGGTCAGGCCGGCCAGGAACGCCGGCATCCGCGACGGGCGGCCCGGTGGCGTCGACCGCCCCGTGCACGGTGACGGCGGTGGCCCGGACCTCGCCGTCGACCGTCAGCAGGTAGCCCACCTGGAACGTCGTCCGGGTCAGGTCGTCGACCACCACGTGGACGGCGACCAGGTCGTCGAAGCGCAGCGGCTGGCGGTGGCGCACGTAGAGCTCGAGCACGGCGAAGTCGATCCCGTCCGTCGCCGGCCCGCACCTCCTCGTAGGGGAAGCCGGCGTCGCGCAGCATGGCCGCCCGGGCCTCCTCGAGGTAGGCCGGGAAGGTGCCGTGGTGGATGATGCCCATGGCATCCGTCTCGGCGAAGCGGGTCCGCAGCTGGTGGACGTACCGGTAGGCGGCGGGGTCGAGGGACGGCTGGAGCGAGAGGCGCACCGAGCCGAGGCTACTGCCCGCCCACCGACGGGTCGGGCTGGTTCCACTCGATCCACCCGGTCCCGCGCCGACCGTCGGCGGCGGTGAACGGACCTGGGCCCGGGGGAACCGGCTGACCCGACCGTCGGAGGCGGTGAGGACGAGCGGGCCGTAGGCCAGCGGCTCGATGGCGAGGTCGAGGCCGCCCGGCTCGATGCGGGCCCGGGCGCTCGTCGGCATCCCGAAGGGACCGAGCTCCTCGGTGACGTCGAGCGCCTCGATCGTCGCCACGCCGCTCGTCGAGTGCTGGACGTACCCGAGCGGCAGGCGCGAGCCCGGGATCCGGATGTCCGCGCCGTGGATCCGCGTCCCGTCGTCGAGCCGCCCGGCGAACCAGCACCAGCCGAACGCCCACCAGTCGCGCACCCCCCAGGAGTGGTCCCGCTGCCCCTGGCCCTCGATGGCCAGGGTCTCGTCCCCGACCGTCACCGTGCCTCCCACCAGGCACGGGATCTCGTAGCGGGTGGTGACGGCGTACTGGTACGGCACCCCGTCGGTGGTCCAGGTCAGGTCGAACCCGAGGGAGGTCGGCGTCCCCTCCTCGCCCCGGTACACGCCGTCGGGACCGTCGAGCACGCGGGCCGGCGCCGAGCCGTGCAGGCGCAGCCGGTCGAGGGGGACCTCGATGTCGCCGTCCACACCGAACCCGTCGCCCCGGAGGGTCAGGTCCTCGTCGGGCAGCGGCCAGTCGTAGGCCACCGACGTGACCAGCGGACGGTCGGGCCCGACCACGACGGTCGTCCACCACGTGACGCCGAGGTTCGGGTACAGCCCGATGCGGGCGTAGCCCGCCAGCCGGCCGTCCTCCGACACGAAGTCCAGGTAGTGGGACTCGTTCCACAGCGGTTCCTCCGACGGCGCGTGCCGTCCCTCGTCGGACGGATCGACAGCGTGCGGATCGGGTGCGGTCATCGGAACTCCTCGCTCGACGTGCCGGCGTCGGGCACGCCGAGGACCCGAGGAGTCCGGTCGGCCCGGCCCGTGCCGGTGGTACCTTGGGTCTAGCAGGCCCGTGCGTCGGACGACGGCCCGGGTCACCACCAACGACCCCCTCATGACCGTCCGTCGCCGCCTCGCCCGCCTGGCCGCGGTGAGCCTCGCCTGCGCAGCCCTCGTGTCGGCCTGGCCCGACCCCGGCCGGAGCCGATCCCCGCACCGGCGTGACCGTCACCCCCACGGCGAAGCCCGCCTACCCGGGGGACGCCCCCGACCCCGACGTGGTGCAGAACGGGTCCACCTACTTCGCCTTCTCGACCGGTACCTCGTTGGCCAGCTACCTCCAGGTGCTGTGCAACCCCTCGGGGTCCCCCGCCTCCGGCTGGGCACCGTGCCCGGGGTTCCCCTTCGGGGCCTCGGCCCTCCCCACTCCCCCGTCGTGGCAGGCCCTGGGCACCCAGAACGCACCCGGCGTGTACCAGTGGCAGGGCACGTGGATCATGTTCTACACGGCCGCCCTGGCCGGCCACCGGGGGGACACCGGGTCCAACTGCCTGTCGGTGGCGACCGAACCCCGACCTCACCCCCACCTCCCCGGCGTTCACCGACACGTCGACGGCCCCGCTCCTGTGCGACGCCGCCCGGGGCGGGGCCATCGACCCGATGCCCTTCGTCGACCCGGTGACCGACCAGCCCTACCTGCTCTGGAAGTCCAACTCGGGGGTGGCCGGCATGCCGGCCCAGCTGTGGTCCCAACAGCTGGGGGCCGACGGGATGACCCTGGTCGGTGCAACCCCACCTCCTCCAGACCCAGGACACGGTCGACCATCCGTACGAGACGACCATCGAGAACCCGCAACTGGTCGTTACGGCCGGCAGCGTACGTCCTGGTCTTCTCCACCGGGGACTGGAACACGTCGTCCTACGGCGAGGTCGCGGTGCCGTGCGCCGGACCCCTCGGCCCGTGCGAGGGCCCGGCGGGCGGTCCGTTCCTCACGTCCTACGGCAACGTGGCCGGACCTGGTGGCGGGATGCTCTTCTCCGACGCGCTCGGGAACTGGCAGCTGGCCTACAGCGCGTGGAGCGCGCCCTGCACCGACTACGCGTGCGGCGGGGCCCGGCGGCTGTTCGTCGCCCCGGCGTCGATCGAGCCGTTCCCCTTCGCTCCGCCGGCCACCGGCATGGCGTCCACCCCGGACGGCGCCGGCTACTGGCTGGTCGACGCCCAGGGCGGCGGTCTCGCCCCACGGGTCGGCGGTGTTCTACGGCGGGATGCTCGGACTCCGCCTGACCGCCCCCATCGAGCACATCGTGCCCACCCCGGACGGGCTCGGCTACTGGCTGGTCGCGTCGGACGGCGGCATCTTCTCGTACGGCGACGCCCGGTTCTTCGGGTCGATGGGCGGGCTCCACGCTCAACGCCCCGGTGGTCGACCTCGCCCCCACCCCCGACGGCGGCGGCTACTGGCTGGTCGCCTCCGACGGCGGGGTGTTCGCCTTCGGCGACGCCGCCTACCGCGGGTCCATGGGCGGCCGGCCGCTCAAGGCCCCGGTGGTGGGCATCGCCGGCGACACCGCCACCGGCGGCTACTGGCTGGTGGCCTCGGACGGCGGGGTCTTCGCCTACGGCGCCCCGTTCCTCGGGTCGACCGGGGCCCTCACCCTCAACCGCCCGGTCGTCGGCATGGCGACCACCACGGACGGGAACGGGTACTGGTTCGTGGCCACCGACGGCGGGGTGTTCGCCTACGGCGACGCCGCCTTCCACGGGTCGGCCGGTGCACTCCCGTTGGCCGCCCCGGTCACCGGCATGGCCGCCGATCCGGCCACCGGCGGCTACTGGCTGGTCGGCTCCGACGGCGGGGTGTTCGCCTACGGCGCCCCGTTCCTGGGCGCCGACTGAGCCCTCCGGTCAGGGGGGCATGGACAGGACGCGCCGTGTCCACCACCGTCCGGCCGCCCCGTCCGGACTCCGACTACGACGTGGCCGCTCCGGGGTCGTGGTGGTGGTCGTGGTCGTCCCGGTCCCGCCCCCGGTGCCGTGATGGCCGCCGTGGTGACCCGCACCCGGTGCCCGTGGTCGCCGGGTCCGTGGTCGTGGTGGTGGTCGGGATCGGTCGTCGGTCGTGGTGGTGGTCGGACGGTCGTCGTGGTGGTGCCGGTCCCGCCGGTGGTCCCTTGCAGGTGCCCCCACCGAGGTTCCCGCCCCGGGAGGTGCCCCCGCCCGGCATCGTCGATCGGCGGCGTGCTCGGGCCCTGTCCGCCCGACGAACCGCCGGTGGAGTGCTGGTACCGGTGTGGCGGGTGGCGGTGTTCTGGGACCCGTTGTGCTGAGTTCCGGACAGCGGGGGTGGACGAAGTGGACTTCGTAGCGGGGCGTGCGCCGGCCACCGGTGCCACCGGAGCTCCCCGGTTGGCGATGGGGTGCGTTGATGGTGCAGGAGGCCGTCTGGATCGACCCGGATGCCGAGCCGGACCCGGCGTTCCCGGCCGAGCAGCCCACATGGGTCACGCCGGCCCGGCCGAGGGCGGTCGGGGTGGGTGCCACGGCTGCCGACCCACCGGTGCCGGGAGCGGTCGGCGGCGTAGCCGGAGGTCCGATGTCCACGCCGACGCTGCCGAGGATGCCGTCGACGGCCCGGTTGGCGGGGCCGGGCAGGACCGAGGCGGCGGCCAGGCTCGTGGTGGCCACCAGCATGGTGGCCACCGTGGTGACGGCGATGGCGGCCGGCGTGCGGCGCAGGCGGCGCCTCGAGTTCGGCCACGACGAGACCGCGGCCTGGAAGGCGGTGCGGGCCGCCAACTCACCGCGCAGCTCGTGCTCCTGCACGGAGCCCCGGCCGCGGCCAGGAGATCGGCCAGACGACCGTTCATCAGGTTGGGCATGGCCACGACGTTGTCGACGTCACCGAGGTCACCCAGGGAGTTCAGTGCCTCGATCATCGGGTCCTCACGCATGGAGTCGCTGCTCCCCCGTGACGGTGGCGTCGACGCCGACGCCGACCAGCTCGCCATCCCCGACCGGTGCCGTCTGCTCATCAGCCATCAGGCGTTGCTCGAGTCGACGCAGTCCGCGGTGACAGAGCACCCGCACCGATCCCGGCGACCGGTCCATGATCTCGGCGACCCGGGTCACGTCCATCCCGGCCACGATCCGGAGCATGACGGCCTCGGCCTGGTCGTGCGGGAGTTCGGCGATGAGGGCGACCGCCCGGTCGGTGGCCGAGTGCTCGGCCGCCTCCTCCTCGACGTTGTTGGCACTGGGCATGACCACCAGGCTCGAGTACTCGATGAGGTCGGGCCGCCGCTCGCCGTTGCGGTACCAGTCGGTGAGTCGGTTGCGGGCCGTGGTGAAGAGCCATCCCCGGAAGCCCTGCTCGTCGCCGGCGAAGGTCGGGAGGGCCCGCAGGACCGAGAGCCAGATGTCCGCAGCCAGGTCCTCGGCCACGGGTGACGCCTTGATCTTCAGGTAGCGGAGCAGCCCAGGTTGGAACTCGCGCCACAACCGGGCGAAGGCGTCCTGGTCGCCCTCCTGTGCCGCCTGCACCGTCCCCCGGAAATCGAGCATGCGTGCCACCTGTCATCTCGAACTACCCGAATCCGGGAGTTCCCCCGTGGCTTTCCTACACCGATACCGTCACGGAGTCCAGCACCTGGATCCGTCGTCCGCCGGCATTTCGACGATGATCTTCGTGGTGTAACGAATTAAGGGAGCTATTCGTTTGCATCGGCGTGGCAGTGTGCCCGAACCGTCGGGCAGCCCTGTCCCACCCCGATTGTCGGTATCGGTTCCGCCGACCTGCCCCCCGAGCCCGGTGCACCCACCACCCGATCGGTCCGATCGGAGGAGTCGGCGCTAGGTGGGCAGCGTGTACGAATTCTCGAACTCGTCCTGCAGCACCGTGGCGACGGTGGCCGTCGTGTCGATGACCAGTTCCTCGTCGAGCAGGCGGGTCCGGTAGGACCAGCCGTCGGGCATCGCCAGGCGGTCACCCAGTGATTCCAGACTCGCCTCGGTCATGGCGGGGTCGACGCCGACGCAGCGTGCCTGCATGACGTAGGCCAGTCCGTCCGCGTTCACCAGCTCGTAGACGGGTCTCCCCGCGTCGAAGAAGAAGACGGCGCCCCGGTCCACCTTCACGTCGGTGTAGGGCGACGTGCCCGGGCTCTCGCCGAGGTCGATGACGGCCAGCCGCCGCATCAGCAGGCCGTTGAACTCGCGGAGCACCGGCTCCCCGCGTTGACCTTCATCCCCATCCCGTCGAGCACCCAGTAGCGCGGGCCGTTGAGCTTGACGACCTGAGCTCCCAACTCCTCGGCCAGCACGGACGCGTCGAGGCCGTCCCACAGGTCCTGGGGACAGTCGTTGAGGAACTGCGTGCCGTAGACCTCGGCCTCGAACCGGCCGCCGCGGTCGAAGGCACCGATGATCTCGCCGTAGCGGATCCCACGCACATCGTCGATCAGCCGGGGGGTGTCGGAAGCCATGTGGAGTGCCAATCTGCCGTCGGGTGCGGACACGAAACTATAGACATGATGACTGACAGTTTGTCGACCCGGGGACGAAACGGCCACACGCCACACCTTTGTTCGCGTCGTCGGTCGGGACCGACCGTCCCGACATGGCGCGCCGCCGATCACCGGCATCGGTGCTCCCGGAGGATGGACGAAGCGGCCCATTCCACCCTGTCGAAACGCGGTCCAGGCCCGTTGCCCATCGCTCCGTCACCGGCACGACACGTGGTTGCCACGCAACCGCCACGCACCACGATCGTACGCATCGACGGGGATCTCCCGGCGCGGGAACACCTGCGTGGTCGCCGGGAATCCACGCTCGATCTTGGGTAGCCTGGCGCCTTCCGAGCAGGGCACGATCACGAGGGGCACACGTGACGAAGTACTCGACATCTCGACGACGGTCATTCTTTGTCGCATCCCGGGGTCCCGGTCGCTCGCGGCCGGTTCGGGTGGTGGCAACGTCCGTGTTGGCCGTACTCCTCGTGGCCACCAGCCTCCTCTCCCGATCGTCGCCGGCCTCCGCTGCTCCGTCCTGGCAGTTCTCGACGTATGCCGGCGTGGGCAACCTCGCGGGGATCTCCACGGTCTCCGCACTGGTGAAGGGCCCCATCGGGTTCGGGTCCGACTGCTTCGACATGAGGAGCTGGAAGGGCATAGAAGCCGACCAGTGGCTCATCGATCAGATGGCTCCCCTCGGCAAGCCGATGGTCTGGGGTGTCCCGATGCTCCCCACCAAGCGGGGCGCGTCGCTGGCCCGTGGCGCCAAGGGGAGCTACAACCGGCACTTCGCCACCTTGGCCGCGAACCTGGTGGCCGCCGGCATGGGGAACTCGACCCTGCGGCTCGGCTGGGAGTTCAACATGCCGAGCTTCCCGTGGTACGCCGCCGGTCAGGCGTCCAACTTCACGACCTACTGGCAGCAGATCGTGAACACCATGCGCTCCGTCCCTGGTGCCGCCTTCAAGTTCGAGTGGAATCCGACCCGGGGTGGCCAGGGTGCCGTCGACCGGGCCATGGGCAACTACGCCAACTACTACCCCGGTGACCGGTACGTCGACGTCGTAGGCCTCGACGTCTACGACTCGGCCTACTACTCCTACCCGGGAGCCGCCCAGGAATTCGTGAACGTCAAGACTCTGCCGTGGGGCCTCGATTGGATCGCGGCGTTCGCGGCAGCACACCACAAGTCGATCTCCCTGGCGGAACTGGGTCTGGGCACCGGGACGTCCGCACCCGGGAGCGGTCCGATCACGGGAAGTGGGGCCCTCTCCGGTGGCGACGACCCGGTGTTCATCTCCGACGTGCTGTCCTGGGCCACGGCCAACAGGGTGGCGAGCGTCGTCTACTGGGACTACGGGGCCTCGAGCATCGAGCACGGGATGAACCCGTTGACCGCCACCGCCCTGCGCCAGGCGCTGGCCGGGTAGGGCTACCGCTGATCGAGGTGAGCCCAACGGGTGACCAATGCCCCTACGCCGGCGCGCCGACCTGGCGCAGCATGACGGCATGGCCCGAATCCGGCTCGTCATGCTGTCCTGCGTGCTGGTGGCGTTGAGTGTCGCATCGTGTGGAGGTTCCTCGACCGGCCGGACCACTCCTTCGGCTCCGACGGCTTCGACCACCACGTCGAGTCCCACCAGTCGCACCTCGACGTCGACGACCGCGCCCCGGGATCTGACGGTCGAACTCTCCGCCGCCCCGACGTTGGCGGCCGTGGGCACCCCGGTGCGCTTCACCGTGATCGCCCGGACGACCGGGAACCTGTCGGTCGAGGACATCCGCTTCGGCGACGGCGCGTCGAGTGGCGCCAACGCCGGCATGATCTCGTGCGGCCAGACCGGACAGCCGGTGACGACCAACCCCTACAGCCACGCCTATGCGGCCCCGGGGACGTACGTGGTCACCGTCCAGGTCGGCGCCATCGGGCCGGCTCCGGCGTGCGCCAACCTGGACGTCACCCGCACGACCACCATCACCGTGGCCGCCCCACTCTCGACGGCAACCGTCGGTGGGATGTTCAGCTCACCCACCCAGAACATCGTCTGCCTGATCCGGACAGGGGTTACCGAACAGGTCCGGTGCGCCTCGTTCACCCCTCCCCATCTCGTCGAGATGGCCGCCGACGGCACCTACACCTCGTGTTCGGGGAGCCAGTGCCAGCTCGGCAACCCGGGTCTGGGGATCCCCGTGCTTCCCTACGGCAGCGCCACCGGCGACGGTCCGTTCCTGTGCCTGTCCACCACCTCCGGCGTGACGTGCACGGTCACCTCGGGCAAAGGCTTCACGATCTCGCGGGCCGGAGTCCGCGCCGTAGCCCCCCCGGGTTCGTAGGCACCATCACGACCACCGACTGAGAGCGTCGATCTGTTCGGCGTTCCCACTCTTGGGAAATCAGCGTGAGAATTGCCGGATTCGCTCCGGCTGCCGGGGTTTCTGCAGCCCAGATTCGCAGACATCGACGAGGGGTGATGTTCGAACCCTGGCGGAGGTACGAGCCTCGGGCCTGGAACAGCTTTTACTTCCTCGACCGGCGGCAGTCCATCATGTGCATCCAGGAATCTCGACGCCGCTATGAGTTGGTCGTATCGGACGCGGAAGTCGGCGAGGTCCAACGGCTCGTCGGCTTCCCCCTCGGCTGCCCGCATGATCATTTCGGCCTGTCGAAGGAGCATGCTCCGTTGCTGGCGATTCGTGGTGTTGTTCGTGCTATGTGCCAGGGCGTCGATCATCCGAATGATCACGGCGGGCATGGCGCGACCCGCCTGCCGAACCTTGTCGAAGGCCCGATCGACCATGCGCGCATAGCTCGGATCGAATTCGACGAGACGGATACTTCCGCTCCGACCCCGGTAGACGCCTTCTTCGAGGACCCGGGAGGAGATCTCCGACAGTCTGGCCGACGGCCAGTCGATGCAGGTGAGCGCAGTGAAGGTGACATTGACCGCCGGGGACAGCGCCCGGATGGCATTTCGACCAACTGGTCGATGGCGAACGCCGGATCCTGCGTCAGGGTGCGATGCGGCCCGGTCACATGACCTTTGTCCAATGCGGCAGCGACCCGGCATGCCGCTTCGGGAGGCCATGGCCTGGCCAAGGCGCGATGGGCGACGTCGAAATGGCCTGGTCGGTGAGCCAGGCGGATGACGGCGTCAGACGATTCGGCGATCTCCACCAGTTTCGCGTAGCCGACGAACTGGAGATAGCCACTGTGGCGGGCGGCGACCACCGCACCCGACTCTTGCAGGTTCAGGGTCAATTCATCAACGAGATCTGAGGCTGTTCCTTCGCGCTTGTGGAGGGCGCTTGCCTGCTCCGGGAATTCGGCGTTGATCGCCCGATCCAGGTGGCGGGCGATGCCGGCGATCACCTCCGGAAGCTGGATCGACTTGGCGATGTGGTGGATGAAGTAGATGAGCACAGCCAGGTCGAAGAGCAGCAGGCCCTCTGCCACGGTGATCGACAGGTGGGGAACGATGTCTCCACCGGGCGGACCAGTGATCGATCCGAGTGCGAGCACGGAGTACACGAACGTCGCAACGAAGACACCCAACGTCATCTGGTTCCCTGTGTCGCGGATGAAGTTCCGCATCGTGGAAGAGGCGTCGGAACGGAATTGCAGTGCGATCATCCTGGGATCGCTTCGTCACACCGGCCTCCAGGCGGTGCTGGGGCACCGGACACGTGAGCGGGTCGTCAAGATGTCTCCCCTCCCGGTTGTCGTGGCCCCCCGGCACAGACTCACCGCAGTCGATGCACCCCCGGTCATCCATCAGAGGCACAATCGACGATCCGGATGACCGTGCCCGATGGCCAGCCCGCGGTGTGAATCCCGCCAACCGGAATGGCTCATCGGACGGCGCCCTTTTCGCGAATTCTACGCCGATCCATCATTCCTTTACGGTCTCGTAACGGGCGGCATTCCTATGCTGGTATCAACCACTATTGGAGGTGCCACATGAGGAACAGACTGTTGCTCGCAGTCGATCAGCTCGAGCCGGCACAGGCTGCCACGGCCTTCACGATCGCGCTCGCGGCCAGGTCGAAGGCGGACGTTCAGGTGCTACACGTCCGCGAGCTGTCGAACTCGCTCCGGGTCCCGCCACTCGAATCGACGGCGGAGGCGCAGACCCTCGTGCAGGAGGCGGTGGTGCGATTGCAGACCGCCGGAATCGCGGCCGAAGGGACCGTTTGCAGTGAGCGCGAGTCCAATGTCGCGCGCAGAATCGTGGGAGAGGCGGCCAAGCGGAACTGCGATGCAATCATCTTGGGCTCGCTCCGCCTCCGGGGTTTCCAGGCCATCATGGGCCATGGGACCCGAGAGCGCGTCCTCAAGTTGTCCCCGCTCCCGGTCATCGTCACACCACCGCCAACCCGTGCCCATGACCCACGGCTGTCCCTCTCCTGACGGGCGATCGATACGCACCCACGGGTGCGGCAACCGATGGCACTGGCCATCGCAGGTGGGGAACGTGGCGCTGAACGGCATCGCCGATCTCCAGCATCGGGATGGACGGGTATAGCGTGAGCCGACGCGATCGCCTCGACTCCAGCACGACCAGGAGCCAACATGCTTGTCAACAACGCCGTGTATGTCGATGGCAAGCGGATTGCCAGTCCATCGAGCCTCGACGAGACCTATGACATCGCGAGCGAACGACATGGCATGGCCTGGATCGGCCTGTATCGACCGGATGCGGACGAGTTCCGTTCGGTCCAGGGAGAGTTCGGCCTCCATCACCTAGCCGTCGAAGACGCGATCAAGGCACATCAACGACCGAAATTCGAGCGCTACGGCTCAACGCTCTTCGTCGCCCTGCGACCTGCTCGCTATCTCGACGATGTCGAGGCGGTGGAGTTCGGCGAAATCCACATCTTCGCTGGACCCGACTTCATCGTCACGATCCGGCACGCAGAGACTCCGGACCTCGGCAAGGTCCGAGAGCGCCTCGAGCACACGCCTGACCTGCTGCGTCTTGGGCCGGAAGCGGTGCTCTACGCCATCCTCGACCAAGTCGTCGATGAATACGGCCCCGTCGTGGCCGGTCTCGAAAACGACATCGACGAGATCGAGGATCAGCTCTTCGGAGAGGACCCGGCAGTGTCGAAGCGGATCTACGACCTCTCCCGGGAGGTGATCGAATTCCAACGCGCCACCCATCCCATCCTCGAGATCCTCAGTGGCCTGGCGGCCGGCTTCGACAAGTACGAGGTCGACATCGAGCTCCGTCGGAGCCTTCGCGACGTGCAGGACCATGCTCTCCGCGTCGTGGAGCGTGCCGACTCGTTCCGTGCCGTTCTCCAGAATGCCCTGAGCGTCCAGACCACGCTCGTCGGTCAGCGCCAGAACGACGAGATGCGCGGACTCACGGAGGCGAGCTTCGCCCAGAACGAGGAGGTCAAGAAGATCTCTGCGTGGGCCGCCATTCTCTTCGCTCCGACCCTGGTCGGCACGATCTACGGGATGAACTTCGACCGGATGCCCGAGCTCCATTGGCACTTCGGCTACCCACTGGCACTGGGGATGATGGTCCTCACCTCGACCATGTTGTACCTGATCTTCAAGCGGCGCAGCTGGCTGTAGCACCGGGAGCATGAGGTGGGCACGGGAGTCGGTATGCCCTGGCGGCCGTCGCCGGACACGGCACTAGCCCGAAGGGGAAGAAGACTCCAGGGCGATGTCATCCCGGATCACGGAACGACAGTCCTGAGCCATACGGTGCATCCACGATGCCGCCGTTCGTGATGCCGAGTTCGTTGAGGTGGCGCTCCCATTCTTCGAGCTCAGACCGGCTGATGCACACGAAGGCCAGATGGTCCAGACCGGGGCGCCGCTCGTCGAACGGATCGCTGCTCGCGAGGTCCGGAACATGATGGATGCCGACCAGCGCTGCCTCCCATGAGCCAGTCGACATGGTGGAAGGGACCGGTGTCCTCGTCGAGCACCGGATCGGAGCCGAACTCGTATTCGGCTGACCGTCGGCACGGAGCCTGGGCTCTTCGGCCGGAGCGACCTCTGTTGGCAGCTCCGTCCCCGTCCGGCCCCGGACGGTGGCCTCTCCCAAGGGGCTGACCCAGCATCCAAAGTGGAGGAGCAATCGGCTCCGAAGTAGGCGATCCGGGGTCCGGATGGCAGATCGTCCGCCGAAGGCGCGACTCCGCCAGATACCGAAGATCCGAAATTTGGTGGGCCGTGCGGTGTCCGGTTCCACGAGATAGTGGACACCATGTCTCAGGACATCGTGGACACCTGCTCAGGTGGTGTCCATGGATCGTGCCCGCTATGCCGTTGACGCTGTGGTGATCGAGGGCCGGTCGCTGCGGTCGGTGGCCTCGTCGACTCGACGTGTCGAAGTCGTGGGTGGCCAAACAGGTTGCCCGGTTCCGAGCCGGCGGCTACGGGGCGCTCGTCGCGAAGTCGAAGGCGCCGCACCACCGGCCGACCCAGCTCGACACCGAACTCGAGAACGAGATCGTGTTGCTCCGCAAGCAGCTCTCTGAGGACGGCTTCGACGCCGGGCCGCTGCACGATCCAGTACCACCTGCGCCAGCGCCACGGCTCGGCTCCCGGCCCGCTCGACGATCCATCGGGCGCTGGTGCGGCGCGGGTTCGTCGCCCCCCAACCCCAGAAGCGACCCCGCCAGTCCTGGCAGCGGTTCGAGGCGCGCCTACCCAACGAGACCTGGCAGGCCGACATGACCCACTGGTCACTGGCTGACGGGACCGGGGTGGAGATCCTCGACTTCGTGGACGACTACTCCCGGATGGTCATCGTCGCGGTCGTGGTCCCAGTGACAACGGCAGCCGACGTGGTGGCCGCGTTCTACCAGGGTGCAGGGCGTTTCGGGCTGCCGGCCTCGATGCTGACCGACAACGGTTGCATCTTCACCGCCCAGTTCCGAAACGGCCGCTGCGGCTTCGAAACCGAGCTCGCCACCCTCGGCATCACCATCAAGCACGGCAAGCCCTACCACCCCCAGACCCAAGGCAAGATCGAGCGATTCCACCAGACCCTCAAACGCTGGTTGCGCAAGCAGGACCCGGCTTCCTCCATCGCCGAGCTCCAGGGACAGGTCGACTTCTTCGTCCGCTACTACAACGAGACCCGACCCCACTCGGCCCGGGGCATGATCCCGCCGAAACAGGCCTTCGACGCTCTGACCAAAGCATCACCCGACCCGGACACCCACCCCATGGCTCCCCACACCCGAGTCCGCCACGACAAGATCGACAAGACCGGCGTCTTCACCTTGCGACACGGAACCAAACTGCACCACATCGGCGTGGGTCGAGCGCACAAAGGACGCCGGGTCATCGTCCTCGTCGCCGACCTCGACATCAGGGTCCTGAGCGAAGAAGGCGAACTCCTCCGCCACCTCACCCTCGACCCCACCAAGAACTACCAGCCACTCGCCCCGAAAACAGCCGACACCTAACCTGCACAGGTTCGCCTGTCCACGATGTCGCGAGACATCACATTGGTGGGCCGAGCGGGACTTGAACCCACGACCCCTTGCGTGTCATGCAAGTGCGCTACCAACTGCGCCAACGGCCCGTGAGGGTCGACGATACCACCCGGCCCCGCCGCCACGGTGTGGACCGCCCGAGTCGGGTCCGTCAGCCGACGGGGACGCCGGGTGAGTGCGCCTGGGCCGCCTCGACGGCCTGCCAACCGCTCAGCTCGTTCTTGCGGGCGACCTCGGCGGCATGGCCACCCCGCACGCCGAACAGGCGCTTGGCGTAGAGCAGGTAGGCCACGACCAGCACGTTGAGGACGAAGGCCACCACCTTCAGCACGCTGATCCGGAGGTACAGCTCGTAGATCTCGTACGGGATCAGCAGACTGGTGGCGATGAACGTCAGGTACTCGGCCCACCGCTTGGCGAACCACAGGCCCACGCCCTCGGTGGCCTCCAGGCAGGCATACCCGAAGAAGATCAGCGCCAGCACGATGAGGTGGGTCGGTGTGTAGTGGAATGCCTTGCCCAGATACCCGAGGACGCCCCGGACCCGGAGGGCGGCCGCTCCCCCGCCGTTCAGCGCGTTCATGAGGCTCTCGTAGTCGGCGTGCAGCGACTTGTTGTGCCCGGCGAACGTCAGGAACACGATGCCCAGGGTCGTCAGGATGACGACGTGGAGCGCACGGTCGAGGGCGATGAGCCGCAGGATGTAGCGGTCCCGCAGGGCCGGGCCCCGCAACGGCAGCTCGATCTCGTCACGCGTCGGCACCCGCTCCCTGTCGGGCTCCTCGGGCACGGGCACCGGGTACCAGGCGTCGCACCGCAGGCAGCGGCACCACCGCACGCCGTCGCCCTCCCGGACGATGAGCGCGTCCTCGACGGTGACCACCGCGGCGTCGGCCCCGACCAGTGCGTGACCCTTCCAGGCACACGTGAACAGCTCGTACCGGTAGTCCGGTCGCTTGGTCCGTGCCACGGGGTCACAATAGGTGCCACCGGCCGAGCGACAGGAGCACCGACGATGGCTGACCTCGACAAGGCACTGCAGGAGATCGACGAGGTCGGGTACACCATCCTCGAGGACGTCATCGAGCCGGACCTCCTGGACGCCCTCACCGACGACCTCGACCGCCTCGAGGTCCAGCTCGGGGCGGTGCCGGCGACCAACTCCTTCGAGGGCACGAAGACGGTGCGGATCTACAACCTGTTGGTCCACGGCCCTGACTTCGCCCGGATCCCGGTCCATCCGTCGATCCTCCCGGTCGTGGAGGGCGTCCTCGATCCCGGGCTCCTGATCTCGTCGCTCTCGTCCATCGCCATCGGACCCGGGGAGACGGCCCAGCCGGTCCACGCCGACGACCAGGTGATCCCGCTGCCGAAGCCGCACCCGGCGACCGTGTGCAACACCATGTGGGCCCTGACCGACTTCACCGAGGCCAACGGGGCCACCCGGGTCGTGCCCGGATCCCACCTGGCCGACCGGTCCCCCGACTACGGCCACCCCTACGACACCGTTCCGGCCGAGATGGCCAAGGGCAGCGTCCTCGTCTGGCACGGGAGCCTGTGGCACGGGGGCGGGGCCAACACGACCGACACCCGCCGGGTGGGCATCGCCATGAACTACTGCGCCGGATACATCCGCCAGCAGGAGAACCAGCAGCTCGGCCTGCCCCTCGACACCGTCCGACGGTTCCCACCCCGGCTCCAGGAGCTGTGCGGGTTCGGCATCTACAACGGCCTCATCGGCCACATCGACAAGCAGGTGCCGAGCCGCCTCCTCCTCGACGCCGAGACCGACCCCCGACTCCTGTGGGACCTGGCCTGACCACCGCCCGCCACGCCGCCCCGGGCGACGGGGCGCCGCACCCGACCAATCACCCGTCGGGCCACAGGTCCTCGGGCTCCCGTCCCCTGGTCTCGGGGACGCACCAGAAGAGCCCGGCGGCCAGGGCGGCCGGGAGGAAGAGCACCACGGCGGCCAGCGAGAAGCGGTTGCCCAGGTCGGCCACCGCCCCGAACGCCACCAGGCCACCGACCGCCCCGAGGACCCCGGCCACCAACAGCCAGCCGGACACCGAGGCCCGCACCGCGGTGGGGAAGAGCTCGTTGACCAGGGACCCCGACGCCGGCGCCAGCACCGAGCCGGCCAGGATCCCGAGGACGTAACCGACCACCAGCGCCAGGGAGCCCCCGGAGTAGGTGAGGGTGGCGCACAGGGCGGTCCCGACCAGGCCGATCGCCCCGGTCGGTCGGCGGCCCAGGTGGTCGGCCAGCCATCGGCCGACCAGCAGCCCGCCGAGCCCGAACACGCCGGCACCCAGCACCATGGCCGCGGTGAGCCCGCCGGCCAGGTGCCGGACGTTCTGGGCGTACAGGAAGACGAAGGTGTTGGCCGGCCCGGTGACCAGGGCCACGGCGAACGTGATGCCGATCAGGATGACCACCCGGGACCGGAACCGGGGCCCGACGGCACCGAGCACCGGCCTCGGATGGTCGCGGGCGACGGCGGCCACGGCGAACCGGTCGGGCTCGGTGACCCACCGGGCGATGAGCGGCACGAGGGCCAGCGGCACCACGGCCAGGGCGAACACGCCGCGGAAGCCCAGGGAGGACGAGGCCAGGCTGTGGAGCACCGCGGTGAGGCCGGCCCCGACGCCGTAGCCGGCGGTGACCAGGGCCACGGCCCGGGCCCGTTGGCCGCTCCCCGTCTGCTCGGCCGCCACCACCTGGGACAGGGCGTTGGTGGCACTGAGGAAGGGGCGACCCAGGGCGAACACGGCGACGAACCACCAGTACCCGGGGCTGGCCGCCGCCGTCACGGTGGCGGCCAGGCCGACGACCACGGTCACCAGCAGCATCCGCCTCCGCCCGACCCGGTCGGCCAGTCCGGTCAGCGGCAGTGCGCCGATCGACGAGAGGCGGATGATGGCCAGCCCGACCCCGAGCTCGGTACCCGACAGGCCGGCCTGATGCGGTCAGCGAGGCCCCGTGGGTGACCTGTCCGAAGGTGCGGGCCACGTCGCCCAGGGCGGCCACCACGCCGAACTGCCCGACCCCGGAGGCGAAGGCGGCGAGCGCCACGCCGAGGACCGCCCGGTCGCGCCAGCTGTGGAGGCGGAGGGCCGGCGCGGGGTTGGGTGCGGGCTGGCTCATTCCGGGGATCCACCTGCTCACGGGCACCCCCGGGACGGAACCCGGGGCGTGCCGCGCTGTTGGAGGCGGCGGGCGGAATCGAACCGCCGTACGGGGCTTTGCAGGCCCCTGCCTAAACCACTCGGCCACGCCGCCAGAAGCGCCCGGTGATCCTATCCCCCCGAGTGGGATGCTTAGATCTGTTGATGCGGATCGGACTGATCGCCCCACCCTGGACACCCATCCCCCCCGTGCTCTACGGCGGCATCGAACTCGTCGTCGACCAACTGGCCCGCGGGCTCCAGGAGGCCGGCCACGACGTCCTGCTGTACACGACCGGCGACTCGACCTGCCCGGTGCCCCGCCAGTGGGTCCTGCCCGAGGCCGAGGGCCAGCGCATCGGGATGGCCGTGCCCGAGCTGCGCCACGTGATCCACGCCTACGAGGCCGTGGCCGACTGCGACGTGGTCCACGACCACACCATCATGGGCCCGTTCCACGCCGAGCACTATCCCGGCCTGCCCGTCGCCACCACCATCCACGGGCCGTTCAACCTGGAGCTCACCGACCTCTACCTGGCGACGGCCGACCGGGTGCCCCTCATCGCCATCTCCCACGCCCAGCACCGGGCCGCCCTGCACATCCCGGTGGCCAGGGTCATCCACCACGGCGTCGAGGCGTCGCAGTTCCCGATGGGCGACGGCGGCGGGGACGCCGACGGCCCCTACGTGGTCTTCCTCGGACGCATGGCCGACGACAAGGGGTGCCACCGGGCCATCGAGGTCGCCCGCCGGGCCGGCATCCGCATCCTCATGGCGGCCAAGATGCGCGAGCCGTGGGAGATGCGGTACTTCGCCGAGAAGGTCGAGCCGCTCCTCGGGCCCGATGCCGTCTACCTCGGGGAGGTGTCCCACGAGCGCAAGCTGGAGCTCCTGGCCGGGGCCTCCGCCCTGCTCTTCCCCATCCGCTGGAACGAGCCCTTCGGCATGGTGATGATCGAGGCGATGGCCTGTGGCACCCCCGTGCTGGCCTTTCCCGAGGGGGCGGCGCCCGAGGTGGTCACCGACGGCACCACCGGCTTCCTGTGCGAGGACGAGGACGCCATGGTGGCGGCCATCGGCCGGCTGGGCGACCTCAAGCGGGAGGACTGCCGGCTGGCGGTCGAGGGCTACTTCTCCACCCGACGGATGGTGGCCGAGCACATCGAGCTGTTCGAGTCGATGACGGCCTGAGCGCCCGTCACGACCGCCCGTGGTGGTCGCCCGGGACGGCGCCCGGTGCGGTCAGTCGTCCTTCTTGAAGAACAGCCACCAGACGAGCAGGGCCAGGGCGACCAGGCCGAGCACCTGGAGCACGCCCCACACCAGGCTGGCGATGACGTGCAACAGGCCCAGCGCGAACCACACCACGACGACCACGGCGCCCACCAGCACCACGGTGCCGAGTGTCGAACGTCCCGACCCGTCCTCGTCTGCCATGCCCCCAGGCTAACGGGCGCAGGGCCCGGGACGGTGGCGCCACGGTGGTACGTTCCGACGATGTCGCTGCGGGTCAGACGCCAGGAGCTGATGGAGCGGGCCGACCTGCGGGGCGACGCCTTCTGCCGGGCGTACTCGGCGGCGGCCGACGAGTGGCTGACCGGACTGTTCGACGAGGCGTGCGGTGGCGATGCACGGGGCATGGCCCTGGTGGCCGTGGGCGGCTACGGGCGGGGCGAGCTCTGCCCGTTCAGTGACCTCGACGTGATCATCGTCCACAAGGGACGCAAGGACATCTCCGCCACCGCCGACCGGATCTGGTACCCGGTGTGGGACGAGGGGATCGCCCTCGACCACAGCGTGCGCAAGCCCAACGAGGCCCTCGACATGGCGGCCGAGGACCTGCGGGTGGCCCTCGGGCTCCTCGACGCCCGCGTCATCTGCGGCGAGGCCAAGGTGGCCGAGCCCGTCCTCGAGGGGGCCCGGGACCGGTGGGTCCGCCAGAAGCCGCCGTGGCTCGGCGAGCTGGCCGCCAAGGTGGCCGAACGCCACGCGGCCAGCGGCGACGTCGGGTTCCTCCTCGAGCCCGACCTGAAGGAGTCCCACGGTGGGCTCCGGGACATCGCCGCCCTCGTCGCCATGATGCAGGCGGTGCCGGTCCTGGCCGACTACGTCGACACCGTGGCCATCGAGCACGCCCGGTCGGTGCTGACGTCGACCCGGGTCGAGCTCCAGCGCCGGGCCGGCCGCGAGCTCAACAAGCTGCTGCTGCAGGAACAGGAGCAGGTGGCCCGGGCCATGGGCCTGGCCGACGCCGACGAGCTCATGTACGAGGTGGCCACGGCCGGCCGCACCGTGGCCTGGGAGGGCGACGACGCCTGGCGCCGACGCAGCGCCTGGTCCCGGGCCCAGGACAAAGGGGGTCGTCGACGGCGCTCCCGGGGCGCGGTCGACGACGCGGCCCCCGTCCCGCTGGCCGGCGAACCGGGCATCGCCATCACCGAGGACGAGGTGCTCCTGGCCGACGACGCCGACGTGACCGGCGACGCGGCCCTGACGCTCCGGTTGGCCGCGGTGGCCGCCGAGCGGAACCTGCCCATCTCCCGGGACGCCCTCAACCGGCTGGGCCGCCGGGCCCCGGACGTGATCACCCCGTGGCCCGACTCGCTGCGGGACACCCTGGTGCGGGTCCTGGCCGCCGGACCGGCCGCCATCCCGGCCCTCGAGGCGCTCGACCAGCGGCGGCTGTTCGAGCGGTACCTGCCCGAGTGGGCCACGGTGCGCAACAAGCCCCAGCGCAATCCGTACCACCGCTTCACCGTCGACCGGCACCTCCTCGAGGCCACGGCCAACTCCGCCACCATGGCCCACCGGGTGAGCCGGGTGGATCTCCTGCTGCTCGGGACGCTCCTCCACGACATCGGCAAGGGCTACCCGGGCGACCACACCGACGTGGGCATGGTGGTGGGCGCCGACATCGCCACCCGGATGGGACTTCCCCCCGAGGACGTGGCCACCATCGTCACCATGATCCGGCTCCACCTCCTCCTGCCCGACACCGCCACCCGGCGGGACCTCGACGACCCGGCCACCGCCCAGCGGGTGGCCGACGAGGTGGGCGACCGGGGCACCCTCGACCTGCTGGCCGTCATGGTCGAGGCCGACAGTCTGGCCACCGGTCCCTCGGCGTGGGGTGGCTGGAAGGCCGGTCTGGTGGCCGACCTCGTCGAGCGGGCCCGCCTCCTGCTGGCGGGCGAGCCCGTGGCCCCACCGGCACCGCTCATCACCGAGGAGCTCCAGGTGGTGATGGACACCGTGCGGACCCACGGGGTGCCGGCCCTGTCGATCGAGGCGCCGCTGGTCACCGTGGTCGCCCCCGACCGCTCCGGCCTGCTGGCCGAGGTGACCGGCGTGCTCGCGCTCCACGGACTCAACGTGCGCTCCGCGGTGGTGGCCGGCGAGCACGGTGTCGCCGTCGAGGTCTTCACCGTCGAGCCCGACCGGGGCCGTTGGCCGGCGTCGGCCAAGCTCTCCAACGACCTGGCCTCGGTGATGGCCGGCACCCTGGACGTCGACGAGCAGCTGGCCGCCCGGGCCCACACCTACCGGAACGCGTCCCGGACCCTGGTGGCCCAGCTGGTCTCGACCCAGATCACCTTCGACAACAACGCCTCGGCCAGCGCCACCGTGGTCGAGGTGCGGGCCGAGGACACCGTCGGCCAGCTCCACCGGATCACGAGGGCCCTGGTCGAGTGCCACCTCGACGTGACCTCGGCCAAGGTCTCCACCTTCGGCTCGGCCGTGGTCGACGCCTTCTACGTCCGGGGGCCGGACGGCCGCAAGCTGACCGAGCCGGGGCAGATCGAGGCGGTCGAGGCGGCCATCCACGCCCACGTGGCCACCTCCGCCACGGCCTGAGCCGCACCCGTCGACGGGCGGGTTGCGTGGCGACGGACGGCGCGTCCCCCCTGGTAGTTTGGGGGTGATCCTGTGATGTCCGGCTCCCACTCCCACTCCGCGTCCCGTTCCCGGTCCACGTCCGCCCGCCCCTGGCGGCGCGTCCTCGTGGTCGGCGCCGTGGTGGCCGTGGTCGCCGTGGCCGTGGGGGTGACCGTGGTCAGCCGCTCGAGCGGCAAGGTCTCGGCCACACCGACCACCGCCCCGTCGGCCCATCCGGCCGCCTCCACCCTGCCGCTCAACATCGTGGCCGTGAACCCGGTCGACGGTGCGTCCGGCGTGCCCAGCAACGCCACCGTCTCGGTCCAGTTCTCGGTTCCCCTCTCCGCCCACTCCCCCGTGCCCACCCTGACCCCGCCGGTGGCGGGCACCTGGCAGCAGGTGACCCCCACGACCATGGCCTTCGTGTCGCCCGCGCCCCTGGTGCCGTCGTCGTCCGAGACCATCACGGTGCCCGCGGGCCCCGGCGGCATCCTCGGTGCGGCCGGGCAGACGCTCGCCCAGGGGGCCACCGTCCACTTCGGCGTCGCCCCCGGGAGCACGCTCCGCCTCCAGCAGCTGCTCGCCCAGCTCGGCTACCTACCCGTCTCCTTCGTCCCCGCCCACCCGTTGGCCGCGCCCCAGGAGCTCGCCCAACCCCAGGAGGGGACGTTCACCTGGCGGTTCTCCGAGCCGGCGAACCTGGTCTCCCAGTGGACCCCGGGGGCCTCGAACGTGCTCACCAAGGGCGCCGATCATGCGCTTCGAGGACAAGCACGGCATGACCACCGACGGCCAGGCCGGGCCCGGTGTGTGGAGCGCGCTCCTCGCCGACGTGTCCACCGGGACGATCTCGTCGGACCCCTACAACTACGTCCTGGTGTCCAAGGTCCTCCCCCAGCGGGCCACCGTCTACAGCAACGGTGCCCCGGTGTACTCCACCCTGGCCAACACCGGTGTGGCGGCGGCGCCGACGGACTCCGGCACCTTCCCGGTCTTCGAGCACCTGACGGTCACCACCATGCGGGGCACCAATCCGGACGGCTCGAAGTACGTCGACCCGGGCATCCCGTGGGTGAGCTACTTCAACGGGGGCGACGCCCTCCACGGCTTCGACCGTCCCGGCTACGGCTATCCCCAGAGCGTCGGGTGCGTGGAGCTGCCCCCGTCCAATGCCGGCGTGGTCTTCCCGTACACGCCGATCGGCACCCTCGTCACCGTCACCTAGGGGCTCGACGCTCGGACGGTTCGGACGGTTCGGACGGTTCGGGCCGCAACGATGGGACCCCGACCCGGCCACCCCGTTCAACGGGCCGACGGGAACTCCGGTGGCCGCCGCTCCCGCACGGCCTGGATCCCCTCGGTGGCGTCCGGCCCGAGGAAGCCCAGCATCTCGAGGGCCAGCGACTCGCCGAACACGGGTGCCGCCTGCAGCATCCACTGGTTCATGACCCGCTTGGTCCACTGCACGGCGGTGCGGCTGCCGGCGGCCAGCCGGTCGGCGATGGCCAGGGCCTCGCCGACCACCTCGTCGTCGGGTACGCACCGGGTCACCAGGCCGATCCGCTCGGCCTCCCGCCCGTCCACGAAGTCGGCGGTCATCAGGTAGTACTTGGCCCGGGCCATCCCGCACAGCAACGGCCACAGCAGCGCGGCGTGGTCGCCGGCGGCCACCCCCAGCCGGGCGTGCCCGTCGGACAGCCGGGCCGTCTCCCCCATCACGCTGACGTCGGCCAGGAGGGCCACGGCCAGGCCGGCCCCCACGGCCACGCCGTTGATGGCCGACACGATGGGCTTGACCGAGGACAGCATCTCGTCCACCACCGCCTTGGCGTCGCGCCACTGCTCGAGCGTGGTGGCGTAGTCGGTGGTCATCTTCTCCACCATGGCCAGGTCGCCCCCGGCGGAGAACGCCTTGCCGGCCCCGGTGATGACCGAGACGGCCACCGAGTCGTCGCGGTCCACCACCCGCCACACCTCGGAGAACTCGCGGTGCAGCCGCTCGTTGGCCGCGTTGAGCACCTCGGGCCGGTCGATGGTGATCAGCAGCACCGACGGCGACGGGCGCTCGAAGCGCAGGTGGGCGAAGTCGTCGTAGGTGGCGAACGCGGCGGGCAGGGACGGCGGGGCGTCGGTCATGGGTGCATCATGGCCGACCCGGCCGGGTCACGGCAGGACGACCGCTCAGCCGGCGATCCCGGCGACGTCGGCCGGGCCGTGATAGCCGGCGCCCGAGTAGTCCGGGGCACCGAAGGCGGCGACGCCGCCGTCCGTGGCGGCCAACCAGTACCCGGATCCGTCGGCCGTCGGGTGCATCCCGACCATGGTCAGGTACAGCGCGAGTCCCCCGGTCGACCCGTGGAACCGGGCGGTCCCGAAGGTGAAGATCCCCCCGTCGGCCGCCACCAGCCAGTAGCCGAGGCCGTCCGGCGTCGACGCCATGCCGACCACGGGACGGTTCAGGCGGATGGCTCCGGTCGAGCCCCGGAAGGGGGCGCCGAAGGCGAAGATGCCGCCGTCGGAGGCGACCAGCCAGTAGCCGCCGGCCGGAGCGGCCGCCATGCCCACGACCGGCAGGTTGAGCGGCGTGCCGCCCATGGACCCGAGGAACGGGGCGTCCCCGAAGGCGAAGATGCCGCCGTCGGAGGCGACCAGCCAGTAGCCGCCGCCGTCCGCCGTGGTCGCCATGCCCACGATCGGCCGGTTCAGCGCCAGGCCGCCCATGGACCCGAGGAACGCGGCGTCCCGAAGGCGAAGATGCCCCCGTCGGAGGCGACCAGCCAGTAGCCGCCGCCGTCCGCCGTGGTCGCCATGCCCACGATCGGTCGGTTCAGGGGTTGCTCGCTGAGGTCGCCCAGGTAGGTCAGGTAGCCGTCGTTGCCGAACGGGACCAGGGCGCCGTTCTGCCGGTAGAGGTAGTAGCCCTGACCCGGCGTGGAGGGCCGGACGTTGAAGGCCAAGGTCCCGGACCACGTGCCCGGGACGCTCCCGATCGCCGGGCACTGGAAGGCGACCGCGTACGCCGTGACCGCACCGGTGCCGTCCACCGCGTACTGGTCCACCCGGATGGTCCCGGACCCGTTGAAGCCACAGACCGTGGCCTGGTCCTGCGAGAACGACGCAGGGTTCAGGCCGTGGAGCCCCGGCGTGTACGTGCCCGGCGTGACCGGGACGGAGAACGCCATGGCCATCGTGAGCCGGAACGACTGCGCCGGGTCCGACGGACTCGGCATCCGGGCGTCCAGCACGGTGGCGCTGCCCCCCGTCGACGAGGTGGCACCGGACCAGGTGGTGACGGCACCGGCGGCACTGCGGAACTCGACGTTGCCCCAGGACAGCGGCGCGGTGGTGGCCGGCCGGGAGGCATGGGGCGTCCCGGGGTTCCCGGGTCGGGACGCGGCACCTGCCGGACTCGCGCCCTGGGCGGCCGCCACCACGACCAGGACCGCCAGGGCGGCCAGACGAACCCGCCGGATCATGGCCCGAGGCTACGTCGGCGTGACGGTGGGTGCACCCAACAGGTGTGGGCATCCGCCCGACCCGGGTGTCGACCCCGCCTCAGGTGCCGAGCAACGGGTGCGACAGGCCGAGTTCGGCCAGGGTCCGGCCCGGCTACCGGGGCTCGACCACGGCCGGGTCGGCGTCGGCCGTGCGGAACACGTAGAGGTTCCAGTAGGGGGCGAGGTCGGCCGGCTCGATGTCGGCGTACAGCCGCATCCTCGACGTCGACGCAGCCGGGTGAATCCGGCCTCGGCGAACCGCTCCGTCCACCACTCGAACGAGGCGATGCAGAGGTGGCCCTCGACCAGCTCACCCTCGGCGTCGACGGCCAGGTCGGGCTCGGGCACCGGGCCGCGGTAGTCGGGGCCGAGGGACCGGTAGTGGTCGACCCGCTCGGGCCGGACCTTGCCCTCGAAGTGGCCGTCGGGCCCGGACCGGTTGGGGCCGAACGACGGGATGGTGGCGTAGAGGTACCCGCCGCACACCCGGGCCAGCTCGGCCAGTGCGTCGGGCACCCGGTCCGGCGGCAGGTGCTCCAGGATCTCGAGCGTCGTCACCAGGTCGAAGGTCCCGTCGGCCCACGGCAGCCCGGCGAACAGGTTGGCCACCCGCACGTGGCCGACGGCACCGGGGGCGGCGTGGTCGATGGCGTAGGGGCTGAGGTCGCACCCCTGGGCGTCGATCCCCCGCTCACGCAGCACCTCGACCAGGTAGCCGGTGGCGCACCCCACGTCGAGGGCGCTGGTCACCCGGAAGTTGCGCCACAGCAGCCAGCCGGCGATGTCGGCGTTGGAGGCCACCCGGTCGTAGCGGGCGTAGCCGGAGCGCCCCTGGCGATCCCCTTCGGCGTCGCGGCCCTCGCCGAAGTAGGCGCCCCCGTAGGCGTCGGGCACGCCGGCCCGACGGGCCTCGGCCACCGCCGTGGCCCGTGCCGCGGCATCGGTCAGCTCGCCCCCGGCCCGGGCCACCACCGCCCGGATCCGTTCGTGGCCGGCGGCCAGGTCGACCAGGGCCCGGCGGGCCCGATCGGCGGCCGAGCGGATCCGGGGCGACGTCACCGGCCGTCGCACCTCGGCCAGCCGGTCGGCCAGGGCCCGGAAGGCCCGGCCCCGGTGGGAGACCGAGTGCTTCTCGTCGGGGGTCATCTGGGCGAAGGTCCGCCCGTCGAAGCCGTCGGGAGCGAACAGCGGGTCGTAGCCGAAGCCCCCGTCGCCCCGGGCCTCGGGGGTGATCACCCCGGTCACCTCGCCCTCCACCCACAGCTCGGACCCGTCGGGGAAGGCCACGAAGGCCACGCTGCGGAACCGGGCCCGTCGCTCGCCCGGGGTCGAGGCCCCGACCCGCGTCGAGCTCGGACAGCAGCTTGGCCACGTTGTCGGCGTAGGTGGCGCCCTCCCCGGCGAAGCGGGCCGAGTAGACGCCGGGCGCCCCGTCGAGGGCCTCGACCTCGAGCCCGGTGTCGTCGGCCACCGCCGCCGTGCCGGTGGCGGTGCACAGGGCCACGGCCTTCAGCCGGGCATTGTCCTCCAGGGTCTCCCCCGTCTCCTCGACGTCGGGGACGTCGGTCGGGCCGGGGCACCAGGGTCAGCCCCGGCACCGCGGCCAGGATGGCGGCGATCTCGGCCGCCTTGTCGGGGTTGGCGCTGGCCAGCACGAAGGTGCGCTCGGGCACGGCGGTCCCGCCCGTCAGCGGGGGGTCGGGGGCTCGGCCAGCGTGGCCGTCTGCAGGTCGAGGAGCTGGGCGATGCCGTGCTCGGCCAGGCTCAGCATCTCGTCGAGCTCGGCCTTGGTGAACGGCATGCCCTCGGCCGTGCCCTGGACCTCGATGAAGCGACCCGACGACGTCATGACCACGTTCATGTCGACCTCGGCCCGGCTGTCCTCCTCGTAGGGGAGGTCGAGCATGCACACCCCGTCGACCACGCCGACCGACACGGCGGCCACCGCCTCGGTCAGCGGGTTGGCCCGCAGCGTGCCCTTCTGGACCAGGCGGGTCAGGGCGTCGTGGAGGGCCACGTAGGCCCCGCAGATCGACGCCGTGCGGGTGCCGCCGTCGGCCTGGAGCACGTCGCAGTCGACGGTGATCTGCAGCTCGCCCAGGGCCACCATGTCGCACACCGACCGGAGGGACCGGCCGATCAGCCGCTGGATCTCCTGGGTGCGTCCCGACTGCTTGCCCTTGGCCGCCTCGCGGGTGACCCGCTCGCCGGTCGACCCGGGGAGCAGCGAGTACTCGGCGGTCACCCAGCCCTTGCCGGACCCCCGCATCCACGGCGGCACCCGCTCCTCGACCGACGCCGTGCACAGCACCCGCGTCCGCCCCATCGACACCAGGACCGAGCCCGGGGCGAAGACGGTGAAGTCCCGCTCGAACGACGCGGTGCGCAGCTCGTCGATCCCCCGGCCGTCGGCCCGCTTGGCCTTGCTTGCCTCGCTCACAGTGTGAATTCCTTTCCGATCGCTGCCTGCTCCACCGGGCCGCCGAATGCGGCCTCGGCCTCCTCGGCCACCGCCTCGCGCGTCGATCGTCGGCCACCGGTGGGTGATGACGAGGCGCTGGGCCCCGGCCGCCCGTGCCGACGCCCCGGCCTGGCGACCGCTCAGGTGTCCGGCCGTCCCCTCGTGCTCGGCGGTGTAGGTCGCCTCGCACAGCAGCAGGTCGAGTCCGGTGCCCGAGCACGTCTCGGGGCACCAGTCGGGCCCGGTGTCGGCAGAGTAGCCGAGCGCCCGATCGGCCCCGTCGATGCGGACGGCCAGGGTCTCCTCGGCGTGGTCGGTGCGGTGGAAGGCGCACGAGGCCTCGCCGATGCCGGCCCGGTCGCCGTGGGTCACCACGTGCCAGTCGAGGGCCGGGGTGCGCTCGGCCCCGGCCCGGGCCGTCACCTCGGCCGGGGCGTAGACGGGCAGGGCGCTGCGCCGGCCGCCGAAGCGGGCCTGGGTGTCCATGGCGTAGAGGTCGGTCCAGTGGTCGGGGTGGTGGTGGGAGATGACCACGGCGTCGACCTCGGACGGGTCGAGGAGCGTCTGGAGCACGGCGAAGGTGCCCGGTCCGGCGTCGAGGACCAGCACGGTGGCCGCCCACCCGGACCAGGTAGCCGCTCCCGGCGCCTCCCGGGCCCGGCCAGCTGCCGTCACAGCCGAGGACGGTGAGGGTGACCTCGTCGCCGGGGTCCGGTGCGCCGGTACCGCTCTTCTTCGCCGTGGGGGTCATCGCAGCAGGCTACGCCGTCGTGCCGGTCGGCCGAGGACCCGGTCAGAAGTAGGTGATCTGCCTTGGCCCGGGCCTCGACCACGTCGAGGTCGTCGGTCCAGGCGCCGGTGGAGAGGTACTTCCAGCCGGCGTCGCAGCAGACGGTCACGATCACGCCCGACTCCAGGGTGGCCGCCGTCTTGACCGCCCCGGCCAGGATGGCGCCCGAGGAGAGCCCGGCGAAGATGCCGACCTCGGTGAGCCGGCGGGTCCACTCGATGGACTCGCGGGGGCGCACGATCCGCTTGCCGTCGAGCAGCTCGGCACCGTGGTTGTCCAGGAAGATCGGCGGGATGTAGCCGTCGTCGAGGTTGCGCAGTCCGTCGACCATCTCCCCGGCCGGCGGCTCGATGGCCAGGACCTTGATGTCCGGGTTCTGCTCCTTCAGGTAGCGGCCCGACCCCGAGCAGGGTGCCCGAGGTGCCGAGGCCGGCCACGAAGTGGGTGACCTCGGGGCAGTCCTTCCAGATCTCCGGGCCCGGTGCCCTCGTAGTGGGCCCTCGGATTGGCCGGGTTGGCGTACTGGTAGAGGAAGGTCCACTCGGGGTGCTCGCTCGGCCAGGGCCCGGGCCCGGCGCACCGCGCCGTTGGAGCCCTCGGACCCCGGGCGACTCGATGATCTCGGCCCCCCACGACTCGAGCAGCTGGCGGCGCTCGATGGACACGTTGGTGGCGAGCACCACCTTCAGCTTGTAGCCCTTGATCCGGCAGACCAGGGCCAGCCCGATCCCGGTGTTGCCGGACGACGGCTCGATCAGCGTGGCCCCCGGGCTGCAGGGTCCCGTCGGCCTCGGCCGCCTCGATCATGGCCAGGGCGATCCGGTCCTTGACCGAGCCCCCCGGGTTCTGCCCCTCGAGCTTCATGAGGATCCGGACGTCGGGGTTGGGGCTCAGCGCCGAGATGTCGACCAGCGGCGTGTTGCCGATGAGGTCGAGGACCGAGCCGTAGACGGTCATCGGGGGCGGCGCGCCCCGGCGTCGAGCGCCCCGCCGGCCACCGCCGGGAGGATCGAGAGCTCGTCGGTGGCGCCCGACCGGGGTGTCGACGCCGGACAGGTACCGGACGTCGTCGTCGTTGAGGTAGACGTTCACGAACTTGTGGAGGGAGCCGGCGTCGTCGATGACCTGGCCGGACATGCCCGGGTACTGCGCCACCAGGGCGGTGAGCACCTCGCCCACGGTGGCGCCCTCGACGGCGACGGTGCGCTCGCCCCCGGCATGGGGCCGCAGCACGGTCGGGAGGTTCACTTGGACGGGCACGGGTGCTCCTTTGTGGTAGCCGCGGCCCGAGCGGGACCGGGCGGTGCAGTCGGGCGGCCCCGGACGGAGGATGCCCTGGTGGCGGGCGGTCCGGCGTGGCCACGAAACTTGACCTGACAGGTGAGGATTCTACCGCCCGAGCAGGCGGACCGGTTCCTCTTCGATGGTGGCGTCGACGATGCGGTAGCTGCGGACGATGGGCTCGGTGTCCCGCAGCGAGACCAGCACGTAGTGCCACGCCGGGTCGGGTGCCTGGGCCACGTCGGTGGGCGACGGGTAGGCCTCGGTGTGGGTGTGGGAGTGGAAGACGCCGATGATGGCCCCGCCGGCGGCCTCGGCGTCCCGGTCGGCCCGCAGGTGCTCCTTCGGGTCGACGGTGTAGAGCTTGGCCGAGGCGGCCAGGTTGCGGGTCGGGTAGCAGGTGGTGGCCTCGCCGGTGGCGAGGTCGCCCCCGAGGAGGCCGCAGGCCTCGTCGGGCAGGCCGACCAGGCAGTGGGCGACCATCTGGTCGTGGACGGCGCGGGGCAGGGTGAGCATCGCCGCTCACGCTAGAGGACGTCGGTCCACGGTCGGGCGACTACCGTCGATGCCCGTGGCCGCCGCCAAGAAGAAGCAGCTCCGCCCCCTCGGGCGGCAAGTCCGGAGGCGTGAAGGGCGCGCCCAAGGAGATGAACCGGCTGGTGGCGTCCAACCGGCGGGCCCGCCACGACTACGAGATCATCGACACCGTGGAGTGCGGCATCGTGCTCCAGGGCTCCGAGGTGAAGTCGCTGCGCGAGGGCCGGATCGCCCTCCAGGACTCCTACGCCCGCATCGACGACGGCGAGATGTGGCTCTTCGGCGTCCACGTCCCCCCGTACGCCCAGGCCAACGGCTTCGGCGCCCACGACCCCGACCGGCGCCGCAAGCTGCTGCTGCACCGCCGCCAGATCGACGAGTGGATGGGCAAGTCCAAGCAGAACTCGCTGACCATGGTGCCGCTCAAGATCTACTTCAAGGACGGCCGGGCCAAGGTCGAGCTGGCCCTGGCCAGGGGCCGGCGCCAGTACGACAAGCGCCACGCCATCGCCGCCCGGGACGCCGGACGCGACGCCGCCCGCGAGGCCCGCGTCGGCGGCCAAGCACCGGGACTGACCACCGACGGGGGTGCCGGCACCGCCGGGCGGTAGACTGGGGCCTCGGTCGCGCACCGTGTGCGGTCGGTGGAGTACCCCAGGGGGTGACAGGCTTCGACTCCGGTCGTCGATGTAGGAGAAGCGAGCCGTGGTCTCCGGAGCCACGTTAAAGAGCCGGAACCAAAAACAAACGCCGAGCCTCAGCTCGCGCTCGCAGCCTAGAAACTGCGACGTCCTCCCGGTCTCAGCCCCACGGGCCGGATGAGGGCGCCATCTAGTGGGACTCACCTGAACGACTGCGCCGACGGGCCGTCAGGGACAACTCAGTCGGATACGGACCTCCGCTGCCGCCGGTAGCGGCACGAGGTCCCGACAATCAACCACCGGCTGCGCTCGGAGAAGACCTACTGAGAAGCCGGAGGACGCGGGTTCGATTCCCGCCACCTCCACGCTGCCCCTGACCTGTTTTCCCGCAGGTCAGGGGCACGTTGCCGTTCGGGTGCACACGGCCGAGGTCCAGGCGGAGTGCAATTCGTTCGAATTCCGGAACACGCGGTCTCCAGTGGGCACCGACGAGCGCCACGCACCATGACCTCAGATTGCTCCAACGAGGCCGCGACGTCTGCCTCGAGACACAACCGGGCAGGGCCGGGGCACCCCTCAGCCACGGTGGCACCCGCAAAGGCCGGAAGCCTGGTCCACGCCCAGATCGCGGTGGATTGGCGTCCACGTCCCGCGGCCTCGCCCGGGAGCAGTCCTGCGAATCGTGGGCGTCGGATGGTGACCGCAGGACGCCGGCAAGAGCGGCCTGCCCTGAGCGCCTCGACGGCGATCCAGTGGCAGGACCACGACGGAGCCCCGCGCCGCACTATTCAACTTGACCGGCGATTCAGCCGATAGAGGGGTTGGGGAGACTCGAGGTGGCAGTGTGGGTATGAAAGCGGCAGCGTGGAAGTACGCCCTGGTCGGCGGCACGTGCATGGTTGCCGGCTACTTCGTGCTCCCCAACGGAGCCAGCCAGACCGTGGTCTACACCGTCCTTGGGACCGCATCGGTCGTATGCATCCTGATCGGCATCCGCCTGAACCGTCCCAAAGACCGCCTCGGCTGGTTCCTTCTGGCCCTGGCGGGTGGTTGCTTCACCCTCGGAGATGACGCGGGGACCTTCTACACCTCGGTCCTCCACGTCAGCGCGCCATTCCCCTCGGCTGCTGATGCGCTGTATCTGGCCGGCTACCCCTTTCTCTTCGCCGGGGTGCTGAGACTCACCCGCGATCCGAATCGCTCCGTCCGACGGGAGGAGAACGCAGATGCTGCCATCGTCTCGATCGGAGCCTTGGCCATCTCCTGGCACTTCTTGATGAACTCGTACGTCCACGACACGACATTGAACTCGTTCGGGATGCTGGTCAATCTGGCCTATCCCATCATGGACATCGCCCTCGTCTTCCTCGTGTTCCGTACGTTGCTGTTCAACGAGTCGAAGCAGCCATTCCACAAGTTCCTGGCCGCGGCCATGGTCGTGATGTTCGTGTCCGACTTCACGTACGACCTCTTGGTGCTGCACAACAGCTACACGTCCGGGAACGCCGTGGATTCCGGCTTCCTCATCGAGTACGTCCTCATCGCCGTGGCGGCACTCCATCCATCGGTTGCCGCGGGAAACCCCGACGCCGATATGGCTGGCGCCGCCAGAAACGGTGAGCGGGCAAGAAATCGACACCGGTTGCCCATCGTGATCGTGGCTGGATTCGTCCCGCCGGCGATTCTCCTGATCACCACGTCACTCGGTATACCTACGAATGTTCCGGTGTTGGCGAGCCTCTGCGTCGCCGTGTTCGCGGTGGTCTGTCTGCGGATGATCTGGTTGATCAACCGGATAAGTCGTCAGTCCCTCAAACTCCAGGAGAACGAGACCAACCTGCGGCACATGGCGTTCCACGACGAGCTGACCGGACTGCCCAACCGATTGCTCCTGCGTGACCGGGTGAAACAGGCGCTGGCCTCGACCACACGCTCCGGAACTGGTGTGGCCCTGTGCTTCGGGGATCTCGACGGATTCAAGACCATCAACGACACCCTCGGTTATCACGTCGGCGACTCGGTGCTGATGAAGGTCGGGGCGCTGCTGGAGTCGATGGTTCGCCCAGGGGACACGGTGGCCCGTGTCGGCGGTGACGAGTTCGCCATCCTCGTCTCCGGCGTGCAGGACCGGGACGCAGTGGTGAAGTTCGCCAATCGAATCGTCTCGGTCCTCCATGAGGCGGTCGAATTCGAAGGCGAACAGGCGGGAGTGTCGATCAGCGTCGGCGTAGCGTTCGCCGAGGCGACCGCGCCGGCGGAGCAGTTGATCAGCGAGGCGGATGCAGCCATGCACGAAGCCAAGTCCAACAGGAAGAGCCATGTGGAAGTGTTCGAATCCTCGATGCGCGCCCGCCTGTTCACGCGGCTCGAATACACGAGCCGATTTCGTGGATCTCTGGAACGATCTGAGTTCTTCCTCGAATTCCAGCCGATCTTCTCCATCGGCGACGGGCACCTTCGAGGGTTCGAGGCTCTGGTCCGATGGCAGCACCCCACCATCGGCGTCGTCGCTCCCGTCGACTTCATTCCCGTGGCGGAGGAGACGGGATTCATCGTCCCGCTGGGTCGGTGGATCCTGTTCGAAGCCTGCAGACAGAAGGCGGTCTGGACCGAGCTCACCGACGTGCCCCTCACCATTGCGGTGAACGTGTCGAGAAGGCAGTTGACGTCTCCTCAACTGGTCGATGACGTCCGCACCGCACTGGCCGTCACAGGAGTCACGCCGGAGCAGCTCGTTCTCGAGGTCACCGAGAGCGTCCTGATGGAGAATCCGGAGCAGGTCAACTCAGTACTCACGGAACTCCGAGCCCTCGGCATCGGGATCTCGGTGGATGACTTCGGTACCGGCTACTCCTCGCTGAGTCATCTGCAGGAGTTTCCGGCCGACGTGCTCAAGATCGACAAGTCGTTCGTGGACAAGCTGAACGTATCCGAGCCCGGAGCCTCGGCCGTGGTGGCGTCGATCATCGGACTTGCCCACAGTCTCAACCTGGAGGTCGTCGCCGAAGGAATCGAGCGTGGGGACCAGCTCGATCGGTTGAGCGAGCTCGGCTGCGACTACGCCCAGGGCTACCTCCTGTCCCGACCCCTCGATCGGGAGAAGTCCCAAGCCTTCGTGGAAGTCTCCCGTGATGCTGCTGCCGTCCCCTGAGTAGAGCTCGCTCCCGTGTCGGAGTCACCGATTCGGAGCGGTCCGACATGGTCCACTGGCCGAGGTACCTGGGCCACGAACTTCCCGCCAGTCGCCGACCCAGGTTCGACTCGCGCCACCCCCACGAGTCCGTCGAGGACCACTCCTCACCACCCTGCGGGCCGGCGGTTCGTCTGTTCCCGGGCCCGATGTCGACCGACGCCCAACCGGGGTCCGCGCACGCAACGTGCCCATGCCGACAGTACGGATCCCCCTAGGTGTTGCGGACCGCCCCTCCAGCCGTGGCCAGGTTCGCCGGCCGCCCATAGTAGAAGCCCTGGCACGAATTGCTCCCCATTGCGGCGACCACCTGATGCTGCTCCAGCGTCTCGACACCCTCGCAGACGACCGTGAGGCCGAGGGCATGGGCGAGGTCGATCGTCATGGACACGATGGCGCGACTCGACTCGTCCCGAGCGAGATCGGCGATGAAGCTCTGATCGATCTTGATGCTGTCGACCGGAAATCGCTTGAGATAGCTGAGCGACGAGTACCCGGTGCCGAAATCATCGAGGGCCAGGAGAACGCCGAGCTCTTTGAGGCCATCGGAGCACGACGAGTGCTCGTTGCGTGTCCCGGAGCAATGCTCCTTCGGTGATCTCGAGCGTCAGCAGATTCGGATCGGAGCCCGTCTCGGTCAGGATCGCTTCGACCATCTCCACGAAGCGCGGCGCCATCAGCTGATGCGCGGAGACGTTGACCGACAGCATCAGACCAACCGATTCGGAAATGCAGTTGCGGTCGATGCAGGCTTGCTCCAGTGCCCAGCGTCCGATCTCGACGATCAGTCCCGACTGTTCGGCGAGTGGGATCATCGTGTTCGGAGGCACCGGGCCACGGGTGGGGTGATCCCAGCGCAGGAGGGCTTCGATGCCCTCGATGCACTGGTCGTCGGCCCGAACGATGGGTTGGTACTCGATACGGAGCTCCCCGCGTCCTTCCGCCTTGCCCAGTGCGATCCTCAGATCCAGGTGGGACTCCGCAACATGTGTGGCGCGAAGGTCGATGATCTGGTGGTCCGCCCCACCCCTTCGCTTCACCTGGTACATGGCGAGATCGGCTGCGTGCAGCAGTTGCTCGGGACCGTGCAGCGTCTGGCCCGAGAATGCGATGCCGATGCTTCCCGAGATCTGGATGATCCCGTCCGCGAGGATGAACGGCGTTCCCAAGTGCGTCGACGATCCGAGACGCCACGATCTCGACTTGTTCGACCTCGTCGAGATCCTCACAGAGGAGGACGAACTCGTCCCCGGAGATCCGGGCAAGCGTGTCCGCGGGGCGAACGGCGTCGAGGATCCGCCCGGCCGCGCCGACCAGGAGCTCATCGCCGGTCTTGTGCCCGTACGCGTCGTTGACGTCCTTGAAGTGGTCGAGATCGATGAACAGGACGGCAACGAGCTTCCGCGACCGACTGCTGCGGACGATGGCGTGTTCGATGCGCTCGATGAGGAGCAGCCGATTCGGCAGTCCGGTGAGCGCGTCATGCACCGATTGCTCGTGGGAGCGCTGGGAGGTGTCGAGCAGCTCGGCCCTCGCCTGTGCGTTGACGAGATAGGCGGCGGTGACATCGGCCAGCGTTTGCGCAGTGGCCGCTTCACTGGCGGTTAGCGCTCCCGGATCATCCCGATACAGATCCGAGCGCGCCGAGGCAGCGGAGGCCGTGGCGAAGGGGAAACGCGAACACCGCCTGCAAGCCGATCTCCCTCGCCCTCGGTCCGAACACGAGGAACCGTTCGTCTGCCTGCAGGTCCGGAACCAGCACCGGATCCTGCGTCCGATGGGCTGCGAGACAGGGCCCTTCACCAAGTTCGGTCTGCAGCTTCTCGAATGCCAGGCTGGATGAGCTCGACGCGGCGACGTAACGTGGCGCAGACGGAGGCTCGATCAGCGTCACGCCAGCGCCGTCGATCGGCAGCACATGCACGATGCGCTTGACCAGGTGGTCGAGTATCGACTGGATGGGGAAGTCCGTGAGCATCGTCCGAGCGAACTCGCTCAGTACGCTGGAGAGTTCCCGATCAGCGTCGGTCATCTGAGGGGAACCCTCGAACGAGTTGCGCCAGGAACCGGGGGACCATCGCACACCCTCCGCCCCTCGCCGCGCCTACCGCCATTACGAGAGGCACACAAAGCCTGCCCAGTCTCACGTCGTCTGACGGATATCCCATCCCTGCGATCTCCTTGCGGGACGTTCGGATGCAGCGCGTCGATGCGGCCCCTGTCCGCGAGCGGCTGTCGGACCTCTGCCCACACCACGGCAGTCGCACCGTGGCCGACGACGTGGACGCGTGGGTGCACCGGCACGGCCAGCGACTCCTGCTTGAACTGGCCGGCCCAGCCCGAGAATGTGCAACTGCAATCCGAAGTCGCCCGCGGCCGAGCATGCGTCCATCGGCGCGGTCGAGTCGTGGTGCGCCCTTACCCGTCGAGTACCGGAACCCGGACTCATGGCCACCGTCATCCCATCCCGACCACGGACGGCGAACACCCGGCACAGGGCGAGGGAACCCGACCCTCGGGGCCGGAAATGGCGGGGTCGACCCGTTGGCCACCGCCTCCGACTACGTGAAGATGATCTCGCCCCCGGCCGCGATCTCGTAGAACTCACCCACGGTGATGATGTTCTGCACCTGGTCGATGAAGTCGTCCTTGTTGAACCCGAAGAGGTCCACGGACGCCTTGCAGGCGTACATGCCACAGCCGGTGTCGCCGATGAGTTCCATGAATTCGGGGATGCCCGGGATGTCGAACGCCTCCATCTTCTTCTCCATCATGTGGGTGGCGATGGCCGACATGCCGGGCAGGACGCCGATCAGGCTGGCCATGTGCATGCCCGGATTCCCCACGGCGGCCACTTTGATGTGCTCGAGGCGATGGCGGTGGATGGCGTCGAGTCCGAAGAAGGTGAAGAACAGGTTCGCCTCGATCCCCTCGGCTCTCGCCCCGTTGGCCATGATGAGGCCCGGGTAGATCCCCTCGAGGGATCCCTTCGAGATGATGATGGACACCTTCTCGATCGTGTCGCCCATGGTGCACGCTCCTTCGTATCGTCGTACTCCGGTCGGACGCGGGTGCGCCGACCGATCAGATGCAACCGCGCGGCTTGGGGATGCCCGCGATCTTCGCCGCCAGCTTGGCCGGGCCCTTCGGGAACAACTGGTAGAGCTCTTTCACCGGGACGCCCGAGGTCTTGCCCAGGATCCGGACGGTCGGCCCGGATCCCTTGGCCTCGTACTCGGACCGCATGAACCGGATCACCGTCCAGTGCCGGTCGGTCAGGGCGTCGATCCCCTCCCGTCGGGCCAGTTCGACGGCGATGTCCTCGTTCCACTGGGACGGGTCGGTCAGGAACCCCTCCTCGTTCACGTCCACCGGTGTCCCGGCGATGGTGTCCACGGTCATGGCGGCTGCTCCTCTCTAGGTGTTCGACGGTTGCCGTTTGCCGGCGGTGGGCATGGCGCTATGGATGCCGGGGAGGTCCCGGCCCGGCAGCAGGCTGTGCCAGTAGACCCACTGGAACAGGAGCTTCCCCAGGTGGTTGAGGTGGGACTCCTTCATCAGCGGAAGGCCGACGCCCCCGGGGAAATGCCCGGGGAGGGGCTCCACCTCGTAGTTGAAGTCGATCAGCATCGCCTTGTGGAAGCCGGTCTCGATGAAGCAGTTGGCGTGGCCGTCGTAGGAGGCGTCGAGCGGACGCCCGGCCAGGAAGCGCTGCACGTTCTCGACCAGGACCTCGCCCTCGAAGTGGGTGACCGAGCCGGCCTTGGAGATGGGCAGCGACGCCGCGTCGCCGATGGCGAAGATCTCCGGCGCCACGGTCGACTGCAGGGTGTGCTCGTCGGTGAGCACGAACCCGAGTTCGTCGCCCAGGCCCGGGGACCGGGTGATGCACGGGGCCCCGTTGTGGGCGGGGATCACCACCGCCAGGTCGAAGGGGACCTCACGGTCGTCGTAGGAGACGAGCCGCCCACCGGGTCCGTCCACCACCCCGGTGTTGAACTCCGTCACCAGTTCGATGTCCCGTTCCGCCAGCATCCCACCCAGCTTCCGGGCAGCCACCGGCTTGGTGAAGGCCGCGTCCAGTGGGGTCACGTACGTCAGGTCCACCGCGTCGCGCACCCCGCTCTCGCGCAGGAACCAGTCGGCCAGGAAGCAGAACTCGAGCGGTGCCACCGGGCACTTGATCGGCATCTCGACCACATTCACCACCAGGCGCCCGTGATCGAACCAGCGGAGCGCCTCCTCCAGCCCGGCCGCCCCCTCGGGCGTGTAGAAAGTGAAGACGGTGTCCATCCACCCGGGGCCCGTCAGTCCCTCCGTCTCCTCGGGGGCCAGCACCGAGCCGGTGGCGACCACCAGCACGTCGTAGTCGAGCGTCGAGCCGTCGCCGAGCACGACCACCCGGTCGGCCACGTCGATGTAGTCGACCCCGGTGGTGCGGTACTCGATCCCGTCGTGCAGCTGCCTCCCACGCGGCCGGACGATGTCCTCGGGGTGGGTGAGGCCGAACGGCACGAAGAGGAGCCCGGGCTGGTAGACGTGTGCGTCGTCCTGGTCGACCACCGTGATCACGGCCTGGTTCGGCCCATGGGCCCGACGGAGGCGGTTGGCGGTCAGCGTTCCTCCGGTACCTGCTCCCAGGACCACGATCTGGTGCATGACGCGCCTCCACGATGCGGGAACTCCCTCGTTCCGCCCGCTCCCATCCAATAGCCGGGAGGGACCGTCGAACAGGGCCGAATTCCCTTACTGGGCCAGGGGACGGTCCTCGAGGGAGCCATCGGGTCACGATGGGCCTCCGACCAGGGCCGACGCCGGGCACCTATGGGGCGACGATCACCACCTGCAGCCCGGTCGCACCAAGGCCGGCGAAGTTCTCTTCGATGACGGTCCGGGCGGCAACGTACTGGCTGTTCGATGCCTGCCATCCGGCACCGGCCAGTGCATTCTCGACGTGGACGGCGAAGATCCCGAACACCAGGAGCACCAGCAGCTACGACATGAGCACCCGGCGGAAGTGGGTGGCGGCCCATCGCCCGAGACGGGCGAATGGCCCGGCCCGGCCCGGGTCGCCACGGTGGCCTCGGTCGCGGCCTTCGGACTCGACAGCGGACGACGTACCCCTCCCCGTCGTCGGAGCTTCGAGTGGACCGAGGTTGGTTTCTGGAGTCGCCGTCGGTCACACCATCACCTCCGAGCGCCTTGTCGTACACCGAGGTGGGTATGCCTACCGGAACATGATACCCCCCTAGGTATCAAGGTTCAGCAGGGCCGCGGCACTCCTTCGCCGGCCCCGGTGACTCCGAGCCCGTTCGCGTCGACGAGACCTGGTGCAAGGAGTAGGCGTACGACGAGGGCCGCAGGGATCCGAAGCGACGGAGCGATCGTCGGGCACCGCAGACGGCCGTGCCGGCCCGGTCCCCCGGACCGGGGTCGCTACCCACCCCGCTGGATGGACACGCCGGGCTCGCCGCCCTCACGGGTCCGGAGCCTCCGGTCCTACCGGGTCGAATTCAACAGACCATGCTCCACCAGGAAGTGGACCTGCTCGGCGTGCATCGGCGCCGGCGCCTCCAGGAACCACTCCTGGACACCAGGTTCGCCGGCGACCTGCCGCCCATCGACCGGACAGAGGAAGGCCAGTCCGACGGGCGAGTCCAATCCGTTGAGGTAGTGACTGGGGTACTCGATGTATCCCAGGAGCGGCCCGGCTTCCACCACCAGGCCGACCTCCATCGATGCCACCCGGCGGACCGCGTCCGCCAAGGGCTCGCCGAATCGTACCGTTCCACCGGGGATGTGCCAGAGCCCGACGCACGGCCCCGATTGCCGCTTCGTCAGGATGATCCCGGCCGGCCCCTGGACGACCAGCTCCACGGTCAGCCGGGGGACCTTGGAGAAGATCTCGTGGAACTCCCCTTCGGCCAGTGGTGGCACGACCGTCGACGGCTGCTCCGGCCGCCGGTATTGGGGTGTTCCCGTCATCGTGGTGACCTTCCTGCCTTCTCGAACGGCCGTAGCCCCGGCACCCGGGAACTGCGCCTTCACGACTCGGTGTGAATCCGGTCAAACGAGGGTACGTGGCAATTGTGGCGCGCATGCGCCGTGGAGGAGGACATCGACCCCCGCTGGACGCGCCCGCTCCGGATCCCCGGTGCCAAAGGCACCGGGACGGAGAACCCGGATGTACGGAATTGGTCCGGGCGGCCACTGTGCGGCGGACGGGCTGGCATCGCACCTCAACTCGCAGAATCGGCGGATTGCGCTCGCGCTAACGTGCGCTGGTCGAGTTCGAACCGAAGCTGAGGCCCAAAGGGGACCGATGACCCGATTCATCGAAAGCACGATCACGTTTCCGTACAAGCGGTCCCTCGGTCCCGTGGTCGGCGCCTTCATGACCGCCCTGACCGAGAAGCGGATCCTGGGCATCCGCTGCCAGGACGCCGTGCTGGTGCCCCCCATGGAGTGGGACCCGGCGACCGGCGCCGAGCTGCCCCACGAGTTCGTGGAGGTGGGGCCGGCCGGCACCGTCGAGTCGTGGACCTGGGTCGCCGCCCCGTCGGTCCAGCACCCACTCGACCACCCGTTCGCCTTCGCGCTGATCCGCCTGGACGGTGCCACCACCCCGCTGCTGCACGCGGTGGATGCCGGCTCCCCCGGGGACATGTCCGAGGGGATGCGGGTGGCCCCTCGATGGCGGGGCAGCCGGGAGGGGCGGATCGACGACATCATCTGCTTCGTGCCCGGCGAGGAGGACTCGACCGAGGGCGAGGACACCGGTGGAGCCGCCGAGCCGGTGACCCGGATGGAGTACCTGGCGTCGATCACCTATCGGAACCCGGTGCCCGAGGCCGCCGACCGGGCCACCGAGGCATCCCGGGAGCACCGGCTGCTGGGCCTCCGCTGCCCGGTCTGTGGACGCGTCTACGCCGGGGGACGCGGACTCTGTCCGGTCGACGCCGTCGAGCTCGGACCGGAGTGCGAGGTGGACCTGCCCCACACGGGCACCATCACCAACTTCGCCATCGTCACGCCCGTGCAGTATCCGGGCCAGACCGAGACCGAGCCGTTCGTCCGGGCCTTCGTCCTCCTCGACGGGACCGACGTGATCATCCCCTACTCGGCGGTCATCGAACTGCCCGCCGACCAGGTGCGGGTCGGCGTACGGGTGGACGCCGTGTGGGCGTCACCGGCCGAAGAGACCGAGGAGGGCGGCGGCATGGGGGGGAGCTGGGGATCCCTGCTCGGCTGGATCCCCAACGGCGAACCGGATCTCACCGATTCCGATCTCGTGAACCGGATCTTCTGATCATGCACGCACCCTCGACCGACATCGCCGTCATCGGCTGGGCCCAGACCCCCATGGTCCGACACACCGACAAGTCGGAGACCCAGCTGCTGATGGAGGCCATCACCGGTGCCATCGAACCGCTCGGGCTGACCAGGGCCGACATCGACTTCACCTGCCTGGGCAGCTGCGACTACATCACCGGCCAGGCCTTCTCCTTCGTCTCCAACCTGGACGCCATCGGGGCCTGGCCCCCCAAGCGGGACTCCCATGTGGAGATGGACGGCGCCTGGGCCCTGTACGAGGCCTGGCTCCGCCTGCAGGAGGGCGACATCGAGATCGCCGTGGTCACCGGGTCCGGCCGCTCCTCGACCGGCGATCCGGCGCTCATCTACCCCATGGAGATGGACCCATACTTCTTGGCCCCCCTGGGGGCCGACCCGCTGACCTTCGCCGCCCTGCAGGCCCGGGCCGTCATCGCCGCCGGCATCGCCGACGAGCGCTCGATGGCCGAGGTGGCGGTGCGGGCCCGCGGCAAGGGCGACGTCGAGTCCCTCCTGGCCGAGGAGTTCATCCGCCAGCCGCTCCGACGCCACGACGTTCCTCCCATCACCGACGGGGCGGCCGCCTTGGTGCTGGCCACCGGTGAGCGGGCCCGCCGGCTGGTCGAGCGACCGGCCTACATCACCGGGTTCGACCACCGCACCGAGTGCCACAACCCGTCCTTCCGGGCGCTGGACGACTCGCCGTCGACCCGTCTCGCCGCCGAGGCGGCCGGGCTGGGCGACGCCCCCGTCGAGGTGGCCGAGCTCCAGGCCGCCTTCACCCATGAGCAACTGCTGCTGACGAGCGTGCTCGGCCTGGGCGACGACGTGGCCGTGAACCCGTCCGGGGGCGCGTTGAAGGACAATCCCGTCATGGCCACCGGACTGTGCCGGGTGGGCCACGCGGCCGACCACATCTTCGGGGGCGGCGGTCGGGCCCTGGCCCATGCGACCTCCGGGCCGTGCCTGCAACAGAACCTCATCTGCATCCTGGAAGGACGGTCGTGAGCACTCCCCCGGTTGCCGTGGTCGGCGTCGGCCAGACCCACCACAAGTCGCGCCGTCTCGACGTGTCCTTCGGAGGCCTGGTCCGCGAGGCCGTGTTCCGGGCCCTCGACGATGCCCAGATGACGATGGCCGACATCGACGCCGTGGTGCTGGGCAAGGCCCCCGACCTCTTCGAGGGCGTGATGAAGCCCGAGCTCTACCTGTCCGACGCCCTCGGTGCGGTGGGCAAGCCGATGTTCCGCGTCCACACGGCCGGCTCGGTGGGAGGCACCACCGCCATCGTGGCCGCCAGCCACGTCCAGGCCGGCAAGCACCGCACGGTGCTGGCGGTGGCGTTCGAGAAGCAGTCCGAAGGCAACGCCCAGTTCGCCCTGGGCAGTGGGAAGGGTGCCTCGCTGGGGGCCGGGGGTGCCTTCGCCCCGTTCATCCGGGCGTACATCCAGCGGAGCGGGGCCCCCGAGCACATCGGGTGGAAGGTGGCCGTCAAGGACCGCCTCAACGCCTTGAAGAACCCGTACGCCCACCTGAAGATCGAGGACATCTCCATCGAGAAGGTCAAGGCCTCGCCGATGATGTGGGAGCCCACCCGGTTCCTCGAGTCGTGTCCGTCGTCCGACGGAGCCTGCGCCGTGGTCATCACCGACGAGGCCGGAGCCAACGCCGCCGCGGCGGCCGGCCGGCCTCCCGCGTGGATCCTGGCCGCCTCGTCCCGCTCGGAGCCGTCGAGCTTCCCCGGCCGCGATCCGGTGCGACCCGCCGCCGCCCTCCAGTGCGCGGCCGACGTGTACACCGCCGCCGGGATCACCGATCCGCGCCGCCAGATCGACACCGCCGAGCTCTACGTCCCGTTCTCGTGGCTGGAACCCATCTGGTTGGAGGCCTTCGGCCTGGCCGACGTGGGCCAGGGGTGGAAGATGGTCGATGACGGGACCACCGAGCTCGGGGGCTCCCTGCCCGTCAACGCCTCCGGCGGCGTCCTGTCCAGCAATCCCATCGGGGCCTCGGGCCTCCTGCGGTTCGCCGAGGCGGCCAACCAGGTGCGGGGTGCGGCCGGCGAGCACCAGGTGGACGGGGCCAAGGTGGCCATCGGCATGGCCTACGGGGCCAACAACCAGTACTTCAGCACCTGGGCCGTCGGGAGCTCGCTGCACCCGTTCGACTAGGCCGACCGGTCCGGATGCCGGCGGGGCGCCCGACGCGGCCGCTCCTCCGACGCGGTCGTGGTGCGCCGTGCCAGACTCCTGGGATGACGCCATCCGACACGGTCGACGAGTTCATCCGGAGGGTCCTGGCCGACGACCTCGACGGCGCGTGCGAACTCGCCAGCGAGGACATCGAGTACGACAACGTCCCGGTCGGGAAGAATGTCGGGCACCAGGCGATGAAGGACCTCCTCGCCGTGATGGCGGGCATCGGCGAGGTCACCTTCGAGGTCCACCGCCAGGTGAGTGTCGACCGGACCGTGATGAACGAGCGCACCGACCGGTTCCGCGTCGGCGGGCGCCAGATCGATCTGCCGGTGGCCGGTGTCTTCGAGCTCGATGGTGACGGCAAGATCTGCCTGTGGCGGGACTACTTCGACTACGCCACGTTCGAGCGTCAGTTGGCCGACCTCACCACCGGCTGACCGGGTCGACGCACCGGCGACGACTCGCTGAACCGTCGGATCGGGTGTAGACACCTCCACAGGTGCCCCGGTCTGTTTTCCCGCAGGCCGGGGCATCCGCTTCGATCGCTTGCCCCCGGTTCGGCAACACCCGTTGCACGGGAGTAGGAATCTGCAGGTCGGACCCACGTAACATCTGTTGCGTGGACATTGCCATCGAACGGGTCATCGCGGATGTCCAGCGCTATTCAGAGGCGGGCGAGCGACTGGCCGAGCGGCTCCATCAGCACACCCGGTGGAACGAGGAGGACATCGAACGGCTGCGGACCGGTGCCTCCCTCACCGAGTCGTGCCACACCACCGGCTCCGCCCAGCGCAGCCGTGACCTGACCCGGATCCTGGCCGAGTTCGAGGAGAGTCGGCGGGCCATCCGCTCGTCGACCGTGCTGGCCCTCCTCGACGAGGGGATGACCATCAGCGAGATCGCTCAGGTGTTCGGGGTCTCACGCCAACTGGGCAACCGCTTGGTGAAGGACGCCCGGATGACGTACGGCGAGGCCCCGGCTAGCGCCTAGGAAGCGGCCGCCAGCTCACTCGAGTTCCTGGGAACCGGCCCGAGCCACCATGGGAGGCTCGGTGCCGGACTCGAAGGCCGACGCGGGGGGCGGTGCCAAGGCTCCGTCCCCGTCCGACCCGACGCCAGCCTGCCAGGGCCGGACGTAGAACAGCCAGATCACGCCGGCCGCCAACAGCGTGCCACACAGGATCCACCCGATGGCCGTGGTCCCCACCCCGATGTACTTGAGGCCAGACGCGAAGATCACGAAGGTGATCACGGGACGGACGTACCTGTCCGGGGCCCGCGAGGAGAAGTAGGCACCGATCAGCACGGCCGGGACGCTGCCCAGGATGATCGACGTGGTCACCGAGAACTGCACGTGCCCGAAGATCAGGGCGCCGAGTGCGGCGGCCATGGTCAGCGGCACGGCCTGGGTCAGATCGGTGCCGACCAACTGGTTGGCGCCCAGCATCGGGATAGAGGAAGAGCAGCAGCACGATCATCAGCGAGCCGGAGCCGACCGAGGTCAGCCCGACGATGAGCCCACCGACCATACCGATCGACGACGGTGCGCGCCGGATGCACGGCCAGGTCGTGGACGACACCTTGGCGCTCGTGGCCCGACCGGCGGTCGAGGTAGTAGCGCAGCACCATGGCCGCCGCCCCGACCAGGAGGGCGGCACCGAGCAGCTTCTCGATGTTGGTCTGGGCCGACTTGGAGTGCCCCATGACGTGGAGCAGGTAGGAGCCGACGAACGCCATGGGCACCGAGCCGAGCACCATCCACCCCACCAGCGTCCAGTTGACCGTCTTCTTGGCGATGTGGACGGCCGCGCCGAACGGCCGCATGAAGACGGCCGCCACCAGGTCACTCGAGATGGCCGTCGACGGCTTGATGCCGAACAACAGGATGAGCATCGGGGTCATCAGGGCCCCTCCACCGGCCCCGGTCATCCCGACCAGGAGTCCCACCACGGCGCTTCCCAACACGATGTACGGATCGATCTGCAACGGCTTCTCCCCCCTATTTCCTATCGGCACTGTAGGACAAGTGGGTCACCAAGGTCAAGCGGTTAGCGAAACTCCATGCCATCCCCGCCACGGCTTTCCACGGCTACACGGGTGGGGCCACCATGGGCCGGCCGCGGGCCCCGGATCACGGAGGCCGTTGCTTGCTCGGGAGACCGGACCGGGGCAGCGGGAGCCGTTGCGGTCATGACCCAGCGCTGTTCGTTGGGAGGCCAGCCGCCTGGCCGTCAGGTGCCCAGGAGCAGATTCGAGGTCACGCTGAGCGCGGGAACCGTGGTCGACTCGTCCAACGATCTGGAGGTCGTCGCGCCCGACCTCGAGGAGGTCACCCCAGTACGCCACCGGTCGGTGCGACGGCCCCCTGCGTCATTCAGCGTGACTGCCAGGCCTCCGGGTCCGAGGTCAGAGCACGGACCTGGACAGGCAACTCGCCAGAAACGATGCCGGAGATGGTCACCTCGTCGAGGACGGACCGCAGGCTGGCCCGCACGGCGACCCAGACAGCCTGCAGGTGTTCGGCAGCACCCTCGTAGTTGGCTGCCTCCGGCCGCAGTCCACGAATCTCGGCCAGTGGCCCATCGAGGGGCCGCATCACGTCGGCCACGGTGATCTCCCCTGCCGGCCGGGCCAGGCGGTAGCCGCCATCGGGACCGCGCTGACTCGTGAGCAGTCCGGCGCGACGCATGTCGTTGAGGATGCTCTCCAGGAACTTAGCCGGTAGGCCTTGCGAGGTGGCGAGCTCTTCTGACGTGAGCGCGCTGTCCGAAGCCGCCAAGGTGCACAGGGCGCGTACGGCATAGTCGACCTTTGCGGAGATATACACGCTCGTGATTCTTCCAGATGTCGCTACGGGGACCTGGCACCGGCTCCGACTTCCTGCCCGTGGGCTTCGGCGCACGTCATGCTCGAGCGAACAAGGGACCGGGCAATTGGGGGATCGGACGTTGCGGCGGAGGCGTTCAGTAGTCGATCGGGATCGCCCAGGTCAGGAGTCGCTCAGCACCGTCTTGAGCTGGACCATCTCCTCGAGTCCGGCCCGGCCGCCCTCCCGCCCGAACCCGCTCTGCTTGACGCCGCCGAACGGGGTGGCGGGCGTGAGGCTCCCGAACCCGTTGGCCACCACCACTCCCGCCTCGATCCCGGCCACCATCCGCTCGAGCCGGTCGGGATCGGCGGTGTGCACGTAGGCGGCCAGCCCGTAGGGGCTGTCGTTGGCCTTGGCCAGCACCTCGGCCTCGGTGGAGAACCGGAGCACCGCCTGGACGGGACCGAACACCTCGTGGCGGGCCAGGTGGCTGTCGTGGTCCACGTCCCCGAACACGGTGGGGGCCACGAACCAACCGTCGGCCAACCCGCCGCCGAGGCGCTCCCCGCCCACCAGCAGCGTCGCCCCGTCGGCCCGGGCCCGGTCGCACACGCCGAGGATCCGGGTCATGGCCGTCCTCGGTCACCACCGGGCCGACCACGGTGGCCGGGTCGAGCGGGTCGCCCACGGGCAACGGGGCCAGGGTGGCCAGGAGGCGGTCGACCACCTCGTCGTACACGTCCTCGTGCACGTAGGTCCGGGTCGGCAGGGCACACCCCTGTCCGGACAGGAGCGCCGTCCCGGCGCGGGCGGCCAGGGCGGCGGCCGTGTCGAGGTCGGCGTCGGGGAAGACGATGTTCGGCGACTTGCCCCCCAGCTCGAGGGCGACCGGGGTCAGGGCACCGGCCGCCGCGGCCATCACCATCCGGGCGGTGGCCCCGCCGCCGGTGAAGGTGAGCTTGTCGATGCCGGGGTGGCCGGCCAGTGCCGACCCGGTGGCGGCCCCACCCACCACCACGTTGAGCACCCCGGGAGGGAGACCGGCCTCCAGGGCCAGCTCGGCGAAGCGCAGCATGCCGAACGGCGCCACCTCGGGCGGCTTGGCCACCACGGCGTTGCCGGCGGCCAGGGCCGGGCCGCACTTCTGCCCCATCCCCACCATCGACCCGTTCCACGGCGGGATGACCCCGACCACCCCGTAGGGCACGCGACGCAGGGTCGCCGTCCCGCGTTCCACCACCAGGGCCTCGTCGCCGAGCTCGACGGCCAGGTCGGCGTAGGAGCGGATCCACGCCGCCGTGTAGCGGCCGGGGCGCAGGACCGAGACGGGGGTGCCGTTGTCGAGGGCGGCCAGCTCGGCGGCCTCCTCGCGGTGCTCGTCGAGCAGGCGGGCCAGGGTCATGAGGACGCCACGGCGGGATTCGGGACCGAGCGCGGCCCATGCCGGTTGGGCGGCCCGGGCCGCCGCCACCGCGGCGTCCACGTCCTCGGCGCCCCCGAGGCCGACGGCGGCCTGGACCCGGCCGGTGGCCGCATAGCGGTGCTCGTGCACACCGGATGCCGCGCCGGTCACCCAGTCGGCGCCGATGAGGTGTCCCTGCCCGGCCAGCCGGTCGACCGTGGCCGCGGCCGCGGACGTCCTCACGGCACCACGTAGCCCCCGTCGACGGGCAGGGCCACGCCCAGCACGAACGAGGCGGCCGGGGTGCAGAGCCAGACCGCGGCCTCGGCGATCTCGGAGGCCTCCCCGATCCGCCCGATCGGGTGCAGCGCCTTCAGGTGGGCGTCGATGTCGGGTTGGCGCCGGATCGCCTCGTCGACCATGGGGGTGCGGGCCGTGCCCGGGCAGATGGCGTTGACCCGGATGCCCTGGGCCCCGTAGTCGAGGGCGGCCACCTTGGTCAGGCCGATCACGCCGTGCTTGGACGCGGTGTAGGCCGCCTGGTGCTGGTAGGCGACGAGCCCGACGCCCGACGCCGTGTTCACGATGGCCCCGCCGCCACGGGCCAGCATGGCGGGGATCTCGGCCTTCATGCAGTAGTAGACGCCGTTGAGCATGACGTCGAGCGTCCGGTGCCACCCGTCGTCCGGGTAGTCGGCCAACGGGGCCATCGGCGCGGCGATGCCGGCGTTGTTGTGGGCGCAGTCGAGGCCGCCGAACCGGTCCACGGCGAACGCCACCATGGCCTCGACCTCGGACTGCACGCTGACGTCGGTGTGCACGAATGCCGCCCGTCCCCCGCCCGCCTCGACCAGGGACACCGTCTCGTGCCCACCGGCGTCGTCGATGTCGGCCACCACCACGGCCGCGCCCCTCGCGGGCGAAGATCCGGGCCGACTCCCGACCGATGCCCATGGCCGCGCCGGTGACGACGGCCACCTTCCCCTCGAGTGCTCCCATCCGGGCAACAGTACCGGCGGCGACCCGAGCGGGTACGTTTCCCGACATGATCGAGGAGCAGCCATGACGGCGTGGACGCCATGACCCGGTTCGACGGGTCGGTCGCCCTGGTCTCGGGCGCGGCCGGCGGGATCGGCAGCGCCGTCGCCGACCGGTTGGCCGCCGACGGGTGCACGGTCGTCCGGGCCGACATCGCCCCGACGGCGGACGGCATCCCCTGCGACGTGACCGACGCCGCGTCGTGCGCGGCCGCCGTGGCCCATGCGCTCGACCGGCACGGACGGCTCGACATCCTGGCCAACGTGGCCGGCATCGGCGCCGGCGCCCGGATCACCGACGTGGACCCCGACGACTGGCGCCGGATCATCGAGGTCAACCTGACCGGGACGTTCCTGCTCTCGCAGGCCGCGGTGCCGGCCCTGGTCGAGGCGACGGGGTGCATCGTCAACCTCGGCTCGGTGGCCGGGCTGCGGGCGACCCCGTACAACGCCGCCTACTGCGCGTCCAAGGGCGGGGTGGTGATGCTGACGAAGTCGATGGCCATCGAGCTGGCCAAGGACGGTGTGCGGGTCAACGCCGTGTGCCCGGCGTCGGTCGACACCCCCTTCCTGCGGAACTTCGAGCTGCCCGAGGGGGCCGACCTGTCCCTGTTCGCCCGGGCGGCGTCGCCCATGGGGCGCCGGGTGGAACCCGACGAGGTGGCCGCCGCCGTGGCCTACCTGGCCTCCGACGAGGCCCGCACGGTGAGCGGGACCACCCTGGTCATCGACGGCGCCGCTACCGCCTGACGTCGGCCAGGCGGACCGTCTCGGTGTCGGCCCCCGACCGCAGGACCGTCCGGGCCGGGCGCCGGTGGCCCGGCCCGTCGGCCACCACCTCGACCCCGGCCACCAGCACGAGGCGACCCCGGCCGAGTCGGCCACCAGGCGCTCGCCCCCGCCGGGCATGTCGGCCACCAGGCGGGCCGGCTCGCTGTCGACCGTGTCCGGGTCGAACACGACCAGGTCGGCGTGGCACCCCGACCGCGATGCGGCCCCGGTCCGTCAGTCCGTAGTGGCGGGCCGGCCGGTCGGTCATCATGGCCACCGCCTCCTCGACGGTCAGCAGGCCGCGGTCGACGGACCACCTCGCCCAGCACCCGGGTCGGGTAGTTGGCGTGGCACATCAGGTCGAGGTGGGCCCCGGCGTCGGAGCCGCCCAGCAGGACCCGGGGGTCCTTCCAGATCGCCACCCGGGCGGCCCATCCGGCGTCGGACTGCCCGAGCGACGGCGTCAGCGACGGGAGGACGACGTACAGGGTCAGGTCGTCGGGCAGGACGACGTCGATGAGCACGTCGATGACGTCGGTCCCACGCTCGGCGGCGATGCTCCCGAGCGAGCGGCCGACCCACGGCGACCCCGGATCGGCCACCTCCATCATGGCGAAGTCGGTCAGCACCCCGATGGCCCGCTCGGCCACCTTCTCGGCCCCGGCCCGCAGCTGCGCCCGGGTACCGGGGTCGGCCGCCGCGGCCCGTCGTCCGTCGCCGTCGAGGGCCAGCACGTCCCGCCAGCCCGGGAGCCCGGGCAGGAGCGTGTTGCTCCGCATCCGCATCATGTCGGGCAGGGCCAGGGCGACCACGTGGGCGCCCCGGGCCGCGGCCACGTCGGAGGCCCGCAGCTGCTCCTCCCAGATCTCCTCGCTGGCCAGGCTGCCGAGCAGGTTCCAGTTGAGGGGCCGGTCGGCGGCCAGCGACATGTCGGCCATCAGCTCCACCCGGTCCTCGGGGATCGGGTCCGATGGCCGGGATGAACTCGAGCGTGGTCCCGTCGTGGTCCGCGCAGCACGCCGGCGAGCGCCACGAACTCCTCGAACCCGGCACAGCTCGACGGCACCGGCCGGTGGTCGCCGTCCAGGTGCCCCTCGCCCAGCGAGGACGAGAACCCGAGGGCACCGCCGGCGAGCGACTCCCCCACCAGCCGCGCCATGGCCTGCGAGCTGTCCGGCGTCGGCCCGGTCCGACGAGGCCGCCTCCCCCATGACCACCCGGCGGACGGTCGAGTGGCCGACCAGGAAGCCGGCGTTGACCGACAGGCCGACGTCGAGCCGGTCGAGGTACTCGGCGAAGGTCCGCCACGTCCACGGGCCGCCACCCAGGAGCGCGGCACGGGGCATCCCCTCCACCACCGCCATCATCGACTGGACGTACTCGGCGTCCCCCGGGCCGAGCGGGGCGATCGAGAAGCCGCAGTTCCCGCCGATGACCGTGGTCACGCCGTGCTGCACCGACGGGCTGGCCGTGGGGTCCCACAGCAGCTGGGCGTCGTAGTGGGTGTGGATGTCGATGAATCCGGGGCACACCACCCGCCCGGTGGCGTCGATCACCCGGGCCGCCTCCTCGTCGAGGTCGCCGACGGCCACCACCCGGCCGTCCCGCACGCCGACGTCGGCCACCCGCGACGGGGCCCCGGTCCCGTCGACCACGCGTGCCGCCCCGGAGGATCAGGTCGAGCACGTCACGCCCCGTCCAGGAGCTCGGCCACGGCCTCCTCGACCACCGTGCCCTCGAAGAACGCCGGATTGGTGCCCGTGTAGAAGCGGGCCGGATTGGTGAAGACGAAGTCCCGGAAGGCCGCCTCGTCGATCCATCCGTGCTCGACCATCTCGTAGGCCTCCTCCAGCACCTCGGTCATGTCGGGCAGGTCCCAGTGGGCGATGTCCGAGCCCAGCATCACCTGGAGCTCGGCACCGAACGGGTTGACCGCGGTGTTGAAGGCCATCGACGTCATCGGGTCGTCGGCCTCGCAGCCGAACCAGAACCGGTCGGCGAACAGCGCCTTGATGTCCTCCGGCCGGTCGATGCCGCACGCCGCCCACTCGTCGAGCATGTCCTCGGGCTCGGCCGGGCGCCGGGTGACCGACGACGGGAGCCGCCGGGCGTCCGGGGCGTAGCGGCCGAGCAGCTCGAGCGATGAGGTCGCGGTCGATCGAGGGCCGGGTCGAGGTTGGCCCGCAGTGCCGCCAGGTTGCGCTTCTCCCAGTGGCCGACGATGTCGCTGTAGAGGGCGGCGGCCCACGCCACCCCGCCTTCCAGGAAGGCGAAGTTCATGGTCGGGAAGCGCCGGGTGACCCCGCCGAGGAAGAGCGACTTGGCCAGCGACTGCTGCCCCTCGGCCAGCATGGAGAGGTGGTTGGCCACGTAGCTGGTGGGCGACCGGTACGGGGTCATGCCGATGAAGCCCGAGTGGAAGGCGATGGACACGCCGAGCTCGTCGCGCCTTGGCCCACACCGGGTCGTAGTCGTGGGCCGAGTCGAGGCCGAACTGGTCGAGCCAGAAGGCGTAGCGGGCCACCTCGGGGTCCTTGTCGGCCAGGGCCTCGAACGGACGCTGCACGTAGCCGGCGCACAGCACCGCCTTGAATCCGAGCCCGCTGACCGCGTACTCGAGCTCGGCCACCGCCTCCTCGGGGGTGTGCATGGGGATGGCGGCCACCGGGGTCAGCCGGTCGGCCAGCGGGGCGAAGGTCTCGGCGTTGCACCGGTTGAGGGCCCGGCACGCCCCCCGCCGGAACCGCTCGTCCTCGGCGTGGAGGAAGACGAGGCCGAGGCTCGGGTAGACGACCCCGAAGTCGATGCCGATCTCGTCGAGCCGCTCGTAGAGGAGCGCGGGGAACAGCGCGGTGGCCAGGTCGATGGTCTGCCTGGCCGGGGCGCTCCACCACGGACCGCGGGGGGTGCGGGTGGCCGTCCGCTCGGCCGGCGTCTGGTCGTGCCACGGGACGTCGGTGCCCCCGTAGGGCGGGACCAGGCGGCGGAGCGCCGGGTCCTCCAGGGACAGCCCCTCCTGTTCCAGGTAGGGGGCCAGGGTCGGGAGGTGCTCGGCCATGTGGCCGTCGCTGTCGATGACCGGGTGGCCGAGCGCCGGTGGATCTCGCCGGAGGACGCCATGGCGACAATCTAGGCCAGGTCCAGCCCGGACGCCGGACGCGCGCACCGGCGGCACCGAACCGCCATGGGCCAGGATGGACGGATGGCACACGACCTCGTGATCCGCAACGGCACCGTCGTCGACGGCTCCGGCCTCGGCTCCTACCGGGCCGACGTCGGCGTCGTCGGCGACCGGATCGCCGACGTCGGCCGGATCGGTGGGCCGCGGCACCCGGGAGATCGACGCCGACGGGCACGTGGTCACCCCCGGCTTCGTCGACGGCCACACCCACATGGACGCCCAGGTGTTCTGGGACGCCACCGGGTCGAGCTCGTGCTGGCACGGGGTGACGTCGGCGGTGATGGGCAACTGCGGCTTCACCCTGGCCCCGGTGCGCCCGGACGCAGCGGGCGCTGGTCGTCCGCAACCTCGAGCGGGCCGAGGACATCGACCCGGCCGCCCTGGCGGCCGGCATCGACTGGAGCTTCGAGACCTTCCCCGAGTACCTCGACGCGGTCGACCGGCTGCCCAAGGGGATCAACTTCGCCGCCAACATCGGCCACTCGGCGCTGCGCACCTGGGCCATGGGCGAGCGGGCCTTCGAGGAGGAGGCCGACGCCGACGACCTGGCCCTCATGGCCGGGCAGCTGGCGCGACGCGCTCCGGGCCGGGGCCATCGGGTTCACCACGTCGCGCACCCAGCACCACGAGACCTCCGACGGCCGACCGGTGGCCTCCCGGCTGGCGTCATGGGACGAGGTGGCCGCGCTGGTCGGGGTCATGGGCGACCTCGGCACCGGCATCTTCGAGGGCGCCGACGCCGGCATGTCCGCCCCCGATCCCGAGGTCCGCGGCCGTCGCCCTCGACCGCATGACCGACGCTGGCCGCCGCCACCGGGGTGCCCATGACCTTCGGCCTGGTGGCCACCCGCGCACGCCGGCTACCTCATCGACTTCCTCGACGAGGCGGCCGCGCCGTGGGGCCCGGATGATCGCCCAGACCCACTGCCGGGGCATCTCGGTGCTGCTGTCGCTCAAGACCCGGCTGCCCTTCGACCTGCTGCCGGCCTGGGCCGACCTCCGCGCCCGCCCGGTGGAGGAGCAGCTGGCCGATCCTCGGCCGACCCCGACCGACGCGGCCCGTACGTCGACGCCGCCGTGCAGGCCGACTACGGCGCCTAGACCGGCGTGGGCGCCCAGGCCCGCCCGCCCGACTTCGAGGGCATCCGCGTCTACGACCACGGCCTGCCCCCCAACCCGTCGGTGGCCGACATCGCCCGCGAGCGGGGCGTCCACCCGGCCGAGGCGATGATCGACCTGTGCGTGGCGTCCGGCGGCGACCAGCTGTTCATCCAGCCCAGCCTCTACCCCCAGGACGAGGCGGTGCTGCTGCGGGCCCTGCGCCACCCCCGGGCGGTCATGACGTTCTCCGACTCCGGTGCCCACCTGAGCCAGATCGCCGACTCGTCGATCCACACCCACCTGCTCGGCCACTGGGTGCGCGACCGCCAGGAGTTCACCCTCGAGGAGGCGGTGCGCATGATCACCCTGGCGCCCGCCCTGGCCTGGGGCTTCGCCGACCAGGGGCTGCTGCGCGCCGGGCATGGACGCCGACCTCAACGTCTTCGACCCGGCGACCGTCGGCCCCGCCGTGCCGACCCTGGTCGACGACCTGCCCGGCCGGCGGGCCGCCGGCTCGAGCAGCGCTCGGTCGGGTTCCTGGCCACCGTGGTGGCCGGCCAGGTCACCATCGAACGGGGCGACCGCCACCGGCGCCGCACCGGGCCGCCTGCTCCGGATCGGCCGGTCCGGACCGGGCCTGACCGGCCGCTCACCGCATCCAGAGGGTGTGCGACGGTCCGGCGACGGATGACCCAGCGGCCCGTCGTGGCGCACGGCGTCGTCGAGGTAGCGGATGCCGAGGGTGAGGTCGCCCCGTCCGGCGGCCGGGTCACTCAGCTGGTAGACCACGGCGTAGGTGTCGAGCGCCGCCTCGTCGGGCGCCGGGCCGAGGTCGATCAGCGGGTCGGCCGAGCACGTGCATGCTGGTCGGGAACGTGCGCGGCGCCCGCATCGCCGGTCAGCCACTCCTCCAGCGTCTGGGTGCCCCGGGCCCCGGTCAGTTCGGCGTCGGGGTGGAAGAGCCCGCCAGCGCGTCGACGTCGCGGTCGTCCACGGCCCGGGCGTAGCGCTGCAGGAGGGCCCGCAGCTCCTCGTGGTCGCCGGTCGGCACCCGGGCGCTCACAGCACCGCCACCGGGTTGACCGGGCAGCCCGGTCCCCTTCGGGATCCGCAGGGGCGCCATGGTGAACAGGAACTCCCACCGGCCGAGCTCGGCGCACCGGGCGGCCAGCGGGGCCAGGCGCACGTTGTCGATGAGGTGGAGGCCCATGGCCATGATCCCGATCTGGTGGACCGGGAACGGCCACTCGGGCGTGCCGACGAAGGGCATCGGGTCCGAGATCCCGTCGCTCCCGAGCACGGCGACCTCGCGGTCGGCCAGCCACGGCAGGCACGTCGGCGTGCAGGCCGGAGAACCCGTCGAACCCCCGGCTGGCCCGGCGCCTCGCCTCGCGGCCCCAGGCCACGAGCAGGACGTCGCCCGGCCCCACCCGCACCCCCTGGGCGGCCTCGGCCGCCTCGAGGTCGGCCACCGTGACCACCTGCGCCGGTGTCGAGGTAGGCGCAGCCGAGGGCCCGGGGCACGTCGAGCAGGACGCCCGCGGCCCACCACCCCGTCGGCCAGGGTCAGCACCGTGTTGGACCGGGCCCCGTCGCTGCGGACCTCGCTGGCCGGACGCCCGCCGTACATCTGGCCGCGCACGAACATGTGGGAGAGGGCGTCGACGTGGGTGGTCCACAGGCCGTGGACGTCGAGGGCCAGGTGGTCGCGGGCCGCCTCGTACCCGGCGATCCCGTTGGAGTCGCGGGCGTCGCCCGAGGCCAGCATGTGGTGCTGCACCGGCTGGGGATTCTCGGGCACCGGGTCGGTGGCCAGGTCGTGGGCCAGGCTCACCGTCTCCCCGGTGGCGCACCAGGCCGGGTCGGCCGCCACCCGGCGGGCGTCGGTCAGGTGGTTGAGCGCGCCCCGCTGGTCGTCGGCCCCCCAGCGCGCCCAGTTGGTGAGCGACGCGAACAGGGCGTCGAGCTCTTCGGTGGTCGGGATCGGGTACTCGGTGGCCATGGGGCCATCCTGTCAGGAGGGGACGGGGGTGTCACCGATCGGCGCGGGCGCGGGCCGGCGGTGGCCAGCCCGGGAGCAGGCCGAGGTCGCGACAGACCTCCTGGGCCTCGATCCACTGCCCGTTGCGCTCCCGGGCGTCCGGACTGGTGACCAGCCAGGCGGCCACCGCGCCCACCACGTCGGGGGGCGCCCCGAGGGACGCGTCGAAGCCGAACGCCGCCATGTCGAGGGCGATCCGCTCGGTGGCGACGAAGCCGGGGCTCAGGTTGAAGGCCAGGATGCCTCGGTCGCCGAGCTCCACGGCCACCATGCCGGCCATGCGGTGCAGGGCACCCTTGGACATGCCGTAGCCGAGTCCCCATCCCCCGCTGCCGGCCGGCTTGGCCGGGTCCATGGTGCCGGAGCTCGAGGCCAGGTTCACGATGACCCCGCTCCCCCGGTCGACCATGGCCGGGAGGACCAGTTTGGCCAGCACGACCGGGGCCATCACGTTGGCCTCGAGGTGCCGGTCGAGCAGCTCCACCGGGGTGTCGAGGAGTCGGTCCATGTGCCCCGGGCCGACGTAGCGCCCGTTGTTGACCAGCACGTCGATGCGGCCCCATCGCTCGAGCACGGTGGCGGTCGCCGAGCCCAGCGACGTCCGGTCGAGGAGGTCCAGGTAGACGGGAAGGGCCCGGCGTCCCTCGGCCGTGACCAGCGCCGCCGTGGCCGACAGCGAACCGGGGAGGGGCGAGGTGTTGGAGGAGGCGACCGTGGAGGAGTGCTCGCGTTCCTCCCCCTCGTGGAGGGTCCGTGCGCCCAGGGCCACGTCGTACCCGGCCCGGGCCAGGTGGACGGCGATGGCCTTGCCGATGCCCCGGCTGGCGCCGGTCACCAGTGCGACCTTCCCTGTGGGCTCCGCGTGCATGGTCCTCCCCTGGTCGTCCACGGGATGGCGTGTGCCACCCGACGTCGGGGCCCATTGTCGCAGTAGCGTGCTCGGAGCACCGGAACCGACGACGAGGAGCCGACGTTGCCCACCACCACCGCCAACGGCATCGAGATCGCCTACGCCACCTTCGGCGATCCGTCGTCGCCCCCGCTGCTGGCCATCCACGGGCTGGGCGCCCAGATGACCGACTTCCCGCCCGCCTTCGTCGACGGCCTGGTGGAGCGCGGGTTCTTCCTCGTCACCTTCGACAACCGGGACCAGGGCCAGTCGACCTGGATGGACGAGGCCGGAGAACCCGACATCGCCGCCCTCCTGGGCGACCCGGACTCGCCCGTCCCCTATCTCCTGGCCGACATGGCCGCCGATGCCGCCGGGCTGCTCGACGCCCTCGGGATCGCCGACGCCCACGTGCTGGGCGTCTCGATGGGCGGGATGATCGCCCAGCAGTTCGCCATCGACTTCCCCGACCGGGTCCGGTCGCTCACCTCGATCATGTCGACGCCCGGCCCCACCACCGGGCCACCGACGCCGGAGGCCATGGAGGCGCTCCTGGTGGCGCCGGTCACCGAACGCGAGGCGGCCATCGAGCAGTCGCTGGCCGGCTCACGCGTCATCGCCTCGACCGGCTTCCCGTTCGACGAGATCGGGATGCGGGCCAGAGCCGAGGTCCACTTCGACCGGGGTCATCACCCGGCCGGGACGGCTCGACAGCTGGCCGCCATCCTGGCCTCCCCCGACCGCACCGCGGCGCTGGCCGGCGTGACCGCACCGACCCTGGTGGTGCACGGTGCCGCGGATCCCCTGGTGACCCTGCCCGGGGGCGAGGCGACGGCGGCCGCGGTCCCCGGGGCCGAGCTGTGGGTGGTCGAGGGCATGGGCCACGACCTGCCCGAAGCCGTGTTCCCCGAGTTGTTCGCCCGCCAGGGGGCGCTGCTGGCCCGGGTCGGCTGAGCCGGCCCCGTGGGTCGGCCCGACGGCGCCGACCCCGGGTCGCGCCGAGTCAGACGAGGCCGCCGGCCGGGGTGCTGATCCCGAGGACGGGCTGGTTGAGGTCCTGCCCGGCCATCGACCCGAGGAACGGGGCACCCCCGAGGGCGAACACGCCACCGTCCATCCCGGCCAGCCAGTACCCGCCCCCGAACGGCTCGGCGGCGATCCCGATGACCGGGGCGTTGAGGTCGGTCCCGCCCATCGACCCACCGAAGGCGGCGTCGCCGAAGGCGAACACCCCGCCGTCGGCGGCCGCCAGCCAGTAGCCGCCGCCATCGGGGGTCCGGGCCATGCCCACGACCGGAGCGTTGAGCGGCCGGTCGCCCATCGAGCCGAGGAACGCCGCGTCACCGAAGGCGAACACCCCGCCGTCCGAGTCCACGATCCAGTACCCCTTGGCGTCAGGGGTGGCCACCATGCCCACCGGGGTTCCGTTGGGCACCGCCGGCGGGACGATCGTCGACTCGTCGCCGTAGAAGGCGGCGTCACCGAACGCCTGGACGGTGCCGAAGCCGCTGAGGCCGGCGTTGAGGATCCAGTAGCCCTTGCCGTCGGCCGTCGGGGTCATGGCGACCGAGGTGGGCCACAGGTCGGCGCCACCGGTGTTCGATGCCGTCCGGTCGCCGTAGGAGACGGCGTCCCCGTACGGGGTGATCGCGCCGGTGTAGGCGTTGAGGATCCAGTAGCCCTGGTCCGACGGCGTCGTGGCCATCGACCAGCACGTGCCGAAGGGCATCATCCGGGTGGTCACGTTGGGCGGGCACGCCGTGGGGTCGGCCGCCGCCGAGCCGGCGTACGGCGCACCGAAGGCGAAGATGCCGCCGTCGCCGCTGACGAGCCGGTAGCCCGCCTGGAAGAGCCGTGGGGACGGGGCGGCCCCGGCGGAACCGGCGGGTCCGGACCCCATCATCGGGACGGCCACGACCACGGCCAGCGCGACGAGGGTCGCCGCCCGCCCGGCCACGGTCCGCCGTCGGGACCCGGTGGTGCGGCGCCGCCCGATCCGATCGTGTCGTCTCGTGTCCCACTGCCCACCTCCGGTTGCGTGCGATTCCCTCCAGTGTCCAGTGTGATGCCTGCCGGGTCACAGGGTCCAACGTCCCATTCGTCCGGACCGGTCCGGACTCCGCCCGGCCCGAGGGTGACCACGGTCGCAGGGCGCACGGCGCGGTAGCGTCGCACGCGCAGGGCTGACCAGGGGGAGGACCGATGAAGGCCATGGGCAACCGGAACAGGGCCACGCCCGTCACGGGCCGGGCGTGGGGGGCGGTGGCCACCGTGACGCTGGCCGTCGGGTTGGCGGCCTGTGGCTCGTCGGCGGCCTCCAGCACCACGACGACCGGCACCTCCGCTGCCGGCCATCCCCGCCTTCTACACCCCGCCGTCGCCCCTCCCGGCCGCCGCTCCCGGCACCCTGATCCGCGCCGTCAAGGTGACCGGCGTGCCCGGCGTGCCGGCCGGGGCCACGGTGTGGAGGATCCTCTACCACTCGACCACCATCTACGGGGCCGACGTGGCCGAGTCGGGCTACGTCATCGCCCCGTCGGCACCCCCGCCGGCCGGCGGCTACCCGGTCATCGCCTGGGCCCACGGCACCTCCGGGTTCGCCGCCCCGTGCGCACCCTCCCTCTTCACCGACTCGGGGGGCGGCTCGGGCCCCTACCTCCTCCCCTCGCTCGACCGCTACCTGGCTGCCGGCTACGTCGTCTCCGCCGCCGACTACCAGGGACTGGGGGTGTCCGACGGCGTCCACCCCTACCTCCTGGGCACCAGTGAGGGTCGCTCGGTGCTCGACGCCACCCGGGCCACCCGCGCCCTGCCCGGACTGAAGACGGCCGACGCCGTCGTCATCTACGGCCACTCGCAGGGCGGGCACGCCGCGCTCTTCGCCGCCGAGCAGGCGCCCACCTACGCACCCGACCTCCATGTGGTCGGTGTGGTCGCCGCCGCCCCGGCCACCGGGCTCAGCACCCTCATCTCCATCGTGGGGACCCCGACCGGGGCCCAGTTCCTCCCCTACAGCATCCCCACCTCGTATGCCTGGACGCAGACCTACACCGACCTGCCGGAATCGGCGGTGTTCACCCCGGCCGGCGCCGCCTTCGCCTCGGCCGAGGTCACCCACGGCTGCTCCGACCAGGTGGCGGCGGCCATCGAGTCCCACCACCTCACACCGTCCGGGGTGTTCCTGGCCGGTGCGTCGTCGGACCCGACGGTCGTGGCCCACGCCCGCCTGAACGATCCCGGGCAACGTGGCCACCACGGTGCCGATGCTGGTCGTCCAGGGCACCGCCGACGGCACGGTGCCGCCGGCCCTCACCGACACCTACGTCACGTCCAAGGCCTGCCCGATCGGGGACACCGTGCGCTACCTCCACGTGACGGGCGCCACCCACGGGACCGTGGTGTTCGTGGCGGCCCCGACCATCGTGTCGTGGATGAACGCCAGGCTGGCCGGATCGCCCGCCCCCACCACCTGTGGGCAACCCGGCGACGTGGCCACCCTCACGCCGTAGCGGGCGGGGTCAGCCGCCCTCGAAGATGCGACGCGGATTGTCGACCAGCATGGTGGTGATCTGCTCCTCGGACACCCCGTGGTCGCGCAGGTACGGCAGCACCTCCTGTCCGATGTGGAGGTAGTGCCACTGGGGCAGGAACGCCAGCGCGTCCGGGTCGATCCAGTCGAGGTAGCACGCCGCGTCGTGGGCCAGCACCATGCGGTCGGCCAGGCCGCGGCGGCAGAGTTCGACCACGATGTCGGCACGCGCCTCGAAGGTGGTCTCGAGGTTGATCCCGAACCGGTCCATCCCGAGCCAGAACCCGGCCTCGGCCAGGGCCGATCAGGTGGTCGACGTCGGTGCTGTCCCCGCTGTGGCCCAGGACCACCCGGGCGGGATCCACCCCCTCCTCCGCCATCACCCGCTGCACGTCGAGGCCCCGCTCGGAGCCGGGATGGGTGTGCACGGTGATCGGGCACCCGGTGGCCAGGTGGGCCCGGGCCACCGCCCGCATCACCCGCTCGACCCCGTGGGTCAGGCCGGCCTCGTCGACGGCGCACTTGAGCATGCCGGCCCGCACCCCGGTACCGGCGATGCCGTCGGTGATGTCGCCGACGAACAGCGGCACCATCGGCTCCGGCTCGTCGCGGCCGAGCAGTTCCCCGATGGCCGGGGTCCGGTAGTGGAAGAAGAAGGGGACGTCGTTGTACGTGTAGCAGCCGGTGGCCACCACGATGTTGAGGTCCGGCACCTGGTCGGCCACCCGCTGGATCCGCGGGATGTAGCGCCCGAGCCCCACCACCGTGGGGTCGACGATGGTGTGGACGCCGCTGGCCGCCAACGCCGTGAGCTTGGCGACGGCGTCGGCCACCCGGGTGTCCTCGTCCCCCCAGTCGTCCGGGTAGTTCTGCTGGACGTCCGGCGTGAGCACGAAGATGTGCTCGTGCATGTAGGTGCGTCCCAGTCGGGCGGTGTCGACCGGTCCCCGGACGGTCTCGACGGTGGGCATGGCGGTCCCCCTTCGGCGGTGGCGTGCGCCCGACCGGCCGGCCGGTGGCAGGGTCGATCGTAGTGTCGGCCACGCGCTCGGGGCCGTGGGGCGCGCAGCCGCCCCCGGGGCTCAGGCGGGGCGGGGCCTGTCGTCCGCCACGAAGGCGTCGATGATGGCCACGAGTTCGGCGGGGGCGTCCTCCTGGATGAAGTGGCTCGGTCCCTCGAGCACCCGGTGGGGTTGCCCCGCCGCCCCCGGGATCCGATCGAGCAGCACCTGTTGGGCGCCCGCCTTGTACGCCACGGCGTCGTGGTCGCCGAAGACGGTCAGGAACGGCTTCGTCCAGGTCTCGAGGGAGGCCCACGTCGCCTCGGCCAGGGGCACCCCCGGATTGTCGGGCTGGAGCGGGATCAGCACCGGGAACCGCTTGGGGCCGGCCTGGAACGAGCCGTCGGGAAAGGGCGCCTCGTAGGCGGCCACCTCGGCGTCGGACAGGGTCCGGGTGGTGCCCCCCTGGACGAGGGCACCGACCGGGAGGACGTCGACCGACTGGCTGTAGGCCAGCCAGTCCTCCATGAACTTGTTCATCCCCCGGCCCTCGGGGAGGCCGGTGTTGGCCGCGACGACCCGGGCGAACCGGGCTCCGTGGCCGGGCAGGAGGCACAGGCCCAGGATCCCGCCCCAGTCCTGGCAGAACAGCGTGATGTCCGACAGGTCCTCGGCCTCGAGCCACTGACCCATCCAGTCGACGTGGGCGGCCATCGTGTACTCGTCCTGGTCGACCGGCTTGTCCGACCGGCCCATGCCCATCAGGTCGAGGGCCACCACCCGGTGGCCCCGGTCGACGAGGCCGGGGACCAGGTGCCGGTAGAGGTAGCACCACGTCGGGTTGCCGTGGAGCAGCAGCACGGGGGCGGCGTCACGGGGGCCCTCGTCGAGGAAGTGGAACCGGAGCGGGGTGCCGTCGTGGGCCACGACCTCGCGGTAGTGGGGTGCGAAGGCGTAGTCGGCCAGGCCCGCGAAGCGGCCGTCATCGGTGCGCAGGATCTCCATCGCCGCTCACCCCCTCGCCGTCTGCACGGAGTCGATCAGGCTCTCGAGCAGCGGATCGATGACCACGACCACCTGATCGGCCAGGCCGGGATCGTCGGGGAACGCCCCGAGCCACGCCTCCGGCACCCGGTCGAATCGCACATCGTCCCACCGACGGCCGTCGCCCAGGATGACGCCGTCCACGACGAAGTGGGCCACCGGCGTCACGCCGGCCGGATCCGGTCCCGGTCGGCGCCCTCGACGAACCGGCGGACCCGCATGACCAGCGGGCCGCTCCCGGCCGCAGCCGGGTCGGCGGTCGACACGGGCACGCAGCCCATCACGATGGTCGTCTCCATGCCCGCCTTCTTGTGCACGTACTGCCGCTGGAAGTCGGCACGGTCCTGCATGGCGAAGAACGACGCCCGGCTCGGGTAGCGCACGATGCCGATCCGGTCCCAGGCCACGTCGTCGGCCACCTGCCGGGTCACGTCGCCGAACAGGGGGACGGTGGCTCCCAGGTCGTCGAGGATGGCCGTGGGGGCGTAGACGTCGTCGGCCTCCCGGCCCGAGATCTCGGGGCCACCGTCGTCGCCGTAGTCGGCCACCGGCTTGTACCGCATGAGGTTCAGCATCCACACCGGGCCGTCCTCGTCGGGCGCCAGCCGCATCCAACGCGAGGCGGTGTCGACGTCGACGGTGCCGAAGGGGTACTCCAACCGGTCAGCCATGGTCATGCTCCTCGTCAGTGGATCGGTGTCGGGGTCGGGGTCGGCGCCACCGTCGGCCTCAGGCCCCGTGCCCGAACTTCGGGGGGCGCCCCTGCTCGAGGCGACGGTTGCGCGCATGGACCCGACCCAGGGTCGACTGGTGGGTGAGGATCCAGAACCGCTCGGCACGCACGGCGTAGACCACGTCGGCCGCCAGGTCGGCGGGGGGCATGGCCACGGTACCCATGAAGGCCGCCATCTGGTCGATGGGGACCGCGGCCGGCGGCGGGAACCCCAGGGCCTCGGGGGCGTTGCGCGTCGACTCGAAGATCTTGGTGTCGACCAGCTCGGGACAGAGGCACGAGACGTTCACCGGGGTGCCCTCGAGCTCCAGCGCCAACGACTCGGACAGCCCCACCACGGCGTACTTGGTGGCATGGTACGGGCCGAGCACCGGCGACGACGTGAGTCCGGCCTCCGACGCCGTATTGACCACGTGCCCCTCCCCCTGCTCGAGCATGAGGGGGACGAACGCGCTCACCCCGTAGGCGACGCCGAGCACGTTGACGCCGACCATCCACTGCCACGTGGCGGGGGCGGTCCGGTGATTGACCTGCCCGTTGGCCACACCGGCGTTGTTGCACAGCAGGTGCACCGCGCCGTGGGCGGCCACGGCCGCGTCCCGCAGCCCGGCCACCTGGTCGGGATCGGACACGTCGCACACCACCGGGACCACCGCCCCTCCGGCCCCCGCGATCCGGGCCGCCTCCCGTTCGAGCACCGGCTGCTCGATGTCGGCCATGACCACCGACATCCCCTCGTCGAGGAGGCGCTCCGTGAGCGCCAACCCGATGCCCGAGGCCGCGCCGGTGACCACTGCCGTACGTCCGTCCAACTCCATCGTCCGTCGTCCTCTCTCGTCGACGGCGGTGACCCCGCCACTCCCCGTCGTCTCGTATCCGGTCCGGCACGCCGGGCCGGTCCGGTCACACCTGGCTGATCACCTCGTCACCGAAGCGGGCCAGCGCCTCGGCCGTGTCCTTCCAGAACAGGAAGGACGGCACCACGATCCGGTCGACCCCGAGGTCGGCCAGTGCGCCGGCCTCGTCGAGGGCACCGGGTCCGAACACGCCGTTCCCCCCGCACGTCAGCTCGATGGACGCCGGGTCCCGGCCCTCGGCCTCGGCCGTGGCCCGCACCAGGGCGAACAGCCCGGCCAACGTCTCGTGGTTGCCCGACGCCGGGAAGAAGCCGTCGCCGATCCGACCGGCCCGCCGTGCCGCCACCTCGGTGTGCCCGCCGATGTGGACGGGCACCGTCCCGTCGACCGGACGCGGCCGGCAGATGCAGTCGGCGAACGAGGTGAACTCCCCGTCGTAGGTGGCCTGGTCCTGACTCCACAGCGCCCGCATGGCGGCGATGCCGTCGTCGGTGCGCCGGCCGCGCTCGGCGAAGGGGATCCCGATGGCGTCGAACTCCTCCTCGAGCCATCCGACCCCGACGCCGAGCAGCATCCGGCCACCGGACAGGTGGTCGAGGGTGGCGACCTCCTTGGCCAGCACCACCGGATTGCGCTGGGGCTGGATCAGGATCCCGGTGGCCAGCTGGAGGGTGGTCGTGGCCGAGGCCAGGAAGGCCAGCCACACCAACGGGTCCGGGATCGGCGCGTCGTCCGAGCCCGGCATCCGGCCCGAGCGGTCGTAGGGGTAGGTCGACTCGTACCCGGCCGGGACCACCGTGTGCTCGACCGTCCACAGGGACTCGAACCCGGCGGACTCGGCCGCCCGGGCGAACCCGACGGCGGCCTCGGGGTCGACGAAGGGACCGGTGTTGGCGAACACGATGCCGAACTTCACCTCGAGACCTCCTCGGTCGTCCTGCGGCGACGGAGCCCGCGACCTGCCCGGTCGGCGTGCACGTGCGCTCCTCCCCGGGTCGGCACCAGCCGGTCCGACGACATCTGTCAAGGTACCTGACAGAAGATACACTGGCAACCGGAGCGGTTCCCCGATCCACGCGGTCGAACCGCCCCATCGACACGGTCGACCGTCCCCATCGAACAGGAGACCCCGGATGGATCCCTACGTCCTGTACGCCATGCCGGCCTCGCTCTACTCGGGCAAGGCCCGGGCCTATCTCCGCAACCACCGGATCGACTACGTGGAGCGGGCCCCGGGGGACGCCCGCTACGGCGCCGAGATCGAGCCGGCCATCGGCCGGTGGATCATCCCGGTCCTCCAGGCCCCGGACGGGACGATCGTGCAGGACACGGTCGACATCATCGACTTCCTCGACGCCACCGTGCCCCCGGAACGCTCCGCCTATCCGGCCACCGCCGGGCTGCGCACCATCGCCCACCTGCTCGAGCTGTTCGGCGGCGAGGGGCTCCTGCGTCCGGCCATGCACTACCGGTGGGACTTCGACGACGTGAACGTGCCGTTCCTGGCCAAGGACTTCAGCTCCGTGCTGGTCGTCGGGGCCGACGACGCCACCCGCGAGGCGGTCTTCGCCTTCGCGTCGGAGCGGATGCGGACCGCCACCGCCGCGTTCGGGGTCACCGAGGAGCTCGTGCCCGAGATCGAGCGCTCCTACGAGGAGTTCCTCGGCCTGTTCGACGCCCATCTGGCCGGCTCGCCCTACCTCCTGGGCGGTCGACCGACCATCGCCGACTACGGCTTCATGGGACCGCTCTACGCCCACCTCGCCCGGGACCCCTACCCGTCGGTCCTGATGAAGCAGCGGGCCCCCCGGGTGTGGCGGTGGGTCGAGCGCATGAACGCGCCCGTCCTCGACGCCAGTGAGTACGGCGACTGCAGCGAGGAGCTGTTCCCCGACGACGGGCTGCCCGATTCGCTGCGGGCGCTCCTGGCCTACATCGGGGAGGAGTACCTCGACGAGGCGGCGGCCCAGGTGGCCTCCGTCGACGCCTGGCTGGCCGACCACCCCGACGTGGCCGACGGCGAGGTCGTCCTGGGCAAGCCCAAGCGCCGGATCAGCGGGACCACCACCTTCCCCTGGCGGGGCCGACCGATGACCGTGGCCGTCGCCCCGTACCGGATCTTCCTCGTCAAGCGGATCCAGGACGCCTTCGGGGCGGCATCGGCCACCGAGCAGGGTGCCATCCGTCAGGTGTTCGCCGACGCGGGCCTCGACCCGTTGCTCGACATCCGTCCCCGTCGCTGGGTGCTCCGGGCCGACAACGCCGAGGTGTGGGGACCCCTGCAGGACCCGGTCGGTTCTCGATGAGTGCGTGCACCGCCATCGGGACGGCCAGGGCGGGCGCGGTCAGCGGCGGGGCCGCGCTCGGTCGCACGCTCGAGCCACCCGAGGACGGCGGTCGTCGACGACCGCCGGCGTCTCACCCCGCCGTCTCCCTCGAGTAGCTGTTCTGGAGATTGTCCTGGAGCACCTGGGCGGCCTTGGCCGCCGTGGCGACCACCAGCGGGGCTCCGAGGGTCCGGGCCCGGTACGTCCATCCGGCCGGCAGCGTCAGCCTCGGGGCCAGGCCGGCGAGGTCGGCTTCGGCGAGGGTCGGGTCCTTGGCCTGGCTCCAGGTCTGCATCACCCATGCGGCGCCGCCCGGGTCCACGAGCTCGTAGACCTGACGGCCTCCGGCGAAGGTGAAGGCGGCCTGCCGGCTGACGGTGTGTGGGGTGTAGGGCACCTGGGCGGCGACGATGCTCGGGCCGATGACGACGGTCGCCTCCTGGATCATGGCGATCCCGCCGAAGGTCTTGATCACCTCGCCCCCGGTGCGGATCTTGTGGATCGAGTTCATGAGCCAGTAGCGCGGACCGTTGAGCTCGGCGAACAGTGCGCCGTTCCGGGAGGCGATGGCGGCGGCGTCGAGGCGGCTCCAGCGCGCCTCGGGACAGGCGTTCAGCGGGTAGGAGTTGTAGACGTCCGCCGAGAACCCTCCCGCGTCGTGATGGACCAGCAGCACCTCGCAGTAGCGCTTGCCGACGAGCCCGGTGGCCACCTGACTCGTCGTCTCCGAGGTCTTCGATGTCGACGAGCTGCCGCACGCGCCGGTGGCGGCCGCGACGAGCAGCGCCAGGGCGACCGCGGCAGACCGGCGCAATCTTCTGTCAGTGACCATGTCATCAGTCATCCGGTCACGGTAGCCGGTGTCCTCGCGGCGTGCCGGGCCCGGGCCCCGACCGGTGCCGGCGCGTTACAGTCCGGCTCGCCCCTCCCCCGCCCCGGGCCGACCCGAGGAGACCCCATGGCCGACGTCGCCCAGTTGACCGCGCTCGAGATCGCGCGCCGTGCCACCCTGGCGCCCATCACCGACGTGGCGGCCTCGATGGGCATCGGCGAGGACCTGCTCGACCCGTACGGGCGCTACGTGGCCAAGGTCTCCCTGGACGCCATCGACGCCCTGGGCGACCGGCCGCGGGCCAGGTACGTCGTGGTCACCGCGGTCACCCCGACCCCGCTCGGTGAGGGCAAGACGACCACGACCATCGGCCTCGCCCAGGGCATGAAGCACATCGGCCGGCGGGCCACCGCGGCCATCCGTCAATCCTCGATGGGGCCCACCTTCGGCATCAAGGGCGGTGCAGCCGGCGGCGGCTACAGCCAGGCCGCCCCGTTCGAGGCGTTCAACCTCCACCTCACCGGGGACATGCACGCCGTCACGGCCGCCCACAACACCCTGTCCGCCATCGTCGACAACCACCTCCACCACGGCAACGAGCTCGGGCTCGACCTCCACAACATCACGTGGCGCCGGGTGCTCGACGTCAACGACCGGGCACTGCGCAACATCGTCCTCGGGCTCGGCACCGCCCAGGACGGGGTCCCCCGCCAGTCCGGATTCGACATCACCGCCGCCTCCGAGGTCATGGCCGTGCTGGCCCTGTCGACGTCGCTGCGGGACATGCGCCGTCGGCTCGGTGAGATCGTCGTCGGGTTCGACGGCGGGGGACGCCCGGTGACCGCCGAGCAGCTCCGGGGGGCCGGGGCCATGACCGTGATCATGCGGGACGCCATCAAGCCCAACCTGCTCCAGACCCTCGAGCAGACCCCGGTGCTGGTCCACGCCGGCCCCTTCGGGAACATCGCCCACGGCAACTCCTCGGTCGTGGCCGACCGGATCGGCATCCGCACCGGGGACTTCCTCATCACCGAGGCCGGCTTCGGCGCCGACATGGGGGCCGAGCGCTTCTTCAACATCAAGTGCCGGGTGTCGGGCCTCACCCCGGACGCCGCCGTCGTCGTGACCACCGTCCGGGCGCTGAAGGCCCACTCGGGCGCCCACCACATCGTGGCGGGCAAGCCGCTCCCGCCGGCACTGCTGGCCGAGAACCCCGACGAGGTCCGGGCGGGTGGCGTCAACCTGGTCAAGCAGATCGAGAACGTCCTGCTCCACGGGGTCACCCCGGTGGTGGCGATCAACGCCTTCCCGGGTGACCATCCGACGTGAGTACGACGCCATCCGCGAGATCGCCGCCTCGCTCGGGGTGCGGTGTGCGGTCACGACCCACTTCGCCGACGGCGGGGCCGGCGCCACCGACCTGGCCCGGGCGGTGGCCGAGGCCGCCGAGGAGCCGTCCACCTTCTCCTTCCTCTACCCGTCCGAGGCCACGCTGCGCGAGAAGATCGAGACCATCGCCACCCGCGTGTACGGGGCGGACGGTGTCGACTACCAGCCCGCCGCGGCCAAGCGGTTGGACCAGCTCGAGGCCAACGGCTTCGGTGGGCTCTCGGTGTGCATCGCCAAGACCCACCTGTCCATCTCCTCGTCCCCGGGGCTCAAGGGCGCCCCGACCGGGTGGCGACTGCCCGTGCGCGAGGTCCGGCTGTCGGCCGGGGCCGGGTTCGCCTACGCCATCTGTGGCGACATGCGCACCATGCCCGGCCTCGGGTCCCATCCGGCGGCCTTCGACATCGACGTCGACGAGGACGGCGAGGTCGTCGGCCTCTACTGAGGCGTCCCGCCGCCGTCGCGGTCGGTCGTCCGGCCGGGACCGGTCAGTGGGGGAAGGGCTCCGCCGCCGCCGACAGCTCCTCTTCGGCGAGATGCACCTCCGCGGGTGTGCCGGCGGCCCGGGGCGGCGACTTGTCGAGGGCCACGGCGGCCACCACCGTGCCCGCCCCGACCAGGATCGCCGAGATGAGGAAGGCCAGCCGGTAGCCGTCGGTGAGGGCCGCCGTCGTGGTGTGGCCGGCCGCCTCGAGCGCACGGGACCGTCCGGTGGCGATGGCGCTCAGGATGGCGAGGCCGAGGGCGGAGGCCATCTGCATCGACACGTTGACGATCCCCGACCCGAGTCCGGCGTCGGCCACCGGGACGTCGGCCATGGCGATCGACAGCAGCGGGGCGAAGGCGGTGCCGGCCCCGATCCCGATCAGCAGGAAGGCCGGGAGCATCACCGAGACGTAGCTGGTGTCCGTGCCGAGGGTGGTGAGCAGCAGGAGCCCCAACGTCCCCGAGATCATCCCGGGGATCAGCACCCGCTTGTCCCCGAACCGGGTGACGAGTCGGGCGGTGACACCCGCCGACAGGATGCCCATGCTCACCGACATCGGGAGGAAGGCCAGACCCGTCTGGACCGGGGTGAAGCCGTGGACCCCCTCCAGGTAGAGGGCGCCGAGGAAGAAGGTGGTGAACATGCCCGTGGCCAGCATCCCCCGGATGACACTCGACCGGGTGAGCGTCTTGATCGCCAGGATGCGCGGCGGCATGATCGGATTGGCGAGCCGGTTCTCCAGGACGAAGAACGACACGGCCAGGGCCACCGATGCCCCGCCGAACCCGAGGGTGTGGGCGGACCCCCACCCGTACTGGGTGGCGGTGGAGATGGCGTAGATGCCGAGCATGAGGGACAGCGTGATCAACACCGACCCGACCACGTCCACGCCGGTGCGGATGCCGAGCCCCACGTTCTCGACGATGAGGATCCGACCGGCGACGAAGGTGAAGATCCCGATGGGGACGTTGATGAAGAAGATCCAGTGCCAGTTCAGGGCCTGGGTCAGGATCCCCCCGACCAGCAGCCCGATGGACCCCCCGCCGACGGCCACGAAGATGTAGGCGCTCATGGCCCGGCTCCGCTCGGCGGCCGCCGGGAACTCGGTGACGATGATGGCGATGATCACCGAGGACGAGAACGCCCCGCCGATGCCCTGGAGGAACCGTCCGGCGATCAGCAGCGCCCTGGGACTGGGCCACGCCGCACATGATCGACGCCGAGGTGAACACCACGATGCCGGTCAGGAACACCTTCCGGCGCCCGATCAGGTCTCCCAACCGGCCGGCCATGAGCAGGAAGCTGCCGAAGGTGATGAGGAAGGCGGTCACCACCCAGGTGAGGCCGGACGCGGTGAAGTGCAGCTCCTGTTGGATGTCGGGCAGGGCCACGTTCACGATCGACGAGTCGAGGGCGTTCATGAACATGGCCAGGCACACCACCACCAGTGCCCACCAGCGCACCCGGCTGGACCGGGGCGCGGCCGACAGAGGCGGTGGAGTCGGCGGGGGCCATGTCCCCATTCCACCGTGCGGCGCGCCATCCATCAAATCAGCGACCCGCGGCTCCAGACCGGTGGATTGCCGGGGCCACCATGCGGTGCAACACTCCGCCCATGCATCCCTCCGATCCCGTCCCCTGCTCCCGCCCGGATCACCCCGGCGGACCCGGCGGGCCGCCGGCGTCTCGTTGGTCGCCCTCGTCGTGGCCGGGACCCTGGCCGGATGCTCGTCCTCCTCGCCACCACGTCCACCACCACGACCGGTGCGGCCACCACCACGTCCTGTGCCCGTCCCGCCCCCGCCACCCCGGTGACGGCCGCACCGGTGGCCGGGTCGACGACCGACTGGAGCGTCACCTCCTTCGACGGCACGGTGATCCGGGCCCACTGGTTCCCCGCCGTCCCCACCGCCGCCTACAGCGCCTCCCTCGACGCCGCGCTGCATCCCGGCACCCACCCGACCGTCCTCATGGGTCCGGGGTGGAGCCTGCCGGGCGACACCGACACCGACACGGCCAGGGAATCCTCGGCGGCTCCCCCATCAAGGACCTCCTCACCGCCGGCTACAACGTGTTGACCTGGGACCCCCGTGGATTCGGCCACTCGACCGGCCGGGCCGAGGTGGACAGTCCCGCGTTCGAGGCCAAGGACGTCAGCGCCCTCATCAGCTGGGTGGCGACCCGGCCCGGTGTGCAGCTCGACCGCACCGGCGACCCCCGCATGGGCATGGTCGGCGGCTCCTACGGCGGCGGCATCCAGTTCGTGACCGCGGCCACCGACTGCCGGGTGGACGCCATCGTGCCGACCATCGCCTGGCACTCGCTGACCACCAGCCTCAACAAGGCGGGCACGGCCAAGAGCGGCTGGTCGGCCATCCTCACCCATCTCGCCGGCAGCGACCACGTCGACCCCGAGACGACGGCCGCCTACCAGTCGGGCGTGGTCGACGGCACGACGACCCCGTCGCAGCTGGCCTGGTTCGCAGCCCGGGGGCCGGCGCAGCTGCTCCACCAGGTCCACATCCCGACCCTCATCGTCCAGGGCACCGTCGACACCCTGTTCACCCTCCAGGAGGGGGTCGACAACTACGAGGCCCTCAAGGCCAACGGCGTGACCACGTCGATGCGCTGGTTCTGCGGTGGCCACGGCGTGTGCCTCACCCCCACCGGCGACCCCACCGCCACCGAGCAGGCCACCCTGGCCTGGCTGAAGCGGTACGTGCAGCGCGACACCTCGGTGGACACCGGGCCCGGCTTCAGCTTCGTCGACCAGAACGGCACCGCCTACTCGGCCCCGACCTACCCCCTGCCCGAGGCCCCGCCGTTCACCGGGACCGGGTCGGGCACCCTCGCCCTGGTGGCGACGGGCGGCTCCGGCCCCATCTCCTCGGTTCCCGGCGACCAGCAGCTCGGTGGCCTGGTGGCCCCGATCACCCCGGCGCCGGCCACCAACGCCGTGAACGTCCCGGTGCCGTTCGCACGGGCCGGCGTGATCGTGGGCGCCCCCCGGCTCGTCCTCACCTATTCCGGCTCGGCCGCGCCGGGTACCCGACCGACCCGGGTCTTCGCCCAGCTGGTCGACCGGAAGACCGGGTTGGTGCTGGGCAACCAGGTGACCCCCGTCCCCGTCACCTTGGACGGCCGGCGCCACACCACGACCGTGCCGCTCGAGATCGTGGCCTTCACCGCCGAACCGTCGTCCGACGTCGAGCTCCAACTGGTGGCCACCACGCGTGACCTACGAGCAGCCGCGGCTCGGCGGCTCGGTGGTGTTCTCGTCCGTCCACGTGACCCTGCCGGTGGCCTCGTCGCTCACTCCGGTGGCCGGGCCTCCGGGTGGCACCGCGCCCTCGCACGTCGACCGGCGGCTGACCCCACCGGCCGGTGGGGCCGGGCGCGTCAGGCGGGCAGACCGGCCAGGAACGCGACCACGGCCTCGTTGACCGCCCCGGGATGGGTCATGTTGGCGGCATGGGTGCCGCCCTCGACCGCCACCACCCCGCGGCATCCGACCAGGCCGGCAGCCAGGGCCTCGGCCTTGTCCATCGAGATCGACACGTCGGCCGTCCCGTGGACGACCAGTGCCGGGACGGTGATCTCCCCCAGCCGGTCGGCGATGCTCTCCCGCTCGAGCAGGGTCTGTCCGGGGTTGCGCAGCGACTCGTGGGGACGCGCCCTCCAGGTGGCCGTCCAGGTGGCGGACAGCGCGGGCTCCCCGATGATCAGGGAGGCGCTGGCGTCGGCCAGCTCGTCCGAGGGGCCGTTGGCCACCCATTCGTCGACCATGCCCTGGTAGAGGGGGATGACCTCGGCGTCCTCGGGTCCGGCCTGGGTGTCGAGGAGGATGAGGGCCCGGACGCGGTCGGGGGCCAGGAGGGCGGCACGCAGGGCCAGGAACCCGCCCTGGGACATCCCTCCGAGCACGGCCCGGTCGATACCCAGGTGGTCCATGAGGGCCAGGCAGTCGCGCGCCGAGTCCCAGTACGTGAACGGCTGCTCGTCATAGACGGTGTCCCCGAAGCCCCGAGCGTCCCAGCAGATCACCCGGTAGGCACCGCGCAGGGCCGCCACCTGGTCGTCGAACATCGTCCGGTCCATGAGGAAGCCGTGGCAGAGCACCACCACCGGTCCGTCACCCCCGGTGTCGTCGTAGGCGAGGGTGACCCCGTTGACCTCGGCCATCGCTCCGGTTGTCGCCGCACTCGCCATCGGCACTCCTCGACTCGGGGCGGTCGGAGGGTGGCGACCGCGTCCGCGGAGTGTAGGCCGACGGCGGTGGCGGTACCGGCCCGGCCCTGGGGCACCGGGGGCAAGGGGAGGTGCGCTCAGCGCTTGGCGCGGGGCAGGCCCAGGCCGATCCAGGCGATGATGTCGCGCTGGATCTCGTTGGTGCCGCCGCCGAACGTGAAGATGGTCTGGCCCCGGGCCCGGTGCTCGAGCCGCCCGTTGAGCACCGCACCGGGGGATCCCGCGGCCAGGTAGCCGGCCTGGCCGACGATCTCGAGCAGCACCCGGTACGCCTCGAGGGCGAACTCGCTCCCGTAGACCTTGGTGGCCGAGGCGTCGGCCGGGTTGAGCCCCTTGTCGGCGGCCCAGGCCACCTTCCAGTTGATGAGCTTCAGGTACTCGGCCCGCGCCCACAGCCGGGCCAGGTGGACCTGGACCCACTCCTGGTCCACCACCCGACGCCCGTCGGCCAGGCGCGTCCCCTGGGCCCACTGCGCGCACCTCGGCGATGCTGCGGAGGATGCCCGAGACGGGGCAGATGGCGACCCGCTCGAAGTTCAGCTGGTTGGTGATGAGCGTCCAGCCGGCGTTCTCCTCCCCCACCAGGTTGGCCGCGGGCACCCGCACGTCCTCGTAGTACGTGGAGCTGGTGAACTCACCGGCCATGGTGCGCAGGGGCGTCCAGCTGAATCCGGGGGCGTCGACGGGCACGATGAAGACCGACAGGCCCTTGTGCTTGGGGGCGTCGGGGTCGGTCCGGGCGGCCAGCCACACGTAGTCGGCGTACTGGATGGCACTGGTGTAGAGCTTCTCGCCGTTGATGACGTACTCGTCGCCGTCCCGGACCGCCCGCGTCTTCAGCGAAGCCAGGTCGGTACCGGCGCTGGGCTCGGTGTAGCCGATCGAGAAGTGGACCTCACCCCGGAGGATGGCCGGGAGGAACCGCTCCCGCTGCTCGTCGGTGCCCAGCTGCATGATGGCCGGGCCGACGCTGTTCAAGGTGAGCAGCGGCAGGGGCACTCCGGCCCAGTGGGACTCCTCCACGAAGATCATCTGGTCGATGGGCCCCCGGCCGTGCCCGCCGTACTCGGTGGGCCAGCCGATGCCGAGCCAGCCGTCGTCACCCATCTGCTTGATGGCGGTCACGTAGTCCGGCTGCCCCCCGTCGACCGAGGTCGCGGAGGCCAGGTCGGCGAAGTAGGCGCGCAGCGTGGCCTGCAGCTCGAGCTGCTCGTCGGTCAGGGCGAGGTACACGTCGGGTCTCCCATGGATGCGGACGTTACCAACGGGGCCGACCTGGGGTACCGTCCCCTCCCATGAGCCCCTCTGCCGCCCCCACCCCACCCGACGAGCTGTTCTCCGTAGCCGGCAAGACCGTCGTGGTCACCGGCGGTTCCCGGGGCATCGGCCGGATGATCGCCGGGGGCTTCGTGGCCGGCGGGGCCGACGTGGTCATCGCCTCCCGCAAGGCCGATGCCGTCGACGCCGCGGTGGCCGAGCTCTCCGAGTTCGGATCGTGTCGCGGCCTGGCCGCCGACCTGTCGACCGAGGAGGGGGCCCGGACCTTCGCCGAGGCGGTCGCCGCCGACCACGACCGGGTCCACGTGCTCGTGAACAACGCCGGTGCCACATGGGGGGCTCCCCTGGCCGAGCACGACACCGCCTCGTGGGACCGGGTCCTCAACCTCAACGTCCAGGGGGTGTTCCACACCACCAAGTTCTTCCTGCCGATGCTGGAGGCGGCCTCGGCACCGGACGATCCGGCCCGGGTCATCAACATCGGGTCGATCGACGGGATCCACGTGCCCGTCCTCGAGTCGTACTCCTACTCGTCCTCCAAGGCGGCGGTCCACCAGCTCACCCGGCACCTGGCCCGGCACCTGGCCCCGTCGATCACCGTGAACGCCGTGGCCCCCGGCCCCTTCGAGTCGAAGATGATGGCCGCCACCCTCGACGCCTTCGGCGAGCAGATCGCCGCCGGCGCCCCGCTCAAGCGGATCGGCCGACCTGACGATATGGCTGGTGTGGCCATCTTCCTGGCCTCGCGAGCCGGTGCCTACCTCACCGGGGCAGTCATCCCCGTCGACGGGGGCATCGCCACCGTCGGCTGACCGCCCCACCGGCTCCGAACCGGGAAGAGCGAACTCCCGCTGGGAGGACTATCACTCTAAGTGGTAGTCTGGCCACTCTACGTGTGATCAGGGAGATCACCGCCGAGTGCGAAGGGTCGGGGCATGGGCAGAGGTCGAATCAGACAGGTGGGACTGGCCGCGGTGGCCGTGGCCCTGCTGGCCGTCGGGCCGGTGGCGGCCGGAGCATCGCCCGCCGTGGCCGCATCCGCACCCCGCGCCCTCCCCTCGCCGATCACCGACAACTTCTGGCTGGTCACCCCGACCGGGGGCGTGGAGGCCTACGGGGTCCCCTCCTTCGGAGCGCCCACCGGTCCGCTGAACCGCCCGATGGTGGCCGCGGTGGCCGACCACACGCGTGCCGGCTACTGGCTGGTGGCCTCCGACGGCGGCATCTTCGCCTACGGCGACACCCACTTCTACGGGTCGACCGGCAACCTCACCCTCAACCAGCCCATCGTGGGCCTGGCCCAGACCCCCGACGACAAGGGGTACTGGATGGTGGCCTCCGACGGGGGCATCTTCTCGTACGGGGACGCCGCCTTCTACGGGTCGACCGGGGCGCTCCACCTCAACCGGCCGATCGTCTCCATGGCCGCCACCAGCGACGGCAAGGGCTACTGGCTGGTCGCCTCCGACGGGGGCATCTTCTCCTTCGGGGACGCCGCCTTCTACGGGTCGACCGGGGCCCTCACGCTCCGCCAGCCCGTCGTGAGCATGGCCCGCACCATCGACGACAAGGGGTACTGGCTGGTGGCCGCCGACGGCGGCGTGTTCACGTTCGGCGACGCCCGGTACTTCGGGTCGGCCGCCGGCACGGCCTGGGAGCCGGTCGAGCGGATCGTGGCCACCCCGCTCGACGACGGCTACTGGATCCTGCAGCAGAACGGCACCGCCCAGGCGTACGGGGCGGCGGTGAACCAGACCATGCCCTCCCAGGCCATCATGTTCCAGCCCATCACCCCGGGGGACAAGGCGGTGCTCTTCGCCTTCCAGCAGCTGGGCAAGCCCTACATCTGGGGAGGCAACGGCCCCGTCGGCTACGACTGCTCCGGGCTGACCCTGGCCTCGTGGACCCACGGGGCGGGCATCAGCTTCGCCCGGGTGGCCAACGACCAGTTCCACACGGCCGGGATCCCGGTCGCCATGGGTCAACTGGAGGCCGGGGACCTGGTGTTCTGGGGATCGAACACCGCCGACTGGACGACCGTGTACCACGCGGCCCTCTACGTGGGCGGGAACCGCATCGTCGAGTCGACCGGCAACCAGGTGCAGCTCAACGTCCTGAGCCAGTGGGGCATGAGCGATCTCATGCCCAACGGCCGGCGACCCTGACCCGGAGGCTCCTCCCCCCTCGGTGGACTGAGGGAGCGACGGAGCCACCAGGCGCCATCGCCGGCCGTGGTGGTCCATGATCGTCGGATGGCCGACCGGGAGGTGCTCCGAGGCGGGGTGGGCAACGCCGGACTCGTCGTGCGCCACGGCGACCGCGTGTCCCGGCCGGCGAGCCCGCACACGTCCACCATCCATGCCCTGCTCCGTCACGTCCGGGCGTCCGGGTTCACCGGCGTCCCCGAACCGCTCGGCATCGACCCGGACGGGCGGGAATGGCTGCGGTTCGTCCCCGGAGACGTGCCCATCCCCCCGTTCCCGGCCTGGTCGGTGACCGAGGACGCCCTGGCGTCGGTGGCCCGACTCCTCCGGCGGTTCCACGACGCCACGGAGGGATTCGACGCCGGCGGCGACGCCTCGTGGGACGTCGAACTGGCCGGAACGGGCGGCGGTCCGGTCATCGGCCACCACGACGTCTGCATGGAGAACGTGGTCTTCCGGGACGGCGTGGCCGTCTGCCTCCTCGACTTCGACTTCGCGGCGACCGTCCTCCCGGGCCTGGGACCTCGCGTCGTTCGCCCGCATGTGCGTGCCCGTCGACGACCCCGCGAACGCGGCCCGCCTGGGGTGGGGCGACGGCGATCCGGCCCGACGCCTGCGGGTGGCGGCCGATGCCTACGGGCTCCCTGCCGACCGGTCGGAGCTGGTCGACCTCTTGGGGACGCAGGTGTCCGCCGGCGGGTGGTTCGTCCAGCGCCGCGTGGACGCGGGTGATCCGGCGTTCACCGCCATGTGGAACGAGTACGGCGGCGCGGCGCGCTACGACCGGCGGCGCCGGTGGTTCGAGGCCAACCGGGATCGCCTCCTCGCCGCCCTGGGCGACTGAGCCGGACCGGGGCGGAAGCCCGAGTCCCCGGGGCGGATGCCCGACGTCCCCGCGGCCGGCGTGATGAAGACCCGTCCCGGTGACGGGATCTCGGCCCCGGGGCGCGCTCAGGCCGTGAACAGGCGGCTGCCGGTGTCCCAGTCCGAGATCGACCGGGGCAGGTAGTCGCCGATGGCCGACGGGTCCACCGGCTTGGCGTACAGGAAGCCCTGGGCCAGGTGGCAGCCCAGTCCGGCCAGCTCGATGGCCTGCCCCGGACGCTCGATCCCCTCGGCCACGACACTGATGCCCAGCGCGCCCCCCAGGGCCACGATGGCCTCGACGATGGCCCGGTCGTCCGCCCCGTCCTCCAGTTGCTCGATGAAGCTGCGGTCGATCTTGAGGGCATCGACGGGCAGGCGCTTCAGGTAGCTGAGCGACGAGTAGCCGGTGCCGAAGTCGTCGATCGAGAGGTGGACGCCCAGGCCCCGCAACGCCTGGAGGATGGCGATGGCCGCGGCCGGGTCGCGGAGCAGGGCGCCCTCGGTGATCTCGAGCCACAGGCTGTCCGCCGGGAACCCGGTGTCGACCAGGACCTGGGCGACCAGCTCGGTGAACCCCGGCTCCGACAGCTGCTGGGGGGAGATGTTCACCGACATGGCCGGCACCCGTCCGGAGAGGCCGGCACCCGAACGGGCCACGATCCACTGGGCGCCCTGCCGGCAGGCCTCGCTCAGGACCCAGGCGCCGAGCTGGACCATCAGGCCGCACTCCTCCGCCACCTCGATGAACTCCCCCGGTGCCAGGAGGCCCCGCACCGGGTGCTGCCACCGGACGAGCGCCTCGGTGCCGACCAGGCGCAGGTCGTCGACATCGACGAAGGGCTGGTAGTGGAGGACCAGCTGGGACTGGAGGATGGCCCGGTGCAGCTCGTTCGTGGTGCGCAGGTTCCGGCCGGCGTCCCCCTCGTCCCGGTCCTCGTAGACCACGAACCGCCCCGGGCCGAGGTGCTTGGCCTGGTACATGGCGATGTCGGCGCACCGCAGGAGGACCGACGGGGCCATCGACCCGGAGGTCGACAGGGCCACGCCGATACTCAGCGAGACGAACTGCTCGAAGTCGGGCTCGACGATCGGCGTGGCCATGGCCTGGCGCAACCGGCCGACCACCTCGACCGCCTCGTGCTCGTCGGCCACCTCGCACAGCACGGTGAACTCGTCGCCGCCGAACCGGGCGAGCACGTCGCTCGGACCGCAGGGCACCGAGGAGGCGCTGGCCGACCCGGCGGAGCAGCCGGTCCCCGGCGTCGTGACCGATGCCGTCGTTGACCAGCTTGAACCGGTCGAGGTCGAGGAACATGAGGGCGACGTGGTGGCCCGACGCCTCGGACCGCTCCAGGGCGTGCTCGAGGTGCTCCATGAACAGGGTCCGGTTGGGCAGGCCGGTCAGGGGGTCGGTGATGGCGATCAACGCCAACTGCTCACGCAGTGCCCGCCGCTCCGTCACGTCCTCGATCTGGCCGATGAGGAACAGGGGGTCACCCTTGGCGTCCCGGACCAGCGACCCGTTGACGGAGACCCAGACCAGGTGCCCGTCGGCATGGACGTAGCGCTTCTCGAAGTTGAACTGGTCCCGCTCCCCGGCCAGCAGGCTGTCGATGAGGGCGAACGTCTCGGCGACGTCGTCGGGATGGGTGAGGGCCCGCATCTCCGTGCCCGCCAGCTCGTCGGGGGTGTACCCGACGATCTCGCCGTAGGCCCGGTTGACCTCGATGATCCGTCCGTCGACCCCCAGCTTGGAGATCCCGATCGGGGCCTCGTCGAAGAGCTGGCGGATGCTGGCCTCGCCCTCCGCGATCTCGTCACCGGCGGCGGCGAGGCGGCTCATCCCCCAGGCGGTGGCCTCCCCCAGGAGCAGGCAGACCGGCACCACGAACACCGCGGACCCCAGTCCGAGGTCGGTCAGGTCGCCGCGGCCCACCAGGAAGGGGACGACGTAGGCGGTGGCGAGGAGGGGCGCCATCTTGAGGGCGGTCCACCGGGGCTGGGTCAGGCCGATGAGGACGAAGATGATCACGAAGGTGACGGCGTAGTTGAAGCCGTCCCGGACCGCGTAGATGTAGCCGAGGTCGACGGCCACCAGCGCGAACGGCACCATCCACAGGACCGTGCGGCGGGGCAGGTACTCCCAGGGGATCCACCACGAGGCGATGCCGACGACCAGGGTGGACCCACCGACCAGGAGGGCGGAGGTCCTCGAGTAGGCGCCGGGTACCAGCATCTCCGACAGCAGGACCAGCGCACTGGCGATGATCAGGGCCATGGACGCGAGGCGACCGCTCACCACCCGGCTCAACGAGCCGTCGGATTCCTTGCGCACCGTGTCCGCCGCTGTCAGCCAGTCCACGGTCCTTCTTCGACGGAACTCCCTGGTCACTTGAGGGTTTCCGCGCCGTCCGCCGGCGGCCCGGACGACCTCCCCCGGCGTGCCGGAGCCGGGGACAGGCTGTACCGTGCCCTGGTCGGGCACGTCCGGCCCCGCACGCACGAGGAGTCGTCCCATGAGTCCCTTTCCCTACGCCGACCAGGTCCCCGTGCACCGCACCCTGCCCGACCGGGGCCTCCCCCGTGACGAGGTGCTCCAGATCCTCCGGTCCATGGCCACCGCGGAGGACCGGACGTGGGAGTCCGGCAGGTGCTCCGGCACCATGTACTGCGGGGACCACGACCACTACGACTTCCTCAACGAGGCGTTCTCCCTGTTCTCCCACGTGAACGTGCTCCAGCGCGACATGTGCCCGAGCGCCACCCGGTTCGAGTCCGAGATCATCGCCATGACCCTCGACCTCCTGCACGCCGAGGCGGTGACCGACACGGAGGCGGTCGGTCTGGTCTCGTCCGGCGGCACCGGGAGCATCTGCCACGCCGTGCTCGCCTACCGCGACCACGCCGCCGCCACCCGGGGGACCGTCCGCCCCAACATCATCAAGCCCGAGACGGCCCATCCGGCGTTCGACAAGGCCTGTCACCTGTTCGGGGTCGAGCTGCGGGTGGCACCGGTCGACCCCGTCACCACCCGGGTCGACACCGACTGGGTGGCCGGTGCCGTCGACGGGCAGACGATCGCCCTCGTCGGGTCGGCCTGCAACTACGGCTACGGCACGGTCGACCCGATCGAGGCCCTGTCCGACATCGCCCTCGACCGTGGCATCGGCCTCCACGTGGACGGGTGCCTCGGCGGGTGGATCCTCCCCTTCGGCCAGGAGCTCGGCTACGACATCCCGCTGTTCGACTTCCGGGTGCCCGGGGTCACCTCGATCTCGGCCGACACCCACAAGTACGGCTACGCCCTGAAGGGCACCTCGGTGCTCTCCTTCCGGGACAAGGCGCTGCGCAACGCCCAGTACTTCTTCAACACCGGGTGGAGCGGCGGCAAGTACTGCTCGCCCGGCATGGACGGCTCGCGTTCGGGGGGCCTGCTGGCCGCCACCTGGGCATCCATGGTGCAGCTCGGCCGGGAGGGCTACCGGGGCTACGCCGAACAGATCTTCGCCACCTCGACGGCGATGCAGGCGGCGGTCCGCAGCCACGAGGAGCTGCGCATCCTGGGCAGCCCGAGCTTCCTGTTCAGCTTCACGTCGGACGCATTCGACATCTACCACGTCAACGACTTCATGCGGCAGAAGGGCTGGCGCTTCAACGGGCAGCAGTACCCGAACGCGCTGCACATGGCCGTCACCCGTCCCCAGACCAAGCCGGGTGTCGCCGAGGCCTTCGCCGCCGACCTGGCCGAGGCCGTGGCCTACGCCACCGAGCACGCCGACGAGGTCCCGCACTCGGGAGCCGTGTACGGCGGGGTGGCCGGCGGACTGACCGACGAGGCCGACGACTTCATCCGCATGGTCATGGCCGACATGATGGACGGCCAGCAGGCCATCCCCGCCGATGCCTGAGTCCCACCGCCGGCCGGCTCCGGCCCACCCGGGCAGCCCCCGGTGACGTGGCCGGCCGCCGGCCGGCGCGAGGACAGCTGGGTGCTGGCCATCGACCTCGGCACCGGTGGACCCAAGGTGGGCCTGGTGTCCCTGGTCGGCGCCGTGGCCTGGCACGAGCACCGGGCGGTGCCGACCGACGGGGGGTCGCCCGGCGCGGCCACCCAGGACGCGGGGCTGTGGTGGGACCTCATCCGTGACTCCTCCCGTCGGGCCCTGGCGTCGGGCGTCGTCGATCCGTCGACCGTGGTGGCGGTGTCGTGCACCGGTCAGTGGGCCAGCACGGTGCCCGTCGACGGGGACGGCATCCCGGTCGGGCCCTGCCAGCTGTGGTCGGACACGCGGGGCGGTCCCCACAGCCGCGCCGTGATCGCCGGTCCCGTGGCCGGGTACGACCCGGTGGCCGCGGTCCGCTGGATCCGCCACAGCGGGGGTGCGCCCTCGACCTCGGGGGCGGACCCCATCGGGCACATCCTCCACCTCGAACGGGACGAGCCCGACGTGGCCCGGGCCGCCCGTTGGTACCTCGAGCCCGTCGACTACCTGTCGATGCGCTTCACCGGCCGGGCGTGCGCCTCCCCGGCCTCGATGGCCGGCGCCTGGCTCACCGACAACCGGCGACCGGAGCACCTCGGGTACGACCCGGTCCTGGTCCGGGCCAGCGGTGTCCCGGCAGAGAAGCTCCCGCCGCTGGTGGCGACCGCCTCGGTGGTCGGCACCGTGCGCCCCGAGGTGGCGACCGACCTCGGACTGCCCGACGGCGTCCAGGTGGTGGCCGGCACCCCGGACCTCCACTCGGCCTGCGTGGGCTCCGGCGCGGTGCTCGCCCTCCAGCCCCACGTGGCCATCTCCACCACCAGCTGGATCAGCTGCCCGTTCCCGAAGAAGAAGACCGACGCCATCCGCCAGATGGCCACCGTGCCCGGGATCCTGCCCGGCCTGCGGCTGGTCGCCAACAACCAGGAGTCCGGCGGACGGGCCCTCGAGTGGTTCCGCGACGCCCTGGCCACGACGGGCGACCCGTCGGCCGACACCACGGGCGGGCCCCCTTCCTACGACGACCTGACGGCTCTGGCCGCAACCGCCGCGCCCGGTAGTGGGAACGTGGTGTTCACCCCGTGGTTGGCCGGTGAGCGCTCCCCCATCGACGACCGCACGGCGCGTGGCGGCTTCCACAACCTGTCGTTGCGGACCGACCGGGCCGACCTGGCCCGGGCCGTGCTGGAGGGTGTCGCCCTCAACTCGCGCTGGCTGGCCGAGGGCGTCGAGCACTTCGTGGGTCGCAAGCTCGGCACCTTCCGGGCCATCGGCGGCGGGGCCTCGTCACCACTGTGGTGCGCCATCTACGCCGACGTGCTCGACCGCACCGTCGAACAGGTGGCCGACCCGCTCCTGGCCAACCTGCGTGGCAGCGCCCTGATCGCCGGGCTCACCCTCGGGGCGGTACGGGCCGACGAGGTGCGCGACCTGGTGCCCGTGGCCGCCACCCATCGGCCCGACCCGGACGCCACCGCCGTCTACGACCGCCTGTTCGCCGAGTTCCCGAAGCTCTACAAGGCCCAGAAGCGCACGTTCGCCCGCCTGGCCCGCTGACGGTCGCGTTAGGTTGAGACCTCAGCCGTCGGGTGCTTCTTGGGGGAGTCTGCAATGACCAAGTCTTCATGGGTGTCCGCGGTGCTCCGGGTCGACAAGCCGTGGGGACACGAAGAGCATTTCGCGCTCGTCGACGGTCGCTACTGCGGAAAGGCGTTGCACATCATCGGAGGGCATGCCCTCTCGCTGCAGTACCACGAGCGGAAGGAGGAGACCGTGGCGGTTCAATCGGGCCGACTCCTGTTCGAGGTGGGCGGTCCCGATGGCCCGCTGGAGTCCTTCGAGTTGCTTCCCGGCGAGGCCGTCCACCTCCGTCCCGGTACTCGGCACCGCATGACCGCACTGGAGGACACCGTCGTCCTGGAAGCCAGCACCACCGAACTCGACGACGTCGTGCGTCTCGAAGATCGGTACGACCGCACGTAGCGGGACCCCCGCCCGGCGCCCGGTGACACCGACCCGTCCCCCCTTCCCGGATCGCCGGACACTCCCTCGAGAGCCTTGACAATCCGCCAGGGGGACCACATGCTTTCGGTGAGGGCGTGGCTCGGAACGCGCCGTTCTCCAGTGCGACGGATCGGCGGAACCATGCGCAAACTGGCAATCGCAATCGGCCTGGTCGTTCTCACGGTGTCGGCGAACAGTGCACCGGGGGCTGCCGGTGCCACCGCCGCGTCGAGACCCGTCGTGCACACGGGTGCGAAGTGCCGGTCCCTCGCCCCGTATACCAATTACGACCTCGGCATCAGCTACATCACGTTGGGCAGATGCACCAATCTGAGGGCGACCGGAGGCGCGGGAACGATGCCCTACGGTTTCGACGGGCCCGTCTGGGGTTCCAACACCATCCTTTGGAACAGCGGGAAGTCGACGACGGTGGATTGGAGTTGGGCACTGGACAACTTTCCCGATGAGCATGAGTCCAAGGCCCATTCCTGCGCCACCATCCCCCCCGGGTGGACCTATGCGGGGACGGAGACGGATTTCACCGGAACGGTCACGGCTGACAACAGCGGAGGGTTCCCGGTGGGCAGCAGCGTTGCAGGCGAATTCTGCTGGTTCTTGAACGATGGTGCCCTCTCCCCCGAGCCGGGGTCGACGCTGACCTTCGGTTGACGGAGCGCAAGCTCGTCGCGTTCCGTGCGAGGCGGCCGGGGGTGACCGCGTGGTCCCTTCCGGGCACCCGGTTGCGGCGGGACCTGCGATCGTCACGTGGACGGGCAGCTCCCCGCGATCCGGACCTCCGGACGTCACGGTCGCGGTTCGAAGATGACGACGGCCGTCTCGGTCGAGCGGCGTGCGGCGTAGGCGTCGAGGTCCTTGTCGATCTCTCGCCACCGTGACCACAGACGCTCCCGCTCGTCTCCCTGCGCCGACCGCGCCGTGACCAGGCGCGGTCCGTCGGGGAGGTCCACCCGGATGTCCGGGTGGGCCTGCAGGTTCAGCCACCATGCCGGCTCACCTTCGCCCCAGCCATTCATCGCCATGGTGACGAGGTTCGGCCCGTCCTCGACGTAGCCGACCATGACGCTGTGTTCGCGGCCGGTCCGTCGACCGACCGTGTTGACCCGCATGGCACCCCAACGGTTGGGTCTGGGTCGCCACAGCCCGACCCGACCGCCGGTCATGCGGTACAGACGGCGATGGGCAAACCAGAAGCCCCGCATGAACCAGCGGGGAGGCAGTCGTGGCTGTTCCTTCGAAGCGGACATGCGTGGTCCTCCGTGCGTCTCGCAGTCGTCAGGTCGTCCTCAGGAGCAGCGCATCGATCGGGCTTCGGTCCGGGCGGTGCTCAGCGCAGGGAGAAGGGTGGGTAGTGATCGGAGATGAGGAGGAAGGCGTACGCCTGGACCCGAAGGCTCCAGCGGGCGACGCCGACGACGTAGTCGAAGAGCGCTCGCGGGTATCGCCCGGTGAACAAGATGGCGAACCAGGCGAGGATCACCGCGAACACGGCGCCGATACCGAGGAAGAAGAGCAGGACGAAGTGGGGAATGGCGAGGAACCACTTCACCAGCGGGAGCCAGCGGTTCAGGTCCCGCTCGACGTCGGGGTAGTCGAGGTCCAGGGCGACGGCCTGGTGTTCGACGGTCGACGGATAGTCGTCGGTCAGGAGTGCCACGTAGGCACCGATGCGGGTGGTGAAGCGCGTCAGTTCGAGGGCGAAGTCGAACCACCACCGCGGGTACCGCCTCCGGAACAGGATGAGGAGCAGCGTGGCCGCGAAGAGACCACCCGTGATGCCGGACGATGTCGTTGTGGCCCACTCGCCGCCGGACGTCTGCACACTCTGGGTGCCCTCACCGGTCAGGACGCAGACCACGACCACGATCGGGATGACCAGGACGAGACGGAACGCCGTGGTGACACGGTTGAGCTGGTCGGGGTAGGCGATCTCGAGCCGCGCCGGGTAGGGAACGGCCCCGCCAGCTGTGCTCGGCCGGCCACCGTCAGGCGGTGTGGGTGGCGCGTCTCCAGTACTGGACATGGGCGACCCCTTCCCGAGTCTGCGTGACGTAGTTCGGCCTTCGTCAGTGTCTCCTGCCGTCCGGACATCGGACAGGGTCGAAGGTCACCATGCCGACCACGACGGGCATCCGCCCTGCCGTCCCCGTGGGGCCGCACCCGAAAATCCCGCGGGATCCGCCGCTCCCCGGCGGACCCCAGCGTGATCCGGAGCGCCCGGGTGCCCGTCGACGGAGGTCAGGCGTGGCGGGCGATGTCGAGGGGGACGTCGAAGTCCTGGAGGTGGGCCGGTACCGGCGGGCCGAGCAGGAGGCCCTGGACCTCGTCGCACCCGATCGCCCCGACGGCCCGCAGCTCGGTTGCGGACTCGACCCCTTCGGCCACCACGCCGATCCCCAGTCGGTGGGCCAGGTCGACCACCGTGCGCACCACCGTGGCGCCGTGTCCGTCCGGCTCGAGGCCGGTGACGAACGCAGGGTCCACCTTCAACCGGTCGATGGGGAGTCCCTGGAGGTACAGGAGGGACGAGTGCCCGACACCGAAGTGGTCGAGGGCAACGCCGACGCCGAGCCCGCGCACCGCCTCCATGGCCGTTCCGATCCGGACCACGTCCACCACCAGGTCCTGCTCGGTCACCTCGAGCACGAGGTCGGCCGGATCGAGCCCCGATCGGCGGAGGCGCGTCCGTCACATCCTCCAGGAACCCGGCGTCGTGCAACTGGCGGGCCGACACGTTGACCGAAACGGTCAGGCCGGGAATCTCGCCGCTGCCACTCCACGCACTGCGACGCCGCCTCTTCCAGCACCCACCGTCCCACCGGCACGATCTGGCGGCTCTGTTCGAGCATGGGCACGAACACGGTGGGGTCGACGGCACCGAACTCCGGGTGGACCCAACGGAGCAGGGCCTCCACTCCGGTCACCCCGCCGGGCGAACCATCGTCGAGGCGGACGATCGACTGGAACTCGAGCGTGAGGTCACCCCGGCTCTGGGCCATCCGAAGCTCATCGGCCAGTCGCTCCTCGCCCTTGCGTTCGACTCCCCCGTCCACGTCGTAGACGGCGTAGCGGGCGGGACCACCCGATCTGGCCCGGTGCATCGCCGCGTCGGCCCGGGTCAGCACCGTCTCGGGATCCCGTGCGGTCGTCACCTCGGCGATCCCGATGCTGACCGACGAATGGAGCTCCCGGTCCCCGACCGCCACCGGCGCGCACATCGCCTGGTGGATGCGCTCGGCCAGGGAGCGGGCCGCCTCGTCCGGGTCCTCCAGGTCCTCGGCGAGGATGACGAACTCGTCCGCCGTCAGTCTGGCCACCGTGTCCGAGGCCCGCACCAGCTCGACCAAGCGGTGGGCCACCTCGACCAGCAAGGCGTCGCCGGCCGCATGGCCGAATCGGTCGTTGATGGCCGTGAAGTTGTCGAGATCGAGGTAGAGCACCATCGACCGGGTCATCCGGCGTGCGTCGCTGCGCGCCGCCATCCGCAGGCGGTCGGCCAGGAGGACCCGGTTGGGCAGTCCGGTCAGGTCGTCGAACAGGGCGTGGCGGGACGCGTCGGCCTGCAGGGCGAGGATCCGCTCGTGGAGGGCCTGGGATCCATGGTCGAAGGCACGAGCCATGCGGATCAGGCCGCCGTCACACCGCTGCAGCACGAAGGTCCGGGCCAGCCGCACCGTCCCGTCGCCTGCAGCCACCCGGGCGGCCTCGTCGGCCACAGCGGCATCGCACAGGTCGCGCCAGGCGAGGTAGGCCCCGATGGCGGTGGGCAGGTCGGACTCGACCAGGATGGCCTGCATCGCCGCGTCGGAGCACGCCCGTTGCTCGGGAGCGTGTCCCTGCTCCCCCGTCGCCACCCGCCGGCCCACGGCCCGGGTGGCCTGGCGGGCCGCCTCTTCGACCTCGGTGCGGATCCGGGCCGGGAAGTACACCCCCACTTCGGCCGCGATCGCATCGGACCGGGCCTCGAGGGCGACGCCGAGCGCCGGCCGGTCGCCTCCCGCAGTGGCGGCCGCAGCCGTGTCCCCCTCATCGGAGAGATCGGTCACCGGGCTCGAACTCATCTGTCCGGGTCATCGGCACCCCGGGTTGTCAACTTGACGGTCCCGGAGCGTGTCGTGCTCACCGACAGGCGGCTCGGGGAAGGCCTCGCCTCCATGGGCGGGATGTTCCACCCCCGTTAGGGTGGGCACGACGTCGGAGCGAGGGAGGGCCATGAAGGCAGCGGTGTACTACGAGACGGGCGGCCCCGACGTGTTCCGCTACGAGGACGTACCGGACCCGACCTGCGGTCCGGGCGAGGTCCTGGTCAAGGTGGAGGCGGTCAGCATCGAGGGGGGCGACACCCTCAACCGGTTGGGCGGCGACCTCGCCTCGGTTCCCCACATCGTCGGCTACCAGTGCGCCGGGGTCGTGGTCGAGGTGGGCGAGGGGGTCGACGACCTGGCCGCCGGCGACCGGGTGGTCACCGTCGGGCTCGACGGCTCGCACGCCGAGTTGCGGGTGGCGGGGCGGGCCTTCTGCTGGCCCATCCCGGACGGGGTCCCGACCGAGGAGGCCGCCTGCGTGCCCGTGCCCTTCGGGACGGCGGACGACAGCCTGTTCGAATTCGGGCGCCTCCAGGCAGGAGAGACCGCCCTCATCCATGCCGGGGCCAGTGGGGTGGGCATCGCCGCCATCCAGTTGGCCAAGCGGGCCGGTGCCCGGGTGCTGGCCACCGCGTCGAGCCCCGAACGGCTCGCCCGCTTGACGGACCTGGGACTCGACCACGGGATCGACTACTCCGCCACCGACTTCGTCGAAGCGGTGCGCACCCTCACCGACGGTCGCGGCGCCGACGTCATCGTCGACTCGGTCGGCGGGTCCAACCTGCAGCGGAGCCTCCACTGCCTGGCCTACCGGGGCCGGTGCGTCACCTTCGGGGACGCCGGCCGGGAGACACCGTCGACCCTCGACATCTCGACCATGCGGGCCAACAACCAGACGTTGGTGGGCTACTTCCTGGGGGCCGAGCTCTTCCTCGGCACCCGGGCCCACGCCATGATCGCCGGGCACCTCGACGACCTCGCAGCCGGCCGTCTCCGGGTGGTCATCGACCGGAGGTTTCCCCTCGAGGAGGCCGGCGAGGCCCACGCCTACATCGAGAGCCGTCAGGCGTTCGGACGGGTCCTGCTCGTCCCGTGATCGTCCGACCCGCCACGCGCCACGACCTCCCGACGCTGGTCGGCCTCATCCGCGACCTGGCCACCTACGAGCGTGAGCCCGACGCCGTGGAGATCGACGAGCACCTGCTCGCCGATGCGCTGTTCGCCGAGTCCCCCGTGGTCTTCGCCAACGTGGCCGACGACGACGGAGTCGTGCTCGGCATGACGATCCACTTCCGCAATTTCTCGACGTGGACGGGCCGGCTCGGCATCTACCTGGAGGACTTCTATGTGCGTCCGGATGCCCGCGGCCGCGGGGTGGGCACCGCGCTCCTGGCCGCGCTGGCCGATGAGGCCCGGGCTCACGGTTGGGCCCGGATCGACTGGTCGGTGCTCGACTGGAACGAGAACGCGCTCCGCTTCTACCGGTCCATCGGGGCGAGGCCCATGTCCGGGTGGACGGGCTACCGGCTGGACGGCGCCGCGTTGGCCCGGTTCGGCGTCGACCGGACCTGAGCCGGGCCGGCGGACGTCGGGACCCGGAGGCCAGGGCCGGGACACCCCGGATGCGCTGATCCGGTCCGAACGTGGACCGTCAGATGGTGAAGGCCAGGTTGGCGACGAGCTGACCGCCGAGTCCGCGGTCCCCCGTGAAGCGCACCCCGTCCTCCGCGTCCACTCCGGCATCGTGGCGGCCGCCGGTCAGGCGCAGGAAATGCATGGCGGGTAGTTCGATGCCCACCGTCGGCTCACCGTCGAGGCTGTCGACCACCGCGGCCCGTCCGTCGATCTGGACGAGGTAGGTGCGGGTGACCGGTCCGGTCAGGTCGATCCGCACCCGGGAACCGTCGGGCATGCCCGCCTTGCGTCCGACGATGTACCCCAGTCCGGTGGCCACCTCGTCGAGCGACGACGACAGGTCGGCGGCCGTCTCCCGGGCCGGCTTCCCGAGCGCCAGCCGGATGTCCTGCTCGTGGAGGTAGCAGTCGAAGTGGCGGATGCGCATGAACCGCCCGTACGTCTCGTCCTTGCCCGCCGGCGTCCACGACGGGGCGTCGAAGTCCGCCTGGCTCATGGCGTCGAGTTCTGCCAGGCGACGGGAGGTGACGTCCTCCAGCCTGGCCACGATCTCGGGTCCGATGAGGCCACGGAGGCCCTCGACCCACACCTCGTTGGCCTCGGCGATCGCATTGCGCATGTGGGTCAGATGGGAGAGGTCGACCTCGGGGACCGGCTCACCGAGCAGCATGGCCTCGGCCCCGATGACGTGGCCGACCACGTCGTGGACGGTCCAGCCCGGCAGGCACGTGGGGGCGTCCCACTGCGCCCCGTCGAGGGTGGCGCCGAGTTCGACCAGCTCCCGGTACTCGTTGCGCAGGAGATCGACGGTTGCGTTCTTGTCCACGATGGTCGCCATGGCGCCACCGTAGCGGCCCCGGTCCGGGCCTTCCGGCCCCGCCGGCGGGCGCCTCCGACCCGGTCAGGGGCCGTGGACCCCGGTGCGGGCGACCATGACCCGCCACCACGGGTTGCCGCGGGCTAACGTCGTGTCATGAGCTCTCGACTCGCGCGCCTGGCCCTGGCCGGTGTCCTCGTGACCACCGGACTGGCCGTCGGCATCGTCACCTCCCAGGCCGGGGCATCGTCGCCCCGGCAGTCGACCATCTCCATGCAGGGCGCCTCGTACCGTCCGTCGGCCCCCGGCGGGGGCACCGATGACTACCACTGCACCCTCATCAACCCGCACGTGACCAAGAGCTCGTACATCGTGAAGGCGCAGTTCTTCCCGAACAGCGTCGAGGTCCACCACGCCATCCTCTTCCTCATCCCGCCCAATCTGGCCGCCCAGGCCACGAAGGACGACAAGAGCGGCAAGGGCTGGACCTGCTTCGGGGAGTCGGCCCTGCCCGGCACGGCGTCGCTCGGTCAGATCTCCAACACGCCATGGCTCACTGCGTGGGCGCCGGGCCACGGCCAGGACGTCGAGCCGGCGGGGACCGGCGTGTGGCTTCCGGCCGGGAGCCTCGTCGTCGAGCAGATCCACTACAACCTCCTGCGGGGGGACAAGCCGGTCCGGGCCAAGCTGCAGCTGACCACGGTGCCCGCATCAACCCCGCTCCAGGCGCTCCAGCTCGACCTGCGCCCCGCCCCGCCGGATGTCCCGTGCCCGGCCACCGTGACCGGCGCCCTGTGCGACCGGAACGCGTCGCTGGCCGACCTGTCCAAGCGCTTCGGCCCGTGGGCCGCCACCTTCGACAACATCATCGAGCAGGCCTGCGGCCGCAACGCCGCCGATCCCCCGTCCAGCGACTCCACCTCGTGCACGTGGCCGATCCGCGGCGGCCAGACCATCGTGCGCCTCGGGGCCCACATGCACCTGACCGGTCGGTCGTTGCGGATCATCCTCGACCCGGGCACCCCGAACCAGAAGACGCTGCTCAACGTCAAGAACTTCAACTTCGACTACCAGAAGTCGTACACGTTGGCCCACCCGGTGAAGACCCACAAGGGCGACACCCTCGAGGTCAGCTGCACCTACGACCCCAAACTGCGCCAGGAGCTCCCCCAGCTGCGCAAGCTCCCGGCCCGCTACGTGGTGTGGGGCGACGGCTCGTCGGACGAGATGTGCCTGGGCCTGGTCCAGACGGTCAAGGGCACCTACAAGGCCTGAGGCGGACCGGTCGGGCCCGTCGCCCGGTGACCCACGGCGTCAGTCGCCGGCCCAGCACCCGAGGATCACGTCGGCCACGGTGACGGCCACCGCGGACGAGCTGGTCGGCGGCACCCCGAACTGGGGCGGCAGGCCGGTGTTGTCCACCAGCAGCACCTTCCAGTCCTTGCGCACCACCACCGAGCCGTCGGTCGTCTGGAATCCCGCCTGACCGAGCGCCTCCAGGTCCCGGGACTTGCCCAGTCGGGCGGCCAGGCCGTCGTAGTAGGCGGTGGTCTCGGCCCAGCTCGACAGTTCCTTGACCGACACCTCGTACGAGCCCGTCGGCTGCGCCGAGGGATAGGCGTAGGTGCAGGCGTAGCGGTGGTCCGTCCAGGTGGGAGGCGAGACCTGGGCGGTCTCGCCGAGGGCCGACGCCATCTCGCGCTGGGCCTCGCGCGAGCACACCTGCACCGAGATCGACGAGGGGACCGCACCGGCCGGCCGGGGTGCCTGCGTGGTGGACGGGCCGGCGCTCGACGTCCCGCCCGAGCAGGCCGAGGCCGTCAGTCCGGCCACGAGGAGGAGGGCCAGCGGTCTGCCGCGCACGGGACGAGGGTAGCAGCGGGCATCCGGGCGGCTCCGTCGCCCTCCGGCCGCCGTCAGCGGCGCTGCGCACCCTGGTCAGGGCCGGGTCAGGCGGCCGGGGGCTCCAGGATCGCCACCAGTTCCACGTGTTCGGTCATGGGGAAGAGATCGAAGGCCCGCAGCGACCGCAGCGTCCACCCGGCGTCGAGGGCGACCCGCAGGTCCCGGGCGAAGGGGGCCGGCTCGCAGGACACGTAGGCCACCCGGCGCGGAGGCGGATCGAGCGCCACGAGGGCCGCCATCACCGCACGGCCGGCACCGGCCCGGGCCGGATCGAGGACGACGAGGTCGGGTCGGCCCAACCGACGCGAGACCAGGGCGGCAGTCACGTCGGCCCGGGTGACCTCGACGTGCGCCAGGCCGGCGGTGTTCACCTTGAGGTCGGCGACGGCCGGACCGCTGCGCTCCACGGCCACCACCGAACCGCCCGGTCCGACGGCGCGGGCCAGGGCCACGGTGAACAATCCGGCACCGGCGTAGAGGTCGGCCACCCGCTCGCCCGGTCGCGCCGCCAGTCCGTCCAGGACCACCTGCGTGAGCACCGGTCCGGCCGCCGGATGGACCTGCCAGAACACCCCGGCCCCCACGACGAACCGGTTGCCGGCGACCTGGACCTCGACGTGGTTCGGGGCCCGCAGGGTCCGGCCCTTCCACACCAGGCCCACGTCGAGGTCGGGCAGGCCGTCGAGGCGGTCCTTGCCCGTCTCCACCAGGACCACCGGGGTCCCACCATCGGGCGACACGAGGACCTCGAGCTGGCGGGCGCCCTTCCAGCTGACCGAGCCCACCGCTGCGTCGTTGACCCCGTCGGTGGCGATCGGGCAGCGGTCGACCGGCTCGATGTCGTGACTGCGGTGTCGCCGGAGTCCGATCCCTCCGGCCCGGTCGACGGCGAACCCGACCCGGGTCCGCCAGGCGAGGCCACCCGGGGAGCCGTCGACCTCCTCGACCGCCACCCGCAGGTCGATCCCGGCCAGCCGCGACAGCTGCTCGGCCACCAGGTCCTCCTTGAGTCGCCGTTGGGCCGCCGGGTCGACGTGCTGGAAGTCGCACCCGCCGCACCTTCCGGGACCGGCGTGTGGGCACGGGGGGGTGACCCGGTCGGGGGAGGCCTCGACGACGTCGATGGCGTCGGCCCGCAGGAACGAGGTCGTCTCCGAGGTCACCCTGGCCCGGACCCGCTCACCGGGCAGGCTGTGCCGGACGAAGACCACCCGGCCGTCGGGTCCCCGGGCCACGCACCCCCCTCCGGCCGCGATGGCGCCGACCTCGAGGTCGAGGACGTCGTCGGGCACCGATGCGACAGGGGACATGGCCCGGTTCTTAGCACCAGACGGACGGCCTCCCGGTTCCGGCCGACGCACGGCGGGGCGGGGGCGGCGGCGGTACGGTGAGGCCGACGGCGCCGTCACCGGGCGGCGACCGGCACTCCGGGAGGGAACACGTGGACATCGACGAGGCGCTCTACACCACACGGGCCATGCGCCGGGTGAAGCCGGACCCGATCCCGATGGCCGTGCAGGCGAAGATCCTCGATGCCGCCATCCGGGCCCCGTCCGGCGGCAACACCCAGAACTGGCGCTTCCTCCTGGTGGACGACAAGGACGTCATCGGCCGCATCGCCCCGCTCTACCAGCACGCCATCGGCGAGTTGTGGGAGACCGTCTACGCCGAGCGGCTGGCCGCCGCCCAGGCGGACCCGGAGGCAGACGAGAGCGTGCAGATGCTGAAGGTCCAGCGCTCCGCCCAGTGGTTGGCCGATCACTTCGCCGAGGTCCCGCTGTTCCTCTTCGCCTTCATCCAGGGCGATCCGACCGGCGGATCGATCTACCCGGCCGTGTGGAGCGCCCAGCTGGCCGCCCGGGCCCAGGGGGTGGGCAGTTCGCTCACCGCCGTCCTCGGGTTCTGGCATCCCGACGAGACGTTCGAGATCCTCGGCGTCCCCACCGACGAGCAGTGGATCATGGCCTGCTGTGTCAGCTTCGGCTATCCGACCGGCCGCTGGGGTGTGGCCGCACGCCGTCCCGTCCAGGAGGTCTCCTACCGGAATCGGTGGGGGTCACCGGTGGGGTTCGAGGCGGACGGGCCGCTCTGGTCACCGCCCGCGCCCTGACTCCGGCGCCATCGCCCGATCCGGGCATACCTCCTGGTCAGCGGACCGCTGCTAGAGTCGGCGACCAGAGCCACGCGGCTGTAGCTCAATGGTAGAGCCTCTGATTTCCAATCAGATGACGAGGGTTCGATCCCCTTCAGCCGCTCCACCGATCCTCCCGATGCCTGACTGCCGGCGGATGCGCCGCCCGGTCAGACGTTGGTCAGGGTGAACACCGCGCTGGTGTGCTTGGCCCCCTTGGCCGTGACGGTATAGGTCCCGGCCGTCACCCCGGCAACGACGTTGACCGAGGCATCGCCGTTCCAGTCGGTGCCGGTCCACGGGCCGGCGGGCGATCCGGTCGGATTCCGCGCCGCCGGCCGCCAGGTGACGACCACCCCGGGTACGCCCGCACCGTTGGCATCCGTGACCCGCACCGACAGGGGTAGGGAGAACTCGCTGGTGAAGTTGGCGGTGCTCACACCGGCCGTCTGCTGGTTCCCTCCCGTGATGACCATCGTGTAGCCACCGGAAGGCTTCGAGAACGTCTGGAAGAAGCTGTCCGGGTAGATGAACGCCACGGACTGCCCGGCGCACGCCCCCGTCAATTGCTGCTGGGAGCAGGTCGAGTAGGCGCCGCCCGCATTCGAGTACCCGCACCCGCCGAGGTTCTGCACCAGGCTCCTCCCGTCGGGTCCGGTCGACGTCTGGTCGTAGAGCAGGATGCCGGAGAGCACGCGGGTGCCCGACGTGATGGTGAACGACGTCTCGAAGGTCTGCTCGGTGATCAGGTCGAACGACCAGTTCCCCGTCTCGGTGAAGGTGCCCGGGTACGGGCCGGTGGCCGTGCCGCTGGTGGAGAAGTTCACGCTCCCCGCCTGCTGGAGTCCGCATCCGGCGGACGGGGTCAGGACCGTGGTGGCGGCCGTCAGGGTCTCACCGTCCAACGTGTGCGCCTTGAGGGTCCCGATCCGGGGTGTGGCAAATGCTCCGGTCGGGACGGTGGCCACGAGCACCGCGGTGGCGACCACCGTCGCCACCAGCACCGTCACCACGGCACGGCGGGCCTTCGAGCCCCGGTTGCCTCGTTCCATCGCCGTCCTCCGCGTCCCGGCATGGTCGACCGTCGACCGCCTCGGGCAGTCCAGCACGGCCTACCTGACGATCACATGACGGCGGCCGGTCCACCATGACACCGGAGGGCGCCGTGTAGGTTCGCGGACAGCCAGCAGCCCGGACCGCCGGACGCCGGGGCAGCCGAGTCGACCACCGCGCAGACGGGACCCGCCATGGACTTCGTGAACGAGCGGGTGATCGCCGACCGGTTGGCAGCCCTCCCCGGTGACGAGCCGCGGGTGGTCGTGGGAGGCAACTTCGCCACCCCCCACGAACTGGTGCGCATCATGGAGTCCGCCCTCCCGAGGTGCAGGGCGTTCTCGCTCAACATCCAACGCGGCTGGCCGCGGCGCGACGGCCTCCGCACCGAGACCCCCTTCGTCGGCCCCGGCGTCCGCGGCGACCCGTCGGTCGAGTACCTCCCGACCCGGCTCTCGCTGGTCCCGCGCCTCTTCGGGTCCACCCATCCGCCCGACGCCGTCCTCATCCAGACGTCACCGCCCCGCGACGGCCACGTGTCCCTGGGCATCGAGGTCAACCTGCTGCCCGCCGCCATCGAGGCCGCCACGGCCCGCGGCGGCCTGGTCGTGGCCCAGGTGAACCCGCGCATGCCCCACACCCGGGGGGACGCCCTGATCGACGTCGACCGCATCGATCTGGCCGTCGAGGTGGACGTTCCGCTCCCGTCCCCCGGGCCCCGCGTGGCGGATCCGCACTGCACGGCCGTGGGCGAGCGGATTGCCGCCTACGCGTCCGACGGCGGCACCGTCCAGGTGGGGATCGGGCAGATACCCGACGCCGCGGCGGCCGCCCTCCGGGGCCATCGCGGCCTCGGGGTGTGGTCGGAGATGGTGAGCGACGGCATGCTCGACCTCGCCCGGTCGGGTGCCCTCGACCCGGGCGCGACATCTGCGCGTCGTTCCTCTTCGGGTCGCCCGACCTCTACGCGTGGGCCGACGACAATCCCCGGCTGGTGATGCGCCGCACCGAGGTGATCAACGACCCGGCCCGCATCGCCGGCCAACCGGCCATGCTGTCGGTCAACACGGCGCTCCAGGTCGACCTCTTCGACCAGGCCAACGCCAGCCATGTGCGCGGGTCCGTCTACTCGGGCTTCGGCGGCCAGCCCGACTTCGTCATCGGCGCCCTGCACTCGGCGGGGGGACACGCGGTGGTGGCGCTGCGGTCGTGGCACGACAAGTCGGGATCGTCGACCGTCGTCCCCCTGCTGTCCCACCCGGTCACGTCCTTCCAGCACTCGGTCATCGTCAGCGAGCACGGTGCCGCCGAGATGTTCGGCCGGTCCGACGTCGACCAGGCCAGGCTCCTGGTCGACCGGGTCGCCGACCCCCGGGCCCGGGACGGGCTGCGCGAGGCCGCCGGCGCGTTCGGACTCACCCGACGTGCGCGCTGACCGGTCGAGCGCGACCCGGTCACCCGCGGGCTAGGTTCGCACCGATGAGCACACGAGGGTCCGGCGGCGCCGACGTGACCACCGCGCCGCCGGCGTCCGGCGGCCGGTCCCCCGTGCTGCTGCTGCTGGCCGCCAGCCAGTTCCTCATGACGCTCGACAGTTCGGTCATGAACGTCTCGATCAAGTCGGTGGCCGACGACCTCGGCACCACGGTCACCGGCATCCAGACGGCCATCACGCTCTACACCCTGGTCATGGCCTCGTTCATGATGACCGGCGGGAAGATCGGCGCCATCATCGGCCGCCGCCGGGCCTTCGCCCTCGGCCTCGTCGTCTATGCCTGCGGCTCCCTGGTCACTCTCTGGCCCCGAACCTCACCGTCCTCATCCTCGGGTGGTCGCTGCTCGAGGGTCTGGGGGCGGCGCTGATCATGCCGGCCATCGTGGCCCTGGTGGCCGGGAACGTCCCGAGGCAGGGCCGCGTCCGCCGCCTACGGGCTGATCGCGGCGGCCGGGGCCATCGCGGTGGCCGCCGGGCCCCTGATCGGTGGGGCCGTGACCACGTTCGCGTCGTGGCGGTGGGTGTTCGTCGGCGAGGTGGTGCTCGTCGCCGTCATCCTGTGCTTCGTCCGGGTCATCCACGACGCGGCGCCCGAGAAGCGGGTGGCCTTCGACGGCTTCGGCGCCCTCCTGTCGGTGGTCGGCCTGTCGCTGACCGTCTACGGGGTCCTGCGGTCCGGCACGTGGGGCTGGGTCCGCCCCAAGCCCAACGCCCCGGACATCGGTGGGGTGTCCCTGGTGTTCTGGCTCGTCCTGGCCGGGTTGTTGACCATCGGAGCCCTGGTCGAGTGGGAGGTGCACCGGGAGCGGTCCGGCCGCGAGCCCCTGTTCAAGCCGTCGATGCTGGCCAGCCGCCAGCTGACCGGTGGACTGGTGCTGTTCTCCTTCCAGTTCTTCATCCAGGCCGGCATCTTCTTCACCATCCCGCTCTTCTTGTCGGTGGTCCTCGGCCTCGACGCGCTCCAGACGGGATTGCGGCTGCTGCCCCTGTCCCTGGCCCTGCTGGCCTCGGCCATCCTGATCCCCAAGATCGCGCCCCAGCGCCTCGCCGCGCCGGGTGGTGCGGCTCGGGCTGCTGTCCATCCTGGCCGGCACCCTGGTGTTGGTCGGCCGGGCTGGACCCCGGTGCCACCGCCGCGGTGGTCCTCATCCCCATGGCCCTCATCGGTCTGGGGATCGGTGCCCTGGCCTCCCAGCTCGGGGCGATCACCGTGTCGGCCTTCCCCGACTCGATGAGCGCCGAGATCGGCGGCCTGCAGAACACCTTCACCAACTTCGGCGCCTCCCTCGGCACGGCCCTCGTCGGCGCCGTGCTCATCGGGAGCCTCACCTCCGCGTTCCTGACCGGGGCCGCCCAGAACCAGGCCATTCCGGCGTCGGTCACCGCCGAGGCCACGGTGACCCTGGAGGCCGGTATCCCGTTCGTGTCGGACGCGCAGCTGAAGGAGGGCCTGGCCACCACCAGCCTGACACCGGCCACCCAGGACGCCATCGTGGCCGAGAACGCGTCCGCTCGGCTGGTGGGCCTGCGCACGGCCCTCTCGGTGGTGGCCCTCATCATCGTGCTCGCCCTGTTCCTGGCCCGGATGCTGCCCGACACGCCGATCGTCGCCGACGAGCCGGATCCACGCCGGGTCGGCGCCGGAACCCGAGCCACCGACCGAGGACGGCTGAGGACCCGGAACCCGAGGCCCGGGGTCGATCTGGATTGCGATCGGCAGTCGCTCTCCCGCCTGACCAGGGACGTCGGCCGACGAGCGTCCGCAGGCATCGAACGAGGTCAAGGTGGGCGCCCGAGAGGCCGATACCCCTCCTGTGCGATTTGATCTCGAGCACCCAACGCCGCGCCAATTGCGAGATGGAGTCACCTGCGGGCTGATCGCGGAGTCGATCATGGTCCCGATCCTGCTCACGGTGACCTTCCTCGACCACCGGCAGGTCCGGTGGGGCTACCTGGTGGGCGCCGTGGCCTGCATCCTGGTGTCCATCGCGTACCAGGCGGTGTTCGCGGCCGTGACCCGCGGATCGGCCACCGTCGAGTCCCAGGCCAATGCCTGGTTCATCATCGCCTGCCTGGCCCTGGCCGCGCTGGCGTGCATCGAGCTGTCGACCGACACCCCGGCCGCCCTGTACACGCCGGCCATGTTGGTCGGCGTGCTGTTCATCGCCATCGTCGGCGACCGACGGATGCAGCTGGTGATCGACATCTACGCCCTGGCCCTCATCGCCCTGATCGGCTGGGTCCAGGGCCTGCGCGGGGTCGAGTACGCGGTCTCGATGTTCATCTACGCGTCGACCATCGCCGTGGTGGCCTTCATCTGCGCCCGAACCGTGGGGTCGTTGACCGAGCAGATCAACTTCTCCCTCGCCCTCGACTCGCTCAACGAGTGCTTCGACGACGTCGGCCTCGACGCGGCACGACCCACCGCCGACACCTTCGCGGAGATCTTCGCCCGGGGCCTGCCGTACGTGGCGGGCATCCTCCCGGCCGATCGGGTGGCCGTCTTCCACCGCACCGGTTCCGTCGAACGGTTCGTCCTGGTGGCCGCCTGGCCCAACGTCGAGATCGACTGCAGCGACCTGGCCCGTCTGCCCGCCGTGTCCACCGCCCTCGCCCACAACGCCGTCCAGCTCGAGCCCCGCCACTGCGTCCTGCCGGTCGGCTATGCCGCCAACGGCGAGCTGGTGATGATCATCGAGCGCTCGCTGCCGGCCGCCGGCACCGACGCGCACACGGCGGAAGCCGCCGGACTGCTGGCCGCCGCGTTCCTGCGGGTCACCAGCCGGGCCAACTTCGTGAACGGCCTGCACACCGAGAGCCGCACCGATCCCCTCACCGGTCTGGCCAACCGCCGCAGCCTCATGGAGCGCATCGAGATGGAGATGGCCCACGCCCTCCGGGCCGACACCCCACTCACGCTGGCCATGATCGACCTCGACCACTTCAAGGAGTACAACGACCGGTACGGCCACGTGGTCGGTGACACGGTCCTGCGATCCGTCGCCGCCATGATGGTCTCCAACACCCGCGACCAGGACCTGGTGGCCCGCTACGGCGGCGAGGAGTTCACCCTGGTGCTGCCGGACACCGACATCATCGGGGGACACCACCTGCTGGACCACCTCCGGGCCGGCGGTCGCGACTCCACCACCGAGCTCGGCGTGACGTTGTCGGCCGGCCTCACCAGCTGGGATGGCATCGAGGACCCGATCTCGTTCATCGAACGGGCCGACCGGGCCCTCTACCAGGCCAAGAACTCCGGACAGCGACCGGGTCGTCTCGATCGCCGCGTTCACCGAGTCGTAGGCCGCCTCCGGTCGGGGGCCCCACCGCGACCGGTCAGTCGCCCGAGGCCATCACCAGGTAGACGTTGTCGTCGACGGCGAACGAGTCGACGAGCGTGTAGCCCTCGGCGGACAGGGCGTCGAGCTCGGTCTCCAATTCGACCCGTCGCTCGGCCACCACCAGCCTGCCCCCGTGCACCCGCAGCACCTTGTGCTTGCTCATCGCTCGGCTCCTTCCCGCAGGGCGCCGCCGCCGAGCTCGCCGGCGGCGGCATCGACCACCAGTCCACCCTCGCGCACGCCGTCCCCGAGTCCGTCGGGCTCGGGACGCACCCGGATGTACCACTCCTGGCCCCACACGGTGGCGAAGACGTCGTCGGGCATGGACAGGAAGAAGCTCTCCTCGCCGATCTGGCTGGCGTGGGCCCGCATGGCGTCGCGCTTCACCGAGACCCAGGGGCTGACGTCGACCTCGGTGGTGATGCGTACGGACGGCTCCCCCATCGTCTCGGCGCCCTCCAGGTCGTCCTCGGGACCGAACTCCGATTCGGCGGCCTGACGGCGCAGGTCGATCATGAAGTCCCGGTCCATGGTGGCCATGTAGACCACCGGCGTGCCGGCCCGGTCGGCCGCCGCCATACCGACCCGGTGCACCTGGACGTGGTCGGGGTGCCCGTACCCGCCGTGCTCGTCGTACACGACCAGGACGTCGGCCGACTCCTCCTCGAGGATGGCCGCCAGGCGCACGCTCGCCTCGCCCACGTCGGCGGTGGCGAAGCATCCGGGACGGTCGGCACTCGGCTCGCCCTCCATGCCGGAGTCCTCGTAGCCCAGGAACAGCTGCCGGGCCGTGCCCAGCACGCGTGCCGCCTCGGCCAGTTCGACGGCACGCCGCTCGGCCAAGGTCTCCCCTGGATCGAGGAATCCCTCGTCGACCTCGCCCAGTTCTCCCCGGGTGGCCGTCACCAGGATGACCCGATGGCCCTGATCGGCCAAGGAGACCATGGTCCCCCCGGTGGCGATCGCCTCGTCGTCGGGATGGGCGTGGAAGAAGGTGACGGTCGCCATGCCCCGCACCCTACCGGGGCCGCGCCACCGGGCGGTCGGTCAGGCCAGCTGGATCGGTCAGGCCAGCGGGAGCTGGGGCGCCTCGGCCAGCGACAGCTGACCGGCCGTGGCGGTGGACGACCCCTTGGACCGCTTGCCGGTGGTGGCGAAGATGCGCTCGGGGCCGAAGGAGCGGATGGTCCGGTCCCCCGGGCGCCCGCCGACGACCTCGATCGACTCGGTGCCGTTGTTGGTGTTGACCACGTGGGCCCGGAACGCCCACGTCGCGCCGCGCATGGCCAGTCCGCTCACGACGACCGGGTCGCCGGCCCGCAGCCCGTTCCACGTCTCCGAGCGCTCGAGATGCCCGGAGGCCAGGAGGGCGGCCTTCCGTGCCCCGGTCGAGCTGCCCCGGCTCAGGATCGCTCCGCTCGCCCGGCGCGGATCCGGTGCCAGATGAGGAAGGCGACGGCTACGACGGCCAGGAAGGCGATCACCAGCGACGCACTGCTGAACGACTTCTGGACACTGTCGTAGGTGCCTCCCAGCGAGTAGCCCAGCAACGAGAGCGCCGTGCACCACACGGCGCAACCGATGACGGTGAAGATGACGAACTTGGCGAACGCCATCTCGGCCAGGCCGGCGGCGAAGGACACGAACGAGCGGAGCAGGGGGATGAAGCGCCCGAAGAGCACCAGCGGCTCGCCGTGGCGATCGAACCAGGCCTCGGCCCGGTCCAGGTCCTTGTGGGTCAACAGGAGGTACTTGCCCCATCTTGTCGACGGCGACGCGCCCGCCCTTCAGGCCGATCAGGTAGCCGACCATCGAGCCGAGCACCTCGCCCAGGGTGGCAAGCAGGATCACGGCCACGATCGACAGGTGGAAGAACTCGGGCGGTGCGCCGCTGGCGACCGCCTTGTGGACCTCACCACTGGCCAGTGCGCCGCCGCCGATGATGGCGAGTTCGGAGCCCGGCCGGGATCCCCATCGACGAGATGAAGCTCAGCAGGAACACGGCGAAGTAGGTGTGGCTGTAGAGGAAGTTGGTCAGCGTCTGCGTCATGGTGCCTACTGTCTACTCGGTCGATGGGCCCCTGACCGGGCAACCTCGACCTCCCCGGGGGGTTCCGACCCGGGCGACCCAGCGACTACCGTCGCCCCGTGACCGACGTGCACGCCGCCGCCTCGCCCGCGTTGACCTGCGCCACCCCGGACGGCGTCGAACTGGCCGTCTACGACTTCGGCGGCACCGGGCCCGACCTCCTCCTGGTCCACGCCACCGGCTTCTGCGCCGGGGTGCTCCTCCCCCTGGCCACGGCCCTGTCCGACCGGTTCCGGTGCCATGCCCTCGACCTCCGCGGCCACGGACGGTCCGCACGTCCGCCCGACGGCGACTACCGGTGGTCGGGCTTCGGCACCGACGTGCTGACCGTCGTCGACCGCCTCGGGCTGGAGGGGACGGCGGCGTTCGGCCACTCGTGCGGCGGTGCCTCCCTCCTCCTGGCCGAACAGGGCCGTCCCGGTACCTTCCGGGGTCTCTACCTCTTCGAGCCGGTGGTCGTGCCCGACCGTCCCGTGCCGTTCCCCCTCGAGGAGAACCCGTTGTCCAGGGGAGCCCGCCGGCGCCGGGAGACGTTCCCCTCGGCCGAGGACGCCTTCGTCAACTTCTCCTCCAAGCCGCCGTTCGGCGACCTCGATCCCGACGTGCTGCAGCGGTACGTCGAGGACGGGTTCGAGGTGGTCCCGTCGATCGAGGGAGGGGACGGACGGGAGATCCGGCTCCGGTGTCGACGCGACGACGAGGCCGAGGTGTACGTCCACGGATTCGCCAACGGGGCCTTCGCACGGCTGCCCGAGGTCCACTGCCCGACGACGTTCGCCTACGGGGAGCGGACCGACGCCTTCGGCCCCGAGGTCATGACGGCCGACGCCGCCCGGGTGCCACGGTCGAGCGTCACCTCCTTCCCCGAGCTCTCCCATTTCGGTCCGCTGGAGCGGCCGGTGGACGTGGCGGCCGGCGTGCTGCAGGCACTGGGTGACCCTGACGGCACACCCTCGCCGTAATCTCTTCCCGTGCCCTTCGATCCCCCCCGCTCGCTGTCGCCCTCCAAGGTGACCTCGTTCCGTGACTGCGCCCTGGCGTTCCGGTTCACCGCCATCGAGCGGTTGCCCGACCCGGCCACCGTCTGGACGGTCAAGGGCACCCTGGTGCACAGCGCCCTGGAGCGGTTGTTCTGGAACCACGGCCAGGGGACCCGCACCCCGGGCGCCGCCCGGGCCGAGCTGCACACGGCGTGGGCCGGGCTCCAGGCCGACGCCGACTACGCCTCCCTCGGGTTGACGGCCGACGAGGCCGACGCCTTCCTGGCCGATGCCGAGGGGCTGGTCGACAACTACTTCCTCATCGAGGATCCCGACGACGTCACCCCGGTGGGCATCGAGCTCACCCTGGAGGCGCAGCTGGGCGATGTCCGGCTCCGCGGCATCCTCGACCGCCTCGACCGCACCGCCGATGGCGAGCTCGTCGTCGTGGACTACAAGACCGGGCGGGCGCCGGCTCCCGCCTATGTGCAGGGCAAGCTCACCGGGGTCCAGACCTACGCCCTGTTGTGCCAGGAGGTCCTCGGTCGCCGGCCCGTCCAGGTCAAGCTCCTCCACCTGAAGGAGCCCACCGTGATCACCGCCGAGCCGTCCGAGCAGGGTCTACGCGGACAGAAGACGAAGACCCTGGCCGTGTGGTCGGCCATCGAACGTGCCTGCCGGGACGAGGACTTCCGACCGAAGACCGGCCCCCTGTGCCGGTTCTGCCGCTTCCGCGACTTCTGTCCGGCCTACGGGGGCGACCCGTCACAGGCCGCGGCCGCCCTCGGCGGCGACATCCGGGGAGCGGCGTGAGCGGCGGGAGCGAGCGCCGACGCCGCGGGGTGGACGCACGGCGGGCCGGCACCGGCGTCGGGGATCCACTCGGTCGTCGCCACCGTCGACGACGGGGTGGACCGGCTGTTCGAGCCACTGCGGGGCCGGGCGCCGGTCGACGCCGCCGCCAAGGTCATCACGGGCCTGGGTGACCACGGGTGGTTGTGGACGGGCATCGCCGTGTGGCGCGGTCGGCGGTCCGGCCCGGCCCGACGCCAGGCCATCCGGGCGCTCGGGGTGGCCGGGGTCTCGTCGACCCTGGTCAACGCAGGCGTGAAGAAGCTCGTCGACCGGGAACGGCCCGACCGGTCCGACCTGCGGATCTCCAATGCCGGCGTGCCGGTGCGGGCCCCGAAGACCAGCAGTTTCCCGAGCGGCCACACCCTGGCCGCCTTCTGCTCGGCGGCCGTGCTGAGCCGGCCGGGCGACCGCCGGGGCAACGCCCTGCTGTACACGGCGGCCGGGCTCATCGGGGTGAGCCGGATCCATCTGGGACACCACCACGCCTCGGACGTGGCCGGCGGGGTCGTCATCGGCACCGCGCTCGGGCTCGTCGTCCGTCGCTTCCGCTGACGCACCGGCGACGGACTTGACTCCGGCACCCCGGGCCCGCCCCCGACTGCGGGCCCGACCCGGGGGAATGGAACCCGACGCGACGGCGTTGGCCAGGCCATGAGCCTCCCGAAGACCTTCGCCGTGACCTGGGACTACCGGTGCCCGTTCGCCCGCAACGGCCACGAGCACATCCTCGACGGCCTGGAGGCCGGTGCCGAGTGGGACGTCACCTTCCTCCCCTACTTCTTGAACCAGGGCATGGGAAGCGAGGGGCAGGACACGTGGGACGACCCGGCCCACCAGGCCGACCTGTTGTCGCTGGCGGCTGGGGTCGCCGTGCGGGACCGGTTCCCCGAGCACTTCCTGGCCGTCCACCGGGCCCTGTTCTCCGCCCGTCACACCGACGGTGCCGACCTGCGAGACCGGGCCGTGGTCCACGCCGCACTGGCCGGGGCCGGCGTCGACGCCGATGCCGTGCTGGTCGAGGTCGACTCGGGCTGGCCGGCCAAGACGGTGCGCGAGGAGCACGAGCGTTGCGTCGAGGAGGTCGACGTGTTCGGGGTACCCACGTTCATCGTCGGTGACGATGCCGTCTTCGTCCGGCTGATGACCCGCCCCGAGGGCGACGGCGCCCTGGCCCGGGCGACGATCGACCGGGTCCTCGGCCTGCTCGGCGACCACCCCGAACTGAACGAGTTCAAGCACACGCGCCTGTCTCGCTGACCCGGGCGCCGACACCCGGGACGGATTCCCGTCGACGCTTGTCCTAGCTGACGCTAAGCGCCCCCACGGCGGTGACCGTGCCCCCGGTCTCGGTCACCGTGACGGAGAACGGACCGGCCGCCGCCGTCTTGGAAACGGACAGCTTGAGCTTCAGCGTCGGGTTCGGGTGCTTCTTGGTGACCTTGCCGACCTTTACCGACACCACGGTGACCGACGGGTTCGACACGGTCACCACCGCGCTGGGGTCGAAGCCCGTCCCCGAGATCACGGTGGAGAGCTTCTTACCCGGGGCCACCACCGTCTTGGAGAATCCGGTGATGGTCGGACCGGTCACCGTGACCGCCTGCGTGGTGACCAACGTCGTGCCGTCCGTGTTGGCCAGCGTCGTCGTCACGGTGTAGGGGCCGGGGGCCGTGTACGTGTGGCTCCCGGTCACTGTTCCGGAGTTCCCCGTGATGTTGACGGTCGCCGGACCGGTGCCGCTCCCATCGCCCCAGTCGACGGTGGCCGAGTAGATGCCGGTCCCGTCGCTGGCACTGCCGATGGTGGCCAACACCACCGTTCCGGTCCCGATGTTCTCCTTCGGAGCCAGGGCTCCCGCCGTCAGCGTGAACGGGGCCTCGGTGGTGAGCTGGACCGCACCGGCCGGGTAGGCGACGGCGTAGGCCCCCGGGCCGAAGCTGAGTGTTGAGAAGGTACCGACGACGGGGCCACCGAATGGCGTGAAGACGGTGCCGACGAGGGGCGATCCGACGGTGGTGACGGCCAGGGTGCTGCCGGCGGCCAGCGTCGTGCCCGGGCCCGAAATTCCTCCGGTGCCCGAGATGCCGTTGACCGTGACGCCGAAGGTGCCGGCTCCGCTGAGCGTGGCACTCCCGCTCAGGGCCAGTGCACCTCCGTTCGCCACCTGCACCGTTCCGGCGTTGGTCGTGGCGGTCCCGGAGTCCTGGCGGGTGTCGGGGGCACCGATCGTCACGTGCCCACCCGAGGCGACGCGATACAGGAGCCCGCAGGTAGGCGGGATTGCCCGAACCCGTGGTCGACAAGGTGCCGCCGCTGGCCACGTTCAGGGTCGATCCGCTGAGCAGCGCGTATCCGTTCACCGTGGGCGCCAGGACGACGTTCCCGGCATCGGTGACCGTGCCGGAGAGCGACAGCGCCACGCTGGTGGCCACTGCCGTCCACCGTCACGGTCTGACCGGCCGGGATGGTGCCGCTCAGACCGGCGCTCCCGCGGACGTCGAGGGCCCCGGTGCCGGCCGTGTCCACGATGGAACCGCCGGTGATGGTGACCGGGTTGCCCCCGATCGAGCCGCTGGTCTGGGTGAAGGTGCCCCCGCTCTCGGTCATGGCGCCCGACACCGTGAGTGTCCCGGCGTTGGTGAACGAGTCCGCCCCGGTGGTGATGTTGTAGGCCGCCCCGGGCGACACGGTGACGGTGCCGCTGTTGGAGGTGGGCGTGTTGGTGTCCTGTTGCGTGTTGGCCGCCCCGAAGGTCGTGGTGCCGCCCGAGGAGACGGATACGGGAGTCCGCAGGTAGACGGGGTTGCCCGAACCCGTGCTCGACAAGGTGCCCCCGCTGGCCACGTCGAGGGGCGATCCGCTCACCATGGCGAAGCCGTTGATCGCCGCAGTCAAGACCAGGTTGCCGTTGTCGACCACCGAGGTGCCGGACAGGGTCAGCGCCACGCTGGTGGCCACGCCGTCCACCGTCACCGTCTGACCGGCCGGGATGGTGCCGCTCAGACCGGCGCTCCCGCGCACGTCGATGGCCCCGGTGCCGGCCGTGTCCACGATGGCCCCGCCGGTGATGGTGACCGGGTTGCCCCCGATCGAGCCGCTGGTCTGGGTGAAGGTGCCCCCGCTCTCGGTCATGGCGCCCGACACCGTGAGTGTCCCGGCGTTGGTGAACGAGTCCGACCCGGTGTTGATGTTGTAGGCCGCCCCGGGCGACACGGTGAAGGTGCCGTTGTTGGAGGTGGCCGTGTTGGTGTCCTGTTGCGTGGTGGCCGCCCCGAGGGTGACGGTGCCGCCCGTCTGGTTGGTCACCGGGGAGCGGAGATAGACGGGGTTGCCCGAACCCGAGGCCGACAGCGTCCCGCCGGAGGCGACGGTCACCGGGCTCCCGTTCACCATGGCGAAGCCGTTGATCGCCGCAGTCAAGACCAGGTTGCCGTTGTCGACCACCGAGGTGCCGGAGAGCGACAGCGTCACGCTGGTGGCCACGCCGTCCACCGTCACCGTCTGACCGGCCGGGATGGTGCCGCTCAGACCGGCGCTCCCGCGCACGTCGATGGCCCCGGTGCCGGCCGTGTCCACGATGGCCCCGCCGGTGATGGTGACCGGGTTGCCCCCGATCGAGCCGCTGGTCTGGGTGAAGGTGCCCCCGCTCTCGGTCATGGCGCCCGACACCGTGAGTGTCCCGGCGTTGGTGAACGAGTCCGACCCGGTGTTGATGTTGTAGGCCGCCCCGGGCGACACGGTGAAGGTGCCGTTGTTGGAGGTGGCCGTGTTGGAGTCCTGTTGCGTGGTGGCCGCCCCGAAGGTCGTGGTGCCGCCCGAGGAGACGGATACCGGAGCCCGCAGGTAGACGGGGTTGCCCGAACCCGTGCTCGACAGCGTCCCGCCCGAGGCGACGGTCACCGGGCCACCGCCCAGCCAGACGAAGCCGTTGGTCGCCGGAGCGAGGTTGAGGATTCCGCCGGCGGCCACGACGCTCGCTGCTCCCAGCGAGAGTGTGACGCTGGTCGAGACGCCGGAAGCGGAGAGCGTCTGGGTCCCGCTGGTCGCCCCGCCCACCTGCAGCGCTCCCACCGAGACGCTGCCGGTGAGCGCCACGGTGTAGGTGCCCGGCTCGGAGATGCACACGACACTGGTGCCGGTGGGGAACCCGGACGACCAGTTGGCCGCACTGGCGTTCCAGTCGGTCGTGCCCGTCGCCGGACCTTGCCAGTTGTCGGTGCAGGACAGGGCGGCACCGCCCGGTGTCGCGGTGGCCACGGCCACCACGCTGACCGATACCAGTGAACCCGCTGCCACCAATGCGGCCATGGCCGCCCGACGGAATGCCCTCATGTCGTACCCTCCACCTTTTCCGCCTGTCAGGCTGCGCGCTCGACCAGGCATCGCCGTTCGAGCGCCAGTTTGGCAACCGATCGCTAACAGAGCGCTAACGAAGCGCTAACGTCGGCAGATGGGCCGTATGCTGCTCCGGGAGCGCCTGCTCGTCCCGCTGCGGCGGCGGCACAACCTGGCGATGATCGGACTCGAGTCGCCGGCCGGATACGGGCGGTCCGTCCTCATCGACCAGGCTCTGGCCGAAGGTCCCGTCCGCGCCGGCGATTGTGATGTCGTCTACCGCTGCGTACCCGGCGACGACCGCCCCGGAACCCTCGCCGCACATCTGGTGGCCGCCTGCTCGGGATCGACGGCATCCGGACGGCCGATCGGCGCCGACCCGGTCGTCGGGGCCCGCGCCGTGTACGTCGCGCTGCAGTCGACGACTCCGCCGGGTGGCCACGTCTCCCTGGTGCTCGACGCGGTGGAGCTCGCGGGAGCCCCGGGGACCGAGTTGCTGGCCGCCCTTGCCCGCGACATGCCCGCACGTGGGCACCTCGTCCTGTCGGGTCGACGGATCCCCCGGGTGGGCCTGGCCCGCCTGGTGGCATCCGGCACCGGCGTCCTGCTGGGCGCGGACGACCTCGCCTTCCGTCGAGAGGAGGTCGACGAATTGCTCGCTGGTCTCCCGGCGGCCACCATGGACGCCTCCCGCGCCGCGTGGCCCGCGTTGGCGGGTCTCATCGGTGCCGGACATGGTGACCTCGCCGTCGACTACGTGCGCGACGAAGTGCTCTGCGGGACCGAGCCGCAGGTGGTGCGGGCCCTCGCCGCGGTCGCTGCCGTCGATGGTTGTGCCGACGACGAGTTCGAGGCAGTCCTGGCGGCCGTCGGGTTCGACGCCCCCGGCGAGATCGAGGAGGTCCGACACCAGCTGGCCCTGCTCCCACTGGCTGAGGTGCCGGGCGGATGGTGGCCCGATCCCCTCTGGGGCGAGGCCACTCGCCCCGTCCTGTCCAGGAACGAGCGCGACCGTGCCGTGGTGGCCAAGGCCGGCGTGCTCGCAGCGGCGGGGCGTATGGCCGAGGCGGGCGCACTGGCCGTCCGGATCGGCAGTCCGACCGCTCTGGCCGAGGTCGTCCGTGCGGCTCTGGCGAGCCAACCCCCGCTGGCCCCCGTCGAGGACCTGCGGACGTGGTCGACGTCCGGCCTGCTGGAGATCGACCGGCCCGAGGGGCTGTGGCTCGAGGCGACCGTGGACCTCCAACTCGGGGACGTGGACGGCACCGCTGCCGAGCGCCTCGAAGTGGTCCGTGGGTTGTACGAGGACGCGGGGGACACCACCGGGGAGACCGCGTTGTTGCTCCACCTCGGGCACGTGGCGCGGGCCAACGACGATGTCGCCTCCCTCGGGCGCATCCTCCGACGCGTGGAAGAGCTGGCCGCAGTCGGTCCGCCGGGGGCGCGAGCGATGGTCGCCCTGGGCCGGGCCGTCGCCGCCCAACTGTCGGGAAACCCGGATGCGGCGATACTCGCCCTCGACCGGATACCACCGGGCTCCCTCATCGGCGACTGGGCTGCTCAGGCGCTCATGATCCGGGGTACCAATCTCCTGCTGGCGGGCCGCTTCGGAGCGGCGGCGGTCGCGCTCGAGTCGGCGACGGGCGAAGGGTCCGAGGCGTCGCGGGCCGTCGCCTACGACCTGTTGGCCTCCGCTCGCTGGTATGCCGACGACCCGCTGGGCGCCCTAGGGGAGGCCGAGTCTGCCGAGGCTCTCGCCATCCGAGCCGGCGTTCCGGGCCTGGTCCATCGCATCCAGGCGACCCGGGCCTGCTTCCTGGCGGCATCGGGACGGTACTCCCCGGCTCGGTCCGTGCTCGATCGGATCCAGGAGCGCACGGTACTGGCCCACTCGGGTGAGGCGGCCGCCCTCTGTCGAATCGCCGAAGCCCTGCTGTTGGCGGACACCGGCGACCTCGCCGGCGCCCGGCGCGTGCTCGACTCGACTGCGGTCGTGGGGAGGGCCGTGCGGGCATCGCTGTGGACGGCCGCCTTGACGACGGCCCTCGGGATGCCCCCGGACGGCGGCAGTGATCCACCCGCTCCCCCCGGAAGTGGGCCCGGGCCGGACCAGATCGCGGCGGGGCAGGCGGGCGCCGGGCCGGAACGGGCCCGCGCCGCCGGTCGGGCCGCTGTCGCCCACCTCGCCGGCGGTCCACCGGCGGACGCGCGATCACCGGCCCTACCTCCCCGCCCGTTGGTGCACGCCCAGTGCCCCACTCGTGACCGTCTCCCTGCTCGGGACCAGCACCGTCCACCGGGGGCTCCGACCGGTGGAGCACCCGGCGTGGAGGCGCAGCCGGGTCCGGGAACTGTGCCTCCACCTCGCGCTCGTCGACGACCGCAGCCGTGGAGGCGTGGCGGCGGCGCTCTGGCCCGACCTGGAGGATCACTCGGCCGGCAGGAACCTCCGCGTCACCCTCACCCACCTGCTCGACGTGCTCGACCCGGACCGGGAACGGTCACAGGGCAGCCGGCTCGTCGCCGACCGGGCCGGGACCCTCGCGTTCGCACGGGGCGCTGCACTCCACATCGACCTGTGGGAGGTCGAGGCTCAGGCCTCGTCCATCGTCGCCACGCCCGCACCGACCCGTTCCGCCCTGCTGGCCCATGCACGGCGGCTCGCCCGGTCGGACAGCGGTCCCCTGCTGGGCGGCAGCCCGATCGGCGAGTGGCTCGAACCGCATCGCCGACGGATGGACGATCTGATCGTGGCGGCCGCGCTGCTTGCCGGTGACCACGCCCTGGCCGTATCCGACGGGCCGCTGGCCGAAGCCCTCGCCCACCGTGCACTGGCTGCCGATCCGTGGTCGGAACGGGCGCAGCGCATGGTGATCGAGGCCCGGCTCGTCATCGGTGACCATGACGGCGCCCGGCGTGCGGCGGAACGGACCCTCGGATCGCTGGAGGAGCTGGGAGCCGCTCCGGCACCGGACACCGTGGCAGTCCTACGCCGCGTGGGAACGCACCCGAGTGGTACCGGACGGGTGCGTCGCTGAGTCAGAGCCGGAGTCCGGCCAGGGTGTCGACGGAGGCCCGGATCTCGTCGCCCGTCCCGAACGGCGCCCCGCAGAAGTCGGTGGCCCCGATGTCGGCCAGTCGGCGGACCTGGGCCGCCACCTCGGCCGCCGTGCCCACGATGGCCACGTCAGCCGGTCCGGCCGCCCCCTCGCGGTCGAGCATCGCCCGGTAGGAGGGGAGGTGGCCGTAGATGGCGAAGACCTCGGCGGCCTTGGCCCGGGCGCCGTCCCGGTCTTCGGTCACGCAGACCGGGAGCCCGACCCCGATCTGGGGCACGGGGCGTCCGGCCTCGGCGGCCGCCGCGTTGATGGTGGGCGCGATGTGCTCCTCGATGGTGGCCGGCCCCGTCATCCACGTGATGGTGCCCTGGGCCAGGTGTCCGGCGATGGTCAGCATCACGGTCCCGAGGGCGGCGACCAGCACGTCGGGTGCGGGCGCGTCGATCTGCAGGGGGCCGAACGTCGAGGCGCTCAGGGTCTCGCCGGCGAACGTCGCCTGCTCGCCGGCCAGGACCGGCATCAGGATCTCCAGGTACTCGCGCATGTGACGGGCCGGCTTCTCGAAGGACATCCCGAACACGGTCTCGATCACCATCTGGTGGGACAGGCCGATCCCGAGGGTGAGGCGCCCGCCACTCACGGCCTGCACGGTGAGGGCCTGGGCGCCGAGCATCACCGGGTGACGGGGATAGGTCGGGACCACGGCGGTGCCGAAGTGGATCGACGGCACCTCCCTGGCCAGTGCGGCGATGACCGTCAGCGCGTCGTAGGCGAAGATCTGCGACGACCAGGCCGTCTCGATGCCGGCCTCGGCCAGTCCGGCCACCTGGGTGACCACGTCGTCGAACGGCTTCTCGGTGTCGAACATCACGCCGATGCGCATGGGTGCCTCGTCTCTCGTCGTTCGGGGTCGATGCCCCGTCTGCCCGGTGCCGGACCGGATCCCACGAGGGTCCGGCCCGGTGTGCGGCCCACCGTACCGGGCGGTCCGTCGCCGCGTCACCGCACACGTGACACCGGATGTGCCGGACCGGCCGCGGTCGGGCAGAATACGACCATGTCCGTTGCCATCCTCATGGGAAGCTCGTCCGACGCGTCGATCATGGACGACGCCGTCCAGATCCTCCGCCGATTCGACGTCCCCGTCGAGATCCGCGTCCTGTCCGCCCACCGAACCCCCGACGACACCGTCGCCTTCGCCCGGGCGGCGGCCGGCAACGGCGTCAAGGTGATCATCGCCGCGGCCGGCGGTGCGGCCCACCTGGCCGGCGTGGTGGCCGCCACCACGCCGCTCCCGGTGATCGGCGTCCCGGTGGCGTTGGCCAACCTGGGCGGGCTCGACTCGCTCCTGGCCATGGTGCAGATGCCCAAGGGGATCCCGGTGGCGACGGTGGCCGTCAACGGGGCGCGCAACGCCGCGCTCCTGGCCATCCGGATCATGGCGCTCTCCGACCCCCGCCTGGCCGCCGAGCTCGACACCTTCATCGCCGACCTGGCCGACCAGGTGCGGGACATGGACGCCGAAGTGGTCGCCCGCTACCAGCAGGGCTGACGCTGGCGCCTCCGGGGCGGACCGGGATGCCCGGGTCCGACCCGCCACCCCGGGTCGGAGCCGTGGACATCCGGGCTCCGGGGTCTATACTAGAACGTGTTCTAGAATCTTCGAGTCCGGGAGGCACCGTGCACGAGCGCGTCGACACCAGGCCGGGGACGGCGGGCGGATCCCCACCACGGATCGCCTTCGTCCAGTCCGAGTGGCACGAGGACCTGGTCGACCGGTGCCGCGACGCCTTCCTCGCTGAGATCACCCGCCTCGGCGTCGACGCCGCCCAGGTCGACCTCTACCGGGTCCCCGGCGCATTCGAGATCCCGTTGCACGCCCAGCGCCTTGCCGCCAGCGGGCGGTACGCGGCCGTCGTGGGTGCCGGCCTGGTGGTCGACGGTGGGATCTACCGGCACGAGTTCGTGGCCGACGCTGTCGTCAGCGGTCTCATGCGCGTCCAACTCGACACCGACGTGCCGGTCCTCTCCGTGGTGCTCACCCCCCACCACTTCCACGACCACGCGGTGCACGAGGAGTTCTTCGCCGGTCACCTGGAGGAGAAGGGCGCCGAGGCGGCCCGGGCCTGCGCCCGGACGCTGACCAGCCTCGCCACCCTGCCCGGCCGGGCCGCCTGACCACCGGCGTCAGCACGGCGTCAGCACGGCGTCAGCGCGGCGCCAGCCCGTCGACGGCCTCGGCCAGGTCCACCCCGAACGGGAGCACGGCGAGCACGGGGATGTCGACGCCGTTGGCCACGTAGCGGTCGATCCGGTCACGGCACTGCGCGTACGAGCCGTGCACGATCAGGTCGTCCACCACCTCGTCGGGGACCGCGGCCAGGGCGCCCTTGCGATCACCGTCCCGCCACAGCCGCCACATCGGCTCGAGTGCCTCGCCCCGGCCGAGCCACCGGTGGAACTCGGCGTAGACCCCCACGTTGAGGTAGGCGGTGATCATCCGGCGCCCGATGGCCCGGGCCATGTCGGCGTCCTCGCTCGGGATCACGAAGATCCGGGCGGCCACCGGGATGTCGGCCCCCAGCTCGGGGGTCACCGTCGTCACGTCGTCGGGTGACAGCCAGTTGATGATGACCCCGTCGGCCGCCCGCCCGGCCAGGCGGAGCATGCCCGGGCGCAGGGCGGCCAGGAAGATCGGCGGGGGGTGTTCCACCGGTCGGGCCAGGCGGAACCCGGTGACCTCGAAGGTGTCGTAGACGGTGTCCACCTTCTCGCCGGCCAGGGCGGCGCGCAGGAAGGCGATGGTGTCGCGCACCCGCTTGTACGGCTCCGTGAACGGCACTCCGTTCCACTTGGACACGATCACGTCCGAGGACGTGCCCAGCCCGAACGTGAAGTGCCCGGGCGCGGCCTCGGCCAGCGCGGCCACGCTCTGGGCCAGCAGCGCCGGTCCCCGGGTGTAGGCGGGGATGATGGCCACCCCGAGCTGCAGGGCCGGCGTCCAGGCGGCGGCGAGCGCCAGCGGGGTGAACCCGTCGAGCCCGTCGGTCTCGGCCGACCACACATCGGTGTACCCGAGGGCCTGGAGGTCCTGGTACCAGCGCTTGTGCTCGGTCATCGGCACCCCGTCGAAGGGGACGGTGATGCCGTAGCGGCGCGTCCTCCCGTCCGGGGGCGCGGCGGTCGTCTCGATGGGGGCGTCGGCCTGGGTCATGGCCTCCGTATTACACCCTTCGGGCACACTGCTCCCATGAGCCAGAACCTCGAGGCCCGCATCCGTGGGCTCCAGCCTCAGCTCCCACTCCTCGTCGTCGATCCGGACGAGGTCGCACCCGTCGACGCGGCGCCGGTCGACCAGGACCGCGACTGGCACCTCGACGAGCACACCAGGCAGGTCGGACGCCGCGGCATCGCCGCCGCCCGGGCCCACCTGCGCGGTGCCGCCGGTCGCGCCGCCTGACCGACCGGCGACTACGGTCAGTGCATGGCGACCGTGGCCGAGCGGCTCGGGGCAGCACCCGACGCCCGCCTCCTGATCCTCAACTGTGCCGACCTCGGGTTCTGCCACGCCGCCACGACCGGCGTCTACGACGCCCTGCGCGACGGCATCGCCACGTCGGCCTCCCTGGTGGTGCCGGCCCCCTGGGCCCGTGAGGCCGCATCGCGGTTCCGGGGTGACGACGTCGGGGTCCGCCTCACCCTCAACGCCGAGCACGACCTGTACCGGTGGGGCCCGATCACCCAGGCGCCCTCCCTCCTCGACGGCGACGGCGGGTTCCCCCGCACGGTGACCGACGTCTGGGACCACGCCGACCTCGACGAGGTCCGGCGCGAGTGCCGGGCCCAGTTGGAGCGGGCCGTGCTGTGGGGCTTCGACATCAGCCACCTCGACGCCCACATGGACGCCCTCCTCCTCCGTCCCGAGTTCTTCGACATCTACCTGGAGCTGGCCGTCGACTTCGGTCTCCCGCTGCGCCTGCCCGACGGGTCGGTCGAGCCCAACGTCGGATTCCCCATCCGCAAGCTGGCCGCCGAGGAAGGCGTGCTGTTCGCCGACCGGGCCGCCACCGTCCCGACCCGCGGCGGCCGGGAGACGCTCCTCGGACTGCTCGGCACGCTGGAGCCGGGGGTGACCGAGATCACCCTCCACCCCGCCTTCGACAGCGACGAGTTGCGGGCCGCCTCCGACGACTGGGAGTCACGGGTCGCCGACCACTCGCTGCTGGTCGGCGACCGCGAGGTGGCGGCGCTGCTGGACTCGGTCAGGCGCCATCCGCATCGGCTACCGGCCACTCCGTGACGCCATGCGCCACCCGATCCGACCGTGACGACCGCACCCGTGCCCGAGGCGCGGGGGCCGGCCGGGGGCCCGGGGCCGAAGCCGGTGACCGTCACCGGCCTGCTCCTCCTCGACCCGCACGGGTACGACCCGACCCCTGTCGACGCGGTGGTCGTCAACGATCTCGGCATCGGAGTGATCCGCCGACGGGGCGAGGAGCCCCGCGTCCTGCCGTGGGCGTCGGTGGTCGCCCATGCCGTGGAGCCGTGGGGAGGCGGGATGATCCCCGCGTGGTGGGTGGAGGCCACGGACCAGCCCGCCGACGGGCCGGCCCTGGTCCCCGAGTTGGGAGCCCACCGACCCGTCGACCCGCTGGCCTCCCGTCCCCCGCTCCCCTACGCCGAGGCCGGCGCACTGATCAGCATCCAGACCCGCACCGGCACCTACCGCTTCCTGCGCTCGGGAGGCGATCCGATCGATCTGGCCGCCCGGGTCGGCGCCTTCGCCGTCCGCCACCAGGGGCCGGCCGGACTGTCGACGGTCACGACCGTCGCCCCCGCCCGACTCCGGCGCGACTACGGCGGGCGGTCGGGCTGGGCCCGGTCCCGGCCCTACCTGGTGGCCCTCCTGGTGGTGGTCATCGCCGCCGCCGTCACCCTGATCCTGCTCCAGAGCGCCGGGGTCATCCACCTACCGTTCCTGGGCGGCGGGGCCTCGTCGGTGCCGCCGCCCCGGTCCGGCCCGGGGGGCCTGTCGACCTAGGCCTCGGTCAGCCGGGCGACCCGGTCCCGCAGGGAGCGCCCGTCGTCGGTGGCCGACAGCGCCAGGAGATCGAGCACGGGCGCCATGTCGCCCGCCACCTTCATCCGCCCCTGCATGAAGGCGACCGCCAGGTCGAGCTCGCCCGACAGGACGGCCCGGGCGTCGGCATCGGTGAGCGTGAGGGTCACGTCAGGTGCCGGCACCGGACCGGTGCCGCTGCCGGCCAGGCGCCCGTCGGCGAACACCGCGTGGGCGACCGCGTCGCCGTCCGGGCCCCCGGTCACCTCGACCACGACCACCCCGGTCAGCGTGGGGGGTCCGGCGATGGAGGCCCCCTCGGCGGCGGCCGCCTCGATCCAGGCCCCGGACAGCCAGGGAGCCGTCACCGGGACTCCGCGACGACCCCGGCGAACAGGTCCGACTCCACGGTGCCGTCCCACTGCGGCTCGGTCACCGTGCCGTCGGCCGTGCCCACCAGCGCCAGCCGGTAGTCGTCCTGGGGGTGGATGGCGCCCATCACCTCGGGCGGGAGTCCGAACCAGAACTTCGACTCGGGGTCCACCTGGGTGGCGTGGGCCAGCAGGGCGAGGCGCCGCACGTCGGTGAACTCGGAGATGTCGATCCGTGTGGTCGGCACGTCCTCGGGCATCTGGTCCCACCGGCTGCGCCACTCCTCGTCGAACGGCGACTCGAGCCCCAGCTCCTCGAACTTCTCGTGGATGGCCCGGAAGCGGGCCGCCGAGTGGACCGTGTAGTAGAGCTTGGCCGGCTGGAAGGCCGGCCCCGCCTCGGGGAACCGGGACGGGTCACCGGCCGCCCGGTAGGCGGCCAGACCGGCATCGTGGACCCGGAGGTGATCGGGGTGGGGGTAGCCGGACTGGTCGTCGCCGTAGATGACCATGACCTGGGGACGGGTGCGCCGGATGACCGCCACCAGCCGGCCGGTCGCCTCCTCGAGCGGTGCCGCGGCGAAGCAGTCCGGGTGGCTGTTGGCCTCGGACCCGGCCATGCCCGAGTCGCGGTAGCCGAGCAGCACGACCTCGTCGTATCCGATGATCTCGGTGGCCCGGGCCAGCTCCTGGGCCCGGACGCCGGCCAGGTCGGCGTGGACCTCGGGCGTGTCCAGGGCCGGGTTGAGGATCTCGCCCTCGGCCCCGTCGGTGCAACAGACGAGGACGGTGTGGACCCCGTCGGCGTGGTAGCGGGCGACGCTTCCCGCCCCCTTGGACGCTTCGTCGTCGGGATGGGCGTGGACGGTCAGCAGGCAGCGATCCTGGGGCACGGCGATCACGCTACCGGGATGCCGGCGCCTACACTGCAGAGGAGCGTGAGGAAGGATCATCGCCAATGGGTGTCATGAAGCGGATGTCTGGAATCCTCCAGGCCAAGACGAACAAGCTCCTCGACAAGGCGGAGGATCCGCGGGAGTCCCTCGACCTCTCCTACCAGAAGCTGCTGGAGAACCTGCAGAAGGTCCGGCGCAGTGTGGCCGACGTCACCACGGCCAAGAAGCGCATCGAACTCCAGGCCACCCAGCTCCAGGCCCAGGCCGACAAGCTCCAGCAGCAGGCCAAGGACGCCCTGGGCCAGGACCGCGAGGACCTGGCCCGCGAGGCGCTGGCCCGCCGTGCCGCGCTCGCCCCGCAGCTGGCCGATCTCCAGACCCAGCACCAGCAGGTGGCCGACCAGGAGCAGAAGCTCATCGTCACCGCCCAGAACCTCCAGACCCAGGTCGACGCCTTCCGTACCAAGAAGGAGACGATGAAGGCCACCTACACGGCGGCCGAGGCCCAGACCAAGATCGGCGAGGCGGTCTCGGGCATCTCCGAGTCGATGGGCGACGCCGGCATGTCGGTGCAGCGGGCCCAGGACAAGATCGACTCCATGCAGGCCCGGGCCGGCGCCATGGACGAGCTCCTCGCCTCGGGTGCCCTCACCGACCTGACCAACCCGGTCGACGACATCCAGGCCCAGTTGGACGAGGTGTCGGCGTCCAGCACGGTCGACAACGACCTGGCCGCCCTGAAGGCCGAGATCGGCGCGGGCGCCCCCGCCCAGATCGGCCCGGCCGACGACGCCCCGGCCAAGGATTCCGGCGAGGCACCGGCATGATCGTGCGCATCCTGGGTGAGGGGCAGTTCGACGTCCCCGACAGCGACCGGCCGACGCTGGACGGGTTGGAGGAGGCACTGAACGCCGCGGTCGACGGCAACGACGAGCAGGCATTCGCCTCCGCCCTCGCCGCCCTGGCCGCGGCGGTCCGCAAGACGGGCGAGCCGCTGGCGCCGGACTCGTTCACCAGCTCCGACCTGGTGGTGCCGTTCGCCGACGCCTCGCTCGCCGAGACCAAGTCCCTGCTCGACGAGCCGGGCGGAGAACGCACCTGACCGTGCCACCCACGCACCCGAGGAACCCGTCATGAGCACCGCCAGGAACATCCCGAACGACCGGGGCCTCACTCTGCGCATGTTCGCCACCGGGCTGATGCTGGTGCTCCTGTACGGAGCCGTCATCGGCATCCTCATCGCCGTCGGCATCTCCTACGCGGTGGTGCTGGTCATCGCCGCCGCCCTCCTGTTCGCCCAGTACTGGTTCTCGGACAAGATCGCCCTGTACGGCATGGGCGGTCGGATCGTGACCCCGGAACAGGCACCCGAGCTGCACGGGGCCATCGACCGGCTGTGCGCCATGGCCGACATGAAGAAGCCGCGGGTGGCCATCGCCGACACCGACGTGCCCAACGCCTTCGCCACCGGCCGCAGCCCGAACAACGCCGTGGTCTGTGCCACCTCCGGGCTCATGCGCCGGCTCGACGAACCCGAGCTCGAGGCCGTGCTGGCCCACGAGCTGTCCCACGTGGCCCACCGGGACGTGGCGGTCATGACCATCGCCAGCTTCCTCGGCATGGCCGCCGGCATGGTCACCCGGATGATGCTGTGGACCGGGATGATGGGCGGCTTCGGCGGGGGGAGCAATGACAACAACAACAACCAGGGCGGCGACAACGCCGCGTTGGTGGAGCTGGCCGTGCTGGCCGTGTCGGTGGTGGTCTACGCCATCAGCTTCTTGTTGACCATGGCGCTGTCGCGCTACCGCGAGCTGGCCGCCGACCGGTCGGGGGCGCTCCTCACCGGACAGCCCTCGGTCCTGGCCTCGGCGCTGGTCAAGGTGACGGGGGACATCGCCCGCATCCCGACCCGGGACCTCCGGTCGACGGAGACCTTCAACGCCTTCTACTTCACCCCGGCCATCGCCAAGGGCGGCGTGAGCATCTCCACCATCTTCTCGACCCACCCGTCGCTCGACCAGCGTCTGGCCCAGCTCGCGTCCCTCGAGGCCGAGATGGGCCGTCCTTCGTGACCGCCCCGGCCGACCGCCGACGGTCGACCTGATGGGCCTCTTCGACACGCTGCTCGGGCGCACCAAGCCGGTGCAGGCCGACCTCGACGCCCTGTTCGCCCTGCCGTCGGCCTCGATCACCCTGCAGAGCGCGGCGGCCACGGCCTGCTCGGGGCACGCCGGGGTGTGCTTCAAGCCACCGACCGGACAGGGGTTCGCCGACACCGAGACCGAGGTCCGATCGCTCCTGGCCCTGGACGACGACGCCGGTCTGACCTCGTCCCAGGACTCCTTCGGGTACCAGTGGCTGGTCATGGAGGACCCCGACATCGAGGCGCTGGTGACCAAGATCCACCTGGTCAACTCCTCGCTGTCCGACGCCGGGTGGGGGCCGCAGCTGCTGTGCTCGGTCTTCGGCCTGGCCCGGCTGCCGGCGGCGGGGCCCGAGGACGCCACCCGGGAGGGCGCCACGGTCGGAGCCGGCGCCGTGCTCCCCTCGACGGCCTACCTGGTGTACCTGTTCAAGCGGGGCACCTTCTATCCCTTCGTGCCCACCGGGCACGAGCAGCGGTCCACCGAGGAGGAGTTCAAGCTCCGGAGCCTGGTGGCGGACGACCTGTCCGTGGAGACCGACCTCGACCGGTGGTTCCCCTTGTGGGACCTGCCGGTCCCCTGAGGCGGGCCACCGTGGAGCTGATCCTCGAGGCCGGCCGGTTCGCCGTGTGCCGACTGGCGCCGACCGCCCCGGTGCCGTGGCCGGGCCCCGGCACGACCCCCTTCTCGGTCACCGTCACCGAGGACGAGCTGTCCGTCGTGTGCCCGGAGGGCCACGAGCCCCCGGGGGCGACGGTCGAGGGCGGCTGGCGGCTCCTGCGGCTCGTCGGACCGCTCGCCTTCGAGCTGGTCGGGGTCATCGCCTCCATCACCGCGCCCCTGGCCGCAGCGGACATCGGGGTGTTCGTGCTGTCGACCTTCGACACCGACCTGGTGCTCGTGAAGGACGTCGACCTCGACGCCGCCGTCGACGTCCTCGGCGGCGCCGGGCACCGGATCGTGCCGGTTTCGGCCTGAACGGCCGTACAGATTTCTGCGTTCGGTCCACAGCCCCGCCACCAGGGAATATCCGCTAGTTATCCACAGGTTCTCCCCATCGGGGAGGCACGGACTGGGGATACCGACTACCGATCGGTGGACAACCCTTGTACACTCAATGACTTCCGCTGACGGGTGCTGTCCCGGGGCCCTGGACCATCGATCCGGCCCGACACACCCTCCTGCTACCGTCAGGACTTCGGACGACACCGCTGAGGAGCGCAGAACGTAGTCACATCACACGCGTACCGGACATGAACACCCGCTAGCACACCCGGCTCTTGAAGCCAGGCCGGCCCACCCTTCCCGGTGCCCGGCTGGGGCGTTGAATGCGCAGACGTGGGGTCCACCCAACCAGAAGAGAGTCAGACCGCCACCGTCATCCGACGGGAGTCTGACCGACCGAGGAAAGGTCACCCACGATGCCTTCGGCATACACTGCTACCCCTGTTTCTGCACGTACCCGTAAATCACGCCTCCCACCCGTCGCACACGACCAATGCGGTCCGTCGACGATCCCGCAAGGCCCGGGCCACGGCCGCCGGACTGGCCACGATGGCCCTGTCCGCCACCGTCGTAGCCGGCCTGACCGGTGCCTCCCCTTCGGCCTCGGCCGCAACGTATCCGACCGGGGCCGGCCTGGTCCTGAACGCCCCGGTGGTGGCTGCAGCCACGACCCCCACCGGCCACGGCTACTGGCTGGTCGGCTCGGACGGCGGCGTGTTCGCCTTCGGGGACGCCGGCTTCCACGGCTCCATCGGGGGGCACCCCATCAACAGCTCCATCGTCGGGCTGACGGCCACGTCCGACGGGCGCGGCTACTGGGAGGTGGCCGCCGACGGCGGCGTCTTCGCCTTCGGGGACGCCGGCTACCACGGCTCGACCGCCAGCCTCCCGCTGACCTCGCCCATCGTCGGCATGGCCCGGACGGCCGACAACGGCGGCTACTGGCTGGTCGGCGCCGACGGCGGCGTGTTCGCCTTCGGGGACGCCGGCTTCCACGGGTCGGCCGCCCACCTGTCGGCCTCGAGCCCGATCACCGGCATCGCCCCGACCACGGACGGCGGCGGCTACTGGGAGGTGGCGGCGGACGGCAGCATCTACGCCTTCGGCGACGCCGGCTTCCACGGCACCGCCCCGGTCAGCGCCCCGACCGTGGGGATCCACGCCGCCCAGAGCGGGTACCGGGTGATCTCCCGCGACGGCGGCACCTTCGCCTTCGGCGGAGCCACCTTCGACGGGTCGCTGGCCGGCCATGCCCTCAACAAGCCGATCGTGGGCACCTCGTCCACCGCCACCGGCTACGTCGACGTCGCCTCCGACGGCGGCGTCTTCAACTTCGGGTCCGTCGGCTACTACGGCTCCCTGGGTGCGGCCACGGTGTACACCCCGCCCCCACCGCCGGTCCCGGTGGCCGCGCCCGGCCTCCCCTACGGTCTCACCTCGTACCAGGTGGCGGCCTGGGACAAGGTCAACATCTGCGAGGAGGGCGGCGACTGGTACGTCAACGGCTCGGTCTTCGCCGGTGGCCTCGGGATGAGCCGGGCCAACTGGGCCCAGTTCAACACCTTCGGGTTCCCGGGCAACGCCGCCAACGCCTCCCCCTTCCAGCAGATCCGGGTGGCCGTGGCCTTCGCCACCCACTACTACGGCAATCCCAACTGGGCCCCCGACCAGAACGGGTGCTCCGGAGGGTATTGATCCCGCTGCGTCCGGGGGACGGGGCCGATCCGGTCACCTTCCCCCGGACGCCGGGTCGCCCGGCGGCCCCCGCTCCGGCGGTCAGGCCAGGGCGTCGATGGCCCGGGCCAGGGAGAAGTCCAGCTCCGTGATCCCGCCGGCGTCATGGGTCACCAGGGCGAGCCGCACCGTCCGCCACCGGATGTCGATGTCCGGATGGTGATCGGCCGCCTCGGCCAGGGCCCCGACCGCCACCACGAAGTCGAGGGCGTCCGGGAAGCCGGCGCACTCGACCACCTTGACCAGCTGCCCGTCGACCAGGTCCCAGGCCGGGGCGTCGGGTGCCGCCAGGGCGGCGGCCACCGCACCGGCGTCGAGGGCGGCCGGGCGGACCATCAGGCCGTGGCCCCCACCGGGGCGGTCGGCGTGAAGGTGACCGGCATGGTCTCGTAGCCGGACACGAAGTTGGCCGCCCGCTTGGGCGGCTCGGCATCGGTGGCCAGCGCCAGATCGGGGAGGCGCTCGAAGAGGCGGTCGAACATCACCGCCAGCTCCATCCGGGCGAGTCGGTTGCCCAGGCAGAAGTGGGCCCCGAAGCCGAAGGCCATGTGGTCGTTCGGCGTCCGGGTGATGTCGAAGCGCTCGGGCGCGTCGAAGTTCCGCTCGTCCCGGTTGGCCGAGGGGTAGAGGAGCAGGAGCTTCTGGCCCTTGGCGATCGTCCTCCCGTGCAGGTCGACGTCCCGGGTGGCCTGGCGGGCCATGTTCTTGATGGGGCTCACCCAGCGCAGCATCTCCTCGACGGCCAGGGGGAGCCGATCGCGTTCGGCCATCAGGAGCGCGTGCTGGTCGGGATGGGTCAGCAGCTCGTACATCCCGCCGCTGATCACGTGGCGGGTGGTCTCGTCCCCGCCGATGAGGATGAGCAGGGACTCGTAGATGATGGACGACTCGTCGAGCTTGTCGCCCTCGATCTCGGCGTGGACCAGGGTGCCGATGAGGTCGTCGGTCTGGTTGTCCCGGCGTCGCTGCTCGGCCACCGCGGTGATGTACTCCGCGTACTCCATGGCGGCCAGCGCCGCCCCCTCCATGGCCGTCGGGTCGGGTGACCCCAGCGCCTTCAGCATGTCGTCCGACCAGCGCAGCAGGGCGTCCCGGTCCTCGGGTGCCACACCCAGCATGTTGCCGATCACGATCATGGGCAGCGGGGCGGCGATGTCGGTCACGAAGTCGGCCGAGCCCCGCTCGCACACCCGGTCGATGATGGCATCGCAGATGGTGCGGATGCCCTCCTCGCTCTCCCGGATCCGCTTGGGGGTGAACCCCTCGCTGACCAGGCGCCGGCGCCGCACGTGCTCGGGGGCGTCGAAGTCGATCATCATCGGCAGAGCGTCGCTGTCCGGGCGGATGCCGCCGGCGTTCGAGAACGTGTCGGGGTCCTTCGAGATCTCCTTGATGTCGGCGTAGCGGGTGATCCCCCACACGCCGGCCGCCTCGTCGAAGTAGGCCGGGGCCTCGGTCCGCATCCAGGCGAACGCCGGGAACGGGTCGCCGCCGTAGAAGGTGCCGTCGGTCAGTCCGATGTGCAGGTCGGCGGGATGGGTGGTCATGGCGCTCCTTGTCGTCGCGGTCAGGCGGCCGGGTGCCCCGCCCGACGGGGTGGACGCCGGCGGCCCTTGCCCTCGTCGCCCGATGCACGGGTCCGGCCGAAGGATAGTTCGCCATCTGACGGTGCGTCAGTTGCCGGTGCGGTCCGACGGCCGGTCCGGCGACTACGGATGCGTCATCGACTCCGGACGCACGGCCTCGTCGAACTGGTCGCCGGTCAGGTACCCGAGGGCGAGGGCCGACTCGCGCAGCGTGGTGCCCTCCTTGTGCGCCTTCTTCGCCACCTCGGCGGCCTTGTCGTAGCCGATGAGGGGATTGAGGGCGGTGACGAGCATGAGCGAGTTCTCGAGGTGCTGGCGGATCCTCGCCTCGTTGGGCTCGAGGCCGTTCACGCAGAACTTGGTGAAGGCGGCCGACGCCTCGGTCAGCAGCTCCACCGAGTGGAGCACGTTGTGGATGATGACCGGCTTGCACACGTTGAGTTCGAGGTTGCCCCGGGCCCCGGCCATGGCCACCGCCGCGTCGTTCCCGTACACCTGGATGCAGACCATGATCATGGCCTCGCTCTGGGTCGGGTTGACCTTGCCCGGCATGATCGACGAGCCGGGCTCGTTCTCCGGCAGGTTCAGCTCGCCCAGCCCGCTGCGGGGGCCCGAGCCGAGCCACCGCAGGTCGTCGGCGATCTTGATCAGCGAGGCGGCCAGGGTGCGCAGCGCACCGCTGGTGCTCACCAGGGCGTCGTGGGCGGCCAGCGCGGCGAACTTGTTGGGGGCGGTCACGAAGGGCAGCCCGGTCAGTTCGGCGATGGCGCCGGCCACCCGCACCCCGAACTCGGCGTGGGTGTTGAGGCCGGTGCCCACCGCGGTGCCCCCGGCGGCCAGTTCGTAGAGGTCGTCGAGGGTCGAGTGGAGTCGGCGCAGGTCGGCGTCGAGCTGGGCCACGTACCCCGAGAACTCCTGGCCCAGGGTGAGCGGGACGGCATCCATGAGGTGGGTGCGCCCGATCTTGGTGATCGACGCGTACGCCTCGACCTTGCCCTGGAGGGCGTCCCGCAGGTGCCGGATGGTCGGGATCAGCCGGTGGGTGATCTCCTCGACGGCGGCGATGTGCATGGCCGTGGGGAAGGTGTCGTTCGACGACTGCGACATGTTGACGTCGTCGTTGGGGTGCACGGGGACCTTGGATCCCAGCACCCCTCCGGCCATCTCGATGGCCCGGTTGGAGATGACCTCGTTGGCGTTCATGTTCGACTGGGTGCCGCTGCCCGTCTGCCAGACGCTGAGGGGGAAGTGGTCGTCGAGCTTGCCCTCCGACACCTCCCGGGAGGCGGCCACGATGAGGGAGGAGACCTCGGGCGACATCTTGCCGAGATCGGCATTGACCTGGGCCGACGCCTCCTTCAGGACGCCGATGGCCCGGATCAGCGGCTTCGGCATCCGGTCGTCACCGATCGGGAAGTGGTGCAGCGACCGGGCCGTCTGGGCTCCCCAGTAGCGGTCGGCGGGGACCTCGATGGCCCCCATGCTGTCCGTCTCGGTGCGGCTGTCCTGAGTCATGCTGCCCTCCTTGTCGCGGCGCATCTGCGGGTCACGGCGCCATCTCGACGGCCGGTCACGGCCGCGCCCCTCGGGCGGTCGGCATCGTAGGGGCCACGGCGTCCTGCTGGCACGCCGGGCAGGTGCCGACCAGGTCGAACTGGTGCCCGGTCACCACGTAGCCCTGCTCCTCGGCCACCACCCGGGCCGCCTCGTCCATGGCCCGCTCCAGCCTCGGCGACGGGACCACGTCCTCCACCGTGCCGCAGCGGGCGCAGGCCAGGTGGTGGTGGTGACCGGCCAGTTCCTCGGCCAGCTCGAACCGGCCGTGGTCGTCCACCCCGGTCACCCGGCGGACCACGCCGGCCTCGATCAGTGCGGTCACGTTGCGGTAGGCGCTGGACTGCGGCAGTTCCCGGTTGGCCTCCAGGATCTCGGGGATCGACAGGGGCCGCCCGGCCGTGGCCAACGTCGTCACCAGGGACCGGCGGACGGGGGTGTAGCGCTGGTCGTGGCCCCCGAGACGCAGGGCGGCCAGCTCGTGGACGGACGGGGCGACACTCACGCCGGACACACTACGGGGCGCGTCACGGGGCGCCCGACGCCTGGCCGGGGCGGGTGCCCGACGCCGGACCGGCTCACCGCGCACCCGGGACCCCGATCCCGGGGGCCCGGGCCGTCGTCGCCCGGACCGCCGCGTCGTCCAGGCTCCTCGGGCGGCGCGAGGTCCCGGTCCAGATGAACGTCCCCAGGTAGACCGCCGTGGCCACGCCGAGGATCCCGAAGCTGGGCGGGACGGTGGGCACCAGGTAGGCCACGGTCAGTCCCGCCCACATCGACCCGACGGCGATGCCGGCCGACAGCCACAGGGCGACGAACGGTCGGGCCGTGACCCGCTGGGCGGCCCCGGCCGGGGCGGCCAACAGGCCCAGCAGCAACAGGGCCCCGACCGCCTGGGTGGCCACGCCGGCCGTCACCCCGAGCAGGACGAGGAACCCGTAGGACAGGGCCCGCACCGGCACCCCCCGCGAGGCGGCCACCGCGGGGTCGAGGCTGGCGAACACCAGGGGACGGGCCATCGCCACCACTCGCGACGGCCACGGCCAGCGACACCACGACGTCGGCCCAGGCCTGCCCCCGGGACAGCCCGAGGATGGAGCCGAACAGCACGTTGACCCCCGTCGTGCCCCCCGACCCCCCGACTCCGCTCGACGAGGCGGTGAACAGGCTGAGGAAGAGGGCGCCGAGTCCGAGGACCCAGGCGAACACCGATCCGATGACGGTGTCGTCGGCACCGGTCCGTCGCCCGAGAACGGCCAGCAGGAGCGCGAAGGCGATGCATCCTCCGTACAGGCCGAGCCGGAGGTCGACACCGAAGGCCAGGGCGGCGAGCGCCCCGGTGAACGCCACGTGGGACAAGGCGTCGCCCGCGAAGACCTGGCCGCGCAGGACGACCACGTAGCCGACCAGGCCGGACACCAAGGCGATGGCCGTCCCGGCGCCGTAGGCCGACTCCAGGAAAGGGTGGGCCAGGACGAAGAAGGCGGCGGTCATGCCGTCGCCAGGCCACGGGTGGCGGCTGGTGCCGGTGCCCGGCGGGCGGACCGACCCCGTCGGTCGCCGACCAGCCGGACGCCGGTGGCCACCAGGTAGACGGCGAAGCCGATGGTGGACACGAAGAAGCCCACCGGCCACGTGGAGTAGAAGGCCACGGCCAAGGAGGACCACACGACGGCCAGGCCCAGGCCCACCGAGAGGCACAGCCCGAGCACGGGTCGGACGGTGAGCTGCTGGGCCGCGGCGGCCGGCATCACCAGCAGGGCGAAGACCAGGAGGGTCCCGGTGACCTGGCTCACCTCGGCCGCCGTGCACCCGAGGACCAGGAGGAAGGCCACCGAGACCGCCCGCTCGGGTACCCCGCGGGCCACGGCCACGTCGCGGTCGACGGTGGCGAAGAACAGCGGACGGGCCAGGGCGGCCATGACCACCAGGACCACACCGGCCACGACCACCAGCGTCACCACCTGGTCGTCGGACACGCCGAGGAACGAGCCGAACAGCAGGCCGGTCACGCTGTCGAGGAAGCCACCGTAGAGGCTGACGAACAGGGCCCCCGACGCCAGGGCGAAGGCCTGGACGGTGCCGATCACGGCCGATTCCTGGCTCCCGGCCCGACCCGTCGGGGTCCGGGGGACGAGGGCGATGACCGCGGCGGCCGCGATGCTCCCGGCGAAGTACCCGGCGGTGGCGCTCACCCCGAGCCAGATGGCGGCCGCCGCCCCGGGGAACGAGACCACGGCCAGGCTGTGGCCGACGAAGGTCTGGCGGCGCAGGACCATGAACCAGCCGATGACGGCACCGAGCACGGCCGCCACCGCCCCGGCCCGGAAGGCGTTGACCATGAAGTGGAGGGCAAGCATCTGACGCACGTCGTCGACCGGGTTGAGGTGTGGTCCGGCCAGTGCCGATCCGTACAGGTGGGCCGGGCTCATCCGTGGTGGTGGCCGTGGGGGCCGAGGTGGTGGGACGACGCGTCCGGTTGGCCGACCACCACCCGGCGCCCGTCACTGGTGGTGAGGACCTCGATGGGCGTGCCGTAGAGAGCGGTCAGGGTCTCGGTGGTGATGACGTCCTGTGGGGCACCGCTGACGGCCCGGCCCCGGGCCATGTAGACCACGCCGTCGAGGGCGGAGGCGATGGGATTCACGTCGTGGGCCACGATCAGGACGGTGATGCCGGCCTGTCGGCTGATGTCGGCGATGAGCGACGCCACCGCGCCCTGGTTGGGCAGGTCCAGGCTGTCGAGCGGCTCGTCCAGGAGGAGGAGGCGCGGCCGGCGCACCAGGGCCTGGGCGATGAGCAGGCGCTGCTGCTCGCCCCCCGAGACCTGCCCGATCGGTCGGCGCGCGTAGGCACCGGCCCCGACGAGGTCGATGGCCTCGTCCACCCGGGCGTCCCGGACCCGGCGGGCCGGGCCCCACGGGAGGGGGATCCCCCACCGGTCGCCGTCGGCCCCGAGACGCACGACGTCGATGCCCCGGACCCGCATGCTCGGGTCGAAATTCCGCCGCTGGGGCAGGTAGCCGATCTCGCCCCCCGACTCCCCCGGCGGCCGGCCGAGGACCTCCACGCGGCCCTCGGCCAGAGGCAGGACGCCCAAGACGGCCTTGATCAGCGTCGACTTGCCGGACCCGTTGGGCCCGAGCACGGCCACGAACGTCCCCGGCTCGATGTCGAGGTCCACGTGGGACCAGATGTCCCGGCCGCCCAGCCGGACGGTGGCGTCGGTGAACGACACCGCGGGGGCGGCCGGCCGCGAGGTGGCCTGCTCAGCCACGGGAACGCTCCAGGGCCGCGTCGAGGGCATCGAGCTGTGCGGTCTGCCAGGCCTGGAAGGTCGCGCCGGACGGCACCAACGTCTCGGTGACGGCCACCCGGGGGATGCCGGCGGCCCGGGCCGCCGACACCTGGCCCTGCACGTCGGGGGTCAGGTTCTGGGTGTTCACGAGGTAGACGGCGATGGCCCGGGTCCGGATCTGGCGGTCGATGGTCGCCGTGTCCCCGGCCGACACGTCGGTCCCCTCGCTCACCGCCCGCAGGAACGAGGGTGGGGTCACGAGGTCGAGCCCGAGTGCCGGGCAGAGGTAGGCCACGATCGACTCGGAGGCACCGACCGGCGTGCCGGCGAATCGGTCCCGGATCCGGGCCATGGCGGCGTGGTAGGCGGCCAGGCCCACCTGCTCGTACCGGTCCCGGCGGGCGGCGAAGTACGGCCCGTCGGACGGATCGGCCCGCGACAGGTCGGCGGTGACCCGGTCGATGCACCTGCCCGACCGCGGTCGGGTCGTACCAGAGATGGGGGTTGCCGCCCGGGGCCACACCCACCAACCGCCCCACGTCGAGCACCGTCCGGCTCCCCCCGTCGGCGGCCAGCAGCCGCGGCATCCACGGGTCGTACCCGGCGCCGTTCTCGACGGCCACCTGGGCGTCGGCCAGCACCCGGGCGTCGGCCGCCGTCGGCTCGTAGGCGTGGGGATCGGTGTTCGGATTGTCGATGATGCTCACCACCTGGGCGTGGGTGCCCCCGATCTGGGCCACGATGCTGCCCCAGAAGTTCTCGGCGGCCACCACCCGAACCACGTGGGCCGAGTGGGCCGACGACCCCTCCCCCGTCGGCGGCGGACTCGTGGCACAGCCGGCCAGGGCCAGTGCACCCGAGGCCAGCGCCACCGCGATGCGGGCGGTCGACGAGAGGCGGGGGCCGGGCACCCCGTCACCTTAGTTGGGAATGGTTCTCATTACAACAACGGCACCGTGCGTTCCGAGCGGCACCGTGCGGTCCCGTCGCTCGCTGCGGTCCGTGCGCCCCGGGCGCTCAGGCGCGGAGGGCCAGGCCGGCCTCGAGCACGCCCCGGGCGGCGGTCACGTCCTCGCTCCGGGGGCCGTCGCCCTCGCCCGGGACCTCGAGGATGGCCGGGAGTCCCTGCAGGTCCGGATGGCCGAGGAGGGCGGCCAGCCCGTCGGCACCGATCGTCCCGTCCCCGATGTTCTCGTGCCGGTCCCGGTTGGCCCCGAAGTCGACCTTGGAGTCGTTGAGGTGCAGGCACCGGAGCCGCTCCATCCCGACAGTGCCGTCGATCAGGGCGATGAGGGCGTCCGCGTCGTCGACCGTCCCGAACGGGATGCCGGACGCCCACAGGTGCTGGGTGTCGAGGCACACCCCGAGCCGCTCGTCGCCACCGGCGGCGTCGATGACCTGGGCCAGCTCCTCGAACGACCGGCCCACGGTGTCGCCGGCCCCGGCGGCGTTCTCGAGCAGGATCGGGCACCCCTCGCTGTCGGCGTCGACCTCGTCGAGCGCGGCCACCAGGGCCTCGGCCACGGCCGGCAGGGCGGTCTCGAACCCGCTCCCCCGGTGGCTGCCGATGTGGAGCACGAGACCCTCGGCGCCCATGCCGTCGGCGGTCGACAGGTTGGCCGTGAGGCAGGTCCGTGACTTGGCCGCCAACTCGGGGTCGGGCGAGGCCAGGTTGATCAGGTACGTGGCGTGGCAGAAGGTGGAGGTGACCGACGGGTGCTCGGCCTGGGCCGCCCGGTAGCCGGCCAGCACCTCGTCGCTGTACTGCGACGGCTTCCACATCCGGGGACTCTGGGTGAAGATCTGGACGGCGTCCGCCCCGATGTCGGCCCCGTGCTGGAGGGCCGGGACCAGGCCCTTCCCGGCTCGTACGTGTGCTCCGATCAGCATGTCCGCACCGTACCAGCGCCGTGCTGCGCACCTCCGGGGCCGACGGTCACCAGGTCAGGCGCAGGTCCTCGACCTGCCCGGCCGACCACGGCGCCGGGACACCCACGAGGCATCCGACGGCCCCGGCGTCGCGGACGGCGCGCCACCGCGTCGGCGGCCGACGCCCGACCGCCCACCGACACCCGCCCGAGCACGGCGACCGGGTCCCGGCGGCGGGACCTCGGGCCCGTCCATCGCTCGAGGAACGTCACGGCCTCCCGGACGGACTCCGGGCCGCCGGGGACGACCACCGCGTCGGCGGCGCGGGCGCACCGGTCGAGCAGGGCGTCGCCCGGGCCCGCTCCGTTCAGGAACACCACGAGGGGGACTCCGCCGGGCTGCACCGGTGCCGGCCGGTTGACGGCGTCCGCCACCGAGTAGATCCGGCCGTCGACGGTCGGGTGGTCGTCCTCCAGCACCGACCGGGCGACGTCCAGGGCCTCACCGAGGCGTTGGGCGTCGGCGGCCTGGGACCGGTCGCCGTCGAGGGACAGGATCGCCCGCCCGTGGGAGAGGACGTCGACGGTGGACACCAGCTTGGCCAGGATGGAGGGCGGCCGGCGCTGGCCGCCGTCGGCCACCAGGCCCAGGTGGACCGCTCCGGTCCTGGTGGCCAGGGCACCGAGCAACGAGAACGCCTCGTAGGGCACGGCGTCGGGGGGTTCGGCCCGGGTCTCGACCACCCACACCGAGGTGAGGCCGGTCCGCTCGGCCGCCCCGGCCGCCGCGGCCGCCTGTTCGAGCACGTCGTCGTCCATCCCTCTGGGGTGGGGGGCGTCGAGCCAGAGGCCGAGGCCGCACAACCGCTGGTCGGTGTCGCCCGTCGGTGCCATGGACCGCACAGTACCGGCGGTGCGCACCGGCGCCGTTCCGGTCGACGACCGGTCGTAGCCGGCCCCGGTGGCCTCCCCGCCGTCACGCCCTCGTCCACCAGCCCGCACCGGCCACCAGCAGCCCGCGGGCCTCCAGCCGGTCACCCACCTCGGTCAATGCCCCCAGGGACAGGTTGGTGCGCAGCAGCACGGTCTCGACCAGGGTCGGCGCCCCGTCGACCGCCTCCCACACCGCCCGCTCGACCCGGTCGAGGTCGTCCACCGCCGTACCGTGCACCGTCGCGTCGCCGCCGTCCCGGCGCGCTCGGGGGTGGGAGGTGCCGCCGGTGGCCAGGGACAGCGCCGTCAGCACGTCGTCGACGTCGCGGACGGGGGTGCAGCCGTCGACCAGGAGCCCGTTCGTCCCCCGGGACGCCGGGCTGTGGACCGCGCCGGGCACGGCGCACACGGGGATCGACCGGCGGGCGGCCGCCTCCACCGTGTGGAGCGACCCGCCCCGTCCGTGGCACTCGACGACCACCACGACGTCGGACAGGGCGGCGATGATCCGGTTGCGGGCCGGGAACACCCTCGGGACGGGCCGGGGTGCCGAGCGCCGCCTCGGAGAGCACCGCCCCGACGGATGCCACCCGCTCCCACAGTGGACGGTGCTCCCGGGGATAGACCACGTCGAGCCCGGTCCCGACCACCGCCACCGGCGGCGCCGAGCCCGGACGGGCCGCCAGGGCTCCCGAGTGGGCGGCGGCGTCGATCCCGAGGGCCAGTCCGGACACCACCACGACGCCGGCCTCGGCCAGTCCCCGGCCGAGATCCGACGCCACCCGCGTGCCGTACCGGGTGGCCGACCGGGTGCCGACCACGGCCACCGCCGGCCGCGCCGCGAGGACCGACGGGTCGCCGGTGGCGCACAGGACGGCCGGTGCCCCCGGGTCGCCGACCAACGCGGCGGGATACCCGGACCGGCCGGGCAGGAGTACCTCCACCCCGGCCGCTCCGTAGCGCCGGGCGGTCTCGGCGGGATCGACCGCCCGGGCCGCCGATCGGAACCGCCGCGCCGGGTCGGCCGGATGGGTCCCGGCGGCCACGGCCCGCCAGGCCAGGGCGGGTCCGAACCCGTCGAGGAGGCGGGCCAGGCGCACCGGCGTCATGCCCGGGAGATCGACCAGGGCCGCCGCGCAGGCCTGGTCGTGATCGGCAGCCGGGCTCACCGGACCGCCTCTCCGAGCAGGAGCGCCCGGCTGCCCCGCAGGAAGAGCGCCTCGGCCACATGGGACGCGTCGACGGTGCGTGCCGGCCCCGGCGAGGTCGGCCACGGTGCGGGCCAGGCGCCGGACCCGGTGGAGCCCGCGGGCACTGAGCTCCCCCGATCGCAGGTGCCGCTCGAGCAGTGCCGCCGCCGGGGCATCCAGCGGGGCCGTGCGGTCGAGCGAGGAGGGGGCAAGCTCGGCGTTCGTGCGCACCCCGCGCCCGAGGGCCCGCGACCGGGCCGAGGCCACCCGGTCCGCCACCGCCGCGGTCGCCTCCCCCGGCCCGCGGCCCGACGAGCTCCGCGGCATCCGGACGGTCGATGCGCAGGGTGATGTCGAACCGGTCGAGGATGGGACCGGACAACCGTCGGGCGTAGCGGGCCCGTGCGGCCGGGGAGCACCGGCAGGCCCCGGGCACGCCCCCCTGCCCGCACGGGCACGGGTTCATGGCCGCCACCAGCAGGAACCGGGCCGGGCAGGTCGTCGACCCCTGGGCCCGGCTCACGCGGACGACCCCGTCCTCGAGGGGCTGGCGGAGGGCGTCGAGGACGGCGGTCGGGAACTCACCGAGTTCGTCGAGGAACAGCGTGCCGCCGTGGGCCAGGCCGATCTCCCCCGGCCGGAGGCCGGCCCGACCACCGCCCACCATGGCCACGGCCGACAGCCCGTGATGGGGGGCCCGGAACGGCGGACGGGTCAGCAGCCGGGTCGTGGCCCCCGGGGAGCCGGCCGCCGAATGGATGCGGGTGGCCACCTTCGACGTCTCGTCGTCGAGGTCGGGCAGCAGGCCCGGCAACCGGTTGGCCAGGAGGGTCTTGCCGGCGCCCGGCGGGCCCACCATCAACAGGTGGTGCCCGCCGGTGGCCGCCACCTCGAGCGCCCGCCGGGCCACCAGCTGGCCCCGGACGTCGGCGAGGTCGCCGTGGTCGACCACCGCGCCCGCCTGCGCACCACCACCGGGTGGCGCCGACCGGGGCCAGGGCCGCCGACCGGTGCAGCGGGCCACCACCTCGGCCAGCGTGGGGGCGGTCACGCAGGACCCTCCGGCCAGGGCGGCCTCCACCCCGTTCTCCTCGGCCACCACCAGCCGGTGGCCGGCGAGGGCGTCCGCCAGCACCAGGGCACCCGGTACGCCGCGCACGGACCCGTCGAGGCCCAGCTCCCCCACGAAGGCGTACCCCGCCACCGCGTCGGCGGCGAGCACGCCCGAGGCGACCAGCACCCCGACGGCGATGGGGAGGTCGAGGCCGGCCCCACCCTTGCGCATGCCCGACGGGGCCAGGTTGACGGTGACCCGGCGCCGGGGCCACGGCAGGCCGCTCGAGACCAGGGCGGCCCGGACGCGGTCCCGGGACTCCCGGACGGCGGCGTCGGGCAGGCCGACGACGGTGAACCCCGGCAGGCCGTTGGCCACGTGGACCTCGACACGGACGGTGCGGCCGTCGACCCCGAGGAGGACGGCGGAGGGGATGCTGGCGATCACGGGTGGCTCCCGACGGGTCCACGGACTCGGGAGGGCGGGTGTCGGTCAGCGACCGGTGCCGTCGGCCCTCGAGGCACCCACCGCACCGTAGGTCGTCGGTGTCACACCGGGCGGAGGCCTCAGCGTCCCTCGAAGTCCGGCGGGCGGCGCTCCACGAATGCGGTCAGCGCCTCGCGGGTGTCCCGGGTGCCGAAGTTCGTCGACTGGGCCCGGGCCTCGTCCTCCAGCGCCTGGTCCATCGACACGGCCATGGAGTTGTTCAGCAGGGTCTTGGTCATGGACAGCGCCAGGGTGGGTCCGTCGGCGAGTCTCCGGGCCCAGCCGTCGACGAATCCGTCGAGCTCGCCGTCGGGCACCACCCGGTTGACGAGTCCGAACGCCTCGGCCTCGGACGCACTCAGGATGTCGGCGAAGAAGGCCAGCTCCTTCGCCTTGTGCAGCCCGATGAGCCGGGGCAGCAGCCACGAGGCCCCGAAGTCGACCGACAGTCCCCGCTTGGAGAAGATCTGGGAGAACCGGGCCGACTCGGCGGCCACCACCAGATCGCAGCCGAGGGCCATCGACATGCCGGCGCCCGCGGCCACCCCGCCCACCTTGGCGATGGTCGGCTTCGGGAGCCGGTGGAGGCGCAGGGCGAGATCGGCCAGGGCGCGCATCTGCACCAGGTACGGGTCACCGGGTCGGCCGGCCACGTCCGACGGATCCGACAGGTCGGCGCCGGAACAGAAGGCGCCCCCGGCTCCGGTGAGGACGAGGGCACGCACGGCGCGGTCGGCGGCCACGTCGTCGAGCACCGCCTGCAGCTCGCGCCACATGGTGCCGTTGGCCGCGTTCTTGCGCTCGGGGCGGTTCATGGTGACGGTCACCACGCCACCGGAGCGCTCGACGATCAGGGTCTCCCAGGCTTCGGACATCCGGTCAGCCTACGAGACGCGTCCCGTCAGAACGCGTCCTCGATGACGTCGACCTGGCCGGCCGTGATGTCGACCACGTCGAAGCGCAGGTCGACCAGGGCCCGCCCCGACGCCGGGGTCAGTTCGGCCAGCCAGCGCGACGCCAGGCGGCGGATCCGGCGCTGCTTGGCCGGCAGCACGGCCTCCGCCCCCGTGCCGAAGGCGTCGGACGTCCGGGTCTTGACCTCGACGAAGGCCACGGTGCGGCGGCGCCGGACGATCAGGTCGACCTCGCCCTCCCGGCGGCGCCAATTGCGCTCCAGGACCTCGTAGCCGTTCTCTTCGTACCAGGCGGCGGCGGTGTCCTCACCGCTGGCACCGAGGGACCGGTTGCGGTCCGCACCCGGCGACGGCGCCGGGCTCACAGGTCCTGGTCGGGGAGCCGCTCGATGTTGACGTCACGGAAGGTGAGGATGCGCACCGACGGGACGAACCGGGCGGGGCGGTACATGTCCCAGACCCAGGCGTCGTTGAGGACCACCTCGACACAGGCCGGGGAGGTGTCCGAGCGAACCGTGACATCGACCGTGTTGGCCAGGTAGAAGCGGCGCTCGGTCTCCACCACGTAGGAGAACAGCGGGACGACGGCCCGGTACTCGTGCACCAGGGCCAGCTCGATCTCCGACTCGTAGCGCTCGAGGTCCTCTTCGCTCATCGGAGGGCGGACCGCGCCGTCATGTCCCCTCGGGGGCCGGGGAGCGGCGCCCGCGGCGCACGATCAGGAGCGGGCAGTCCGCAGTTCCTTGATCTTGGCGGCCTTGCCGTGCCGGTCGCGCAGGTAGTAGAGCTTGGCCCGTCGCACGTCCCCGAGCGACACGACCTCGGTGTGGTCGATGACCGGGGAGTGGACGGGGAACGTCCGCTCGACGCCGACGCCGAAGCTGACCTTGCGCACCGTGAAGGTCTCCTGGACGCCCGTGCCCTGCCGGCGGATGACCGCGCCCTGGAAGACCTGGACGCGCTCACGGGTGCCCTCGACGACCCGCACGTGCACCTTGACGGTGTCGCCGGGGCGGAAGTCGGGGATGTCGTCCCGCAGGCTGTCGCGGTCGATGATGTCGGTCGGCTTCATGGGGCGCGTCTCTTTCGGCGTTCGTTCGATCTCTCCCCCGCCGGCGACCCGGGCGCCACGCCCCTTCCGGGAGCGCCACGCGGAACAGGCCGTCGATGCGGACACCGGGAGGACCCGGCGCCGACGAGGCTCCTCAATCGTAGCCGTGTTCGCGGAGCAGGCGCACCTCACCGAGCCCGGTGAGCAGCTCGACCTCCTCGTCGGTCAGCCCGCCCCGGGACGCGATGAGGTCCGGGCGACGCTGCAACGTCCTGACCAGGGACTGTCCCCGTCGCCACGCCACGACCCGGCCGTGGTCCCCCGACCGCAGGACCTCGGGCACCCCGTGGCCCCGGAACTCGGCCGGGCGGGTGTAGTGCGGGTACTCGAGCAGGCCCGAGGCGAAGCTCTCCTCGTCGGTCGACTGCTCGTTGCCCAGCACCCCGGGCAGGAGCCGGGCCACGGCCTCGACCACCACCAGGGCGGCCAGTTCGCCGCCGGCCAGCACGAAGTCACCGATCGAGAGCTCGCCGTCGCACAGGTGGTCGGCCACCCGTTGGTCCACCCCTTCGTAGCGCCCGCACAGGAGCGAGAACCCCCCGGGCGAATCCGCCAACTCCTGGGCCGTCCCCTGGTCGAAGCGGCGGCCCGGAGGCCGAGAGCAGGAGCAGGGGCCGGGGCAGGCCGTCGGGCCCCGCCTCCACCGTCTCGACGGCCTCGAAGACGGGCTCGGGCGAGAGCACCATGCCGGCCCCGCCCCCGAAGGGCGAGTCGTCCACCGTCCGGTGGACGTCGTGGGTGGCGTCCCGGATGTCATGGGTGCGCAGGTCGAGGTGTCCCCGGACCCGGGCCCGACCGAGGATGGAGGCGGCACCGTACCGGTCGATCACCTCGGGGAAGAGGGTGAACACGTCGATCCGGAACCCGGGCCAGCCCGTCTCCGCCAGGCCGTCCGACGATCGTCCGTCCGGTGCCGCGGCGTGCGTCGGCGGGTCGGTCGTCACGGCAGGTCGAGGAGTCCGTCGGGGAGGTCGACCACGACGCGGACGCCGGGCTCGGAGCTGGTCACGAACCGCAGCGGGATCAGCCCACCGCCCTCGAGGACCAGCAGGTCACTGGCCGGGTTGGCCTCGACCCCGGTCACCCGACCCAGCTCGGCGCCGGCGGCGTCGGCGACCATGGAGCCGATCAGGTCGTGGACCCACAGGGCGTCGGGGTCGTGGAGGGGAGGGGCGAGCAGCGGGGTGTCCCGGAGCGCCTCGGCGGCATCGATGCCGTCGACCCCAGCGAAGGTGACGATGAACCGGCCCCGATGGGCCGACGAGCGGACCACCTCGAACGTGCGACCGTCCTCGGCGGTGAGCACGGAGCCCACGGCCACCCGCTCGTGGCGGTTGGTGGTGAGCGAGACGATGACGTCGCCGCGGAGCCCGTGGGGCTTCACGATCCTGCCGACGCCGAGCAGTGCCGGCGGCTCGGGGGCCGACGGGCCCCCACCGGCGCCGTCGGCGCCGTCGCCGGGGGCCGGGCAGGTCACCGGGGATCAGTCGTCGACGATGTCGACGCTGGTCTGGACGCCGTCGCGGGCACCGGCGGCGGCCACCACGGTGCGGATGGCCTGGGCCACGCGGCCACGGCGGCCGATGACCCGGCCCATGTCCTCGGGTGCGACATGGATGCGGAAGCGGACGCTGTCGCCGCGCTCCTCGGTGTTGATCACCACGGCCTCGGTGTCCGAGGCGATGGAGTTGACCAGGTAGGTGACGACGGCCAGCGGGGTGCCCCCGGAGACCCGGTTGCCGGCGTCGTCGTCGTGATCGTCGAACTCGTCGTCGATGGTGTTCACGTCGTCGACCGAGTCCGCTGTCAGCTCGTCGGTCACCGGGCGGCCTTGGCCGACGCGAACTCGTCGAGGGCGCCCGACTGCTTCAGCAGCTTCTCGACCCGCTCGGTGGGTTGGGCCCCCTGGGACAGCCACTTCACGGCCTTGGCGTTGTCGATCTCGACCACGGCGTCCGGCTCGGCCAGCGACTTGCCGCGCGGGGCGTAGGTCCCGACGATCTCGATGAACCGTCCGTTGCGGGGCGAGCGGCTGTCCGCCGCCACCAGCCGGTAGGTCGGCTGCTTCTTCTTCCCGATCCGCACGAGGCGGAGCTTTACTGCCACGGTGAACTCCTCTGTTGCATGGTGGCTTCCGAGGGAAGCGCTGGGTGGTGGAACGAATGCGGTGCGACCGTCCGGGCCGCGGGCGACCGACAGTCTCCCACCAAAGCGGGGGGTCGTGTGCAACAGGGGCGAATTCCGCCCCTGGAGCCCCCGGTGGCCCCGGTCGGGCGGCCCCGTCAGCGGGCCTTGGGCGTGACCCGACCGCCCCCTTTGCCCTTCTTGCCGCCCTTGCCCTTCTTCGCGCCCCGTGACGCCCCTCCCCCGCCGAACGGGGCAGGCGGGCCGTCGGGTGCGCCGGCCCCGAGGGCCGCCAGATCGCCGTCGCCCATCATCGAGGCCATGTCGGACATCGCCTTCGGCGACATCTTGGGCCCGCCCCGGCCGAGCATGCCGCCGAGCCCGCCGAGGGCCCCGCCCATCCCGCCCTTGCCGAAGCCCTTCATCATCTTCTGCATCTCCTTGAACTGCTTCAGGAGGGCGTTGACGTCGGTCGTGGTGGTCCCGCTGCCGTGGGCGATCCGGACCCGACGGCCGCCGTCGATGATCGACGGGTCGTTCCGCTCCGCCGGGGTCATCGAGAAGATGATGGCCTTGACCTGGCCGATCTGGTTGTCGTCCACCGCCTCCGAGGCCCGCTTCATGTCCTTCGACATGCCCGGGATGAGGGACATGACCCCCGAGATGGAGCCCATCTTCTCGACCTGCTGGAGTTGTTCGAGGAAGTCCTCGAGGGTGAACCGGCCCTCCATGATGGCGGCCGCGCCCTTGGTGGCGACCTCCTTGTCCATGGTCCGCTCGGCCTGCTCGATGAGGCTGAGGACGTCCCCCATGCCGAGGATGCGGTCGGCCATCCGGTCCGGGTGGAATTGGTCGAAGTCGTCGAGCTTCTCCCCCGTCGAGGCGAAGGCGATGGGGCGGCCCACCACCTCCTTGACCGACAGGGCGGCACCACCCCGGGCGTCGCCGTCGAGCTTGGTGAGGATGACCCCGTCGAGGGTGAGGGCGGCGTGGAAGGCCTCGGCCGTGGACACGGCGTCCTGGCCGGTCATGGCGTCGATGACCAGGAAGGTGTAGTCGGGCTGGACCGCTCCGGAGATGTGCCGGATCTCGTCCATCAGGTCCTCGTCGATCGACAGCCGACCGGCGGTGTCGACGATCAGCACGTCCCGGCCCAGGCGCTTGGCCTCCTCGAGGCCGGCCGTGGCCACGGCCACGGGGTCGGACGCCTCGGAGAACATCGAGACCCCGGCCTGGCCGGCCAGCACCCGCAGCTGTTCGACGGCGGCGGGACGCTGGAGGTCGGCACCGACCAGGAGCGGGTTGCGTCCCTGCTGCTTGAACCAGCGGGCCAGCTTGGCCGATGCCGTGGTCTTGCCCGATCCCTGGAGCCCGGCCAGCAGGACGACCGTCGGGGGTCGGCTGGCGTACCGGATCTGGAGGGTCTCCCCCCCGAGGATGGCGACCAGCTCCTCGTTGACGATCTTGATGACCTGCTGGCCCGGGCTCAGGCTCTGGGACAGTTCCAGCCCCACGCAGCGGTCGCGCACCGCCGTGGTGAACGTGCGGACCACGCCGATCTCGACGTCGGCCTCGAGGAGGGCGGTGCGGATCTCGCGGAGGACCTCGTCGACATCGGCCTCGGACAACCGTCCTCGGCCCCGGAGTCGGGTGAGGATGCCGTCGAATCGGTCGGTCAGGCTCTCGAACATGGGGTGCTCAGGCTACCCGACCGCACCGGGACGGTCGTTCGCCCGGCCGCCGGTCCGGGGCCGGTTCAGAACAGTGCGTCGACGAACGCCTGGGGGTCGAAGTCGATCAGGTCCTCGGGACCCTCGCCCAGGCCGACCAGCTTGACCGGGAGGCCGAGCTCGCGCTGGATGGCCACCACGATGCCCGCCCTTGGCCGTCCCGTCGAGCTTGGTGAGGACCACCCCGGACACGTCGACGGCGTCGAGGAACACCCTGGCCTGGGCCAGGCCGTTCTGACCGGTGGTGGCGTCGAGCACGAGCAGCACCTCGGTCACCCGGCCCGGGGGTCGGTCCGACACCCGGCGGATCTTCTTCAGCTCCTCGATCAGGTTGACCTTGTTGTGCAGCCGGCCCGCGGTGTCGGCCAGCACCAACGCCTGCCCCTTGGACGCGGCCCGCTGCACGGCGTCGAAGACGACCGAGCTCGGGTCCCCGCCCTCGGCCCCCCGCACGATGTCGGCGCCGGCGCGCTCGGCCCAGAGGCCGAGCTGCTCGCCGGCCGCCGCCCGGAACGTGTCGCCCGCCGCCAACAGCACCGGTGTGCCGGCCCGGGTCAGCCGGGTGGCCACCTTGCCCAGGGTCGTCGTCTTGCCCACCCCGTTCACCCCGACGAACAACCAGACGTCGACGGTGCGGGCCGGCTCCCCGTCCGCCGGGGCCGGAAGGTCGGCCCCGATCCCGGCCAGGCCGGACGCGTCGGAGGCGAGCATGGAGACCAGGTCCGCCTTGACCGCGTCGACCAGGGCGTCCGGGTCGGCGATCTCGCCGGACTGCACCCGGCCCCGCAGGTCGTCGAGGATGGCGTCGGTGGCTCCCACGCCGACGTCGGCCCGGATCAGGGCCTCCTCGAGGTCGTCCCAGGTGGCGGCGTCGATCCTCCCCCGGGCCCGGATGGCCCCGACGTACCCGGACAGCAGGCCGCGGGCCTTGCCGAGGCGTCCCCGGTAGGTCGGCGCCTCGGGTTCCGGGACCGGCTCGACGATGGCCTCGGGCTCGGCCCGGGGTGCGAGGTCGGCTCCGACCGCAGGGCCGGCCGGTGCCGCGGTCGGCCGTTCGGCGACGCCGACGGCACCGCCGGCCGCCTCCTCGGCGGAGGGAGGAGCCTGCCCGGAACGCCCGCGTCGTCGGGTGGCGATGGCCACGCCCCCGGCCACCAGGACCACGGGGACGGCCACCGCGACGGCGACGAGGGCATCGGAGGCGGCGGTCAGCCCGGCAGCGTCGATCACCGGTCGGTGGCGGGGTTCGCCCCGGGCTCGCCCCGGACGGTGGCCAACCCGCCGACGTCGGCACGCGGCGGTGGCACGGGGATGGCGGGACCGTCGCGGCGCCCCGGTTCGTCCACCAGGTCGGCCAGCGACGTGTCGTCATCGACCACGTGGTCGGCGTCCGGCGTCGGGTCGGTGGCACCGGCCGGTCCGGAAGCCTGGCCCGGATCCGGAGCCCCCGCCGACCCGGCCGCGGCGCCGTCGCCCCACTCGGGAACGCCGACCGGGGCCACCGCGGGTGCCTCCGGCTGGGGGGTGGGGCGTGCGTCGAGGGCGTCGAGGGCGTTGCGGTCGCGGGGCACCTTCTGGCTCACCACCTTGGAGGAGCCTCCTGGGGCCATCGTCACCCCGTAGAGGGCGTCGGCGGCCTCCATGGTGCGCTTCTGGTGGCTCACGATGATGAGCTGCGCCTCCTCCCGGAACTCGTTGACCAGGGCCAGGAAGCGCATCAGGTTGACGTCGTCGAGGGCGGCCTCGACTTCGTCCATCAGGTAGAAGGGGGACGGGCGGCTGCGGAACACGGCGAACAGGTACGCCATGGCCACCAGCGACCGCTCGCCACCCGACAGCAGGGACAGGCGGCGCACGTTGCGGCCGGCCGGGCGCACCTCCACCTCCACGCCGGTGTCGAGGAGGTTCTCGGGATCGGTGAGCGACAGGCGGCCGGTCCCGCCCGGGAAGAGCGACGTGATCAGGTTGGAGAAGTGCTCGTTGACGTCGGCGAAGGCCGAGTCGAAGACGTGCATGATCTCCTCGTCCAGGGTGCGGATGACCTGGCGGAGCTCGCGCTGCGCCTTGCGGACGTCCTCGACCTGGGACTCGAGGAACTGGTGGCGCTCGCCGAGCTCCGACAGCTCCTCCATGGCCAACGGGTTGACGGGTCCGATGGCGGCCAGCTCCGACTCGAGCTGCTCCGCCCGCGTGGCCGGGTCGACACCGTCGGGCAGCTCCGGGACGGTGGCGCCCCGGGCATCCTCGGGTCCGCAGCCCAGCTCCCGACGCAGGGTCTCGACGACCGACTCCCGACGGATGGTCGCCTCGACCAGGTCGAGCTCGGCCTTCTGCAGCCGACTCCGGGTGGCGGCCAGCTCGTGTTCGTTCACCGACCGCTGGCGACGGAGCTCCTCGAGGCGCGCCCCTCCGGCCCGGACCGCCTCGAGCTGCCGGCGGTGGCGGTCCCGCAGTGCGGACAGGAGCGAGTCGAGGCCGGCCTGCGCCTCGGCCACCACGCCGAGCAGGCGCTCGACGGCGGTGGCGTCGGCTTCGAGACGGGTCCGGCGCTCGGCCGCCTGCTGACGCTCCTCGGCGTGCCCGGTCAGCCGGCGCTCCACCTCCTGGAGCCGCTCGGCCAGGACCCGGCGACGCTCGACCAGTCCGGCCGTGCGCACCTCCCACTCGTTGCGGGCCGCCGCCGCTTCGGCGATGCGCCCCTCGATGCGGCGGCGCTCGTCGCGGGCGGCCGCCACCCGCTCGGCGGCCAGGACCCGCTCCTGCTCGAGCACGGGCATGCCGGCCACCAACTCGGCCACCCGGGCGGCGTCCCGACCGATCCGGTCGTCGAGCTCGGCCCGGTTGCGGCGGATCTCCTCCAGCTCGGTGGCCAGCAGGTCCCGGTCACCGGACACCCGTTGATGGCCGACCCGCGCCGCCTGGTGGGCCACCTCGTTGCGGTCGTCGGCCCGCACGGACTCGGTGGCCGCCTCCCGGGTGGACTCGACGTCGGCCCGGGCCGCGGTGCGCTCCTCGGCGGCCCGTCCGGCCTCCCCCCGGGCCACGTCGGCCCGCTCGCGGGCCTCGTCCACGACCGCCGCCGTCACCACCCCGGCGCCCGCCCGCACCCGCCACCCGGTGGGCGAGAAGCGGTCGCCGTCCCGGGTGACCACGACCAGATCGGGACGGGCCAGGGCCAGGTCGATCGCCTCGGACCACCCGCGGGTCACACAGCACGAACCGTGCAGCAGGGTGTCCAGGACCCCGTCGAGGCCCGGGTAGTGGCGACCACCGGCACGCGGCCGGACGTGGGTGCGCAGCGACTCGGTCCCCTCGGGCACGGCCGGTCCCGCCAGTTCGGACCGCCGGGACGCCGACTCGGTCAGGGCCAGCACGGCCCCGGTGGCGCCTCCCTGGCGCAACCGGGACAGGGCGGCCCGGGCGGGCTCGCTGCCCGAGACCACCACGGCGGCCAGCGACGCACCGGCGGCGGCCTCGAAGGCCTCCTCCCACCCGCCGTCCACCTCGACCAGGTCGAGCAGGGTGCCCACCACGCCGTCGACCCCGGCCAGCAGCTCGGCCCCGGCCGCCCCCCGGGCCTCGTCCAGCGCCCGCTCCAGCGCGTCCGCCCGGGCCTGGGACCGGGCGTGCTCCTGCTCGGCCTGGCGGAGCGCCTCCTCGGCGACCTCGAGCCTCCGGGTGGCCTGCTGATGGGCCGCCTCGGCCTCCGCCCGGGCGGCCTGGAGCTGGTGACGGCTCTGCTCCGTCTCGGCCAGGCGCTCGCCCAGCTCGTGGTCCTCCCCCTCGAGGAGGGAGGCCCGGCGCTCGGCCGCGGCCTGTCGGGCGATCAGCTGGTCGAGCGTGCGGCGGTCCCGCTCGAGGGCGTGCTCCAGGGACGCCAGCTGCCCCCGGGCCACCGTCACCGCCTCTTCGGCCAGGCGCAGTTCGCTCCCGTCGCCCCTCGACGCCAGGTGCTCCTCGAGCTCGGTGGCCAGGGTGGACTCGGCCGTCAGCAGTCCGTCCTGCTCGGGTGCCAGGTCGGTCGCCTCCTGCACGGCCGCCTGGAGCTCCTCGGTCAGGCGCGCCCCCTCCGCCTCGAGGGTCGACACCACGTCGGCGTCGGCCGCCGCGTCGAGGGCCCGGGCCAGGGAACGCTGCCGCTCACGGAGCACGCCGGAGAGCCCGCGTGCCCGCTCGACCATCCCCTCGGTGCGACCCAACGCGGCGGTCAGGTCCGACTCCCGCTCGGCGGAGAGCTCGTCGGCCGTCCGCTCCGAGTCGGCGTCCAGGGCGCCCAGCGCCGCGGTGAGCCGGCCCTCCTTGGCCCGCTGCTCCTCCTGGTGGCGGAGGCCGTCGGCGTGCCGGCGGTCGAGCGCCTCGAGCTCGGACCCGGCCACGTACAGCCGCACGGCCCGCAGCTCGTCGGCCAGGCCGGTGTAGGAGCGCGCCGCGGCCGCCTGGCGCTCCAGGGGTCGGATCTGGCGCTTGACCTCGCGCACGAGGTCGAAGAGGCGCTCGAGGTTCTCCTCGGTGGTGGCCAGCCGGCGCTCCGACCGCTCGCGGCGCCGACGGAACTTGAGGACACCGGCGGCCTCCTCGATGACGGACCGCCGGTCCTCGGGGCGGGCCTCGAGGATGGCGTCGAGGTGTCCCTGGCTGATGATGACGTGCTGCTGGCGGCCGACACCGGTGTCGGACAGGAGCTCTTGGATGTCGAGGAGGCGGCACGGCGCGCCGTTGATCGAGTACTCGGAGTCGCCCGAGCGGAAGAGGGTCCGGGTGATGGTGACCTCGGCCAGGTCGGCGGACAGCTTCCCGGAGGTGTTGTCGATGGTGAGCGAGACCTCGGCCCGGCCCAGGGCCGGCCGGTTGGCCGTGCCCATGAAGATGACGTCCTCCATCTTGGCCGAGCGCACCGTGCGGGGACCCTGGGCGCCGAGGACCCAGGCCACGGCGTCGACGACGTTCGACTTGCCGCTGCCGTTCGGGCCCACGACCACGGTCACGCCCGGCTCGAACTCGAGCACGGCCGGATCGGCGAAGGACTTGAAACCTTTGAGGGAGAGGGACTTCAGGAACACCGGGCGCTCACCCTACCGGCACGCGCCCGGTGCCGCAGGAGGCCCTGGTCACACTTGACAATGTTCACAGAAGAACGTCGACCGGCCACCGGACTTCACCCGCACGATGGTCGAGCGGCACCGTCGGCAGGCCTGCCCCTCGCGGTCGAACGCCTGGTGCTGGTCCTGGTAGTCCCCCTCCTCGCCGAAGAGGTCCTGGTTCAGGTCTCCGGCCGTCGAGGAGCCGCGGCGCTTGACCGCCTCGGCCAGGGTCTCCACCATCGACCGGTAGAGGCGGCGGACCTCCTGGGACGACAGCGAGTTGGACTGGCGGTCGTAGCGGAGGCCGGCGGCGAAGAGGATCTCGTCGGCGTACATGTTGCCGATGCCGGCCACGAAGTCCTGGTCCATCAGCAGGGCCTTGAGGGTCGACTGGTGCGAGGAGAGCAGGACCCAGAACTTCTCCCAGCTCATGATGTCCTCGAGCGGGTCGAACCCCAGGTGGGCGAGCTCGGGCAGCGCCGGCTCGCCCTCGGCCGGCGCGGCGGACACGAACAGCTCGCCGAAGGTCCGCGGGTCGACGAAGCGCAGCTGGCCCCCCTGGGTGAAGGTGATCACCGCATGGGTGTGGGGGACCTTGGCCTCCTTCACGTTCTTGACCCGGTGCAGCTGGCCGCTCACCCCCAGGTGGACGACCAGGGTCGCCCCGTCGTCGAGGGTCAGCAGCAGGTAGGTGCCGGCGCGGTTGATGCCGGTGATGGTGCGGCCCTCGAGCTGGGCCCGGAAGGCCTTGGCGCTCGGATGGCGGCGGACGGTGCGGCCGTTGCGCACCTCCACCGCCTTGATCTTCCGGTTGACGACCTCGCCCTGGAGGTCCCTCCGGATGGTCTCTACTTCGGGAAGCTCAGGCATTTCCCCCGCCTCTCTCGGCTTCCAACGATTCGCAGGCCACCTGGGCGGCGACCTGCTCGGCGTCCTTCTTGGACCGCCCCTCCCCCGTACCGAGGCGCTGGCCAGCAACGTACACCGTGGCCAGGTACCTCCGAGCATGATCAGGCCCGAACCCCTCGACCTCGTAGCGGGGCACACCCCGTCCGAGGTGCACGGTCACTTCTTGGAGGCGGCTCTTGTGGTCCGACTCCCCCGGCTCGCCCACCGCCACCGCGATCCGGTCCTCGAGGAGCGAAAGCACCAGGTCGCGTGCGGTGTCGAGGTCGGCGTCGAGGTAGACGGCACCGATCACGGCCTCCATGGTGTCGGCCAGGATCGACACCTTGGCCCGACCGCCCGAGGCGTCCTCGCCCTTGCCCAGGCGGAGGTGCTCGTCGATCCCCAGTTCGACGGCCACCTCGGCCAGCACGTGGGCGTTCACCACCGATGCCCGGACCTTGGACAGCGTGCCGTCGGACAGTTCGGGATGCGCCCGGAACGTGTACTCGGCGACCACCATCCCGAGGACGGCGTCACCCAGGTACTCGAGGCGCTCGTTCGATTCCCGACCGCCGTGCTCCGAGCACCACGACCGGTGGGCCAGGGCCTGGCCCAGCAACCGGGGGTCGGCGAAGGGGTGGCCGATGCGCTCGGCGAGGCGTCCGTCGGAGGTGGGGTCCCCTCCGTCGTCACCCGACGTCATCGGGCGCGTCAGGCCCCCCCGAGCTTGGCGTGGACGTAGTCGACGGCGTCGCGCACCGTGCGCAGCTCCTCCAGGTCCTCGTCCTCGATGCGGAAGCCCACCGAGCGCTCGCCGAGCTCCTCCTCCAGGCCCTCGACCAGTTCGATCAGGGCCAGGGAGTCGGCGTCGAGGTCCTCGGCGAACGACGACGACTCGCTGATGGTGGACGGCTCGATCTCCAGGATGTCGGCCAGCAGCTCCCGGATGAGCTCCAGGATCGCCTGGCGGTCCATGGGACCCTTCTCCACGTGGGTCTCAGCGGGCACGGCGTCTCCAATTGGGTGGTCGGTACCACGACCGGAACTCGGCCCTGGGCTGCGGGAATGATACCCGAGCCGCGCATTCACGGAGTGGAAACACGCCCGCAATGCGTCCGACCCACCCATGGGGGACACTCGAGGGCGTGGATGCACCCGTGGACCCCCTCGCGCCGATGGCCGGCTCCGCGGGCGACGCTCCCGACTGGCCGTCCTACGATCCTGCGCCCTTCTTCGACGAGCTGGTCGGTCCCTCGGGGGTGCCCCGCCCGTCGGCCGGCGAGCTGTGGACCCACCTGGCCCGATCTGGGCCCGGTCGCCCTGGCCGAGCGCCAGCTGGCCGCCGACCGCGAGATCCGGGCCATCGGCGTGACCTTCACCGTGTACGACGAGGGGGTGGGGGTCGACCGGCCGTGGCCGTTCGACATCATCCCGAGGATCATCCCCCGCGACCAGTGGCAGGTCATCGAGGCGGGACTCGTCCAGCGCCTGGCCGCCCTCAACCTGTTCATCGACGACTGCTACCACGATCAGCGGGCGGTGAGCGAGGGGGTGGTGCCGGCCGACCTGGTGACGGGCTCGCCCAACTTCCGCCGCGAGTGCGTCGGGGTCGACCCGCCGGGCGGCATCTGGGCCCACATCTGCGGGAGCGACCTCATCCGCGACGACCAGGGGTACTGGTACGTGCTGGAGGACAACCTGCGGGTGCCGTCCGGTGTCTCCTACCTGCTCGAGAACCGCATGGTCACCAAGCACATCTTCCCCGAGATGTTCCGGCACTACAGCATCGAACCCGTCGACCCCTACGTCGGCCGGTTGGCCAGCACCCTGGCCTCGGTGTCGCCGTCCACCGGCGACCCGACCATCGTGGTGCTGACCCCGGGAATCTACAACTCCGCCTACTTCGAGCACGCCTTCCTGGCCCAGCAGCTGGGGGTGGAGCTGGTGGAGGGCGGGGACCTGGTCGTCCTCGACGACGACTGCGTCTACGCCCGGACCATCGACGGCCTGGAGCAGGTCGACGTGATCTACCGGCGCGTGGACGACCTCTTCCTGGACCCCGAGGTGTTCCGGCCGGACTCGATGCTGGGCGTGCCCGGCCTGGTGCGGGCGTGGAAGGCCGGCCGGGTGGCGCTGGTCAACGCCCCCGGTGCCGGGATCGCCGACGACAAGAAGGTGTACTCCTACGTTCCCGAGATCATCCGCTTCTACCTCGACGAGGAGCCGATCCTCTGGACCATTCCGACCTACCGCTGCAGCGACCCCGAGTCCCGGGCCCACGTGCTGGCCAACTTGGACGAGCTGGTGGTCAAGCCGGCCAACGAGTCCGGCGGCTACGGCGTCCTGGTGGGCTCCCAGGCCACGGCCGAGGAGCTCGCCACCGCGGCCCGGGAGATCACGGACGAGCCGAACCGGTGGGTGGCCCAGCCCATCATCAAGCTGTCGACCGCCCCGACCCTGTGCGACGACGCCATCGCCCCCCGCCACGTCGACCTCCGTCCGTTCACCCTGATGGGCCCGGACGGGGCCTACGTGACCCGCGGCGGGCTGACCCGGGTGGCCCGGCGCGAGGGGTCCCTGGTCGTCAACTCGTCCCAGGGCGGCGGCAGCAAGGACACCTGGGTCGTGGACGCCGTCGACGACAACCCGTTCGAGGAGCGGGCGTGAGCACCACCGGTCGACGTGTTCGACGGCGATGCCGGCAAGCGGCGCCACGCGGAGGAGGACGTGGTCGACGGGGCGACCGCCAACCAGGGGACGCAGGCAGGGGACGCAGGGTCAGCAGGACCGGGGGGAGCAGGACGAACCGGAGGACCTGGACGAAAGGAGTGGCACGATGCTGCTCGCACGCATGGCAGAAGCGGTCTACTGGGCGGGGCGGCACCTGGAGCGGGCCGAGGGCACGGCACGGATCGTCCAGGTCCACACCGACGCCCACGTGGACCTGCCGGTCGGCGAGGACGTCGGCTGGGAGCCGCTGCTGGCCATCGCCGGCGTGGACTCCGAGTTCGCCGAGCGCTACGCGGCGGCCGAGGACCTCGACGACGTCCGGGCCGCGGAGGAGGACGTCGATCGAGTTCCTCCTCCACGGCGAGGGCAACGACTCGTCGATCCTGGCCTCGCTGACCGCGGCCCGCGAGAACCTCCGCACGGCGCGGCCGGTCATCCCCCGGGAGGCCTGGGAGGCCTGCAACAACCTGTGGCTCGGGAGCAACGACCACCTCGAGGAGGCCCACTCCCGCGAGGGCCGGGTCCGCTGGCTGCGCCGGGTCATCGCCGGGTGCCAGTGCATCCACGGGATCCTGCTCGGCACCATGAGCCGGGACGAGGCCATGTCGTTCCTGGTCCTGGGCCAGAACATCGAGCGGGCCGACCTGACCACCCGGGTGCTCGACGTCCGCTCGGACTCGCTCCACCAACCGGGCGCCGACGACCCCTACGACGTCGTCCACTGGATGGCCGTCCTCCGCTCGCTGGCCGCCTACCAGCCCTTCCGCCGGGCCATGCCGGCCCGGCCCCAGGGAGGCTCGACGCTCCGCTTCCTGCTCCAGGACGACCGCTTCCCCCGCGCCGTGGGCGCCTGCCTGACCGAGGCCCGGGCCCAGCTCAAGTCGCTCCCCCATTCCGAGCGTGCCCAGGAGGCCTGCCAGAATGCCTCCATGGTGGTCGCATCGGCCTCGGTGGCCAGGCTCACGGTGGGTGGACTCGGCCGAATTCCTGGAGGACGTGCAGCTGGCCCTGGTCGAGATCCACCAGCGGGTCGACGACACGTACTTCCGGCCCAGCTTCGTCGGCTGGGAGCCGGCGGCCGCCAGCCGGTGACCACCGCGACACCGGTGGGCCACCACGGCCCACCGGACGATCGTCCCCCTGCCCCCTCCCCGGTGGCCACCTACGTCGCGCCCCCCGGGGCCTGCGACGAACTGCGGGAGGCCGACGGCTCGATCCGGCCCCGGTGGCACCAGGTGGCCGAGGCGCTGGACGGCTACGGCGCCGAGGGCCTGGCGTCCCGGCGCGACGAGTTGGCCCGGCTGCTCCGCAACGAGGGGGCCACCTACAACGTGGCCGTCGACGGCGCACAGCGTCCGTCGCCCGTGGACGCTCGATCCGGTCCCCCTGGTCCTCGATCCCGTCGAGTGGACCCGCCTGGAGCGTGCCGTGGCCCAGCGCGCCGCGCTGCTCGACCTGGTGGGTGCCGACCTGTACGGCGAGCGCACCCTCATCGCCCGGGGCCTGGTGCCCGCCGACGTGGTCCTCGGCCACCCGGCGTTCCTCCGGCCCTGCGCCGGGATCCCCCAGCCCGGTGCCCACCGCCTGTTCCTGACCGGCGTCGACGTGGTGCGCGAGGCCGACGGGTCCTTCCGGGCGGTGGCCGACCGGGCCCAGGCCCCGTCGGGGCTCGGCTACGCCCTGGTGAACCGCTCGGCCCTGTCCCGGGTGCTGCCGACCCTCCACCGGACGTCGGGGGTCGAACGCCAGGCCGGGTTCTTCCGGGCCATCCGGGCCGGGGTGGCCCGGGCCGCACCGGACGGGACGGACGAGCCCCGCGTGGTCATCCTCACCCCGGGACCGCTGTCGGAGACCTACTTCGAGCACGCCTACCTGGCCTCCTTCCTCGGCTACCCGCTGGTGGAGGGCCGCGACCTGGAGGTCCAGAACAACCGGGTGTGGCTGCGGTCGCTCTCGGGGCTCGACCCGGTCGACGTGGTCATCCGGCGGGTGGACGACCAGTGGTGCGATCCGGTCGAGCTCCGGGCCGACTCGCTCCTCGGGGTCCCCGGGCTCCTCGAGGTGGTCCGCCGGGGACGGGTGGCCGTCCTCAACCCGCTCGGCTCGGGGATCCTGGAGAGCCCCGCCCTGGCCGGCCTGCTGGCCGATCTCGCCCCCGCCCTGCTCGGCGAGGACCTCGCCCTGCCCGGGCCGGAGAGCTGGTGGTGCGGCCGGTCCGACGGCCTCAGCCACGTGCTGGCCGGGTTCGACCGACTCCTCCTGCTGCCCGTCCTGCCGGCCGCCGGCACCCGTCCCGTGCGGCCGGCCCTGCTGAGCCGCGGCCGATCGGGACGCCCTGCGCGACCGGGTCCTGGCCCGCCCGGGCGACTGGGTGGGCCAGGAGATCGTCGTCCCCTCGACCATGCCGACGGTGGCCGAGGACGGCACCCTCGTCCCCCGCCCGGTGGTGCTGCGCACCTTCGCGGTGGCCGACGGGACCGACGACGGCCACGGGTTCCGCCTGCTGCCCGGAGGGCTGACCCGGGTCGGGGCCGACGTCGACTCGCTGGTCATCTCGAGCCGGGGCGACGGGACGAGCAAGGACACCTGGGTGGCCTCCGCCGAGCCGGCGCTCCAGCAGAGCCCGTGGCTGCCCTCGGGACGCGCCGCGCCCCGCCCGGTCCTGGTGCCCGAGCTCCCGGTGGCGCTGCCCGGCCGGGTGGCGGCCCGGCTGTTCACCCTCGGCCGCAGCGCCGAGCACGCCGAACTGGTGGTCCGGCTCATCCGCACGGTGCTCGCCCGCCTCGACCAGCCCCTCGGCTCGGACGACGAGGACGGCGCCCAGTCGCTCCAGGTCCTGTTGTCCGCCCTGGGCTCGGCCTCGGGGTTCGACCCGGCGGCCGAGCCCGATGGCGGTGTGCCCGAAGGTGGTGCGCCCGAGGGTCGGGTGCCGGCCGTGGCCCCTCCCGTGACCGGTGCGGCCCGGCCGGTGGCCGGAGGGGTCCTGCCCAACGACCGGACCGCCCTGGCCCTGCTGTTCGACCAGGACACCGACGGCAGCCTGGTGTCCACCCTCGGGGTGCTGGTCGAGGCGTCGTACTCGGTGCGCGAGCAGCTGTCGGCCGACACCTGGCAGCTGGTCGGCGACATCGAGGAGGAGCTCGGACGGTTCCGGCGGCGGCCGCCCACCCAGTTCGTCGGGGCCCAGCCCAGCCTGCTGCGCCTGCAGCGGTCGCTCCTGGCCCTGTCCGGGGTGTGCGCCGAGAACATGGAGCGGGACTCGGCCTGGCTCTTCCTCGACGGGGGCCGCCGCCTCGAGCGCGCCCGGTCGCTGGTGCGCCTGCTGCGGTCGGTGCTGGTCGACAAGCGGGCCGGCGTGGTCGAGGACCTGCTGGTCGAGTCCCTGCTCAAGACGTCGGAGAGCCTGATCATCTTCCGGCGCCGGGCCGGAGCCGTCCTCCACGTGGCCGGCGCCCTCGACCTCCTGGTCTACGACGTGGCCAACCCGCGGAGCGTCCTGTTCCAGCTGGACCAGCTGGTGGCCCACCTGGCCGAGCTGCCCAAGCGGTCCTCGGCCCAGCGCCTGGGCAACGAGGAGCGCCTGGCCCTCGAGGCGACCACCCTGCTCCGGCTGACCGACCCGGACCGGCTGGCCGCCGTCGACCCCGCCACCGGGCGCCGACCCGAGCTCGACTCGGTCTTCTCCACCGTCGACGGCCTGCTCGGCGACCTCCTCGACTCGCTGCGGAGCACGTATTTCGCCCATGAGAGACTCTCGGTGCTGGCCGGTGGGCAGCCCGAGAGCATCGGCGGTGGGACGTGAGGTACCGGATCGAGCATCGGACCGACTACCGCTACGGCGCGCCGGTCAGCCGGTGCCGCAACGAGGCCCACCTCCGCCCCCGGGAGACCGACCGCCAGACCTGCGTGTCGAGCGACCTGACCGTCGACCCCGGCCCCCACCGGTTGGGGCGAACGGGCCGACTTCTACGGGAACCCGGTCACCAGCTTCGTGGTGGACGGGCCGTTCACCGAGATGACGCGTCACCGCCACCAGCGTGGTCGACGTGGTCGACACCGATCCGCTCCCCGCCGTCGGTCCGGTGTGGGGCGAGGCGCTCGACCTGTTGACCAACGACCTGAGCCCCGAGATGCTGGACGCCCGGGAGTTCTGCTTCGAGTCGCCGCTCGTCTCGACGGCCCGGGTGGTGCGCGAGTACGCGGAGCCGTCGTTCCCCCCCGGTGCCCCGCTGGTCGACGCCGTCACCGCCCTGACCGAGCGGATCCACGCCGACTTCGTCTACGACCCGGGATTCACCACGGTGACCACCCCGCTCGACGAGGTCCTCGAGCACCGACGGGGCGTCTGCCAGGACTTCGCCCACCTGGCCGTGGGCTGCGTGCGGTCGATGGGCCTGGCCGCCCGCTACGTCAGCGGCTACCTGGAGACGGCCCCGCCTCCCGGGGTGGAGCGCCTGGTCGGGGCCGACGCGTCCCACGCCTGGCTGTCGGTCTTCGTGCCCGGATGGGGCTGGCTCGACCTCGACCCGACCAACGACAAGATCGTCGGGTCCACCTACGTGACCACGGCGTGGGGGCGCGACTACGCCGACGTGTCGCCCCTCAAGGGCATCGTGTTCGGCGGGGGCGACTTCCACACCCTGGACGTGGCCGTCGACGTGGCCCGCGTCGATGCCGTCTGAGGACGCCCACACCGGGCTGGCGCGGCTCCCGGCGCCGCCGGTACCCGGCTCCCCGGCGGCCGCTGCGGACCGACCGGCCGGTGCCGCACCGGCCGCCCGGGCTGGCCGCGGAACTTACCGCGCAGTCATGTCTGAATAAATTGACATGGACGATGGACACGTTCATCGTGACGCCCGTGGAGTGCCAACGCGGCAGCTCCGGGGGAGGAAAGCGAGATGATGGACGCGGGTCAGGAAGGTCGAGCGAAGGGCGGGATCTCGACGGAGGAACTTCCTCCAGGCGGCGGCGGGCACGGCCGCGGCGGCCGGGATGGCGGCTTGGGCACCGGCCTACCGCGTGCCTGCGGCGAGCGCGGCAGACCACCCTCCCGACGCCACCGGGATTCCCCTCGTCGATCTCGCTGTACCAGCAGGCGTACCAGAACTGGTCCGGCGAGGTCGCGGTCCAGGGCGTGTGGACCGCCGCGCCGAAGACGTCGGCCGACGTGGTCACCATCGCCAACTGGGCCCATGCCAACGGGTGGCGGGTGCGGCCGAAGGGGATGGGGCACGGCTGGTCGCCGCTCATCCTGCGGTCCGGCGACACCGGGGCCGACTACCTGCTCGTCGACACCACCCAGCACCTCACCTCCGTCTCGGTGAGCACGTCCGGGTCGCCGGCCACGGTGACCGCCCAGACCGGGATCACCATGGACGCGCTGCTCGCCACGCTCGGGTCCCACGGCCTCGGCCTGACCGCCAACCCGGCGCCCGGCGACCTGACCCTCGGCGGGTGTGCTGGCCATCGGCGGGCACGGGACCGCCATCCGCGGGCACAACGAGACGCCGATCTCCGGCAAGACCTACGGCTCGGTCAGCAATGCGGTGCTGTCGCTGACCGCCGTGGTGTGGAACGCGTCCCAGGGCCAGTACGTGCTGCAGGACCTTCAGCCGCACCGATCCGGCCATCAAGCCCCTCCTCGTCCACGTGGGCCGGGCGTTCATCACCGACGTGACCCTCCAGGTCGGGCGCCGACGTCAACCTGCAGTGCGTCAGCTACTGGACGATCCCCCAGTCGACGTTGCTGGCGCCTCCGTCCTCGGCCGGCTCGCAGTCGTTCCAGAGCCTCGTGCTGTCCTCGGGCCGGGTGGAGCTGATCTCGTTCCCCTTCACGACCCTGCCCGTGGCTCAAGGTGTGGAACATCGCCCCGAGCAAGCCCTGGTTCTCCAACGGCGTCTCGGGCCCGTACAACTACGCGTTCGCCAACGGCGTGACTCGACGTCGGAGTCCCAGTTCATCGCCAGCCTGCTGAAGGGGGTGGTGTCGGGCACCCCGACCTTCGAGAACGTCGAGATGGCCGCCGTCGGCACCGGGCTCATCTTCGAGAACACCGGCAACATCTGGGGCCCGTCGCGCTACTCCACCCTCTACGTCAAGCCGACGACGCTGCAGGTGACCGCCAACGGGTACACCATCCTCACCAACACCAACTCGATCCAGCAGGTGGTCAGCGACTTCTACACGTACTACACGAACCTGGTGAACCAGTACGCCGCCAACGGGCAGTACCCGATGAACGGACCCATCGAGATCCGGGTGACCGGACTCGACGTGGCCTCGGACGTGGCCGTCTCCGGCGCGCAGACGCCCCAGCTCGGGCCGCTCCGCCCGAGGCCGGACCAGCCGAACTGGAACTGCGCGGTGTGGCTCGATGCGCTGACCATCCCGGGCACCCCGGCCTCGGCCCAGTTCTACGCCCAGCTCGAGTCGTGGATCCTGTCGCCAACTACACCGGGTCGTACGCAGGGGTCCGGTTCGAGTGGTCCAAGGGCTGGGGCTACACCTCGTCGGGTGCCTGGTCGAACTCCTCGGTGCTCGGGTCCACCGTCCCCGCCATGTACACGACCGGGCCAGGCGGCGAACGACGGCTGGAGCGCGGCGCTGGCCACCCTGGACAGCTACGACCCGAACCGCATCTTCTCCAACAGCTTCCTCGACACCCTGATGCCCTGACCGCCGACGGGGTCCGGCGGGGTCACCGCACCGGTTCCCGACGGCCCCGGGCCAGGTGGACCAGGCGCTGGATCATCCGGTGGTGGAGGTAGTCCACGATGACGTCCCACCGGTTGAGGAACGCCTCGTTGTGCTCCGCGGCCCGTGCGTTGTACGCGGCCACCGCCTCGCCCGACAGGTCCGGGCCCAGGTCGGCGCGCCCGGAGAGCGTGCACAGGAGCTCCTCCTGCAGGGCCTGGATGTGGCGCATGTAGATGGGCAGCACCACCTCCAGCATCGCCGGTGGCGTGCCCAGCTCGACGAGCTGGCCCACCGCCTCCAGGACGCGGACGTCCGCCCCGTCGTAGGTCTCGGCGCCCCGGTCGGCGGGAGGGGCGAGGAAGCCGAGGTGCTCGAGCGTGTCGACCAGGCTGTCGTCCACGCCCGACTCCTCGGCCAGTTGGGCCCGGACCCGGGGCCGCTCGTCCGTGCCCAGGACGCGATCGAGCAGGACGAACAGGCCTTCGTCGAGCATGCGGCGGATGGCGGCCAGCGTGAAGTTGCAGTCCCGCAGCTGCTGGATCCGGCGGAGTCGGTCGAGGTGGGCCAGTCCGAACCGCATCGAACGTCCCAGCCGGCGGCCCGGCGGGAGCAGGCCCTCGCTCTGGTAGAGCCGGATCGTCCCGACGGAGACGTCGGCGTGGCGGGCCAGTTCATCGATGGTCCAACCGTCCGGGGCGAGGCTCGGGTTCATGGGACGACAGGATATGCCCGCGCAACCGGCGCGCGACGGGGTGCTGTCCCTGCGGTCGCCCCGGGGCCGCCGCCCGGACCACGGGTCGGGCCCCGGTTGCACCAAGGGCCGGACGGCGACCGGACCGTGGGTCAGACGGTGCCCCCGCCGAGGGCGACGGCCATGTCGTCCAGGCCGCGCAGCAGGGCGGCTGCACCGGCGTCGTCGAGCGCGGCGTACGCCGGGCGCACCAGCGCGTCGGTCAGCGCCTCCGCCCGGTCCGCCGCCGCCCGCTGCTCGTCACTGATCTCGGGCACGAAGTCGGCGGGCCACCCGAACATGACCCCGTCGCCCGGGCGCTTGATGAAGTGGGCCGTGCGGGCGTCCACCCCGCAGGCCCGCAGGGCGATGAGGTGGGCGCTCCCCCGCAGCTCGCGCAGGACGGTCACGATCTGGAGGGCCCGTCCCGGGGTGTCGGCCACCAGGAGCTCGCCCCGGAAACCGGCGTAGAGGGCCAGCCCGACCGGGTCGGCCGCCTGGTTGACGGCGTCGGCGGCGGCCACCATGGCGTCGAGCCCCTCGATGTGGGCGAGGGCACGGCGGCCCACCTCGGCCGCACAGTCGAGGTAGGCGCGGGCTGCCTCACGGGGGGCGATGTGCTGTCTGCCGAGGTTCCACAGGGCGTCGACCACGTCGGGGTTGAAATAGCCGAACGCACTGGCCACCACGATCGATTCCACGTCACCGAGGACGCCACCGCGGCCGACGGCATACAGCGTGAAGATGTCGATCCCGAGCTCGGCGGCCAGGGCCTCCGCCTCGGGGGCGAAGTAGTGGGCCCACCCGATGTCCCGGATGATGGGGCAGGCGCGGGCCATGAGTTCGTCGGTCGTCATGCCGGCAGGCTAGCCCTCCGTCCCCGCCGGATTCCCGTGGCCGCGTCCCCTCACCCCCGGGCGGGCGCGGGTCGGGCCCGGGCCCCGATGGGACCGGATGGTCCCGTCTAGCCTCGGCGCCATGCGCATCCTCATCACCGGTGCGGGTCGGGCCATCGGCGCGGCCACCGCCACCGTGCTCGCCGGGGCCGGCCACGAGGTGGTGGCCACCGCCCGCGACGTGCGTCTGCTCGACGACCTCGACGTGGCCCTCCGCCTCCCCCTCGATGTCACCGACGACGCCTCCGTGGCCGCGGCCCTCGACGCCGCCGGCCCGCTCGACGCCGTGGTCAACAATGCCGCCCAGAACGGCAAGGGACCCCTCGAGAGCTTCCCGCTCGACCGGATCGAGTCGATCTTCGCCACCAACGTGTTCGGCGCCCTGCGGGTGCTCCAACCCCTCCTGCCGGCATGGCGGGAGCGGGGCTCCGGCGTCATCGTCAACGTCAGCTCCATCCAGGGCCGGGTGGCCACGCCGCTCGACGGTGCCTACTCGGCGTCGAAGTACGCCCTCGAGTCGTTCTCCGAGACCCTCCACTACGAACTCGCCCACTTCGGCATCCGGGTGGTCATCCTGGAGCCCGGCTACACCGCCCCCGGCATGTTGCCGGGCGGGCGCCAGCGGGGCGACCCGTCCTACGACCAGCTGTGGGAGCAGTGGGAGCACACCGACCGGGTGGTGACCGGCCCGTCGGGGCGACCGGGCCCCGAGTTCGTGGCGGAGGCCATCCTGCGGGCCATCGAGGACCCGGCCACCCCCCTGCGGGTACCGGTGGGCGAGGATGCCGCCATGGTGCTGGGTGCCCGATCGTCGCTCGGCGACGCCGCGTTCGAGGCCACCATGCGGGCCGTCCTGGGCGCCACCTGGTGATGCCGCCACCACGGCGGCGGGGCGGACCGGCTCAGTGGGCGTTCTGGAGGCTGCGGGCCGCCATCGACAGGTAGTCGAGCAGCTCGGTGCGGTCGTCGTCGCCCATGCCCATGGCATCCACCGCCGCGGTCATGTGCCGCATCCAGGCCTCGGCCTCGGTGCGCCCGATCACGAACGGCGTGTGGCGCATCCGCAGGCGCGGATGGCCCCTGACCTGGTTGTAGACCTCCGGGCCGCCCCAGTACTGGCCGAGGAACAGGGCCAGGTGGGCCTTGGAGTCGGTCAGGTCGTCCGGGTACATGGGCCGGAGCAACGGGTCGGTGGCCACGCCCACGTAGAACTGCTCCACCAACGCGTCGAAGAACGGCTGGCCGCCCCACCGCTCATAGGGGGTCCCCTCGGACTTGCGCTTCAGTCGCACGTCCCGACTGTAGGCGGGCTGCGAGTAGCCTCTGCCCCGAGCAGAACCTGTTCCATCGCCTGAGCAGGTCCACCTACGGGGAGGTCGCCATGTTCGAGTGGTCCGAAGAGCATCTCATGGTCCGGGACGCGATCCGGCGCTTCATCGACGCCGAGGTGGTCCCGCAGATCGACGCCGTGGAGCACGACGGCGTGCCCCCGTACGACATCATCCGCAAGCTCTACGCCGCCTTCGGCATGGACCAGATGGCCCGGGACCGGTTCAAGGTCCAGGTCGAGCGCAAGGCGTCCGGGACCAAGGAGTCCGCCGAGGAGCGGTCCGCCCGGGCCGGTGACGGCGGGGCGGCGGCCATGACCTTGATCCCGATCATCGAGCTGTGCCACCACTGCCCCGGCATCGTGACCTCCATGGGGGTCAGTGTCGGCCTGGCCGCCGGGACCATCATGAAGGGCGGGACCCCGGCCCAGATGGAACGGTGGGGCCTCGACCTGCTCACCGCCGAGAAGGTCGGCGCCTGGGCCATCACCGAGCCCAACTCCGGCTCCGACGCGCTGGGCGGCATGACCACCACCGCCCGGCGGGACGGGGACGAGTACGTCATCAACGGCTCGAAGACCTGGATCACCAACGGCCCCTACGCCGACACCATCGTGCTCTACACCAAGCTCGACGACGGTTCGGGCACCCCGATGCGGGACCGGCCGGTGCTCACGTTCATCCTGGACGCCGGCACTCCCGGCCTCGAGCAGTCCAAGCCGCTCCGCAAGATGGGCCTGCACTCCTCCCCCACCGGCGAGCTCTTCATGACCGACGTGCGGGTCGGCAAGGACCACCTCCTCGGCGAGACGGAGGTCCGCGAGGAGAGCGGTCGCGAGTCGGCCAAGGCCAACTTCGTGACCGAGCGGGCCGGCGTTGCCGCCATGTCACTGGGCGTGATCGAGGAGTGCCTCAAGCTGTCGGTGCAGTACGCCAAGGACCGCGTCCTGTGGGGCAAGCCGATCGGCGACTTCCAGCTCATCCAGCTCAAGCTGGCCCGGATGGAGGTCGCCCGGCTGAACGTCGAGAACCTCGTCTTCCGGCACATCGAGACCTCCGCGGCCGGCAAGGACCTGACCCTGGCCGAGGCGTCGGCCCTCAAGCTCTACTCGGCCCAGGCCGCGTCCGAGGTGGCCATGGAGGCCGTCCAGCTGATGGGTGGGAACGGCTACACCGCCGAGTACCGGGTCGAGCAGCTCGCCCGGGACGCCAAGGTCTTCCAGATCTACGCCGGGACCGACGAGATCCAGGTCACCCACATCGCCAAGGACCTCCTGCGCCGATCGTCGTAAGGTCACGGGCAGGCAGGCCTGTCGACCCCGGCGGCCCCGCAACCACAGGAGGCCGCCGTGGCCCACGACTTCTCCGCCGACCGTCGGATCGACCCGCGGATCAAGGTGCTCCTCGGTTCCCTCCCGGACATCGAGCCGTCCTCGGCGACCACCCGGGAGCAGCTGGTCGCCGAGGCCAACACCCCCGAGGCCATCGAGGGCGCCGCGGCGTTCGGGCAGTTCATGGACCTGTGCGACACCGAGGAGGCGGCCCCGTCGACCGGGTTGGCGATCTCCACGGAGTCGATCACCTCGGTGCCCGACGGGAACTCCATCAACCTCCGGATCATCCGACCCGTGGGAGACGACGTCGTGGCCTGCGTGTACTACATCCACGGAGGCGGCATGACCAACCTGTCGTGCTTCGACGGGATGTACCGGGGATGGGGCAAGCTCATCGCCGCCAACGGGGTGGCCGTGGTGATGGTGGACTTCCGCAACGCCCTCTCCCCGTCGTCGGTGCCCGAGGTGGCCCCGTATCCGGCCGGGTTGAACGACTGCGTGTCCGGTTTCCACTGGGTGGTCGACCACGCCGGCGACCTGGGGATCGACCCGGACCGGATCGTGATCGCCGGGGAGAGCGGCGGCGGCAACCTCACCCTGGCCGCCGGCATGCGGCTGCTGCGCGACGGGGAGATCGGCAAGGTGAAGGGTCTCTACGCCCTGTGCCCCTACATCGCCGGGGAGTGGCCCCAGGAGCAGCTCGCCTCCACCTACGAGAACAACGGCATCCTGCTGGACCTGCACGGCAGCAAGGGCGCCCTGGCCTACGGGATCGAGGCGTTCGAGGCGAAGGACCCCCTGGCCTGGCCGCTGTTCGCCACGGTCGACGACGTGGCCGGGCTGCCACCGGTGGTCATCAACGTCAACGAGTGCGATCCGCTGCGCGACGAGGGCATCGAGTTCTACCGCCTGCTGCTCGAGGCCGGCGTGGCGGCCCGTTGCCGCCAGCAGATGGGCACCATGCACGGGACCGAGATCTTCACCATCGCCTGTCCCGACGTCAGCCGGGACACGGCCCGCGACGTGGCCGGGTTCGCCAGGACCTGAGGCTCAGCCGACGTCGGCCGAGTCCGAGACGAGGTCGTCGGACCGCACCGAGGCGGCGATGGCCGCCACCAGCCCGTTGACGGCCACGTCGTGGGCCACCGTGATGGCGTTGACCATGGCCACCGACGACGACGACCCGTGGCTGATCACGCACACCCCGTCGACACCGAGGAGCATGGCGCCGCCGGTGCCCTCGGGGTCGAGGGTGGCGGCCAGCGGCATCAGGTGCGGCAGGAGGACGCCGGCCGCGTCGGCCACCTCGGGCATGGTGAAGATGCCGGTCAGGGTCTCGAGCAGGAAGCGCAGTGTGCCCTCGAGGGTCTTGAGGGCCACGTTGCCGGTGAAGCCGTCGGTCACGATGACGTCGGCCTGGTTCTCGAAGAAGTCCCGCCCCTCGACGTTGCCGACGAATGCGAAGTCACCGTGGTTCCCCTCGGCCAGGATGGCGTGGGTCTCCTTGATCAGCGGGGTCCCCTTCGACTTCTCCTCACCGATCGACAGCAGCGCCACCCGGGGACGGGCCACCCCGTAGCGCTTGGTCGAGTACGCCGCCCCCATCTGGGCGAACTGGAGGAGCATGGCCGACGTCGCCTCGGCGTTGGCCCCGGCGTCCAGCATGACCGTGGGGTAGTCCTTCTTCAGGTCGGGGATCGGCGTGGCGATCGCCGGCCGGATGATCCCGGGGAGCCGCCCCATCCGCAGGAGGGCCGAGGCCATGGTGGCCCCGGTGTTGCCGGCGGAGACCATGGCCATGGCCTTGCCGTCGCGGACGGCCTCGGCGGCCCGGACCAACGACGAGTCCTTCTTGCGACGCACCCCCTGGGCGGGGTCGTCGTCCATGCCGATGACCTCGCTGCACTCGAGGAGCGGGAGGTCGCCGGTGTCGCCCATGCCGCCGGGCACTCCCACGAGCAGGACCCCGATGCCCCCGGCCTCGGCCACCTGGCGCGCCCCCTTGACGATCTCGTCGGGAGCCTTGTCCCCGCCCATGGCATCGACCGCCACCGGGAGCGCGTCGAACGCGTCACCCGTCGGTCGAGGTGTGCCTCGGGCCACTAGTCGACTTCGATGGCCTGTCGGCCTTTGTACCAACCGCAGTTGGGACACACGATGTGGGGCAGCTTGGCGGTGGTGCACTGCGGGCACACCGAGCGTGCCGGCGCCTTGAGCACCCAGTTGGATGCCCGGCGGCTGCGGCTCTTCGCCTTGGAGGTCTTCTTCTTCGGAACGGCCATAAGGAGGACATCCTAGGTCAAGACGGGGACCCTCCGTCACGCAGGGTGTCGAGGGCCGACCAGCGGGGATCCACCGGCGCGGTGCAGGCGCACGACTCGTGGTTCCGGTTGACCCCGCACGTCGGGCACAGGCCCCGGCAGTCGTCGGCGCACAGGGGGGCCAGGGGCAGTTCGAGGAGGACCGCGTCGCGGGCCAGGGGCTCGAGGTCCAGTTCGTCGCCGGCCAGCGGGTACGCCTCCTCGTCGTGTGCGGCCCCGCCGCCCGGCGCATACCGCTCGTGCACCTCGGCCGCCACGGTGCCGGCCACCGGGCCGCCGCAGCGCCGGCACTCCCCCTTCCACGGGGCCGACACCGTGCCGTCGGCCATGATCCCGCCCGGGTAGGAGGAGAGCGTCAGGTCGAGGACCACGGGTGCGCCGTCGGGCACGACGACGGACACGGCACCGAGGTCGGCGATCACCCCTTCGCGGTGCTCGTGGCGGGTGGCGCCGTTCTGCTTGCGCAGGGCGGCCACCTGGACCTGGAAGGGACGACGGTCACCGGGACGGTCCGGCGCCGTGTCGGTTCCGGGCACGACCCGCCTCAGGCGAGGTCCTGGTCGAAGAAGCCGTCGGCCTCGTCGCCGCGCGAGGTGGTGCCCTCGCCGGCCACCGAGGTGTCGCCCTGGTCGCCGATGTCGACGGCGGGGATGGGACTCACCTGGAGCTTCTCCCGGCCGGCCTGGACGGTCTTCATCGTCCGGTCGAGCACGATCTCGAAGCTGGCCAGCTTCTTGTCGGCGTAGTCCTCGGCCTCGTGGCGCAGGCGGCGGGCCTCCTCGTTGGCGTCGTCCAGGATGCGCTGGGCGACGTGGTTGGCCTGGCGGACGACCTCGGTCCGCTGCACCATGCGCTCGGTCTGGACCCGTGCCTCCTCCATGATGCCCGCGGCCTTGCGCTGGGTCTCGGCCAGGAAGTCCTCGCGCTCCTTCAGCATCCACCGGGCCTGCTTGATCTCCTCGGGGATGCGGTGGAGGGCCCCTTCGAGCAGCTCGACCAACTCGTCCTTCTCGATCCGGACCGACGACGACAGCGGCATCGGCTTGGCGTTCAGGACCACCTCGAGGGCGCTGCGGATGTACGTCTCGGCGTCGGCCTGCTCGCCGTCGGCCACTTCCTGGTCGAGGTCGTCGAAGAGGTCACTCACCGGCGAACTTCTCCTCGAGCCGTTGGGCCACCGACTTGGGCACGAAGGCGGTCACGTCGCCGCCGAACCGGGCGACCTCGCGCAACAGCCGCGACGCGATGAACGAATGGGCCGAGCTGGTGGGGATGAAGAGCGTCTCGACCCCGGACAGCTGCTTGTTCATCTGCGCCATCTGCAGCTCGTTCTCGAAGTCGGAGACGGCCCGCAGCCCCTTGACGATGGCGCTGGCACCGACCTCCTGGGCCACGTTCACCACCAGGGTGGTCATCGACACGATGCGCACGTTGGCCAGGTGGGTGACGGTCTCCTCGAGCATCTCGCGACGCTCGTCGTCGTCGAACAGGGCCTCGTTCTTCTGGGGGTTGCGCAGGGCGGCCACCACGACCTCGTCGAAGAGGCGCGACGCACGCTCGATGACCTCGAGATGCCCGTTGTGGACAGGATCGAACGACCCCGGGATGAGCGCAATCCTCACGAGACACCTTTCTGGGATGCCCGCGCCGAGCGGGCGACCGTCACGATGGTACCCCCATACCGCCGGGATCTGAGTATCTCCCACCCGTCCACCGGCGGGAGTTCCGCACCCGATTCGAGCACGGCGAGATCGGCCGGAAGCCTCGTGACCAGGGTCTCCCATGCGGCGTAGTCATAGGGCGGGTCGCACAGGACCAGGTCGTAGCGGGCCGCGCTCGAGGCCACCCACGAGTCGACGTCGGCCCGGATCACCGTGGCGTCGCCGTCGGACTCCGCCTCCCCCAGGCCGGCGGACACCAGGTTGGCCCGGACGGTGGTGATCGAACCGGGGTCGCGGTCGACGAAGGTCACCGAGGCCGCCCCCCGGGAAAGGGCCTCGATGCCGAGGGCGCCGGTGCCGGCGAAGAGGTCGGCCACCTGCAGCCCCTCCACCCCACCCAGGCTGAACAGGATGTCGTAGATGGCCTCGCGGACCCGGTCCGAGGTGGGCCGTACGTGGGCCCCCACGGGCGCGGTCAGGCGCCTGCCCCGGTACTCCCCACCGATCACGCGGCATCGGTCCACCCTACCGGCGCCACCTCGGTGTTCGACTGCGGTCCGGACGTGGGTGGCGGGGCCCCGCCGACGCCATCCCGCCCCCGCCGTGGGCCCGTCAGCTCTTGAACAGGAACTCGGCCTCGTCGTCGTCGACGAACAGGCGGAGCTCCTCGGCCAACAGCCGGTGGCCGTCCAGGTGGGGATCGCCGTCGACCAGCTCGACGGCCAGGGACCGGGCCTCGACCACCAGGTCCCGGTCGGACAGGAGCCGGGCCAGCTTGAGATCGGACCGCCCCTTCTGTCGGGCACCGAGGAGGGTGCCCTCCCCCCGCAGCTCGAGGTCCACGTCGGCCAGGACGAACCCGTCGGTGCTGGCCTCCATGGCCTCGAGCCGGGCGGTCGCCTCGGGCGAATCGGCCTCGGACAGCAGGAAGCACCACGCCGGCTCGCCGCTGCGGCCGACCCGGCCCCGCAGCTGGTGGAGCTGGGCGATCCCGAACCGGTCCGCGTCCTCGATCACCATCACCGACGCGTCGGGGATGTCGACGCCGACCTCGATGACGGTGGTGGCCACCAGCACGTCGAGGTCACCCGTCCGGAAGGCCTCCATGGCCTGCTCCTTCTCGGCCGGCTTCATCTGGCCGTGCAGGAGGCCGACCCGCAGGCCGGCCAGCTCGTGGGAGGCCAGGCGCTCGGCCTCGGCCGTGGCCGATGCCGCCTCGATCTTGTCGGAGCCCTCGACCAGGGGGCAGACCACGAAGGCCCGGTGCCCGGTGCCCACCTGCTCCCGCACCCGGGACCACGCCTGCTCGGCCTCGAGCGGGGTCCGCGCCCACGTGGTGGCCACGGGCTGACGGCCCGGGGGCAGCTCGTCGATGACGGTCATGTCCAGGTCACCGAAGACGACCATGGCCGCCGTCCGGGGGATCGGGGTCGCCGTCATCACCAGGAGGTCCGGGTCGCTCCCCTGTCCGTCCCCGCCCCGCCCCTTGTCGCGCAGCGCGGCCCGTTGCTCGACGCCGAACCGGTGCTGCTCGTCGATCACCACGACCCCGAGCGAGTCGAAGACGACCCGGTCGGTCAGCAGGGCGTGGGTGCCGACCAGGAGGTCGACGGTCCCGGCGGCCAGCCCCTCGTGGATGCCGGCCCGTTCGGCCGCTCCGGTGCGACTGGTGAGCAGGGCCACCCGCAGCGGGCGCTCGCCGGACAGGGTCGACGGGTCGGGCACGGTCAGGCCGTCGACCAGGCGCCGGACCTCGACGGCGTGCTGCTCGGCCAGGACCTCGGTGGGGGCCATCAACGCCCCCTGGTGCCCACCCTCCACCGCGAAGAGCAGGGCGGCGACGGCCACCACCGTCTTGCCGGAGCCGACGTCACCCTGGAGCAGGCGGTGCATGGGCAGGGGGCCGCCGAGGTCGCCGGCCAGGTCGGTGACGGCACGGGCCTGGGCCCCGGTCAACGGGAAGTCCAGGTGCCCCACGAACTGCTCGACCAGCGTGGGACCGTCGGGCCGGGTGGTGGTGTGGACGATGCCGCGGGCGTCCTCGTGGAGGCGTTGGCGACGCAGCACCAGCGCCAGCTGGAGCCGCAGCAGCTCGTCGAAGGCCAGGCGGCGCCGGGCCGGCTCGACCTCGGACATGGCGGTCGGCCGGTGGATGCCGGCGAAGGCGGCCGTCCGGTCGATGAGCCGGTGCCGGCGGCGGAGTCCGTCGTCCAGCGGGTCGGCGAAGGCTCCGGCCCGGTCGAGCGCCTCGTGGACCAGGCGACCGATGCGGGCCGAGGTCAGCGCGGCCTTGTCGGTCAGGGGGTAGACGGGGTAGATGCGACCGGACGACGGACCGTCGTCGTCGGTGGCGGACTCGTCGGCCCCCCGCAGGACCTCGGCGGTGGGGTTGACCATCTGGAGGGCGTCCCGGAACGAGGAGACGGGACCGAAGAGGAGCACGAGCGTCCCGACCGGGAGCTGGCGGGCCCGCCACGCCTGGTTGAAGAACGTGACCTTCAGCCGGCCCGCCGGCGTCGACGACCTCGACCTCCACCCGGGCCGGTGCCCGCCGCCCCCGGCCCCGGCGCACCGGTGGCGAGTTGACCCGGCGGACGGTGGCCAGCACGGTGGCCTTCTCGCCCTCCACCAACCGGTCGACCGTCAGCATGCGGGTGCCGTCGATGTAGCGGCGCGGATAGTGGGTGACCAGGTCGAAGACGGTGGTGATGCCGAGCTCGCCCAGGTCCCGGGCGACGGCCTGTCCCACCCCCCGCAGCACCGTCACCGGCAGGTCGGCCAGCTGCTGCAGCCGTCGCCCCGGGGCGGGCGCCCCGGCACCGGTCGTCGGTGCCGCCTCCGTCACTCGATGGAGAACAGGTACGGGTAGAGCGGCTGGCCGCCGTGGTGGACCTCGGTCTCCACCAGCGGCCGGGCCTCCTTCAGCCATTCGGTGATCCGGCGGGTGTCGGCGGCACCCGATCCCTCGCCCTCGATGATGGTCACCAGGTCGTGCTCCTCGGTGACGAGTACCTCGAGCAGGCCGCAGGCCGCATCGGCCAGCGTGTCGCCCACCACCTCGATCCCGTCGCGGGAGAGGCCGAGCCAGTCGCCGGTGCGGACGGGTCCGGCCGGCGTCTCCGAATCGCGGACGGCCCGGGTCACCTCACCGGGCACCACCTTGCGGGCGGTGGCCTCCATGGCCTCGGCGTTGGCCGCACCCCCGGCCTCGGGGTCGTAGGCCAACAGGGCGGCGAACCCCTCGGCGATGGTCTCGGTGGGCACCACCCAGACCCGCTTGGTGCTCAGCTCGTCGACCCGGTTGGCCACCGGGCGGATGTTGCCGTTGTTGGGCAGCACCACGACCTCGTCGGAGGCGAGGGCGTCGACCGCATCGACCAGCTCGGCGATCGACGGATTCATCGACTGGCCGCCGGCGATGAGGCGCTGGACACCGAGCGACCGGAAGATGCGCCCGATGCCGTCGCCGCTGGCCACCGCCACGACGCTGGTCACCGGGGTCGGACCCAGTGGCGCCTCGGACGGGCCCGAGGTCTGGTCACCGGCGCCCTCGCGGACCCAACGCTCCTCCTCCACCTCCTCCAACAGGTCGGTGACCCGGATCGACCGGGGTCGGCCGGCGTCCAGGCTGGCCTCGATGGCCGGGCCCACCTCGTCGGTGTGGATGTGACAGTTCCACAGCCCGTCGCCACCGACCACCACGATGGAGTCGCCGAGTCCGGCCCACACCTCCTTGAAGGCGGGAATGGTCTCGTCGGCCGCCTCGAGCAGGTACATGACCTCGTACCGGAGACCGGCCAGGGCCGCATAGGCCTCGTCGTCGGAGGTGGCCCCACCGGGCGTCCCGCCCCCGAAGTCCACCTCGGGCAGCTCGGGTGGCTCGGGCATGGGCCGGTCGTCGAGCACGGTCAACAAGGCATCGAAGAGGAGCAGGAAGCCGGTCCCCCCGGCGTCGACCACGCCGGCCTGGGCCAGGACGGGCAGCAGCGTCGGCGTGAGGGCCAGCGCGTCGGCCGCACCGGCCCGGGCGGCCTCGGCCACGACCACCAGGGACCCGCCGAGGTCGGCCGCCTCGTTGGCGCCGTTGGCGGCCCCACGGGCCACGGTCAGGATGGTCCCCTCCACGGGGCGCTGGACCGCTTCGCGGGCCAGGCGGTCGGCGGTCATCAGCGCACCGGCCAGGTCACGGGCCCCCGGACAGCCCTCGGGCGTGTTCAGGCCGTCGGACAGTCCACGGAGGAGCTGGCTCAGGATCACCCCCGAGTTCCCCCTGGCCCCCATCAAGGAGCCGTGGGCGATGGCCCGGCAGGCGGCATCGAGGTCCGGGAACTCGAGTCCGTCCAGCTCAGAGGCCACCGACTCCAGCGTGAGCGCCATGTTCGTGCCGGTGTCGCCATCGGGCACGGGGTAGACATTCAGGCGGTTGATGAGCTGCTGATGACTCCTCAGGCCGTCGCGGAACGTGCCGATCACCCGGCAGAGCGCGGCGGAATCCAAGGCGTCGAGGGCGACCATGGGCAGGATGCTAACCTTTGCGACTTACCCAGAGGTTCTTAGAGGAAGTCGGAGTGTCATGGCAGCGGTGTGCGAGGTCTGCGGCAAGAAGCCGTCGTTCGGGATGAACATCAGTCACTCCCACCGGCGGACGAAGCGTCGTTGGGATCCCAATATCCAGAAGGTGCGCGCCGTCGTGGATGGCGCCCCGAAGCGACTCAACGTGTGCACGTCCTGCATCCGCGGGGGCAAGGTCACCAAGCGCCCCGTCCGCAACATCCCGGGCTGAGCCTCGCAGCCGGTGCTCCCGGCCCGGTCGGGACACGGTGCGGCCCGACCCCGACGGGGATCGCCGACCGGTGACGGCGATCCCGTGATCACGATCCCGTGATCGTCCAGGAGACCTGCCGACGCGTCGACCGACCCGTGCCCCGCCTCAGAACCGGTGGCGCCACCCCTCCGGCGGGAGCGGCCCCCCGTCGACCAGGCGGCCTCTCGATGCCTCGACGCAGGTGCCGATGGGCAACGGGGTCCGGAGCCCGTCCCGGCTGAAGGCGACCAGCAGGCCGTCGGGATCCGGGGTGGCCACGATCAGCTCGTAGTCCTCCCCCCCGCCGAGCGCCTCGTCCCTGGTGGCCCCGACGGCGACCACGGGATCGCCCAGCTCCAGGTCCAGGCCGACTCCGGAGGCGTCGGCCAGATGGGTCACGTCGGCCAGCAGGCCGTCGGAGACGTCGATGCACGCGCTGGCCCCGCTCGCCCGGGCCACCACCCCTTCGCGGATCCGGGCCATCGGCCGCCGGTGGGCCGACGCCAGCGCCGACCACACCGACCCGGTTCCGCCGTCCGGTCCCCCGTCCGGGCGTGGCGTCTGCAGCACCCGGAGGCCGGCGGCGGAGGCCCCGAGCGGCCCGGTGACGAACAGGTGGTCTCCGGGCCGGGCCCCACCGTGTTCCAGCACGCCGACGTCGGCGTCGTCGGCCGGACCCACGGCCGTCACCGAGACCACCAGCAGGGCCGACGCCGACAGGTCGCCGCCGACGACCCGGCAGCCCACGGCGGCGGCCGCGTCGGCCACCCCGTCGGCCAGGCGCTCCACCGGGAACCCGGCCGGGGCCGCCACCGACAACAGGGCATGGGACGGGGCGCACCCCATGGCGCCCACATCGGAGACGGTCACCATCAGTGCCTTCCATCCGATGTCCTCCGGGGTGCTCACGAGGCGGTCGACATGGACCCCCTCGACGACCAGATCCGTGGCGAGCACCACCCGGCCCGGGCCGGGCAGGGTGACGGCCGCCGCGTCGTCGCCGATGCCGAGATCCCCCCCGGCCATCCCACCACCCACGGCCGCGAATCGGACCCGGAGGGCGTCGATGAGCAGGAATTCGTCCCGTTCGGGGGTCATCTGGGCCCTCCGGTCGATCGGGTGCGACCGGCCTCCGAATTTGGGTGTGCACACCCGACTTGCCTAGCATTGTCCCCGGCCCGATCCCACTACTATTGGCGGGCCACGCCGAGAGCCCCCATGCGGACCAGATGCCGCGTGGTCGGCGACCCCAGCCGGTCGCCGGACAACCGAGGAGGAAGAACCGACCCATGCCCCCCACCGAGCACAAGAAGCTGATCGCATGGGTCGACGAGGTGGCCGCCCTCACCCAGCCCGACGAGGTCGTCTGGTGTGACGGCACCGCCGAGGAGTACGACCGGCTCTGTCAGCTCCTGGTGGACAACGGCACCTTCACCAAGCTGTCCGAGGCCAAGCGCCCGAACAGCTACTGGGCCCACTCCGATCCGGGCGACGTCGCCCGCGTCGAGGACCGGACCTACATCTGCTCCTCCGACGAGGCCGACGCCGGTCCCACCAACAACTGGCGGGATCCCGCCGAGATGCGCGGCATGCTGACCGACCTGTTCCGCGGCTCGATGAAGGGACGGACCATGTACGTGGTCCCGTTCTCCATGGGCCCCCTCGGCTCGTCCATCGCCCACATCGGCGTGGAGATCACCGACTCGGCCTACGTCGCCGTGTCCATGCGGATCATGACCCGCATGGGCCGCGGTGCCCTCGAGGTGCTCGGCACCGACGGCGCATTCGTCCCCTGCCTGCACTCGGTGGGCATGCCCCTGGCCGAGGGCCAGGCCGACGTGCCGTGGCCGTGCGACGCCGACAACAAGTACATCGTGCACTTCCCCGAGACCCGCGAGATCTGGTCGTACGGCTCGGGCTACGGCGGCAACGCGCTGCTGGGCAAGAAGTGCTTCGCCCTGCGCATCGCCTCGGTCATGGCCCGGGACGACAACTGGCTGGCCGAGCACATGCTCATCTTGAAGCTGACCTCGCCGGCGGGCGAGACCCGCTACGTGACCGGGGCGTTCCCGTCGGCCTGCGGCAAGACCAACCTGGCCATGCTCATCCCCACCCTCCCCGACTGGAAGGTCGAGACCGTGGGCGACGACATCTGCTGGATGAAGTTCGGCGCCGACGGTCGCCTCTACGCCATCAATCCGGAGGCCGGGTTCTTCGGCGTGGCGCCGGGCACCAACACCCACACCAACCCGAACGCCATGGTGACCATGGACGCCAACACCATCTTCACCAACACCGCCCTCACCGATGACGGCGACGTCTGGTGGGAGTCGATGACCGATGACGCCCCGGCCCACCTCACGTCCTGGAAGGGTGAGGAGTGGACCTCGCAGGCCGGAACGCCGGCCGCCCACCCGAACGCCCGGTTCACCGTGCCGGCCTCGCAGGACCCGGCCATCGCCTCGGAATGGGAGGACCCGGCCGGGGTGCCGATCGACGCCATCCTCTTCGGCGGGCGCCGTGCCTCGGTGGTGCCGCTGGTGTTCCAGTCCCGTGACTGGCAGCACGGCGTGTTCCTCGGCTCGATCATGGCCTCGGAGACGACCGCGGCCGCCGCCGGGGCCGTCGGCAACCTGCGTCGGGACCCCTTCGCCATGCTGCCCTTCTGCGGGTACAACATGGCCGACTACTTCGCCCACTGGCTGGACATCGGCGCCGGTGCCGACCCCGAGAAGCTCCCGAAGATCTTCTACGTGAACTGGTTCCGCAAGGACGAGGACGGCCGCTGGCTGTGGCCCGGCTACGGAGAGAACAGCCGGGTCCTCGAATGGGTCTTCGAGCGGGTCAGCGGCAAGGGTGACGCGGTCGAGACCCCCATCGGATTCATCCCGGCGGCGGGGGCCATCAACACCGACGGGCTCGACGTGTCCGAGTCCGACATGGCGATCCTGCTCAACGTCGACACCGACGAGTGGCGGGCCGAGGTGCCCTCCATCCGGGACCACTACGCCACGTTCGGCGACAAGCTCCCGGCCGCACTGGCCGGCGAGGTCGACACCCTGGAGCAGCAGCTGGGCTGACCGGACCCGTCCGGCACATCGTGGGACGAGGGGCCGGCCCGCCGGCCCCTCACTCGCGCCGCCGCACCGTCGGTGGCCGGTGACTCCTCAGGCCCGGTCGGCGGCCGAGTGGAGCGCACTCATGTAGGACAGGGCCCCGACCATGGCCACCACGGCCAGGACCAGGTTCCCGGCGGGGATGGACAGCGACAGGACCACCCCCACCAGGGAGCCGATCACCCACATCAGCTGCAGCCGCGTCTCGAAGCGGGCGAACGCCCGGCCCTGGTCCGACTCCCGCACGTGCCGCTGCACCAGGGCGTCGAACGAGGGTTTGGCCACCGCTCCCGCCGCCCCGACGGCCACGGCGACCACGGCCTGGAGCGCCTGGTGCGGGAAGATCCAGCCGAGCAGCCCGACGGCGGCCACCAGCCACAACGAGGCGGCCAGCATCTGCTGTTCGGACAGGACCCGCCGGATCCGCCCGACCAGGAGCACCCCGATGACGGCACCCAGGGTCAGCGCACCGATGAGCAGTCCGAACCACCAGGTGGCCGCCCCCTCGCGGCGGAGGCCGAAGGCGAACAGGAACGTGAGGAACCCGAGGAGGCCCTTCAGCACCGACATCGGGGTGAGGGCCAGGATGACCTGGGTTCCGGCGATGGGCCGGAACGCGGCGAGATCGCGCTGCTCCTCGGACCACCAGTCGTCGACGTCGGGGGCCAGCTCCGTGGCCGGAGCCATCTCGCGCCGGGACGCCGAGGACCGCCCCCGCCCGGCATTCCGTGCGGCCCGGGACAGCTTCCGCACCGGCAGTCGCATGCCGGCGACCACCGCGGCCACGAACACGGCCGCACACACCCACAGCACCGACGGGGCCCCGGCCAGTTTGAGGATGGCGATGGCCGGGAGGGCGAACACGAACCCCGCCAGCGACGCCAGGAGGCCGAGGCGGGCATTGAGTGTGGCCAGATCTGGCTCCACCACGTCCTCGCCGGTGTCCGGGTCGTCCACGTGGATGGTCGGTGGCGTCCCGTAGGGCGGGGTGGGATTCGGCGGTCGGTCCCCGGTGGTGTCGACCCACTCCGGACCGGTGGACCGCGGTCCGGTTGCCACGTCCACCATCTCGAGGGCGGCCATCTCCGGCACGAGGGCGCCTTTGGTGACCAGGTAGACCTTCGACAGCACCAGCATCAAGAAGGCCTCGGGAAAGAGGAGCAGCGAGTGGATGTCCCGGGCCACGAACAGACAGAGGACGGCCCGGCCGAGGGCCGAGGTGACCACCATGGCCCGCCGCGCCCCACGACTGCGGTCGATGAGCGGGCCGAGCGCCGGGGCCACCACGGCGAACGGCCCCATGGCCAACAGCAGGTAGAGCAGGATCTTGCTCTTGGCCGCGGTGGGCGAGATGGAGAAGAACAGCGATCCGGCCAGGGACACGGCGAACAGGGTGTCCCCCGCCGTCATCAGGACGTGGGTGAGGGCCAGCCGGCCGAAGGGGCTGCGCTGGTCGAACAGGTCGTCGACGGCCGATCGCACCAGGCGGCGGAACTGGTCTCCTCGCTCCCGGACGCCCATGTCGGCATGGTAGGCGGGCCGGGCCGGGCGGTAGCATGATGCGCCCGACCCCTCGCCACGCGAATCAGGAGATGGCCATGTCCGTCAGCGCCTACATACTGATCCAGACCGAGGTCGGACGGGCGGCCACCGTGGCCCGGGCCGTGGAGTCGGTCGAGGGAGTGGTGACGGCCGAGGGCGTGACCGGCCCCTACGACGTGATCGCCCGGGCCGAGGCCACCACGGTGGACGAGCTGGGTCAGATGGTGGTGGGCCGGATCCAGTTGATCGACGGGATCATCCGCACCGTCACCTGCCCGGTCGTCAATCTCTGACGGGCCCGACCGACGGTCGTCCGGGTACGTTCCGACCCGGGAGTCCGGGTCGGGTGTCCGGTCATTCGCCGGAACGGGTGTCCGACGATTCGCCGCGACCACCAAGCGGGAACGGTGGAACTGCCGAGTCGTCGGCTGTCCTCGACCGGCACCTGCGGGGCGGTCCCCGTCGCCACTGGCACCGCTCGGCAATCCGGCAATCCGGCAATCCGGTAATCACCTTCAATCTGAGCCATCACCTTCTCGTGCTGGAGACCACTCCGTCGGAACTTGCCGATCTGTTGCCGGCAACACGGCGAACTCGGCAGGGCAGACGATCTGGATGACCTAGTGCCGGGCAGCCCCGAGGACCTCCCAGGCCGGGTTCTTGAACTCTTCCCCCATGGCATGGGCGGGATCTTCGACCCGCCCCTGCATCGGGACGGGCAGTTGGACACGGCGGCAACCGGCCGCCGAACACAACTAGCGGAGCGCCTGTCTGGAGCGGCAAAGGAGCGGCTGCATCAGGCCGTACGGGAGGCGCCTGCCATCGCAAGGGGCACGGCCGCCCCCGATCACCGGGAGCGGGGCTCAATCGCCGAAGCTCCAAGTTCCCATCTCTTACCAATGGGTTCGATCCCGCGCTGGCCGATGGATTTGAGCCGGCGTGGCCAACGGAATCCAATCGTCTGCCACATGCGTTGCCACCCATTGACGGTTCTCGTCAGGCTCACCTCGTTCGTGGAGGTGCCGAACGTTCGTGGAGGTGCCGAACGAATGTATAGAGTAGTATTTTAGATTATTATTTTATTGTTTTATTTTTATAATAATGAAGTGAAACGCACGGCTCGACCAGCGCAGGATGCTCGATGGTCCCTCACCCGTCTCGGGGCAGTCCCGAAGCTGTCCGTGTGGACGGCGGCAGGTCGAAGGTCGACCTCGCTGACTGCCCCCTACCGCCGTGTGAGCGTCATGCCCGGATCCAGTGGGCACCCCGCATCGGTCTGTGTCCAACCGAAGGTCTGTCGGACAGCCGTCCCACTCCACCGTTGAGCCACTACCCGGGTGTGCAGCCACTCGGGGTCGGTGTCGATCCCGATGCCAGCTGAGGAAGGCCGGTGCAGTTCTCGGTGGTGACGGAACCTCCGGCTTCATGGCGGTCAGTCGTGACCTGAAGCTGATTCGGACCGAGCACCCGGTAGGTGATGAGGATGCCGGCTGGGATCGAGTAGCCGTCGCTCGTCTTGCGCCCGCTGTCGACGTTGCTGGGTCGGATCAGGACGAACCGTGCGGGTCGGCCCGAGCTGAGTGCGTCAGAGAGGCATGAGTAGAGCGCTGAACCTGGCAGCGTGGTCGTCGTGGGCCAACCACTCATTTCATCGTTGATCCCGCAATCGATGCCGCCCGCGGGCACCGGGGGGTACGTCCGCGCCTGGGTGGCAGGCGGTGAGCCGGGCGATCCGGTTGATGTCGATCTGGGCGATCCCGTAGATGTTCCGCAGGCAGCAAGCAACGTAGCGATGACTACAAGGGCGTACGACCGTCGCATCGACGTCCATTGTGTCACGCCGGACCGAACGGTCCCCGGCCGCCGGGAGAGCGCCGCACACCCGGCACATCAGGGCTACGGGTACGTGTTGTCCGAGTCGATGTAGTCCGAGCACCCTTGGATCCACTGCCCGACGTTGTCGGGTGCCCGAACACCAGACGTCTCGAACGAGCACCAACGCATGGTGATCGTGTGCTTGTGCGATCTGCCGTACCGGTACCCCTGGGCGGCCTGGATCTCAGCTTGTTGCGGTGGCTGCGCGATGGTGTCGTTGAAGTAGGTCCGTACATGACATCCAGCAAGCCATGCCAGATGCGCACCTACCTGTCAGGCCAGCGGGCGGATGAGCACATCCCAGTCCGGGTGTGACGCCGAGCACCGAGCCAGCCGTGTAGCCATCCTCATATGCGGAGGCATCCGACGTCGGATCGAGGCCCACGGCGCCGGCCTTGCATCCCTCCTCCCAATTCCTGTCGAGGTTCGTCTCGGGAGACGGAGGAAGTGCGTGGATCGAAGTGGGAGTGGGCGCGCAAACGTAGATCGTCTCGCTGAGTTCGTCGTCCGAGGCGAAGACGGGAGCAAACCCGTACCCGTCCGAATAGGACATCGACCTGGCAGGGTGAGAACGGGAGGTTCCCGATCTTGCAGCCGGAGCTGAGCACCCGCACAGTGCGAGTGCAGCAAGGATCGCAGGGAACGCAGTCGATGTCCACCGCAGGGCTGCGCCCTTGCTCTCCACAGCGAAATCGTGACACGGGAGGCTCCGAGTGGCTCCGGACCTCCGGGTCGGGAGGACACATCGACACGCCAATTCCGGGCACAATGGCCGTGCCTATGAACGCTGGCACGTCGCCCTCTCGGACCCCCAACGAGGCCAAGAACCTCGCGGACCTCTACGAACTCCCACTCCTCGACTGGGACGGCATCGCAGCCCGTCTCGCGGAGGGGATGACCCAGGCCCCAGGCACTGGCGGACCCAATCGGCACACCTGCTGGTTGGCGACGATCAATGAGGACGGCAGCCCGCACCTGACGGGGGTAGGTGCACTGTGGGTCGACGACGCCTTCTGGTTCGAGACCGGGGAGCACACCCGGAAAGGAAGGAATCTGGCCCGCGACCCACGGTGCTCACTGAGCGTTGCGACTCTCGGATTCGATCTCGTCGTGGAAGGTGACGCAGAGCAGGTGGTGGACGCGGGGATCGTCGCATCCATGGCCGAGAGATGGAACGAAGCGGGATGGCCGGCGCAGGTCGATGAATCCGGCGTCGCTCTGACCGCGGAGTTCAGTGCCCCATCCGCTGGGCCCCCTCCATGGGTGATCTACCGCGTGGTTCCTGATCAAGCGACGGCCCTGCGGACCGTGGAGCCCGGAGGAGCCACCCTGTGGACGTTTCGATCGACCTGACCGAGAGGCGGTCGATCAGGACTGCCCACCTGCCCCTCGTGTCGGATGTCAGCCGGGATGGGAGCGGGCCGGCGGACCCGATCAGATCGACTCGTTGGCTTCCTCCGAGCGCTCCCGAAGAGTCTCTGCCTGCCACCGCGTTCCCGTTCGGCCAGTGAACTGGACACGACTGACCACCGGCTTCGGACAGGGCTTGGCATCACCTACATCGTTGTTCATGAACCGGAAACACCGACCACGTGGATACAGTTGACGACAATGTCGGGAATGAGCACGGGGGGTGGGAAACCCAGACCACGCGTGGCACGGGCGGAACTGCGCTCGTTGCTCCTCGAGGCTGCACTCGAGATCCTGCGTGAAGAGGGTCTCAAGACCGGATCCACCAACATCACCTTCAAGCGCGTCCGCGACCGGGTCCAGGAAGACACGGGCCTCCAGGTGACCAACGCCTCGGTGATCAAACGGATCTGGGAGAATCAGGCCGAGTTCCAAGCCGACGTCCTTGTGGCAGTGGCGAACGACCAGTCCCGGCCGGAACTCGGTCTCATCTTCAACGCCCTGGGACCGCTTCTCGAAGAAGCCGACCTTACGACTCCGGAGTCACGAGCCCGGCTCGTGCAACAGGTGTGCCGAGTGGGTGGTCAGGCCAACACCGTCACCACGGCCGAGTCGCCCAACTATCCGCTCTGGATGCATGTGGTCGCGACGGCAATTACGACCTCAGACGCTGAGCAGCGGGAACGGATCCTGCTTCCGCTCCGCGAGGGATACACGTCGTTCACCAAGCTGTGGGAGGAGACCTTCGCCGCACTGGCAGCCCTCCTTGGATTGCGGCTCCGGCCTGAATCGGAGATCTCGCAGTTCGTCAAGGTGCTCACGGCGTTGGACCAGGGATTCGCCCTGCGCCACCGCATCAACGGAGAGATCGAGTACATCACCCGGCCGACCGGGCCGAACGGGGAGAACGAGGACTGGACGCTGTTCGCCCTCGGACTTGAAGCGCTCGTGCACCAATTCTTCGAGATCGATCCGGACTGGCAACCAGGGCGCTGACCATGGCCTGGCGTCTCGCCACCCAGGGGGCTCAGGGCTTGGCGTATCGGCGCTAGCGTCCCGCTCCAGGCGCGACGCACATCCTCACTGTCTGGAGACATCCCCGATCGAGCATCGCCTTCGCCGAGGCCTCCCACATCGGGTCTGTGGTGCACTTGGACTGACCACTTCCGGCCCTACCGGGCACCAATTGGAGGCGTTCGATCGACTCCGGCATCTCCCGCCCAGGTTAGGACCCGTGGGATCGACTCGCTACTCGTCGTCCGGGCGTGTGGTCGAAAGTCTCTTCATCGCCGCATACGCCCGGAGCACCTTCTCGGGATCGTCGGCATCGATTGTCTCAGTACCAGCGACAGCCGCGGCCGACCTGTCTGCGCGCACTCTCAGGCCATCCAGGACAACCTTCGCGGCCCCCCATTTGAGCGCAGCCTGGTATGCCGCCTCCGCTTCTGCAGCTTCCATTGCGGCCGCCACCCATGCAGTCAGTTGCTCGTACTGACGCTCCATCACTTCGATGACCAGGTCCGCAGCTCGGGGCGCCAACGACGCTTCAGTGGCGAGAGCCCCATCGGCATTCGGCCGGTCTAGATACCACTCGATGCTGGCGGCCGACCTTTCCGCCGACCATCTCCTCTTGTAGTTGCTCATGAATCCACTGCTCCCTTCGAGCCATCCTCTGCGTCCTGCGAGCAATTCTCCATGGATCCTGCGTTGGATCAAGGAGGACAAAGACCATTCGTGCCCCCTGCCACCGGGTGGGTGGGGCACCGTTCGGCATCCGGGGGGCCGGTGCCGGCGAACCGTCCTCGGGCGAATAGGGCTGCTCCCCAATTCCTGGCGTCACCGGCTTCCCACTCCGTGCCCTTGTGCCCTTTGGGCGGCATGCGGTGCGCCCTACCCTCTGGACAGGAGTCTGATGGAGGCTACGTCCGTGCAGCTTCCGTACGGTCGAGGTTTCTGGACATCGGTGGCATTGGCAGCCAGCGTGCTCGCCGGTGAGGTCGTCCTCGTCCATCTGGGCCTGACCTACGGCTCCACTTCCGAGGAGCGGAACGGTGAGTTGCCGGGCGACGACATCGTGGTGCACCCGAGTGTCGTTACGAACCATGCCGTCACGATCGATGCTCCACCTGAATGCGTGTGGCCGTGGCTGGTCCAAATGGGATGGGGTCGGGCTCAGTGGTACACCGCGCGATGGGTGGACCGCTTGTTCTTCCCCGACAATGGTCCGAGTGCCGAGGTGATCATTCCCGAATTCCAGGCTATCGAGGTCGGCGACTTCATCCTTGACGGCAGGCCAGAGACCGAGTGCGGATTCATCGTGCACGAGGTGGTCCCCTATCGTGCCCTCGTGCTGCGGTCGACGAGCCGTCCACCCCGAGCTTGGCGAAACCGGGCCAGTCTCGACTGGTCGTGGGCGTTCGTTCTTGTCCCTATCGACGAAAGCGAGCGCACTCGGTACTTGTTTCGATCCCGATGGGTCACCGCGCCGTGGTGGCTCACCGCCGGTGCGTGGCTCGTTGTCGTACCAGCCGACTTCGTCATGGCCCGGGACATGTTGCGAGGAGTGAGTCGACGGGCTCGGGATCTCCCTGGCCCTGGCCCTGGCCCTGGCCCTGGCCCTGGCCCTGGCAAGGTTGGCGGAATCCGCCCTCCGATGACACCAGGGCAGAACGTCCAGGGGATGCCCCAAACCCGACGGCCAGTGGGATATCCGGGACCGGAGCGGGCACACCGCCTTCAGATTCCGCAGTTGCGTCCGGCGGACTCTTGTTCGGATCCGCACCGTGCAGCGTCGAGGTCACAGGCTCTTCGACCCTGGTGAGACTGCTCGGCTCCGAGCATGCTGAAGCAGGGGTTGGGCGAGGGCTACCGAGGAGGGAGGAACGCGCGACGGTGAATGCCCAGCAACCGACGCCGAACGAATTGGGCTCGGAGGTCTGGGGGGTTCTCCAGGACGTCCCCCTGTTCCTGCTGTCGCCGATTTGGGGCTCTACCTCGAGCGTTCAGCGGGGCCGGTCACCCTTGATGGTGATGCGTCGCATGTGACGGCGGTGACCTCGATAGTCGAAGAGCGCGTAGTGCTGGACGCTCCGGTTGTCCCACATCGCCACCGACCCCGGTGACCATCGGAAGCGGCACGTGTACGGCTCCCGCACCGCATGGTTGAACAGAAACTCCAGCAGTGCCATCGACTCGTCCAGGCGCATCCCCTCGATGCCCACGGTGAACGCCCGGTTGACGTAGAGGGCCTTCTTGCCGGTCTCGGGATGCGTGCGGACAAGGGGGTGGCGCACGACCCGATCGGCGTGCTTCGCCGACTTCGTCCTCATGGACTTCGACAGCGTCGAGTACCCGCCTTCGGCGTACTGGGGTCCGGCCGAGTGCCTCGCCACGAGACCGTCGAGCACGTCCTTCATCGTGTCCGACAGATCGTCATAGGCAGCGTGCTGGTTGGCGAACAGGGTGTCGCCGCCGAACGGGGGCACGGTGACTGCATAGACGATCGAGCCCAGATCGGGTTCCTCGAGGAACGTCACGTCGCTGTGCCATCCGCCACCGAAGTTGAGCCGATCCTCGGGCTCGGTGATGATCTCGATGACCTCGGGATGCGATTCCATGCCTTCGACGAAGGGGTGGGTGTCGAGCTCGCCGAAGTAGCGGCCGACCCGCATCTGGGCCTCTGGGCTCAGGTCCTGGTCATGGAAGAACAAGACGTGGTGGGCCAGGAGCGCCGTCCGGATCTCGGCCACCATGCTCTGGTCGATCGGCTCCGACAGGTCGACCCCTCGCACCACGGCACCGATGGCGCCCGAGACAGGCTCGACCATGATCATCGGGCACATCCTGACACGCGTTCCGGGGCGAGCGGACTCGGCTGTCCCGAGATCGACGATGCCGGCCGAGCCAGATCGGCCCGATGCCAGGCTGGAGCGCCCCCGGACGTCAGGTGGGTGACGCTGGCTGAAGCGTCAGGAATTGATGCCATGGGCATGGACTGGCCACGCTGCCAGGGGGAATGATGTGATCGGACGGGGAAGTCCGGGAACACGTTCACGGCTCCCGAGAGTGAAGCGAGGAAGTGGATGTCCGACAAACTGGCAACCTGCTTGTGGTTCGATCACGGTGAGGCCCGCGTGGCGGCTGAATTCTACGCGACGACCTTCCCCGACAGCCACGTGGACGCGATCCACCGAGCCCCGTCGGACTACCCGGACGGATCGGCTGGGAACGAGCTCACTGTCGAATTCACGGTGCTCGGCCGATCCTTCGTGGGCCTGAACGGTGGACCGATCTTCGTTCCGAACGAGGCCGTGAGCTTCATGGTGCTGACCGACGATCAGGCCGAGACCGACCGGTACTGGAGCGCGATCGTCGACAACGGCGGGGAGGAGAGCGCGTGTGGCTGGTGCAAGGACCGGTGGGGCTTCTCCTGGCAGATCACGCCTCGAGCCTTGCTGGAGGCGATGAACAGCCACGACAAGGCCGCGGCGAAGCGGGCCATGGACGCGATGATGACGATGGCGAAGATCGACATCGCTGCGATCGAGCACGCGGCCCGAGGCTGAACGCCGCGCCATTCGTCGTCAGGCACCACATCGATTCCCGAAGTACAGATCGTCCAGACCGACGTTGCCGCTCTCGCACTGGGCTGGACTGGGCTGGAAGCAGGGGACCCTCCTTGTCGAGGAATGCGCTCCCGATCGCCGGGCAGGCGGGTCGCAAATCCTGGCGAATCCGAGTTGGTGAGTTGCCGCCTGTCGGCATGGGGAATGCCCAGTCGTAGGTTCGACGGAACCTGATCGGCCTCTTGGTGGGAATGAGTCCGTTCGGTACAGTCGGTGCCGGCGCCCACGTTCGTGACGGTCGTGGTCGCAGGTGGAGCGGCGTACGGGAGTCCGGGACATCCACCATCCGTCAGCGGGACCTCCGGCCATCCCTCGATGGTGGCGGCGACCAGGAACGGCTACGTGAACTGCTCTTCGCTGTGGGGCGCTCGGAACCGCAGAACGAGGAGATCCTGTCCACCTCGCGTCGGAGGCCTTGACGCCCTGTCCCCCATCCACCCTGCCGGTGATGGATCAGCTCACCGCCACCTCGATCCTCGCTGCCGAAGACGAGCAGGCTATCGATCAACCCTGGCTGAAGGCTCCATCGGGCCGAAGCCGGGTGTCGGCGATCGAGTCGACCATGGAATCTGGCTCGAGGGATTCCGCGTGCGCTCGTTCGGCTGAGCACCTCGGCCCACGTGAGGCGTCCGCGACGGCTTCTACCGTGGCTGGGCGCGTAGGACATGCCTCGACGAAATCGGAGCACGCGGTGCACCCAATCGCATGTACAGGGCGATCGCCCCACTGGCCAAGGCGGCATAGAAGCACCAGAGCGACGTGAATCCGTCGGCGGAGAGGCGGGCCAGGACCACGACGGCGATCAGATTGGAGACGCCGAACCAGAAGACATGGCGGAAGCCGGAGGCCAACATCGATCCGCACGTGGCGATGACGTAGAGCCCGACGACGAGGACGCCGTGTGTCAGCCCGAACGAGTACTCGAGATGGTAGGAGCCGAGCTGAACCGTCGGGTGTGTCCGGAGCATGGACAAGAGCAGGATGCCTCCGGTCGCCACTCCGATCGCGACAAACGGCGCGATTCTCCAACGCATCGCCGTCGTGCGCTCCAGACTCAGCACCAGCAGCGGTGCGACGATCGGAAGCAGTACCAGTGCGAAGATCAGGTAGATCCACATCGCGGCTGTCCCGACCCATGGGTCCACCTTGCCCTGCAGCCCCCACCAGACGAAGGCCTCCACGATCTGGTGCAGTCCGAGGAGCAGCGGAAGCCCGGCGACGAAGAGGTACTCCTCTTTGGCCTCGAGATGACGACAGGCATCGACGCCGATCGCCACGACGACGACTCCTCCGATCAGGTCACCCTCAGGGGAGAAGCACACCTAGTTCCGACCGGCAGGCAGCGCGTGGGCACGACAGCACCGATGGGAAGGCCCACCTGCCGCCCCGCGGACCGGGCGTCCGCCTTCGGGCTCGGCCACAGGCCCACAACGCCCTGGCGGTCTTGTCCGATCCTCCGCCGTGCCGAAGATGCGAACTGCGATCATCGACCACGGTACCCGCTTTGGCGCCGGTCAGGATCACCGGACAGGTGATCCTCATCTCCTGCCGGCTCCGATCGTTGCCTCCCGGGGCGGGCCTCGGTCGGGTTCGAGTACGCACCTCGACGGACGCGTGGGCGGATCCCCGCTCAGGTGATGGCGCCGGAGCTGCGCAGCGAGTCGACCTCGGCGGCCGGCACCCCCCAGTCGGCCAGGGCCTCGTCGGCGTGCTGTCCGGGATTGGGCGGGGGCCGCCGGATCGCACCGGGGGTCGACAGGAATCGCGGGGCGGGGGCAGGCTGGACGACCCCGGCCACCTCCGTGAACGTGCCCCGGGCCTGGTTGTGCGGGTGCACGGGAGCCTCGGCGGCCGACAGGACCGGCGCCGCACAGGCATCGGAGCCGGCGAACACCTCCTCCCACTCCGCCCGTGTCCTCGAGGCGAAGATGGCGGTGAACCGCTCCTTCATGGCCGGCCAGGTGGTCCGGTCCATCTGGGTGCTCAGGTCCTCGTCCCCCAGGCCGAGGAGGCGCATCAACTCGGCGTAGAACTGGGGCTCGATGGCGCCCACGCCCATGTAGCCGCCGTCCGCCGTCTCGTAGACCTCGTAGAAGTGGGCCCCGGTATCGAGCAGGTTCGTCCCCCGTTCGCCCGACCAGATCCCGGCCGCCCGCAGGGTGTAGGTCATGGTCATGAGTGAGGCGGCACCGTCGACCATGGCGGCGTCGATCACCTGACCCTGGCCGGTCGTGCGGGCACCGAGGATGGCGGCCACCATGCCGTAGGCGAGCAGCATGCCGCCGCCGCCGAAGTCGCCCACCAGGTTGAGCGGCGGGAGTGGTCGCTCCCCTTGGCGGCCGATGGCCTCCAGCGCACCCGACAGGGCGATGTAGTCGATGTCGTGGCCGGCGGCCTGGGCCATGGGACCGTCCTGGCCGTACCCGGTCATCCGGCCGTAGACCAGCTTCGGGTTGCGGGCCAGGCACTCCTCGGGCCCGAGCCCGAGGCGCTCGGCCACACCGGGCCGGAAGCCCTCCATGAGCCCGTCGGCACCCTCGGCCAGGCGCAGGACGAGGGCGACCCCGTCGGGGTGCTTCAGATCGACGGCCACCGACCGCCGACCCCGGTTCATGAGGTCGACGTGGGGCTCCTCACGGGGCGGGTACGTGGCCCGGTCGGACCGGTCGATGCGGATGATGTCCGCCCCGGCGTCGGCCAGCATCATGCCGGCGAAGGGCGCGGGACCGAGACCGGCCAGCTCGATGATCCGCACCCCGTCGAGCGGCCCGCTCATCGCGCACCGTCGCCGTGGGACGACTCGGGGGTCGAACCGGGGCGGAACGACACGGGGTCCTGGATGGGTGCGTGGAGGAAACAGCATGGCGGGATGGTGTCCCACCGCCGCCCAGGGGTCAAATGCGCACTGTCGGGCCGGCAGGCCTGGTCGACCGGGTCGGTCGACCGGGTCGACCGGGGGATCAGGGGTGCACGACGCGCCGGATTCGACCGGTGGCGACGTCGTAGCGCCACCCTTCGATCCGGGTACCCCCGGGCAGTTGCGGACACTCCCGCAGCAGGGCCACGTCAGCCCGCAGGGCGCCGTCCGGGTCGGGCATGGCCAGGAACTCCCACGAGTCCACGCCAGTGGTCCCCTCCGCGCCCAGCCGTATCCGCACCTCGTCGTCGGTCTGATCGGCCAGTGCGCAGTTGGTGTGCTGCATCACGGCGATGTCGGTCACCCCGAGGAACCGGGTGGCCAGCACGAGCGACCGGAGGACGTCCGGGGTCACCCGACCGCCCGCATTGCGCAGGATCTTGGCGTCGCCCGGATGCAGGCCCAGCATGGTCAGCGGCTCGATGCGGCTGTCCATGCAGGTGACCAGGGCGAACCCGCGGGCGGCCACCGGCGGGATGCCTCGCAGGGTGAACTCTTCGGCGTAGTCGGCGTTGGCGTTGAGGAAGTCATCGAGCATGCGACACGCATGGTAGGGCGACAGCGCCCCCATCCGTGCACACCGATCCGTGCACCGCCGATCCGTGCACCGCCATCCGTGCACTCCCGGGTAGCGTTCCCCCGTCGAGGCGCCATACCGGGCGTCGCACGGGACCCGGGAGCCGGTTGGTGGCCACGAGCGAACTGCGGGGGTGGAGGAGGGGCGTCGGTCCCGGCCGGGTCAACCTGATCGGCGACCACACCGACTACAACCAGGGGCTCGCCCTGCCCATGGCCATCGGGCTCGGGGTGGCGGTCACGTTCGAACCCCGGTCGGACCAGTGGATCGAGCTCACCTCGGACTCCTATCCGGGAGAACAGGCCTCGATCCCGTTGACCGTCGACGTCGACACCATCGGCGACATGGAGCCTGCATGGGCCCGTCTGGCCGCCGCGGTGGTCTCGCTGGCCCGCCCCGGGTCGGGCGGCGTGGCCCACGTGACGTCCACCCTGCCCCGGGGATCGGGGCTCTCGTCGAGTGCGGCGCTGGCCGTCGCCCTGGCCGACGTCTTCGGCGTCGAGGGGGACGCGCTGGTCGTGGCGCGGCTCTGCCAGGCGGCCGAGCACCGGATCGGGGTCCCGGTCGGCCTGATGGACCCGATGGTGTGCGCCGGGGGCCGGGCCGGGCACGCGCTGCTCATCGACTTCAGCTCCCTCGCCGTCCGCCACGTCCCCGTCCCGCAGGGTGCCGAATGGACGGTGGTCGACTCGGGACAGCGACGCGACCTGCGCACCTCGGCCTACGGCACCCGGGTAGCCGAGTGCGAGGCCGCCACCGCGGTCATCGGACCCTTGGGCCTCGCCACCGAGGCCGATGTGCTGGGCCTGCGGGACTCGCTGCTGCGTCGGCGGGCCCGACACGTCATGACCGAGTGCACGCGGGTCACGGCATTCGCCGAGGCACTGGTGGGCGACGACCTCGCGCAGGCCGGCCGTCTGATGGACGAGAGCCACCGGAGCCTGGCCGACGAGTTCGAGGCCTCCACCCCGGAGCTCGATGCCCTGGTGGCCGACCTCCGGGCCCGGCCGGGCGTGCACGGTGCGCGGGTGACCGGCGCCGGATTCGGGGGGTGCGTGGTGGCACTCGGGGAACCCGGTGCGCTCGATCCCGGAGCGCTGGGCACGCCGGCCTGGCGGGTCACCCCGTCCGACGGGACCGTCTCCCGCCGGGCCGACAGCTGAGCGGCGGTCCGGGACCCCCGGCGTCCCCGCCGGTCAGCTGGCCTTGCGGTGGCGGTGGAAGAAGCTGCGGTGGACCTTGGCCCGACCGGTGTCGGCCGCGCCGTCCGACTCGTCCAACGGGGTCGTGATGGAACAGGGCGAGCACGTGCGGACCCCATCCACCATCCGGGTGAGCCGGACCAGTCCGCACACCTGGCACTTGCGCCCGACGAAGACCTCGGCCGACCGGAGGGGTCGATCGGCGGTCAGTACCGCGAGACGCTCCTGGACGTCCTGGCGGAGTACGAAACTCCCGTCCTCGGCCCGTTGGACGAGGTCCCAGGCCACCAGCTCGTGGAGGAGCGGCACCAGTCGGTCGAGGCGGCGTTTCGGGTCCTCGAACGGCTGGAGGGACCGCATCCCCCAGTCGACGCTTGGATCACCGAGCGCGCGCACACCTGCCACGTCCACCATCCGACACTCCTTCCGCACCGACCCCGCCCGTGGCACGGGCAAGCAGCCGACAACCCCTCGGGTGGCCATCCTGACGGATCCGACCGCGGTGTTCAAGGGCGCGAACGGCACTTTCGCACGGCGATCCGGAGAAACACCTGTGGCCCGACCCCCATCGACGGGACCGGCGGGTCCTCAGCCCCACTCCTCGTCCGGCCACTCCTCGGGCGGAGGGCCCAGCCGGCGGGTGATGATCCGGACCAGCACGGCCGGTTTGCGGGCGTCCTCGACCCGGTGGAGCACACCCTGGCCCCACACCGCCACGTCGACGACGCCGGTGCCGACCAGCCGCCGGAGCGGGGTCTGGACGGCGACCACCCGCTCGATGGAGTCGAGAGGGATGTCGACCTGACTGCCCGAGGCCGCGCCCCACTGGTCGACGAGCCGGTCGGAGGTCAGCATCAGCCAACACCGTCGCCACCGCACGAACCGGGCCCCGAGCCACACGCACGGGACGGCGACCACGGCACCCTCGACCCAGTGGAGCGCCACCGAGGTGTGGGGAAAGGCCACGTCCAAGGTGACCCCGATGGCCACCGCCACCAGGGCGGCGAGCAACGGGCCGGTCAGGAACACCCAGTGGGGCCGGATGTCGACCAGGACGACTTCGCCGGGCAACAGCGGGGGGCGTGCCGGCACCCGTCAGGCCGGTGTCGTCGATGGTGGGCGGCGGCGGACGGGCACCGGATCAATCTACCGATGCCGCTCCCCCACCTCGGTGGCACACCCCGACGGTAGCCTCGGCCTCCGTGGAACCACTCGAGCCGACGACGTCACGGGAGGGCGCCGACCGCTTCGAGCGGGCCTGCACCGACCTGACGCCGGCCCAGCGTCGGGCCGTGGAGTCGACGGCCGGCGCCCTGTGCATCGTGGCCGGAGCCGGTTCGGGCAAGACCCGTGTCCTCACCCTGCGCGTGGCGAGGCGGATCCGGGACGGCTCGGCCGAGGCCGACCACACGGTGGTGTGCACCTTCACCCGCAAGGCGGCCCGTGAGCTGCGTGACCGGCTCGGTCACTACGGGGTCCCCGTCTCGTCCCCGTCCGGCCCGGGCGCGGTCCCCTCCCCCGGCGTGCGGGCCGGCACGCTCCACCAACTCGCCCTCACCCTCCTGCGCCGACGGGCGGCCGACACCGGCCAGGCGCCCCCGTCCCTCGTCGAGCACCGCTGGCGCACGCTGGCCGATGTGGCCGGCGACCGCACCGTCGCCTCGACGGCCGACACCGAGATCGGTTGGGCCAAGGCCCGGTGCCTCAACCCGTCGGACTACGAGGGGGCAGCGTCGGCCGCCGGCCGCGTCCCCGCCATTCCGGCCGGCCGGGTGGCCGAGGTCTTCGCCGACTACCAGGACCGCCTGGGACGGCGGGGCCTGCTCGACCTCGACGACGTGCTGCTGCACTCGGCTGACCTGCTGCTCCAGGACGCCACCTTCGCCAGCCAGGCCCACTGGCGGTACCGGCACGTCGCCGTCGACGAGTTCCAGGACGTGAACCCGGCTCAGTTCCGCCTGCTCGAGGCGCTGCTCGGCCTGCGGGGCGACCTGTGCGCGGTGGGCGACCCCAACCAGGCCATCTACGGCTGGAACGGCGCCGACCCGACGTTGCTGGCCACCCTCCCCGACCGGATCGCGGATCTCGAGATCGTCCACCTGGACCAGAACCATCGCTGCACGCCGCAGGTGGTGGCCGTCGCCACTGCGGCCCTGGGGAGCGCCGAGGTGGCGCCGCCCCGGTCGGCCGCCCCCGACGGTCCGGTGCCCTCCGTCACCGCCTTCGTCGACGACCGGGCGGAGGCCGAGGCGGTGGCGTCGAGGATCCTGGCCCGGGCCGAGGCCGGCACGGCCTGGTCCGACCAGGCCGTCCTGGCCCGGACCCACGACCTGCTGGCCGGGGTCCGGCGGGCGCTCGACGAGGCCGGTATCCCGTGCCGGTTCGCCCCCGCCCCGGAGTCCCCCGACGCCGAGGCTCCGGCTCCGGCCACAGGACGTGCCGCGGCCCGCACCCGATCGACGGCGCAGCCCGACCTCGGTGGCGCCGTCGAACTCGCCACCTTCCACCGGGCCAAGGGTCTGGAGTGGGAGGCCGTCGCCGTCGTCGGCCTCGAGGAGGGCTACGTCCCGATCATCCACGCCACCACGCCGGCCGCGCTCGCCGAGGAGCGGCGGCTGCTCTACGTGGCCCTGACCCGGGCCGGGCGGGTGCTCGAGTGCTCATGGGCCCGGTCGCGCTCCATGGGAGGGAGCGGCCGGTCCATGGAGCGGCGCCCGTCGCCGTGGCTGGCCGACGTGGCGTCGGTGGCCGCCGACGGTCCCGAACGGCCCACCCCCGAGGCCACCGCGGCGCGGTTCGCCGGGCTCCGGGCCAATCTCCGGGGCTGACCGGCCGCTCGGGACCGGCGGCCCGGGACTCGGTCAGTCGACGGAGGTGTCGATGAAGACCGGGGTGTGGTCGGACGGCTTCTCGCCCTTGCGGGCCTGACGGTCGATCAGGGCGAACGAGGTGTTCCGGGCCAGCGTCTCGGTGACCAGGATGAGGTCGATCCGCATCCCGCGGTGGCGGTGGAACGAGCCGCCGCGGTAGTCCCACCAGCTGAACAACCTGTCGTCCGGGTAGCACCGCCGGAAGGCATCGACGAGACCCCAGGACTCCAGGGCGGCGAGGGCGTCGCGCTCGGGCTGGCTCACATGGGTCATGCCTACGAACTCGGACGGGTCCCACACGTCCCGGTCCTCGGGCGCCACGTTGAAGTCGCCGCACACCGCCAGCGGTCGGTCGGGTGAGGACGTCTCGTCGAGGAGGGCGCGCAGGCGGGCCAGCCAGGCCAGCTTCGCCGGGTAGCGCTCGTCGTCGAGGGCGCGGCCGTTCGGCACGTAGGCCGACAGGACCCGGACTCCGCCGCAGTCGGCGGCGATCAGCCGGGTCCCTTCCTCGTCGTCGGCGGATCCGAGTCCGGTGGAGACGTCATCCAGGCCGACCCGGCTGACGATGGCCACCCCGTTCCAGCGCCCGTCACCGTGGTGCGCCGACTCGTACCCGAGGGCGGCGAACGCACCGTGGGGGAAGGCGGCGTCGGCCTGCTTGGTCTCCTGGAGGCACAGGACGTCGGGACGGGCGTAGGCGATCCATTCCTCGACCCGGGGAAGCCGGGCGGTGAGGGAGTTCACGTTCCAGGTGGCGATGCGCACCGGACTCAGTCCCCGACCGACGGGGCCGCGTCCGTCGGGGCCACGTCCACCAGGACGAAGAGCAACTGGGCCTCACAGGCCAGCTCGCCGCCCACGGTGGCCCGCCCGGACCCCTTGCCGGCCCGCGCCGACATCCGACCGAGCGTGACCTCGAGCTCGAGCAGGTCGCCCGGGACGACCTGGCGGCGGAAGCGGGCCCGCTCGATCCCGCCGAACAGGGGCAGCTTGCCGGCGAAGGCCGGGTCGGACAGCACGGCGCACGCACCGAGCTGGGCGAGCGACTCCACCATGAGCACCCCCGGCAGCGTCGGGCGTCCGGGGAAGTGCCCGGCGAAGAAGGCCTCGTCGCCCGTCAGCTGCCAGGCGCCGGAGGCCGACACCCCGGCCTCGATCGATCGCAACTCGGTGATGAAGAGGAACGGGTCGCGATGGGGCAGGTAGTCGGTCGGGTCCACGAGGCGCGAGGTTACCGGGGCGGCGGCCCGGCGGCCGTTCCGCGCCTCAGCCGGCGAACCCGGGGAGCGACAACTCGGCCCGCCGACGCGGCACGTCGAGCGAGACGAGCACGAACTCCAGGGTCTCCCCCTTGGCGAGCACCGTGCGGGCCTTCTGGGGCGCCGGGTCGCCGAGGTTGCGCAACGGGATGTGGCACAGCATGCCCCCGACGTCCACGTGGGCGCCGTGGGAGGTGAAGGACACGACGACCCCGTCGAAGGTGCTCCCCACCGGGTGCTCGGTCACGAAGGTCAGGAACGTCATGGCGTCGTTGAGGGCCTCGCCCACCGGCACGTCACGTCCTCGACCGGTGGACGCCGGGACGTCCGACGCCTCGGCCGCCGCAGCCTTGGCCGCCTTGGTCGTCTTCTTGGCCGCCGTGGTGGCCTTCACCGCCTTCGTCGTCTTCTTGGCGGCCTTCACCGGAGTGGAGGCGGACCCGTCCTCCTTGGTCGTGCGGGTGGCCTTGGTGGCCTTGGTCGCCTTGGTGGCCTTGGTGGCCTTGGTGGCCTTGGTGGCCTTGGTGGCCTTCGTGGCCTTGGCGGCCTTGGTGGCGGGCACCGCCTTGGCCGCCTTCTTCGTGGCCTTGGTGGCCTTCGTCGCCTTGGCGGCCCTGGTGGACCGACCACCGACGTCCGCATAGGCGTCGTCGGCGTCCCGGGTGTCCGAGGACGTGGCCGCCGCCTCGGTCCCTGCGTCCGCCTTGGTGGATCGCCGGCGACGCTTCGGTGCCGGCGCCTCGGTGGCGCTCTCGTCGGACTGGTCGTCGTCGACCGCGTCGACGGCGCCGTTGGCCGCCTTGGCCTCGCGCTTGGACTGGGCGGTGACCGACCGGCTCCGGGGGCCACGGACCGGCGTCCGGGGGGTGAAGACCCAGCCGACGCCCGGCACCGGCTTCCCGCCGATGAGCCGACCGGGCTCGAACAGCCACGGTCGCTCGGCGTGGAACTCCTGGAAGGAGTCGTTGGACAGGACCAGGGCGCCCGACTTCTCGGCGATGCGCAGGATGAACCCGTCGCCGCGGCCGACGGCCCCGGCGGGTGGGGACACCATCTCACCGTGCTCGATGGCCTGCTCGAAGGCCTTCACCTCGGACGGGTCGATGCGGTGTCCGAAGGAGGCGTCGACCACCACGGTCACGTCCTCGGGGGTGAACCCCCGGTACTCCTCCAGGAACGTCTCGATCGCCTCGTTCAGCTGGGCGAGGCTGGGCAGGGTGCGACCCTCGGTTGCAATATTGGACCCGTCGACGACGATGCGCCGACGTGCCGGAGATTCGGATTCCATAGGTCCATCCAGTCAACCACCTGCCCGCGGGGCCTCCGGCCATCCCCCCGGCCGGTCCCCCGGCCGGTCCCCGGGTCACGGCGCTGCGGCCACCGTAGGATCGGCCTGGTGACGACCGACACCCAGCGGGCCGCCGAGGCCACCGACCTCCTCCAGCACCTCATCCGGAACGGCTGCGTCAACGACGGCACCCCCGACTCCGGCCAGGAGGAGCGCAGCGCCGACCTCCTCCAGAACTACCTCGAGGGATCGGGCGTCGAGCTCGAGACCTACGAACCGGCCCCCGGCCGCACGTCCCTGGTGGCCAAGCTGGCCGGCTCCGATCCCTCGGCACCCTCGCTCACCCTCCTCGGCCACACCGACGTGGTGCCGGCCAACCCGTCCGACTGGAGCCACGACCCGTTCGGCGGAGAGCTGATCGACGGCGAGGTGTGGGGCCGGGGCGCCATCGACATGCTGAACCTGACCACCACCATGGCGACCGGCATCCGCCATCTGGCCCTCGGCGGCTTCCGGCCCAAGGGGGACCTGACCTACATCGCGGTGGCCGACGAGGAGGCCCTGTCGACCTACGGGGCGAGGTGGCTGTGCGCCAACGCGGCCGACGACATCCGCACCGACTACGTGATCACGGAGTCAGGCGGTTTCCCGATGCTCGGGACCGACGGCCGACCGCGGCTACCGGTCATCGTGGGCGAGAAGGGGGTCTACTGGTGCGTCCTGACCGTCACCGGCACCCCGGGCCACGCCAGCCAGCCCCTGCGCACGGACAATGCGCTGGTCAAGGCGGCCGAGGTGGTCCGTCGCATCGACGAGTACCGCCCCCAGGCCGAGCTGCACGAGGCCTGGACCCGGTTCATCGCCGGGCTGGGATTCCCGCCCGACCTGTCCGAGCCCCTGCTGGACCCGGCGCGCATCGACGCGTTCTGCGACGACCTGCCGCTGCTCGGCCTCGCCCGTCAGGCCCACGCCTGCACCCACACCACGATGGCGCCCACCGTCATGCGGGCCGGGACCAAGACCAACGTCATCCCCGATCGGGTGGAGCTCGAGGTGGACATCCGGGCGCTGCCGGGATGGGAGACCGGCGACGTGCGGGCCATGCTCGAGGACGTGCTGGGCGATCTGGCCGACGATGTCGAGATCGCCTTCCAGGCCGAGGAGCCGGCCTCCACCTCGCCCATCGACACCCCGCTGTGGGACGCCATCCAGCGGGTCAGCCAGGTCTTCTACCCCGGGGCGTCCACCGTCCCGTTCCTGACCGTGGGGGCCACCGACGCCCGCTACACCCGGACCCTCGGCTCCGTGTCCTACGGATTCGGTCTCCACAGCACGGCCATCGGCTTCGAGCAGTACGGGGCCATGTTCCACGGGATCGACGAGCGGGTCGACGTCGAGTCGCTGCGCCTGTCGACCGAGATGTGGATGGGCCTGGCCCGCGACTTCCTCGCCTGACCGGGGACGGCGGCGGGCCGCGAGGTGCCTCAGCCGACCGCCCGGACCAGCAGGTCCTCCTGCTCGAGCCGGTGGAGCGCGGCGCTGCCCGAGGCCGGGCTGGCCGACTCGGCCCGACTCACGTGGCGCAGGAGGTGCGAGCTCCGGAGCAGGCGGTGCAGCCGGCTGTGGACGAAGTTCCAGGCGCCCATGTTCTCGGGCTCCTCCTGCAGCCACACCACCTCCTCGGCCTGCGGGTAGCCGCGCAGCACCTCGGCCAGCGTGTCCTTCGGCCACGGGTAGAGCTGCTCGAGGCGCACCACGGCCACGTGGGCACCGGCCGCACCGAGCTCGTCCCGCCGGGCCAGGGCGTCGAAGGCCACCTTGCCGGTGCACAGCACCACCCGGTCGACCCCCGACCGGTCGAAGCCCTCGCCATCGGCCACCGGGTCGTCGAGCACCTCGGCGAACGAGCCGGAGGTGAACGCCGAGACCGGGGACCGCGCCTGGCGGGCCCGCAGCAGGGACTTCGGGGTGAACACGATGAGCGGTTTGCGGTCGGGGATGCGGACCTGGGCCCGCAGCAGGTGGAAGTACTGGGCCGCGGTGGTCGGCTCGGTCACCCGGAGGTTCCCCCGGGCACACAGGGTGAGGAAGCGCTCGATCCGGGCCGACGAGTGCTCGGGGCCCTGGCCCTCGTAGCCGTGGGGCAGCAGGAGGACGAGGCCCGACTTCTGGCCCCACTTGTCCTCGGCGGCCACCAGGAAGTTGTCGACGATGATCTCGGCGCCGTTCCAGAAGTCGCCGAACTGGGCCTCCCAGGCCACCAGGTCGTTCGGGGCCACCACCGAGTAGCCGTACTCGAAGCCCACGCAGGCGTACTCGGACAGCAAGGAGTCGCGGATGGTGAACCGGCCGCCCTCGAGTCCCTCGAGGGGGACGTGCTCCACCCCCGTCTCGTGGTCGACCAGCACCGCATGGCGGTGGGAGAAGGTCCCACGGCGGGTGTCCTGGCCGGTCACCCGGACGTTGGTGCCCTCGAGCAGCAGGGAGCCGAAGGCCAGCGCCTCGCCCAGTGCCCAGTCGATCTCGCCGTCGGCCACCACCTTGTCCCGCTGCTCGAACTGACGGGCCAGCTTCGGGTGGAGGACGAATCCGTCGGGCACCGACCGCACCACGGTGGCCAGCCGGCCGACCGTCTCGGGGTCGATGCCGGTCATCACCGGCGGGATGGTCAGGTCGGGCTGGACGTACTCGGGCAGGGTGAGCGGGGCGGCCGGCGCGTCCTCCGCCTCGGCCCGCGTCTCGTCGAGCGCGACCTGGAGGCGGGCAGAGAAGTCGTCGAGGGCCTGCTCGGCCTCCTCCAGCGAGATGTCGCCCCGGCGGACCAGCGCTTCGGTGTAGAGCTTGCGCACGGAGCGCTTGGCGTCGATGAGGGCGTACATCAATGGTTGCGTGTAGCTCGGGTCGTCGCCCTCGTTGTGGCCGTGACGGCGATAGCAGACCATGTCGATGACGACGTCCTTGTGGAACGCCTGGCGGAATCCGAAGGCGAGGCGGGCGGCCCGGGCACATGCCTCGGGGTCGTCGCCGTTGACGTGGAAGATCGGAGCCTGGACCATCTTGGCCACGTCGGTCGGGTAGACGGAGCTGCGGGCCGCCTCGGGAGCGGTGGTGAAGCCGAGCTGATTGTTGATCACGACGTGGATGGTGCCGCCGGTGCGGTAGCCGGCCAGGCCGGACAGGTTCAGGGTCTCGGCCACCACGCCCTGGCCGGCGAAGGCGGCATCACCGTGGAGCAGGATCGGCAGGACGGGGAACGGCGCGCCCGTGCCGTCCACCAGTCGGGGCCCGCTGCCCCGCTCGCCGCCGAGCGCGTCCTGACGGGCGCGGGCCATGCCCACCACCACCGGATCGACCGCCTCGAGGTGCGAGGGATTGGAGGCCATGGTCAGCGGGATCGAGCCACCGGAGCGGCCGACGAACAGGCCGGTGGCGCCCTTGTGGTACTTCACGTCGCCAGACCCCTGGACCGACTCGGGATCGAGGTTGCCCTCGAACTCCTCGAAGATCTCGCCGTAGGACTTGCCCACGATGTTGGCCAGGACGTTCAGCCGGCCCCGATGCGACATGCCCATGACCGACTCGTGGAGCCCCTCGGTGACCGCCTCGTTGAGGATGGCGTCGAGGACGACGATGGCCGACTCGGCCCCTTCCAGGCCGAAGCGCTTCTGCCCCACGTACCGGGTGTGCAGGAAGCGCTCGAAGACCTCGGCGGCATTCAGCCGGTCGAGGATGTGGCGTTGCTCCTCGGGGTCGGTGGCGGCCGACACCCCCTCCACGTGCTGCTGGATCCACCGCTTCTGCTCGGGATCCTGGATGTGCATGTACTCGATCCCGAGGGTGCGGCAGTAGGCGTCCCGCAGCACCGACAGGATCTCGTCGAGGGTGGCCAACTGCCGGCCGCCGAGACCGTCGGCCACGAATTGGCGGGGGAGGTCCCAGATGGTCAGGCCGTAGTGGAGCGGGTCGAGCTCGGGATGGAGGTCGACCGGCTCGGCGTCGAGCGGATCGAGGTGGGCGATCAGGTGGCCGCGGACCCGGTACATGTTGACCAGGGTCTGCACGTGGTTCTGCTTGACCAGCCGCTCGTTGCCCCCGTCGGCGTCGTCGGCCGCCGAATTGACGTCCTGGTGCCAGCTGACCGGTCGGTAGGGGATGTCGAGGGAGTCGAACACCTCCTCGTAGAAGCCGTGGCGGCCCATGAGGCACTCGGACACGTGGGCCAGGAACAGCCCCGACTCGGCACCCTGGATGATCCGGTGGTCGTAGGTGGACGTGATGGTCACCGTCTTGCCGATGCCCAGTTCGGCCAACATCCGCGGATCGGTGGCCTCGAATCCGGAGGGGACACCGAGTGCGCCGACGCCCACGATGACACCCTGGCCGGGCATCAGCCGGGGCACCGACTGGACGGTGCCCAGGGTGCCCGGGTTGGTGAGGGTGACGGTCGTGCCGGCGAAGTCGTCCGGGGCGATCTTGTTCGTGTGGATCTTGCGCACCAGCTCCTCGTAGGCCCCGACGAAGCTCTTGAAGTCCCGGGTGTCGGCATCGGCGATGCAGGGCACCAGCAACGTGCGGCCGCTGCCCTTCTCGACGTCGACGGCCAGGCCGAGGCCGACGTGCTCGTGCCGCAGCACACCGGGCGTCCCCTTTCCGTCGGCGTCGGCCACGAAGGCGGCGTTCATGGCCGGTACGGCGGCCAGGCCCTTGACCACCGCGTAGCCGATGAGGTGGGTGAAGCTCACCTTGCCGCCCATGGTGCGCTTCAGTTGGTCGTTGACGATGGTGCGGTTGACCTCGAGCAGCTTGGCCGGCACCACCCGGACGCTGGTGGCCGTGGGCACCCCGAGGGATGCCTCCATGTTGACCACGATCCGGCCGGCGGCACCCCGCAGCGGGGCGGCACCCTCGACGGCCGCCGATACCGGCGCCTGCGCGGTGGCCGACTGAGCGGTGGCCGGCTGGTGCGGTGGCCGACGGCGCGGTGGCCGACTGGGCGGTGGCCGGTGGCGCCGTCGAAGGAGCGGTCGGAGATGGCGTGGACGCGGCGGGCGTCGCCGCGGGCGTCGATCCGGTCGACGGGCGGTAGTCGGCGAAGAACTCCTGCCACGAGGCGGACACCGAGGACGGATCGGTCCGGTAGCGCTCGTACATGTCCTCGACCAGCCAGGCGTTGGGACCGAACGCCCCGGTGCCGGCGGCCGCCTGTCCGTCCTGACCCTGCATCGACGCGTCTCCATCCTCGGGGCTGCCCATTTGCGGCAAGCCTACCGGGAGGCCTCGGGCACGCTGGCGGTCGGAGGGGGGGCCGAGGGCGCCGAGTAGCGTCGCGTCCATGCCCACGCCGCGCACCCGGGTCACGAGCACGTTCACCTTCGAGGCCGCCCACCGGCTGGCCTGGCACCCCGGCAAGTGCCGCAATCTGCACGGTCACTCCTACCGCCTCGACGTGTCCGTCGAGGGACCGCTCGACGCCAACGGGGTGGTCCTCGACTTCGACACCCTCCAAGACGTCGTCCACACGGCGGTGATCGACGTGTGGGACCACCGGGATCTGAACGAGGTGCTCGACAACCCGACGGCCGAGCTCCTGGCCCACCGGGCCTGGGAGCTGCTGTCCGACGCCGGACTCGAGCTCGCCGCGCTGCGCCTGTGGGAGACGGCCGACTCGTGGGTCGACCTGGCTCCCACCCCCGGGGCGTGACCGTGGGCGGCCACCTGGTGGTGCTGTCCGGCGGCCTCGACTCGACCGTGTGCATGGCCCTGGCGGCCGAGGAGGCGGGGGTGGCGCCCCTCGCCCTCACCTTCGACTACGGCCAGCGCCACCGCGTCGAGCTCGACCGGGCCGCCGGTGTGGCCGGCCACTACCGGTCGGAGCACCTCGTCGTGCACCTCGACACGGCGGCGTGGGGCGGCTCCGCGCTCACCGACCCGACCGTCGACGTGCCGGAGGTCGGATCGGCCGACGGGATCCCGGCCACCTACGTCCCGGCCCGTAACAGCATCTTCCTGGCCGTGGCCCTCGGGGTGGCCGAGGCTCGCGACCTCGACGCGGTGTGGATCGGGGTCAACGCCATCGACTACTCGGGATACCCGGACTGCCGGCCCGAGTTCATCGAGGCCTTCCGGGGGGTGGCGCGCACGGGTCAGAGGCGGGGCGTCGAGGGGAACCCGATCGCCCTGCGGACCCCCCTGATCGAGTGCACCAAGGAGCAGATCGTCCGGCTGGGAGTGGACCACGACGCACCGTTGCAGCTCACCTGGTCCTGCTACCGGGGCGGGACGGTCCCGTGCGGCCACTGCGACGCCTGCCACCTGCGGGCCCGGGGATTCGCGTCGGCCGGACTGGCCGACCCGGCACGTCCATGAGTGGCGCGCCGACCCCACCTCCGCCGACCGGGGCCCGGGCGATGCCCGATCCGGGTGCCGGCCCGGGGGACATCCTGGTGTCCGAGATCTTCAGCGCGATCCAGGGCGAGGCGGCCCTCGTCGGGGAGCGGCAGGTCTTCGTGCGGCTCACCGGGTGCAACATCCGGTGCACCTACTGCGACCAACCCGAGGCCCTCGAGCGCACGGCCGGCCCCTGCCGGATCGAGCGGACGGCGGGACGACGCGACTGGTCGACCGGGTCCAGCCCGCTCCCCATCGACCGGGTGGTCGCGGCGGTCGCCACGTTGTGGGGCCAGGTCCCCCACCACTCCATCAGCCTCACCGGGGGTGAGCCACTGCTGCAGGGCGCCCGGGTGGTGGAACTGGTGGGACGGTTGGCCGCCGAGGGGTGGCCGGTGATGCTCGAGACGAACGGGACCCTGGTGCCGCCCCTGGGCAAGGTCGGCCGCGACCTCGCCTTCGTGAGCATGGACCTCAAGCTGGCCAGCGTCGACGGCGAACGGGTGGCACCCACCACCCAGGCCAGGTTCCTCGCCGAGGCCGTGGCGTCGGGCGCCACCACCTGGGTGAAGGTGGTGATCGGGCCCGACACCGACCTCCACGAGTTCGACGCCGGGATCGCCCTGGTGGCCGAGATCTCGGCCGGGCGGCGCGACCCGATCGAGGTGTTCCTGCAGCCGCTCACGCCCTTCGGGGCGGCAACGGTCGCCCCCTCACCCGACCTGGTGCTCGAGTTGCACGACCGGGCGCTGCGCATCCACCGCAGGGTGCGGGTGGTGCCGCAGACCCACAAGGCCATCGGCCAGCTGTAGGGACCGCGTCGGCGTGCCCGGACGCGACGAAGGGGCGGCCCGGGAACCTGTCCCGGACCGCCCCCTGCGTCGGGACTACTTGGCCTTGGTGATCTTCGGGGCCGGGGCCTGACCGTTGACGACCTTCTTGAACGAGGCGCCGGCGGAGACCTTGGGGCTCTTCGAGGCCTTGATCTTGATGGTCTCGCCGGTCTGGGGGTTGCGACCCGTGCGAGCGGCGCGCTGGGCCCGGTCGAAGGTCAGGAAGCCGGTGATCACGACCTTCTCGCCCTTCGCCACGGTGGCGGTGATGACGTCCTCGAGGCCCGAGAGCACGGTGGCGACTTCCTTGGAAGTCGACCCGGTGTGGGCGGCGACGGCGGCGATGAGATCGGTCTTGGTCAGGGGCACAGTTTCTCCTTGGTCAAATGGAAGCCCTAACAATGCACGATCTGGCGGGGCGATGTGTGCATTTGGGGCCGCGGACCCCTGAACTGGGCGGTTCCCGGCGCTCGCCGTCGGCCGCGGCGGGGTCGGCCCCGAGGCCCCCGCGCCGCGAATGGCCGTGTCCTCGGCCCCCTGCGAGGCTGGGCGCAATGGCTCCCGACCATCGACTGGCCCTGACCGAGCACATCCCCGACACCGACGGGCCGGACGCACCGTTGATCGTCCTCGTCCACGGATCGCTCGACCGGGCCGGCAGTTTCGCCCGCGTCGTCCGCCGACTCGACGACCTCCACACCGTCTCCTACGACCGCCGCGGCTACCACCGGTCGCGCCATGTGGTGCCCGTCCACGACACTCTCGACGGGCACGTCGGGGACCTCCTGTCCGTGATCGACGGACGGCCCGCCGTGGTCGTCGGACACAGCTACGGCGGCGACATCGCGCTGGCCGCTGCCCTCCGGCCCGGAGGGTCCGGTCCGATCCGGGCCGTTGCGGCCTTCGAGCCCCCGATGCCGTGGCTCGGGACCTGGGCCACCCGGCCCAACCCGGTCCGCCCCCCGTCGGACGACGATCCGGGCATGGTGGCCGAGCGCTTCTTCCGCCGGATGGTCGGCGACTCGGCGTGGGATCGGCTTCCCGAGGCCACCAAGGAGGCCCGACGGGCGGACGGTGCCGCCCTGGCCGCCGAGCTGGGCGCCATCCGGGTCACCGAACCCCCGTTCGACGTCACCGCACTGGACGTGCCCGTCGTCTTCGGTCGCGGCACCGAGTCCCTCCCCCACCACCGTGCCTCGGCCGACTGGTTGGTCGCCCACGTGCCCGGGGCGGAGCTCATCGAGATCGAGGGCGCGTCCCACGGCGCCCACCTCACCCATCCCGACGCCTTCGCCCAGTTCGTGCGAGCCGCCGTCGCCCGGGCGGGCCCGCTCGGCGCCGGGCGCCGCCGGACGGACACCGGGTAGACCGGACGGCATGCACCTCCTCGTCACGGGATCGTCCGGCCTCATCGGCACCGCGCTCGTCGAGGCGGCGCGCTCCCGGGGCGACTCCGTCACCCGTCTGGTCCGGGCCACGACCGCCACCCGCCCGGTTCCCGACGGCATCATCGACGTGTCCTGGGATCCGGCCCGCGACACCCTCGACACCGCCGCCCTCGAGGCCGCCGGGCCGTTCGACGGCGTCGTCCACCTGGCCGGCGCCGGCGTGGGCGACAAGCGGTGGAGCCCCGCCCGCAAGCACGAGATCCTCGACAGCCGCACCCGGTCGACCGACCTGATCGCCCGGACCATCGCGGCACGGGCCCCGGTGCCACCCGTCCTGGTCAGTGCCTCCGCGGTCGGCTACTACGGCGACCGGGGCGACGAGGTCCTGACGGAGGCGTCCGCTCCCGGCACCGGGTTCCTGGCCGGGGTGTGCACGGCCTGGGAGGCGTCCGTCGATCCGGCGGCGGAGGCGGGCGTCCGCACCGTCCTGCTCCGCACGGGCATCGTGCTGAGCGCGTCCGGCGGCGCCCTGGCCAAACAGCTACCGCTCTTCCGGCTCGGTGTCGGCGGCCGGATCGGCTCGGGTCGCCAGTACCGGAGTTGGATCACCCTCGACGACCACGTGGCGGTCATCCTCCACTGCCTGGACACCGCGGGACTGACCGGACCGGTCAACGCCACCGCCCCCCACCCGGCCACCGATGCCGAGTTGGCCAAGGCGATCGGGCACGCGCTCCACCGGCCGTCGTTCCTGGCCGTGCCGGCCCCCGTCCTCAAGGCTCGTGCTCGGGCCCGAGATGGCGGCCGACATGGTCCTGAGCAGCCAACGGGTCCTCCCGGACCGGCTCGAGGGGTCGGGCTTCACCTTCCGCCACACCGACCTCGACGAGGCCGTGCGCTCCGTGCTCGGGCCTTCCTGAGCCCCGGTCGCTCAGGGCGGTTCGATCACCGGGAGCCGTCGGGCCTGGCGTACCAGATTGTCGCCCTTGCCCGACTCGTCCTTGGCCCCGGCCACCAGCGGCGACGTGCACAGCACCATCACCCCGGCCACCACCAGGGCGATGGCCACCACCTCGACGGGCAGGTGCCACCCGGCCGTGTCCAGGTGGTCGTGGAACAGGTAGACACCGATGACCACGCTGACGATCGGGTCGATGATGGTGATGGCGGCCTGGGACGCGGTGATCGGGCCGGCATGGAACGAGCTCTGGATGAGGAAGAGGCCGACCACCCCGGTCCCCACCAGCGCATAGGGGACCCAGTCGGTGAACACGTGGCCCCACCCCTGCGAGATGAGCGTGGTGAACTGCTTGGTCAACGCGGCCGACAGGGCGAACAGCACGGCCCCGGCGGAGCCGAACATGGCCGCCCGGAACCAACGCGGCCCGGTGAAGCCGAGGGCGGCGCACCCGGCCGAGGCCACGCCGATCACCACGAAGACCACGATCCAGGTGTGCCGGGTGGGCATGTCGTTGCCACCTCCGGGGGCGGCCACGACGAGGAACGTGGCCAGGCCGCCCGCCGCCGCCACCGAACCACCCCACTCCCGCCAGCCCAGGTGGTAGCGGAACCACACCCCCAGGATGAGCACGAGGAAGAGGAGTTCGGTGGTGACGAGGGGTTGGACCGAGCTGAGCTGGCCGAAGTGGAGGGCGCCCGCCTGCAGGAGGAATCCGACGCCGATCATGGCCAGGCCCAGGAACCAGATGGCATTGGAGAACGCGTGGCGGATCAGCCGGATGCTCATCACCGTGTCGGCCGGCGCGCTCTGCACGCCGATCCGTTGGAAGATGGCGCTCAGGGCGTTGGCCAGTGCGGCCAGCAGGGCGAGAAGGTAAGCCACTCCCAGTGTCTACAGCAGCCGGTGGCCCACCGCAGGTCGACCGACCCGGCCCCCGGTGGACGTCCCGATGACGGGCGTCCCGCCTCCTCCACCCCGGATACGCTCTGCCGTGCCCGCGGACCGCGGGCCCCGAATGGAGGGGAGTCTGGACATGAGCGTCACCGAGCAGGCCGAATCGAGCACCGCGGCGGGCGCGCCGACACCCGAGGCGTTCGAGGCCGGGGCCCGCGCATTCCTGGAGGCCAACGCCGAGCGCCGCCCGGTCGAGAGCTTCGTGTGGGGTCAGGGATCGGACGACGTCAGCCTGTTTCCGGAGAAGTCGCCCGAGCAGGAGGCGGCCGACCTGGCCGTCTCGCGGGCCTGGGCCCAGCAGGTGTTCGACGCCGGATTCGGCTGGATCACCGGCCCCACCGAGTACGGCGGACGCGGCCTGACCTCCGACTACCAGCGCATCTGGGGCCGGGTGGCCTCCGAGTACCGGACGCCGTCGCAGTCGATCTACGGAATCGGCCTCGGCATGGTGGCCCCGACGATCCTGGCCCACGCCACTCCCGAGGTGAAGGAGGCCTACCTCCGCAAGATGTGGCGGGGCGACATCGTCGGCTGCCAGCTGTTCAGCGAGCCGTCGTCCGGCTCGGACCTGGCCTCCCTCCAGACCCGGGCGGTCAAGGACGGGGACGAGTGGATCCTCAACGGGCAGAAGGTGTGGACGTCGGGTGCCCAGGTGTCCGACATCGGCGAGATCATCTGTCGCACCGACCCCGACCTGCCCAAGCACCGGGGCCTCACCGGTTTCGTGGTCGACATGCGCGCCCCGGGCGTCGAGGTGCGGCCCCTGCGCCAGATGACCGGGGGCGCCTCGTTCAACGAGGTCTTCTTCACCGATGTCCGCGTCCCCGACTCCCACCTCCTCGGCGAGGTGAACGGCGGGTGGACGGTCGCCCTCACCACGCTCATGAACGAGCGGGCCTCCATCGGCGGGGGCGGCGGGGGCGTCAGCCTGCCGCAGTCCACCCGGCTCATCGAGGCGGCCCGGTCGGTCGGCAAGGCGGGCGACCCGCTTATCCGCCAGCAGCTGGCCGACATCGTCATCCATGAGCGGGTGGCCGGGTACACCAACCGCCGGGCCATGGCCAAGATCGCCGCCGGGCAGCTTCCCGGGCCGGAGATGTCGCTCGGCAAGCTGTCGCTGACGGCCAACATGGTGCGGACCTACGAGCTGGTGTCGTCGATCTTCGGACCCGCCCTGGTGGCCGACACCGGTGCCTGGGGAAGCTATGCGTGGACCCAGTACCTGCTCGGCGTGCCGGGGATGCGCATCGCCGGTGGGTCGGACGAGGTCATGCGCAACATCCTGGGCGAGCGGGTCCTCGGCCTGCCCAAGGAACCCTCCCCCACGTAGCCGGTCGGGGCGGACCGGCCCTCCCGACGTCAGGCGCGCTCGGGCAGGCGCCAGGACAGGCGGTGGTGGGGGGTCGTGCCGAGTCGGCGGATGGCGGAGAGGTGGGCCTCGGTGCCGTACCCCTTGTTCGCCTCCCACCCGTACGCCGGGATAGCTCCCGGCCAGCCCGACCATGACGGCGTCCCGGGCCACCTTGGCCAGGATGCTGGCCGCCGCCACCGAGGTGCACGTGCGGTCGGCCTTGGCCCGGGTGCGCACCACCGGTCGGCCGGTCCCGCCGCCGGAGGCGTCGTCGTCGGTCAGCCAGTCGTGGGTGCCGTCGAGGAGCACCAGGTCCGGCGACGGTCCCACCTGCGCGAGGGCGCGCGCCCCGGCCAGGCGGAGCGCACCGGTCAGCCCGAGGGCATCGATCTCCCCGGAGGTGGCCGCCCCCACCGCGGTCGCCACGGCCCAGGCCTCGATCCGCGGTACCAGCCGCTCGCGTGAGGCGGCGGCCAGCAGCTTCGAGTCCCGGATCCCGACCGGTGGCCGCCCGGTCGTGGCGTCCAGGACCACCAGCCCGACGTGGAGCGGGCCGGCCGGCGAACCGCGGCCCACTTCGTCCATCGCCCCCAGCCGCGCCACGCCCGACCGCAGCAGGTGCCGTTCGATGCGGAGGGTCGGCACGGCGGCGGGGCGCCGACCCGTCCCGCCGGCGTCCGGGCGGCCGTGTCGGCTCGACGGTCCAGCCATGGCGGCAACCTACTCCGGCCCGCGGCCCGTCCACGGCTTCATCCGAGCTGGCTGCGGACGACCTTGCCCAGCGCGTTGCGGGGCAGTGCGTCGACCACCCGGACCAGACGGGGCTGCTTGTAGGGGGCCAGTGTCCCGGCGCAGTGGGCCCGGAGGTCGTCGAGTGACGGGGCGGTGCCGTCGGGCACCACCCAGGCGGTGACCGTCTCGCCCCATTCGTCCGACGGGGTTCCGGTGACGGCCACCTCGGCCACCCCCGGACAGCCGGCCAGGACATCCTCCACCTCGGTCGGGTAGACGTTGAACCCACCCGAGATGATCAGCTCGGTGGTCCGACCCCGGATGACCAGGTACCCGTCGTCGTCACTGCCGAGGTCGCCGGTGGCGAACCAGGGTCCGCCACCGTCACCCAGATCCCGGAAAGCCTCGGCCGTCGCCGCCTCCCGCCCGAAGTACCCGTCGAAGACGTTGGGGCCGCGCAGCAGCACCACTCCGGCGTCGTCGAAGGCGACCTCCACCCCGGGCAACGCGAATCCGACGGTGCCGGCCCGCCGCTCCCCGGCGTAGGGGTTCGACGTGTTCATCAGCGTCTCGGTCATGCCGTAGCGCTCCAGGACCACGCTGCCGATGGCGGCGGTGGCCGCCGCGTGCAGGCCGGGGGGCAGCGGCGCGGAGCCGGACACGCACAGACGGAGCGGAGCCAGGTCGCCGGCCCGGCCGGAGGCGACCAGCCGGTGGTACATGGTGGGCACCCCGAAGAACAGCGAGGCCCGGTGGTCCCTCGCCGCGTCGGCCACCCCGTCCGGCGAGAAGCCGGCCAGCAGGACCGCCGACCCCCCGGCGGCCATCGTGCCGTAGGCCCCGACCACCAGGCCGTGGGCGTGGAAGATCGGCAGGCAGTGCACCAGCCGGTCCTCGGGTGTCATCCGCCAGGCCCGGACGACCGACTCGGTCCCGGCCAGCAGGTTCCGATGACGCAGCACCGCCCCCTTGGGCGCACCGGTCGTCCCCGAGGTGAAGCAGATGAGGGCCGGGTCGTCCGGACCGCTCCGGTCGAGCGGTCCCGGGTCGGCGTCGGGCAGGTCGAGCGCCGGGCCGGTGACCACGAGGGGCCCACGGGCCGCGTCCCGGACCCAGTCGGCCTGCTCGGGTCGATCCACCACCGCGGCCGACGCCCGCACGTCGGTCACGATGTGGGCCAACTCCCGGGCCGAGTACGCCGTATTGGCCGGCACCACCACCAGGCCGGCCCGCAGCGCCCCGACGTGGGCCACCAGGGCGTCGACCGAGGACCCGGTGGACCACACCACCCGCTGGCCCGCCTCCAGACCGGCGGCCTGCAGCCGGCCGGCGGCCCGTCGGGTGGCCTCGTCGAACTCCCCCGCCGTCCACCACCGGCCGGAGTGGTGCCAGAGCCGGGCCGTGGGCTCGGCGGTCCACCGGTCGACCCAGACCCGCAGCAGCGTCCCGGCTCCGGTCAGGCCGCTCGCCCCGGGGCCGTCCTCGGCGACCAGCGGATCGCCCGGTTCCAGATGGTCACGCCAGGGGCGCACGGTCAACTCCTCGTCGCTGGGAGGCGGATGCGGGATCACGGGAGGGCGGCCCTCGGGAGGTCCGTCGGAGGCCGGGCCCGCCGGTCGGCGCCGCCGGCCGGCCCACGCCCGTGTGCACGCGTTCTAGTCTTAGTCCATCGTCGTCGACGAACTACCCGAGGAGGCGTCATGGGGTTCATGGACAAGGTCAAGGCCCAGGCCGAGGTAGGACTGGCCAAAGCCACCGAGGCCACCAAGGCCGGCCAGGAGAAGTTGGACCAGGCCTCGGCCAAGCACAAGGCCGACGGCATGCTCCACGACCTCGGGGCGGCGCTGTACGCCGAGCGCGTCGGGCGGGGCACCGACGCCACGGCGGCCGACGTCGAGCGACTGGTGACCGACCTCCAGGCCTACGAGGCCGAGTACGGAGCCCTCGAGCCGTGACCGGCCGGCCCGCGCCGGCCGGCGCACGGCGCCAGGTGGCCGTCGTCCCCCACACCCACTGGGATCGGGAGTGGTACGACCCGTTCCAGACCTATCGCCTCAATCTCGTGCGGCTGATCGACGACCTCCTCGACCTGATGGAGCGCGACAGCTCCTACGCCCACTTCCTGCTCGACGGGCAGCTGGCCGTGATCGACGACTACCTGGAGATCCGCCCCGAGAACGAGGGGCGCCTGCGGGCCCTGGCCGCGGCGGGCCGGGTCACGGTGGGCCCCTGGTACATCCTCATGGACGAGTTCCTGGTGTCCGGGGAGACCATCGTCCGGAACCTGCAGAAGGGGATCCTCCGGGGCGCCGCGTTCGGCGGGGTGATGGAGGTCGGGTACCTGCCCGACATGTTCGGCCACGTGGCCCAGATGCCCCAGATCCTCGACCAGGCCGGGCTGGGCCACACGGTGGTGTGGCGCGGCGTGCCGTCACCGGTCGAACGCACCGCCTTCGTGTGGTCGGCGCCCGACGGGTCGAGCGTCCGGGCCGAGTACCTCGTGGCCGGCTACGGCAACGGCGCCGCCCTCCCCGAGGACGCCAAGCAACTCGTGCGGCGGCTGGCGGCCCTGGAGGAGGAGTTCGCGGAGTTCCTGACCGACGGTGAGCCGATGCTGCTCATGAACGGCTCCGACCACCTCCGCCCCCAGCCCTGGCTGGGCCGGGTGGTGACGGAGGCCAATGCCCTCCAGGACGAGTTCGAGCTGTCGATCTCCTCGTTGTCGGCCTACCTGGAGGACACGACGCGTGACGGTCTGGTCGAGTGGCACGGCGAGCTCCGTTCGGGCTACCGGTCCAACATCCTCATGGGCGTGGCCTCCAACCGGGTGGACGTGAAGCAGGCCGCCTCCCGTGCCGAGCGATCGCTCGAGCAGTTGGCCGAGCCGCTGTCCGCCCTCTTCGTCCCGGCCGACCGCTGGCCGGCGCCCTTCCTCGACCTGGCCTGGACCCTGGTCGTGCGGAACTCGGCCCACGACTCGATCTGCGCGTGCTCGGCCGACGACGTGGTGGACGCGGTCCTCCACCGGTATGCGGAGGCGCGCCATCTCGGCGACGGGTTGACGGAACAGGCCATGCAGGCCATCGGACGCTCGATGGCCTCCCCCGGCTCCGTCATCGTCAATCCGACCGCCCGGGACCGGTCGGGAATGGTCGACGTCGTGGTGCCGGCCGTCGGTGAGGCGGGGCCCCACATCCAGGTCCTGTCCGAGCGGTCCGGGCTCCCCGGCTCGATCACCCTGGACGGCGAGACGGTCCGCAACATGCTCGGCCTCCTCCAGGGTGCCCGGATCGACGACGAGGCCTACGTCACCGATGTCAGCCTGGTCGAGGACGAGACCGGCCTCGACGTCACCCTCGTCATCGGTCCCGAGCCCCGCGACGGGGTACCGGTCGAGGAGATCAAGCGCGAGCTCTACTCGCGGCTGTCGGCCCGGCCCGACCTCGAGGTCCGGCTCACGATCGACCAGCCCCCGATCCGACGTGTGCTGGCCCGCCAGGAGACGGTCCAGGGGTTCGGCTGGCACCGCTTCACCCCCGCTCCCCTGGCCCATCCGGTGCGCCTGGAGGGGGATCCGGTCACCGGCCTCACCGTGACCAACGGCCTGCTGACGGTGACGGTCGATCCGGCCTCCGGCACGTTCTCCCTCGACGGTGTCCCGGGGTACGGCCGACTGGTCGACGGCGGCGACCACGGGGACACCTACAACTACTCGCCGCCGGCCGACGACACGGTCGTCGATCGTCCGACGTCGGTGGTCGTGACCGCCGGGGAGCCCGGACCGGTCCGGGCCACGGTGGAGATCGCCACCACCTACTCGTGGCCGGAGTATGTGGACGGGGGCAGCCACTCCCGGGTCGGCTCCGAGGACGTCACCGTCCACACCGCGCTCGAGCTGCGCGCCGACGAGCCCGCCGTGCGGGTGCGCACCCGCTTCACCAATCCGTCCCGTGACCACCGCCTGCGCGCCCACTTCCCCCTGCCCACGCCGGCCACGTCGTCCCGGGCCGAATGCGCCTTCACGGTGGTCGAGCGGGGACTGACGGCGGAGGGGCGGCCCGGGGAGTTCGGCCTCCCCACCTTCCCCTCGCGCCGGTTCGTGCAGGCGGGAGGGCTGACCGTGGTCCACGAAGGGCTCCTGGAGTACGAGCTGGTCGACGTGGTGGACGGCCCCGACGGGACCGGGCCCGCCGCCGGGACCCTGGCACTGACCCTGTTGCGGGCCACCGGCATGCTGTCGCGGCTCGGGATGTCGCTCCGTCCGCTCCCCGCCGGGCCGATGAACGCACTCGACGGCCCCCAGATGCTCGGCCCCGTCGACGTCACCTACGCCCTGGCGGTGGGCCAGGTCGACCCCTTCGACCTGGCGGACGACATCCTGGTCCCCCTCCAGGTCACCAGCTCGTTCGGTGGCGGGGACCGTCCCGACCGGGGGTCCGAGCTGACCGTCGACGGTGCCCGGGTCTCCTCGGTCCGCCGGAACGCCGGTGCCCTCGAGGTCCGGGTGTTCAACCCGGGGGACGACGAGGCGACGGTGAGCCTGCCCGGACGCTCGGGATGGCTCGTCGACCTCCGAGGCCGCCCGCTCGTGCCGTTCGAGGGCTCGTTCCCGCTACGACCCCACGGGATCGCCACTGCCCGGCTCGACGCGGGCTGAGGCGTCCGAACGCGGCAGCACCGACTCGCCGCGCTCGCGTAGCTCGTCGAGCTCGCGCAGCACCTCGCCGAGGCGCTCCCACCGCATGGTCCGACGGCGGTCGGCACCCGGCTCGGTTCCGGCCCGGATGAGCTTCCACATCTGGATGCGACCGAGGTCCTTCAACGTCCGGGTGCGCAGCGGTCGGGTGTCGATGTCGGTCACGTGCTCGGTCACCAGGGCCTCCCGGAACTCGTCCGAGATGAGCACCGTTCCCGGGTGGGCCACACCCACCAGGCGGCTGGCCAGATTGACCACCGGACCGTAGAAGTCCCCGTCCTTGACCAGGACCGGGCCGATGGCCAAGGCCACCCGCACGTCGGACAGCAGGTCGTCCCCCGCATAGGCCTCGGCGAGGCTCAGGCCGATCTGGGCGGCACCGCCGGCCGACTGGACGACGAACATCACCTCGTCACCGATCATCTTCACCACCCGGCCGCCGAGAGCCACCACGGTGTCGTGGGCCAGTTCCTCGAAGCGTGCCACCACGGCGGCCAGCTCCTCGTCCCCCAGATGTTGGCTGAGCATCGTGAATCCGACCATGTCGGCGAACCCGACGGCCATGACCGGTCGGATCCCCTCCTCGGGGCCCCGGGACCGGTGGAGCATGGCCCGGCGGGTGGCCGCCTGGAGGTGGCGACGCCACACGTACTCGAGCAACTGGGCCATGCTCGGGATCGACGCACCGGCCTGCTTGGCGAACTGGTCGGCGTCGATGACGCTGTCCCCGGTCTCCATCAGGATGGGCGTCGACCCCGGTGCCGTCTCCGCCTCGGCGATGCGGGCCATCGACGAGCCGATGACCCGGGCCATCTGGACGGCGGAGTCCAGTTCGACCAGGCCCATGGCCACCATCGACTGGAAGATCCGGACGGCCTCGATGTCCATGTCGGTGAAGGCCGGCTCGTCCTCGTCGACGTCGAGGAAGCCCAGGGCCCTCCAGAACCGCTTGGCCACGTCGAGCGGGATGTCGGTGCGCTCGGCCACTTCCGACTGGGTCAACCGCGTCTCGGTCGGGACCAGCATCCGGTCGACCACCAACAGGTCCAGGACGTCGTCCTCGACCGCCTGGTCGATCTCCTCGTCGGTGCAGCCGAGGCCGAGGAGCAGGAAGCGCACCCGGGCCAGAGCCTCGACCCGGGCGATGTCGTCGAGGGCCTCGGAATCGGACTCGGACGGATCGTGCGGCACGGGTCCACCCTAGGTCGGGGCACCCCCTGGGGCGTGCCATCGCCGGGTGCCTACACTGGCCGTGTGGCCGACCCCGACGTGCACCGTCCCGACCCGGATCTCGGCCTGGGCCAGCGGGCCGTCCTGGTGCCCATCAAGGCATTCCACGAGGCGAAGGGGCGCCTCGACCACGCCCTCACCGCAGCGGAGCGGTCGGCCCTGGCCCGCTCGATGGCGGCCCAGGTGCTCGAGGCGGCGGCCCCGTTGCCGGTGGCCGTCGTGTGCGACGACCTCGATGTGGCCGACTGGGCCAGGGCACGCGGTGCCTTGGTGGTGTGGGAGCCGGGTCGCGGACTGAACGGGGCCGTCGAGGCCGGCGTCCACCACCTGCGCGACGCGGGCGTCGCCCAGGTGACGGTCTCCCATGCCGACCTGCCGCGGGCGAGCCGCCTCGCCGAGGTCGGGAGCGCGCGGGGCATCACCCTGGTCCCCGATCGCTACGGCAACGGCACCAACGTCATCGCCCTCCCGTCCGACGCCGGATTCCACTTCTCCTACGGGCCGGGATCGTTCGCCCGGCACCGGGCCGAGGCCGAACGGATCGGCCTGCCGCTGCAGGTGCTCGATCTCCCGGACCTGGCCTGGGACGTCGACGAGCCCGGCGACATGGTCCCGGTGGCCGTGCGGGGCACCTCCTCGCCGTGAGCGGCACCGGCCGTCCCCCCGAACCCGCAGGGGTGCGCCTGGTGTCCGGCCTCCCGACCGGGGACCTGCTCGACACCGTGACGGTCACCGTCGACCTGCCCGTTCCCCGGCGGGCACTGGCCGTGGGGGCCCATCCCGACGACATCGAGTTCGGCGCCGGGGCCACCTTGGCCAAGTGGGCGGCGGCCGGGTGCGCCGTCCACCACCTGGTCCTGACCGACGGCTCCAAGGGGAGCTGGGACCCGGACGAGGACCTCGACCACCTGGTGGCGGCCCGGCAGCTCGAGTGCCACCAGGCGGCCGCCCGACTCGATCCCCGACGGCCCGTCGACGACGACCGGGTGCGGTTCCTCGGCGCGGTCGACGGCGAGTTGGCCAACGATCCGGACACCCGTCGCCAGGTCACCAGGGTCATCCGCGAGGTGCGCCCCGACGTGGTGCTCGGACACGACCCGTGGCGTCGCTACCGGCTCCACCCCGACCACCGGGCCGCCGGGTTCCTCGTCCTCGACGCGGTCGTGGCCGCCCGCGACCCGCACTTCCACCCCGAAGTCGCCCTCGACCCCCACCGTCCGACCGCCCTGCTGCTGTGGGAGGCCGACCTGGCCAACCACGTGGAACGGGCCGCGGGCTTCGAGGACACCAAGGTCGACGCCCTCCTGTGCCACCACAGCCAGCTCGGGACCACCATGGGTCTCGTCGCCGACGACGCGTCCTCGGCGTCCGGCCGGGACGCCTTGGCGGCCCGGATCGGGTGGCAGCTGGCCCAACACGGAGCCGTGGCCGGGATCGGCCCGGGCGAGGCGTTCCACCTGATCGATCAACTCTGAGCGGAGCTGCCCGGACGACCATCCCCTCGACCGGACGCGTCAGTGGGGGCCCGCAGGCCCCCACTGACCACACGATGGCGACGGGATCGCCGTCGGGCGTCGCTACCGCCTGCGGGCCGGAGCCTTGCGGGCGGTCGTCTTGCGTGCCGGGGCCTTCTTGGCCGTCGACTTGCGAGCCGGAGCCCTCTTGGCGGCGGTCTTGCGTGCCGTGGTCTTCTTGGCCGCGGTCTTGCGAGCCGGAGCCTTCTTGGCCGTCGACTTGCGAGCCGGAGCCTTCTTGGCCGCGGCTTCTTGCGTGCCTTCTTGGTGGTGACCTTCTTCGCCGCGGTCTTGCGGGCCGGAGCCTTCCTTGGCCGTCGACTTGCGAGCCGTGGCCTTCTTGGCAGTCGTCTTGCGTGCCGTGGTCTTCTTCGCCGCGGTCTTGCGAGCCGGAGCCCTCCGAGCCGTGGCCTTCTTCACCGCCTTCTTGGCTGCAGCCTTGCGGGCAGTGACCTTCTTCGCAGCTGACTTCCGGACTGCCGTCCGCTTCGCTGCGACTCGCTTCACCGCCTTCTTGGCTGCCGTCTTCCTGGCCGGTGCCTTTCGGGCCGAGGCCTTCTTGGCTGCTGCCTTCTTTACTGCCATGGACACTCCCTCCTTAGGGGTCAACGCCGACTTGAACGTCGAACCGGTGGCGAACCGGACACCTTTCGACGCCGGGATCGGTACCACTTCCCCGGTACGGGGATTCCGACCTATACGGGAGGCCCGCCGAGTCGGGGTGAATGTCCCGAACCCGACGACTGTCACCTTCCGTCCGGATCGAACCTCGGTGATGATCGTGTCAAAGAGCTTCTCCACCACGTCTTCGACGGTGCGCCGGGTCACTTGCGTCGACCCGGTCACCGCTTGGACGAGCTGAGATCTGTTCACGATCATCTCCTCAGCGATACGTAACCAACTACAAGCCAAATGGCTTTTTGACCCGAGGTCAAGCACCAACGCACGCGCGCGCCGACGCGGCGCGTGTCGAGCGCGCCCGTTTGCTCTACCCTTCCGCACGTCGGCGATCGCATCCGTCGGATCGTCGTCCGCGAGGGGTGCTGAAAAACCCTGTGCTGCCAACGGTTTTTTGGCTACGCTCGGATCTGGTCCTCTCGCGGAAATGGATTTCCGCCGCCAGCTCGACGCCGGATCGGCGACGATGACGAGACAGGCACACGTGGAAACTTTTTCTGCTCCAACGCACGCGCGTGGCACTTCGCGCGCATTACGCGTCGCGCGCGGCGCGAGCGAGGCCGCCCGGCACGGCCTCTATCTCGGCCACGACGCGCGCGCGTGGCGCCACGCCGACGCGCAACATTCGGTGCTCGTCCTCGGGCCGCCGCGCTCGGGCAAGACGTCCTCGCTGGTGATCCCCAACGTGTTGTCGGCCCACGGCGCGGTGGTCACCACGTCGACCAAACCCGACGTGCTCGATGCCACCTGCGCGGCGCGTTCGACACTGGGGACCTGTCATCTGTTCGATCCGTCCGGCTCGGTGGCCGACCGCCCCGGTGTCCATCGCCTGCGCTGGTCCCCCCTTCCGGCGTGTGCGTCGTGGCGCACCGCGTTGGCCACGGCACGGGCCCTGGTGGTGGTCGGGACGGGTGAGGCCGGCATCGCCCGCGGCGAGGGCTCGCACTGGACGGAACGGGCCCAGTCCCTGCTCGCCCCGCTCCTCCATGCGGCCGCCCTCGAAGGTGCCGACATGCGGGCCGTGCTGACCTGGGTGGACCGGCGCCAGGCCCTTCCGGCCCAGCAGGCGCTGTCCGCCCTGGACGGCGGCGACCGGGGCATCGCCCGTGACCTCCTGGACGGCATCGTGACCACGGACGAGCGTGAGCTGAGCGGCATCTGGTCGACGGCTTCGGGGGCGCTCGGCGGGTTCCGGTCGACCGAGGCCCTGGCAGCCACCTGTGACCCGGATTTCGACCCGACCGCTTTCGTGCACACGTCCGACACCGTCTACATCGCCGCCCCGGCCCACCACCAGGCACTGGTGGCCCCCCTGGTGGTCGGCCTGCTCGACGACATCCGACGTGCCGCCTACGCCCGCGCCGCCACCGGGCGCGACCGCTCGGGCCCGCCGGTCGTCCTCGCCCTCGACGAGCTCGCCAACATCGCGCCGCTCCCCGAGCTGCCGTCGATGGTGAGTGAGGGTGGCGGGCAGGGACTCGTCACCTTGGCCTGCTTCCAGGACCTGTCCCAGGCGCGGCACCGGTGGCCCGGTCAGGCCGACGGGTTCCCCTCGCTGTTCGGCACCACCGTCGTCCTGCCCGGGATCGGTGACGTCGCCACCTTGGAGGCACTGTCGGTCCTGGCCGGCGACGAAGAGCTCGTCACCCGCTCGGTCAGCCGGGGCCAGGTGTCCACCGGTCGGCCCGTCAGCGACCTCCTCTCCGTCGGCCGGCCTTCGACCGGCGAGCAGCTGTCGACGGTGTGGCGCCGTCGCCTGGCCCCCGACGAGATCACCCGGGGTCATGCCGGGCCACGCCCTGGCCTTCGATGCGCGGAACCAGCCCTCGTGGGTCACCCTGGCGCCGGCCCACCTGGCCGAGCCGTGGGTGTCGCTGCGCGGCCCCGACCGCACCCTCGACCCGCCGTCGCGGGTCGCCGGACGGGGCATCGATCGACCGCGGGGCGGTTGCGAGCGGTGAGGGCCCGGTCATCGCCACGGGCCGTGGACCTCGATCGACCGGTGCCCGAACGCCGTCGACCGATCCGGCCGGAGCTGCGGTGTCCGGCCGGTCCCGGCGTCCACCACGGACCGGGCCGGCGACCGTCCGTCAGGGGCGCGCTCGACGACGCCGGGGCGGTCCCGTAGCGCCTGGAGCACGACCGACGGCTCCCACACGTCGGGGGCGACCCCCGACACCCGCCCGGCGAGTGGCGCGAAGGCCGGATCCCAGGGCCGCAGCCCTGCGCTCGGCCTCGGCGCCTCCCAGTCCGGCCGGTGCCGCGTCGGCCACCGCCGCCACCAGGTCCCGCGACGACACCCGGGTGCGGGTGGCCACGAGTGCCTCGAGCCCGGACTCGAGCGCCGTCGGGTCGACCGGGGGTCGTCCGGGAAGGGCACGGGCGTGCCCCACCACCCGGACCAGGTCGCTCACGGCGAATCCGGCGTCTTCGGCCCGCCGACGCCAGTCCGACCGCAGGCCGTCGACGGTGCCGACCCCGCTCCTTGTCCGGCCGGTCGGCATGGAAGGCGGCCCGGCGGGCCCCCGGCGTACCCGCGGGCCCGACCCGATGGGCGTGCTCGTCGATCGACGCGGTCCGCTGGGAGAACACCCGACAGAGCACCGGGTCCACCCCGTCGACCTCCCATCCGCCCGACGGCCCCCGGTACCAGGCCACGCCGGCCGCCTCGGTGAGGTGGTGGCGCAACGAGGCCCGGTAGACGGCCTCGGTGGCCCGGCGGTGCAGGAACAGCCGACGACTGTCGAGGGACGACCAGGACCCGTCGACGCCCTGGGCGACGTTGGCGGCCACCACGTGGGTATGGAGATGGGGATCGAGGGCGCGGCTGGTCCGGTGGACGAACCCGGCGGCCACCGCCCCGGTGGTGGCCAGGTGGTGGACCGCACCCGACCGCACCCGACGCACCCCGAGGCCGTGCCGCTCCAGGTAGGCCAGGGCATCGGCCACCGCCGACCGGTGGGAGGCACCGGTGGCGGACCCGAGTTCGGCCGGGGCGAGCAGGTGGAGCACGCTGACCGACTTGGGGGCGCAGAAGGCCAGGTCGAACCCGGACACCGGTCGATCGCCCCGGGACCGGCGGAGCCCACGCCCGTCCGCCGGATCTCGTCCGGCCAGGACCTCGGTGAACGCCGGACCGTCCACCGTGCCGACCAGGCCGAGGGCCTCACTCCCCCGCCCGGTCCACCGCCCCGGCGACTCGCCGGCCACCAGCGTCTCCTCCGCCCGACCGGGGACGAGGTCGCGGAGGTAGTACCCGACGCCGGAACCCCGCACCACATGCACCCTCAGCACCGGGCTCCGGCCATGGCCCCACCTCCCTGGCGGGCCATCCTACCGGTAGAGGGCCATTCATGTCATTTCATGTATTTTCAATCCCTGATACCGCTCCAGGATGCGCCGTGCCGCCTCAGGCGCCAACGACCGGTCCTCCACCGGCTCGACCACCTCGGTGTCGGGCCCCAGTCGCAGCAGGAGGCGCTCCAGCCAGGCATCACCGGCCACGAAGACGTCCCACGACGGACGCGCCCCGCGTCCTCGACGACGACGGAGGGGATGGTGTCGAACAGCCAGGCCATCGAGGAGTCGGCGGCGATCCGCACCCGACGACTGTCCGGTCCGGGGACGAACGCCCCGAGCGTGCCGGTCCCCGAGGGCGGGTCCGCCGCCGAGTCGGCGGGCAGCGCGGAGGCCAGGATCTCGGGAGAGGCCGGGCCGGCCGGCGTGGCCGCGCCGATCCGGTCCACCCGGAAGCGCCGGACGCCGTCGGCCACCTCGCACCAGGCATCCACGTACCAGTGGCCCTCGGAGGCGAACAGGCGGAGCGGGGTGACCGTGCGCTCACCGGTCTGGTCGGTCGAGGCCGAGTAGTAGGAGATGGCCAGTCGCTGGCCGTCCCCGAGGGCACGGCGGACCATCTCGAGCAGGTCGGGCGTGTCGAGCTCGACCTCGATGGCCGACTGGCCGAGCGCCCGCTCCAGCTTGGCCAGGGCCCGCGAGAGCGCCCCGCCCTCGTCGCTCCCCGGCACGGCCAGCAGGGCCCGGGCCGCGGCCGCCAGGCCGAGACCCTCGCGGGGACTCAGGCGACGGGGTCGGGCCAGGGTGGTCCCCACCCGGGTGGACACCGTGTCCTCGGTGACCACGATCTCGAGGAGCTGATCCGGGGTGTAGGGCGGCACACCGCAGCAGGCGGCCATCTCCAGTTCGGCCACCAGCGCGCCGGGCGTGAGGTCGAAGCGGGCGGCGACCTCGTCGATGGGGGCCTCCCCCTCCTGGGCCAGCCACGTGAGGATGGCCAGCAGGCGGCGGAGCCGGGCCGCGGTGTCGAGGGAGGCGCTCACCGGGACGATCCCCCCGACCCGGCGAACGCCTCGAGTCGGGACACCACCGCGGCCCTGACCTCGGCGGGACGGAGCACCTCGGCATGGTCGAGCAGGTCGAGGACCCAGGAGACCAGCGCCTCCACCTCGGTCACCACCAGGCGCACCACCAGCCCCCCGTCCTCCGTCCGCTCCACCACGGCGTCCGGGCCGAGCTCGGTGACCACGCGGGACGCCTCGGACGGGTCGACGGCCACGTCGACCTCGACCGAGTCGCCCGAGCCGTAGTGCCAGGGGTCGCGGGCGAAGACCTCGTCGGCGTCGAACCCGTCGGGCAGGTCCGCCGAGCCCGGGGCTCCCACGTCGGGCAACCCGTCGATCCGGTCGACCCGGAACGTGCGCGCCTCACCCCGGTCGCGGTCCCGCCCCACCACGTACCAGTGGCCGCCCCGGAAGCGGATGCCGGCGACATCGAGTGCACGGGTCTCCCCCCGGTAGGAGAAGCCGACCACGGCCCCGAGCCGCACGGCGTCGAACAGCACGGGCAGGGCGGGCAGCCCGTCCACCAGGGGCAGGTCGACGAGCGGGAGCGGGGCGCCGCGACGGGGCCATCGGCCGCCCATCCCCAACTTCGACAAGGCCTCCCTGCCGATAGGCTCGCCCAGGTGGACACCGGCCACCGCCAGGTTCAGGGCAGCCTGCTCGTCGGGCTCCAGACCGAGGTCCGGGAGGTAGTAGGCGTCGGGATCGACCCGGTAGCCGATCTGCTCCTCGGCGTCGATCGGCTCGGCCAGGACCGGCACGCCCTCGTCGCGCAGGAGGCGCTTGTCCCGCTCGAAGGCCTGGCGCCGGGCATCGTGCCCGTCCGGATAGCCGGGTACCTGTTCGGCGATCTCGCGGAGGCTGAGTGGCCGGCTGGCGTCGAGCAGCACGAGCAGCAGGTCGGTGACGCGTTCGAGTCGGTCGGGTCGGGCCATTCCCGCCAATCTACGGCCCACGCCGCGGCGGTCGCACCGTGATCGGCGCCACGCCGGCGGCGGCCGGCGCGTGGACCTGGCACCCCCACGTCGTCCTGTGGGCGCTGTTGGCCGGCGTGTCGCTGGCCGCCGCCCTCGCCCACCGACGGCTGCAGCGCTCGTCGTCGCACCCCCAGGCATGGCCCCGCAGCCGGGTGCTCCGGTTCGCCGGGGCGATGGGGCTGACCGCCGTCTGCCTGGGCTGGCCGCTCGGCGACCTGGCCGCCCACTGGTCCCTGTCCGCACTGGTCCTCCAGCGGTGCCTGCTGGTGCTGGCCGTGGCGCCGCTGCTCCTGGCCGGCCTGCCCGACGACCTCATCCGCTGGATCACCCGCCCCGCCCCGGTGGACGCGTTCTTGATCCGGGTCCTGCGGCCGCCGGTGGCGGTGTGCACAGTCACCGTCCTGTTGGTCGGCTCCATGCTCCCGGTCCTGGTGGCCGCCCAGTCGGACTCGGCCGCCGCCCGGGGTGCCCTCGCCCTCGTGGTGCTGGCCGCCGGCCTCATCCTGTGGCTGCCGGTCATGGGTCGGATCCCCGGCATCCCCCGACCCCGACCGATGATCCGGGCCGTCTACCTGGTGGCCCAGTCCGTGGTCCCGGTCTTCCTCTCCTTCCTCTACATCCTGGCCACCCAACCCCTCTACCCGTCCTTCGCCCGGTCGGCCGGGGTGGTCCACCTCCGACCGCTGAACGACCAGCAGGTAGCCGGGTTCATCTCCAAACTGTCGTTCGTCCTGGTGCTCCTGGCGGTGGCCGGGGTGGTCCTCGCCCGGGCCCCGGACACCGACGACGACCTCGGTCCCGAGGACCCGCTCTCCTGGGCCGACGTCCAACGCCACTTCGAGCGGGTCGACCGGCACGGCCAGGCCATGGCCGAGCCGGACCCGGGTGGGCCCGCCGGGCCCGGCGATCTCGGGGCCGGGACCCCGGGTGAGCACGACCCCGGCACGGAACGGGGCCCGTCGGCCGAGTAGGGCGGCACCGACCATGGCCGGCGCGCTGGGTCGCGCGTCGGGTCCCGCCGCGGGCCGGTGGCCCACGGGTGGGGCCGGTGTCCGTACCATGGGCGGGTGACCCTCGACGCCCCCGCAGCCCCGATCATCCGGCGGCTCGTCGCCGGCTCGATCCGGGCCGGGGTCGAGGACCTGGGGGCACGGACGGCGATGGTGGTCCGCTCGGTCTCGGACGTGCGGCGCGGCGCCCTGTCCCCCGACGACGGCGACACCCTGGCCGAGGCCGGAACGGTGGCCGCCACGCTCCGGATCCCGTTCGTCCTCGTCCTCTCCTCCAGTGGCGCCGACGTGTCGGCCGGCGTCGCCTCGTTGCACGGGTGGGGCCAGGCGGCCCGGGCCCTCGCCGCATGCTCCGGCGTGGTCCCGGTCATCGTCGTCGTGACGGGACCGGCGCTGTCGGGCCCCGCACTCCTGCTCGGCCTGGCCGACCTCGTGGTCATGACCGGGGACGCCTTCGCCTTCGTCTCGGGGCCGACCATGGTCGAGGACTTCACCGGGATCCGGATCGGGGTCCACCAGCTGGGCGGGAGCGCCATCCATGCCCGCTCGAGCGGGCTGTGTGCCATCGAGGCGGCCTCGGAGGACCAGGCCATGGAGCACGTGGCCCACCTGCTCGGCCTGCTGCCCGGGCACACCGACGACCTGCCGCCGCGCACCCCGGGGGACACGGCCGGGAGTGGCGAGGAGATCCGATCGATCATCCCCGACCGGGCCACCTCGTCCTACGACGTGCGCCGGGTGGCGGCCGCGCTGGCCGACGGCGGCGACGTCACCGAGCTGTGGCCCCGGTGGTCCCCCCAGCTGGTCACGGCGTTGGCCCGCATCGACGGACGGACGGTGGGGTTCGTGGCCAACCAGTCCCAGGCCCTGGCCGGGACCCTGGACATCGCCGCCTCCCAGAAGGGGGCGCGCTTCGTCCGCTTCTGCGACGCGTTCAACATCCCCCTCGTCACCCTGGTCGACACCCCGGGGTTCCTGCCCGGCAAGGACCTCGAGTGGCGGGGCATGATCCGCCACGGTGCCGAGTTGGCCTTCGCCTACGCCGAGGCCACCGTGCCCCGGATCTGCGTGATCCTGCGCAAGGCCTTCGGTGGGGCCTACATCGTGATGGACTCGAAGGGCCTGGGCAACGACCTGTGCGTCGCCTGGCCCGGGGCGGAGATCGCGGTGATGGGGGCGGAGGGCGCCGTCCAGATCCTCTACCGCCGGGCCGACGACGCCGATCGGGCCGGACTCCAGGAGGCCTACACCGAGCGCTTCCTGACTCCGTACCAGGCAGCCGAACGGGGCTTCGTCGACGCCGTCATCGATCCGGCCGACACCCGGGACGTCCTGGCCGGGGCGCTCGGCCTGTTGGAGACCCGACGCGAGGCACTACCCCGCCGCAAGCACACCGTCGGGCCGCTGTAGGGACCCGGACGAGCAGGGTCAGGCGAGCCCGGTCCGGGAACCCCCGGTCACGCCCGGAGCAGGCCGACCGGGTCCGGGTCGGCCGGGTCCTTGGCGAGGTCACCGTCGTCCACGGCCGGGGCGGGTCCTGGGTCCTGACGGGTCGGCCGACGCCGCGGTCGGGAACGACAGGATCATGACCACGGTCATGCCCACCACGACCGGGGTCCACCACACCCATGGCGCCAGGTGCCAGTAGGTGAACCACGACGTGGCGACCGCCACGACGGCGGCCACGCCGAACCGCCAGGTACCCCGGTGGGCGGCCAGCACGAGGAGGAGGACCAACGGCGGCGTGAGGTAGTAGGGCGTCATCACCGCTTCGAAGTAGCACCGTGCGGCCAGGACAACTCCGGCGAGCCACAGCAGTCGCACAGGGTCCTGGGGGCGGCGCCAGACGGAGAGCCCGACGAACAAGGCGAGGAGAAGGTAGATCGTCCGGCCCGGGCCGGCTGCCACCTGCAGGAGCGTACCGCTGGTCGCAGAGACCTGGAGGAATGCCTCGGAGGCCGAGTGCGCCGAACCCGATGCAGGCGAAACCGTCCCCGCGGCAGGGGTCACGACATGCGGTGCCAACGAGACCCACGGTGTGGCGTGGTTGACGGAGGGAGGTGTCGGCTGTACCAGCAGCGCCCGGTACGTCCCGGACGGGTTTCCGAGGAATGCCACCCCGACCAGGAAGGCCGAGAGGACGGAGCAGCGCACGGCGAACAGGACGCGCTGTCCGCGGGGTGTCGCCGCCAGGAAGAGCGGGATCGTGAGGGCGATCAGCGGCTGACAGACGATTCCGGCACCGAACAACCAGCCCGCCCGCCGCCAGTTGCCGCGGAGCACAGCCACCATGGCCCAGCACCCGAACGTCATCACCAGGGCGTCTTCGGGATGACCCCAGATGATGGTGGCCGCCCAGGCCATCGCCCCGACGAGCAGGGCGAGCGCCGCCCGCCGGGCCGCCCCGGTGCCGAGTTCGTCGGCCAGGGCGTCGGCGGCCACGACCACGGTCGACGCGAGGAGGAGCACGGTGGGAACGAGGACGAGTGCCGCGGTCGGGTGGGCCAGTCGGAGGGCCCCGATCGGCGCACTCAGGTGGAAGACGTCGGCCACAAGGGCAACCGGTGCGAGCAGCACCGCGATCCCCGGGAAGGTCACCATGCCGGTCTCCGGGCTGTAGATCCCTCCGAGGAAACCCCAACCGACGTAGTGGGCCGCCCGGAACGTACCCCAGAGATCGCTGGGGTCGGTCCAGGTTGCGCCGTGCCGGATCACCGGGTCGAAGCAGAAGAAGTAGAGGATGCCCGCGGTGACCACGCCGACGGCCACGGCGATGGCCACGGCGCGGCGTCTCAGGCCCGTGACCGGCTGCCGGGCGGCGTCAACCGGGCACTCCCTGACCGGGGAGCCCTCGAACGACGGCTGGCGCCAGCGGGTCGGCGGCCTGGACAGGACCACGCGTTCAGACATGTTCTGTGCATCGTACGAACGGAGCACCACCTTGAGCGGGCCCCCCGGCCATGGCCACCCGTGCGGCCGGCGTCCGCGCCTCCCGGTCACGCACCTGCCCGCCACGATCCATCGACTCGAATCGAAGCCCAGCAGGGAGCGGCGGACGCGGAAGTGCCCCCTCCGTGAGGAGGGGGCACTTCCGGCTTGGACTCGGCACTTGTCAGCTCAAGAGCTGGCAAGCGCACCCTTCACGGCGATCAGGCAGCGGAGAAGGTCGAACCCCAGGTGGCCGTGGTCGGGGCGACGGCTGCGTTGCAGGTCGTCGTACCGCTGGCCGCAACCTGGCGACCGTAGAAGGTCCCCTGGTTGGTGGGAGCCGACGTGGTCGAACCCGGCGAGGTGGCCGTCACGTAGGCACCGTTGGCCGAGGCCACGCTGATCACGCCGATGTTGTCGACGGCATACCAGCAGGTGTTGGTGCTCTTCGAGAACGAGGCCAGCACGACACCGTTACCGTCCGTGGAGACGTAGACCGACACGGGGCCGGCACCGGTCACCGCGGTGGTCGAGAAGACGATGCTGGGCTCGTTGGACTGGAGCGACGTGGCGGTGATGTCCGCCGAGCCGCCACCAGCGGTGTTGTAGCTCTGACCGTTCTGGGTCTCGGCCGTCTTGGCGGTGGTCAGTGCCGTGTTCAGATTGGACTGAGCGGCACGGTCGTTCGCACCACCGGTCACACCCAGGAACGTCGGGATGGCGATGGCCAGCAGAATGGCCAGGATGAGCAGCACGACCATGAGCTCGATGAGGGTGAAACCCGCATCCTCACCCAGATCGGCCGCTGCGTCACGCCTGTCCTGCAGGCGACTCATAACGGATGAAAGCATGTTCTGTCTCCTCTTAGTAGGTATGTGTTGCATCTATGTGTGGGCGCCAAATCTGGTGTCCGTATGAGTATTCGTCCGGTCCCCATGACAACTTGAGTGCTATTTCCGGTTTTGTCCGGACGCCACCGACTGGGCCGTGGCTCTCCGCTTCGAGTCGGGACATCGGACAGGCTGACGCCAGGGAACCTGTGGGTACGTCCCTGCCAACCGCACCGCCGGGGTTGGGCGACTTGCCCTGCAGGTCCGGAGCCCCTTCAAGCCGTTGCACGGCCTCATCGGAGTGAGGTGCAGATCGGTTGCGCTTCGGTTGCCGCGCGCATTCATGGGTAATGGAGGGATCTCACAGTCTGAGATTCGTCGGTATCAGCCGGGAAAACCCGTCAACTGATATTTGATGATGGCCGGCGACCCACTGGTACGAGGAGAGTAGGCATTGCAGTCGGTCTTCGTTACGTCGCCCTTCACTTCCACGTAGGCTGTTCCGGCGGTCGTCGGAAGGCCGATGGTGCCGGCCGGGGCCGAAGTCGCGGTGGTGGTCACGGCCGTCGTCGCCGCGTACGGGGCGACGGCGATCGAGGCGCCGGAGAGGGCCTGGGCGTTGTCGACCACGTAGAAGCAGTTTCCGGGGACGGAATAGGCAGCCATAACGAGCCCGTTGCCGTCGGCCGACACCGCCACCGAGATGTTGGACAGCGAGCCCGAACTGCCCTGGGAGGTCGACGTCCCTGTCGACCCCGCCTTGAAGGCCAAGGAGAGTTGGGCCGCATCCAGTGCGGTGGACAAGGCCACCGGGTCCTGCACGCCACCCACGAAATAGGTCTGACCGCTGTTCTGGAACTGGGCTTTCGCATCCGTAAGCGCGGTGCTCAGGTTCGACTGGGCCGATCGGTCGTCGGCCGCACTGGTGGTACCGAGGAACGTCGGAATGGCGATGGCCAGCAGGATGGAGAGCACCAGCAGTGCCACCATCAGCTCCACCATGCTGAATCCTTCGTCGGTCGGCCCTGAAATGGCGGACCGCTTGACTCGGAGGGTCGGTGGGTGGTGTTTCCAACCCCGGGGTCCCGACCACGGGATCACCCGATCGAACTGTGGGACCGGCCGTGCAGGTCGGGTTGGGAGAGGACCGCCAGGTTCGCGCCGGTCCGGATCCAGGGCAGTGGTTCCGGTCGAATGTCTCATGCCATCTGATCGACTCTCGCGCCTGAGTTCTTTAAGGCCGATCTACCGGATCAGTTGTGGATCAGCTTGATGTAGTCGAACATCGGGAGATAGAGGGCGATGACCATCATGCCGACACCGGCACCCATCACCACGGTCAGCAGCGGCTCGAGCAGCGCGGTCAGATTGTTGACCGTCACCTCGACCTCCTGGTCGTAGAACACGGCGACCTTCTTGAGCATCCCGTCGAGCACACCGGTCTGCTCACCGACCTCGATCATCTGGACCATGAGGGCCGGGATGATGTCCTCGTGCTCGCGCAACGTATCGGCCAGCGGTCGACCTTCGCGGACCCCTTGCTTCGCCTCGAGCAGGACGGCGCCGATGGTGACATTGCCCGCCGTCTCCGCACTGATGTCGAGTGCTTCGAGGATCGGGACGCCGGAGCCGATGAGCGAGCCGAGGGTGTTCGTCACCCGGGCCAGGCCGACCTTGTGGAACAGCTGGCCGAACACCGGAGGCTTGAGCATCCACCGGTCCCAGACGCGCCGGCCGTCCTCGGTGGCGATCCACTTCTTGATGCCGATGATGGACCCGACCACCACGGCGATGACCGCGAACACCCACACGCTGGTCATGACGTTCGAGACGTCGATCAGGATCTGCGTGGGGAGGGGCAGTTTGCCGCCGAGGGTCTTGAAGAGGTTCTGGAACACCGGAACGATGAAGATGATCATGGCGCCGGAAGATCACCATCATCACCGACAGGACCACCGCCGGGTAGGTCATGGCCGACTTGATCGTCTTGTTGAGCGCGGCCTGCTTCTCGATGGTGTCGGCAAGGCTGGTCAGGACGTCGTCCAGGTTTCCGCCGACCTCCCCGGCCTGGATCAGGGTGCAGTAGAGCTTGGAGAAGGCCTTGGGGTGCTTGGCGCAGGCCGCGGACAGCGACGACCCGTGCTCCAGGTCGGTGCGCACCTCGTTGATGATGCGCGACAGTTCGGGGTTGTCGACCTGGGCACCGAGGATCCCGAGGGAGCGGACCACCGAAAGGCCGGAGTCCACCATGGTCGACAGCTGGCGGGTCATGACCGCTATCTCGCGGAGCTTGATCCGGCCGGACAGTGCCGGGGATCTTGATCTCCGTCTTCAGATTTACCGCCGACTTCGGGGTCACCGAGATCGGCATGTAGCCCATCTCGCGGAGGCGACGGACGACCAGCGCCATGCTGTCGCCGTCGAGCTGTCCCTCCACCAGGGAGCCGGACCGGTCTCGGACCTTGTAGTCGAATGTCAGTGCCACGGTGTCCTGCCTCGTCTGTTGCGGCGGTCGTTGGTCATCACATGTGCAGGTGGTTCCGGAGGTCCTCTTCGTTGGAGGACCGGTCGTAGGCGATGGGCTCGGAGATGATCCCCTCCTTGACCATGGTGGCCAGGCCCTGATCCATCGTCTGCATGCCGAACGATCCGCCGACCTGCATCAGGGAGTAGATCTGGTGGGTCTTGGACTGGCGGATCAGATTCCGGATCGCCGACGTGCACACCAGGACCTCGGCGCAGGGAGCCCGCCCGGTGCCGTCGGCCGTGGGCACCAGCTGCTGGGTGACGACACCCTCCAGGGTGGCGGCCAGCATCACCCGGATCTGCTCCTGCTGCTGGGTCGGGAACACGTCGATGACGCGGTCGATGGTCTGCGGGGCGTCCTGGGTGTGCAGGGTCCCGAACACCAGGTGGCCCGTCTCGGCGGCGGTCAGGGCCATGGAGATGGTCTCGAGGTCGCGGAGCTCACCGACCAGGATGACGTCGGGGTCCTGACGCAGCACCCGGCGCAGTGCCTCGGAGAACGAGTTGGTGTCCTCTCCGATCTCGCGCTGGGTGATGATCGACCGCTTGTGGTCGTGCAGGAACTCGATCGGGTCCTCGACGGTCACGATGTGCATCGGCTTCGTCCGATTGATGATGTCGATCAGCGACGCCAGAGTGGTCGACTTGCCGGAACCGGTGGGGCCCGTCACGAGTACGAGGCCGCGGCGCAGGTCGGTGAAGGCCCGGATGGAGTCGGGAAGGCCGAGGCTGGCGAAGACCGGCATCTCGTGCGGGATCGGCCGCAGGGCGGCGGTCACCGTTCCCCGCTGCAGGGCTACGTTCACCCGGAACCGACCGACACCGGGGATGGTGTGCGAGGTGTCGAGCTCGTGCTCGGCCTCGAACCGCTCCCGCTGCGACGCAGGCAGGATGCCGAAGATCATGTCCCGGATCGTGTCGTTGGACAGCGGGGGGCATCCCTCGATCGGACGCATGGCCCCGTGGAGCCGGATGGTACCGGGCATGGCCACGGTGAGATGGAGGTCCGAGGCTCCGACCGAAACGGCGTAGCGGAGCAGGTCGTCGATGTGCAGGGGGACCGAGTCATCACGGCCTCCGGCGGCCAAGCCGGACTCCAGCAGGTCGTCCACGCTGGCACTGAGTCCCTTTTGCATCTCGACCCCGGACTCGATCGGGCTCTCGGGCCCACCGGCATGACCGGCGGCCACCGACGCGGCGACGTGCTCGCCGATGAGGACGGGGTCGGCCAGGACCGGACGGACCCGGTGGCCCACCCGCCCGGACAGGGCCTCCACCTCCTGCGGGGTGGGTGGCTCCGCAAAGGCCACGACGAGCACATTTCCGTCGAATTGCAGGCCCATGGCCATGCTCTCCCGGGCCAATGTGCGCCGGAAGGGCGGTGGCGGCGTCGGGCTGGGGCGTGAAGGCGGCCAGGTCCACCGCCGGGATCTGGGACAACTGGGACAGTGTGCCGACGACGACGCTCGGCAGTGCCAGACCTCTGCTGATGAGCAGGTACGCGAGTGTCTGATCGGTGGCGATGGCCTCATTGACCAGTGGCTTGAGGTTCGCGTCGGTCTCGTAGCCCGACTGCACCAGGGCCTGGGCCAAGCGGGTCGTCCACTCGTGCCGGGTATCGGGGGTGAGGGCGGTCATGCGACCACCCGCAGCACTTCTTCGAGCGTGGTCTCACCCTCGATGGCCTTTCGGAGTCCGGCTTGTCGGAGTGGCACCATCCCCTGGCTGATGGCCAGACGATGGATCTCCTCCACGGCACCTCCTTCGATGATCATGCGTTCGACCTCCTCGGTCATGGGCATCAGTTCGGCGAGGGCGAGGCGGCCCCGGTAGCCCGTCTGCGAGCAGGCCGAGCAGCCGATGGACCGGTATGCCTCGGTGAGCACCCCGGCGTCGGACACCTCGGCCCTGGACCAACCGGCTGCCGTGATTTCTGCATCCGTCGGGACGTAGGGCTCCTTGCAGTGCATGCACAGTCGGCGGGCCAGTCGCTGGGCCACCACACCCGAGAGGGCGGACGTGACCAGGAAGGGCTCGATCCCCATCTCGATCAGGCGCATGGGCGTCGCCGCGGCACTGTTGGTGTGGAGTGTGGACAGCACCATGTGGCCGGTGAGCGCCGCCTCTATGGCGATCGACGCCGTCTCCTTGTCGCGGATCTCCCCGATCAGGACGATGTCGGGGTCGGAACGGAGGATGGCCCGGAGCGCGGAGGCGAAGTTGAGCCCGGCCTTCACGTTGAGCTGGACCTGATTGACCCCCTTCAGGGGCAACTCGACCGGGTCCTCGACCGTGATGATGTTCTTCTCCGGCGAGTTGAGGGCCGTGAGCGTCGTGTACAGCGTGGTGGACTTACCGGATCCGGTGGGGCCACTCACCAGGATGGTCCCGTACGGCTTCGTGTACAGGTGCTCGTACTGCTGGAGCATCTCGCGGATCGAAGCCGAGGTCGGCGAAGCCGAGGACGACGCTCGACTTGTCGAGCACCCGCATGACGATCTTCTCGCCGTAGATGGTGGGCAGGGTGGCCATCCGGAGGTCGATCCCCTTCGCCCCCACGTTGAGCGAGATGCGGCCGTCCTGCGGCACACGGTGCTCGGCGATGTTCATGTCGGCCATCACCTTGAGGCGCGTGGTGACGGCGGCCGCGATGGTCTTCGGGCCGGTGGAGACATCGTGGAGCACGCCGTCGATGCGGTAGCGGATGCGCAGATCGGTCTCCGTCGGCTCGATATGGACGTCGGAGGCCCGCTCGTTCAGGGCCTGGAGGATGAGAAGGTTGACGTACCGCACGATGGGGGCGGCCTCGGTGATCGTCTGGATGTCGTCGACGCCGCTCTCCGGTGTGGAGGTGTCGATTCCGAGTGACGCCTCCATGGCCATGTCGTTGGCGTCACCACTGTTGAACGCCCGGCTGATGTAGGCGCTGATCTGTGCCCGGGTGGCCACCACGACGATGAAGTTCGTGCCGATGATCGTGCGCAGGTCGTCCATGGCGAACACGTCGGTGGGGTTCGAGGTGGCCACCACGGGGACCCCGTTGTCGTTGGCGATGACCATGACGTTGTGGTGGCGGGCCGTCGACTCGGGGAGCGCCCCGGCCACCGTCAGGTCCACGCCCGCCGTGTCGAGGTCGACGAACTGCAGGCCCATCTCCTCGGCCATGCCCCACATGAGGTCGGCCTCGGTCACCAGGTTCTGGTTGGTGAGGATGCGGGCGACGCTGTGTCCGGTGAGGTGGTGCTCCTCGAGGGCGAGGCTCATCGCCTCGAGCGAGACGCGGCCCCCGTCCACCAGGGCCTTGGCCAACGGTGGGAACGACGCGGTCGACTCGTCCGACGAACCGCCGGACGCTTCGGGGTGGAGGTCGTGGTAGGTGGCGACCGCCTCGGCCACCAGGTCGGCGGCGTCGGCCGCGTCGACGGCGTCGGCGGCCTGGCCGGGGACGTCGTCGAGCGCACCCCCGCCCTCGAGGGAGCGGGCCAGGGCGGCCAGTTCGTCGTCCGGTCCCAGATCGGGGACCGGACCCATGACCGGGACCGCGGTCGGGCCCGCCACCTCGCCGGGAACGGCCATCGGGGTCGGGATCTCGAGTACGGGCAACACGGGCGGCTGCGGTCCCTCCGCCACCTGGGTCACCTCGGCCATGGCCTGGTCGAGCGCGTCCACCGTCTGGCCACCATCCGTCCCGTCCCCGGGCACGGCGGCGGTGGGCCAGTCCGTGCCACCTCCGAACATGAGCTCGATGTAGGCGTCGATCTGCTCGGGAGCGGCGACCACGGAGATGAAGTCACGCCCCAGGAGGGCGCGGATGGAGTCCTGTGCGAAGAGGTCGTCGGGGTCGGCCGTGGCGATGACCGGCGTGCCGAACTTCCGCTTGACGGCGACGACGCGGTGGTGGCGCGACAGATCGGCGGGCAGGATGGCACCCGCTGCTGGATCGACCCCGTACGTGTCCAGATCGACGAACTCGAGGTCGCGCTCGTTGGCCATGTACCTGATGGCCTCGACATCGCTCATGGCTGGGTCATCGGCAGACTCCGGGCTGACATTGAACGGGAATCGTCGAGATGCGCCAGAGGCGTATCCGGACGGGCCGGCTCCGCGGGATGCGGGGCCACGGCCGCTAGAGTGACCGGCTCCGGACGACCGACCGACGAGGCGCCACCATGCGGGTACCTGCCAGACACAGCGGCAAGAACATGCAGGTCAGGCCGATCGTGCCCGTGAGGGGGTCCCACGGGCGCCTCGGGACGGCGTGCCGGCGATGACCCCGTCGGGGACGTCCCTGGAGGCGATCGTCATCCCGGTGACGGCCGTGGTCGGGCTCTTCGTCGGCTCGTTCCTCAACGTCGTCGTCTACCGGGCGCCCCTCGGACTCTCGGTGTCGACCCCCCGGTCGTTCTGCCCCACCTGTGACCGGCAGCTGGCCTGGTGGGAGAACGTGCCCGTCATCTCGTGGCTGTTCCTCCGGGGTCGGTGCCACACCTGCCACGAGCCGATCTCGGTGCGCTACCCCCTCGTCGAGGCCACCACCGCCGCCGTCTTCGGCCTCGTCGCCTGGGCGTGGCACGGCACCCTCCCGACGGCCGGCTACTGCGCGTTGAGTGCCACCGCACTGAGCATCGCCCTCATCGAATGGGGCGGCCGGCGCGCGCCCCTGGCCGTCGGCGCCACCGGGACCGGCCTGGGAGCGCTCCTCCTGGTGGCCGGCTTCGTCGTGGTCGACCATGGCGCCGGTCACCTGGTCTGGGCGCTCATCGGACTGGCGGTCGGGACCATCGTGTTCGGCGCGCTGCGGACCCTCGATCCGGACTGCCGGGACTTCCGGGGCCACGGGCGGTCCGCCCTCCCCCTGGCCGGGCTGTGGCTGGGTGGGCTCGGGGGCCGGGCCACGGCCGCCGGGCTGGCCGCCTGGGTCCTCACCTCGTTCGCCTGTCTGGTCGCGCTGTGGGCCGGCCGGCGGGACGGCGCCGACGGCGCCGTGCTGCCACTGGCGGCCACACCGCTGGTCACCGGGATCGTGGTCGCCCTGGCAGCGTCCCTCGGTGCCGCCGGGTGATCCCCCTACGATGGCGCCATGGGTCATGCCCGACCGGGTGCTCCAGGCACCCTGCAGCCGCCGGCAGGTGGTCGTGGCCGACCCTGAGGTGACCTACCGGACCGTCATCGTCGACGACCACGAGCTCCTGCGCGCCGGCACCCGCCAGATCCTGGAGGACGCCAGCGGATTCACGGTCGTCGGCGAAGCAGCCGACGCCGAAGCCGCCCGCCAGGAGGTGGCCGACACCGCCCCTGACCTGGTCATCGCCGACATCCGCCTGCCTACCGTCAACGGGATCGAACTCGCCCGCCAGCTGGTCCACGACCACCCGGGTCTGGTGGTGGTGATCCTGAGCGCCTACGACGATCCCGACTACGTGCGGGCGGCCATGGCGGCCGGCGTGGCCGGGTACCTGCTCAAGACCCTGCCCAGCCACGAGCTCGTCGAGGCGCTCCGGGACGCCTGCGCCGGGAATGGCGATCTCCGGGGAACTCCTCGCGGTCGGGGCGAGAAGGACGTCACCGACCGACCACCGGGGCCGGACGAGGAGCTGACCATCCGGGAGCTCCAGGTGGTTCGCCTGGTGGCGCGGGGCATGGCCAACAAGGCCATCGCCACGGAGCTCGGGATCAGTCCCCGCACCGTCGAGGGACACCTCAACCACGTGTTCGAGAAGGTGGGCATCCAATCGCGCACGGAGTTGGTCCACTACGCCCTGGCCAACAGCATGTTCGCCCGCGAGCCGGTCACCTACCCGGTCCACCCGAACGGGGGCGACGACGGCGTGGGGACCGGCGACCCGGTGGCGGACGACGCGAGCGTGGGCGACGGCGGCGGCGTCGACGACCCGGGCGGCAGTCCCGGGTGACGGGGTCGGTGGCCGACGGCCGCACCAAGCGGGCGCCGGCGGACGACGTCCGCGTTGACCCCGTGGGCCGACTCCCGCTTCTGGCTCCTCCAATTGGTCGTCCTGGCCCTCGCCCTGATCCGCCTGGCCCTGACGGTGGCCTTCCACCTCGACCCGATGTCGATCGGCGTCGAGTTCTCGACGCTCCTCATCTTCGTGGTGCCCGTGGTGGTGGCCTCCCTCAACGACGGCCTGATCGGCGGACTCGTCACCACCACCTGGATCGCCGTGCTCTCGGTACCCCGCTTCGTGGTCGCCTCCAATCGGGGCGAACCGTCGGCGGTGTGGGCGGATGCGCTGCAGCTCGTCGTGCTGTTCGCACTGGCCCTGCTCGTCGGCCAACGGGTCACGTCCGAGGCGAGGTCACGCGAGCAGGCCGACACGTCCCTCGCCGCCCGTCTCCGCGCCGAGGCCCTGTACCAGGACATCTTCGAGTCCAACTGGTCCCCGATCCTGATCGTCGACGCCGACGGCTTCGTCATCCAGTCGAACCGGTCGGCCGACCGGGCCTTCGGGACCGGCGGCGCGGCCAGTGCGGCAGGACGACGCCTGGTCGACGTGGTCGGTCCCGAAGCGTCCGCCCTGGTCCTCGGGAAGCTCGTCTCCGAGGGCCTCCCTCCCGGTGGGCCCGACGTGGGACGGACCGGCAGACGCCAGTACGCAGGGGCCGACGATCGCCGGGACCCCGACTCGGACGGCGCCGCCGACCGCGGCGTGACCCCGGTGGCGTTCGACGTCCACGGCGAGTCGATCCTCTACCGCCCGTCGGCCACCCCGGTCGGGCCGCTCGGCGCCGACCGCCGCATGCAGGTGATCTTCGAGGACGTGACCGCCGAGACCCGTCGGCACGACCTCCTGGAGGCCTACGCCAACCAGGTGGTGCTCGGCCAGGAGGAGGAGCGGCGTCACATCGCCCAGGAGCTCCACGACGGTCCGCTGCAGGCACTCATCCACCTGTGCCGCCAGATCGACGCGCTCGACGTGCGGCCCGACGCCGATACGGCGCCGTCGGCGCCGTCGGCCCCGCTGGCATCCATGCGGACGACGGTCGAGGAGACGGTGGCCGAGCTCCGCTCCATCGCCCGCGGCCTCCGCCCGTCGATCCTGGACGATCTCGGCCTGGTGGCCTCCCTCAACCAGGTGGTGGTCGAGGCCACCGGACGCCAGGGGCTCGCCGGCGAGTTCCAGGTGTCGGGGACGGAACGACGCCTGCCGCCAGACGTCGAGCTCGCGGTGTTCCGCATCGCCCAGGAGGCGGTCACCAACGTGGAGCGACACGCCTCGGCCCACCACCTGACCGTCACGCTCGAATTCAACGAGCGCGCGCTGAGGCTCCAGGTGGAGGACGACGGGGTCGGGTTCTCCCGCCACCAGCAGCGGGACTCCCGCGACGGCTATTCGCTCGGACTCCCGGGGATGCACGAGCGCGCCCGACTGGCCGGCGGCCGACTCGTCGTGCGGTCGACACCCGGGAACGGCACGGTCGTCGAGGCCCGGATGCCGGTGCCCTCGTCGACGCCCGCCTGACCCCGCACCGCGCACCGCGCACGCGCACCACCCGGAGTTGCGCACCACCCCGCACTGCGCACCACCCGGAGCTGCGCACTACCCGGAGTTGCGCACCACCCGGAGTTGCGCACTACCAGGTGCGCAGCCGCGTCAACACGTGGTGCACCCCAGGGGACGCCTGGACAGGGCAGGCGTCAGGTCCCCATTTGTCACCGAACCGACATGAAATTGGGATGGGGCCCCAACGGAACCATGGGATACTTGGTCCGTGGAAGAGATCATCATCGAGTCCTGCCACAGCACGTGGGTGATCGACCGGGCCAACTCGCGCTTCCGGCGGGTGGTCAAGTCGGCGCACCGCACGTCGGCCCCGGTGGCAACGGAATGGCAGCCCTGTTACGGCGTGGAGATCGATCCGTTGTCCGAGTCGTTCGTCGTGCTGCTGAATCCCGAGGGCACCCGCCTGCTGCGTAGCTGGCGCCATGTCGAGCACTGCGCCCAGTGCGGCGGGGAGGCCACGTCGGAGCTCTCGCTCCACGACCTCCGCTCCGCCGTCCGCAGCTGAGTCACCCGCCGGTCGCCCCCGGCGGCCCGGTCAGTTCGTGGGCTCCCGTTTCCACATGCCCGAACTGCCACCCGTCTTCTCCCACAGCATCAGCTGACCGATGCTCATGGTCCGGTCGGCCGTCTTGCACATGTCGTACACGGTGAGTGCGGCGATGGCACACGCCGTCATCGCCTCCATCTCCACCCCGGTGCGGTCGACCGTCTCGACCTTCGCCTCGACTTCGACGTAGTCGTCACCGATGGTGAAGTCGACCTGGACCGAGCCCACCAGCAGCGGGTGGCACATCGGGACCAGGTCGGCCGTGCGCTTGGCGGCCTGGATGCCGGCCACCCGGGCGGCGGCCAGGACATCGCCCTTGGTGATGGCGTTGTTCGCCACCTGTGCCGTCGTCTCCGGCTTCATCTCCACGCGGCAGCGGGCCAGCGCCCGCCGGAGCGTGGCCTCCTTGGGGGAGACGTCCACCATGCGCGTGCCCCCGAACGGGTCCAAGTGGCTCAAACTCCGGTCGGTCACATCTGGCTCCCGTCGCTCACGGGTCCCAGTCTACGGGAGCCCATGACCCGGGGACGGCATTGGCACTCGCTCGGGTAGACTGCCAGCCCGACGTCAACTCGCCCCGGAAGGACCCCGCGCGTGCCCACCTACGAATACCGCTGCGACAGCTGCGCGAAGAACTTCGACGTGGTCCAGTCCTTCACCGACGACCCGCTGACCGAGTGCCCCACCTGCGGCTCCCCCGTCCGCAAGGTCTTCGGCAGCGTCGGCATCGTCTTCAAGGGCAGCGGGTTCTACAAGACCGACAGCCGGTCCGGCGGCTCGGCGACGGTCACCAGTGAGTCGTCCTCGGCGACATCGGACTCGGGCGGGTCGGACTCGGGCGGGTCGGACTCGGGCGGGTCGGACTCGGGCGGGTCGGACTCCTCGTCGAGCAACTCGTCGGACAAGTCGGCACACAGTCGGACAAGCCGGCCAAGTCGGCCCCGGCCCCGACTCCGGCGTCGTCCGCTCCGGCCTCCAGTGGGAACTCGAGCCTCGTCGACCTGACCGCCCCCGGCGGCACCCGCCGGCCCGGTCGCCCGGTGGACCCGATTGGTTGCCACTCTCCGAAGTTCCTCGTCCGCGGAGAGTGGTCGGGTAGCATGACCTAGATGGACGTCGCAGACCTCGACCGCCTCCTGGTCCAACTCGGTGAGCTGGACGGCTCGGATCTCCACATCAAGGCCGGCGCCCCGCCCCGGATGCGCATCGCCGGCGCGCTCCGCACCGTGGAGGGTGAGGCCGAGTTCACCGCCTCGGAGACCCTCCAGATCTCCGAGGCGATCATGACGGAGCCGGTGCGCGAGACGTTCCGCACCAAGCACGAAGCCGACTTCGCCTACAGCATCCCCGGCGTCGGCCGGTTCCGGATCAACGCCTACTTCCAGCGGTCCTCGGCCGCAATGGCCATCCGGAGGGTGCGGGCGTCGGCGGCCACGGCCGAGGAGCTCGGGCTGCCGACCGTCGTGACCCAACTGGCCGGGGAGCACCGGGGCCTGGTGCTGGTGACCGGCCCCACCGGGTCCGGAAAGACCACCACGCTGGCCGCCATGATCGACCACATCAACCACCTGCGGACCTGTCACATCGTGACCATCGAGGACCCGGTGGAGGTGATGCACAAGGACGACCTGGCCGCCATCGACCAGCGGGAGGTCGGCTTCGACACCGACTCGTTCTCGTCGGCCATGCGGGTCGTGCTCCGCCAGGACCCCGACGTCATCCTGGTCGGCGAGATGCGGGACCAGGAGACGGTGGCCGCCGCCCTGAGCGCGGCCGAGACCGGCCACCTGGTGTTCTCCACCCTGCACACCATCAACTCGACGGAGACCGTCAACCGGATCGTGGACTTCTTCCCACCCCATCAGCAGTCACAGATCCGGCTCAGCCTGGCCGGCTCGCTGAAGGGCATCGTCTGTCAACGTCTGATCCCGACGATCGACGGCGACAGCCGCGTCCCGGCCCTCGAGGTCCTGGTCATCAACGGGCGCATCCAACAGGCCATCATCGATCCGCTCCTCACCGGCGACATCGAGTCGATCGTGGCGGACGGCGCCTACTACGGCATGATGACCTTCGACCAGTCGCTGGCCGGCCTCATGGCCGCGGGCAAGATCAGCCTGGCCGAAGCCATGGCCACGGCCAGCAACCCGCACGACCTGAAAGTCATGCTGGAACGCCAGGGCATCCTGCAGACGGGTTCGTTCGCCGCCCAGCTCGGCTGAGTCCCCGTTTCCGGTCCGGTTCGACCACTCAAGGTGGCGCCGCTCCGTTCCGATAGTCACCACAGGACCGGAACCCGCATGGCGGGGCATACCCGGCCATCAAAGGTATTGAGTGACCACGAGGACCGGAGACCACCGATGAGAGCACCCACGCTGCGCCGCAGGGCCGAATCGCCATCCGGCGCCAGCCACTGCCCGCTCTCGCGCACCGTCTTCGCCCCCGCTGCCCGGCACCAGATTGGAGCATCCACATGCCCCGCGTCACCGTAGGCCTCGACATCGGCACGAGCGCAGTCCGCGCCGCCGAGATCGACACCTCCAAGTCCCCCCCCGTCCTCCTCACCTACGGACAGGTCGGCCTGCCCCCCGGGTCGCTGGTCGACGGGGAGATCCGCGACACCACGTCGGTCTCCGAGGCGCTCGAGAAGCTCTGGAAGAACGGTCAGTTCGGCGGCACCTCGGTGATCGTGGGGATCGCCGGTCTGCGGGCCATCACCCGGGAGATCGACCTCCCCTACGTCCCCGACGACGAGGTCGAGAGCGCGGTGCGCTTCCAGTCCGAGGAAGTCATCCCCTTCCCGCCCGATCAGACGATCCTGTCCTCGCAGGTCCTGTCGGACTACACCAACGACGAGGGCGCCAAGATGCGCCGCGTGTTGGTGGCCGCGGCCCACGTCGACCTGGTGAACGGCGTCATCGAGGCCGTCGAGCGGGCCGGCCTGACCGTGGAGGGCGTCGACCTGACGTCGTCCGCCCTGGTCCGCGCGGTCGGGAGCCACACCGACACCGACCAGCCCGAGGCCGTCGTGTCGATCGGCGCCGGGCTCAGCGTGGTGGTCGTCCACCAGAACGGTCGTCCCCAGTTCGTCCGCACCATCGGATCGGGTGGCAACACCACCACGGCGGCCATCTCGGCCTCGTTGGACATCCCGATCTTCGACGCCGAGACCCTCAAGTACCGGTTCGGCGAGGAGTCACACCAGGTCCAGGCGGCCGAGCGCATCGCCCAGCCCACCATGCTGGAACTGGTCGACGAGATCCGGAACTCGATCCAGTACTTCGCCTCGCTGCCCGGACGGCTGCCGGTGTCCCAGGTCCTGGTGACCGGTGGCGGCTCCGAGCTCCACGGCCTGGTGACCATGCTCGAGTCCCAGGTGCGCATCCCGGTTCGGGTCGCCTCGCCCCTCGAGCGGCTGGACATCTCGAAGCTCGACCTGTCGCCCGAGCAGGCCGCCGACGTGGCACCGGTCCTGGCCGGACCGATCGGTCTCGCCCTGCCCGAGCCGGACAAGGCGGTCCGCAAGTTCAACCTCCTGCCTCCCGAGATCGCCCAGAAGGCCCGCCTCAAGCGGATCCAGGAGCGGACCATGGTGGGCGCCGTCGGCGTCCTGGTCCTCTTGATGGTCTTCGGCGGTTGGAAGTTCTTCCAGGTGCACAACGAGCAGAGTTCGGTCAACGACCTCCAGGCCAACATCGCCTCGCTGAACGCACAGGTGCCGAAGTACAACCTGGTGGTTGCGGCCAACGAGGCCTACACCAAGGGCCTGGCCCGCCGGGCGTCGGTGCTCAACACCGCGGTCGACTGGCCGCTGGCCTTGAGCAGCCTGATCTCGATCACGCCGACCAACGCCTCGGTCCAGTCCTTCAACGGTGCCCAGCTGTCGGCCAGCACGGCGGCAGCCGGACCGCCGGAGCCGCCGGAACTTCCGGAGCGGCCACCGGCACCAAGTCGGCGGCCATCGGGACCATCAACTTGAACGTGAAGGGTCCCGGACCCAGCCTTTCCATCTCGAAGGCATGGATCGACGCCGTGTCCGGATCGCAGTACTTCGCCAACCCCTTGCAGGGATCGACGACCGTGAACACCGACTCGACGATCTCGTTCCCCTTCACCCTTTCCGTGACCCCCGCCGCAAGCCTCAGCAAGAATGCGAGCCTGAAATGAACGCCGTCAAGGAGTACCGGAACCCGCTGATCATCGCCGGTGGCGCCCTCGTCGTCGCCCTCCTGTTGTGGGTCATCCTGATCTCGCCGCAGAATGCCAAGCTGTCGAGCCTGAAGGCCCAGACCGTGCAGCTCCAGGGTCAGGAGACCGCGCTCCAGGCCCGTCTGTCGGCGTTGCAGTCCGAGGGTCAGAAGCTGTCGAGCAACTGTGCCGACCTGCAGAAGATCAGCACCCAGATCCCGTCGGTCCAGACCCCGACCGATGTCGACGCCCAGGCGTCGAGCTTCGAGAGCCAGTTCAACGAACTGGCCGCCTCGTCGGGCGTCACCCTGTCCCAGTTCAGCGGCTTCGCACCGGCCGGGACGGCCACCGGCACGGCGCAGCCGACCACCAGCGGGTCCTCGACCACGCCCGCCGGTGTGACCGCGGTGCCCACCACCCTCACGGTCCAGGGCAACTACAGCCAGATGACATCGTTCATCAGCGGCCTCGACAGCTTCCCCCGGCTCTTCATCATCCAGAAGCTCACGTTGGCCTTCGGGGCCGCCGCCACCGGGAGCACCGGCTCGACCGGTAACGCCTCGTCCAGTTCCAGCTCGTCCGGGTCGTCCGCCCCGGGCGGCGCCACGGGCCCGCCGCTTTGGGTCGGCGGTCAGGCCACCTCGCCCACGAACGGGCCCTACAACCTCCAGGTCACCGGGTCGATCTACTACACGTCGAACCCCAACGCCCTGTCCGCCTGCTCGAAGGCCACCGCCGCCGCCCAGAAGAAGACGACCGCCTGATCCGGATCCCCTGATCCGACAGGTCGGACCGACACCGCAGTCCGGTCAGGCGCCGCTGATCTGCATGTCGCCGATGGCCAGGGTCTGCCCGGCGGCCACGCTCGGCAACCAGTCGACATCGGCCCCCACGGCCGCCAGCGACAGCAGCATGCGCTGGAGCGTCGAGGCCACCGTGATCTCCCGCACGGGCTCGGCCAGTTTGCCGTCCCGGATCATCAGGCCCTCGGCACCGACGGAGAAGTCACCGCTGATCGGATTGACGCCGGAGTGGACCCCCGTCATGGACTGGACGAACAGGCCCTCGCCCACCGCGGCCAGCACACCGTCCTCGTCGTAGCCCTCGGGTCCGGGGGCGAGGGTGAGGGCCCGACACCCCGGGCCGGGGGTCCCGGCGAACCCGCCGCGCACGGCCGAGCCGGTGGAGGCGACGCCGGCCCGCGAGCCGGACACCGTGTCGTAGAGGAACCCCTGCAGGACTCCGGCATCGATGAGCACGTTGCGGCGGCACGCCAGCCCCTCGGCGTCGTAGGCCGCCGCTCCGTAGGCGCGCGGATCCGTCGGGTCGTCGACCAGGGTAAGACCCGGGTGGCCGACCTGCTCGCCCACCCGGCCGGCGAAGAAGGACCGGCCCTTGGCCACCGCCTCGCCGGACAGCGCCGAGGACACGATGCCCAGCAGCGTGGCGGCCATGCGCCGGTCGAAGACGACGGTGGAGCGACCCGACGGGCCCTTGGTGGCGCCCAGCAGGCGCACGGCCCGGGTCACGGCGTCCTGACAGGCGTGGTCGGGATCGAGGCCGTCGAAGCCACGGCCCACGCTGTAGCCACCACCGGTCTGGCTGGCGTCGCCGTCCCCGGCGATGACCCCGACCGACAGGTAGCCCGAGGTCTTGCGGGTCGACGACCGGATCCCGGTGGTCGACACCAACGCCGCCTCCGAGGAGACGTCGCCGTAGTCGGCCGCGTCCACCTGGCGGATCCGGAGGTCGGCGCCACGGGCCATCGCCTCGAGGGCCAGGGCCAGCTCGACCTTCCGGGCCGTCGGCACCGCGGCCAGCCCCTCGTCCCACAGGTCCACCGGCACCGCCGACACGCCGTCCGGCACGGCCAGCGCCACGTGCTCGTCGGGCGTGGCGAACCTGGCGTTGTCCCGCGCCTCTTCCAGGGTCTCCCCCAGTACCGACTCGTCGAGCGATCCGGCCCAGGCGAAGCCGAGCCGGTGGTCCACGATGACCCGGATGCCGATCCCGGCCGATGTGGCCGACGTCAGGGACTCGACCTCACCGTCGTAGGCCCGGACCTCGGTCTCGGTCCCCCGGGCGACGTAGACCTCCACCTCCTCGCCGGTCGTGGCCCAGCCGGCCACCCGCTCGGCCATATCCAACAGGTCCTCGGTGCCGTGCTGCGTCTCCTCGGTGGCGGTGCTCACTCTGCCGTCCCCCCGATGGTCACGCCGGTGAGGCGCATGGTGGCCTGGCCACACCCGACCGGCACGCTCTGGCCGTCCTTGCCGCAGGTGCCCGGTGTCATCGAGAAGTCGGTGGCCACCGCATCGATGCGCTTGAGGATCTCGGGCCCGTTGCCGATGAGGTTGGCGTCGCGCAGTGGTTCGGTGATCTTGCCGTCCTCGATCAGGTAGGCCATCGTCGTCCCGAAGACGAAGTCGCCCGTGGTCGTGTTCACCTGGCCGCCGCCCAGTTTGGCCACGTAGACGCCCCGGGGGGTCTGGGCCACGATCTCGTCCGCATCGTCCTCGCCGGGCAGCAGGAACGTGTTGGTCATCCGCACCATCGGCAGGTCGCGGTACGACTGGCGCCGTCCGTTGCCCGACGAGACCCGCCCCTCCTTCCTGGCCCGCAGGTAGTCCCACAGGTAGTCGGTCAGCACGCCGTTCTCGATGAGGACGTTGCGCTGCGCCGGCCGACCCTCGTCGTCGACCCCGAAGGTGCCCCACTCGGACCCGACGGTGCCGTCGTCCACCAGGGTGACCAGGGGACTCGCCACCAGTTGGCCGACCTTGCCGGCGTAGACCGAGGCGTCCTTGACGATGTGGTCGGCCTCGAGGCCGTGCCCACAGGCCTCGTGGAACAGGATGCCCCCGCTCCCCCCGGCCAGCACCACGGGGAGCTCACCCGAGGGCGCCGGGCGGGCCGACAGCTTGGCCAGGGCCTGGGCCGCCGCCGTGCGGGCCAGCTCCTCGACCGACACCTCGTCGAACAGCTCGAACCCGAGCGTGCGGGCCGCCGTCTCGTACCCGGTCTGCATCCCGGTGTCGCCGAGGGCCACGCACGACACCGAGAACCGTGTCCGGGACTGCTCGTCGCCAGCCAGCAGGCCGTCGGAGTTGGCGATCAGGACCCGCCGCCGGGACGTGCCGAAGCCGGCCTGCACCTGGCTGATGGCGTCCCCCGAACCCCGTGCGGCCTCGTCGGCCAGCTTCAGCAGGTCGAGGGCGTCGGACTTGGAGCCGGCGGTGGGAACGGCCCGGTCCCCACGACCCGGGGGCTCCCCGGACCCGGACAGCCGACCGGACGACATCGATCGGGTGCCCCCGCCGCCGCGGGCCACCGCCGAGGCGGCCTCCGCGGCCCGCAGGAGACCCCGCTCGCTCAGGTCGGCGGTGTGGGCGAACCCGGTCGTCTCGCCCGTCACCACCCGGATACCGGCCCCGCGCTCGCGTCCGGAGGACAGCTCCTCGACCCGGCCGTCGTCGAACATGGCCGACGAGTTGGACCGGTCCTCGGCGAAGACCTCGGCGAACTCGCCACCGTTGCGCAGCGCTTCTGCCAGCACCCGCTCCAGCACAGGGGTATCGATCACCACGGCCTCCTCGCTCCACTGCCCGGCGCCAGGTGGCCGACGTCAGTATCCGGGCGTATCGTACCGGCGTGGCCCCCCGCACCGGTCTGTCCGCGCGTATCGAGCTCGAAGTGACCGAGGCGGACACCGCCGAGGCCTTCCACAGCGGCACGGTGCCCGTGCTCGCCACGCCCCGATTGGTGGCCCTCTGCGAGGAGGCCAGCTGCCTCGCCATCGAGGGGCACCTCCCGGCCGGGGGCACGTCGGTCGCCAAGCGGGTCCAGTTCGACCACCTGGTGCCGGTCGGGGTCGGCGGAACGGTCTGGGCCGAGGCCACCCTGGACCGCATCGAGGGGCGGCGGTTGGTCTTCACGCTGTCGGTGTCCGAGGGCGGCGGCCTGGTGGCGGCCGGCAAGCTGGTCCGGGTGATCGTGGACCGCGACACCTTTCTGGCCAACGTCCGCTGAGGCCCTGGTCGGCCCGTCTCGGCGAGGCCGACCACGGCCAACCGTTGCCCTGTACCGAGGGTCGCGCTGGTAGCCTGACCCCGAAGGCACCACCTGACATGATCCTCGAACACATCGACAGTCCGGCCGACCTGCGGACCTTGACCCCTGAAGAACTCGGCGTCCTCTCGCAGGAGATCCGGGAGTTCATCGTCGAGGCGGTCACCGCCACCGGCGGGCACCTCGGGTCGAACCTGGGCGTGGTCGAGCTCACCCTCGCCCTCCACCGCACGTTCGACTCACCCCGCGACCTGCTGCTGTGGGACACCGGCCACCAGGCCTACGTGCACAAGCTGGTCACCGGCCGCCGCGAGTCCTTCACCCACCTCCGCCAGGAGGACGGGCTGTCCGGGTACCCCAGCCGGACCGAGTCCGAGCACGACTGGGTGGAGAACAGCCACGCCTCCACGATCCTCAGCTACGCCCACGGCATGGCCAGTGCCCTCGAGCTCCAGGGCAGCGACCGCCGTGTGGTGGCCGTCATCGGCGACGGTGCCCTGACCGGGGGGATGGCCTACGAGGCCCTCAACAACCTCGGCCACTCGGGCAAGCGGGTGGTCATCGTCCTCAACGACAACGGCCGGTCCTACGCACCGACGGTCTCGCAGCTGTCGCTCAGCCTCACCCACCTGCGACTCAGCCCGGCCTACGTGCAGGCTCGGCAGCGGCTGCGCCAGGTGCTGCGCGAGCTCCCCGGCGTCGGCGAGCTCGCCTACTCCGGCATCCACGGACTGACCAGCGCCTTGCGCGAGGTGGTCACCCCGCACACCTTCTTCGAAGCCCTCGGGATCCGCTACGTCGGCCCCATCGACGGCCACGACATCGCCGGCGTCGAGCAGGCCCTGGCCAATGCCTCCGAGTGGGAGGGCCCCATCGTCGTCCACGTCCTGACCCAGAAGGGACGGGGCTATGCGCCCGCCGAGGAGGACGACGTCCAGCGCCTGCACGACGTCAAGGTCCAGGCACCCGCGCTCCCCGCCCTCGACGGACCGGACGCCCCGGTGGTCGTGCCGCCCGCCCCGGTGCTGCAGAACGCCTCGCTGTCGGTCGGCGGGACCGACATCGCCCCAGACGTCCCCGTCACCACGTACACCCATGCCTTCACCCGGGCCCTGCTCATCCACGCCGAGGCCGATCCCCGGATCGTGGCCATCACCGCGGCCATGCCGGGCCCGACGGGCCTGCTCCCGTTCGAGGCACGCTTCCCGGACCGCTTCGTCGACGTCGGCATCGCCGAGCAGCACGCCGTCACCTCGGCGGCCGGCATGGCCATGGCCGGCCTCCGCCCCGTCGTCGCCGTCTACTCCACCTTCTTCTCCCGGGCCTTCGACCAGGCCAACCTCGATGTGGGTCTGCACAAGGTGCCGGTCGTCCTGGTCCTCGACCGGGCCGGCATCACCGGTGACGACGGGCCCAGCCACCATGGCGTGCTCGACCTGGCCCTCAGCCTGTCGATCCCCGGCATGACCGTCTTCGCCCCGTCGTCCGCCCCCGAGGTCGAGGCCATGCTGGCCACCGCCCTCACCCTCGAGGGCCCGTCGGTCATCCGCTTCCCGAAGACACCGGCGCCGACGGTCGCCCCCGGCCACGAAGGCTCGGGCCTCGAGGCGCGCCTCGTCCGGGAGGGGGACGGCTCGGTGTGCATCCTGGCCGTCGGCAAGATGCTCGGCGCCGCCGAGGCCGCGGCCGCCCGGCTCGACGCCGAGGGCATCGACGTGACCGTGTGGGATCCGCGGGTGGTCTCCCACCCGGACCCCGCCATGCTGGCCGACGCCGGACGCCATGCGATGGTGGTCACGCTCGAGGACGGCGTGCGCCAGGGCGGGGCCGGCATGTTCCTGGGCGACGCGCTCCGGGCCTCGCTGCCACTCGGGGCCTGTCCCCCGATCGTGAACCGGGGCATTCCGCGGGCGTTCCTGGCCCAGGGTCGACCCGACCGGATCCTGGCCCGGCTGGGCCTGGACGAGGACGGCGTGGTGCGCACCGTCCGCGAGAGCCTGGCCGAGCTCCAGCATCCGGCGGAACTGCGCACCCCGGTCGAGCCGGCCCTGCCGGGCGACCGCTCGGGCATCGACCCCCTCGGCTGACCCCCGGTCCTGAGGACCCCCGGCCGGGGCCCCTGACCTGGTCCTCCGGCACCCGGTGGGCCCTGGTCGGTCCGCCGTGCCGGTGACTGCTTGCGCCAACAGCAACCTGTTCTACTATCTGCGCGATGAGCACGTTCAATCTCGCCGACATGTTCGAGGCCGCCGTCGATGCCTTCGGGGACCGGGAGTACCTGGTCGCCGCCGGGGAGCGCCGCACCTACGCCCAGATGGAGGAGCGGGCCAACCGCCTGGCCCACTACCTGGCCGCGCAGGGCATCGGCCCCGGCGACCACGTCGGGATCTACGCCCTCAACAGCGTCGAGTGGGTCGAGTCCGCCTGGGCCGTGTTCAAGCTGCGGGCCGTGTGGATCAACATCAACTACCGCTACGTGAAAGAGGAGCTCCGCTACCTCTTCACCAACGCCGATCTGGTCGCCCTGGTCCACGCGGCCGAGTACTCCCCACAGGTGGCCGACCTGCTGCCCGAGCTGCCCGACCTCCGCCTGGTCATCGGCATCGACGACGGCTCCGGCGTGCCGCTCGGGGAGGGCACGGTCCCCTTCGAGGAGGCCATGGCCCAGGGATCCCCCGAGCGGGACTTCGCCCCACGCTCCGGCGACGACTACTACATCCTCTACACCGGGGGCACCACCGGGATGCCCAAGGGCGTGGTGTGGCGCCACGAGGACGTCTTCTACGCGCTGGGCGGTGGCGTCGACCCGTCCACCAACACCCGGGTGCAGGACCCCCAGGAGATGGTCGAGAAGGGCCGGGGCGGCCAGCTCACCCTGCTGCCGATCGCGCCCCTCATGCACGGGGCCACCCAGTGGTGCATCATGGGCCAGAGCTTCGTGGGCAACCGGACGATCCTCATCCCCAAGTTCGAGCCCCACGAGGTGTGGCGCCTCATCGAGTCGGAGAAGGCCAACTCGATGATGATCACCGGCGACGCCATGGGCAAACCGCTCATCGAGGCGCTCGACGAGCCGGGTGCCGACTACGACCTGTCCTCGCTCCTGGCCGTCACCTCGTCGGCCGCCCTGTTCTCGGCTCCGGTCAAGGACGAGTTCTTCCGCCACCTCCCGAACATCGTCATCGTGGACGCCATCGGCTCGTCCGAGTCCGGCAACAACGGGATGGCCACCATGACCAAGGGCGGGACGGCCATGAAGAGCGGCCCGACGGTCAGCGTCCTGGGTGACACCGAGGTGTTCGACGAGGACCTGAAGCCCGTGGTGCCGGGTTCGGGCACCATCGGCAAGATCGCCCGCACCGGGAACATCCCGGTGGGCTACTACAACGACCCGGTCAAGACGGCCGAGGTCTTCATCCAGATCGACGGCAAGCGCTACGTGATGCCCGGCGACTTCGCCACCATCGAGGAGGACGGGACGATCACCCTGCTCGGCCGGGGGTCGGCCTCGATCAACTCGGGTGGCGAGAAGATCTTCCCCGAAGAGGTCGAGTCGGCCGTGCGGTCGCACCCCGACGTGTTCGACGCCATCGTGGTGGGCGCCCCCGACGAGCGCTGGGGCCAACGGGTGGCCGCCATCATCCAGCCCCGGGGCGAGCGTCAACCCTCGCTGGAGGAGATCCAGGTGTACTGCCGCGACCACATCGCCGGCTACAAGGTCCCCCGCCAGCTGCACGTGGTCAAGGTCATCGAGCGCTCCCCGAGCGGCAAGCCCGACTACCGGTGGGCCTCGGGGATCGTGGCCGAGGTGCCCGAGGAGAGCGACAGCGGCGGTGACCGGACGGCATCCGGCTCGTGACCCGGGGAGGTGGCCGTGCCCGTTGACCTGGCGGTGATGGCCGCACCCTCCAAGACGGCGATCCTCACCATGGAGATCCAGCGCGGCGTGGTCGGCGACCTGACCGCCTTTCCCCAGTTGGCGGCCGCCGCCGACCAGGCCGGCGTGGTCCCGAACACGGCACGGCTCCTGCACGCCGCCCGCTCGCTCGGCGTGCCCGTCGTCCACTGCACGGCCGAGTTCCGGGCCGACCGGGCCGGATCCACGGTCAACTGCCAGCTCATCGCGGCCATGGTGCGCAATCCCGAACACCTGTTGGTCGGCACCCCGCCCACGGAACTCATCCATGAGCTCGGGCCCGAGCACTCCGACCTCGTGTGCTCCCGACTCCACGGTGTGTCCCCGTTCTCCGGAACGGCCCTCGACACGTGGCTGCGCAGCCTGGGTGTGGAGACGGTGGTGGCCACCGGGGTCTCGGTCAACCTGGGAGTGCTCGGCCTGGTCATCGAGGCGTGCAACCTCGGCTACCAGGTGGTGGTCCCCCGCGACACGGTGGCCGGGATCCCGGCCGAGTACGCAGACGCCGTGCTCGACAACACGTTCCCGCTCATCACCACGTTGACGACCACCGACGATCTGCTGGCCGCCTGGGGATCCCCCACCTCCTGACCACCCCGGTGCCCACCACGCGACGCAAGCGGCTGGTCCCCCTGTGCCGTCCTGACCGCGTCGTCGCTGGCCCTGGTCGCGTGCGACCGGGGCCGTCCCCCACCGTCGACACCCACGCCCCGGGAGCGCCCTACCTGACCACGGCGGGCACCGGCAACCGCACCATCGCGTCGGTGGCCCTGCCGGCCAGGTGGTCCCTGGTCTGGAAGTTCTCGTGCACCGACCCTGCCACTCGGCGGCCCTTCGGCCTGGCCGTGTCCATCGACGGTGGACCGTCCCACTCCGTCACCGACCAGACGGGCCTCGAGGGCGGCGGCAACCATCTGTTCACCAAGGGAGGGCCCACCACGTTCACGGTGACGACCACCTGCGGCTGGAACCTGCTGGTGGGAACGGCGGGCACCCAGACCTTTCCGCCCACGACCACGACCGGAACCCCTCCGTCCACCTCGAGGACCTCGGCACCCTGAGTCCGACGCGGACACCGGGCCGTCTCGAACCGGGATCGACGGACCTGACCGGGGATCGACGGATCCGACCGGGGGGTTCGAGGGTCCGGCCGGGCACCGAGGGGCCAGCCCGTCCCGGGCCAACCACGTCGGGGCGCGACGACGGCCGGACCCGGGAGGATCCGACCGTGCGCGCCGGTCTCGGTAGGGGCCGCGGCCCCGTCGGCTACATCTTGCGGGTGCCGTCCTGCTGGATGATGGCGTTGGTCGGCAGGCCGGGGACCTGGATGTCTGGCACGTCGAACCCGAAGTCCGGGTACTTGCGCTTGGCCGTGGCCCGGTACCGGGTGGTCGAATGGACCTCGTCCTTGTCGAACTCGGGGATCACCTTGGTGCCGAACACCTCCAGCATCTCCAGGACCTCGTCGTGCTCCATCGAGTCGCTCGGGAGTCCGAACACGACTTGGTCACAGCCCACCGTCTGGTACTTCTCGAGCTGCTCGGCCACCTCTTCGGGATTGCCGCACAGCAGCCACCCGTCCTCGATGAGCCGATCCAGGTTGTCGTAGTCACCGACACCGGGGATCGTGGCGGGCCACGTCGGCGCGTAGTCCGGCTTCGGCATGGTGTCGTGGTAGAGGCACACCAGCGAGTAGAGGTAGCCGCGGTAGTGGCGCAGGGCGATCTCCCTGGCCCGGTCCCGGTCGGACATGCAGATGACCGAGTTGGTGATCATGACGTTGTCGTTCTTGAACTGGCCGATGGGCTCGGTGCAGTTGGCCACGCCCTCCTTGTAGGAGTCGATGCGCCCCTTGAGGGAGAAGACCGGCTCGAAGTTGAAGGCGATGGCGCCGATGCCCATCTCGCCGGCCTGCACGAAGGTGCCGGGGTTGCCGCAGGCCACCCAGATCGGGGGGTGCCCCTTGCCGTAGGGCTTCGGGAGGACGTTGTGCGGGGTGGGCACGGTGAAGCTCTCGCCTTCGAACGTGTAGTCGCGCTGTTCCCACATCCGCGGGATCTCGCGGACGACCTCGTTCCACTCCGGCTTGGTGGAGTCCTTGTCGAGGATGTTGAACGATCGCAGCTCGTGGCTTCCGGCCCCGCGGCCCGTGCCCCACTCGAAGCGGTTCTGGGTCACGTGGTCGAGCATGGCGGCCCGCTCGGCGTACCGGACCGGATGCTCCTTGCGGGGGCTGAGGCTGTTGATCCCGGTACCCAGGTGGATGCGCGAGGTGCGGGCGGCGACGTATCCCATGACCACCTCGGGCGCCGACATGTGCGAGTACTCGGTGAGGGCGTGGTGCTCGCCGTACCAGGCGTACTTCCAGTTGTAGAGGTCGGCCTTGATCCCGAACTCGATCTCCCGCTCGAGCATGAGGTGCTCGGCCTCACTGTCCTGGGACGCCGGCCCCGGGAGATACCCATTGATGAAGACTCCGAACTCCATTGCTGGGGCTCCTCTCACTCCGCGAACGTGTGGTGCGAACGGTAACAGGAGGTCTGATAAATTGCAACGTGTTCCAGATTTGTGCCTAGGTCGGACACGATAGGCACCGCGCAAGCTCGTCGGCGTACTGTCACGTGGCGACGGACCATCCAGGGGGAAGCAGTGCAGACCATCGACCAATTGATCCGGGACCGGGCCGGCGACACCCGGGTGGGCCTGGCCTTTTCCGACCGCACCTGGACCCACGACCAGGTCGTGTCCGCCCAGGCCGAGCGGGCCGCCCTCCTGCTCTCGCTGCGTCGTCCGGGACCCTTCCACGTCGCCCTGTTGATGGACAACGTGCCCGAATACGTCTTCTGGATGGGAGCCGCCGCGCTGGCCGGTGCCGTGGTGGTGGGCGGCAATCCCACCCACCGGGGCGACGAGCTGGCCCGCGACCTCTCCCACACCGAGTGCCAGCTGCTGGTCACCAATCCCACCTATCGGGGCCTGGTGGAGGGCCACGACCTGGGACCCGCCCTCCCGCCGGAGCGCATCCTGGTCGTCGACGATCCGTCGGGTGACGTGTCGGCCGACCGTGGGTCCCCCTACGCCGCCCTGCTCGCCGGGGTGGCCGGGGCCCCGCTCCCCGACCAGGCCGCCGTCGGCGTCACCGAGGAGACCCTCGGACTGCTCCTGTTCACCTCGGGCACGTCGGGCGCGCCCAAAGCGTGCCTGTGCAGCCAGGGCCGTCTCGCCCGCATCGGATCGATCGTCGCCCAGATGTACTCGCTCACCGAGGACGACATCTGCTACCTGGCCATGCCGCTCTTCCACTCGAACGCCTTGATGGCCGGCTGGGCCCCGGCCCTGGCGGCCGGTGCGACGGCCGCCCTGCGGGAGCGGTTCAGCGCCTCGCAGTTCCTGGTCGACGTACGCCGCTACGGCGTCACGTACTTCAACTACGTCGGCAAACCGCTGTCCTACATCCTGGCCACCCCCGAACACCCCGACGACGCCGAGAACACGCTGCGCCAGTGCTTCGGCAACGAGGCGGCCGAAGCCGACGTGGCGGCCTTCGCCTCCCGCTTCGGATGCGCCGTGCAGGACGCCTATGGCTCGACCGAAGGGGGCGCCACCGTCCAGCGCACGCCGGACACGCCGCGTGGCGCGCTGGGACGGGCCCTGCCCGGCACGCTGATCCTCGACACCGACACCGGCGAGGAGTGCCCCCGGGCCGTCTTCGACGCCAAGGGGCGGCTGCTGAACGCCGAGGAGGCGATCGGCGAGATGGTGTCGCAGACCGGGGCGGCCGGATTCGAGGGCTACTGGCGCAACGCCGAGGCCGAGGCGTCCCGGGTCAAGAACGGCTGGTACTGGACGGGTGACCTCGCCTACCGCGACGAGGACGACTTCTTCTACTTCGCCGGCCGGGACTACGACTGGCTCCGCGTCGACGGCGAGAACTTCGCCTCGGCCCCCGTCGAGGCCATCCTCCACCGCCACCCCGACGTGGTCCTGGCCTCCGTCTACGCCGTGCCCGACACGGTGGTCGGCGACCAGGTCATGGCCACCCTCCTGCTCCACGAGGGCAGCCGCTTCGACCCCGACGGGTTCGGGACGTTCCTCGAGGGCGAGGAGGACCTCGGCACGAAGTGGGCGCCCAAGTTCGTCCGGGTCACCGACCAGCTGCCCGAGACGGCCACCACCAAGGTGATGAAGCGGGTGCTGCGCAACGAGTCGTGGCACTGCGACGAACCGGTGTGGTGGCGCCCGGCCAAGGACGCCCCCTACCGCCGCCTCGAGCCCGCCGACATCGAGGAGCTGGACCGACTCATCGCCGAGCGCTGATCCGCAGTCGGGCACGAGCGGGTGGCGCCGGGATGCATCCCGGCCCCACCCGCTGGCCTCGTCCGGCCGGAGCGGTCCGGGGAGGGACCGCAGTCGGTCGATCTGGCAACCGGTCGAACTAGAAGGGGGCGCTGACGGCGATCCCTTCCAGTCCGGTGTGACCGGGGAGCTCCGGAGAGACGGCACCGGTCGCCACCAGGGAGCCGTCACGGTGGATCGCGAAGGAATCGACCAGGTCGTTCCCGCCCGTCTCCACGAACAGCGACTGGCCGTCCCTCGACGTGGCCAGGTCGATCGGCCCGGCGTCGGTCGTGGTGGTGGCGACCACGGTCGGCGTACCGGATACCCCGATGGTGTAGCTGGTCACCGCGGCACTCCCGGCGTTGGTCCCGAAGAAGTAGGTGCCGTTGGTCGACACCCAGCACAGGGCTGCCAGCCCGTCCGCCGTCGAGCCCAGTTCGGTCAACGTTCCGTCTCCGTTGACCGCGTAGGTGGTGAGCGCACTGGTCGCAGCCTCGGTCACCACCAGGTGACCGGCACCGTCGAACGTGAAGCCGAACGGCACCGGCGTGGCCGAGGGAGTGACCACCGGGGCACCGGTCACCGAGCCGGACGGGGTGACGGCAAAGACGTCGATCGCGCTACCGCTGGCCTTGGTGGTCACCACCACGTGACGACCGTCAGGGGTGAATCCGATCTGGCCGGGCGTGTGGAGGAACGGTGGAGTTGTGTTCGGGGTGATCCCGAGATCCTGGTGACTCCCGGGGATCGGGACGAGCGAGTGCGCGTAGTAGCCCTGGATCGACCCGGTGCCACCGGCGTTGAGCACGTAGATGAGATCGCCGCGTACGGCCACGCTCACCGGTGTGGCCCCACCCGAGGGCACGACGCGGGGATGGCTCACGAAAGGCCCGACGGCATGGAAGACGGAGATGGAGTTGCTTCCCCCGTTCACCCCGACCAGCAATCCCCGCTCCGGCTCGGAGGCCAGACCGCCCTGGGATGCGAGTTTGTCGACGACGGCGTCGGGGATGGCCGCACCGAGTCCGCCCGTGTCGGTCCGGCCCACCGCGTGGAGCCCATGCCCGTCGGACAGATAGGTCACGATCTGGTTGCCGGTCGGGTCGTTGGTCTGGACGTAGACGGCCGAAAAGTGGCCGCCACCGACCCCGTGTCCGATGCCTTCGGCGCCGGCCGCCACGGGAAGGGCGAGGCTGGCGATGGTGGTGGCGACCCCGGTCAGGGCGGCCAGTTTCAAAGACGTTCGCATGGGAACTCCTCCAGAGTTGGACAGATTCGGCGATGTACCGCACTGCACTGTCCGCCGGCGCACGATCCCGTTACGGCGTCGCCGAGCGCCGGGCGGGCTGGGTCTCGGCCAGGAGGCAACCGGAGCGCTCGACGAACGTGCTGTAACGCGCACAGTCTGGCGCTGGGACAACGCTCCCGTGTCCGTCCACCCCGTCCGGAGGTCCCCATCGCAACGGCCGAACCACGACCGAGCTGTCCCGCGGCCTGAGTCCTCGCGGCCCGGCCACCCGTCTACCATGCAGCCCATGGAGTCCGATGCCGAGCTTCTCGCCCGGCTCCGTGACGGCGACGAACAGGCATTCGTCCACCTCGTCGGGCGCTATCAGGGCTCGCTACTCCGCCTGGCCCGCACCTTCGTCCCGAGTGACTCGGTTGCCGAGGAGGTCGTCCAGGACACGTGGATGGGTGTGGTGCGGGGGGTCGACCGGTTCGAGGGACGCTCCTCGTTCAAGACCTGGCTGTTCCGGATCCTGGTCAACCGGGCGCGGACGTCAGGAGTCCGGGAGCACCGCCACGTGCCGTTCGATCCCACGGAACCGTCGGTGAGCCCCGATCGGTTCGATCGTTCCGGGTCGTGGGCCGAGCCCGTGGTGCCGTGGGAGTCCGACGTCGACGACCGGCTCCTGGCGGCGGCGTGGGGGCCCGTGCTCCGCGCCGCTGTCGACGACTGCCCGGACGCCAACGGGATGTCGTGCTGCTCCGCGACGTCGAGGGCCTCCCGGCCGAGGACGTGTGCACGGTGCTCGACATCACCGAGGGCAACCAGCGTGTGCTCCTGCATCGGGGCCGCAGCAGACTCCGCACCGTGCTCGAGGGCGAGCGGCGGGCAAGGGGGGAGCAATGAATCTGATGCGTCGACGTGCGGACCTGGTATGCCAGCAGGCGGTGGAACTGGTCAGCGACTACCTGGACGGTGCACTCCACCGGAGCGACCGGAGAAGGTTGGAGCGCCACCTTCGGGCATGTGCGAACTGCGCCGCCTACCTCGAACAGATGCGGGCGACCATCGCCGCGACCGGCCGGATTACCCCCGAAGACCTCTCGCCCGAGGCCCGTCGGGAGTTCACGGAGCTCTACCGGGCCTGGCGGGCCGATGACTCGACGGCAGGAGACGAACAGTCCGACTGAGTCGGTCTTGAGTCATCCTGTCAGGACCTCAGTGGGCGAGCGACTGCGAGCGCATCCACTGCCGGGTCATGACTGCCACGCAAGCCGCGATCAGCACGGCGAAGGCGACGCTCACCGGCCCGTCACCGAGGGCCAGGCCACTCAGGTCCTTCGGCTTGCCGAGCCAGTCGGCGATCGACGCCCCGAGGGGACGGGTCAGCACATAGGCGAACCAGAACGCCAGGACCTCGTTCATGTGGAGGAAGCGGTAGCCGACCGCCGGGATGAGGATCAGGCCGGCGAAGAGCACCGCCGAGGCGAAGTAGCCGAAGCCGAGGGTGTGGGCCGTGTAGTCGCCGACCGCCGTGCCGAAGGCGAAGGTGGCCATCACCGCGGCCCAGTAGAAGAGCTCGCGGCGCACGGTGTCGATGCTGTGGATCGACAGCGTCCCTTCGGTCCGGTGCCAGGCGAGGAACACGACGCCCAGGACGATGGCGAAGAAGAGGGAGGAGACGGCGTAGGCGACACCGAACTGCTTGTGCAGCACATCTGCGGCCATCGTCCCCACGATGGCGACCATCAGTACGGCCAGCCAGTACACCCAGGGGATGTAGCGGTCCTTGCCGACCTGGAAGGCGATGACGGCCAGGAGCACCAGGGTCCCGAAGGCCACGGCGACCACGGGATTCACGACCTTGACCAGGTAGTCGGAGGTGGACTCCCCCATCGCCGTGGTCAGGAGCTTGGTCAGCCAGAACAGGGCCGTGACCTCGGGCACCTTGACGAGTGCCCGGCGTGGAATCGTCATGGCCCGACAGCGTAGGGCAACGTGTGGAGGCGGTCCGTCACCCGTGAGGACGGGAGATCCGACCAGACACCCCTGCCGCGCGACCCACCGCGGCCGTCAGCGGGCCCGGTCAGCCACCGAGCGCACTGATCAGTTCGTTGTAGGTCGTGTCCACGTTGCTGAGCGACGCCCGGAAGCTGGGGCTCTGCGTCATCGTCGTATACGCCTGGATATCCGGTGAGTTGGCCAGGGTGGTGACGGTCGCTGACGCCTGCCTGGCCGCCGCCTGGGCGGCGTCGGCCTCGGACTGGGCCGACGACGGGTACACGAGGACCGACAGGGCGGACTCGTACGTCTGGATGGCGTTCGCCCAGGTGGAGTCGGCCTGCTCGAGACACTGCAGCGCGTCCGAGTTCGGCTGGTTGGTGCACGACTGGGTCTGCGACTTGAACGTGTTGGTGGCGGTGGCCAGCGACGAATAGGCCGCGTTCACACCGTCACGGGCGATGCTCGACTCGATCGTGTTGAAGCTGAACGAGAAGTGGGTGCTTGACCTGTTGACCACGAAGGAGATGGCACCGATGACGATGAGGATCACGGTCAGGACCCGTGCTCCCTTGGTCAGCACCAACGGCCATCCGAAGGTCGGTGGCACCGCCGGGACGGCACCGTAGGCACCGGGCGGTGGCGGGGGCATCGCCCCGGGGGGCGGCGGCGGGACGGCGCCATAGGTAGGGGGTACGACGGCTCCCGGAGGCGGCGGCATGGCGTCAGGCGGAGGTGGTGGTGGCATGGCGCCAAAAGGTGGTGGTGGGGGCATGGCGCCAGTAGGTGGTGGTGGGGGCATGGCGCCGGGGATCGGTGTCGGATCGGCGCTCACCTCGGCCGGCGGTTGATCGCCGACGGTGGGCGGCATGCCGCCGGGCGTCACCGCGCCGGGAGCAGGGGACGGAGCACCGAACGAATCGGGGATGGTCGCCTGACCATCGGCCGTCGACGGGAACGGTGGGGGTGTCGGGACCGACCCTGGTGGTGGCGGGTACGACCCAGGCGGCGGAGGGGGCACGGTGCCGGCCGGAGGCGGCGGGTACGACCCGGGCGGCGGAGGGGGCGGTGCGGGGGCGTAGGCACCTTGGGGTGTGGCACCCCATGCCGGAGCCTGACCGTATCCCCCGTAGGGGGCCGGCGCGACGGGTGGGGCGCCGAACGTCCCGGAAACCGTGCTCTCGAGCTTGTTGCCCCAGGCATCCTTGTCCCCGAACACGTCGCTCGGATAGAAGGACGTGAGCATCAAGAGGTACCCGTAGTACCGGGCCTGGTACCGCAGTACTGCGGCCGACGCCCCGAAGAAGGCGTCCGGCATCGTGCCGTTCACCAGCGTGACGATCCAGGTGATGAAGCCGAACCAGAAGAGGCCCTGGCTGAGGAGACTGGCCACGATGCCGGCCGGGATGGCCAGGATGATGCGGAAGAATACGGCCGCCCGGTTGAGCCGGCCCGTCGTGGCGACGACGTCCACCGGATAGGTCGGATCGGGGTCCAGCGAGAAGGGGGGGTACGTGTCGTTCATGAGGAAGGCGTAGGACGACACCCGGGTCGACCAGCGGATGTAGCCGAGCAGGAACTTGGCGATCGACGCCGGCAGCCTGCCGGTGAACAGGGCGGCGAACCAGCCGACGATGGCGACGAAGAAGACGCCGATCCCGACGAAGAAGAGGACGAAGTACTGGGGAATGACGAGGATGAGCCGGAAGCCGACGATCACCCGACGCTGCGGCTGGGTGGTGCCGAATCGGACCTCGACCTTGGTCGACGTCTCCGCCAGCTGGCTCGGGGGTGCCATGGCCATCCCGTGACCTACCTTTCCGCCCGACACCCCGGTCGGGCGCCCTTGCGCGCACGTTAGCAACCGGGCCCTGGCCGAAGCGGGATGGACCCACCTGCCGTCACTCCTCCACGCTGCGCAGCGTGGGAGGTCGTGCTCGACACCGCAGGATGCGATCCGGAGGTGCGTCAGGCTCCGAAATCTGTCAGACTCGCGGCATCGGACCGACTGGCGGGGAAATCCGATTGAAGGGTGCGGGACTATGCGGCGGATGCGGATGCGCACGGTGGCCCTCGTGGGCCTCATGTGCTTGGTCATGGTGGGATCGTGGACCGTGGGTTCGCCTACGGCGCAGGCGGCTCCCGGTCAACGGGTGGACCTTCGGGTCCTGCTCATCGGTCAGTCGGGCGGTGATCCGACGACCCAGTCCTGGCAGGCTGCGCTCACCAACGAGGGCGTCCCCTTCACGTTGGTCACCGTGGCCGGTACCGCCCCCAACCTCACCTTCACGACGCCGACATTGGTCGACCCGTCAGACGCCACCCACGGTCTCTTCGACGGGGTGATCCAGACCACCAGCTTCTACAATTTCTCCTGGGGCCAGCTGTGGACGCTTTACCAGTACGAGCGCGATTTCGGCATCCGCCAGATCGACGGGTACACCTACCCGGGTCCACCGGCCGGAGTACAGGTGTCCCCGGCCGGCTGTGGTGACCTGTCCGGCACCACCCCCACACTGACCGCGGCCGGCCATGCCCTGTTCCCCGAGTTGAAGGGTCCCGTGCCGATGGACACCGGGACCTTCGGTTGCAGTGCCGTGGCCGGGCCCGGACTGTGGACCGCCGACGGCGGCGACACGACCACCCCACTGCTCACCGACGCGTCCGGAAACATGCTGATGGCGCTCGACGTCCACCCGAACCCGGACTGGGCGACCTTCCAGAGCGGGGTGAGCGAACTGTGGATCGGATTCGACTACGGCCCGTCCTTCCAGCAGTGGCTCGTCCTGGCACCCGGACTGATCGACTGGCTCACCCAGGGGGCCCACCTCGGGCTGTCCCGGAACTACTTCGGCCAGAACGTCGACGACGCCTTCCTGGCCGACAACACCTGGAGCACCCAGTACCACTGCACCCCGGCGGCTACGAACCCGCCGGACACGACGTGTCCCGCCGGTGTCGCCAACAATCCGGCGGACACCCCGGCCGACCAGCAGATGTCCCCTGCAGACGTCACCCACGTCGTGGAGTGGGAGAAGCAGACCGGCATCACGCTCGAGATGGCCTTCAACGGTGCCGGGGCCTGTACGACCCAGGGGGAGGCCCCCGTGGCCCTGGGCTGCCCACCCGGGTCCGACCCGATCGTCTCCAGCGCGCCCGACGATCAGGCCTCCGTGGCCGCCTTGTTGGCCAACAAGTCCCAATTCGACTGGGTGAACCACACCTGGTCCCACCTCTACCTCGGCTGCACCACCTTCCAACAGATGCCGCTGACCTCGGTGTCCGCCGGCGGATCGGGCACGCTTTCTTCCGGTACCGACACCTATGAGATCAGTGCCCTGACCGCCTACGGCGAATCCGAACTGTCGGCCGCCCAGTCGGCGACCGTCGGGGCCGGCGGCTCCGTGACCTTGACCTGGCCCGATGCGCCCGACGCCAACGGTGCCAGCTTGTCGCAGCTGGAGGCGCAGTTCACCGGCGGTACCGGATTCTGGGGCTACCACGTGTACCGCCAGAACCCGGACGGTTCGTTCGGCCTGGTGGGAACGGTGGCCGAAGACCCCTCGGGCGGCACGGCCCAGTACCAGTTCACCGACACGGGGGCGACGACGCCCGGAGCCGGTCCGGCCTCGTCCACCACCTTTCCGACGGCCACCAATCCGAGCATCCTGTGCGCCAGTCCCGCCGGATGGACGTCGGCCGCCGATATCAGCACCGAGATCGACCAGAACACCGCGTTCGCCCAGGCCAACAGCCTGCCGAACTTCGACCCGTCCGCCGTGGTGACCGGTGAGCACTCCGGGGTCGAGAATCCCAACATGCCGTCGGCGCTGTCGCAGTCGGGTGTGACGGCATTCCGGTCCGATGCCTCGCGACAGCCCGGCCAGTACTCGCTGGGTGCGGCATCGTCGGCCCCGAGCTACCCGAGCAACATCTACTACAACGCCGCCAACTGGGCCCAGCAGGTCGACGAGTACAACACGCTGTACTGGAGCGGGGCACCGAACGGTCACTGCGTGAACTCGGCCACCAATACCTGCCTCACCAGTCCGGCCGACGAACAGAGCATCCTGGCATCCGAGACATCGATCGAGATGCGCCACCTCCTGGACAACGACCCACGCGTCACCTATGCCCACCAGATGAACCTGATCGGACCGGCCACCCAGACCGTGGGTGGGGTCACCTCGGACAACGGCTACACCCTGCTGACCTTCCTCGACAACGTGAAGGCCCAGTACGACAACTTGTTCACCGTCCCCATGACCCCGGTGACGGTGGCGTCCGAGGCCAAGATCCTGAAGCAGCAGAGCGCCTGGGCCGCAGCCCTGGCCTCCGGCAACGTCTCGGCGACGAGCACGGGCGCCGCCGTCAGCGTCACCAACTCGACGGGCGCCGCACTCGACGTGCCGGTGAGCGCGCCGGCCGGATCGACCGTTGGCGGCAATCCCTTCGGCACCCACATCGGCCTGTCCGACTCGGCCTGGGTCACCGTCCAGGCCGGCGCCACCGTCACGGTGGACTCGTCGGCCACCGACCCGTCCATCACCGAGCGCGGCGTCCACCAACGCCCAGGTCGGCACCGCCTTCTCGTTCACGGTCACCGCCACCGGGTCCGCCGTACCCACCTTGTCGTCCGGCGCCCTGCCGGCCGGGATCACGCTCACCGACAACGGCGACGGGACGGCCACCCTGGGCGGCACCCCGGCGCCGGGGACGGCCGGGGACCAGCCGATCACCTTGACCGCCACCGATGGTGCGGGCACCTCCAACCAGGCCTTCACCCTGCACGTGGGCCAGGCCGTGACGATCACCAGCCCTGCCACGACCACGGCCGCAGCCGGATTCCCCTCGTCGTTCACCGTGACCACGACCGGTACACCGGTGGCCTCGCTGTCCGTGAACGGCACACTGCCTGCCGGGATCACCTTCACCGACAACGGTGACGGCACGGGCACCCTGGCCGGCACGGCCACCCAGGGCGGTGACTTCCCGCTGACGGTCGTCGGGCACAACGGCATCGGTGCGGACGCCACCCAGTCGCTGGATCTGACGGTCACCCAGAACGTGCCCCCGGTCACATGGGCACCTCCGGCGGCCATCGTCTACGGCGCGCCACTCTCGGCCACCCAACTGGATGCCACGTCGCCGGTGGCCGGCACGTTCACGTACGCGCCGCCCCGCGGGACCGTGCTGCACGCCGGTGTGCAGACCCTGTCGGCCACCTTCACGCCGATCGACACGGTGCACTACTCCACGGTGACGACCACCGTCCCCCTCACCGTCAACCAGGCCACCCCGCACATCACCTGGGTCAAGCCGCGGTCCATCCTGTACGGGACACCGATCGGCGCCAGCCAGTTGAGAGCCACGGCCTCGACGGCGGGATCCTTCGCCTACGGCACGCCGCTCGGCACGGTATTCCACGCCGGCAGCCACACTCTGTCGGCCACGTTCACGCCGACCGATGCCGTCGACTTCGCACCCGCCTCCGCCACCCGGGTCCTGCTGGTCAAGGTGACCAGGACCACCGCGAAACTGGCCATGACGACGTCGGTGACCTTCGCCAACCAGTCGGCGGCCGACTTCGTCGTCACTGTGACCCCCAGGTCGGGCAGCATCCCGGCCTCCGGTCAGGTCACGGTACTGACCGGGACGACCGTGCTGTGTACCGCCACACTCGATGCCGCCGGAGTCGGACGGTGCACCCTGTCCTCTGGGCAGGTGAGCGTGGGCAGGCACCGGATCTCGGCCACCTTCGCCGGGACCGCCGACCTGAAGGCGTCGAAGACCCGTGGTTCGGCGTTCCTGACCGTCACCTAGTAGCCGACCGGGAGCCCAGGTCCGGAGTCGCCCGGGGTGGCGTCCGGACCGGGCACGCGGTGAGGCCCACCGGCCTCCCCCGGTCGATCACGTCCGCCCCGATGGACGGGTGCCGGCTCCCTCTCGATCCGCAGGTTCAGCGAAGTAGTCGTCCGCCACCGCGGCGGCGGCCTCTAGGCAATCCGATCGACGGATGGCTGAACTACTCATCCGCGTCGGCGATCCCGATCCGCAGTCCCGAGACCCTGGTCGAACGAGCAGGCGAGCGGCTGCCGCTTGCTCGGGCCGAGTGTCAACGGAGGCGTGGCAGGAGGAGAGTGGCATGACCACTGCGGAGGACCTGGACCCGGCGCTCTTCGAACCCGAGCCCGAACCGCGCGAGGTCAAGTACACGGTGATCAGCGTCGACGACCACCTGGTCGAGCCCCCGGACATGTTCGAGGGCCGGCTGCCGGCCCGATTCCAGGCCGACGCCCCACGGGTGCAGGAGACCCCCGAGGGCAGGGAGGTGTGGATCTTCGACGGCAAGCAGTACTCCCAGGTGGGGATGAACGCGGTGGCCGGCCGGCGCCCGGACAGTGTGACCCTGGAGCCGTTTCGCTTCGACCAGATGCGCAAGGGCTGCTGGGACATCGACGCCCGGGTCCGGGACATGGACCTCAACGGGGTGTGGGCCTCGCTCAACTTCCCTTCCCAGATCACCGGGTTCTGCGGGCGGGTGTTCTCGACGGCCACCGACCCGGAGCTGGGGCTCGCCACGACCCGTGCCTGGAACGACTGGCTGTTCGACGAGTGGTACTCGCCCTACCCGGAGCGGATCATCCCGCTCGGGATCACCTTCCTCTCCGATCCCGAGGCGGGCGCCGCCGAGATCCGCCGCAACGCCGAGCGCGGCTTCAAGTCGGTGGCTCTCCCCGAACGGCCCCACCGCATCGGATTCCCCTCTGTCTTCGACGAGTACTGGGGGCCGATCATCGAGGCCTGTGCGGAGACGGATACGGTGATCAGCTTGCACGTCGGGTCCTCTGGGATCGCCGACATGGCTCCCGGCGCGCCGGCCCTGGTGCTCGGGGCCACCCTGTTCGGTGAGTTGTCGCTGACCGCCTGTGCCGAGTGGCTGTGGTCCGGTTGGGCGCTGCGCTACCCCGACCTGAAGATCGCCATGTCCGAAGGCGGCATCGGCTGGGTGGCGATGCTCCTCGACCGGCTCGACAACATCATCGACCGCTCCGGCTACGGCCTGGGCTGGGACGTCCGCCCGGCCGATGTGCTCAAGCGCAACTTCTGGTTCTGCACCCTCGACGACCCGTCGACCATCGGGACCCGCCACCGGATCGGCGTGGAGAACATCATGGTGGAGACCGACTACCCCCACGGGGACGGAACCTGGCCGGATACCCAGTCGGTCATCGAGGAGGTCTGGGGCGACATCCCGGACGACGAGCTCCGGGCCATGTGCTGTGAGAACGCCGCCAAGCTCTTTCGGCATCCGCTGCCCGATACCGTCCGACCCTAGGAGCCTCCCGTGGCGTTCACCCCCACAGCAGGCAAGCTGATCCCCGACCTCACCCCCCGCGACGAGCTGGTCCTGCTGGCCCGCACCCTGTGGCGCGAGGGCTACGACGACCACATCGCCGGTCACATCACCTATCGCCAGCCGGACGGCACGTTTCTGTGCAACCCGTGGTACATCCTGTGGAGCGAGCTCCGGCCCGAGCAGGTCATCCGGATCGACATCGAGGGCAACGTGGTGGAGGGCGACTGGCCGGCCCCCCTCGGCATCCCCCTGCACCTGGAGCTGCACAAACTCCGTGACGACGTGCTGGTGGCCATGCACAACCACCCCCGCTACGGCACCGTGTGGGCCGACGCCGGGCGGGTACCCCCGATCTACGACCAGAGCTCGGCGCTGGGCGGCGGTGAGCTGGTCCTGGTCGACGAGTACAACGGCGGGGTCAACAACGCTGCCGCCGCCCGCTCCGCCGTGGAGGCGATGGGTGGGGCGGACATCGCCCTGTTGGCAAACCACGGCGTGTTCGTGCTGGGGAACTCCGTCCGGGCCGTCCATCAGCGGGCGGTGGCACTCGAGCAGCGCTGCCGCAGTGCATGGCACGTCGAGGCACTGGGCGGTGGAACGCCCCTGGTCGGTGCCGTGGCCGAGCTGTTCGCCAAGAGCGACGGCAACGGATTCATCGGCTTCTGGGAGGCGATGGTCCGCGCCGAGCTGGCTGCAGACCCGACCCTCCTGACCTCGGCGCGGTGATGGACTGGGCGCAGGAAGCGGCCCGGTCCATCACCGCGCCGACTCGCCCGCAGGCATCAGGCCGGAGCGCTCCGACTCCGCCACACCGCTCCCGCCCTGACCAACTGGCCTAACGGGCCCGACCGGGCGGCACCGCCGGCCCCTTCGACCACGTGCGTGGCTCAGGACGTCAGCGGCCGCTCCATCGACTGGACGTCGAAGTAGATCGGGAGCAGGTACTTGACGTAGAAGGCGTGCACCACGAGATCCGGGAGGACCAGGTCCTTGTACTCCTGGATCTGGATGCGATCGTCCTCGGATCGGTACTGCTTACAGGCCTCGAGGAGGTCGTCGACCTCGGCACGGGTGTCCTGGAGCAACCCGAGGTGATCGAATCCCGGCGAACTCATGGGCTTCTCGCTCTCGGCCAGGAGGATGAAGTGCTCGGCGTCGGGAAGCAGGAGATGACAGCGCTGGCCCACGACGTCGGTGTCGAGCGCCTTCCAGCCGAATACGGAGCCGTAGAAGGCGTCCACCTCGTCTCGGAACGCCTCGGTCAGGGTGCCGGGGGCGAACGTGAGCTCCATGTGATTGAACCGCATCCCGGGATGGTAGATCGGGTCTCACCCGTCCGGCTGCCCGCCGGACCCGAACCGGACGTCCGTGCGCTCCGTCTGGCCCGTGCCCGGCACCCCCGCGTTACCGGAGTGGCCGGCGTTACAGGAGTGGCCGGATGGCGTCGTAGGTCTGCTCCCGGTTGGCGAACGGGATGACGACGAACGTGGTCGCCCCCGCCTCGAAGACCCGTTCGATCCCGGCCCGGACCGCGCCCGCGTTCCCGATGATGGCCACGTCGGCGGGTCCCTCCACCCCTTCGCGATCGAGCATGGCCCGGTAGGACGGGAGCTGCCCGGACAGGGCGAACCTGCCGGCCGCCTGCTCTCGCGCAGCGTCCTCGTCACCGGTGACGCACACGGGCAGGGCACAGACCACCTGGGGCTCGGGACGGCCCGCCTCGGACGCCGCCCGCCGAATGGTGGGTCGGATGTGCCTCCTGATCGTCTCGGGACCCGTCATCCAGGTGATGGTGCCCTCGGCCATGCGACCGGCCACGGCCAACAGCTGGGGACCCAACGCCGCCACCAGCACGGGCACGGGAGCGGCGTCGGCGATGTCGAGGGCGATGCTGGCCGCCAAGGTCTCCCCGGCCACGTCGGCCTTTTCGCCGCGGACCAGGGGCAGGAGGATCGAGAGGTACTCGCGGAGGTGTCGGACGGGCCTGTCCCAGGCGAGGCCCAGCAGGTCCTCCATCACGAATTGGTGGGAGAGCCCGATCCCCAGGTTGAGCCGGTCGCCGGAGGACTGCTGCACGGTCAGCGCCTGGGCGGCCAGCATCGTGGGGTGGCGCGGGAACGTGGGTACCACCGACGTGCCCAGGTCGATGCCGCCCACCTCCCTGCCCACCACGGCCAACGCCGAGAGGGCGTCGATGCCGAACGCCTGGGGCATCCAACCGGAGCGGAACCCGGCGTCGGCCGCGGTCCGGAACTGCTGGACGGCCTTGTCCACCGTGGGTGGCTGCAGGAAGACCCCGACATCCATGTGCAGTGCCTCCAGACTCCCCGGTGCCCTCACTCCCCGGTGAAGGTGGGCTCCCGCTTCTCGAGGAAGGCACGAGGTCCCTCCATGGCGTCCTTCGAGCCCATGACGGCCAGGCCCAGTCGCATCTCGATCTCGAAGGCCTGCTCCTCGGGCAGGCAGTCGGTCTGGCGCAGGGTGGCCAGGATGGCCTTGACGGCGAGGGGGCCGTTGCGGGCGATACGCCCCGCGATCTCCCGGGCCGTGGCCAGGGCCTGGCCGTCGGGCACCACGTGGTTGACGAGGCCGAGCTCGTAGGCGCGGGCCGCCGTCAGGTCCTCGCCGGTCAGCAGCATCTCGGCCGCCACGGCGTAGGAGACCTGCCGCCGCAGTCGGACGGCCGAGCCGGCCATGGGGAACAGTCCCCGCTGCACCTCGGTCACGCCGAACACGGCGCTCTCGCCTGCCACCCGGATGTCGGTGCCCTGGAGTATCTCGGTCCCTCCGGCACGGGCGAAGCCTTCGGCCGCCAGGATCACGGGCTTGGTCGGCCGGTAGTCCTTCAAGAACGCCCGCAGGGAGATGCCCGGGTCATCCTGCAGGCGGATGATCCACTCGTTGTCGCGGACCCCCTCGCGCAGGCGCAGGATCTCGGCCAGGTCCATGCCGGCACAGAAGGTGTTCCCCTTTCCCGTCAGGATTGCCACCCGCAGCGAATCGTCCTGGTCCAGCCGCACCCAGGCGTCGTACAGCCGGCACAGCACTTCGGCGTTGGTGGCGTTGCGCTTCTCGGGCCGGTTGATGGTGACTGTGAGCACCGGGCCGTCGGCGTCGACGAGCACCAGGGGCTCGGGGGCGGGATCGGTCATGGGGGGTTCCTCCTCGAACGCTCGGCTGGGCGACTCCGACCCGTGCAACGACCTCCGGCTCGGCGGGTGGCGTCCCGCCCAGCGGTGAGGAGTGAGCGGGCAACCCCTGGCGGCGGTCGGTCCGGGGGCATGAACTGCTTCACCGTCGCACCGTCATTATCCACGACCCGGCAGGGCTTGGCCAGAGACGGCTCGCATCGGCACGCCGGCATCCGTGGCGTCCTCCCACACCCGGGCAGACGCGGGCGGGACTCCGCGTCGGAGTCGAGCGACTCGAGCTGCGTACGCGTCGATCAGCTGTCGAGGCGTCGCCGAAGCTCGACGTACACCGCGGGGCCCACGATGGCGTCCAACTCCTCGGCCATCGACTCGACCACCGGCCGATCACCCACGTAGGCCCGGGTGCCCTCGGTGCAGCACCAGGCCATCGTGTCGCCCTCCGCACCCCAGTCGCGTCTGGTCCAGCCGCGCACGGTGGCGATCTCGGTCCCGTCGTCGCCGTCCTCCCAATCCACCTTGATCGGCAACTGCCAGCAGACCGACGGCTTGAAGTCGATCGGCGACTCGCCTGATTCAAGAGCCGCCAGGTGCAGTGCGCAGCCCGCTCCGCCGCTGAATCCGGGCCGGTTGAGGAAGATGCAGGCCCCGTCGACCACCCGGGTGCTCGTGCGGGTGGCGTCCCCGAAGACACCACCCTCGACCGCCGTGTCGTGGTACTCGAACCGGGACGGATCCATCGTGTCCGCCAGTGCGCTGATCAGCCGTGCCTCGTCGGCTCCATCGAGTTCGGCGCCGATCGAGCAGCATCCTTGGCCGAGTTCAGCGGCCGGGTCCGGCAGGATTCCCAGGCACCCCCGACCCCAGATGCAGGTCCAGTTCGAACTGAGGAACGAGGTGTCGAACCGCCACGTCGTGTCCCCATCGGAGATCTCGGTGAACGGCGCGTCCATGGACGCACAGCGTACGGCGGATCCGACCCGGTCAGTCGTGGTCGACGCCCAGGATGAGGCCGCTGGTCGGGACGCCGGTGCCCGAGGTCACCAGCACGTGCTCCACGTCAGGCACCTGGTTGTACGAACTGCCCCGGACCTGGCGGACGCCCTCGGCGATCCCGTTCATCCCGTGCAGGTAGGCCTCACCCAGCTGACCCCCGTGCGTGTTGACGGGGAGTCCCCCGCCGATCTCGATGTTGCCGTCGCGGACGAAGTCCTTCGCCTCTCCCTTGCCGCAGAAGCCGAGCTCCTCGAGCTGGTAGAGCACGTAGGGTGTGAAGTGGTCGTAGATCACGGCCGTCTGGATGTCGGCCGGCGACAGGCCCGACGTCGCCCACAGCTGGTGCGCCACCGCGTCCATCTCGCCCAGCACGGTCAGGTCGTCGTAGTAGTAGGACGTCATCATCTCCTGGCCGGGACCCGCGCCCTGGGCCGCGGCCCGGATGACCGCCGGGGTGCTCGGCAGGTCGCGGGCCCGCTCCAGCGACGTGACGACGAGGGCCTGGCCGCCGTCGGTCTCCTGGCAGCAGTCCAGCAGGTGGAGGGGCTCGACGATCCACCGGGACTCCTGATGGTCGGCCAAGGTGATCGGCTGCTCGTAGAACCAGGCCTTCGGGTTGGTCGCCGCGTGCCGGCGGTCGGCCACCGCCACCCGGCCCAGGTCCTCGCTGGTGGCCCCGGTGGCATAGAGGTAGCGCTGCGCCGCCATGGCCACCCACTGGGCCGGGGTGAGCAGCCCCTGGGGCGCGTACCAGGCGAAGTGGGCGGTCTCGGCGTTGGGCACGGGGAGACGGCCCTGGACCCCGGCACCGAAGCGGTTGCCGGAGCGCTCGTTGAAGGCCCGGTAGCAGACGACGACGTCGGCCACCCCGGCCTCGATGGCCAGGGCGGCCTGCTGGATGGTGCCGCACCCGGCCCCGCCGCCGTAGTGGATGCGGCTGAAGAAGGACAGCTCCCCCATGCCGAGACTGCGGGCGATCTCGATCTCGGGATTGGTGTCCGAGCTGAAGGTGACCAGTCCGTCGACCTCGGACGGCTCGATGCCGGCGTCGCGCAGGGCCAGGTCGACCGCCTCGACGGCCAGGCGCAGCTCGCTGCGACCCGAGGCCTTGGAGAACTCGGTGGCGCCGATCCCGGCGATGGCCGTCTTGCCGACGTAGGAGTGGCTCGTCCCGCTCATCGGGCACCTCCGGCGGGCAGCAGCAGTCGGACGGTGCCGGTCACGTGGTCGCCCAGGCCGTTGGCACCGGTGAGGGTCACCTCGACCGCCCCCCGCCCGTCGGCGTCGACGGTGTCGTCCTTGGCCGTCACCGAGCCCGTGAGGGTCATGGTGTCGTCGGGATAGTTGGGCGCGCCCAGACGGATGTTGACATCGGTGAGCACCGCACCGGGGCCCGCCCAGTCGGTCACGTAGCGGCCCACCAGGCCGTTGGTGGAGAGGATGTTCATGAAGATGTCCTTCGAGCCCCGTTCCACGGCCAGCTGGCCGTCGTGGTGGACGTCCTGGTAGTCGCGTGAGGCCAGCGCGGTGGACACGATGAGCGTCCGGGTCAGGGGGACGACGAGCTCGGGCAGGGCGTCACCCACCGTGACCTCGTCCAGGGTCCGGGTCGTGGGTCGGAAGTCGTGCTCGATGATGGCCTTGCTCATGCCGGCACCGCCTCGTCGGTCAGTCCCGCCGCCACCTGGCGCCCCAGGCGGGCCAGCTGGGCGCTGGGCGAGCCCAGGAGCAGCTCGATCTGCTTGCCCCACAGGAAGTAGCGGTGGATCGGGTAGGTGATGTCGGCACCCATGCCCCCGTGGAGGTGCTGGGTGGCGAACACCACCCGCTGCCCCGACTCCGAGGCGAACCACGAGGCCACGTTGACGGCCCGCTCGGCGTCGAGTCCGTTGTCGAGGCGCCACGCCGCCTGCCACGTCGTCACCCGCACCGCCTCGGTGTCGATGGCGGCGTCGGCGGCCCGCATCTTGGTGGCCTGGAAGGTGGCCAGCGGCAGACCGAACTGCTGACGCGTGTTGAGGTACTCGGCCGTCTGGGCCACCGCCGACTCGGTGACCCCGACCTGCAGGGCGCACAGCCCCGTCCAGGCCCGCTGCAGCATCCAGTCGACGACGGCGCCACCGCGGGAGGCGTCGCCCCCGGCGAGCAGGTCGTCGGCGCCCACCGCCACCCCGTCGAGGTGCAGGTGGGGGTGGACCTCGCGATTGGTCGTCAGCGCCCGCTCGACGGTGACCCCGGCGGCGGCCGGGTCGAGGGCGGCCACCACGGTTCCGGCCTCGGTGGCCACCGGCACCAGGACCCGAGAGGCCACGTGGGCATAGGGCACGGCGAAGGCGGTGCCGGAGAGGGTGAGTCCCCCGTCGGCCGTGGGTGTCCCGGTCACGGCCGGGCGTCCCGGGCCGCCCACCGCGAGGTCATCGGCCACATCGGCGAGGGCCGCCGTCAGCAGGACGTCGCCGGCCACCACCCCGGGCAGCACGGCGGCCCGCAGGACGTCGGAGCCGAACTCGGCCACCGGCAGGGCACCCAGGACCAGGGTGGCCCACAGCGGGATCGGCGCGACCACCTTGCCCTGGGCCTCGAGGAGCAGGCACACCTCGACCATGCCGAAGTCGCCGCCCCCGTGGGCGGCCGGGACGGCGATGCCCAGCAGATCGGCCTTGGCCAGCTCGGCCCACAGCTCCCGGTCGACCCGGTCCTCGGCCGCCTCGATCTCCTGGACCCGGTCCGGGGTGACCAGTCCGGTGAAGATGCCCTCGGCCGCTTCGCGCACCGCGGTCTGCTCGTCGTTGAAGGTGAAGTCCATCAGTTGGTCCTCGTCTCGTCTGCGGGGTGGAACACGGGGAGGGAGAGGTCGTCGTCGAAGTCCTCGAAGCCGACCTCTACGGCCGTGCCGATGGCGGCGGTCTCCGGGGTGATGCCCGACACGTTGGCGATCAGGCGGGTCCCCTCCTCGAGCTCGACCAGGGCCACCACCAGGGGGTAGTCGAAGGCCGGCACCTGCGGGTAGTGGTTGACCACGAAGCTGTAGATCGTCCCCTTGCCCGACGCCTCGAGCGTGTCCCAGTCGAACGAGCGGCACACGGCACAGGAGGGGCGGGGTGGGTGGCGCAGCGTGCCGCAGGCGACACACCGCTGGATGAGCAGCTTGTGCTGCTTGGCCCCTTCGAAGAAGAAGGAGTTGTCCTGGGTGAGGGCCGGGCGGGGGCGGAGGGGCCGGGCGGCCGGGGCCTCGGACGCCTCGGCGGCGGGAGCAGGGGCCTTGGTCGCACCCGTTCCCGGCTTGAACTTGAGGATGCGGAACCGCATGGTGGCGACCAGCTCGCCGGACTGGTCCCGGTACTCGAGCCGGTTGGTGATGAAGTGACCGATGCCCAGGCCGGTCTTCTTCTCCCCCGAGATGGCGTCGATGACGGAACTGACCTCGAGGTGGTCGCCCGGCACCAGCGGTCGTTCGTAGTGCTGGTCGCAGTTGGTGGCCACGACCGAGGTGAAGCCGGCCTCGTCGAGGAGCTGCATGACCTGGTCGCTGGCGGAGTCGGCAGGGGCCGTGCCGGCCTCGCGGGCGGCGTCGGCCTCGAGGCTCGCCCGGAGGCCCCGCATGATCCACGCCTGGAGCATGGTCGGCGGTGCGATGATGCCGGGGAAGCCGGCGGCCTTGGCCGCCTCGTCGTCCACGTAGACCGGGTTGTGGTCGCCCATGGCCTCCACCCAGTGGGTGATCATCGGCTCGTTGACCGGGTGGCGGCCCTTGGTGGCCGGGCCCGCGGAGCGGCCCACGAAGGTCTGCAGCTCGTCGTCGAGGGAACGGACGTCGCTCATCGGGCACCCCGCTTCATGCCGAGCCCGGCCGTGGCCAGGATCTCGCGTTGGATCTCGTTGACACCGCCGCCGAAGGTGTTGATCTGCGCCTGACGGCCGGCCCGTTCGAGTTCGCCCTGGAGCGCCGCCCCGGGCGACCCCGGGCTCAGGTAGCCGGCGGCACCCACGATGCCGAGGAGCTTGTGGTAGATCTCGACGGCCGACTCGGTCCCGAAGACCTTGACCGACGACGAGTCGGCCGCCCCCAACGTGCCGCTGGCCACGGCCGCCGTCATCCGCCACGTCAGCAACTTCTGGGCCTCGAGCAGCGAGTAGGTGAGCGCCAGGTCCTGCTGGATCCACCCAACGTCGGTGAGCCCGTGCTCGACCACCCAGGCCGCCACCTCGTCCCACAGTCGGAAGGCCAGGGCGCTGACCGCCGCGAGGCCGACGCGCTCGTGGTTGAGCTGGCCGGTGATGAGCCTCCACCCGCCGTTCAGGTCGCCGATCAGGGCGTCCCGGGGCACGCGCACGTCGGTGTAGTACGAGGCGGTGGTGGCCACGCCGCCCACCGTCACGATCGGGGTGCACGAGAATCCCGGCGTGGCCGTGGGGACCAGGATGATCGAGATCCCCTTGTGCTTCGGGGCGTCGGGGTCGGTGCGGCAGGCCAGCCAGATGTAGTCGGACTGGTCGGCGCCGCTGGTGAAGATCTTGTTGCCGTTGATCACCCACTCGTCGCCGTCGAGCACGGCCCGGGTGCGGAGCGAGGCCAGGTCCGTGCCCGCCTCGGGCTCGGTGTAGCCGATGGCGCAGTTGATCTCGCCGGCGAGGATGCCCGACAGGAAGAACTTCTTCTGCTCCTCGGTCCCGTGGGCGATGATCATGGGGCCGACGGTCGACAGGGTCACGAAGGGGAACGGGGCCCGGGCCCGCTGCACCTCGGTGAAGAAGATGAACTGGTCGGTGGCGGGGCGCCCCTGGCCGCCGAACTCGACCGGCCAGCCGATGCCGAGCCAACCGTCGGTCCCCATCTGGCGGACGATCCTGCGGAACGTCGAGCCGCCCTCCGTCTCGGTGTCGAGCGCATGGCGCACCTCGGGCGTGAGCAACTGGGCGAAGTAGGCACGGAGCTCGGCGCGCAGTGCCAGTTGGTCGGGCGTCTCTTCGAGATGCATGCGGATTCCTTCACTCAGTGATTCGCCGCCACGCCGGGGTGCGTGCTCGGGTCGTCGGTCGACGTCGGTCTGGCGCCACCGGCCGACGGGTGCCGTCGGACCCGGCCGTGGTGGGCCATCGACGCGGGAACTCCACCCCCGTCGGTCCCCCACGTCCGGCTCGACCGAGCCGTCGTTCGGTGTGCCACCGGGCTCCGTGCGGCTGGAGGCCCGGGTGCAGCTGCCCTATGATAACTGATACACGTTCTAGAAACGTCACTGCCGCCCAGGCACGACCCCAGGCTCCTTCCGCCCGGGTGCCACCTGTGGTCACGGGCGTTCCACCTGGGGGACTTCACATGGATCTGGCCGATATCGACCTCTGCGACCCGGGCAACTTCGTTGCCGGCGTCCCCTACGAGTGGTTCGCCCAACTCCGCAAGGAGGCCCCGGTCTTCTGGCACCCGGACCCCGACGGCTTCGCCGACGGATTCTGGGCCGTCACCCGCTTCGAGGACTGCGTGGGGGTCAACCGCGACTACGAGCACTTCTCGTCGGCCCGCAAGACCTCGCTCTTCCACGACTTCGACGAGGACCTCCTCGAGCAGCAGCGGATGATGATGGTCAACATGGACCCGCCGCTGCACACCCGGTACCGGCGCCTGGTCAACAAGGGCTTCACCCCCCGCATGATCCGGGACCTCGAGGCCAAGGTCGTCAGCTCGACCGATGCGATCCTCGACGCCGTGTGCGAGCAGGGCTCGGCCGACTTCGTCGAGCAGATCTCGGCCGAGCTGCCCCTCCAGGTCATCGCCGACCTCATGGGCGTGCCCCAGGAGGACCGCCACCTGGTGTTCGACTGGTCCAACCGGATGGTCGGCGCCGATGATCCGGAGTACCAGGTGAGCGCCGAGGCGGCCGGCCAGGCGGCCATGGAGCTCTACGCCTACGCCGACCAGCTGTGCGAGAAGAAGCGGCTCGACCCCCACACCGACCTGTTCAGCGTCCTGACCCAGGCCGAAATGGACGGCGACAGCCTCAGCCAGCTCGAGCTCGACCTGTTCTTCCTCCTGCTGTCGGTGGCCGGCAACGAGACGACCCGCAACCTCATCTCCGGGGCGATGGTGGCGTTCTTCGACCATCCCGACCAGTGGGAGCGCCTGCGGGCCGACCGCTCGCTGCTCCCCTCGGCCGTCGAGGAGATGCTGCGGTTCGTGTCCCCGGTCATGCACTTCCGCCGCCAGGTCACCTCCGAGGTGGTCGTCGGCGACCACAAGATGGCCGAGGGCGACAAGGTCGTCTTCTGGCACATCTCGGCCAACCGCGACGAGACGGTCTTCGTCGACCCCGATCGCTTCGACATCGGCCGGACCCCCAACAACCACATGGCCTTCGGGGGCGGCGGCCCCCACTTCTGCCTGGGCGCCAACCTGGCCCGCATGGAGATCCGCGTGATGTTCGACCGGCTGCTCGACCGGATGCCCGACATCCGCCTCGACGGCGAGGTCCAGCGCCTGCGGTCGAACTTCATCAACGGCGTGAAGCACATCCCGGTCGCCTTCACCCCGTCGGCTCCGGCCGGCCGGTAGCGCGGGGAGCCAGCCCGCCCGGTCGCACGTCCGTCGATCGCCCGCCCACCCGTCCATCACCAGTCGCCCGTCGCCCGTCGCCCGTCGCCCGTCCGGCCAGATCGTCCCCCACCCGAAAGCCGAGGCCCATGCGCTTCCACCAAGCAATCCAGTTCCTCCCCCTCGAGACCATCCGGGCGCTGACCCTGGCCTCGGACCAGATGGGCTACGACGGCGTCTACCTCTCGGACCACCTCTTCAACCCCCGGGTGCTGGAGTCCAAGTACACCTACTCGACGGCCCCCGACGGTGCTCCCTTCTGGGAGAAGGAGACGGAGTGGCCCGACCCGATGTGCCTGGTGTCCGCGCTGTCCTCCGTGACGAGCAACGTGACGTTCACCACCGGGATCTACATCGCCCCGGTGCGCGACCTCATCACGGTGGCCAAGTCGGTCGGCACCGCCGCCGTGCTGTCCGACAACCGGGTGCGCCTCGGTGTCGGCGTCGGGTGGTGCAAGGAGGAGTACATCCAGACCGGGCAGGAGTTCCACGACCGCGGCAAGCGGCTGGACGACATGATCCCCGCGCTCCGGGCGCTGTGGCAGGGCGGCTGGGTCGAGTACCACGGCACCCACTACGACGTGCCGGAATGCCAGATGAACCCCGCACCCACCCGACCCGTCCCGATCCTGGGCGGGGGCGATTCCGGGCCGGCGCTGCGCCGGGCCTCCACGCTGTGCGACGGCTGGATCAACACCGGGGCCGCCTTCCCCGACGAGGCGTTCGAGCAGGTGAAGCTGGTCCAGAAGGCCCTCCACGAAGCGGGCCGGGACGGCGACGACTTCGCCATCTACCTGGCGGTGAAGGCCTTCCCCGACCTCGACCTCTACAAGCGGCTGGAGGACGCCGGCGTGACCGACCTCCTGTGCGCCCCGTGGATGCTGGCCGAGGTGGACGAGTCGGACAGTCCCGAGCAGATGCTGGCCGCCCGCCTGGCCGAGGTGGAGAAGTACGCCGAGGAGTACGTCACCAAGATGCGGTAGGCGGGGCCCCGAGGCGGGGTTTCCGGCTTGCCGGGTTGCCGGGTTGCCGGGTTGCCGGGTGGCGTGGTGCCAGGGACCACCGGCCGACGGTGCCCGAGGCGAAATCACCTCGGGCGCGACGACGGTCCCGTGACCGCGGGGGCGGGCGATCACGGGACCGTCGGTCGATCGGCGGCGCTGCGTCAGTTGGTGGTCGCAGGCGTCGAGCTGGACGAGCTGCCCGCAGGGGCACTGCCGCCCGGTGCCTGGCTGCCGGCCGGGCCGGCTCCGAACCCGGAGATCGTGGTGATCACCTTGAAGCTCGAATCCAGCTCCACCGTGACGTCGGTCCCGTCGGACTTGGACAGGTGGACCTCGTAGGGGTAGTCACCCGACGAGTTGGTCTCGGCCCGGATGACCGTGGCGCCGGGCACCGCCGCCGAGGCGGCGGCCGTGGCCTGCTGGAGCTGGGTGCCGGTCAGGAGGGTCTCGCCGGGACCATGGGTCATGGTCGCCGGGTTGCCCTGGGCGGCGCCGGCCGGCGGCGTGCCGGTGGCCGGCGTGGTGGCCGTGCTCGCCGAACCGGAGGTGGCGGTCGTCGAGGTGCCGGTGGCGGCCGAGGCGATCCCGGCCGCGCCGAGCATGGTGCCGGCGGCCAGGCCACCGGTGACGAGCACCCGTCGGAGGTTCTTCGGACGGCGGTAGGGATTGGGGGTCATGGACTGCTCCTTCGTGTCATGTCCTCGGGGCACTCCCGGGAACGACTCCACCTTGGAAGGCGGGTGTGGGGATCCCCTTGGCCCACCCTGTGGACCCGCCGTGAATGCACGGCCACGGTGTGCCGCAACGGTGAGCCAGCCCACCGTCGGTCGTCGCTCCGACCAGCGTGCGCCTGAATGGCCCTCAGGCAGGATTGCTAGGGTTTCCCCATCGCGTTTCCGGGGAGGAACCCATGAAGGATCTGAAGGTCGGACTGCAGCTGGGCTACTGGGGATCCGGGCCACCCCCCAATGCCGTGGAGCTGGTCGCCGAGGCCGAGCGCCTGGGCTACGACTCGATCTGGACCGCCGAGGCCTACGGGTCCGACGCCCTCACCCCGTTGGCCTGGTGGGGCTCGCAGACCGAGCGGGTCCGCCTCGGCACCGCCCTCTGCCAGCTGTCGGCCCGGACGCCGACCGCCATGGGCATGGCCGCCATCACCATGGACCACCTCTCCGGTGGCCGCTTCGTCCTCGGACTCGGCGTGTCCGGTCCCCAGGTGGTCGAGGGTTGGTACGGCCAGTCGTTCGAGAAGCCGCTGGCCCGCACCGCGAGTACATCGACATCGTCCGCCAGGTGGTCGCCCGCGAGGATGTCGTCACCAACGACGGCCCCCACTACCCCCTCCCCTACCCGGGTGGCACCGGCCTCGGCAAGCCCCTCAAGGCCATCACCCATCCCCTGCGCAAGGAAGTCCAGATCATCATGGGTGCCGAGGGACCGAAGAACATCGCCCTCGCCGCCGAGATCGCCGACGGCTGGTTCCCCATCTTCTTCTCGCCGGGTGCGGTCGACGCCTACCAGCCCTACCTCGACGAGGGCTTCGCCCGCGACGGCGCCCGCCACACGTCCGAGGACTTCGAGGTGCTCGCGTTCGCGGCCACCATCATGGCCGACGACGTCGAGACGGCCGCCGACTTCATGCGGCCGATGCTGGCCCTGTACATCGGGGGCATGGGGGCGAAGTCGATGAACTTCCACTTCGACGTGTTCTCCCGCATGGGCTACGAGGCCGAGGCCACCAAGATCCAGGAGCTCTACCTCGAGGGACGCAAGGACGAGGCGGCCGCGGCCGTCCCGACCAAGCTGGTCGAGGACACCGCACTGATCGGCCCGAAGGAGAAGATCCGGGACGACATCGAGCGCTGGCGGGAGTCGATCGCCACGACCCTGCTGGTCTCGGGCGACGTCAAGACCCTCCAGACCATCGCCGAGCTGGCCCTGTAGTCCGTCGGGGCGCCAGGAACCGGGGTCCCGAACGTCGAACACCCGGGGCATCGTTCCTCGTCAGGCGCCTTTCCCACCGATCCGAGCACGAGACCGTCGTGCTGTCTAGCGTATGGGTCGACGTGGCGGGGTGGGGGCGGTAGTGATCGCGGGTGCAGGACATGGGGGACACGAAGCCACGGGGGTCGAGGCGCGGCGCGCGGTCGGCCACCGCCATCTCGCTCGGCGTCGTCACGCTCGTCGTCGCCATGCTCGTGGGAGGCACATCGACCGGTGCCGTCCCCGCAGGCGCCAGCCCGCGACCGGCCCAAGCGTCCTCGAGCTCGACGACCGTCCCATCGGGAGTCCACGCCGCGGCTGACCACAAATGGTGGGCCCCGCCGCTGGGCAGCCAGCCCTGGCAGTGGGAGCTGAGCAACCCGCTCAATCTGAACAACGCCAAGCAACTGGGTACCAAGGACAAGTTGCCCAACGCGAGACCCGCTCCGGCACCGGTCATCTACGACATCGACGGCATCATCAACCCGGCCTCCACCGTGAGCGCCCTGCACGCACTGGGCAAGCATGTGGTTTGTTACATCGAGGTGGGTGCGGTCGGGAACTACTACTCCGCGTCCGACGAAGGCATCGCCACGACGTACTACGACCAGCTCAGGTCGGCCGGCGTGGTGGGGAGCAGCGTCTCCGGGTGGCCCGAGTGGTACCTCGACATCCGGTCGCCGGCCACCGTGGCCATCATCGAGTCGATGATCCACGACCAGTGCGCGGCGAAGGGCTTCGACGCCGTGGAGACGGACATCGACGAGTCGTACAACTCGGCCAACGGCTTCGGGCTCACCCAGGCGGACGAGGAGCACTTCATGACCACGTTGGCCGGCTACATGCACGGCCTCGGTCTGGGCTGGTGGATCAAGAACCCCGACGACACCGGTGATCACTACGCCGCCGACATGGAACCCCTGGCCGATGCGGTACTCACCGAGCAGTGCAATCAGTACACGTCGTGCGGCCTACTCAGCCCGTACTTCGGGGTCAAGGCCGTCTTCAACGCCGAGTACCACCAATCGGTGAAGAAATTCTGCGCCAACGACGTCGCCCTCGGCATCAACGGGGCCCGGTTCAACGTCAACCTCACCGGGACGCGGAAGCCCTGCTCCTGACGGTCCGGCTCACGAGCGCAGACGCGGGCCGGAGGGCCCGCCCCGGACGGCGACTGAGCGATCGGTAGAGGGCCAGGGTGCTGGGGTGCACCGACTCGATCGGCTCGACCTCGTCGGCCACCACGCGCACGAGCTCGGCCATCACCGATTCGACGCCGCCCGGGTTTCCCGCAGCGTCGGCGGCGCGCAACAGCATCCGGTAGAGCCGCTCGTCATACGGGCTGACCAACAGGCCACGCCGGGCGGACCACTCGGCGCCCCGGGGATCGCCGGCCCGCAGCCGGGCGCCGGCCAACCGGCCACTGAGGTCGACCACCGCGGACTCGATGGCCGGGGCGGTACCGTCGAGGATCGACCAGTCGGTGGCCCTGATGCCCTCGAAGGGACGGCCGCGCACCAAGGACAGCGCGGCGCACCAGTGCTCCGGGTCGTCGGATGTCGCCAGCGCCTGGAATCTGGCCCAGTCCGTGCCGACGGTGGACGCAAGTGCCAGTCGACCATGTGCTCGCGGGAGATGGTCCGACCCGTCCCGGGCCGTACCCAGCGACCGGCGGGCGACCGACGCGGTCGAGTGGAGGCTCGACGGGGCCATCAGGCGTTCAGGCCACAGGGCCGTCGCCCACGTCTCATTGGCGGCCCCGTCCGGGTGCATGGCCAGGTAGACGACGAGCTCTTTCGCCCAGGCTCTGGTGAAGTCCCTGGCCGCCCCCCGGATCTCCACCGGCCCGAGCACCGCCACCTCTACCTCCACCTCGGGTGAGCCCGTTCGGACCGGGTGAGCCGATGGACCGCTCGCACGGAGGTCGACGGTGCGGCCTGCGTCGACTCTAGGAGCGGTGACCACCGGACGGTCGATGCGGACCGTCGTGCGCTCACCCTGGTCGACATAGCTCCTCGTCGGCACCGGTGGCACCGGATCCCTGGTGGTCGTCGGCGGCAACAGGTCGGCTCCCCCGTCCTCTTCGTCCGCGAGCAGGGATGCGACCGCCAGGACCGACGAGACGTGTCGGATCTCCTCCTCGTCGATCCGCTGTGGGACCACCAGTGCACCCATGACCTCGGACACACCCATGCAATCCTCGTCTCCGGGCCGCACCACGATCGATCCTTCGTACGACGGCGCACCGGGACCGGAGATGACAATGACGGCGATGCCGAACCGACCGTCCTCGGCCAGGGCGAGGATCGCCGTCGACGTCGCCCGGGGGGACGCCCGGACCGCACACCACCACGACGGGTCGCCAGTCACCGGCACCGGAGTGGAGACGTGCACTGTCGACGCGAGGGAGGTCCTGGTCCTCAACCGCATCGATGTGGTGAGCCTCCGCCACGACAGGTCGGCGGAGACGGGACCCGCCTCGGCCAGGACGACGACCCGGTCGAACCGCTCCATGCCGGTGCCGAAGCCGATCAGCACCAGGTCGAACGCCCCCGCCCACCTCGACGTGGCCAGTTCGAGGGCCATGGCCCTACCCACCGATTCGTTGGCGTGCGGGTCACCCGCGAGCACGATGGAGCCCGAGCCCTCGAGGTTGACCATGAACACCTCGTCTCCGGCGCGGCCCACGGTGACCAGGGTGGGCGTCGGGAACGACAGCCGGGCGCCCTTCCGACCGACGGAGCGGGCTCGAGCAGCTCACGCTCGATCTCTACGCCGCCGGGTCTCCGTGGGCGGTGAACGGTGCCGGACGGAGGAGTCCAGGGGGCGGGTCGAGCGTCAGGCGAACGTGGGTGGCAGTCACCGTCACCGACGTCAACCGCCCCGTCGGCGCGGCGCCATCCGGCGCCACGGCCCACGCCTCGACCGCGGCCTCCACGGCGTCGAGCTCCTCACGCCCGTCACCCACCCGCAATCGTTGCTCGAACGACCGGAGCATCGGTCCGGGGATCCGGATCCGAGTGCCCAGCCTCCGATGTCGTTGCTGGACCCGTCGGAGGCGATCGACCAGGTCGGTGACACCGACGCCGACGATCCCCGCCCCGAGCGGGCTCACCGGGACCTCCGGTGGCCGGTGGCCACCGAGGGGCAATGCTCGTCGACGGGCGTGGTCCGAGGGACCGCCCCGGCATCGGGAACTCCCACCTTCACCATGGGGACCGCCGGCACATCCGGGGAGGCCTGCCACGCCGGTGGTCGGCAGGAGCAATTCCCAACCGGGCTGGATCCAGTGGTCCTCCGTCAGGCGCGAGCCGTCACGGCTGTGCCATGCCGTAGTTGAGATCGGCGATTTCTCTCCACCGCCGTGCCTGCCCGAACTGGTCTTCGGCGATGGACCACAGCGTCTCCCGTCCCGACGACCCGATAGCGGGCACCCGCCGGCTGCCGGGGTCCAGTGGCAGGGTCACTGGACAGGGGATGCGGGACGTGTCTCGGTCCGGGTCACCGGGGAGCGCATCGGATCCCATCCGCTCTGCCCTCGACCCGGGGCAGGGGCCGGCGACTCCGGGTCCGGACTCGAGGACCGGCGGCCCGACCGACCGATGGATCGACGAGCCGTTCGAACGACCCGTTTGCCCGGAGTGCATCCGGACGAACTCCGAACTCGGACTCCCGTGGACGTCACCGGCCAGGGCGTGGTGCACCGGGGCCCGACCGGCACTCCCCACCGCGAATGCCGTACCGACCAGGACTGCGGCCACCCACTGCAACGCCCGGCTGGCCGGCAGGCGTGCGGTCGACCGCCCCGACATCCACGCTCGAATCTCCACCACTACGCAGAGCGTCAACCACGCCCAGGCGATCCACGCCATCAGCAGGGCCGCCCGACCCAGCCATCCGGTGACCACCCGCACATCGCCCGGCCGGCGACCCAGAGCGGCCCGCCAGAGGGCTCCAGGGTCGAGATGGGCCGAGGGGCCACCGGCGGCCGCGGTCAGGGCCACGGGCACCCCGACCACCAGGACCACGATGGCGGCCACGGCGAGCGGTGCCCGGAACGGGAATCGCCTGACGCGGGAAGGCTGGATCGACCGGTTCACGGGGAGCCTCTCGTGACGCCGCCGACATCCACGGCCGCCGCGGTCGCCGACACGTCGAGCCGATCGATCCCGATCACGCCGAGGATCGCCGTCGGAACCTGGTAGTCGATCCGCACGGTGACGACGCCACCGGCCACCACGGCCGTCCCGGGGTGCCCCGCGGCCACCATGAACCGCTCTGCCGCCACGACCGCCGCCGGCCCGTCGATCTGGATCCGACCGGCTCGGAGCGCGTCGACGGACAGTGCTCCGGCACCCGCCCGGGCCGCCTGCTCGGCTTCGGCCGTTGCGGCCTGACGGGCGGTCAGGACCGTCCCGCCGTCGACGACGAGCCCGAGGAGAGCGAGGAGGGCGACCATGACCAGCACGACGAATGCGGCGATGGCGCCACCTTCGTCACGGACGTCCATCCGTCGCCGGGCCCGCCGTGCGTTCGCCGTCACCGCCTCACCCGACTGAACGGTAGGGGTCGAGCGGCGCGGTGGCCGATGCGTGGACCACGGTGGATCCCGGAACCCCCGGGAATCCCGAGGTCCGCCAGGAGCACTTGGCACGCCACGTGCACGGTGACGGTCCCCCCCGCCACGAAGTGGCTGGTATCGGTGGAGATCGCCACATGGGCACACGTATGGGTCCGCCCGATCAAGTTGATGACGGCATTGATCGCCCCCACCCACTGGGCGGTCCCCACGGTCGGCAGGACGGCCGCCGCCTCAGCGCCGGCCCGCGACGCCTCGACCACCTGTTGGCGGGCCTCGGACACCCGACCGAACACCAGTGTGGCCAACGCGACCACCAGGAGGACCGGGGTGAGGACGACCAGCTCGACGGCGAGGCTGCCCCGCTCGTCCCGCCGTCTCATTCCGAGCCCCGGAACTGCTGGATGGGCCCGATGGCACTGGCGGAGACCGAGAACGAGAGCCCGGGGACGACGGACACGGCCCGACCGGTCACCTGGAGCCACTCCGACTCGCCGGGGAGCACCGACACCACGACGGTCGAACCGGTCACGTCCGATCCGGGACCAGAGAGGACCGATCGGGCCGAGGCCACTCCGGCGGCAGGGCCGCCACCGACCGATCGGGCGACCTGGTCTCCCTCGGACGCCGCCGTCTGCGCCACCTGGGTGGCGTGCATCCACAGGCAGAACTGCACGACGACCAGCAGCACGAGCATGAGCACCGGGACGACCAGGACGGCCTCGACGACAGAGGACCCCTCGTCGGTGGGTCTGGGACCCCCACCTCCCCGTCGGTGGCCGAGGACCGCCTCCCGGCGGCCCCGGCCGACGGCGTCGGTCAATTGAGGTTGATGGTGTTGGCCTTGGCCGTCACCTTGGCGACGATGATGGCGCCGACGGCGATGGCCAACGCGGCGAAGATGGCGGTGAGGATGACCTTCTCGACAACGGTCCCGGCCTCGTCCCATCCGCCGGCGGCGCCGCAGCGGATCCGGAGGTAGGCCCAGAGGGCGGTCAGTTGGCTCGGCATGGTTGGTGCTCCTGTTCTGGTTGGTTGTCGTTGGTCGTGGACTGGAATGCAGATCGCGTCGGTCGGGGGGCGGTCCGTCACCGATGGCCGATGCGCCGGCAATGCCCATCAGAAGCCGCCGAGGATCCGCTGGAACGCGGGATAGCCGATGAACAGGAGGAATCCGAAGAGGAGCAGTGCCCCGGGGAGGAACAGGCGCTCGGTCATGGCATTGGCCGCCGACTCGGCGTCCGCCTGCTCGTGCCGGCGCAGCGAAGCGGAACGCGCGGTGAGTGACTCGCGGATCCGTGCCCCTTCGGTCCCCGCCAACTGGACCGTGGTGGCCAACTCGACCAGCTCGGGTAGCCAGAGCTCCCGCCCGAGGCGCCTCGAGCGCCGCCCAGGGGGCGGCCCCTCCGTCACGGGCCGCCAGGAGGACCCGTCCCATCCGTTGGGCGGCCCAGTCGGTGCTCACCTGGGATGCCGTGTGGAGCGCCCCGTCGATCCCACTCCGCCGGCAAGACACAGGACGACGAGGTCGACGAAGGAACCGATGACGACCCGGAAGTGCCGGCGACGGTCCGTGGCCCGTCGGATCAGGCTGCTGACGGAGAGCGCCACGACGGCGGGAATCCCGACCACGACACCGAGTCCCGCAGCCACGGTCGGAGGACCGAGGCCCGCCACCGTCGGCGAGGAGCCAGAGCACCAGGGTCCCGACGGCGCAGCACCCGGCCAGTACCACGGTCCGCGAACGAACGCCTCGGGGGACGTCCCCGTGATCTCCAGGTCCGCTCGCAGGCGCCCGACCCGGCCATGGCCGGCCCATCGGGTGTCGAGGATCCAGCCGAGGATCGACGCTCCGAGGCGGTCTGCGGTCGACGGGCCCTCCTGGGCGCCGGCCGGACCGACCCACCCGGTGGGCGGTGGGCGCTGCCAGGCCTCGAGGACGCCGTTCAGGGACATCCGACGACTCCGTAGCCCGTAGGCCACGCCCACGACCCCCATCCCGACGAACGCCGCCAGCACGACGACGGCGGTCATCGCTCGACCACGTCGGCGCCCAGCAGACGGACGGGTGCCGGTGGCCGGGCGAGTGCCACCAGGAGGACGAGCCCGCCGGCGTAGAGTGCGCCCACCACCAGCAGGACCAGCTGCCCGGACGCCGAGTCGAACGGCGTCAGGTAGGAACGGGCGAGCACGCTGAGGCCGGCAGCGAAGGCGACGGAGAACACCACGACGGTGCGCACACTGCTCCGCACCGATGCCCGGCTGGTCTCGATCCGCAAGCGGAGGGCGACCTCCTGTCGGGTGGACTCGGAAAGGGCGTGGAGCAATTCGCCCAGTCGTTGGGCCCGCGAGGAGAATGCCAGGAGCAAGGAGCACACCACGCGGTCGGCACAGGGGTCGCCGACTTCCTCTGCGAAGTGCAGCAATGCCTCCCGGGGGTGGACACCGGACCGGATCTGTTGCGCCAGGTGCTCCGTGGCAGGACGGATGGGGTCTGGACTCAACGTCCGCCGTGGCGATGATCGCCTGGCCCAGCCCGGCCGAAGCAGCCAACGTGCCCTGGAGCATCTCGGTCCACGTGGCGACGGCCTCGATCTTGGCGATGGGGATCGAACCGGACGACTGGCGGAGCAGACGGGGAAGTCCGAAGGCGGCCAGCGCCCCGATCGGCGCGGCCACCGGCCACCGGGTGACGAGGACGCACACGGTGCCGGCGAGTGACGGCCGAAGATGAGAACGGGGAGTCGGCCGTCAACGGCCGGGCCGACCTCCGGCGGGAGGCGGCCGTCGACTCGTCGCCGTTCCCACCGGTGCGACGGGAGCCGGACCAGGGCAGAACGGTGACCACGAGTCCCGTGATCCCGAGGCCCACGCCCACACCGACGGCGGGCACGACCCATCCCCCACTCCACAGCGCCATCACCGGTATCCCCCGACGGGACCGACCGGGGACGGCTCGAAGCCGAACCGGCGCAACTCCTCGGCCGTGTCGGGACGGAGCGGCGCCGACGGCACGGCCCGACGATCCGGGCCGGGTCGATAGACCTCGTTGGAGATCACCTGCACCCCCTCGGCGTCGACGATCTCGCGCACGGATGCCACGAACCGTGCCCGAGCGCCGCGCGGCAAGAACGACGTCGTCCGACCGGAGGCTTCCCCCTCGCCGGATCCCACCTCGGATGGGCCGGTGCCGTCGAGATCGTCATGCATCTCCGAATCGAGGTGGACGACGAAGTGCAGGGCACCGGCGATGAGCAGATTGGTGGCGTCGAGAGGAAGGCGCTCCGGCGCCTGGACGGCGTAGGAGGCGATCCGCCGGAACACGCCGGCCGAGGACTCGGCGTGGATCGTGCACATCGATCCCGAGCGACCCTGGCTCATGGCATTGAGCATGGGGAGGACCTCGTCGCCGAGCACCTCGCCGACGATGACCCGGTCCGCGTTCATGCGCAGCGAGCGCCGCACCAGATCGGCCACCGGGATGCGCCCGGCACCCTCGATGTTGGGCGGGCGGGCCTCCATCGCCACCAGGTCGGGATGGCGGGACGAACCCGTGTCGAGGCCCAATTCGAACGCCTGCTCGATGGTGACGATGCGCTCGCGGGGGTGGATCTCGGCGGCCAGCGCACGGAGCAGCGTCGTCTTGCCCGAGTTCATGGCTCCGGAGACCACGATGTTCTTGCGGGCACGCACGGCGGCGGCCAGCAGGGACCGGAGGCCGTCATCCAGCGCCCCCATCGCGCAGAGCTCGTCGAGGGAGAGGTCGGTGAACCGGTGGCGCCGGATGGACACCGCAGGGCGTGCGGTCACCGCCATCACGGCCGACAGGCGTGCGCCCCCGGGCAACTGGAGGTCGAGCTCCGGTCGGGCGGTGTCGAATCGGCGTTCGGCCAGGCCGAACCGACCGGCGGCCGAGCGCAGCAGGTCCACGAGCTCGTCGTCCGAGTCGGCCACCGGGTCCATGAGGCGCTTCGAGCCGTCGGCGAAGGTGGCCCAGACCTGGTCACACCCGTTGATGTCGATGTTCTCGATCCTGTCGTCGTCCACCAGCGACTGGAGCCGCCCGAGTCCGAACAGGGCGTCGAGCACGGCCTGCGCCATCCGCTGCTCCTCGACCGGAGACGGCGCGGCAGGTGCCGAGTCGGGCCCTGAGGCCGACAGGGTGTCCAAGTGGAGGAAGGCACGTTGGCGGGCGAATTCGCGCCGGTCGTCACCGGAGAGTGCGGAAGCTGCATCTCCCGCCAGGTCCTCGGCTACCCGACGGCGGATCGTGGTGGTCAGCGACTCGCCCATCAGGCCGCCCCATCGAGGGAGGCGCTCGAGCGACGACCCACGGTCCGACGGGAGGACACGTACGGCACGGACCGACATCCGGCCCATCGTCGGTGGGGACGCCCGTTCGACCGAGCACCTGGTCGTCCGTCCCCTCGACCGGGTGCTCCCGGAGGGCTCCGTCGCCTGTCCGATCGGCGACGCGTTCCCCCACGCGGCGTGCCGACGCCAGGAGGCGGGAGCGCTCGAGCCGTCGGCCGGCCCCGGACGCCCCGCTGGCCACCGCCGCGCTCTCCGGGTCGAACGCCACGTCACCCAGGGGCGCGATGCCGGTGAACTCGGCCAACTCCCGGCAGCGGAAGGTGGAGCCGCCCACCACCACCAGGCCGAGGCGACCATCGGTCCGATCGAGCAACTCGGTGGCCCGATCCCGGACCCGCAGGGCGGCCGCCGCGTCGTCGCGCACCACCAGGATCGACAGGTCGCCGGCCGCCAGCCAACCGCCGGTGTCGGTCCGATCACGCGGTGCCCTCCCGAGGTCGACCACGACCACTCCGGCGCCCCGGTCACCACCGGGTCCGGCTCGGACGACCTGTGCTTCGGGCCCATCTGCGGCCGGCGAAGTCCCCTCCTCGGCCCCGATCAGGACCGGGAGACCGCCGGGGAGTCCCTGGAGATGGGGATCGAGCGGCGTCGTCGTCCCGGTCCGACGGACCGCGGCGGCCAGCGACCGCCACCCCACGGTTGACGTGAGCCCGAACCGGGCCGCCAGGTCGCCGCCGGACGGATCGCACTCGACCACCAGGACGGAACCCTGGACGGGCCACGTCGACGCGACGAGACAGGCCAGCGTGGTGACGCCCGGTGCGCCCGAAAGGGACAGGATCGGAACCAGGGTCATCCTGTGGCTCCGGCGGCGGCGGAGGTCGGGACACCGGAGGTTCCGGCGGAGCCGTGGGCCAGCAGGACGAGGCTGACCTGGCCGGCCGACGACGCCGTGGCCACGTCCGGGGCGATGGCCGACGGGACCTCGACCGACACCAGGAGGGAGAAACCACCACTGGCATTCGTCGAGGGGGCCGACACCGCGAACACGGTCGCCCGTGCCTCCAGGACCCCCGTCCCGGACCCGGAGAGCACCGTGGACCCCGATCCCGACCCGACGACCGACGTCGGGGACCCCGTGACCGGCGCGGACAGCGGCGAGCCCGGTGTCGCCGTCTGGACGATCATCACCTGCTCACCCGGGACGAGTCCGGATGCCGGGAACTGGCCCTCCTTGAGCGCCAGCCCCACGACTGCGCTGCCGACACCCAGAGCGGGCGCCGAGGTGAGGTCGCCGGGCGTCAGGAGTGAGCCGGCCGGGACGGCGGCGGCGGCCCGTTTGCCGAGAATGGTCGAGGCCTCGGCCAGCGGGATGTAGGCGACTCCCGACGACACGGAGATGTCGGCCCGACCGAGCTGGGCGGCGGTGACCGGCTGGCCCTGGACCAGGGCCTGGTCGACGACCACCGCGGCCGTCTTGTTCCCGGCGGACGAGTAGAGGTTGGCGAAGGCGGCCACGCTGGCGCAGATCACGACCAGCGACGCCACCGCCATGAGGGCACGTCGGTCACGACCGCCCGTCGGTGGGCGGATCGGCGCCACTTCGGCGGCGTCGCGTCGGCGGCGCTGCAGGGTGGAGGCGCCCATGGTCATGACCCGACCCCGAGCCCGGACGTGAGTCCGGACGCGAGCCCGTTGGACCGGCCGGAGAACCGGCTCCCTGTGGCCGCGTTGAGACTCTCGATCTGGGCCACGCGCAGCGGGGCGGCGGACGACGTGGTGAGGGTCGGAAGGGCACCTCCGCCACTGGCGCCGACGGCCGTCCAGGTCACCGCCCAGACGACGGTGGCGGCCAGGCCGTACTGCCCGTGGTCCGGATCGCCGTCGGGTGTCGGTTGGCCGATCGAGGTCCGGGCGTACGTGTGACTGCAGTACGTTCCCTGCCAGGTCGAGGGAAGTGCCGGGTCGTAGGCCGCACCTGGGCCGCCGCAGGTCACCTTCCCGCCGTCGCCGGTCGCCCAGATGACGTCCACCGGGTGGGCCACGGCGGTGGCTGACACCCCGCCGGCGGTCGCCGTGACTCCGTAGTCACGCCACATCGACGGATCGACCCACATCCAGGTCGCCAACCCGACCACCGAGGTACCCGAAGGGTCGAGGTGGATCACCGGGGCCGGCAGCCTGATGGAGTTCTCGGCCTGGAGGGCCAGGGCCCGCGGATCCACCTGCGGCACGGCCACCGGTGGCGTCGTGATCCAGATGGTCTGGGTGACCTGGGCGCCCGTGGCCAGGTCGGCGCACGTGACCGAGTACCAGGCACCGGGCATCGGACCGCCATTGGGGAAGCCGCCCTGGTTGTTGAGGGTCAGGTAGGTGTAGGTGCAGGTCCACGGCGAGCCCCCGGACCCGCCGCCGGTCCCGCCGCCCGAGGGCGTTCCTCCACCGGAGCCACCGGTACCGGTGCCGGTGCCCACACCGACCGACACCGTCCCACCCCCGCTCCCGGCCCCGGCCGATCCCGTGTCGGCCACCGCAGGGCCGGCCGTGGGATCGACGAGCACCGAGGCAACGGCCAGGAGACATGCTGCTCCTGTCGTCACGATGGCCCGCGCTGCCCACGCCCTCTGCGCCGGGCGCCTCATCCGACCACTCCGACCGTCGACGCTGGTCGGACGGTCGACGTCGTCGACGTGGTCGACGCTTGATCGACGCTTTCGACGTCCAAGGCGGGGTCACCTCTGCGAACCGGTTCTGGTGCATGGAGGAAGGACACTAGGGACGCCGGTCGCGGAGACGTGTCGAAGGTTGCACCTGGTGTGCAATCACTTCGCACGTACGGAGAGGCCGGGCCGGCGGGGGCGGCGGCGCGCGCACTTGCTGCTGAGTGGCGGGAGGACATGGGTCGAGCCTGCCGTCCGCACCTTGCCGGAGCCCTTGCCCGTCACCTTGCCGGACGGTGACCCACGGCCCGTCTCATCCGGACCGGTGGTGCGGATCACCTGTCGCCGACTGGCTTCCCGGCCCTTCGAGCCGCCGCACACCCTTCGTCGCAACCGCATCCGGTCGACCGCGCGCTGCAACGGTTCGTCGGGCACGGACAGCCGCCGACCGGGCTGGCGCCGACCTGGTCGACCGGTCCCGCAACCTTCGGACCGGTGACGCCGGACGGTGGCCGACCCGCCACGGAATGACAAATTGATGGATGGGCCGGAAACTGGCCTCGGAGGGGGGTCGGCGCCTTCCCGGCCCAATTCGTGGCGGTCAGGACTCCCCGAACACCTCGGCGTCGGCCTCTTCCGGTGTCGACCCGGCCACGATCTTGGCGCTCATCTTGACGGCCTTGACCGCGCTGGTCGCTCCGGTCTGGAGGATGATGGCGATGACCAGCATCAGGATGGCCAGGTACCGGAACGTGTGCGAGCCGATCATGATCAGGGCCACCCGGCCGAGCGCGTAGGGCGGCGAGCAGATGACCGCCCCGATGGCCCCGCCGACGGCGGCGGCGCTCAGCTTGTCCCGGCGGGACTGCTCGGTGCGCAGGCCGAGCAGCCGTGACGGGACGGCCACGTAGGCGAACATCAGGACACCGGCCATGATGCTCATGCTGAAGGCGAACCAGAACTGGCCCCACCGGTCCACGACGATGGCGGAGTACCCGGTCAGCACGCCCACCCCGATCCCCCACGTCAGGATGGTCCGCAGGTGGGCCCGGGCCATCGAGAACGCCGGGCGGATCTCGGGGGTGCCCTTGCGGGCGATGGCGAAGGCGAACACCGCGTTCAGGTAGAAGCTGGCCGCCGTGATGGCGGCGATGGCGGCGATCACCCCCACCTCCACCAACGGGTACTTGAAGACGTGGAACCCCTTGCCGTGCAGCACGTGGGCCTTGATGTCGACCATGACCACCCAGATCCACATGGCCGGCAGGATCTGGATCAGCGTCAGGCGCCAGTTGATGAACAGGGTCCGGACCCCCTGGAACAGCATGGCCAGGCCGCCGACCAGGAGGGCCAGCGGCGCCAGCCACCGGCTGCGGGTGCTGAGGGCCATCACGGCGGCCTCCACCGTGTCGTCGTCCCCGTGGCGCACCGCTTCGACGAGCCGGGCGAACAGGACCCCGACCCGGTCACGGCGCGAGCCCGCCTTCGGGTCCTGGTCCCGGCCCTGTTCCGGTGTCGGGCCCGAGGCCTGCGAGTCCTGCGAGGCCTGCGAGTGCCTGGCCCCCGCCACCGGGATCCGGCGTGGGTGCCTCCACGGTGCCGGGCTCAGTGGGCACGGATCGGCTCCGTCACCAGGGTGGGCGCCCGAGGACGGCCTACGCCGGTGCCGGGGATGCGAGGGGTGGCCCATCGGCCCAGGCTACCCAACCGGTCCGTCCGGTCACGGCGGCGCGGGAGGGTGCGCCCCGGGTCGCGTCGCCAGGGGGCGGGGTTCCGCGGGTCCGGGGGCCGGGGGCCCGGGCACGCGGACGGGACGCACCCCCGGCCCGGGCTGGCACACTGTCAGGCATGGCAGCCCAGTACATCTTCACCATGCGTGACCTGCACCGCTTCTACCCGCCCGACCGCGAGGTCCTGAAGGGCATCAACCTCTCCTTCTATCCCGGCGCCAAGATCGGGGTCATCGGCGGCAACGGGTCGGGCAAGTCCTCGCTCCTCAAGATCATGGCCGGCCAGGACGAGGACTTCCGCGGCGAGGCCCGCCTGACGCCCGGGTTCACCGTCGGCTTCCTGTCCCAGGAGCCGGAGCTCGACCCGACCAAGGACGTCCTCGGCAACATCTCCGACGGGGTGGGCGAGGCCAAGGTGATGGTCGACCGGTACAACGAGGTGTGCGCCGCCTTCGGCGACCCGGATGCCGACTTCGACAAGCTCCTGGCCGAACAGGCCGAGCTGCAGGACAAGATCGACGCCGCCGGGGCGTGGGACCTCGAGCGCACCTTCGAGATCGCCATGGACGCCCTCCGGTGCCCACCGGGCGATGCCGACGTGTCCACCCTGTCCGGGGGCGAGCGCCGCCGGGTGGCCCTGTGCCGGCTGCTGCTGTCCAAGCCCGACCTGCTCCTGCTCGACGAGCCGACCAACCACCTCGACGCCGAGTCGGTGGCCTGGCTGGAGCGCACCCTCCAGGAGTACCCGGGCACCGTCGTGGCCGTCACCCACGACCGCTACTTCCTCGACAACGTGGCCGGCTGGATCCTCGAGCTCGACCGGGGCGCCGGCATCCCCTGGGAGGGCAACTACTCCTCGTGGCTCGAGCAGAAGCAGGACCGGCTGGCCCGTGAGCAGCGGGCCGACACCTCGCGCCAGGACGCCCTCCAGCGCGAGCTCGAGTGGATCCGCATGTCCCCCCGGGCCCGCCAGTCCAAGGGCAAGGCCCGCATCAACGCCTACAACGACCTGGTGGCCGAGTCCGAGGCCGCCGAGCGACGGGCCGACAAGCTGGAGATCGCCATCCCCGCCGGGCCCCGGCTGGGCGACCGGGTCATCGATGCGGAGCACCTGGTCAAGGGCTACGGCGACCGCCTGCTGATCGACGACCTGTCGTTCCTGCTGCCCCCGGTGGGATCGTGGGCGTGATCGGCCCGAACGGGGCCGGCAAGACGACGCTGTTCCGCATGATGGTCGGCGAGGAGACGCCCGACGCGGGCACCTTGACGATCGGGACGACGGTGGAGCTGGCCTACGTGGACCAGTCCCGGGACCAGCTGGACGCCGAGGCGACGGTGTACGAGGAGATCACGGGCGGGGTCGACCACATGGTGGTGGGCGGACGGGAGATCCACGGCCGGGCCTACGTGGCCAGCTTCGGGTTCACCGGGAGCGACCAGCAGAAGAAGGTCGGCCAGCTGTCCGGGGGCGAGCGCAACCGGGTCCAGCTGGCCAAGGTGCTGAAGTCCGGCGGCAACGTCCTGCTCCTCGACGAGCCCACCAACGACCTCGACGTCGACACCCTGCGGGCGCTGGAGGAGGCGCTGCTGGGCTTCCCGGGCTGTGCGGTGGTCATCAGCCACGACCGCTGGTTCCTGGACCGCATCTCCACCCACGTGCTCGCCTTCGAGGGCGACTCCGAGGTCCGCTGGTTCGAGGGCAACTTCAGCGACTACGAGGCCGACCGGAAGAAGCGCCTGGGCGTCGACGCCGACCAGCCGCACCGGCTCCGCTACAAGCCGCTCGTGCGCGACTGAGCCGGGCGTGATGTCGTCCTCGTCCCCGTCCGGTGCCGACCACCCGCGGCGCACCTTCGCCTCCGACAACTGGGCCGGGGTCCATCCCGAGGTCCTCGAGGCCATCGCCCGGGCCAACGTGGGCCACGCCCCCGCCTACGGCGCCGATGCGGTGACCGAAGAGGCGCTGTCCCTCTTCCGCGACCACTTCGGCCCGTCGGCCGAGGTCTACTTCTGTTTCAACGGCACCGGGACGAACGTCGTCGGCCTCCAGACCCTCCTGCGCCCACACGAGGCCGTGGTCTGCGCCGAGGGCGCCCACATCAACGTCGACGAGTGCGGCGCACCCGAACGCTTCCTCGGCTCGAAGCTGCTGGCGGTGCCGGCACCGGACGGGAAGCTGACCCCGGCCTCGGCCGCCACGGTGGTGCACGGGATCGGCGACGAGCACCACGTGCAGGCCCGGGTGGTCTCCATCACCCAGAGCACGGAGGTCGGCACCGTCTACACCGTCGACGAGATCGCCGCCCTGGCCGAGTGGGCCCACTCCGAAGGGCTGCTGGTGCACCTCGACGGGGCGAGGATCGCCAACGCCGCCGTATCCCTGGGCGTGGACTTCGGGGCGTTCGGGGCCGGGGCGGGGGTCGACGTGCTGTCCTTCGGCGGCACGAAGAACGGGGCACTGGGTGCCGAGGCGGTCGTGACCTTCCGGACCGAGTCCGAGACCTCGCTGCGCTTCGTCCGCAAGCAGTCGATGCAACTGTCGTCCAAGATGCGGTTCGTGGCGGCCCAGTTCGTCGCCCTGCTCACCGACGACCTGTGGGAGCGGAGCGCCACCCGGGCCAACGCCATGGCCGCCCGCCTCGGTGCCGGCGCCTCGGCGGTGCCCGGCGTGAGGCTGGCCCACCCGGTGCAGGCCAACGGGGTGTTCGCCGTGCTGCCCGCCGCCGTCACGGAGGTACTCCAGGCCGAATGGCCGTTCTACGTGTGGGACGAGGAAACCGGGACGGTGCGGTGGATGGCATCGTTCGACACCACCGAGGCCGACGTCGACGGGTTCGTCGCCCGTCTGGCCGAGGTGATGGCCGAGCTGGGGTGATGGCCGGACCGGGGTGACGGCCGGACCGGGGTGATGGCCGGACCGGAGTACGGCGGACGGCGCCGCAGTTCGACCACCTAGCGGGAGACCAGCACTGCTCCGGCGCCTGTCAGCGGTCAGATCTGGACGTGGGCGATCGCAGACGCCCGCAGCCTTGGTGGGTCGGCCGCTCCTCCTGGCCAACTCCGGCAACCTCCTGTCCACCGATGGCACCGATTCGATCGGCGCCGGACGCTGGCAATCAGCCATGGTCTCGACCACAGGCAACGCGCGCCGACCGATCGACCCTGGCCCCTTTCCCCCCGCACAATGGTCGCCTGTTCACTGACCGTGGCGGATGAACTCGGACCCCCGATCCGGCGGGTCAGGATCCTCAATTTGTACGATGCAACTCGCAATCACGTTCACTAAGGTGTCGACGTTGAGGCGGCTCGAAGGTGAGTTACGCGTCGGCGGGAAATGTGCCGGAACGGGTTCATGGCGGACTCTCGGCATTTTGCGTAGTCAACCAAGGAGAAATCATGCGAAACAAGATCATCGTCCTCGCGGTCGTAACCGCGACCATGGGACTCGGGGTGACCATGGGCATGGCGCCCGTCAGCGGGGCAGCCTCAGGCAAAGCGACTCCGGTGGCACTCCACAACTGGAAGAACACCTTGAAGCAGAACACCACGGGATGGTGCTCGACTCCGGGAGACGGTCCGTGTGACGGCACGTACTACGGCACGATCGACAACGTGAAGAGCACGTTCTCCAACGGCGGGGGCTATGCAGCATCGGTTCCCGGTCCCGGTGGCGCCACCAAGTACGCCCGTGTGACCGGCGGTGCTCCCATGACCACGCCGACAGGCTGCCCGACCCCTGGCAACGAGAACTGCACCGGGCCCTACACGAACTGGAATCAGCTTCCCCATCCCACCGTGTTCCCCTACAAGTCGACGACCAAGAACGGGTACACGACGTCCATCAAGATCTACATCGACGCTGCGTGGGCGGGAGCCAACCCGGGCCAGGTCGTGGATTGGGACACGGCGTTGTCTGACAACAACGGCGGATTCCTCGAGGACTTCGTGTTCAACATGTGCTCGTCCGCAGCAGGTGGTGGTGGCTTCTACATCAGCACCAGCAACAACGCGGGTGGCTGCTCCACCGGTCCGACCGAGATCACCACCAGCGGCTGGTACACCTTCAACGAGCACTTCACGTCGGTGGCCGGCGCACTCGTCGCCGGATTCACGGTGCTCAATTCGGCCAGCAGTCCCGTGCTGACCGTGGTGCAGAACACCGGAACGCCGATCAGTGGCGTCGGCGGGCCTCGCTACGGATGGCTGCCGGATGAGGACGTCCTCGGACTTCCCGTTTCCCAGGTGTCCGTGCACCTGTAGGCATCACACGTCTCGCCGGTCGCCTCCACGGTGACGGGCCGGACGGAAGCAAGTGCACTCGCCCCCGCGGCGGACACACCGTCCGCCCGGGGGCGAGTGCGCGTCACGGGCCATGGTGGGGCACTCCCCTAGCCCAGACCCGACCCGGTACAGGCCCACCAGGCGCGACCCGTGGATGTGACGTGCCCTGCGGCCTGGCCGTGGAATACGACCGACGGGCGGCGCACTCGACAGTACGGGTGTCCCGGCCACGCCGGTGTCCCGGTACCTCCCACCCATGCGACGACGGCGCTGGCTGACGTACTCCTCCCCGCCGAGCTCGAAGCGGTCCAGTCGACCCGGTCCGACGAATCAGGCGGGCGGGCGTCCCGGTCCGGCAGCGCCGGCGAATGCCTGGGCCACCGAGATCCAGTCGGAGGCCAGGTCGCCCTGCACCACCAGGTCGGTGTCGACGACGTTGCGACGCTGCGTGACGACCAGGCAGAAGTCGAGTGCCGATCCGGTCACGGTGGCTACCGGCCCTTCGTCGGACGGATCCCCGATCTCCCAGCGCCATGCTTCGCCGTCCGGGGCCACGATGGCGACGTCGATGCGGCCGTCCGGGACCTCCCTCCCGCGCACGATGTAGGAGAACGGGCGGGCCCGCACGCCGAGGTGGGCGATGTGCTTGAGCCGCGCCGTGGGCGTGCGCTCCACGCCGAGCGCGTCGCAGACGTCCTGGCCGTGGGCCCAGGTCTCCATGAGGCGGGCGGAGATGAACGAGAGCGTGCCCATCGGTGGCCCGTACCAGGGGACGCGGGCCGAAGGGTCGGCGATCGAGAACGCCTCGACCATCGCCCGATGGGCGCCGTCCCACCACTTGAGCAGTTCGTCGCCGCCCATGGCCCGTCCGCGGACCAGATGGACGTCCATCGGATCGCCGGTGATCGCCAGCAGCTCCTCGACCGACCGGGCGAAGGCATCCGGGTCGACCATGGCCTGGCGACCGGCGTCGTCGAAATAGGCGAGGTGGCTGATCTGGTCCCGGACGGCCCATCCTTCCGCCGGGGTGGCCAGGTCCCACCTCGCATCGGCGTCCGCCAGTCCGCCCACCACCTCCCGGAGGGCGGCGTACTCGGCGTCGAGGTCGTCCAGGAGCCCGGGAAGTGTCGTCATGCCACGAGGCTACGGCACGGCATCGGTCCCGGCCGGGCCCGTGGAAGTCGGGGACTCGCGGCCACGTCGTATTCCGGGTCGCGCCCCGTGGGCCTCTTCACCCGCCCGTCTCCAGCCAGATTCGCTCCGTCGACACGATCTCCACCCCGGGGTCGGACCAGACGAAGCGCTCCACCGCGTCGAGCACCGCGGTCACCTGCCCCGGGGCTCCCGACACGGCGGCGAAGCCGAGCTCGGCCCGCTGCCACTGGTCCTGGTACCCGACCTCGGCGGCGGCAACCCCGAACCGCGACCGGCTGGCCTCGACCAGGTGCTTGACCACCGTTCGTTTGGCCTTGAGGGACCGGCTCGCGGGGATCCGCAGGTCGATCACGAGCGAACAGGCGTGGAGCACCTGCACAGACTGCCCCATGGGCGTGACGGGGGCGGCCCGGACAGCGACGGATCCCGCCGTGCACAAGTGGCGCGAGGCGGGTTCCATCGGTACCGGGACAGCGGCGCGGTCGGGCGGGGGGAGGGCTCGGACCGGTGCGGTGTCCCGGGGATCTGGGGGACCTGCGGATCCGGGGATCCGGGGATCCGGGGACCATGGGGACGGATCAGTTCAAGGTGGATCCTGACGACGTGATCGAGCCGCTGGAGGATGACGTGCCAGTGGACGTGGAGGGCGACCACATGCCGGAGCCGTCGGGACCGTGCATGCCGTCCGGACCGCCGGGTCCGCCGCGGCCGTGGGAACCGTCGGTCGGCGATCCGATGCCGACCTTGGTGGCGGTGACGGTGTCGGCGGCCTCCGTGCCGAACACGGCCACGTGGGCCCCGACGGTCACGTCGGCGATCGAGGCGGAGGTCTTGCCGACCTCCATGTAGGTGGTGGAGGAGCCGACGTCAACGGTGACCTTCGTCCCATCCGGGCTGGCCAGGGTGAACGTGTTCGTGCCCACCGAGGCGACGGTGCCGAAGGCGGCCGGCCGGGTGCCGCCGAAGCCCCCATGGCCGCCCGGTCCACCGTCGCCGTCCAGGGCCGCCAGGACCGCCAGGACCGCCGATGGCCACCTTGGTGGCGGTGACGGTGTTGGCGGTGTCGGTGCCGAACACGGCCACGTGGTCACCGACCTTCACGTCGGCCAGGGAAGGTGTCGTCACGGCGCGGTCGACGTAGGCGGTCGTGCCGCTGACGTCGACCGTCACCTTGGTCCCGTCGTGGGTGGTCACCGTGAAGGGTTGGCGCCCACCGAGGCGACGGTGCCGAATGCGGCCGGCGGGGTGCCGCCGAAGCCGAAGTGCCCGCCCGGGCCGTCGGCGCTGCTGGACGGCGGTGTGGTCGACGACGTCGACCCGGAAGCCGCCCCGGCGACGGCGCCCCCGCCGATCGCCAGCCCCAGTGCCACGGCTGCGGCGTACGTGACCCGCACGCCCCGGCGGCGCTTGTCGAGGATGGCGGGAGGATCGACCTCGGTGGCGGGGTACGACCCGGAGGTCAGTGCGTCGTCGTCATGGATGGGCATGCGGTGCTCCTCGGGTTCGGGGGCCATGTCTGCGATCGGGTCGGGTTTGACGCTCTTCAGCATCGGACATGAACCTGGGAACAGCCTGTGTGCCGGACGGGGGGAACCTTGGAATTCGGGCCGACCCGGCTGGGACCTCAGCGGGCCATCCGGGCATCATCCCAGGTCACAGCCTTGTCACAGCCTCCTGGGACGATGGGTCCATGACGCCGACCATGGCCCACCGGGCACCTGCAGGGGAGCCGATCGGAACGCCCGTGCCCGGTGCGCCGGCTGCCTCTGGGACGCCGGCTCCCATACTGGCCGACGCCGTCCCCACGACGGGCGACAGGGCCACCGTCTCCCCGATCGACGCCAGGGAGTCGCGGCTCGGACGGCCGGTAGAGCAGGCCACCGAGCTCCTCGCCCATGTCGTCGGCCGGCTCGACCCCTCCCGGCTGACCGGACCCGATGCCGCCCGGCTGTACGCACTCTTCGCCGGTGTCGAACGCCTGTCGATGGCCGGCAAGACCCTCCTCGCACCCCGGATCGACGAGTCCGGCGTCTGGCGCGACTCCGGACACCGCGCCCCGGCCGTCATGCTGGCCGAGCTCGAGGGCGTGCCCACCGGCCAGGCGAGGAGCACGCTCGCCGTCGGTCACCGGCTCCTCCAACTGCCCGGGACCGAGGATGCGCTCCGCCACGGGACACTGTCCGGTCCCAAGGTGGCGGAACTCTCCGGCGCCGCCGTCCTCGACCCGGCTGGTGAGGCCGCCCTCCTCGAGGGGGCGGCCGAACAGCCGCTCCAGCTGATCAAGGAGCGTTGCCAACGGTCACGGGCCACCTCCGTCCGGAACGACCCGATGGCCGCCGTCCGGCGGATCCACGTCGACCGTCACTTCTCGTGGTGGACGGACCCGGAAGGGGCCTTCTGCTACCAGGGGCGGGACAATGCCGACCGCGGTGCCAGGATCCTCCAGCAGATGGAGTTCACCTCGGGCCGCCTGAAGCAGGCCGAGGACCACGGTGACCAACCCGCCGATCCGGACGCCCGTCCGACCACGGAGCGCAACCGGCGCGCCGATGCTTTCTATCTGCTGATGACCGGAGGCACCCCGGACCGCAGCCGACAGTCCGGCGCCACGGTCCGAGGCGAGGACGTCGACCCAGGTCCGCCGACGGAGCAGATCTCCACTCCCGATGAGCTCGACAGTGGCCGAGCCGAGCGCCGACGGGCCGACCCGGCGGTCGATCACCCGCCGGACCGGTCGGTACCTCCGGTCGCCGAATCGCCGCCACCTGACGACGTGGTCGAGCGTCCCCCGACCTGTTCGGTCATGGTCCGGGTGGACCTCGATGCGCTCCTCAGGGGGACAGCTCTCCCGGGCGAGACGTGCGAGATCGACAACCAGGGCCCCGTCCCCGTTGCCATGGCCCGGGACATGGCCGACGACTCGTTCCTCCGCTTCGTCTTCCACCAGGCCGGTGAGATCCGTTCGATCTCGCACTTCGGTCGGACCATCAACCGGCAACTGCGGACCGCACTCGCCCATCGGGACCGGTGTTGCGTGGTGCCGGGGTGTGGTGTCGCCTACGGACTGGAGATCGACCACATCGTCCCGTTCGCCGAAGGTGGCCCGACCGAGCTCGCCAATCTCCCCTCTCACTATAATAATTTGCGAGCTGGTGAGCGGGAGCCAGCAATTCAACGAGCTGCGCCGCGGTCTGCCCCGAATGTCGCCGTCGTTGCTGTCCAAACGGCTGCAACAGCTGGCACGGGCTGGGATCGTCGAGAGGTGGGTCGTCGGGAGCGACGTACGGTACGTCCTGACGCCCGCGGGTCAGGAGCTCCAACCGGTGGTCGAGGCGCTGGGCACATGGGGTGTCCGTTGGATCGGCGAACTCGGCGACGAGGACCTCGATCCGAAACTTCTCTTGTGGGACATGCACCGCAACATCGACCACGCCGCCGTCCCCGGTGGACGGACCGTGGTCCGGTTCAAATTTCCCGGACGCACCAGCAAAGGCCCGTGATTGGTGGATGGTGATTACCGTCGATGACGCCGACGTGTGCGATGTGGACCCCGGTCACCCAGTGGCCGTGACAGTGACGGTCAGCCTGCGCCGCATGGTCGAGGTCTGGCGCGGCGACTCAGAGTGGTCCGACGCCATTCGTTCGGGTAACCTCGCCCTGCTCTGCCACCACCACCACTACCTGAAGACCTACGAGGGATGGACGCTCGAGCCGCCAGGATCGACGGACACCTCGACATCCGGGTGGTCCTTCACCCCGCTCCCACCATTCGGCGAGGAACCGGATCCACCGGACAGCTGACCGTCGACTCCCGACAGCCTCGTCGATCCCGTCCCATCACCGTGGGGCCGCGGGATCTCGCCCCCGCCGGACATCGTCAGACACCAGAGCGTGTATGGTGGAGCAACGCATCGAAGGCCGTTTGCGCGATGCCCACCGAATCGCCTGCCGTCAGCCGACACCGGCTCCGGCATCCGAGTCTGTCCCTGCTTGCGTCTTCGGACCGGCAACCCCGAGCCAGGAACCCCAGTCAACGTGCTGGGTCCCGGCATCCGTTGTTGCGGTCGAGCGTCGGCAAGGACGCCTACAGCAACCAGCCCGTTCGGGCGCCGCATGAGCCGTAGTCGTCGAGGTGACACCACCCCGACGACAGGCGCAACGCGGTGCGCCGACCCGGGTCACTCCCGTCCGACGGACGGGACGAACTCAACAATGAGGTACCCACACATGAATCACGAACACGAAATCACGCGCGCCATCGAGCGGAGCTGCGCCCGCAGGCAACAGACCGAGCGCCAGCTGCGGACGCTCCGTGGGGTGGCGCTCGACGCGCCGCTCGCCGAGCTCGACAGCCTGCTCGTCTACGAGCTCGGCCTGGAGGCACGTCTGGCGGAGATCCTCCAGCGCACCGCCGTTCGGGCCTGACCCCCCAGGCCCGACTTCCCGCTCGGCCACGGGGCGAGGGGATGCCCCGCGACGGCGTCGAAGAGTCCCTGGACCGGAGTCCGCGGCGACTACGTTGAACCCGACATCGACGAGGAGGAACACGAATGCGGCAGGTGATAGGCGCAGTGCTCCCGTTCGCCATCGTCGTGATGGTGTCCCCGATCAACATCGTCGCCGCCATCCTGCTGCTCTTCTCGAAGCGGCCGCTCCTCAACGCCTCGTGCTACCTCGGAGGCTTCGTCGTCGGACTGGCGGCGGTCGTCGGTGGGCTCACCGCAGTGGCGGGTGCCGTGCACCTGGACCCGGGGAGCGACCGGTCGCGGGGCGCCTCGGCCCTGCTCCTCGCCCTCGGGGCCGGGCTCATCGTCGTCGCCATCGGCAAGTTCCGGGGGCGTCCGGGTCCTGATGACCCCGCCTCGCTCCCCGGGTGGATGGACGGGATCGCCGGGTTCGGCCCCGGTCGGTCGCTCGCCGTCGGTGCGGGCGTCGGGGCCGGCAACCCCAAGAACATCGCCGTGGCGGTGGGCACCGCGGTGGCCGTCTCGTCCGCCGCGCTGCCGGCCGGTCAGCAGGTCGTCGTCCTCGCCGTCTACGTCGTCCTGGCCTCGCTGGGTGTGGCGGCACCGATCTTCGCCGTCCTGTTCCTGGGCGACCGGTCCGACGCCGTGCTGGACGGGTGGAAGGCGTGGCTGACCCGGAACAACACCGCCATGATGGCCGTGATCTACCTGTTCTTCGGCGTGTACCTGATCGGCAAGAACCTCGGAGCCGTCTGACCCCATCGCCCTGACCCCAACGCCCTGACCCCACCGACCGGGAGACCGGGTGGCTACCGGTCGTCCGCCCCCCTCGGATCCGCCCTCCCCGCTCGGCGACCTCGACCGTGTGTGGTCGACGAGGCGAGCAACGCATCCACGTCCGACCAGCCGAAGCCGACCGACTCGCCGAGGATGCGCCTGGTGCCCGCCTCGACCAGGACCAGGAACGGGTAGCCCGTGACCCGGTAGTCCGACCAGGCGGCATCGCCCATCACCACCGGGACATCGCGGAGACCGACCGCCAAGGCGGCCACGTCGGAGAACGGCACCGTGTCCGGGCCCTTCGTCACCACCACCACGTCGACGTCGGGTGGCGGATCGGCCAGGCCCTCCCAGAAGTGGTCGCACCCGTCGCAGTCGGTGGTCAGGAACACCAACAGGACCGGACGGGTGGCCGTGGCCGGGCTCACCGACAGCGGGGTGCCGTCGGGACCCACACCGACCAGGTCGGCCGCCGGCCACGACGGAGCCGTCCCGTCGAGTCCGGACGGGACGGGACGGAGCCCGGCCACGAACTCCGGGTCGGACAACGGGTTGGTCACGACGCCTCCCCGAGACGACGGGCCGCCCGACCGGACGTCAGGCCGGCTCGGCGTCGCCGGACTCGAGGACCTCGACACCCTTGCCGTTCCCGCACCAGCGGCAGGTGACCTCCTCGACCGTCTCGTCGAGCACCTCCACCTCCTCGATGGCGAGGTCCCCGCCGACCGAGTAGTGGTGGAACGCACTGGTGCGGCGGGTGGTCACGACGTTGAACCGGGTCAGGTTGCCGCAGGCCGCACAGCGGTAGCGGACGACATCGGCATCGGCGGTCACGGTGGCTGCGGAGTCGGAAGTCACGCCTCCAACGGTAGTCGCGCCGCCGACCCCACCCGTCGTCCGGACGGACTCCGCCCACCGAACACCTGTTCGCTACAGTGTCCCCATGGCACTCGCCGTCCAGCGGTCGTTCGACGACCTCGGCACCCCGCTCAGCCAGGTCACCTTCGTCGTCCTCGACGTCGAGACCACCGGCGGCTCGCCGGCCTCGGCGTCGCTCACCGAGGTGGCGGCAGCCCGCTACCGGGGCGGTGAACTGCTCGCCACCTACCAGACGTTCGTGCGGCCGGACGAGCGGATCCCGCCGTACATCACCGCCCTCACCGGCATCAGCGACGCCATGGTGGCCGACGCCCCCCGCATCGGCGAGATGCTCCCGTCCTTCCTCGAGTTCCTGGGCGGCGGCGTGGTGGTCGGCCACAACGTCCGCTTCGACCTCTCCTTCCTCAACCACGCCCTCCAGTCCACCGGTCGGGACCGCCTGGCCAACGCCACGGTCGACACCCTGGCCCTCGCCCGCCGCCTGGTGCGCGACATGGTCCCCGACTGCAAGCTCGGCACACTGGCAGCCACCCTGCGACTCCCCCACCAGCCGTCGCACCGGGCCCTGACCGACGTCCTGGCCACCGGGGACCTGCTGCACGCCCTGCTGGAGCGGGCCGGTACCTACGGGATCGTGGGGCTCGAGGAGCTGCTGGACCTGCCCAAGATGGTGGGCCACCCGCAGGCCGCCAAACTCAAGCTCACCAACCGGTTGCCCCACAGGCCCGGCGTCTACTGGTTCTGCGACGCCGCCGGTCACGTGCTCTACGTGGGCAAGGCCACCGACCTGCACAGCCGGGTCCGCTCCTACTTCTCGGGTGACACCCGCAACAAGGTGGGTCGACTGCTGCGCCAGTTGGACAGCGTCCACCACCGGGTGTGCCCCGGACCGCTGACCGCGGCCGTGCTCGAGGGCCGGCTCATCCGGACCTGGGCGCCGCCCTTCAACGCGCAGGGGAAGGTCAGGCGCCGCGACCCGGGGACGGCGGCACGGGACGCGCTGCCCGCGTCGGGGGCGGCGGCGACACCCCGCAAGCGCAACGGACGACGCCGACGCAAGTGGACGGCCGAGGACCTCGCCGCCGACCCGGCCGAGCTGCTCGGCCCGTTCGCCGAGCGGGTGGCATCGCTGTCCCGGCTCCAGCGCTACGAGGACGCGGCCTGGGTGCGGGACGATGCCGAGCGGGTTCGGCACCTCATCATCCGGCACCGGCTCGTCGAGTCACTGCGTCTGGCCGGCCAGGTGGTCCTCCTCGTCGACGGCGAGGGAACGGTGGAGCTCGACGGCGGTCTGCTGGTGGAGTCCGGGTCCCTGTTCGACGACGGCGGCGGGCTGGACCCCGCGTTCACCATCAGCGCGGACGGACACGACAACGAGCGGATCATCGTGGCCCAGTGGTTGCGGGCCAATGCCGACCGGGTCCAGGTGCTCGAAGCCGCCGGCCCGGAGGGGATGGCGCTGCCGGCCGACCGGATCCCGACGCTCGGTGAACTCTGCGCCATGGTGACGCCGGGTACGCCGGGTACGCCGGAACTCGACGTGACCGCTGCGTCGACGCCGCCGGCCGCATGACCCAGGCCGACCGCCACCCTCCTGGCTAGGACTCCTGCTCGGCCGCCGACGCCTCGTTGGTGATCCGGATGAAGTCGTCGAGCACGGTGGCGGCCCGCCCGGAGTCGATGAGTGACCCGGCGAGCTCCACGCCGGACGCCAGGTCGGGCACCTGCCCGATGACCACCAGGGCGGCGGCCGCGTTGAGCAGGGCGATGTCCCGATGGGGGACGCGTGACCCGACACCACCTGGCGGATGGCCTCGGCGTTCACCGCGGCGTCGCCGCCACGCAGGTCGTCGAGGGTGGCCCGGGCCAGGCCGAGGTCGGCGGGGTCGATGCGGTAGACGGTCACGGACACCGTTCCGTCACCGGCGAGGTCATCGGCCAGGTCATCGGTCCCGTCACCGGCCGACCGGTCGGCGTCCGGCGTGCGGATGAGCTCGTGGACGGTGGACGGCCCGGTGGTGGACAGTTCGTCGAGGCCGTCGTCGCCGTGGACGACCATGGCCCGACGGGTCCCGTTGGCAGCCAGCACGCCGAGCATCTTGTCGGCCATGGCCGGATCGCTGACCCCGACCACCTGGAACCTGGCCCGGGCCGGGTTGGCCAGGGGACCGAGGAAGTTGAACACCGTGGGGATGCCGAGCTCCTTGCGCACCGGGCCGGCGAACCGCATGGCCGGGTGGAACCGGGGCGCGAAGCAGAACCCGAGTCCGACCTCGTCGATCGACCGGGCCACCCCCGCCGGCCCGAGGTCGGCCACCGCGCCCAGCGCCTCGAGCACGTCGGCGGCACCCACCGCCGAGGACGAGGCCCGCCCGCCGTGCTTGCAGACCTTGGCCCCCGACGCCGCCACGACCAGCGAGGCGATGGTGGAGACGTTGATGGACCGGAGGCGATCGCCGCCGGTGCCGCACGTGTCGACCAGGTCGAGCCCGGCCGGAAGGTCGAGCGGGAGGGCGTGGGCGACCATGGCGCGGACGAAGCCCGTCATCTCGGCGACGGACTCGCCCTTCGCCCGCAGCGCCACCGCCAGTCCGGCGATCTGCGCCGGTGTGGCCTCACCCGCCAGCACCTGGCCCAGGACCTGCTCGGCCTGGCCTGCGGTCAACGACTCGCCGCCGAGGAGCCGGCCCAGCACGCCGGGCCAGCGCCCGAGCGCGTCGAAGGTGTCCGCCCCGCCGGAGGAGCCCGGCGCGTCCGAGGAGCCCGGGGCCGGCGGGGACCCCCCGCCGTCAGTGGCGGCCACGACTCAGTCCCACCACAGGTCGTGGTTCAGCACGCCCCGGCCGATCAGTCCCAGCTGCACCTGGCTCGTCCCCTCGACGATGGTCAGCTGCTTGGCGTCCCGGTACCAGAGCTCGGTCGGGTGGTCCTCCATGTAGCCGGCCGCCCCGAGGAGCTGGACGGCCAGTCCCGAGGCCCGCACCGCGAGCTCGGTGGCGTGGTACTTGGCCATCGACAGGTAGGGCACGTACTCCTTGGTGAACTTGCCCTGGTCGGCCAGCCACGCCGAGCGGTAGGTGAGGAGTCGGGCCGCCTCGATGTCGACGGCCACCTTGGCGATCTCCCACTGGATGCCCTGGAAGTCGGCGATGGTGTGGCCGAACGCCTGGCGCTGCTTGACGTACTCGGTGGCGTACATGAGGGCGCCCTCGGCCAGGCCGATGCCGCGGGCGGCCACGATCGGGCGCATGGCGTTGAGGCCCAGCATGGCCAGGCGGAACCCACCGACCTCGCCGATCACGTTGGCCGCCGGCACGTGGACCTGGTCGAGCAGGAGCTCGCCCGTGTCGATGCCGCGCACCCCCATCTTGCGGTCCGTGTTCCCGACCGACACCCCGTCCCAGCTCCGCTCCACGATGAAGCCGGTGATGGAGTCGTGGGCCCGCGACTCGGGGTCGCCGGTCTTGGCGAACACCGTGTACCAGTCGGCCTGGACCACCCCGGACATCCAGCACTTGGTCCCGCTCAGGATCCAGTCACCCTCGTGCCCGGGCCGGGTGTCGGGCACGGCACGGGTGCGCATCCCGGCCACGTCGCTCCCCGCCTGGGGCTCCGACAGGCCGAACCCGCACCGCAGCTCGCCGGTGGCGATGCCGGGCAGGTAGCGCTGCCGCTGGTCGTCGTTGCCGGCGATGAGGATGGGGCCGGTCGGGAGCCGGGTCAGCAGCAGCATCAGGGCGGCGGTGTTCGAGTACTTGGCCACCTCCTCGATGGCGATGGTGAGGCCGAGGATGCCGGCACCGGAGCCGCCGAGTTCGGTGGGCAGGCACAGCCCGAGCAGGTCGGCGTCCCGGAAGGCGTCGAAGAGGTCCTGGGGGTACTCGCCGGTCGTGTCGATCTCCCGGGCCCGCGGCTTGATCTTGTCCTGGGCCAGGCGGCGGACGGAGTCCTGCAGGGCGGCGAGTTCGGGCGAGAGGTCGAAGTCCACGAGGGTCGAGGCTACCCGAGGGCACCGATCCCTCCCGCCTCCGGGTCGTGCGTGCGGGTCGTGCGGCCGGCGACCGGGACGGGCCCGGCGTCAGCCCTCCAGCACCCCGGGCCCCGGTCCCGACGCCGGGGTGGCCACCCGCGGCCAGCCCCGGGCCGCGAAGTGGTCGGCCCACCTTCCCCGGCCGGTCGAGCGCAGACGCTCCAGGTACCAGTCCACATCGACCCGGCTGTGCCACGGCCCGCCCCCGGTGAGCACCGTCCACAGCGGGTCGACCCCGGCCGGCGAGCGGGCCAGGGCGTCACTCCCCCAGTCGGTCAGGCGGGCCAGGGCGTGCTCGACCACGTCGGGGTGGTCGGCGGCCACGTCGTGCTGCTCGTAGGGGTCGGCCACCACGTCGAACAGCTGCACGTCCGGGAAGCCGTGGAAGGCGTCGTGGTAGGTGCGGATGCAGATCCAGCGGTCCCAGCGGACGGCACGCTGGGCCGTCCACGCCCCGTGCGACAGGACCAGTCCGTCCCGGCCGGTCGGCCGTCCCGCACGCAGGTCGGCGGCGAACGACCGCCCGTCCCACCGCTCGGGCACCTCGGCGCCGGCCAGCTCGAGCACGGTGGCCATCACGTCGATCTGGTAGTGGAGCCCCGTGTCGACCGAGCCGGCCGCCACCCCGTCACGTCCGGGCCAGGCCAGCACGAACGGGAGCCGGGTGGTGATCTGGTCGGCCGTCTGGTGGTCGCAGTAGATGCCCAGCTCCCCCAGGTTCTCGCCGTGGTCGGCCGAGACCATGACGGCCGTGTCGTCGGTGAGGCCGAGGTCGTCGACCACCCCGAGCAGGCGGCCGATCTGGTGGTCGGCGTAGCGCACGCCGGTGTCGTAGCCGTCGTAGACCCGTCGGACGTCGTCCAGCGAGGCCGCCTCGACCGGTTGGCGCGGGTAGCGGTCCCACACGTCACGGGGGCCGAAGCCGGCCAGCTCCTGGGCCGAGTGGGGCCCGGGGAGCAGCCAGTGCTCGGCCCGCACCTCCTCGGTCAGCCATCCAGGCAGGGGGTCGTCGTCGAACGGGACGCCGAAGGAGGCCGGCGTGCGGTAGGGGGTGTGGGGGTCCCAGAGGTGGACGTGGAGGAACCAGTCCCGGCGGTGGGCGTTGCGGACCAGCCACTCCCGGGCCGCCGCCTCGACCTGGTCGGCCGTCTCCAGCCCCCGGGTCCCGAGGTTGACGCACTCGTTGAACCCGGCGTCGAAGTGGTAGGCCGAGTGGCGCTCGGCGAAGGTGCTGATCGACGTCGTCCACATCCCGAGGTCGCGCAGGGGGGCCATCCAGCTGTGGGCGGCCGCGGCGGTGCGGAAGCCGCGGGCCGGGCCCTCGGGGAACAGGTCGGTGGCGGGGCCGCCGTGGTTGACCGCGCCGTTGCGGATGCCGAACTGGCCGGTCGACAGGGCCGAGCGGGACGGCAGGCACGGCGTGTCGGAGGCGTGCACGTTGTCGAACCGCACGCCCCGGGCGGCCAGGGCGTCGATCACCGGGCTGGTGGGTCGGCGGTACCCGTAGCAGCCCAGGTGGTCGGGCCGCAGGGTGTCGACGTCGAAGTAGATCAGGCGCATGGCACGGTCCCGGTCGGGGTGCCGCCGATGGTAGCGGGGTCGCTCCGGCATGCAGCCGGCTCCTCGGGGACGTCCCGCGTCCGGGCCCGGGGAACGGCCCCCGTCGCCCGTCTCCGCGGGCCCGGCCGGTCCGGTGCACGTGGGCCAGGCCTGTCCGGTGCCCGTGGGCCCGGACCGCTCAGTGGATGACCGCCTGGGTGATGACGACCGGGCGGGTGCCGTGGACGCCGAGGGGACGGCCCGGCATCGACAGCCACGACTCGGTGGCGAAGACCATCAGGAAGAGGTGCCACACGGGCCACAGCAGGACCCAGCCGAAGTGGCGTCCCTGGTGGAAGCCGAGGGTGAGGACGGCCTGGAGGGTCATGAAGACGATCTCGGCGAGGACGTAGCCGCCGAGGAAGATCAGGATCACGTCGCGTTGGGTCCCCTCGAACATGGCCGTCAGCAGCAGGTACAGCGGCAGGAGCAGCCGGGCCGGCGCGAACGTGGACTTCACGAACTGCTGGGTCTGGTTGAACCACACCTTGGGGGTGGCCACCCCCGCCCGGTAGGGGCCGTGCCGGGACTGGTTGTGGTGGACGGCCCGGCCCCACCGCACCCGCTGCTCGCGGATCTCGGCGTAGGTGGGGGGCACGTCCTCGTAGACCACGATCTTGGTGTCCATCCACGTGCGGTAGCCGAGCCGGCTGGCCCGCAGGGTGAAGTCGCCGTCCTCGCCGTTCATCCCGACGGTGAACCCACCGAGCCGGACGGCCAGCTGGCGGCGGAAGGCGGTGAACACCCCGGGGACCACGTTGACCCCGTCCACCGTCTGGATCGTGCGGTGGTTGAGCCCGAACTGCTTCAGCTCCTCGAAGAGCCGCAGGTGGGGGAAGACCGAGCGGCGGCCGCCCCGGGGGAAGCACATGGGCTCGACCAGGCCGATGACGGGGTCCTCGAACCAGCGGGGCGTGTAGTACAGCGACCACTCCCCGATGATGGTGTCGGCGTCGATGCGCACCACGATGTCGGTTCGGGTGAGGGCCAGGGCGGCGTTGAGGGACTCGGACTTCCCGCCGTGGCGGCCGTCGTGGACCTCGCCGGTGGCGTGGGCGAAGGCGGCCATGGTGGCCAGCGCCAGCCGGCGGGTGCCGTCCGAGGACCCGTCGTTCATGACGATCACGCGCACCGGTCCGCCGTAGCGTCCGGCGGCCACGTCGATGGCGGTGAGGGTGGCCTCGATGACCTCCTCCTCGTTGTAGGCGGGGATGATCACGTCGATCGGGGGCCGGGACTCCCCCACCGGCGGCTCGGGGCGCACGCTGACCCCGTTCACGATGGCCAGCAACGCGGTGCGGACCACGAACGTCCCGGCCGCGAACGGCACCGGCAGGACCAGGGCCAGGGCGGGCCGGAACGCCGGGTCGGCCAGGTGGAAGATCCACAGCAGCGCGGCCATGCAGATGGCCATGGCCGCCACCGTCACCCCGATGAGGGTGGCGGCGTCGGAGAACCGGGGCCGCTTGGCGAACGGGACGCGGCTCGGCATGGGGAGGGCGTAGTTGAGGTACTGCAGGCGGGTCATGGCCAGGATGGCCACCGCCACCGCGGCGAAGTTGCCCAGCAGGGTGGTCGGGGCGACGGGCGCGCCCACCAGGACCTCGACCACCACCAGGGTGGCGTCGACGAAGGCCATCACGAACAGGTAGACCACGGCCTGGAAGGCGACCAGGCCCTTGCGCATCGGGTTGCCCCGGCCGAGCACGGCCAGACAGACGATGGTGCCGACGGTCAGGAACCGGAGGCCCAGGGTGAAGCCGGCCAGGTACCCGGCCACCTCGGCCGGGGAGCGCACCACCGACCCGCAGATCCGGGCCACCAGGTCGGCGTAGATCTGGTCGGGGCTCCAGTTGCCCCGGAGCGAGTGGTAGCCGACCATCAAGGTGAGGAAGAGGAGGCCGAACGCCGGCACCAGCCAGTACGACGGGAGCTTCGGCTTCGGGAGCAGTACCAGGGCCATCCCGTCGCCCTGGTCGTCGGGGTAGCGCATGACCAACGGGTAGGCCATGAAGGCCATCAGCAGGGCGTCGGTCCCGAGCAGCAGTGCCAGCGGCTGGATCCCGTTGAGGAGGTCGAAGTGCATCGGTTCTCTGGTCGCCCCTGTCGTGCGGTTCGGATCGTGCGGGTCACGGTGTGGTGCGTCGTGTGGTGCGTCGTGGTGCGTCGTGTGGTGCGTGACGGGAGCCGCCCCGGCGCGTCGCTGCCCTTCCGTGCGCCGTCCGGTGCCTGCCCCTGGGGGTCACGATACCAAGAAAGTCACTCTCCGTGAAAGGACGTGCACATTGAGTGATCTTTCTGTACCATGCTCGTGGGGCAGGGTGCGCAACGGACCGGACGGGTTCTACCGGCGTTCCTGCAGAGCGGAAGGGCAGGATCCATGGGATGCAGGGATCGACGACGGTACGCGGGCAGCGACCCGGAAGGCGGGCACCGATGGACGACGGGAGGGCCAGTCCCGGGCACCGGTAGCCGGGCGGGCCAGGCCCCCGGGCCGGCGGCGGGGGGTGCCGCGTGAACCTCCTCATCTGCTCCCTCGACACCCTCCGGGCCGATCATCTGAGCTGCCTCGGCAACGCACGGGGACTCACCCCCAACCTCGACCGCATCGCCTCGGAAGGGGCCCTCTTCCGCGAGACGTACGCCACCGACATCCCGACCCAGCCGTCGCACACGGCGCTGTTCACGGGGAAGTTCGGCATCAACTCGGGCATCGTGTCCCACTTCCACCCGGCCGCCTACCTCCCCGAGGAGACGCTGTGGCTGCCGTCGGAGCTGCGGCGCAACGGCTACGTGACCGGAGCGGTGGACCACCTGTTCGCCATGAAGGACTGGTTCATCCGCGGCTACGACGACTACATGCCCCCGCCGGGGCGGTCGCGGTCGCCCGGGTCGGTCATCAACGGCATCGGGCTGCCCTGGATCAGCGAGCACAAGGACCGGGACTTCTTCCTGTTCCTCCACTTCTGGGACGCCCACATCCCCTACGTGCCGCCCTCCCCGTTCAAGGAGCGCTACACCCACGGCACCTCGGGGCGCATCGACCCGGACATCACGGCCAAGCTCGAGGGCCGGCCGAGCTACCCGCTGTTCAAGCAGAACCTGTACGACTTCCTCGACGCCATGCCCAACCTGGACTACATCGCCGACCTGTACGACGCCGAGGTGGCCTACCTCGACTTCGAGATCGGACGCATCTTCCAGCACCTGGAGACCGAGGGCCTCCTGGACGACACCCTGGTCGTCCTGTTCGGCGACCACGGCGAGAACATGACCGAGCACGACGCCTGGTTCGACCACGCCGGCCTCTACGACTCGGTCACCCACGTGCCGCTCCTGATGTGGGCACCGGGCACCATCCCGGTCACGGACTCGTCGGCCATGGTGACCCTGACCGACGTGATGCCGACCATCCTGGAGGCGCTCGGCCTGCCCGAGGCCGAAGGGGTCGACGGGCGGTCGCTGTTCCCCCTCATGCGGGGCGAGACCACCGACCACCGCGACGCGGTGATGCTGAGCGAGGCCACGTGGCAGGCGGCGCGGGGCGTGCGCACCCCCGACTGGAAGTACATCAAGTTCCTCCAGACCACCATCTACGGCCGCGACGGCGTCGAGCTCTACGACCTGGCCAACGACCCCGACGAGCAGCACAACGTGGCCGATCGGCACCCCGAGGTGGTCGACGAGCTCGGCAGCCGGCTGAACCACTGGGTGTCGGCCCAGTTGGGCGGCCGACCGGACCCGATGAACTCGGTGATCGACGCCGGACTGCCGGCCGTGGCCCGGCTCAACGACGTGATCGCCGGGTTGAGCCGTCCCCGCAACGACGTGCCGACCCCGACGGATCCCGGACCCGGACTCGTCCCGGCCGGGGTCGCGGCCGTCGCAGCCGGGGCTGCGGCCGCATCCGACCACCTCGATCCCGGCACCGCCGCCGACCCGTCGCTCGACCCGTCGGTCGATCCGTCGCTCGACCCGTCGGACCGCCCGGTGGCCGCCGCGTCGGACGGTCCTCCGACCGGCCCACCCCCCGGGGACGGCGGTCGGTTCGCACCCCGCAACCCCCACCAGAAGCGCCTCCGCGGGGCCCGGGGGGTGGTGGTGGGCGCGCTGGTCCTGGCCTCCGCCCTGCTCCTCGGCGCCGCCGTCAACAGCCTGCTGCTGGGCAGTCCGATGTCGGCCACCGGGGTGGTCCAGCCCACCCTCGACGCCCAGCTGAACATGCCCACCACCGGTCCGATCACCTCGATCCCGATCCACGTGGGCGAGGTGGTCCACGCCGGCCAGGTGCTGGCCAGCCAGGACACCACCGCCCTCGACGCCCGACTGGCCGCCGACCGGTCCAAGCTGGCCGCCGACCAGGCGCTGTTGGCCAGCCAGCAGTCCGGAGGACAGCCCACCCAGGTCCAGCAGCTCCAGGACCAGGTGTCGGCGGCCCAGGTCCAGCAGTCGTCGGCCCAGCAGAAGCTGGACGGCACCCGGGCGACGACGGCGGCCGCCGTGTCGGCGGCCCAGGCCCAGGTGGCCACCACGCAGTCGCTGCTGACCGCCGACCAGCAGACGTACCAGGACGACATCCCGGCGTGCACCTCGGCCACGCCCCCCGCCTACTGCGCCGCCGACCAGCGCCAGGTCCAGGTCGACCAGGGCAACCTGACCGCCGACCAGAACGCGCTGTCCGAGGCGACGGCGGCCCAGGCGTCGCAGGACGCGGCGGCCCAGAACAGCGTGGACCAGGCCGCGGCGGCGGTGACGACGGCCCAGGCCGCCCTGGCCGCCGGCAGCGCTCCGGCCACGCCCGAGGCCATCGCCGGCACCCAGGCCGCCATCCAGCAGGACCAGGCGGCCATCGCCGCCGACCAGGCCAAGTTGGACCAGGCCGTGGTGGTGGCCCCGTTCGACGGCGTGGTGTCGGCCGTCAACGGCACCGTCGGCGAGCTGGTCTCCAACCAGGGGGTCAAGCAGCCCACCGCCCCGGCCGCCCTCGGCCAGGGGCAGACCACCGGGATCCAGCTCTTCCCGCAGGGGCCGCAGTCCGGCGCCTCGTCGTCGTCCCCGGCCTACGCCGCCCTCATCACGCTCGACTCGATCCAGAACCAGATGGTGGTCCAGGTCCCCGAGACCTCGATCAACGAGGTCCATGTCGGCCAGAAGGCCAGCGCCACCCTGCCGGCCGTGCCGGGCACCACCCTCGGCGTCGAGGTGGTCCGGATCGAGCGCACCCCGGTCACCCAGAACGGCCAGACCTACTTCCGGGTCGACCTGGTCACCACGTCACGCAGCCCCCACACCCTCGCCTACGACCCCGACCACCCGAACCTCACCTCGATCCCGACGCCGGGCCAGCTGGCCGGGTTCACCGTCGACGTCTCGTTCTGAGCGACCCGAGCCCGGCGTCCCGGGCCGGGCCGCGGCGGGCCGCGCCAACGGGCGGGTGGGCGGGTGTCGGTGCCCTCACCGACGTCCACCGGGCCGGCCGGCCGGTAGGGGGCCGACGGCGGCGTTCGACGCTGGGCTCCCCTTCCCCTCCGGGGAGGGTTCCCACCGACGACCCGGGCGGTGACGGGAGCCCCGGCGATCAGCCTGTCGACCCGGTGCGGTCGCCCTCCCACGGGGACACGTGCCCGGGTCACGCGTCGCCCGGCAGCACCGTCGACACGCCACCGCTTGTCGGCCGCCCCCGGGGCAGCTCGATCCGCTCCCGTCCGCGCGGACGGGTGACCGGCACGGCGGGACGGCGGGAGGCGGACGGCGGGACGGCCGGACGGCGGGACGGCGGCGAGCACGGGGCCGGTCCGGCGGATCTCCGGACGCCACGCGGGGCCTCCCTGCGCACGGCGTCCCGGAGGGGCCGACCGGTCGGGGGCCGATGCGCCAGGTGGTGATCCGTGGGGGGCCGATGGTCAGGAGCCGCGGCGTCAGGAGTCGCTACGTCGGGAGCCGCTACGTCAGGAGCCGACGAAGGGGAATCCGAAGTACGGCGTCTGGCCCCAGGTGATGAAGGCCGTCATCCCGAGGTTGCCCGGGGCGTCGACCAGGGTCCAGTCCGAGGTCGACATCGAGTCGTAGTAGAGGACGGCCTTGACCCCGGGGAACGTGACCGGCAGCACGGTCCGCAGCTGGGCCAGATAGGTGCCCTGGTCGATGGTGGCACCGGTCTCGCCGATCATGAGGGGCTTCCCGTTGGGGAGCCAGAATGCGTAGAAGGGCAGGAACTGGGTGGTCAGCATGGTCGGGTCCTGCTTGCGGTCGTAGCCGTCCCACCCGATCCAGTCCACGTAGGTGTCGCCCGGGTAGAAGGCCGACCCGAAGGTGGGCCCGTTGATCGAGGGGCACCACACGAAGGCCACGTTGGCCGCTCCCCGGCTCTGGAAGATGGTCCAGATGTGCCTCCAGGCCAGGATGTAGTTGGCCGCTCCACCCGTCCCCAGGCAGCCGCTGGTCCGGGGCAGGTTCACCAGGTTCATCTCCCAGAACCACCGCAGGAACACCGGGCGCCCGTAGGCCTTCAGGGCATCGGCGTAGTTGGAGATGAGGCTGTCCTGGCTGCCGCTGATGACCGACGCGTCGGACGTGCACGTCCAGTCGACCACCGGGGTGGCCCCGGTGGAGGCGAGGGCGGCGAGCACCGAGGACTTCACCGGTGCGTTCCACGGTTGGTAGACGTGGACGAGCCCGAGTGGGCGGCCGACGGTCCCGTCGAAGTTGCCGATCTGGGCCAGCTCCTGGCGCACGTCGGACTGGGCCATGGCCTCGCCCTCGTGGGGCGCCACGAAGGCGCCCAGGTAGGCGCTGGAGGTCGGCACGGCCGGCTTGGACAGCGTGGACGACGAGGCCGCACCCGCCACGACGCGGGCCCGACGCCGCCGAGGAGGACTGGGTGACGGCCACCGTCACCAGCGTCCCGACGGTCACCAGGCCGGCGGCCAGGTGCGGACCCACCGGGCGGTCAGCGGACCCGACGTGGGGCGCCGGAGGGGTTGCCGGTCCGGGCGGCGGTGGGGCGGTCGTCGGCGTGGCGACCGGTGACGCCGGCATCCGCGGCGCTCGCTCCCCCGGGCGTCCGCCGGGCCGGGAAGTCGTCGTCCGGGTGCGCTGTCCATGCCGGTCCTCTCCTCGTGTGCGTCCGTGGGTGCGTCGGTCCGCGGGGTCCGCTTCGCCATGTCAGATGATCCCGGCGATCGGGGCGGGGGGCGAGGGGACGGCACCGAGGAACGGGGCGTCTCCGAAGGCGAACACCCCGCCGTCCGCTCCGACCAACCAGTAGCCGTGGCCGTCGGACGTGGGGGCCATGCCGGCGATGGGCGCTCCGAGGGTGATGTAGCGCAGGCTTCCCTCGAAGGCGGCGTTGCCGAACGGGAACACGGCACCGTGACGGGTGACCATCCAGTAGCCACCTCCGTCGTCGGTGGCCGACAGGCCCACGATCGGGTCGAGGGTGATCCGCCCCCCCGTCGATCCGTGGAAGGCGGCGTCCCCGAAGGCGAACACGCCGCCGTCGGAGGCGACCAGCCAGTACCCCCGGCCATCGGTGGTGGCCGCCATCCCGACGATGGGCTGCACCAGGGTCGTCGCCCCGGTCGAGCCGTAGAAGCCGGCGTCGCCGAAGGCGAAGATGCCGCCGTCGGACGCCACCTCCCAGTAGCCGGCGCCGTCCGGCGTGGGGGCGATCCCGACGATCGGCCGGTTGAGCGGGAGGCCGCCCATCGAGCCCTCGAACGGGGCCGCGCCGAAGGCGAAGATGCCGCCGTCGGTGGCGACCATCCAGTAGCCGTCGTGGAACGGTGTGTAGGCCGCCCCCACCACCGGTGCGGCCAGGGGCTTCCCGGTCATCGACCCGAAGAAGGCGCCGGCCGAGCCTTGCGCCGGCGGGGCGGCGCCCATCGGCCACAGCGAGCCGTCGGTGCCGAACACCGCATACCCCGACGACGGTCCGAGGAGCGACAGGGTCGCCGGCGGTCCCGCCTGGAACAGGTAGTTGGCGGCGTGCAGGGTGCCCGGGGAGCACGTGATGTCGTACGCACCCTGGAACGAGGCGGCCGATGCGGTGGACGTGCAGGTGGCGGTCCCGGTGACGACCGAGGCGGTGTCCCCGTCGACGAGGCCGGTCAGGTGGTAGGTGAGCGCCGGAAGGGTCGTGCCCACGGTGCCGGTCAGCGGGTCGGGCACCACGGTGAGCACCGCCGGGGCGACGCCGAAGGTGGTGGTGGCCGATGCCGGGTAGTACTGGAACGAGCCGGCCTGGCTCGAGGTCAGGGTGCACGACCCGGCCCCGGTCAGGAACAGGCGGACCAGCGCACCGGTGCACGAGCCCTGGGCCGTGTTGGTGAGGCCGAGGCCGGAGTCGACCGTCGGTCCGACGTTCACCGGTGGGTCGCCGTAGGTGGCACCGGGGACGCTCGGGTAGGTGATGGTCTGCTGGGCCCGGGTCACCAGGAACGCCGCCGACCCGTCCGGCCCCGAGTACAGGCCCGTGGCCAGCGTGCCCGGGGGCAGGGTGGTCATGGCCGCCGGGGCCGCGGCGTTGACGCCGGGCGTCCCGTCGCCCAGCTGGCCGTAGTAGTCGCCGCCCCACACCCACGGGACGCCGTTGTCGGTGAGGGCGTAGGAGGCGTCCTGGCCGGCCGCGATGTGCACGAACGGCGTCACCGGCGGCAGGCCGAGCGGCTGCACGGGCACGTCGCTGTCGACCGGGAGCGTGGCCACCAGGGCGGAGGACAGCTGGCCGAACACGTCCGATCCCCAGGCGAAGACCAGTGCCGGACGACGTCAGGGCGAGGCTGTGGGACCCGCCGGCGGCCACCTCGGCCACCGTGGCCCCGGCCGGCATCGAGACGAGCTGGGGCGTCGACGCGTCCACGGTCGTGCCCGTCCCCAGCTGGCCCGAGGCGTTGAACCCCCACGAGTAGACGCTGCCGTCGGCGGCCACGGCCAGGCTGTGGGCCGTCCCCGCGGCCAGCGCGGTGAAGGTCACCCCGACGGGGGCGACCACTGCGGTCGGTGCCGCCCGGGCCGTCGTCGTGCCGTCACCGACCTGCCCGTCGACGTTGGCCCCCCAGCTGAAGACCCGTCCGTCGGAGGCCAGCGCCATGCTGTGGTCACCCCCGGCCGCCACGGCGGTGAACGTCACCCCGGCCGGGGCGACCACCGCGGTCGGCACGTCGCTGCGCACGGTGGTGCCGTCGCCGAGCTGGCCGAACAGGTTCGCCCCCCAGGCGTACAGGTGTCCGGTCGAGGTCAGGGCCAGGGCGTGGGCGCTCCCGGCCGCCACCGCGGTGACGACGGCCGGCGGGCCTCCGGGCGGCGCGGGCACGGTCACCGGCATGGGCGCCGTCGATCCGACGTACGCCCCGTCACCCAGCTGGCCGAGCGAGCCCGCTCCCCAGGCATAGACCCGGCCCGAGGTGGTGACCCCGACGGTGAAGGCGCCTCCGGCGCTGACCGACGCGAACGCCTGGCCGGCCGGCGCGGTGATCCCGACCGGCAGCGTGACCCCGCTCGACGACCCGCCGCCCACGGCACCGTTGCCCACCTGGCCGGAGTCGTTGCCACCCCATCCGTACAGCGCCCTCGAGGGCAGCGAGGATGCGGCCAGCAGCCGGAGGCCGGCATGGGTGGCCCGATGACGGACCGACCGATCGGTGGCCGACCGGGACGTGGCCGACTGATCGGTGGCCGACTGGAAGGTGGCCGACTGGAAGGTGGCCGACTGGAAGGTGGCCGACTGGAAGGTGGCCGACCGGGACGCGGCCGGGCCCGTGTCCCGGATGTCCACGGACGAGGCCGCGGCCACCACGGTGGCCACCAGCACCAGCACCGTGGCGAGGGCCGTCCGGGCCGGAACGCGCCTGCCGTCCGGGGTCCGGTCGGTGAGTCGCGGTGGCATCCGGAAGGCGGCTCGCCGTGTGGTCGGGTCGGTGGCTCGGCGGGTGGCGAGCCGTGGCGGTGGGGTGCGAACGGTCGATCGGCGGCTGTGCGTGCCGATGCCGTGCCCCTCTGGTTGCCCCACGCTGCCCCCTGCCCAGGAGTGTCGGTACGCCCTCGAGGGGTGGAGGCCTCAAGGCCCGCACACCGTCCTCACCGGGCCGTCGGGGCCCGCCGGTCGCACTACCGTTTCCCCAATTGTGGCCGGTAGTACGCCCATCGTCAATTTTGAGGACTTCCCCTCGGAATAGGGGCTCTGACCTGCCTGTTTGAGGTCGCTCCCCGGCACGTCGACCGCTCTGGCGACCACGCAGAGGAGTTAGGTCTTCACTCCTTGCGGTTGGAAATAGGGCTGGGCGGCCAGGCGGGCGAAGGCCCCGAGTCCTGCCGGGGTGAACTGCCACGGCGCCGCGGGGCCGGGGGCGTCGAAGTAGGCGACGGCCTTGACGGCCGGGAGTGCCGGCGCTCCCGTCCCGATGCTGTCGATGAAGGACGGCTGTGCCGCCCCGGCCGACCCGGTCTCCGCCACCATCATCGGCTTCCCCTCCCCGACCCATGTCCGGTAGTAGGGGGTGAACAGCGAGGCGAAGGTCTGGGCGCCGTCCCGGTCGTAGCCGTCCACGCCGATCCAGTCGACCTCGTCCGCCCCCGGGAAGTAGGGCCGCGGGTCGACCCCGGCCAGGCCCGGACACCACACGAACGCCACGTTGGTGGCACCGGCCCGACGGAACAGGGCGCGGATGTGGGACCAGGCGCTGGTGAAGCCGGACGGACCACCCGAGTTGGGCACCGTGGCCGGCCAGGTTCATCTCCCAGCACCAGCGCAGGAACACCGGGCCGGCGTAGGACCGCAGGGTCGACGCGTAGCGCGAGATCAGCGCGTCGTCGGCGCCGGACGACAACGTGGCGACGTCGGGACCGCAGCCCCAGTCGAGGATGGGCGTCGAGCCTGCGGCGGCCACCGCCCGCAAGGAGGCCACCGGCGCCGACCGGGCCCACGGTGCATAGACATGGAGGAGTCCGAGCGGATCGACCCGTGGCCGCCACCACCGTCGGAATGGTGGCCTGCTCCACCGCGAACGCGGATCCCGATCCGGTGGCCACGGGGTGCAGCCAGGCGCCGAGGTAGGCACCCGGTGGCCGGCACGGCGGGCGGGGTGAGCGCAGGTGATCCCGACGCATGCGACGGCGACGGTGACGTCGTGGTCGGCGACGACGGCGTCGGGGTCGGTGACGACGGCGTCGGCGGTGCGCCGGTGGTCGTGGTCGTGTCCGTGGAGGACGACCCGCAGGCGGCCAGCAGCAGCACGGCCGCGGTGGCGGCGATCGGCGCGCCCCGCCGGAGGCGGCTCATGGTCGTCCCGAACAAGGTGCCCATCGTGCGCCGATGCTCCCACAGCCGGGTGCCCGACCGGGACCGAGGCGCACGACGGGGCGGGGGTGGGCATCGACCGTCGATGCGTCGCACACGGCGTGGCGCACCCGGCGCGGGCGGGACACCGGGGCACGATCGCCACCCGTGGGTAGGATCGTCGCCCATGACCCCACCCGGCCTGCCCCAGCCCCCGCCGACCGGGGCCTCGGCCCTCCCCGCCGGGACGTACGACGGGCAGGTGGTCGTGGTCACGGGCGGCGGCACCGGCCTGGGCAAGTCCATCGCCACCGAGTTCGGCCGGCTGGGTGCCGCGGTGGCCGTGGTGAGCCGCGACGAGGACCACCGGGCGGCCGGTGTGGCCTCGGTCGAGGCGGCGGGTGGACGCGCCATCGGCGTGGCGTGCGACATCCGCGACGCCGAGGCCATCGCCGCGGCGTTCGACGCTGGTCGAGTCGGGGCTCGGCCCGGTCGACGCCCTGATCAACAACGCGGCCGGCAACTTCCCGGTGCCGGCCGAGGACATGAGCCCCAACGCCTGGCGCACGGTGGTCGACATCGTCCTGAACGGCACCTATCTCTGCTCGAGGGAGTTCGCCCGGCGGCTGATCCCGGCCGGACGGGACGGGTCGATCGTCAACGTCGGTGCCTCGTACGCCTGGACCGGCGGGCCCGGCTTCGCCCACTCGGCGGCGGCCAAGGCCGGGGTCAAGAACCTGGTGGAGACCCTCTCGGTCGAGTGGGCCCCCTACGGCATCCGGGTGAACGGGCTGGTGCCCGGGCTCATGCCCCACGAGGACGAGGTGGCCGCCATCGCCGCCGTGCCCGGCAAGTACGAGGGCCAGGACGACCGGGTGCCGGCCGGTCGGGTCGGCTACCCACGCGAGCTGGCCTGGGCCGCCACGTACCTCTGCTCCCCCTACGCCTCCTACATCTCGGGGCACTCGCTGGTGGTCGACGGAGCCAACTGGCAGCGGCGCCACACCGTGCAGCCCCCGTTCACCCCCATCCGCGAGCAACTGGGCCGTGGCCCGTTCGGCGAGCCTTCACCCAGGCGTTGACCCATGACTCCGTGACGACCCCTCGCACCGTGACGACCGCTCCGCCGAGCCATGGAGTCCCCCGCTCCGTGACGACCCCCGATCCGTGACGACCACCGTCCGTGACGAAAGGACCCACCCTCCCATGACCTACGCACAGCCGCTCACCGACGAGGAGCGGAACCTGGTCCGCCTCGACGTCGACGGGCCCGTCGCCGTCATCACCAACAACCGCCCCGAGAAGCACAACGCCATGAGCGACGAGATGGACCGCCGCCTGTGGGAGGTGCTGGCCGAGGTCCACGCCATGCCCGAACTGCGGGCCATCGTGTGGCGGGGCGAGGGGAAGAGCTTCTCGTCGGGCCGGGACACCGGCCAGATCGGGATCCGGGTGGAGGACATCTCCGACCTCGAATTCATCGAGCGCGGGCATCGGCCCACCCAGATGTTCCTCACCATGCCCTGCCCCATCATCTGTGCCCTCAAGGGGTGGGTCATCGGCGGCGCATTCGAGCGGGCGTTGCTGTGCGACATCCGGGTGGCCGCCGTCGGGACCCGGATGATGCTGCCCGAGGTGGTCCACGGGGTGATCCCCGACTCGGGCGGGACGGCCCGCCTGTTCCAGATGGCGGGTCACGGGGTGGCGGCCGACATGGCCCTCACCGGTCGGGTGATGACCGCCGAGGAGGCACTCGGCCACGGCATCGTCAGCCGCCTGGTGGCCGACGAGGCCGAACTCGACGCCGTCACCATGGCCATGGCCGAGACGATCGCCTCGGCACCCGCCTTCACCGTCAAGATGGCCCGGCGCACGATCTCGAGCCTGGGCACGGACGAGGTCCAGCGGTCGATCGCCGAGGAGGCGGTGGCCCAGTCCATGGTGTTCGCGTCGTCCGACTACGCCGAGATGAAGGCGGCCCGGGCCGAGGACCGGGTCCCCCACTACCGCCGGCGCTGACGCCGGCGTCGGACGCCGACGCCGACGCGGTCGATCGCGGCGCCTGCCGGATGCGGACGTGACCACCGCCGAGTCGGGCCCACGGGCGGTCGACTGCCGATCCGCACCGGGCAGATCGCCGCGCCGACCGCAGAACCCTGCGAGCCGACCGCCGGCGACCCCGTCCTGACGCCGCGACCGATCCCCGACCACCGCAGGAGAACCCATGACCGACAGCGCACCCCGAAGCCCGTCCGATCGAGCGGGACCTTCACCCTCGGGTCCGGATCGACGGCGCCACCACCGTCCACCGCCTCGGCTACGGCGCCATGCAGATCACCGGCCCGGGCGTCTGGGACGAGCCGGCCGACCGGGACGCGTGCATCGCCGTCCTGCGGCGGGCCGTCGACATGGGCGTCGACCTCATCGACACCGCCGACTCCTACGGTCCCGAGGTGAGCGAGCGCCTCATCTTCGAGGCCCTCCACCCCTACCCCGACGGGACTGGTCATCGCCACCAAGGCCGGCCTCACCCGCCAGGGACCCGGCCAGTGGCTGCCCGTCGGACGGCCCGAGTACCTCCGCCAGCAGTGCGAGCTCAGCCTCCGGCGGCTCGGCGTCGAGCGCATCGACCTGTTCCAGCTCCACCGGATCGACCCCAAGGTGCCGGCCGACGAGCAGTTCGGGCTCCTCGCCGACCTGGTCGCCGAGGGCAAGGTGGCCCACGTCGGGCTGTCCCAGGTCACCGTGGCCGAGCTGGAGGCGGCCCGCGCCGTGGTGCCCGTGGTGTCGGTGCAGAACCTCTTCAACCTGACCAACCGCTCGTCGGCCGACGTCCTGGCCCACTGCGAGGCCGAAGGGATCGGGTTCATCCCGTGGTTTCCGGTGGCGTCGGGCGCGCTGACCGGCCCCGACACCGCCATGGGCACCGTCGTCGCCGAGACGGGGGCGACGCCGACCCAGGTGGCGCTGGCCTGGCTGCTGCACCGCTCCCCGGTGATGCTGCCCATCCCGGGGACCAAGTCGGTCGCCCACGTCGAGGAGAACTGCGAGGCGGCGACGCTGCAGCTGTCCGACGCCCAGATGGCCGCCCTCGACGCCATCCACGCCGCCAGCTGAGCGGCGCCACGGGCCTGACCCGGCCGGCGCCTGACTCCGCGGCCGGACCGCGTCGGCGCGCCTGACCGGTGGGCCGGCGTGCCGGTCAGCGAGCGCCGAACACCACCGGCGCCGACTTCACCCCGGCGATGACCGGGGAGGCGGTGCGCACGACCTCGCCCGCCGGGGCGATCGAGCCGAACCGGGCGAGCAGCTCCTCGAGCAGGATCCGACCCTCGACCCGGGCCAGCACGGCGCCGATGCAGAAGTGGGCGCCGAAGCCGAAGGCCACGTGCGGGTTCGGGTCGCGGGCGGCAGTCGAAGGTCGCCGCGCGGTCGGCCCGAAGGCAGCCTCGTCGCGGTTGGCCGAGGCGTAGAGCATGAGCACCGGGTCGCCCGCACCGAGCGTGCGCCCGCCGAGCTCGACCTCCCGGGTGGTGGTGCGCATGAATGCCACGACCGGGGTGGTCCACCGCAGCATCTCCTCGACCGCCAGCGGGCAGGGCACGGTTGACCCCGTCGGCGACCCGGCCGGCCAGCGCCTCCCACTGGCCCGGGTGCTCGGCGAAGCCCACGAGGCCGCCCGACATCATGTTCCGGGTGGTCTCGTTGCCGGCCACCAGCAGCTGCACCAGGAACATGCCGAGCTCGGCATCGGTCAGCCGGTCCCCGTCGACCTCGGCCGCCCCGAGTTCGCTGATGATGTCGTCCCTCGGTGACGCCCGACGGTCGGCGGCGGCCGTCGAGCAGGTACGTCACCATCTCGCATGCTCAGGCGGGTCGCGCTCCTCCTCGGGCCAGTCCGTGGCGCCCGGGGATGACGGCCTCCGACCACCGGAAGAACCGTCGGCCACTCCTCCTCGGGCACCCCCAGCAGGTCGCTGATGACCTGCAGCGGCAGGGGCACGGCCAGCTCGGCGACGATGTCGACCGGCGACCCCGGGCTCGATGCGCTCCACCAGGGCCCGGGCCCGCCGGCCGGATGCCCGGCTCGAGGGCCCGCATGTAGCTCGGGCGGAACCCGGGCTGGACCAGGGTGCGGTAGCGGGTGTGGTCGGGCGGGTCGGTGTGCATCATGGTCGGCGGCGTGGCGTACTCGGCTCCGATCTCGAAGGTCATGATCCCCTTCGACGAGCAGAAGGTGTCCGGGTCGCGCGACACCGCCACCACGTCGTCGTGCCGGCTGACCATCCACAGCCCCAGCGTGTCGTTGCGGGCCACGGGCGCCTCGGCCCGCAGCCGGGCGTAGAGCGGGTAGGGGTCGCCGGCGTAGACGGCGGGGTCGAGCAGCGGGTCGGTGAGCGCCGTCTCGTCGACCGGCCCGCCGGGTCGGGACCCCGCAGAGGCGTCGTCGTCAACGTGGAGACTGGTCATGCGGCATCCCTCCCCCGTCGCGGGACCCGGTGGCGCGGTGCGCCTCCATCGGCCCCCGCACCCGGTCCCGTCAGTCTGCCGGAACCCGCCGTCGTGCGCCAGGAACGGAGGGGCGGACGCCGGGGGATCCGTCAGCCGCGCCCGGCCACCGGCCACCTAGTAGGGGCCGATGCGCTGGTCCGGGCTGGTGTCGGTCTCGACCCGTCCGTGGGTGGCCACGTAGGAGGTCCATTCGGAACCGGTCCACCAGCGGTAGTGGAACCGCCCGCTCGGATCGGGATGCCACGAGGGCGGCGACGACTCGCTCGCCGGTGGGGCGGGCGGCGGCGGCGGCATGGGGCGTCGGCGGGGCGTGACCGGACGGCACCGGTGGTCGTGGGGTCGTTGGCTCCGACCGTCCGTCGGCCGGCCGGGGGTAGGCCGGGAAGTCGCTGCCCACGCTCCGCGCCGGTGCCGGCCCGGGAGCGGCCGTGGCACCGCCGAGCGTGCCCAGCGGTCCCTGGGCGGCCCGCCGGACCTCGGCCCGATGGGCCACGAACCACAGGATCAGGGCCAGCAGCAGGCTCAGGAACCAGATGGCCGCCCATCCGATGGACGGCACCCCCCAGGGTGTGCGCCCGAGGTTCCGCTTGTCCGTCTCGGCCAGGAAGTAGCCGAGGAACGCCTGGGCCACGGCGAAGACGAGGAGGAGGGCCAGCTGGGGGCCCGAGAGGTTCACCACACCTGCAGGTTACGCCCTCCCGTCGCCCCGGCCGCCCCGGAGGCCCTCCCGGTGGCGGCGGGCGGGCCGGGGGTACGTTGGCGGGGTGCCGTCTCCTCCCGGTGGACCACCCCCCGCTCCGGCGTCATCCGGCGGGCCCGCCCCTCGGGCCCGCTCGTGGCGTGGCTGGGGCTGGGAGGACGCCGCCGCCACCGACGAGCAGGTCGGGCGCCTGGCCACCGCCATCGGCGGGAGGTTCGGCATCGATCCCCCGACCCCGGCCGTGCCGGTGGCCCTCGACGACGTCGTCCTGCGTGCACCCCGCCTGGAGCCACCGGCCACACTGGCCCATCTGTGCTCCACCGACCGGCGGGACCGGGCCGCCCACACCTACGGACGCTCCTACCGCGACACCGTGCGCCTCCTCCGCGGGGACCTCCCCCGTCCGCCCGACCTGGTGGCCCATCCCGCCGACGAGGCCGACGTGGTGGCCCTCCTCGACTGGTGCTCGTCGACGGGGGTCGCCGCCATCCCCTACGGCGGCGGCTCCTCGGTCGTGGGCGGGGTCGAGGCCGACGTCGGCGACGACTACCGGGGGGTGGTCTCGCTCGATCTGACCCGCATGGACCGGGTCATGGAGATCGACCGGACCAGTCGGGCGGCCCGCATCCAGGCCGGGGCCCTGGGCCCCGTCCTCGAGGGACAGCTGCGTCCCCACGGGCTGACCCTGCGCCACTACCCCCAGAGCTTCGAGTTCTCGACGCTCGGAGGCTGGCTGGCCACCCGGGCGGGCGGGCACTTCGCCACCGTGTACACCCACATCGACGACCTGTGCGAGTCGATGCGGGTGGTGACCCCGGTGGGCATCGCCGAATCCCGTCGGCTACCCGGCTCGGGGGCCGGACCGTCCCCGGACCGTCTGTTCCTGGGCTCCGAGGGCACGCTCGGGGTCATCACCGAGGCCTGGATGCGGCTCCAGGACCGGCCCCGGTGGAAGGCGTCGGCCGGGGTCGAGTTCCCCGACGTGGCCTCGGGTGCCGAGGCGGTGCGGGCGTTGGCGCAGTCCGGGCTGTTCCCGGTGAACTGCCGGCTGCTCGACGCCGGCGAGGCCCTGCTCTCGGCCCGGCTCTCCCCCGGTGCCGGTGCACTCCTGGTCCTCGGCTTCGAGTCGGCCGACCACCCGGTGGAAGCTTCCATGGCCCGGGCCCTCGAGCTGTGCGGGGACCACCGCGGCACCCTGCCCGAGCCGCCCGTCTCGACGGACAGCGGCGTGCCCGGGGCCGCCGACACGGGCACTCCCCCGGGTACACCGACCGGAGCCGGACGCGACGGCGCCGCCGGCGAGTGGCGGAACTCGTTCCTGCGGGCCCCCTACACCCGGGACGCGCTCGTCCGGCTCGGCATCATCTGCGAGACCTTCGAGACGGCCTGCACCTGGGACCGGTTCCCCGCCCTCCACTTCGCCGTCACCGACGCGGTGGAGGACGCCCTGCAGCGGATCTGCGGGGCGGGGTGGGTCACGTGCCGCTTCACCCACGCCTACCCCGACGGCGTCGCCCCCTACTTCAGCGTCCTGGCCCCGGGCACCCCGGGCTCGGAACTGTCCCAGTGGGCCGAGATCAAGGCGGCCGCCTCCGAGGCGCTGCTGGCGGCCGGAGGCACCATCACCCATCACCACGCCGTCGGTCGCGACCACCGTCCCTGGTACGACGCGCAACGACCCGACGTGTTCGCCACCGCACTGCGGGCCGCCAAGTCGGCCCTCGACCCGAACGGGATCCTGAACCCCGGCGTGCTCCTCGACCGCTAAGAGGGAGCACCGGGGGAGCCGGCGGACCGTCCGTCCCGGCCCGTTCCGGACCGCCGTGATCCGCGGATCCGCGTCGCACCGAACCTAGCGTCGCGCCATGGCACTGGACTCCTCGACCCCGCCCGCCCCCCCGCCGCCCGACACGGCGCGTACCCGCCGACCGATCACCCGGACCCTCCTGGCCGTCGGGGTCGTCGTCATGCTGGCCGGCCTCCTCTTCGGCTACGACCAGGGCGTCATCTCGGGAGCACTCGACGGGATCAAGCAGGACTTCCACGTCAGCACCTTCCTCCTCGAGGTCATCACCAGCTGGGTCACCCTCGGGGCCATGGTCGGCGCCCTGGTGGCCGGTGGGCTGGCCGACCGGCTGGGGCGCCGGGTCACCATCCTCCTCGCCTCGGGCCTCTTCACCGTGGGGGCCGTGATCGAGGCGGTCGCCCCCGGCTCGTTCGTGCTGGTCGTGGGCCGGCTGGTGGTCGGGTTCGGTGTCGGGGTGGCCTCGGTGGCCGCCCCCCTGTACGCCGCCGAGATGGCCCCGGCCCGGCTTCGGGGCCGCTTCGTCTCGCTCTACCAGCTGGCCATCACCATCGGGATCTTCGTCGCCTACCTGGTCGACTTCGTCCTGAGCCACGGCAGCGGTTGGCGGGCCATGCTCGGGGTGTCGGCCGTGCCTGCCGTCCTGTTGGTGCTGGCCGTGTGGCCCCTGTCGGACTCGCCCCGCTGGTACATGACGGCCGGGAGGCGGGCCGACGCCGAGCGGGCGCTCCACCGGTTGACGGGGACCGACGACGTGTCGGCCGACCTCGACACCATCCAGGCGGCCATCGACGACGACGCCGAGCACGCGAGCGGGTGGCGGACGGTGTTCGCCGCCGAATGGCGACGGCCCCTGGTGATCGGGGTGGCGCTGGCCGTGCTGCAGCAGCTGACCGGCATCAACGCCATCATCTACTACGCGGACCAGATCTTCGCCGCCGCGGGATTCACCTCCCCGACGTCGCAGAGCCTGGCCACCCTGTGGGCCGTCGGCGCCGTCAACGTGGTCGCCACGTTCGTGGCCGTCGTCTGGGTGGACCGGTTCGGCCGCAAGCCGCTCCTGTTCATCGGCACCACCGGGATGGGACTCAGCCTCGTGGTGGTCGGGGCCATGTTCCTCGAGCTCCCGAAGGTGGCACCGGGCGGCACCCCCCACGCCACCACCGGCCAGGGTCTCATCACCCTGGTGGCCCTGGTGGTGTTCATCGCCAGCTTCGCCTTCTCCCTCGGCCCGATCGTGTGGACGATCATCAACGAGATCTTCCCGTCCCACGTGCGGGGCAAGGCGGTCGCCGTCGCCACCGCCGCCAACTGGTTCGCGGCGTGGCTGGTGGCCCAGTTCTTCCTCACCCTGGTCAGCCTCATCACCACCACCGGGGTGTTCTGGGTCTTCGCCGGGTTCTGCGCGGTCACCTTCTGGTTCGTGCAGCGCTTCGTGCCCGAGACCAAGGGGCAGAGCCTGGAGCAGATCCAGTCGATGTGGGGCGACCCGACGGCGTTGGCCGCCGCCATGCGGCCCGAGTAGCCCCCGGGGTCAGCCGGTCGTCCAGGTCCGGTCGAACCACCGCTGGATCCGGCTGCCGCCGAACTCCACCTTCTCGCCGGCGATGGCCACCGACGGGCCCTCCAGGCCGCCCCGCGGCGTCTGTCCGCTCAGGAAGGTGACCGACACCTTGCCCACCTGCTCGTGTCCGAACTCCAGATAGCAGATGCCCTGCCCGGAGTAGGTGTCCGTGGCGGTCGTCCCCCGCAGTCGGGCGATGATCTGGTTGGCCGCCGCCACGGCCTGACCCTCGGCGAAGACCCCCGCCTTGGGCGTGCCCACACTGGTCACGTCGCCGACCGCGAAGACGTCGGGGAAGGCGGTCTCGAGGGTCAGCGGGTCGACCGGGATCCAGCCGTCGACGGCCAGGGCCGAGTCGGTCACCACCGCCGGCGCCCGGTGGACGGGGACACCGAGGAAGAGGTCGTAGGGGATCCGGCTCCCGTCGCTGCACTGCGCGACCTTGGCCTCGGGGTCGAGCCCGGTCACCATGCGATCCGGCAGCCACTCGATGTCACGGGCGGCGAAGGACTCGAACAGCGCACTCGAGGCATCGGGTGACGGAGGGATGGGGATCCCGAACGGCATCACCAACGAGATCGTCGAGGGCTCCCGGAGCCCGCGATCCGTGAGGTAGTCGTGCAGGAGCAGTGCCGTCTCGCTCGGGGCCGGCGGGCACTTGAACGGGGTGGAGGTGACGCCGACGACCACCCGGCCACCCGGGAACGCGGCCAGCACGTCCCGCAGGGCGAACGCCCCGGCCACCGTGTAGAACTCCGAGCCCCCTTCGACCAGGCCCGGCGTTGCTCCCGGATCGAGGTCGGCGCCCAGGGCGACCACCAGGAAATCGGCCTCGAAGGGACCGGCGTCGGTCACGACCCGCTTGGCCACCGGGTCGATGGACTGGACGGTGGCCCGCACGAAGGAGAGTCCGGGCTTGTCGATGTCGCGGTAGGGATGGAAGACGCCACCCGGTGTCGCCTTGGCGAACATGACGTCCAGCTTCGAGAAGCCGAAGACGAACCCCTCGCCCTTGTCGATCAGGGTCACGTCGTGGGCGTCGCCGAGCTCTTCGGACAGGGTCGTGGCGAGCTCGAGGCCACCGAACCCTGCCCCCAGGATGAGGATCTTCATGGGCCGAATCTAGCCATCCGCCCCCCGGCGCCCACGGGACCCCGCCCGCCTCACCGCTCAGCCGTCCGGTCGGGTGTCGGGTCAGCCGTCCGGTCGGGCATCAGACCGGGGGCTCGCCGACGATGCTGGCCCGCTCCATGACCCGCCGCTCCGGCCAGTAGTCGCTCGACGCGTAGTGCTGCACCGCACGGTTGTCCCAGAAGGCGACGGAGTGCTCCTCCCAGCGGAATCGGCACTGGTACTCCACCGTCTCGGCCGTGCGGGCCAGGCGGTCGATCAGGGCAGTGCTCTCGTCGCGCTCCATGCCCACGATGTGGTCGACGAAGAACCGGTTCACGTAGAGCAGCTTGCGTCCGGTGTCCGGATGGGTGCGGACCACCGGGTGCTCGACCGGCGGGTACTGCTCCCGCATGGCCACCCGGTCCTCCGGCTTGACGGTGTGGCCGAAGACCATCGAGAAGTCGTGGACGGCGGACAGCCCGTCGATCCGGGCCTGGAGGTCGGGGTCGAGCCCGTCGTAGGCGGCGGACATGTCGGCGAAGAGGGTGTCACCCCCGACGGCCGGCACCTCGACGGCGTGGAGGACGGCGCCGAGGGACGGACGGGCCCGCCAGGACACGTCGGAGTGCCATCCGTTCTCGAATCCGCCGACGGTCGCCTCCTTCTCGAAGCGGACGAGCTCCGGCTGATCGGGGTTGGCCGGGATGAACGGATGGACCTCGAGCTCGCCGAAGCGACGGGCGAAGGCCACGTGCTGCTCCGGGGTCAGCGGCTGGTCCCGGAAGAACAGCACCTTGAACTCGTGCAGGCAGCGTTCGAGATCGGCCACCACCGGATCGTCGAGCGGCGCGCAGAGGTCGATCCCGTGGACCTCGGCCCCGATGGTGGCCCCCACCGGGCTGACCTGGAACCGGTCGAAGGTGAGCCCGGACAATCGGGTCCGCTCCTCGGCCAGGTGGGTCACCGGTCCCACCTGCACTCCCCAGGGCTCGAGGGTCACCCTCCGGGCCCACCGACCGGTGGTGGGTCCCGCGCGTCGGCTCCTCGTCGACCTCGATCCCGTCCGTTCGACCCCGCACCACGGTCATCGTCGTCCTCCCCCGGTCCCGGCAACCGGTCGGCTCCCGTACCCCGGCCACGCTACCGACTCTCCACCCGACTGTCGTTGCCGGCACGTCCCGGCGGCCCGGCGGATCCCGCGGCCCGTCCCGGGGTTGCGACCCGGGCCACGACACGCCATCCTGCGGGGGTCCCGTCAGGCGGCCCCTCGCACCCCCGTGCCGGCCCGCCCGACCACCCGAGCCACGGAGTCCACCCCATGCAGCTGATCCCCGCATTCGGCAACCACCTGCCGGTCAAGGTCCGCTTCGGCGAAGGTGTGGCCACCAGCCTTCCCGACGTTCTGGGCGAGCTCGGTGCCGACCGGGTGTTCCTGATGGTCGACGAGGGGATCGAGCGGTTCAATCCGTCCGCTGCGGTGCTGCTCGCCTCGCTGGCCGACCACGCCGGCGTCACCGTGACCCGGTTCGACAAGTCCCCGGCCGAGCCGACGATCGAGATGGTGGACGACGCCACCCGGGCCTTGGCCGCGTCGGGAGCGACCGCACTGGTGGCGATCGGGGGCGGCTCCGTCATCGACACGGCCAAGGCGGCGCGCCTGTGCGCCCAGCTGGACTGCACCTTCCGCGAGTTCCTGGCCGAGCCGCCCACCTACCCGGTGCCCGAGGTGGCCCTGGTGGCCGTGCCGACGAGCGCGGGCACCGGCTCGGAGGTCTCCGGCGGCTCGGTCGTCTCCGACCCGGAGGCCGGGCGCAAGAACGGGATCGCCAATGCCAACCTGCGGGCCCAGTACGCGCTGGTGGACCCGCTGCTCACCCACTCGATGCCCCCGACCATGACGGCCAACACCGGGATCGACGCCCTGGCCCAGGCCATCGCCGCCGTGGTGGCCAAGGTGCGGACCCCGATCGGCGACGCCATCGCGCTGGAGGCGGTGCGGATGATGACGCCCGCCCTGGTGGCCGCCCACCGGGACGGGACCGATGCCGCAGCCCGGGCCGCCATGTCCTGCGGCTCGATGATGGCGGGCCTGGCCATGAACATCTCCGACTGCACCGCCGAGCACTCGCTCGGCCAGGCCATCGGCGGCGTGAAGCACGTCCCCCACGGCCTGACCATCGGCCTGGTCCTGGCCGAGACCCTGGAACGCGAGCGGGCCCATGTGCCGGACCTGCTCGAGCGGGTGGCCGACGCCATGGGCGAGCCGGACGACGGGAGTGGCGACGGGAGCCGGGCGGTGCGGGCCACACAGCGCATCCTGGCCGAGCTCGACTTCCCCGTCCTCGGCAGCCTCGGCTTCGTGGAGTCCGACCTCGACCACCTGGCCGACCTGGCCCTGGCCGACTACTTCATCACCATGTCGCCCGAGCCGTGGAGCAAGGCCGAGGTCGTGGCCGCGTTCACCACGGCGTTGCGCATCGAGGCCCGCGCCACCTGACGGGACCGGGGGCCCGGTGCCCCGCCGACTACCTCTGGCCGGTGACCGACACGATGGCCAGGCACATCTCGTCCGACGAGCCCTCGCCCCAGGTGACCCAGCGCGGAGCCAGCTTGCGGAGCTGCGGCAGCTCCTGGCGGAGCTTCGGGTCGTACGTGCAGGACACGGTGAGCCGGTCACCCGGTTGGACCTTCAGCGGCGTCGTGAGGGTGTAGCTCTTCTGCTCGTCGAAGTTGTAGTGGTGGACGGTCACCACCGGGATGGTCCTGCTCCCCCGGTGGATGGTGACCGAGGCGTCCTGGCCCAGCAGGTGCATGTGGGGCGTGACCTGACGGATGGTGAAGTGCCCCCCGATCGGATACGTGCAGCTGGTCGAGACCCGGCCGCCGCTGACCACCGGGTGCAGGGCGTCGTGGTGGCACGCCAGCTCGAGGCCGTTGGCCGCCAGCTCTCCGACCGGGCCGACCCTCACCGTCTGCTCGGCCACCGACGCAGCCCGGTCGCACAGGGGCCCGCTGACCTCGGCCGGGCACGGCAGGTCGACCGCGGCCGGGAAGTTGTCGATGACCAGCGGCTGGATCGACTTGGTGGTGGCCGGGATGGTGGCGAGCCGGACCCGGCTCCGGTCCAGGGCGCTCCCCTTCAGGAGGTTGTAGTGGATCTGCATGATGATCTGGCTGCCCTTGGGGAAGACGAAGCCGGTGCCCGCCGGGGCGCGGTTGGCCCCGTGGCCCGGCACCCACACCCCGAGCCAGGTCGAGGCGCCGAACGTACTGGCCGAGGCGATCGGGTCACCGAAGCACGTCCACCCGTTTCCACCGGCGTCGAGCGCCTTGGCCTCGGCCACCTTGTCGGGCAGGACGAGGAAGTAGATGGCGTGGTGCACCTCGGCGACCTTGTCGGGCAGGAGTTGGCTCGAGACCACGTAGCGGTCCGACGTGATGTGCGGGTCGATCAGGGTGCAGTGGTAGACGTCGGTCGAGCCGGCCGCCGCCGTCGGGCCCGGGTTGAACGTCCTGGCCGGGGCGTAGGTGGTGGTGATCGGCGTCGGGGACGCGGCCACGGCCGGCGACGAGCCCACGCCGGCCACCGCCAGGCCCACCCCGACGGTCACCAGGACGACGGACGCGGCCAGGACGAGGCGGAGTCGGGTCATGAGATCTGACAATACTCGTGGGGTCGGTCGGGTGGGCCCTCGGATCCCCCCCCCGGCTCCGGGACTCCCGGGCTCGGCTCCGGAGCACCCGGGCTCGGCTCCGGTCATCTCCGTGTCGGCGATCCCCGGGGGCCCGGCCGCAGGTGCTGAGTAGTGTGGACTCCGCCCGGATCCGGGTCGGGAATCGGCATCGCCGGTACGTCCTGCGAGGAGCACACCATGTCCACCATCGGCACCGGCATCGAGCTCGACGTCACCCCGCTGTCCGGCACCATCGGCGCAGTCATCCGAGGCCTCGACCTCCGTGACGTCGACGAGGCCACCGTGGCGGCAATCCGGCGGGTATGGCTGGATCGCAAGGTGGTGTTCTTCCCGGGGCAGGACCTCGACCCGGGCAGTCACCAGGAGTTCGCCTCCCGATTCGGCGAGCTGACCGAGGGCCATCCGGTCATCCCCGGGGTCGACGGCTCGCCCAACCTCTTCGAGATCGACTACTCGAAGCCCCGGGACCTCTACGCCAACTACGGCGACGTCTCCACCCGCAACCAGGGGCTGGACTGGCACACGGACGTGACCTTCGTGAAGCGGCCGCCGATGGGCTCGATCCTCCGGGCCGTCGTGGTCCCACCCGCCGGGGGCGACACCCTCTTCGCCGACCAGCGGGTGGCGTTCGAGGACCTGAGCCCGACGTTTCAGGACTTCCTCCTCGGCCTGACGGCGGTGCACGACGGCAGTGTCCAGTTCGCCGCCGCCCTCCGGCTGGCGGGTGAGGGCCGCTGGGAAGGCGAGGCCGTGCCGACGCTGGAGCCGGTCGTCCACCCCGTGGTCCGGACCCATCCGGAGACCGGCGCCCGGTCCTTGTTCGTGAACCCGGGATTCACCTCCCACATCGTCGGGCTCGAGCGGTCGGAGAGCGACGCGCTGCTGGCGTTCCTCTACGCCCATTCGGTGCGCCCCGAGTACACCGTCCGCTACCACTGGAGCGCGGGTGACGTCGGCTTCTGGGACAACCGGTCCACCCAGCATTCCGTGGTGGGTGACTTCGGCTCCCAGCACCGGGTCATCCAGCGGGTGACCCTGCGGGGCGACGAGCCGGTCTGAGGAGCGGCCGCGGCGCCCGTCCGGGGCGGAATGCCGGCAACCCGGACCACTCCAGGGTGGAGCTGTTCGGTTTCCGACCAGTCGGCGTGAGCCGGACGGCGGGGAGCCTCGACATTCTCCTCCGGGAGGCGGGCCGGCCAGGCCCGGAGGGGAGCCTTGGCGCCGCCACGCTGCCTGCCTACAATCCGGACATGGCAGTCCAGACCCAGAACAGATCACAGCTCTTCCGGGAGGCTCGGGACCACGACCATCGCCCAGGCACCGCCGGGAGTCAACGGCTCGTCGCCGAGCGCCGGGCCCGCAACGCCGTCTACCAGACGACGGACGGGATGACCCGGGAACTCCTGCGCCCCGTCCGGGACTGACCGGATCCGGCTACCGCGCCGCCACCCTCCGGTCGTAGTCGTCGGCCAGCCCGTGAAGGGCCGCCCGGCAGTCCCCGACGAATGCCGGGCCGTGCATCAGTGCGAGTGCATCGATCTCGAGCTCGGCCAGGCGTCGCACCGTTCCTGCACTCTGCGGGCTGAGTGACGAGTAGCGGAAGAGGTCCTCGCCGGCCGCGGCCGGGCCCACGATGTCCTGGTCGGTCGTCCCGGTCACGGGACCGGTCTGGGTGAAGAGGTCGCCGCAGAACAGGGTCCGGGTCGTCTCGTCGTAGAGCACGCCGGCTTCCCAGCCGTGCGGGACATGGGGCGTGTCGATCCAGCGGAGGCGATGCCCCCCGATGTCGAGGACCTCCTGGTCGGCCAAGGGGCGCGGTGGCCGGTCGGCCAGGTCGGTGATCGACACCATGGACCCGATGGCGCTCTGGGCCACGGTGGCCCGCGGGGCGGCCGCCAGCCAGTCGTTCATCGAGCCGCACTCATCGGCCTCCACGTGCCCGAAGCTGATCCAGCGCAGGTCGGCCACATCGATCCGGCCGGCCACCGCCCCACTGATCGATGGGAATTGGTGCCGGAGTCCCGTGTGGAAGAGCAGTGGTTCGTCACCGATGACCAGGTACTGATTGAAACTGAAGTCGATGTCGGCCACGTAGGTCGTCAACTGCACCACGCCGTCGGCCACGTCGATGGTCCGGGTCTCCATGGGGGATCCTTCCGGGAGCTCGTCACCGGCGATCTGTCGATGGGAGGCCCACCGTAGCGGGGGCGGCCCGGCTCCACAGGAGGACCGGGGCCAGCTCCCAACCACACCGGGCGAGTGCCATAGTGATTTCATGGCAACAGCGGACAGCGGTGTCGGCCCGGCGCATCGGGAACTCGCACGCCTGATCGGCGAGCGGTGCCGGTTGACCGGAACCTTCACGCTTCGCTCGGGACAGGTTTCGTCCACCTACTTCGACAAGTACCGCTTCGAGGCCGACCCTGACCTGTTGGCACGAGTGGCCGAACAGGCAGCCTGGCTGATCCCGGAGGACACCGAGGTCCTGGCGGGCCTGGAGCTGGGTGGTGTGCCGGTCGCCACCGCCCTGTCGTTGGCAAGCGGACTCCCGGTGGCGTTCGTCCGGAAGGAGGCCAAGCCGTACGGAACCGCCCAACTGGCGGAAGGTGCCCAGGTTGCCGGCAGGAGAACCCTGGTGATCGAGGACGTGATCACCACGGGTGGCCAGGTCGCCTCGTCGACTGGGGAGCTCCGGGCCGCCGGTGCCCTCGTCGAGGCGGTGCTGTGCATCATCGACCGCAGCAGTGGGAACCACCCGCAACTCGATGCCATCGGGTGCAGGGTGATCCCGCTCCTGACGGAGCAGGAACTCGGCTGATCCCCGAAGGCTCCCCCGGGGACATCCCCGTGGAGCCACCGATTCCGTGGTCCTCGTGGCATCCTTCGAGGCACGGCGACTCGTCCCACGCAACAGTCCGCTGCGACGTGCCTGTCGACGGCCCCCCTTCCGCCGGGATCGGTGGCGAATCAGCGCAGCCTCCGCCCTGACGCTGGACTGCCCTGCGCTCTTCATCTCCGTGGCCTGGAATGTGGGGCACCGAGAGCACGCCGGTGACACCGGAACGTTTGCACGAGGCAGGGCCGCGTGGTTCTGGATCTTCGGTGCGCCGAAGCCGTTGCGATGACCGCTTGGGGACACACCGGCTCAGTGACCCGCTGCGGCACGTATGCCCCGTTCATGGCGCACCTACCCCCGGCTGGGGGGGCTGTGGCCCGGCGGTAGCCTCTTGCGGTGGAGTTCGCGTTGACGGTGGGCGACGATGAGCAGCACGACGTGCTCCTCTCGTTTGACTACTGGATTCGAGGTCGGAACCCGAGGATCTACGTCGATGGTGAGCGGGTACGGCTCCACTACCTCCAGGTCGCGCAATCCGTGAATCGTCGGTACGTCTTCTCGGTCGGGCACTCCGAGGTGCATGAAGTTGACGTCGTCGTCGCTCCGAAATGGGGTTTGGTGCCCAGATTCTCGCTTCCGCAACTTGCCGTCACGATCGACGGCATTCCCTTCGACGGTGTTCGCAAGGTCGATGACGGGCGGTCCTGACCCTGACCGCCGCGAGCGGGATGTCGGCCCGCGTAGGAAATCCTGGAGCAGGATTGCCCAGTGCTTGACGATCTTGAAGAGATGATCGGGAAACGACTCCTGGTAGGAATCACCTATGTCGGCAAGAGGACGGGGCCCGACGAGTTGACTGAGTTTGCTGGCATCGTGGTCGAGGTTGATCCACTCGTGGTGATCGAAATTGGCGAGGAGGAACCGTTTACCCTTCCCCCATCTCACGATGCGTTCAGTGTGGCGTCCCCGGGCATCTACACCCTTCGTTCATCAGGAGAGGTCGTTGAGAATCCAGACTTTGTGACGACCTGGACGGTTCAACCGCCGGGCGAGCGCCGCTAGGAGTCCCTTGTGGTGCCCCCGGCCACCGGATGGGTGGGACCAGCCGGTCGGCTATTGGTGGGATCGCCTTCCCACGTGAACCGAATCCGTTATGGCAAGAGTCCGCCAGACACCCCAGGAGAAGCAGCGGATTGTGCTTGAGAGCGAACGCGTCGACGAAGCATGGAAGAACGACAAACTATGGCGGAAGGATCGGCCGAGCAGCCGGGCGACAATCGAGCGGGCCTACCGCCATCAATCTCGAGAATCGATCCGAGAGGACCCGGGTGGCGATCCAGGTGGAATCCGGTGCCGGCAGCTCTTCACGATGGCTGGGCCAACATTGGGTCAGCGTCTGAAGGAAGGGGCTGAAAGGCGGGACGAGCTCGAGAAACAGCCCAGAAAGCCAGAAGGGGCACGTCTGCGTCGGTCGAAGCGTCGCGCAGGCTGGTCAACGGTATGCCCCTGCCCACAACGCCGGTTGAGCCCCTATGGCTGTTGAGCCCATCCGCCGGCAGGTGAGAATGTCTCGTGAAGTGTCTTCGGCGTGACGAAGAGCATCTTGCAAGGTGATACGACCACCTGGCGATGCCACATCCCCTGAGGAACCAGGCATGCTTCGCCCGCCTCAACATGGATCAACTCTTCGGGTCCTGATCGAAGATGCTCCCGAAGAACGACATCAATCGCTCCTTCCAGGAGAAACAACAATTCGTCCTGATCGGGATGCATTTCCCACTCGTCACGTTCGCCCGGCGTGGCGACGGTCAAGAGGCCGACATGCCGACCGTCGAATTCCACCGGCAGCATCTGAACAGTCGGCGCTGCCCGAGGGACTGAATTCGATCCGGACACCGCCATTTCGAAAAGGTAGTCCGGCGCTGCCACGGGGACAATCGAACCTGCGCCTCCTGGACCCTTCGTCGGTGTGGTTGGGTCTGCGAGCCACTCGGCGATCCCGGAGAGGGGATGGTCGTTGGAGGCACGGGCCGTGCAAGGGGGCCTCCCCGAACACCGGGCGGGTGGGGCGGCCTCCGGATTCGCACATCGATTCCGGCCGGCACGCCATCGGTCTCCTTCGAACCGTCAGCAGTGCGATTCGGCAGGCCGCGTGAACTCCCCCTTGCGCTGGGAATCACCGTATTCGCCGCAGTGGGCACATCGGATCGTCGGCCTGGTGACGGTCGCATAGATCCCCAGTACGACCTTCTCCCGAGTCATCCGAGCTGCGGTGAATTCGAGTCCGCCGCAGAACCAGCAACGCTGGCGACCTTCTTTGTCGACTCCAACAACACGCATCAGCTGCCTCCTGGTTCATGCCTACCGCCGCGGCGGATTGCTCGTCGTCCAATCGGCACACCGATTGGACGACTTGACTGAATCCCGAGACGATCGCGGTCCACCGCTCTCAACTGATCGACCAGTCAATCGGGCAGTCAGGACGACCGATGATGCCGCCCGACTTACAGCCACCTGAGAATCCATGGCCGTTCGGAAACGGGGTATCCCCCGCCGCCGGATGGGTGGGGTACTTCGGCACAGCTGGGATCCCACCGGATGGAGGCCCTACGCAGCTCTCACTCGGTCAGCAGGCCGCGATCTGCGCGGCCCAACCGGACCCCGCCGTGTAGTGGGCGGAGAACGGGATCGTATCCACGTCGCCGTCCCACAACTGGCCTCCCATGTCGATGGGGTGCCAGGTGACCGTGAGCGAGGTGAACCGACTCCCTCCGCAGTTCATGCACCCCGAGTTCGCGAGCTCGACGTACTTCAGTCGGACAGCGAGGTCGGCCGCAGCCCGTGAACTCGGATCGGCGGCGGGAATCGGTGGCGCCTGGGCCGCAGCCGTCCGGGCCGCAGCCAGGTCCGTGGCAAACGACCGGGCCGGAAGACCACCGTTCTTCAGGCAGTCCAGCGTGTACGTGGCCCGCTGATCGGTGATCGGCACGACCTCGGTCATGCCCCGGCTGGGTGACGGAGTTCACGAATCCACGGAAGGCGTAGAAGCGCGAAAGGAGGTCGCCCTGGACCAGGACCACCCGTTGGAGCACGTTCAAGGGGAGTCCCGGGGGGATCTTCGTGGCGGCGGTTGACGGGTTGGCCGCGTTGATCACATCGATCGTCGCCTGGCTGACGGTGATCTGCTGGCTGCCGATGGCCCCGTTCGCTGCCGCCGCAGCCGCCTTCAGGCGCTCGTCCACCCTGGTCGACTCCGCGAAGTAGGCGGCAAGGTCGTCGGCGGCGCTCGGACCCGCGGTGGTCGTGGTCCGGGCAGTTGTCTGCGTGGTCGACGGCTTGGGCCGGGATGCGACCGTGGACGACGAACTGGTGCCGCCCCCGCCGCATCCGGCCATGACCACACCAGCGACCAGTAGGGCTGACACCATCACGGCCACAACTCCAGTTGACCCGTGCCTCCATCGCATGGCGATCCGCTCCTCCCGACCACTCCCTCCGCTCAGCTTGGGCGCCATGGGCGCTCATCGAAAGTGCCCAAAGTCCCAGTTCCTGGTCTCCCCGGCTACCCCGGGGCGCTCGCCACCCACAGTCCCGAGGCTCCGGGATGGGGACGGGGCGCGAGCCACGCGCCTGGCGGGGCGCGGCCACGCCTGCCGCGGGCCACGCGCCTGCCGGGGCGCGAGCCATGCGCCTGCCGGGGCGCGAGCCATGCGCCTGCCGGGGCGCGATCCGAAAGACCCTCTAGGAGGCCGGGTCGGAATTGCGGGAACCGACTGCATGCTCAGCCTCGATCAGGATCGGACTGTGGCTGTCGACGGTGCGAGCCCTCGCTACCAAGGCGCGGGCCTCCTCGTATCGACCGGTGCCAGCCAGCGCCAGCGCCAGCGTGGTCTCGTAGTTGGCTCGCTCCCCCACGTCTGCGATCGTCACGACGAGCGGCCGGACCAGGTCCTCGGCCTCTTCGAATCTCCCCTGCCGGATCCTGACGAGTGCCAACGTATCGATCGAGGACGGCGAATCCGGGCGCAGTTCACAGGCCATCGAGGCCCACCGGTCGGCATCGGCAAGCTGCGCGGGGTCCGGCACGGGCCCTCGGACCAACGCACGTGCCATGGCAGTGGCCAGGCCAGCTCGAATGGACGGTCCGAAGGTGTCCGGGACCAGGTCGTCGGTGGGTTCGAGGAGGCGCCTCGCGATGCCGACACCGTCGAGGATCTCCTCATCGTTGACGGACCGGAGAAGGGTCAGGGCGACCATCCGGTCCGCCACCGGATTCGATTCGACTCGTGCCCCCGGCTGGCGGACACGTGCGTTCACCGACCCGTCACCAGGAGGGAAGAGGCGCAGTGCAGTGGCGTCGCCGGCGACCGAAGGGACACGGCGCTTCATTCGGGTCTCTTTCGATCCGACGAGCAACCTTCCGAGCTGCCAGCCGTCCGTGTGCCAACAGCGTTGGGGACCTCGCCGGAATCGGGGCGAGGGTCACGGCCGCAAGGAAGAGGTTCACCCCTCCGAATACGCCCAGGAGGATGGAGACCACCCCGGTGGAGGGCGAAGCGACCAGGCAACCGACACCGACGGCAGCATTGACCAATGGGCCTCCGCTCACCGCAGCGACCGTCTGCCGGCGGGTCGACACGCGGAATTTGGTCCTGCCGCCAATGGGTACGAGGTGGAAGAACCACCACGTCGAGCCCATCGAGACGGCGGCCGAGGGGCCGACGCGACCGATGGTGACCGACAGGACCCGACCGCCCACCAACGAGGCGGCACCTGCATGGCCGAGTTCATGCAGGACCGTGGCGAGCACCACGGCGATGAAGATCGTTCCGATGGTCAGCAAGGAACCGACCGCCAGGGATTCGATCACGGTTTCGATCGTCATCGGTCGACCAGCCACAGACTGCTGCCGTGCATCTCCTGGAGCCTAACCACAACCCCTGTGGCGCCACGGCTGCGAACCCTGGCGCCATGTCCGGTTCTTCGGCCCGAGGAGGCATCGATCTGACCGGATTCGTCCATGACAACGGCGGACGGTCAAGCCCTCCTGGACCTCCCCGGTGGCGATCCCCCCACCAGTTCCTCCGACCGGCGTGCCAGCCGCCTTCCGTGGCTGGTGCTCTCCGGGCTCCTCATCTGGGCGCTCGGCTACGTGTGGTGGTTAGGGGGCAGCGACTGGGGACGGTCAGTTCCACCGACGTCTTCAACGCCGGTTGGGCCTGTGCGCAGTGCTTCCTCGCAATCGCTGGATACGGCGTCGCCCGGCTGCCCGCTGCGACCCCGGGGGTGACCGGGTCGTGGCGGCGATCCGTCTTCTTCGGATTCACCGGCTTCCTCCTCCTCGTCGCCCTGGCGTGGGTGGTCGTCCTGCGCGAGGAGATCCGGATCGAGCAGCGCATCGGAGGTCCCGTCTTCACCGTGAACACCGGGTCAGCGGCGATGCAGGCGATCGGCCTGTGCGCGGCGGTGCTGGGGATGACCATGACGTACGTCGTCACCAGTCGCACTCCGAGACGACCTCGGCACGACGACGGAGTGGAACCTCACCGATCGGACTGATCCAGGGCGTCCCCGTCGATCGGCCGGATGTCCGTCCGCGGCACGTCGAGGCCTACGGAGACCCCCAGCGCCCTGTCGGTCCGGGAGCCGTCAGACGGGCGCCCGATCGGCCGATGTGCGAAACGGAGCACCGGGCCGGTGCGGTGGGCACCAGTGGCCGACGATCCGTTCAATCACCCGCTCGGCGGCCGATCAGCCAGTAGGCGGCGGAACCGGACAGATTCAGACTGGCAATCCACCAGAGCCACTTCGGTCCACGAACCTGCTCGGGAGTTCGGCCCTTCAGATCGCGCCACATGAACGGCGTCACGACTGCCCAGATCAGGAGCACGACACTGACGAGAACGATCTTCCGATTCCTCATCAGGAGAGCATGGCAGGTCACGGATCAGCCGCTCAAGAGGCTTTGTGCCTCCCGACGACCGATTCACCGGTCTACGAGTCGTCCTTCTCGACGGGACGCTTGAGCCACTCGCTGAACTGCTTGGCCAGCTCCTGGGCAGTGCCGGCGGTTCTGTCGAGGAACACCGAGAATCGGTCCCGATAGTGGGCGACGGCCGCGTCGAACTCGACCGAGGGCGGGGGCTCCGCCCCCCTCCTGGGGTACGACCCGTCGACGATCCGGTCGTAGTCGCCGGATTGGACCCAGAGCATCAACTCCTTGACCCGCCGGACGGCGATCGGATGGGTGAGGCTCAGTTCTACCCAGAACCGGGAGTGACGCGAGAAGAGGTCGTCCTCGTTCTCGTAGTCCGCGGCCTGCTTCAAGAACGCGTCGAAGTCCATGCCCGGAAGGGCCCCGCCGGCAACCCGCATCAGGACCCGGCATGGTTCCAACGGGTCCGCCATCACCAAGGCCGCGGCCCGGTCCGCCGACAGCTCTGCGGCCCGAGCCCATTCCAGGAGGGCAAGGTACATGCCCCGGGCGGGGAGGCCGAAGAGGAGGGACCTCGGCAGCGCCCCGTCCATGAACTGCTTCAGCAGCACGAGCGCTGTCGTGTAGTAGTAGTGCTCGGACAGGACGTGACCCAACTCGTGGCCGAGTACCGACTGGGTCTCGGCCCGGTCGTAGTCGGCAACCAGCGCCGATTGCACGATGACGATGGGGGTCTTGGCTCCGATGGTCATGGCGTTCACGAACGGGTCGTTGGCCACATAGAGGTCCGGCGTGACCGGCAGGTCCAGGATCGAGGCGCACTGCGTGTAGTCGGACCACAGGTCCGGCATCTGGCTCTCGCCGATCCGGACGGCATTGCCCATCACGATCTGTCGAAGGCGTCGCTCGTGCCCGAGGTCGGTGAGACGCTTGATCACCTTGTCCAGGAGGGGCACGGCGTGCAGGGCGGAGGTCGCGGCACGGTCTGCGGGGTGCTCGTACGCCTTCGCGCTGATCTCCGGGTACCGCCGTGCCACGTCGATTGCCATCCTGAGCCCCGATCTTCGCCGTTGGTGGAGCCTATGCCGACTCGTCCGTGTGACGTTCCTCCCGATGGTCCACCGAACGTTGTCGGGTCCGCACCGTGGGGACGGAGGGGGTCGAACCCTCACTGGGGGCGGTTTAAGCGCCCTGCCTCTGCCAATTGGGCTACGTCCCCGGGCGATCCGATACCTCGGACTGCACTGCCACCATCGGACCATCTGGATCCCCGGACAGTCAGACTGTAGGTCCGACCTTCGCCCACCGGTGGCCCGCGAGCGGCTCGGACACGACCTCGTCAGCCGGACCGGTGGCCGGGCAGCGGCCCGGTGATCGAGTCGACGGCGTCGAGTTCTGCCCCCCGTGGGTCGTCGACGGGATGGACGAGACCGGTGGCACCGGGCCACGGGCCGAGGACGGTGGTCGGCCGGACCGCTGGATCCCACGGCGCCCATGGGGTGGTCCCGGCACCAGGCACCGCGCATTCGGGCACTCCGGTCCGGGCGAACGACGTCCACGCCCGACGGATGGCGCCCGACAGGGCGAAGGCGTCCTCTCCCCCGCCGGAGAAGGCCTGGATCGCCTCGTTCTTGAGCGTGCCGAACACGAAGGGGATCTCCAGGGCATGGCAGGAGCCGAGGACGCCGTCGAACGCCGGTGACGACCAGGTGAAGAGGTACGCGAAGGTTCCGACCCCCGGATCGGCAGCCGCCGCGTGGGCACCGGCGAACCGCACCGTCCCCACCCGGAACACGCACTCGGTGGCGATCGCCGACCAGAGGTCACGGGGCTCCGTCGACTCACCCCGCTCCGACCGGGCTGTCTGCACCGTTGCGACGACGCCATCGGCCGAATCCCGGTCGGGGGTGATCCGTCGCATCCACCGCCGCAGGCCGTCCATGTCGAGGGACATGAGCTTCGGACTGCCCAGGGCGAAGAAGGCCGACTCGTCCCGGGTGGTCCCGATCAGGAGGGGCACCGCGGCCGCTGATCCGGCGGCCACCGCCTCGGCGGGGGCCACGGCGACCAGACCGCCGTCCACCACCGGGGTCATCAGGAGGCCGGCATCGGCTCCCCCGCCCTCCTCCGTGTACTCGTTGCCGACCGCCACCAGGCGCTCGGGCGGCAGCGCGACCAGCGCCTCGCGGGTGCACGGCACGCCCAGGTGCTCCGCCAGGCGCTCGGCCCGGTCGGTGGCCACGTCGGTGGTGCAGGTGTAGGGAGGCCCGCTCTCGACGATCGCCTTGTGGAACAGTCCGGAGGCCGCAGGGGTGGCCATCAGGGTGGAGACGCTCATGCCCCCGGCCGACTCACCGAACAGGGTGACGTTGTCCGGGTCGCCCCCGAATCCGGCGATGTGGTCGCGCACCCAGGCCAGGGCGGCCACCTGGTCGGCCAGGCCCCAGTTGCCGCACCCCGACCACTCCCGACCGTCGAGCCATGTCTGACCCGACTCCTCGAGCACCGGGTGGGCGAGGAAGCCCAGCAGTCCCAGGCGGTAGTTGATGGTCACCACGACCACGTCACCCTCGCGGGACAGCGCCCCGCCCCGGTACAGGCCCGAGGACCCGGTCCCCGTCATGAACGACCCGCCGTGCACCCACACCATGACCGGCCGCCGGGCGTCGTCGAGCCCCGGGGACCAGACGTTCAGGTTGAGGCAGTCCTCGGAGAACTCACCCGGGATGCCACCCAGGGCCTGGTCCATGAACCCCTGGGCCTGGGGGGCCACCGGTCCGAAGGTGCCGCACTCCCGGATCCCGACCCACGGCTCGGGTGGGGCCGGCGGACGCCAGCGCCGGTCACCCACCGGCGCGGCGGCGAAGGGGATGCCGCTGAACGACCAGACCCCGTTGCGCTCCACGCCCTGCACCCGGCCACCGCGGACCTCGACTACTCCGTGCGTCACGACGACCTCCAGTTCGTGGGCGGATCTGCCGATGATCCAAGCAACTTACCCAGGAGTAGGTCCGCCGGCGTACCGCTGGACGGACCCCGCCACCCGACACCACAGATGACACCGAGCCGACACCTCCCGTCAACCAACAGATCACTCCGGAAGATACCGTTCATGAGCTGCTGTTTTTCTGCCTTTCCGCCATTGTCCGCGCCCGCCCTGGGCGGTACCGTTCCCGGGTGGCCACGATGACGACCGGACGACGCACCGGAAGCACCGTGCCGCCACGCGCCCGGGGCGCCCGTTCGGCCGACCGACCGGTCCGCAGGGCGTGGGCCACGGCCGCCACGGTGGCGACCGTCCTGAGCTCCGGGCTCCTGCTGGTGACCGGTGTCGGCCCGCTGGCCGGTTCCGACCGGGCCGGCGCGGCGGGCTCCGGGTCCTCGACCACCACGACCACGACCTCCCCCACACAGGGCCAGATCACCGCCGGCGAGGCCCAGGTCACCGCCATCGAGGCGCAGATCGCCCAGCAGCAGGCGACATTGGATGCGGCCACCGAGGCCTACGACCGCTCCGTGGTCGAGCTCGACGCCACCAAGGCGGCCCTCACGGCCACGACCGCCCAGCTGTCCGCCGAGCGGGCCAAGCTCACCGCGGCAAAGGGCGTGCTGCGCAACGACGTCATCCAGTCCTACATCAGCGGGACCGCGTCGACCGCCGTGGCCAAGCTCTTCGCCGCCCCGAGTGGCAGCGCCCAGACCCGCGGCGTCTACGAGCACCTCGGTATCGGTGACCTGGCCCAGGAGGTGGCCCGGGTCCAGTCCGGGCAGAAGGCGCTGAGCGCGACCCAGGCCAAACTGCAGAAAGAGGAGCAGAACCAGCAGTCCCAGGCGGCCGCGGCGGACCACGCCGCCCAGCAGGCCCAGGCGGCGTCGGCCCTGTCCCAGGCCACGCTGGCCCAGGTGAAGGGCTCCCTCGCCGCGGCCATCGCCCAACAGGCGGCTGCCCAGGCGGCGACCGCGGCCGCCACGGCAGCCAGCGCCACCACCGCGTCGGGACGTCAGGCCGCCGCGGCCCAGGCGTCCCAGGCGGCCCAGGTGGCGAGCACGGTGAGCGGCGGGAGTGCGGCCGCCACCAGCGCCAACCAGTCCGCCAACCAGGCCGCCGGGTCCGGTGGATCGGGTGGATCGGGTGGATCGGGTGGCACGCCCGCGGGCGGCGGGGTGTCCAGCGGCGGGCAGAACGCCGCCGGTCTGGCCGCCGTCCACGCCGCCATGCACTACCTCGGGGTGCCCTACGTCTGGGGCGGGGCGAGCCACTCCGGGGTCGACTGCTCCGGCCTCACCATGCTCGCCTGGGCCAGTGCCGGGGTGTCGATGCTGCACTCTGCGGCCCTCCAGTACGCCGACTTCCCCCACGTCAGCCTCAACGCTCTGCAGCCCGGCGACCTGCTCTTCTACGACCTCGACGGTTCCGGGATCGACCACGTGGTGATGTACGTGGGCCCGACCCTCGACGGCCAGGCGACGGCCTACGGATCGGGGACCATCATCCAGGCCGCCCACACCGGGACCGTGGTGACCTTCGACCCCCTCTGGTACTTCGGGCTGGTCGGTGCCGCCCGACCCTGAGCCTGCTCCAGCCGTGAGCAGGCGACCGGGGCGAAGCGTCGGCCGGGTGGCCGATCGGCGCCACCGTCGATGACCCTCCGGCTCACCATCGTCGTCCCCGCCTTCAACGAGGACCACCGCCTCGCCGCCGGCATGCGTCGGTTCGACGCCGCCGCCTCGGCAGGTGCCATCGACCTGGACCGCACCGAGGTGGTGGTGGTCGACGACGGGAGCACCGACCGGACGGCGGCCGTGGCCGAGAAGCTGCTCGCCGCCCTCCCCCACCATCGGGTCGTCCGTCTCCCCGTCAACCAGGGCAAGGGAGCCGCCGTGCGGGCCGGCATCGCCACGGCGCGTTCGCCGTACACGGCATTCATGGACGCCGACATGGCCATCGACCCACTGGCCATCCCCCTCCTCCTCGACGGCCTCGAGCGCAACGACGTCGTCGTCGGGAGCCGGGCACTCCCCGACTCGATGGTCGAGACGACGTACGCGGTGCGCACCCTCATCAGCCGGCTGTTCAACGAACTCGTCACCTCCGGTACCGGGTTGGGGCTCAAGGACACGCAGTGTGGTTTCAAGGCCTTCCGCACCCCGGTGGCCCGCCTGCTCTTCCACCTGGTCCGGATCGACCGGTTCGCCTTCGACGTCGAGGTGCTGGCCCGGGCCCGTCGGCTGGGCCTCTCCATCGGCGAGGTCCCCGTCCACTGGAAGCACGTGGAGGGCAGCACGGTCCACCCGCTCCACGACTCGGTGACCATGGTGTCCGACGTCTACCGGTCACGCCGGGGACTGCTGGCCGGACCTCCCGTGCCGACCATCGTCGTGCGGCCGACGACCGGGAGCGCCGATCCCGGCTGGCGGGACCGGGTGGCGGACCTGCTCGATGCGCAGTTGGACGGCGTCCCGGTGTCGGTGGTGGCCGACGGCGACGGGCTCGTGGCCCTGCTGGCCATGGTCGATCCGGCCGACGTGGCCCGTGTGCACGCCGCCCTCCGCTCCGAGCTGACGACGGCCGAGGTCACCCGGCGGGCCCTGGGGCTCGACGGCCTGGCCGCCCTCGGCCCCCTGGCCGGCCGGCTGGACGCCGGCGGCCGCCCGACCCCGCCGGGTAGCGGATAGCACCCGAGCACCACCCGAGTACGATTCGGCTCGTGGACGCGGAGAGCGGTGACACGGCGGGGACGGTGCGGCGAGGCGGCCACCCGGACGACGCCGACTTCATCGAGGCCATCGTCCAGCACGCTCCCACCCCGTCGACGGAGGCCGCCGCCGACGACACGGCCGACGCGGCGGTCGCTATGACGGGCGGCACCGTCTCCTATCTCCCGGTGGCCACCCGGCGGACGACGCCGGACGCCGACCCGATCGACGACCCCCGGCGGTCCGACGTCGACGAGTGGGGCCGGTCCGAGCACATGCGCTCCATCGTGCGCCGTCTCTACGACCCGATGTACAAGTACTGGTTCCGGGTCGAGTGGGAGGGCCTGGAGAAGATCCCGACCGAGGGTGGGGCCCTGCTCATCGCCAACCACGCCGGCGCCATCCCCTCCGACGCCCCGGCCATCATGCACGGCATCGAGACCGAGCTGGGTCGCCCGGTCTACGGCCTGGCCGACTACTTCTTCCGCACCCTCCCGATGTTGGGCACCCTGTGGTCCCGTGGAGGCGGCGTGCCGGCCCACCCGGACAACGCGTACCGGATCCTGCACGACCAGCAACAGCTGGCCCTGGTGTTTCCCGAGGGGACCAAGGCCACCTCCAAGACCTACTCGGACCGCTACCGGCTGCGCCGGTTCGGTCGGGGGGGCTTCGTGGAGATCGCCATGCGGGCCGGCGTGCCGGTCATCCCCATCGCCGTGATCGGTGCCGAGGAGTCGATGCCGATCCTGTTCCGGATCCCGAGCGTGGCCAAGGCCCTCAACCTGCCCTACTTCCCCGTGACGGCCAACTCGCTGCTCCTCGGACCCCTCGGGTACGTGACCTACTTCCCGTCCAAGTTCAAGCTGCGGGTCCTCGACCCGGTCACGTTCGACGTCGACGCGGGCCAGGACCGCTACTCCCGGAGCCGGGTGATGGACGAGGCCGAGCGGATCCGGGCGACCATGCAGGACGCCCTCCACGACATGCTGCGCGAGCGCCGCAGCGTCTGGTTCGGCTGATCCGGTGGGTCGCCGCGTCCTCATCACCGGGCTGGACACCTTCTGGGGCGGCCGCATGGCCCAGGCCCTCGAGGCCAAGCCCGAGGTCGAGATGATCCTCGGCCTGGGGACGAAGGAACCGAAGGTCCCCCTGGAGCGCACCGAGTTCGTCCGGTCCGACCAGAAGTACTCGATCCTGAGCCGGATCGTGCGGGCCACCCAGGTCGACACCATCGTCCACACCTTCCTCGAGACCAACTCGTCGGCCGTGCCCAGCCGGGTCCTCCACGAGATCAACGTGATCGGCACCCTGAACCTCCTGGCCGCGGCGAGCACCAGTGGGGCGTCGGTCCGCAAGGTGATCGTCAAGTCCTCGACCCACGTCTACGGGGCGGCGGAGCAGGACCCGTCCTGGTTCCGGGAGGAGGACACCCGGACCGGGCCCGTGCGCACCAAGCTGGAACGGTCGCTGCTCGAGGTGGAGTCGCTGGTGCGCGACTTCGCCGAGGACAACCCACAGCTGGCCGTGACCGTGCTGCGGTTCGCCAACGTCCTCGGCACCGACATCATCACGCCGATCAGCTACAACCTCCGCAAGCGCCTCCTTCCGTGCATCGCCGGGTTCGACCCGCTGGTGCAGTTCGTGGAGGAGGACGACGTGGTCCGGGCCCTCGAGTTCGTGACGGCCAACCGGGTACCGGGGGTGTTCAACGTGGCCGGCGAGGGGAAGCTCCCCTGGAGCGAGGTGGCCTCGTTCGGGAGCGCCCACCTCCTCCCCCTCCCGCCCATCCGACCCCGGGCCTTCGCCGCGCCGCTCGAGCGGCTGGGCGCCATCCGCTTCCCTCCGGAGATGGAGGGACTGATCCGCTACGGCCGCGGCGTCGACACGTCCAAGCTCCGGGCCGCCGGGTTCGAGTACCGCTACACGAGCGCGGGCACGGTCCTCAGCTTCGCCCGGGCCAACAACCTGCGTCGGGCCACCGGTGGCTCCACCACCCCGGAGTACCGCTACGAGCAGGACGTGGAGCAGTTCTTCCGCCACTCGCCCGCCGTGGTCCGGGGCGTCGACACCTGACCGGCCGGCGTCCCGGGTCGGTCTCCGCGGGATCGGGCGGTCCACCGCCGCCCGGACGCCGATCCAGCGCTGCCGGGGTCAGACGCCTCCGAGCCAGGCGTCACGCAGCTCCTGGCCGCGGATCGCCCACTCCTCGGAGGTCATGGCGTAGCGGACGTGATCCTCCCACTCGCCGTTGATCTCCAGGAAGCCGAGCGCGATCCCCTCACTGCGCAGGCCGAGCTTCTCGACCACCCGGCGGCTGGCCGCATTGCGGGGGATGATGGCCACTTCGACACGGTGGAGTCGGAGCGTCTCGAAGGCGAACCGAAGGACGACCACCACCGCCTCGGGGATCAGTCCCTCGCCGGCCACGTCCTTGTCGATCCAGTAGCCGATCGACCCGTTCTGGAACGGACCACGCAGGATCGAGGACAGCGTCACCTCGCCCGCGAAGCGGCCGTCGCGGAAGATGCCGAAGCCGAACCCGGAGCCGAGCTGGCGCTCACGCTCGCGCATGGCGCACCGGGCGGCGAAGCTGGCATGGTCCTCGGCCGGCTGTGGTGCTCCCTTGGACCGCGGCTCCCACGGCACCAGCCAGTCCCGGCACCGGTTGCGGACCTCGAGCCACGCCGGGTAGTCCGAGTCGACCAGGGTGCACAGGCGCACCCGGCGACCGGGCAGCTCGAGCGAACGGACCGGGGACGCCCGCAGGCTGGGGGTCATCTCGGATCCACGGGACGCGCCGCCGAACGGATGCGGCCGGGCTCGCCCGGACGGGGGACGGAGGACGTCATCAGGGAATCGTAGGCCAGCGGGTACCCCCGGGCGCTACCCCGGTTCACCGCGACCTCGCCGATCCCGACGCCATCAATCCCGGGCCGACGGCTCGTGGTCCGCCCCGACGGCAACGGGATCGGGTGGCGGTGGATCGTTCGCCACCAGCCCGTCCACCATGGCCAGCCACTCCTCGTCCTCCCCCGGGGGCCGGAGCGGCAGCCAGGGATCCAGTCGGCTGAGGTTGCGGTTGAACGCCGGGTCGCCCGAGCGCAGGAGTCCACCCCAGCGGCGGAGGAACTCCTGGTAGTCGTGGTAGTACCCGGACAGACCCCGGCTGACGGACTCGTAGTGGGTGAGCTCGGCATGGGGGGTGTAGACGTTGCGGTAGCCGGCTTGTCCCAGCCGGATACAGAAATCGACGTCATTGAAGGCGACGGCGAACGCCTCGTCGAAGCCACCCACCTCTTCGAACACGCTCCGGCGCACCAGCATGCAGGCCGCGGTCACCGCGCTGTAGCCCCGGACCACCCGGTCCCACGAGAAGTAGCCGGTGGTCCCGGAGGGCATGTTCAAGAAGATGTGGCTGGCCACCCCACCCATCCCGAGCACCACGCCCGCGTGCTGCAGCCTGCCGTTGGGGAACAGGAGCCGGGCGCCGACCGCGCCGATCTCCGGGTCCTGGGCCAGTTCGACCATGGCGTGCAGCCAGCCGTCGGACGTGGCCTCGATGTCGTTGTTGAGGAACAGGAGGAGATCGGACGTACAGGTGGAGGCGGCCATGTTGTTGATGGCCGCCCAGTTGAAGGCACCCGGGTACTCGAGCAGGCGGGTGGCCGGTCGGTCGGCGATCGAGCGGCGCAGGGCCCGGGTCTCGGGCTCGGTGCTGCCGTTGTCGATCAGCACCACCTCGGTGATCGGATGCCCCGCCGTGCCGTCGAGGGAGTCGAGGCACGTCACGGTCAAGGCGGCCTGGTCCCGGTACGGCATGATCACGCTGACGCTGGGCACACCCTTGACGGCGCGGCGCACGTGGTAGGCCCCCTGGAAGGGGCCGGGCTCGACGGTGGCATCGAGTCCCCGGCGCTCGACGGCGTCCTCGAGCACCCGCCGACTGGCCTGATGGGCCCAGGGCTTGGCGTCGGTATCCCCCGCCGCCGATCCGGCCACCACCCGCCAGTGGTAGAGGACCTTCGGGATGTGGACCACCCGCCGGGCCACCTCGGTGGCCCGCAGCATCACGTCGAAGTCCTGGCTGCCGTCGAATTCGGGACGGAATCCCCCGACGCGGCGGAGGACGTCGCTGCGGATGGCCGTGACGTGGCCCATGTACGGGTACGCCAACAGGAGTTCGGGGTCCCAATCCGGCTTGAAGTGCGGCTGGAACCGTCTGCCCAGTTCGTCGAGCTTGTCCTCGTCGGAGTACACGACGTCGACGTCGTCGGCACCGACCACGGCGGCGGCCAGCTCGGCCAGGGCGCTGGGCTCGAGCACGTCGTCGTGGTCGAGGAGGACCACGAACTCCCCCGTGGCCTCGTCCAGTGCCCGATTGGTGGCCCGGGAGATCCCTCCGTTCTCCTCCAGGGCGACGACGACGATCCGGGGATCCGACTCGGCCAGATCGGCCATGGCCCGGGTCAGCAGCGGTTCATCGGAGCCGTCGTCGCACAGGCAGAGCTGCCAGTTCTCGTAGGTCTGGGCCCTGACCGATCGGACGCACTCGCGGAAATACCAGATGGAGGGTCGGTAGACCGGCACCACCACGCTGAGGAGCGGGCCCGTCGTCGGGAGCCCGGGTCCGACGGACTCCGGCCGGGCGGCCCGATCCTGTTCCCACAGGTGCAGCCAGTGCCAGTAGTCGGTTGCCCGGGCACTGGCCTCGTGACCCCATTCCGGCGGTTCCACCTCGATCCCGTCGCCCGCCTCCACGACCGCGGCCAGCTGGTCGGCCATCCAGGCCAGCGCGTTGACCAGGGCCGGATCGCCGGCATCGTGCTCGCCGGTATCGTGCTCGGCGGCACCGGGTCCGGTCGTCATCGGTCGCGTCGTCCCGCAGGCGTCGATCCGGAGGGTGGGGAGGGGCGCACGGCACGGTGATGGTACCAGGAGGGGCCAGGTCCGGGCGTGCCGGGGGACGTGCCGGGACGGCGGTCCGTCACCGGTGGCACCCCGGGGGCACAGGTACACTCGGGCCGTCCACCGGAGGCCGCCCGGCCGACACGAGGAGAGGCACGACGTGGGAACGCCCCCGATTGACCCCGAGGAGTTGCTCCGGCGGATCCGGACCGAGCACCTGGCCCTTCGCTGGGGACCCCTTCCCCCGGACCCGGTCCGCCCGACGGGGGCCGGCGAGCAGGTCCGCAGCCAGGAGAGCCTCGAGTACCTCCACCGCAACTGGATGCTCCCGATCTCCTACGACGACCCCGGCCGCAGCGGTCTGCGGGCCAAGCTCGGGAACCGGGTCGGCCGATTCGTGTACACCGTCCTCGGCCCCTACTTCCGCGCCGAGCGCGACCTGCTCGCCCACATGGTGCGGGTGAACGACGCGCTGGAGAAGCGCTGTGACGAACTGACCAACCGGATCGTGGAGGTCCGCCACCAGGTGGCCGATCGCCAGGTGGCCGAAGCCCGCAACCAGGCCGAGTTGGCCGTCTGGTTGCACCAGGCACTCCCCGGGCGCGACGGGGACGACCCCGACGACGAGGTCCCGACCGCCTGATGGCCACGTCGGAACGGGACCGGCCGCTCGTCGTCGTCCTCGCCCCCCACTGGGGCCTCGGCTCCGAGCGGGGCACGGTCACACGCCAGGTGGCCGGTGCACTGGCCTGCTCGGCCGACGTCCATGTCGTCACCCCGGAGGGGTCCTCCGCCACGACCGGGCGGGAGAGCGTCTTCACCGTCCACCGGCTCGGCACGTCCCCGGACGGGCGGGCCGAGCTGCGCCGGGACCTGGTCCTCGCCGCCGTCGCCGCCTCGACCTCGCCGGACGAGCGTCACGGTCCCGCCGACCTCGGCCGACTCCTCGACCGTGCACTCGTCGCCCCCTGGGCACCGGCCACCGGGGTCCTGGACGACCTACGGCCCGACCTGGTCGTCGTCGCCGACCACCGCAACGTCGGAGGGCTGGCCGCCCTCGACCGACACGATCCGGGCGTGCCCGCAGTGGTGTTGAGCCTGGCCGGGGACGACGACCACCTCACGTTCGCCCATTTCGACCCGGTGGTCGAACGTGCCGCACACGTACTGGCCGTGACCGAGGCGGAGCGGCAGGCCGTGGTCGAGCGCTTCGGCCGCGGCGTCACCACCCACCGCATCGGAGCACCCCTGGCCGCCAATGCCAGCGCCTTCAGCGAGCCCAACACCTGGGTGGGCGACACCGGGTACCTCCTGGTCCTCACCGATCGGGAGTCGACGGAGACCCATCCCCAGAACGAGCTGGCCGGCCTGGTCCGCCTGCGGTTCGGCGACCGGCCGGTGGGCATCACCCACACCGACGGCTTCTTCGCGTGGCACGAGGGACGGCTCAACTCGGGGTGGCCGATCGAGCGCTCGAGCGACCTGGCCCGCTTGATGGCGTTCGCCGCGCTCACGGTCGATCTCCGCCGACCCGAGCTCTACGGACGGGCGGCCGTCGAGTCCCTGCTCTACGGGACGCCGATCGTGGTGCCCGAGTACAGCCGGGCCCGCGAGCACGCCCAACGGGGCCGGGGCGGGCTGTGGTTCGCCGACCCGGCCGAGCTGACCTGGTGCATCGAGTCCCTGCTCGAGTCCGACACCAACGAGGTCGTCCGGGAACAGGGTCGCGCCTATGCCGAGGACGAGTACGGCTCGACCGACCGGTTCATCGACCGGGTGACCGCCGCGTGTGGGCTCGACGTCGCCGACATCCCGGACGTGGTCCGGGTCCCGTCCCCTGCGTCGGTGACGCAATCGACACCCTCGGGCCGGGTCGGTCAGGCGCTGCCCGAGTCGGCCTGACCGACCGCCCAGGAGGCTCGCCACCAGGCCGTCGAGGATGTCCGCCTCGGACACCAGGCATTCGTCGAAGCCCAGGAGGGACATCACCTCGTCGAGGATGAGGGTGCCCCCCACGATCACATCCTGGCGTCCGGGCACCATGCCCGGCCGGGCCAGGCGTTGGGCCGCGGTGTCGGCCGCCAACACCTGGCACCAGTGGCCGACGTCGGCCGCCGTCAGCACGGTGTGGTGGACCAGGTCGCGGTCGTACTCGGCCAGCCGCCTGTGCACCGATGCGAGCGTGCTGACCGTGCCGGCCAGGCCCACCAGGCGGTGGTTGCCCCGGAACCGGGGATGATCGGCCGCCGCCCGCGTCACCTGGGCGACGATCTCGGCGCGGGCCGCGGCCAGTTCGGCCGCCGACGGCGGATCGTCGGCGAAGAAGCGTTCGCTCAAACGGACACATCCCATCTGGAGGGAGACGGCGGCCAGATCGGGGTCGTCGGGACCGTCACCCGCCACCAGCTCGGTCGAGCCGCCGCCGATGTCGAGCACCAGGAACGGACCCTCGGCCGGGTCGAGGTCGGCCACGGCGCCGGCCAGCGACAGCCGCCCCTCGTCGATCCCGGTCAGGAGCTCGGGCAGGAATCCGGTGGCCGCTCCCGCCCGCCGGAGGAAGTCGTCGCCGTTGGAGGCGTCGCGGGCGGCCGACGTGGCGGCCAGGCGACCACGGTCGACACCGAGTCGGTCCATGACCTGGCGGTACTCGACCAGGACGGCAACGCACCGCTCGATCGCCTCGGGGGCCAGGCGCCCGGTGGCATCGACCCCCTGGCCCAGGCGGGTGATCCGCATCAGGCGCTCGAGCGGCCGGCCCTCGGCGTCGGCCACCAGCAGACGGGTCGAATTGGTGCCGCAGTCAATGGCGGCGACGGCCGGTCGGAGGGGCATGCGACCTTGCTAGCACGCGCCCCCGGCGCCCACCATCCACGAGCCGGTCCATCACCGCGGCGTCAGGCCGGGTGCAGGCCGATCCGGCGTGCGGTCCACTCCCCGACCGGGTCGTCGGCGCCGGTCAACCACCACGCCAGGTGGGCGTGCAGGCACTTGACCCCCTCGCGGGTTCCCCCGACCCCGCCCGACGGCCGTGGACCGGTGTGGCCGGGGTCGATCAGCGCGTCCCGCTCGGCGGCGTAGACGGCATGGGCGGCGGCGATCCGGTCAGCCGGCACGGCCGCCTCGGCGTCGCGCACGCCTCCGGTCGACTCCAGGCGGCTGACCACCTCGCGGAGGTGGGGGTCGCACAGCCAGTACCGGGTGGGCATCGGCGTCCCGTCGGCCAGGAACGGGGCGTTGGCCAGGACGGCCGGCGTCCCGTCCTCCGCCCGCACCACCACCTCGAAGGCACCGGCCGGCACGCGGCCGAGGAGCTCGGTCACCCGGGCCACATCGTCCCCATCCGGATCGTCCGCGGCGGTGCCGGACGGCCCGGCGTCCGGAGTCACTTCCAGAATTCGAGCGTGGAGCCCACCCGGGACCAGAACCCACCCGACTGCTTCGCCGTCGACGTCTGGCCGGTGGTCCCACCGGGAGCCGTCGAGACGGGGACCGTGGTGGCCGGCAGGCCCGGATCGGGGCTCATGTTGGGCGCCTGGGAGGGTGCCACCAGCGGCTGGAGGGCGGGATCGCCGGCCGTGGGCGCGCCGGGTGCCGCGGCGGAGTTCGTACCGGCCGGGGGAAGGATCACGAAGAGGGAGCGACCCGGCTCGACCAGCTGGTAGTTCTGCCGGGCCAGGCGCTTCACCTCGGCATTCGAGTTGAGCTGCTGGCGCTGCTCGGCCAGGAGGCCGTTCTGGTGCTGCACGGCCGACAGCTGGGACGCGGCGGCCGAGAGTTGGCGGTGCTGGCTCAACAGGACCGACAGCGGGAAGCTGGTGACCAGGATGACGGCGGCGGCGGCCGCACCGAGGGCCACCGGCATGCGGTTGCGACGGGTCTCGGCGGCAACCCGCTCTGCCGCGGTGCCGCCCGTCGGGCGGGCCCGCTTGGTCCCGGTCGTGCGCTTCGTCGTCGTCGAGCGCTTGGTCGTGGCCGCCCCGGACGGCTTGCGGAGCGGGGCTCGGCGGGCCGACGGGCGTGTCCGGGCCGATGCCGAGCCCGACGAGGAACCGGAGGTGGCCCGACGGGTGCGACTCGGAGCGGTCGGGCGGCCAGTCGGTCGGGAGGTCGACACCCGCTTCTTGGTCGATACCCGCTTCGGGGTCACCTTCGCCTTGGCGTGGCGACGCTCGCTCATGGTGCCGCGCCCCACGCGGAGAGGGCGGCCCCGCCCACGAAGGCGGCCGACTCGCCGAGCTGCTCCTCGATCCGCAGCAGCTGGTTGTACTTGGCCACGCGGTCCGACCGGGCGGGTGCCCCCGTCTTGATCTGTCCGCAGTTCGTCGCCACGGCCAGGTCGGCGATGGTGGTGTCCTCGGTCTCGCCCGACCGGTGCGACATGACACAGGCGTACGCGTTCCGGTTGGCGAGCTCCATGGTCCCGAGCGTCTCGGTCAGTGTGCCGATCTGGTTGACCTTGATCAGCACGGCATTGGCCGTGTCGGCGTCGATGCCCCGACGCAGACGCTCCTCGTTCGTCACGAACAGATCGTCTCCCACGAGCTGGACCCGCGTGCCCAGTTGCCGGGTGAGGGCGGCCCAACCCTCCCAGTCGTCCTCGGCCATGCCGTCCTCGATGGAGACGATCGGATAGCGCCCGACCAGGTCGACCCAGTACTCCACCATCTCGGCGGACGAGAGGGTCCGTCCCTCGCCCGCCAGCACGTAGGCCCCGTCGCGGTAGAGCTCGCTGGAGGCAGGGTCCATGGCGATGGCGATCTCGTCCCCGGGCACCCGGCCGGCCGCTTCGATGGCCTCGACCAGGATCCGCACCGCGTCCTCGTTGGAGTCGAGGTTGGGGGCGAAGCCACCCTCATCGCCCACCGCGGTCGACAGCTTCCGGTCGTGGAGCACCCCGGCCAACGCGTGGTAGGTCTCGACCCCCCAGCGCAGCGCCTCGGAGAACGAGGCCGCCCCGACCGGCATGATCATGAACTCCTGGAGGTCGATCGAATTGTCGGCGTGGACGCCTCCGTTGACGACGTTCATCATGGGTACGGGCAGGACGTGGGCGTTGGCGCCACCCACGTAGCGGTAGAGAGGAAGGTCGAGTTCGTCGGCGGCCGCCCGGGCCGTGGCCAACGACACGCCCAGGATGGCATTGGCACCCAGCCGACCCTTGTTCGGGGTCCCGTCGGCGTCGATCATGGCCAGGTCCACCGAGCGCTGGTCGAGGGCGTCGAACCCCTCCAGGAAGTCGGCGATCTCGCCGTTCACGTTGTCGACGGCGGCCCGCACCCCCTTCCCCCGGTAGCGGTCGCCGCCGTCCCGCAGCTCGACGGCCTCGAAGGACCCGGTGGAGGCACCCGAGGGGACGATGGCCCGACCGGAGGCGCCAGAGTCGAGCACCACCTCCACCTCGACGGTGGGATTGCCGCGGGAGTCGAGGACTTCCCTGCCGATTACCTGTTCGATCAAGCTCACTGTGCGCCGTCGCTCCTGCTCGCGGTGGGGCAAACGCTACCACCCGACCCCTTTCGGACCAGGGCATTCTCGCCGCGATCGGGCGGGGGCCGCAGGTCGCGGGCCGGACTCACCCCTGTGCCTCGACCTCGCCCCGGAATGCCGTCGAGCGGGACAGCAGGGCCGTTTCCGGGTCCACGCCGAGGGCCCGGGCCACCCCCACCGCCGCGAACAACAGGTCGCCCACCTCGGCGGCCCGGTGACGGGCGCCGCCCTGCCCGTCGGCCACCGGGGGTCCGTCGTCCAGGGACCCGGCGGCCAGCTGCGCCGCACCGTCGGCCACGCGGGCCGCCTCGTCGGCCAGCGCGGGCAGCACCATGCCGATGGCCGCGGCCTTGCGTTGGAGCTTGGCCGCCAGGGCCAGGGCCGGGAGGGCCGCCGGGATCCCCTCGGTCACGCTCGACCTGCCCTTCTCCGCCTTCTTGATGGCCTCCCAGTTCGCGGCCACGGCATCGGCCGTGTCGGCGGTGACGTCACCGAAGACGTGCGGGTGGCGGGACACCAGTTTGTCGTGGATGCCCCGCGCCACGTCGGCCAGGGTGAACCGGCCCTCCTCGGCGGCCAGGGTGGCGTGGAAGTAGACCTGGAACAAGAGGTCGCCGAGCTCCTCTTCGAGGTGGGCCACGGCCGTCGCCTCGGCGTCGCCCGGGCCCGTTCCCGCACCACCGCCCCACCGCACTCCCGGCTCCCCGTCGCCGTCCCGGCCCGCGTCGGGGACGGCGTCGACCGCGGCCAGCGCGTCGATCGCCTCCAGGACCTCGTAGGACTCCTCCAGGAGGTGCCGGCCCAACGAGGCGTGGGTCTGACGCCGGTCCCACGGGCACCGCGCCCGCAGGATTCGGACCAGCTCGTCGAGGGCCACCAGCTCGGCGGCCACCGGGGCGCCCAGCCGGGGGATCCACAACGAGGTCAGGTGGTCGGGCTCCACCGACCGGTCCAGTTCCGTCCAGGGCACCTCTTCGATCCGCTCGTCGGGGAGGCCGAGGTGGTGGAGCAACGTCACCGGCACCTCGGGCGCCGACTCCACCGACAACTTGACCTCGGAGAGCACCTGGCGGCTCCAGCACTGGGCCACCAGCAACGGGCCCCGCTCCCCCGCGGCGTCGAGCGCGAACTGCTCGGCGTCGACCAGGCGCACCCCGGCGGCGATCGGGTCCACCCCGAGCCGGGCGAAGGCGATGTCGAGGAACGAGACCGACGGGTGCACCTCCAGGGCCACCTCGCCCGAGACGACCCGGGGATGACCGGCGAGCAGCACCACGGTGCGCTCGGCCACCGTGGGCGATCCCGGCACGGCATAGGCCACCGTTCCGCCCGTGGTCGCCGCACCGATCAGGTCGTCGACGATGGCGCGGTAGACGTCCTCGAAGGTGTCGGACCGCTCGTAGTGGTGGTCGAAGGTCCGTGCACCCCCGACGGCGTCGGCGGCCGGATGGCGGCCGGTCCGCAGGAAGACATGGGCCGCCGAGGCCAGGAGGGCGAGGGCCCCGGCCGTGATCAGCTCGGGGCCGGCCGGCCCGAGCCCGACCACGTCGATGCGCGGGGCGTCGGGCACGGGTGGCTCAGCCCCCGGTCGAGCCGGTGGTCGAGGTCGTGGTCGAGGTCGTCGACGAGCCGTTCGCCGGGGGCAGCGTGGACGGCGTGGTGGTGGAGCTGGGCACCGTCAGGTTCGAGCCGTACAGCGGGAGCAGGTAGCGCTTGGCGGGTGCGGCCGGCGGGGTGATCCGGGTACCGGACCACGTCCCGTACTGCGCATTGACGTCCACCGACGAGCTCCGGGCGAAGGCGAGCACCTCGCCCGAGACCCGCTGCCGGTTGGCCGTCGACCGCAGGAGCACCTGGCGGATCGTCGGCGCCGCCTGGGTCACCGGAATGGTGGTCCGGCTGGTCACCACGTAGACGAGCCAGGTCCCGTTCGACTGGACCGGGCCGACCGGCTGGCCCTCTGCCACCGACGGCACCTGGAGCTGCGAGAGCACGGTGGCCTCGGAGAAGCACCCCACGGTGCCGCTCCGGGCCGACCCTGCCGGATCCGCGGCCGCGGCCGCGGCCACCTGGGCGAACGGGGTGCCCGACTTCAACTTGTCGTACGCCGCAGTGGCCGTCGACTGCACGGTCGTCTGGATCGCCGACACGCAGTCCTTGACGAACTGGGTGGGATTGGCGGCGTAGTAGGCGAGGACCGCCGCGTCCGACAGGTCGGCCCCCCGGGCCAGGAGGCTCTCCTCGACCGCCTGGTTGACCAACTCGGTGTTCCGGACCCCGGTCGACAGGGCGGCCAGGAGGGTCTTTCCGGTGTACGGCGAGCCATCGGCCTTCAGGCAGCCACCGGTGCCGCCGACCGCCGACGCCTGCTGGGACTGGGCGGCGATGGCCCCGTCGATGAGCGTGGCGAAGTTGCCCCGGGCCCGATTCAGGTCGCTCGTGGTGATGTGGACCTGGTGCTCGGCCAGCAACTGCGAGGCCAGCAGGTTGTCGATGTCGTTGCCGAGCACCAGGTTGGCGAAGTCGGTGCTGTAGGTACCCGCCCCTCCGGTTCCGACCCCGGACAGGTCGAGCGCCTGGGGGAAGTTCAAGGACAGCAGGCACTGTCCGGCCGACGTCGACGTCAGTCCGTCGAGTTCGGCGTTGAGGGACGACACGGAGATGGTGTCGCTGTTGACCGAGGCGGCGGTCGGACCGACGGTGCATGCGGACGTCGCCACGCCGGTGGCGAGGACGAGGACGACCGCGACGAGGCCTGCGGGGATGCGCTTCACGGCGGCGATGCTACCGGGCACGACCGGGGTCCCCGGGACGCGGGCGCCCGTGCCCCGTCGCCCCACCCGATCTGCCCGCCCGGACGCCCGGCCACTCCACCCGGCCGCATCCCGCCGGCCCGGCCGTGTACCCGCCCGTCCGGACGCCCGGCCACTCCCCCGCACTCCCGGCCGGGGGACCGGACCGATCGTCAGTCCGGCGGGACCAACTCGCGGAGCAGGGCGACCAGGGCCGGGGCGTATCCGCCGGTGGCGGGGTCGGGAGCGATGGGGATGGTCAGGCGCTTGGCCTCGGCGACGAAGGTGGCGCCCGGGGCCAGTCGTCGCAGCCGCACCTCGGCGCTGGCGGGGAGGATGACCGGGGTCAGTTTGGCCACCGCCCGCCCGCCCGGTCCGCCCCGCGGGCCCGCGCCCTCGCTGGAGAACCGGGGGACCGAGACGGCCAGGTCCTCGACGCCGAGGCGCAGGCACTCGACCCGCAGCAGGGCGACCTCGAGCAGGGCGGTGGCCGGGGCCGGCAGCGGGCCGAAGCGGTCCTGCCATTCGGACCGGACGTCCTCCACCTCGGTGACCGTGCGTACGGCGGACAGCCGGCGGTAGGCCTCGAGGCGCACGTCCTCGGCTTCGACGTAGTCCGGGGGAAGGTGGGCGGCGTCGGGCAGGTCGACCGACAGCTCGAGCGGCCGCGGGCGGGGTTCGCCCTTCAGCTCCGAGACGGCCTCGGACACCATCTGCACGTAGAGGTCGTACCCGATGGCGGCGATGTGACCCGACTGGTCGCGCCCCAACAGGTTGCCGGCACCGCGGATCTGCAGGTCGCGGAGGGCGATCTTGAAGCCCGAGCCCAGCTCGGTGTGGTCGCCGATGGTGCGCAGGCGCTCGTAGGCCGTCTCCGACAGCACCCGGTCGGCCGGATGGAACAGGTAGGCGTAGGCCCGCATGCCGGCCCGACCCACCCGGCCCCGCAGCTGGTGGAGCTGGCCCAGGCCGAGCAGGTCGGCCCGGTCCACGACCAGGGTGTTCACCGTCGGCATGTCGATGCCCGACTCGACGATGGTGGTGCACACCAGGACGTCGTACTCCCCCTGCCAGAAGTCGAGGACGACCTGCTCGAGGGAGCCCTCGTCCATCTGGCCGTGGGCCACCGCCACCCGGGCCTCGGGCGCCATGCGGCGCACCCGATCGGCGGTGGCCTCGATGTCCTGGACCCGGTTGTGCACGTAGAAGACCTGCCCCTCCCGCAGCAGCTCGCGGCGGATGGCCTCGCTGGCGGCCGCCTCCTCGAATTCGCCCACGTGGGTCAGGATCGGGCGTCGGGCGGCGGGCGGGGTGTTGACCATGGACAGGTCGCGGATCCCGGTCAGCGCCATCTCCAACGTGCGCGGGATCGGGCTGGCCGTGAGCGTCAGGACGTCCACCCCCTCGGCCATGGCCTTGATGGCCTCCTTGTGGGAGACGCCGAACCGCTGCTCCTCGTCCACCACCAGCAGCCCGAGCTTCTTGAACGTGACGTCCTGGCCGAGCAGGCGGTGGGTGCCAACCACCACGTCGACGGATCCGTCGGCCAGTCCGGCCAGCACCTCCGACGCCTGGGCGTTGGTGAGGAACCGACTGAGCAGGGCCACCTTCACGGGGAAGGGGGCGTAGCGGTCGGCGAAGGTCTGGGCGTGCTGGCTGGCCAGGAGGGTCGTGGGCACCAGCACCGCGGCCTGGAAGCCGTCCTGGACGGCCTTGAACACGGCCCGCAGGGCCACCTCCGTCTTCCCGAACCCGACGTCGCCGCAGACCAGGCGATCCATGGGCAGGGGCCGCTCCATGTCGGCCGTGACGTCCTCGATGGCCCGCATCTGGTCCGAGGTCTCCACGAACGGGAAGGACGACGCCAGCTCGGCCTGCCAGGGGGTGTCGGGGCCGAAGGCGTGCCCGGGCACCTCGAGTCGGCGCCGGTACAGGGCGACGAGCTCCTCGGCGATCTCGTGGACGGCGGCCCGCGCCTTGGACCGGGCCTTCTGCCACTCCGAGCCGCCCAGACGGCTGACGTGCGGTGCGTCGCCCCCGGCGTACGGGGTCAGCAGCTCGATCTGGTCGGTCGGCAGGTAGAGCCGGTCGCCACCGCGGTACTCGAGCAGCAGGTAGTCACGGGTGGCGCCCCCCATCGTCCGGGTGACCATCCCGCCGTAGAGGGCGACGCCGTGCTGGCGGTGGACCACGTAGCTGCCGGGGGCCAGGTCGTCGAAGAACCCGTCCACCGGACGGGCCCGCGTCCGGGCCTGACGGTGGGGGCGCATCCGGCCGGTGACGTCCGACTCGGCCAGCACGGCCACCTTGCACCCGGGCAGCACGAACCCCCGGTCGACCGAGCCCACCACGATCCGGGCCCCCGGCAGGGCCAGGTCGTCGGACGGCCCGGCCACCGGAACCAGCAGTCCCTCGTCGGCCAGGAGGACCGAGAGCCGCTCGGCACCACCGGCCGACGGCCGAGCACAGCACCACCGAGTACCCGCCCTCGGCGAGGGCGCGGACCTGGCCGGCCATGCGGGAGCCGTCGCCGAGGATGGGCTCCCAGCCGCGGCTCTCGACCTGGGGGACGTCCGGGCCCTCGGCCGTCGGGACGAGTGACGTGACCCCGGCCTTGCTGTGCGTGAGCAGCCGGTCGTAGGGGGCGTGGAGCCGCGGCGCGTCGCTGCCGGCCTCGAGGCCCCAGGTGTCGGCCAGCGCGTCGGCCAGAGCCGCCTCCTCGTCGAGCAGCTCGGACGCCCGGTCCCGGATCCGACGGGGCTCGACCAGCACCACCAGGGCGTCGTCGCCCAGGAGGTCGCAGAGCAGCTCCTCACCCTCGACCAGCCACGGCAGCCACGACTCCATCCCGTCGAACTGCTGGCCGTCGGCGATCCGGTCCCACTGCTGGCGGCCCCACGGGGCGGCGCCGACCAGGGCGGCGGCCCGGGTCCGCATGTCCTCGTCGGCCACCAGTTCGCGGCACCCGAACAGGTCGACGCGGTCGAGGTCGTCGGTGGAACGCTGGTCGGCCACGTCGAAACGCGTCAACCGGTCGACCTCGTCGCCCCACAGGTCGATGCGGACCGGCTCGTCGGCGGTGGAGGGGAACACGTCGACGATGCCGCCGCGGACGGCCAGCTCGCCCCGGTGCTCGACGAGCGACTCGCGCCGGTAGCCGAGGGCGACCAGGCCGGCCACCAGCTCGTCGACCACGACCCGGCTCCCGCGCTCGACCACGACGGGCCGGGCCGCCGTCCGCCACGGGCCCAGTCGCTGGAGGACGGCCTTGATCGGGGCGACCACGATGTCCGGTCCGGTCCCGTCACCCGCGTCCGGGCCGGCGAGCTGCCACAGGAGGCGGAGCCGACGCCCCATGGTGTGGACCTCGGGGCTGACCCGCTCGAAGGGGAGCGTCTCCCACGCCGGGAACACGTCGACGGCCGGGGACCCGTCCCCGCGAGGGGTGGCGAAGACCTCCAGGTCGTGGGCCAGCTGCGCGGCCGCCGCGCCGGTCGGCGTCACCACCAGCACCGGGTGCTTGGTCCCGAGTCGCAGCAGGCCGGCCAGGACGAAGGCCTGGGCCGGGGTGGCGACGGCCAGGGTGGCACCACGGGCACCCACCACGCTGGTCATGGCGGGCTCGTTGCGGAGCAGTGCGGGGAGCGACCGGAGACTCACCCGGTCAGGGTAGCGGTGCCCACCGGGGTGCCCGGGCGGGGTGCCGCGTGTCCTGTCGGCTCCGAGTCCGGCTCGCGACCGGCGGGACCCCGTCGGCGGAACGCCGCGCCCGGACCCGGTCCGAGGAGCCCCCACTCCCGTCCGGGGTCACGCCTTGGGCCGGCGTGCCTCCCACCGGAACCGTCGGGCCGTGAACACCAGGGCGCCGACGGCCCAGGCCGCCATGACCACCAGGTCGCCCGACCCGCAGTCCCGATCCCGGCCCGCCCTCGAAGGCACTGACCAGGGCGCGGATCATGTGGAAGATCGGGAACCAGTCGGCGATCCGGGCCAGCACCGAGCCCTGGGCCAGCGGGTAGAAGACACCGGAGATGAACACCACCGGGAAGTAGAGCCCGTTGATGATGGCCGGGGCCGCGTCGGCATTGGGCACCAGGATGGTCACGGCCAGGCCGAGTGCGCAGAACGTGACGATGCCCACCACGAGGGTGAGCACCACGGCGAACGGGTGGTACGGGAAGTGCAGGTCGTAGAAGGCCAGGCCGAGCGCGACCACCAGGACGGTGAGGACGGCCACCACGATCAGCACCGAGCCGATGAGTCCGGCGATGTAGGAGCCGACGGCGATCGGGGTGCCCCGCATCCGCTTCAGCACGCCCGACTCCCGTCGGGTGCAGATGACCATGGCCAGGTTGGTGTAGCAGGCGGCGATCAGGCCGAACGTGAGCATGGCCACGACGATGTACTGGTCGTAGCGCAGGGTGTACCCCGGCACCCGGGACGGACCGGCCGAGCCCCCGACCACCAGGAGGAAGATGATCGGGAAGGCGAAGGTGAAGATGGCGGCCATCGGGTTCCGCCAGTAGGCCTTCTGCTCGTACCCGACCTGGGCGATCGCCACCCGCGTGTCGTTCACGATCCGTCCCCTCCCCCGTCGGTCCCGGTAGGAGTCGACTCACCCGTCAGGGCCAGGTAGACGTCCTCGAGGGAGGGCCGTTCGACGGCCAGGCCGGTCAGGCCCTCGCCCCGCTCCAGGGCCCACCGGGTGAGCGCGTGCAGGGCGGCGGTCGGCTCGGGCACGGCGAACTCCACGAAGCCGGCCCGCACCCGGGCCTCGACCCCGGCCGGCAGCGGGAGGTCGGCCAGGCCCACGCCCGTCGGGCGGCACGAACCGGACCGTGCTCATCCCCTGGTCGCGGCCCCCGAGGGTGTCGGGCGGGCCGGTCGCCACCACCCGGCCGGCGGCCAGCACCACCACCGTGTCGGCCAGGGCCTGGGCCTCGTCCATGTAGTGGGTGGTCAGGACCACGGTGCGCCCCTCGGCGCACAGGTCGCGGACGACGTCCCACGCCTCACGCCGGGCCGAGGGGTCGAATCCGGTGGTGGGCTCGTCGAGGAAGATCAGCTCGGGGTCGCCGACCAGGGCGAGGCCGAGGTCGAGGCGGCGCTGCTGGCCGCCGGAGAGGGTCTTGACCCGGGAGCCGGCCTTCGCCTCCAGCCCCACCAGTGCGACCACCTCGTCCACGCCTCGCGGATGGTCGTAGAGCCCCGCCCGCTGGGTCAGTGCCTCGGTCACGGACAGGTAGGGGTCGACCGCGCACTCCTGGAGGACGATGCCCACCCGGGCCCGCAGGGCCCGCTCGCGACGGGCCGGGTCGTGGCCGAGCACCGACACCTCGCCGGCGTCACGGGTGCGGTAGCCCTCGAGGATCTCGACGGCGGTGGTCTTGCCGGCGCCGTTGGGCCCGAGCAGGGCCAGGACCTCGCCGCGCCGCACCTCGAGGTCGATCCCCCGAGCGCCACGAAGTCGCCGTAGGACTTCGTCAGGCCGGTGACGCGGATGGCGACATCGGGCCCCGCGGTGTCGGACCGGGCGACCATGGCCCGAACCTACTCGGCGGTGTTGATCCGGTTCATGGCCGCCTCGACGCCGACGGTGGCGATCAGCTCGACGGCGTCGGCCGCCACTTCGGCGGCCACGGCCAGGACCTCCCGCTCGGCCGCGCCCGGGCGCTTCAGCACGTAGTCGGCGCCGGGCTGGCGTCCGGGCGGCTTGCCGATCCCGATGCGGACCCGCAGGTAGTCGCCGGTGTGGAGGTGGGCGTGGATGGACTTGAGCCCGTTGTTCCCGGCGGTGCCGCCGCCGACCTTCACCTTCACCCGTCCGGAGGGGAGGTCGAGCTCGTCGTGGACGATGACGAGCCGCGTGGCGAGCCCGCCCGTCCCGACGCCTCGGTCCCGCCACCATCCGCGCGTCCGCTTCGTCCGTCCCGTCGATCCCGGCCCGGCGGACCAGCGGAGCCACCGCCAGGCCCGGATTCGTTCATGTAGGTGAGCGGCACGGCGCACAGCACCCGGCGGTCGCCGATCCGGATCTGGCCGGCACGGGCGTGGAGGCCCTTCTCGGCGGACAGGCTCCCGTGGTGGCGCGCCACCAGGCGTGCCACGGCGTCGGCGCCGATGTTGTGGCGGGTGCCCTCGAACTCGGCGCCCGGGTTGCCGAGACCCACCACCAGCAGGTCCATGGGGGTGCCCCGACGGGGGCCGCCCGCCCCCTGGCGGCGGCGGAGCAGGGCCTAGGCCTCTTCGTCCGTGGCTTCGGCGGCCGGTGCGGCCTCTTCGCCGGCTCCAGCTCCTCGGCGACCGTGGTGACCTGGACGCGCGGCGGCTGGCCGGCCACGACCGTGGCGGCCGGGTCGGTCTCGAGCTCGACGCCCGGCGGGGATGGCGATGTCCGACACGTGGAGCGCGCCACCGATGGTGAGCGCCGAGATGTCGATGTCCACCGACGGGGGGATCTCGGTCGGCTTGGCCTTGACGTGCAGGGTGAACAGCTGCTGGTCGACGATGCCGTCGCCGTGGGCGACCTCGATGGCCTCGCCCACCAGGTTGATGGTGACCTCGGCGCTGATCAGCTCGTCACGGTTGACGATGAGGAAGTCGACATGGGTGACGATGTTGCGCACCGGGTGGTGCTGGATGTCGCGGGCCATGGTGAGGAGGTCCTTGCCGTCCACGTCGAGCGACAGCAGCGTGTTGAGGCCGGCCTCGCCCGACATGGCGATCTGGAACTCGCGGGCGACGACCGCCACCGGGATCGGCTCCGACCCGTGGCCGTAGACCACACCGGGGATCTTGCCCTCGGCGCGCAGGCGACGGGTCGAGCTCGACCCGATCTCGCGGCCGGTGTGGGCGGTGAGCGTGGATTCGGGCATGCGGGGACTCCTCGGGTGGTACGGAGACGGGCGCAGGGTCACGCTCCCCGGAGGTGCGCGGGGCACGGGACGGGAGCGGCCGCTGCTGACGGCCCACCATGATAGACGCAACCCCGACCCCGGGCCACACGCCCCGGCCCCACGCCCCGGCCGTTCGGTCGGCCGGCGGCCGTGCCGGGCCCCGTCGACCAGGGCCCTAGGCCAGGTTCTCGCCGCCGAAGATCTCCGAGACGGACGTGTCCTCGAACACGGCGTCGATGGCGTCGGAGATCAGCTTGGCCACCGACAGCACCTCGAGCTTGTCGAAGCGCCGGTCCTGGGGGATCGGGCAGGGTGTTGGTGACCACCACCTTGGTGAGGGCCGAGTTCTTCAGCCGGTCGATGGCCGGGTCGGACAGCACGGCGTGGGTGGCCATGCACCACACCTCGGTGGCGCCCCGGTCGGCCAGCAGGTCGGCGGCGGCCACGATGGTGCCGGCGGTGTCGATCATGTCGTCGATGAGCACGCACTGGCGGCCCTCGACGTCGCCCACCACGTGCAGGGCCTCCACCTGGTTGGCCACGCCCCGCAGGCGGCGCTTGTGCACCACGGCGAGGTCGGCGGTGAGGTGCTGGCTGAACCGCTCGGCCACCTTCACCCGACCGGCGTCGGGCGCCACCACCACCAGGTCGTCGCTCAGGTGCTTGCGCAGGTAGTCGACCATGACCGGGGCGGCGGTCAGGTGGTCGAAGGGGATGTCGAAGAAGCCCTGGATCTGCCCGGAGTGGAGGTCGACGCTGACCACCCGGTCGGCGCCCGCCACCGACAGCATGTCGGCCACCAGCTTGGCCGTGATCGGCTCGCGACCGGTGGCCTTGCGGTCCTGGCGCGAGTAGCCGTAGTACGGGCAGACCGCGGTGATCCGCTTGGCCGAGGCCCGCTTGGCGGCGTCGATCATGATCAGGTGCTCCATCAGCGAGTCGTTCACCGGCCCGCAGTGGGTCTGGACGATGAAGACGTCGCTCCCCCGGATGGAGCTGTCGAACCGGCAGTGGATCTCGCCGTTGGCGAACTCCCGGAGGTTGGCCTCGCCCAGCTCGACGCCGAGCTGGGCGGCGATCTCCTGGGCCAGCTCGGGGTGGGAGCGGCCCGACACCAGGTCGAGGCGGCGGCGCGGGGTGAATTCCATGCCTCGACGCTACCGCGACGCGGCGCCGGGGTCAGACGCCGCCGGGCCGACCACCCCGCCGGCCGGGACCTCGGTCCCCTCGGCCAGGACGGCGAACGGGCCCGACGCGGGCGTCGGGGCCGATGACCGACCGTCGGCAGACGCTGGAGGCGACCACCGCACCCTCCCCGACCGTGGAGTCGACCAACCGGGTGTCCGGTCCGATCTCGGCGTGCTCGCCGACCACGCAGGCCCCCTGCAGGATGACCCCGGGCAGCAGCACCACGTCGGTGGCCAGCGAGCACCTCGGTGTCGATGTAGGTGGTCTGGGGGTCCCACATGGTCACGCCCCGGCGCATCCAGCGCTCGTTGATCCGGTCGCGCAGCTCGGCCTCGGCCACCGCCAGCTGGGCCCGGTCGTTGACCCCGGCCACCTCCATGGTGTCCTCGACCACCACCGACCCGACCCGGTGGCCGGCCTCGTAGAGGACCTCGACCACGTCGGTCAGGTAGTACTCGCCCTGGGCGTTGGACGGGCTGAGCCGGCGCAGCGACGGAGCCAGCACGCTGCGCTTGAAGCAGTACATCGACGTGTTGACCTCGCGGACCTCGAGCTCGTCGTCGGTGGCGTCGCCGTGCTCGACCACCCGGGCCACCGCGTCGTCGCGCCCGCGCACCACCCGGCCGTAGCCGGTGCGGGTCGTCGAGCACCGCGGTCAGCAGGGTGGCGGCGTCGTCCTGGGCCCGGTGGAGCCGGACCAGGCGGGCCAGGGTGCCGGGACGCAGCAGCGGGGTGTCGCCGGGCAGGACGACCACGTCGCCGTCGTCGCCGTCGTCCTCGTCGGGCAGCCCGGTGAGGGCGACGGACATGGCGTCGCCCGTCCCCCGCTGCTCCGCCTGCTCGACGAACTCGATGGCCATGCCCGGCGGCGCGTGCTCGATCAGGGTCTTGGTGACCCACTCGGCCCGGTGGCCGACCACCACGACGACCCGGGTCGACCGGCAGCTCGGCCAGGGCGTCGAGCACGTGCAGGATCATCGGGCGGCCGCACAGCCGGTGCAGCGGCTTCGGGCGGGCCGAGCGCATGCGGGTGCCGTGGCCGGCGGCCAGCACCACGGCCGACAGCGGGCGGCCCGGCGGGTCCGAGCGCGAGGTGCCGACCGAGGGCTCGTCCCACTCGTCGGGCGAGCCCTGGGGGTAGGTGCGGATCACCATGCCGAGACCCCCGAGGGGCCACCGGCCCGGCGCGGCCGATGTCGTCACGCGGCGTCGAGGTCATGGGCCTATTCTTCCCACGTCGGCCGGGTCGATGCGACACCCTGCCGATGCACCTCCCCCACCAGGGGATCAACGAACCCCATGCCCGTACTCCCCACCACCATCGACCCGAACTCGGACACCGTTCCGGGCCAACGAGCGCGCCCTGCTCGAGGGCCTGGAGCTCGTCAACGCCGAGCTGGCCACGGCCCGGGCCGGCGGCGGCGAGCGCTACGTGGCCCGGCACCGCGAGCGGGGCAAGCTGACCGCCCGGGAGCGGATCGAGCTGCTCCTCGACCGGGACGCCCCGTTCCTCGAGCTGTGCCCGTTCGCCGCCTGGGGCACCCAGTACACCGTCGGCGCCTCCTCCATCCTCGGGATCGGCGTGGTCGAAGGGGTCGAGGTCCTCGTCAACGCCACCGACCCCACCGTCCGGGGCGGGGCCATGAACCCGTGGTCGTTCCGCAAGGGCGCCCGGGGCTCCGACATCGCCCTGGCCAACCGGCTCCCGTCGGTCAGCCTCACCGAGTCGGGCGGGGCGGACCTGCCGGCCCAGGCCGAGCTGTTCATCCCGGGGGGGCGGGCCTTCCGGGACATCACCCGCCACTCGGCCGCGGCCATCCCGACCGTGTCGCTGGTCTTCGGCAACGCCACCGCCGGCGGGGCCTACGTCCCGGGCATGAGCGACTACGTGGTGATGATCGAGCAGCGCTCGAAGGTCTTCCTGGGCGGCCCGCCGCTGGTCAAGATGGCGACCGGCGAGGAGTCCACCGACGAGGAGCTCGGCGGCGCCTCGATGCACGCCCGCGTGTCGGGGCTGGCCGACTTCCTGGCCGTCGACGAGAAGGACGCCATCCGCCTCGGCCGCCAGATCGTGCAGCCGGCTGCACTGGCGCAAGGGGGGGCCGGGTCCGACCGAGCCGGCCGACGATCCGGTCCACGACCCCGACGAGCTGCTCGGCATCGCCTCGGCCGACCCGAAGATGCCCTTCGATCCCCGCGAGGTCCTGGCCCGGGTGGTCGACGGCTCGCGGTTCGACGAGTTCAAGCCCCTCTACGGCACCAGCCTGGTGACCGGCTGGGCCTCGATCCACGGCTATCCGATCGGCGTGCTGGCCAACCACCGGGGCGTCCTCTTCTCCGAGGAGGCGCACAAGGCCACCCAGTTCATCCAGCTGGCCAACCAGATCGACGTGCCCCTCCTCTTCCTCCAGAACACCACCGGGTACATGGTGGGCAAGGAGTACGAGCAGGGCGGCATCATCAAGCACGGGGCGATGATGATCAACGCCGTCTCCAACTCGTCGGTCCCCCACCTGACCGTCAACATCGGCGCCTCCTACGGGGCCGGCAACTACGGCATGTGCGGCCGGGCCTACGACCCCCGCTTCCTCTTCGCCTGGCCGAACGCCCGCTCGGCCGTGATGGGGCCGGCCCAGCTGGCCGGCGTGCTCTCCATCGTCGGGCGCCAGTCGGCCGCCTCGAAGGGGGTCCCGTTCGACGAGGAGGCCGACGAGGCCATGCGGGCACTGGTCGAGGCCCAGATCGAGTCGGAGTCGCTCCCCCTCTTCCTGTCGTCCCGCCTCTACGACGACGGCATCATCGACCCCCGCGACACCCGGACCGTCCTCGGCCTGTGCCTGTCGGTCATCGACAACGAGCCGACCGCGGGCACCCGCGGCTACGGCGTCTTCCGGATGTGAGGTGGACGTGACCGCCGACCCGTCCGCCGCACCGCCGACCCGTGCGCCCCGTCACCTCGCTGCTGGTGGCCAACCGCGGGGAGATCGCCCGTCGGATCATGCGCACCGCACGTGCCATGGGCATCACCACCGTCGCCGTCCACTCCGACGCCGACGCCCACAGCCCCCACGTGGCCGAGGCCGACCTGGCCGTGCGGCTGCCCGGCGTGTCGCCCGCCGAGACCTACCTCCGCCACGACCTCCTGCTCGACGCGGCCGCGTCGCACCGGTGCCGACGCCGTCCACCCCGGCTACGGCTTCCTGTCCGAGTCGGGCGCGTTCGCCCGTGCCGTCCTCGACGCCGGGCTCCTCTGGGTCGGGCCGTCCCCCGAGGCCATCGACGCCATGGGCTCGAAGATCGGGTCGAAGGACATGATGCGGGCCGCGGGCGTGCCGACCCTGCCGTCCATCACCGTCGACGGCGACACCCCGCCGGACCCGGCGGAGGTGGCGGGACTCGGCTGGCCCCTGCTGGTCAAGGCGTCGGCCGGCGGTGGCGGGCGGGGCATGCGGATCGTGGCCGGTCCCGACGACCTGGCCGACGCCCTGGCCGGGGCCCGGCGCGAGGCCCTGTCGGCCTTCGGCGACGGGACCGTGTTCCTCGAGCGGTACATCACGGCCCCCCGCCACATCGAGGTCCAGGTCCTGGCCGACGCCCACGGTGCCACCGTCGCCCTGTTCGAACGCGAGTGCAGCATCCAGCGCCGTCACCAGAAGATCATCGAGGAGGCGCCGTCCCCGGTCGTCGGACCGGCCCTCCGGGCCCGGCTGTCCGAGGCCGCGGTGGCCGCCGCCCGGGCCGTCGGGCTACGTCAACGCCGGCACCGTCGAGTTCGTCCTCGACACCGGCGGTGGCGACGCGGCGGACGAGCGGGCGACCACGGCGAGCCCTACTTCCTGGAGATGAACACCCGCCTCCAGGTCGAGCACCCGGTGACCGAGGAGGTGACCGGGCTCGACCTCGTGCGCCTGCAGCTCCTGGTGGCCGGGGGCGCGCCCCTGCCCGACGAGGTGCACGAGGCGGTGGCCCGCGGGCCCGTGGGCCACGCCGTCGAGGCCCGCCTGTACGCGGAGGACCCGGCCGCCGGGTGGCTCCCGTCGACCGGCGACCTCCACGAGTTCGCCGTGCCCGACGACCGGCCCGGGGTCCGGGTCGACTCGGGAGTCGAGTCCGGCGACACGGTCAGCCCCCACTACGACCCGATGCTGGCCAAGGTCATCGTGCACGCCCCGACCCGGGGCGAGGCCACGGCCGCGTTGGCCGCCGTCCTGGCCGATGCCCGCATCCACGGGGTCACCACCAACCGCGACCTGCTGGTGCGGACGCTGCGCCACCCGTCCTTCGTCGCCGGCGCCACCGACACCGGCTTCCTCGACCGCCACGGGCTCGACGTCCTGGCCGCTCCGTTGGCCGACACCGCGGCCCGAGGGCGCCACGCGGTGGCCGCCGCGCTGGTCGGCCAGGCCGGTCGACGGGCCGGGGCCCGGACGCTCGCCACCCTGCCGTCCGGCTGGCGCAACAACACCGTCGACCGCCAGGAGGTCACCTTCGCCGACACGCGACGACGAGGTCACCGTGGCCTACCGCCTGGGCCGCCGCGGAGGCTCGGTGGCCGAGGTGGTGCTGGACGGCGCACCGCTCGACGTGTCGGCCACCGACGTCACCCCGGACGGGGTGACGCTGACCGTCGACGGGGTGACCCGCCGCTACACCGTGCAGCGGGTCGGGGCGGTCGCCTACGTGGACGGGCCCGACGGCGCCAGCCGCCTGGTCGAGCACGAGCGGCTGCCGGTGGCGGCCGAGCAGGTGGTCGAGGGCTCGGCCCTGGCCCCCATGCCGGGCAGCGTGGTCCGGGTGGCCGTGGCCGTGGGCGACCGGGTCGAGGCCGGCCAGGTCCTGGTCGTCCTCGAGGCCATGAAGATGGAGCACGCGGTGCACGCCGGTGCCTCCGGCACGGTCGCCGAGGTGGACGTGGCCGAGGGCGACCAGGTCGAGACGGGCCGGGTCCTGGCCATCGTGGAGGCCGACGGCGCGGCCGCGACGGCGGCCGAGGGTCCGGTGGCGCCGTGACCGAGCCGCTCCGCATCGCCAACTGCTCGGGCTTCTACGGCGACCGCCTGTCCGCCGCCCGCGAGATGGTCGACGGCGGGCCCATCGACGTGCTGACCGGCGACTGGCTGGCCGAGCTCACCATGCTCATCCTGTGGAAGGGCATGCAGCGCGACGCCTCGCGGGGCTGGGCCCACACCTTCCTCACCCAGATGGAGGAGGTGCTCGGCACCTGCGTCGACCGCGGCATCAAGGTGGTGACCAACGCCGGCGGGCTGAACCCGGCCGGGCTGGCCGACCAGGTGCGCCTGCTGGCCGACCGGCTCGGGCTCGCCGTGGCGGTGGCCCACGTCGAGGGCGACGACCTGCTCCCCCGGCTCGACGACCTGCAGGCCGACGGGCACCGCGCTCGCCCACCTCGACACCGGCAGCGTCCGCTCGAGCGGGGCGGCGGGCACCGTGGTGTCGGCCAACGCCTACCTCGGGGCCTGGCCGATCGTCGAGGCGCTCGCGCGGCGGCGCCGACGTGGTGGTGTGCCCCCGGGTGACCGACGCCTCGCTGGTGGTCGGGCCGGCCGCCTGGCACCACGGTTGGTCCGAGACCGACTGGGACGCCCTGGCCGGCGCGGTGGTGGCCGGGCACGTCATCGAGTGCGGTCCCCAGGCCACCGGGGGGAACTACGCGTTCTTCACCGAGGTGGCGGGCATGGAACACCCCGGGTTCCCGATCGCCGAGGTGGCCGCCGACGGCTCGTCGGTCATCACCAAGCACCCCGGCACCGGGGGCGAGGTCTCGGTCGGGACGGTGACCGCCCAACTCCTCTACGAGATCGGCGGCCACCACTACCCGAACACCGACGTCGTGGCCCGCTTCGACACCATCGAGGTGGACGAGGTCGGCCCCGACCGGGTCCGCCTGTCGGGCACCCGCGGCCTGCCCGCCCCCCGGGACGTCAAGGTCTGCCTCAACCTGCTCGGCGGCTGGCGCAACTCGATGACGTTCGTGCTCACCGGCCTCGACGTCGAGGCCAAGGCCGACCTCACCGTGCGCTCGCTGGCCGACGCCCTCGGCGGCACCGGGCAGTTCGCCGAGTTCGACGCCCGCCTCATCCGCTCGGACAAGGCCGACGCCCCCACCAACGTCGAGGCCACCGCCCAGCTGCGGGTGACGGTGAAGGACGAGGACGCCGACCAGGTGGGCCGCCGATTCTCGGGCGCCGCCACCGAACTCGCCCTGGCCGGCTATCCCGGCCTCCACCTGACCGCGCCCCCCGGGGCGGCCACCGCCTACGGCGTGTACTGGCCCGCGCTGGTCCCGGCCGAACTGGTGGTCCCGTCGGTGGTGCGGGCCGACGGCAGCCGGGTCGAGGTGCCCCACCACGGCCACCGGGCCGATGCCGTCCCGACGGTGGTGGACGGGGCCGACGCCTCGCTCGCCCCCGGCGTGGCCATCGCCCCCGACGCCGTCCCGGCACCGGCCGGGGCGACCCGGCTCCCGGCCGAGGGGCCACCGTCCGGCTGCCCCTCGGCACGCTGATCGGCGCCCGCTCGGGCGACAAGGGCGGCAACGCCAACGTCGGCCTGTGGGCCCGGTCGGACGAGGCGTGGGCGTGGCTGGACGGCGAACTCACCCTGGACCGGTTCCGGGAGCTGCTGCCCGAGGCCGACGGCCTGGCCGTCCAGCGCCACGCCTTCCCCCGACCTGCGGGCCCTCAACTTCGTGGTGGTCGGCCTGCTCGGCGAAGGCGTCGCCTCCTCCACCCGGCCCGACCCGCAGGCCAAGGGTCTGGGCGAGTACCTCCGCAGCCGGTCGGTCGACATTCCGGTCCACCTCGTCCCCCACTCGTCCTAATCTTGGCGCCGGGAGGGGGCGACCCCTCCCCGTGACCCGGATCCGCCGGGACCGGCCACCCGCCGGAGCTGCGCCAGGAGGCACCCATGGACTTCACCGAATCCGACGAGCTCCGCATGCTGCGCGAGGCGGTCAGCTCGATCGCCGCCAAGTTCGGCCACGGGTACTACATCGAGAAGGCCCACGCCGACGAGCGGACCGACGAGCTGTGGAACGCCGTGGCCGAGCAGGGCTTCCTCGGGGTCAACGTGCCCGAGGAGTACGGCGGTGGCGGCGGGGGGATCACCGAGCTGGCCGCGGTGGCCGAGGAGCTGGCCGCCCAGGGCTGTCCCGCTCCTGGTCATCGTGGTGTCGCCCGCCATCTGCGCCACCATCATCGCCAAGTTCGGCACCGAGGCCCAGAAGCAGCGGTGGCTGCCCCGCTTCGCCACCGGCGAGCTCAAGATGGCGTTCGCCATCACCGAGCCCGACGCCGGGTCGAACTCCCACAACCTGGGCCTGACCGCCACCAAGGACGGTGACCTCTACCGGCTCAACGGGCAGAAGTACTACATCTCGGGCGTCGACGAGTGCGAGGCCATCCTGGTGGTCACCAAGACGGGCGCCGACCCCGACACCGGCCGGGGCCGCCTGTCCCTCTTCGTCGTCGACGTCGACACCCCCGGCCTCGACAAGCAGGTCCTGCCGGTCGAGATCACCGCCCCCGAGAAGCAGTTCACCCTGTTCTTCGACAACGTCGAGGTCGAGGCCGACCGGCTGATCGGCGAGGAGGGCGAGGGACTCCGGCAGGTCTTCTTCGGACTCAACCCGGAGCGCATCCTGTCGGCCGCCACCGCCAACGGGATCGGCCGCTACGCCCTCGACCGGGCCGCCGAGTACGCCTCCAACCGCGAGGTGTGGGGCACGCCCATCGCCCGGCACCAGGGCATCGCCCACCCGCTGGCCAAGTCCAAGATCGAGGTGGAGCTGGCCCGCACCATGACCGACAAGGCGGCCTGGTACTGCGACCACGACGGGGACTCACCGCTGGCCGGTGAGACGGCCAACATGGCCAAGTACGCGGCGGCCGAGGCGACGCTCGCCGCCCTCGACCAGTCCATCCAGACCCACGGTGGCAACGGCATGTCGACCGAGTACGGGATCGCCGACCTGTGGGGCATGGCCCGCCTCCTGCGGATCGCCCCGGTCAGCCGCGAGATGATCCTCAACTACGTGGCCCAGCACTCGCTCGGGATGCCCCGCTCGTACTGAGCGCGGTACTGAGCGCGTGCAGGTGGTCGGCGCGCCCGCGCGCTGCGCACGACCACGACCCGGGCGGCGTGGACCCCGACGACCGGTAGCCGGACCCGCCCGCCATCCACCGGGGTCCCCACCCCCGTGACCGGCGCGGACGAGCGGTCGTTCGGAGCCCGACCGGATCGTGCGCCGACACCGCCGTCGTGACACTCCCGAATCGTCCGCCGACACGCCCCCACCCACCGTCCCGTCGGGTGTCGTGCGACGGGTGACGGCCGCCGGTTGACGGCGCCACCCGACTGCACCGACCCCGTGGCGTCGCGCACGCGCCCGTCCGTTCGGTTGCCGTTCGGTTGCGGTTCGTCGACGCGTCCGCCGCGCGCTCCGCCGCGCGTCGTGCCTGGAGGGCCTCCTCAAGTAATCGTCCAGGCACGTCGATGGGTCTGGTACGTGGAATTACGCCTAGGAACCAATGAATTCCCAGCCGTACTCTGCCAATTACGCACTATGTCACCACCCTCTGAACCACAGCGCAGTCCGGCCCCGAGCCGGAGTGTCCGCCGGAGCGCAGCCCGGTGGGGGACGCGCCCGGGATCGGGGACGTCGCACCGGTGGTCGCGGCGATGACGCGGTGACCCTCGTCGAAGTGCTCATCGCCTCGATCATCCTCCTCCTCACCATGATCCCCATGGGGATCTTCCTGACCAACGTCTCGGCGGCGTCCACCGACGCCCGTCAGCGCCAGGCCGGACTGCAGCTGGCCGACTCGTGGGTGGAGATCCTGTCGAACTCGCAGCCGCCGACCGGCACCGACGGCTCGGTCCTCACCAACGTGCCCCGGACCCCGGTCGCCCCGGCCGGGCACCCAGACCCCCTCCACGACCCTGGCCGGCACCACGTACACGGTGACCGCCTCCTACACCGTGAACCTGGTCAACAGCGTCGGACAGTCGGACCTCTGCACCGCCGGTCAACCACCGAGTCCGTCCCACCCCGGGGTCATCCAGCTAAAAGTCACCGTGACTTGGGCCCATGGCCTGCACAGCCTGTCGGAGACGACGGAGATCAACTATCCCAAGCCCGGGCTGCAGACCGAGGGCTTCCTGGCCATCAACCTCACCAACGATGGTCAGGTTGACGTTCTGGGCAACCAGGCCACCGACCGCCTTCAGGCGCTGCCCGTGACCATCACCCAGGTGACCGGCACCCCGACGCTGTCGCCCAATCCGTACACGCTCTACTCGGACGCCAACGGGTGCATCTTCGCCCAGGTCCCGGTGGGCACCTACGACATCGCCGTCAACCAGCCCGTCGCCGGGACGCCACCGACCTTCAGCGGCTACAACGGCGCACCCCCGTTCGTCACCACGTCGGGTTCCACGACCGACGCCCAGACCAACCAGACCGTCACCGTCACCGCCGAGCAGACCGTGCAGCTGGGCGCCTTCGACGAGGGCATCTACGCCAACATGAACTACGGCGGCGCATCGGCGGTGGACGGGGGCGTCTCCTGTCCGAACGCTCCGTCCATCCCGTGCATCACCGTCGGGGACGGTGCGTCCGGGGCGCAGGCGTCGTGGGGCTGCGTCCAACGCCGCCTGGTCCACCAAGGCGCTGGCGGCCGGGACCCGACTCAACCAGGTCGACTGCACCAAGACGGCGTCCGCCTACTGCGTGGGCGTCGGGTACGGCCCGTCCGGCGCGATCATCGAACCACCCCGTCGTCGGTCAACTCGCTGACCAACGACACGGTGCCGGCCGGCGTGACCGACCTCACCCAGGTGACCTGCATGTCGAACAAGGGCTGCTACGCCCTGGGCACGTCGAGCGCCGGACCGGTCCTGCTGGCCGGCGAGGTCGGCCCGGTCCGGCGACCAGTGGGTCGTCGTTCCCACTCCGGGCATCACATTCTCGGCGCTGCACTCGATCACGTGCCCGACCACGGACACGTGTGAGCTGAGCTACGCCGGATCCGGTGGTGCGCCCGGCGTCCTGCGGCTCGACGGGAACCCTGCGGCGCTGGCGGGCAATCCGTCATGGACGCCGACCGTCTCCTCCGACTCACTGCCCACCGCCGTGACCTCGGTCGGTGCCATCGCCTGTCCGTCGTCCACCACCTGTGTCGCCACGGCCGTCGGCGACCAGTCGACCTCGTCCGACCCGACGGTGATCACGGTGGACGTCGCCGGCGCCGGACCGAGCACGTGGACCCCCGAGTCGACGTTCCCCACCGGCGCCTCGTCGGTCACCGGCCTCTCCTGCAGCGGCACCACCTGTGTGGCCATCGGATCGGCCACCGGGGCTCCGGCCGTCTGGACCGGGGATCTCTCGGGTGGCACCCACAGCTGGGTGCAGGCGAACGGCATCCCCACCTCGGTCGTGTCGGTCACCGGAGTCGCCTGTGGCAATCCGTCGGCCGGTGACACGGCCGACTGCGCCGTCACCGCCATCACCTCGTCGGCCTCGGCGTCCGGCATGCTGCTGGACGGGTCACTGACCAACGGGAGCTGGGCCTGGAACTCGGCGACCGTGCCGGCCAGCGACACCGTCCAGTACTTCCTCGGCGTGTCCTGCCAGAGCCCGCCATCCGGCGCCAACGCCACCTGTGCCGCGGTCGGGGCCACCGCCGCGGGGCCGGTCGTCCTGTCCACCGCCACCGGTCCGGACGGCACCTGGAACGACGTGACGCCCGCCGTCACTGCCCGGAGCGGTGGTGACCGGCATCCCGGTCGAGACCGCGCCGTCCGGCACCACGAGCTGGTCCACCCAGGTCGTCGCCGGGACGACGCCCAACGCCACGACGATCCCCACCGTCCTCTACCCGCAGGCCAACGGCTACTCGATCGCGGCCGGCGACTGCCCGGCCGAGGCCACCAGCTCGGCCATCGCCAACCTGAACTCCGCCGCCCGGCGGCACGGCCACCGCCACGGTGCCCCTCGGTCTGCTCCCCCTGACCGTCTATCGCGCCGAACGGCGCACCCGGTCAGCGGGGCCGTCGTGACCCTCACCTCGAAGTCCTGTCCCGGAGCCGATGCCTACAACCTGCCGGTCACCGACGCCACCGGGGTGACCATGACGTCCGTCCCCTACGGCTCGTACTCGTACACCGTCACCCAGGGGAACACCGCGGTGGCCCACACCTCGGTCACCCTGACCATCGGGGCCAACTCCGTCCAGGTCCAGTCGACCGTCAACGGCCCGTGGGTGACCTACTACCTCCCCTCGATCGTCCCGGTGGCGGCATGACCCGGCTGCGCGAGGCGCTCGACCGCGACCGTGACGACTCGGGCATGACCCTGGTCGAGCTCATGGTGACGTCCACCGTCCTGGTGGTCCTCCTGGGCATGGTCCTCATCTCGGTCACCATGGTCGAGAGCCTGAGCGGCAGCGTCACCTCCCAGTACCAGGAGTTCCAGCAGGCGCTCCCGGCCATGGCACCCTTCCACGGCCTGCTGGCCGCCCAGGTCGAGCCGGCCCCGCCGGTCGCCGGGGTCCCCACCCCCGGGTTCGCCGCGCTCGGCAACTTCTCGATGACCTTCTACACGAACGTCGGCACGTCCTACGACAACACCATGTCGTGCCCCTCCGGCCAGTCGTGCACGACCGGGGGCACCACGGCCGGTCCGGCCAAGATCGTCGCCACCGAGGTCGACGCCAGCGGGGCCACGGCGACGAAGTGCAGCGCATCGTTCCCCTGCACGTTCCAACTGCGGATGTACCTGCCGCTCACCGGGCTCACGGCGCCGGGCGTGTCGTCCTGTCCCGGCGTCGGGACCGGCCCCACGTGCCAGTACCCGTACGACCTACAAGCTGCTGGCCAACGTCCAGAACGTCGTCAATGATCCGTCCAGCGTCGACGGGAACGGGGCGCAGAACGACCCGATCTTCGGCTACACGATCCTCGATCCGGGCGGCATCTTCAACGGGACCACCTACGCCGCCCAGGCCATCACCCTGACCGCGGCCCAGGTCCAGAACCAGCAGATCACCGGACTGGTCGGCCTCGGCTATCCGGCCGACACCCAGCCGCTGACGCGTTGCCTGCACCGCGCCCAACGCCAACTTCCCGACCACGGGCACCGCCTGCCCGGCCGACGCCGTCCAGAGCGTGAGCATCGACCTGCAGGTGGCCAAGCCCGGCACCGGGCTGAACGGGACACAGGAGAACAACCTCGTGGTCTACCGCTACGCCCAGAGCCCGGGCTCCACGACGGCCCCCTACCAGTACTCCTCGACGGTGGGATGATGAAGATGCCCGAACCGACCACGCCGCTCCGCAGCCGTGCACGACAGCTCCGCGAGGGTCGGCGCGCCACGATGAACGACCTGGGCCAGACGGCGCTCGTCGCCGTGATCGCCGTCTCGGTCATCGTCGCCCTCATCGGTGCCACCCTCGTGGCCACCGTCGTCCAGTCGTTCCCCCTCCAGCAGGCGGCCGCCGTCTCCGTCTACGCCCACCGCGCCCTGCAGGCCGGCGAGAACGCCTACGTCACCGCGGTCAACGCCAACCCCACACTGGCCCAGTGCAACACGGGCACCAATCGCACCGGCGCGTGCTCCGGTCTGAACTACGGCGAGTGGAACCTGGTGAGCGGGTCGTCCACCACCGACGGCGCCGCCGAGTACTACGCCTTCGGCAATCCCCAGCCGACCTTCGATCCCACCACCCACGCGCTCACCAATCTGTCGGTCCAGGTCGTCGGCGCCGCCCACGCTCCGCACACCACCACCAACTACGTCTTCCAGAGCGAGACCATCAACCTCGCCGCCAACAACGGCTTCCTCACCAACGTGTGGTGGTCCAACTACGAGTCCTACAGCGGGCAGCGGCAACTACTCGAACTGCAACTACAACTGGAAGATCAACTACAACATCAACGGCGGGCGGAACGAGCTGCGGCCCCGTCTACTTCGGTCCCCACGACTACCTGTTCGGGCCGGTGTACACCAACGACTCGGTGTTCGTCAGCGGAAACGGCACGCCGACCGGCGGTCCGACGTTCGGTGACTTCACCGCCCACCCCGGACGTCCCCTCGGCCGTCAACACGGCCGACCCCCACTGCCTGTTCGTCGACACCAGCAACGGGATGTCGGGTGGCTACTCCACCTGCAACTCCGCCAACAGCGACGTGGCCCTCTACGACCACGCCAACAGCTCGTACGGGAACCCCGTCCAGGCCCCGCCCCAGAGCGATGCGCAGCTGGGCATCATCGCCGTCGCAGAACGGCTGCCTCTACTCCGGTCCGACGCAGATCACCCTGAGCACCGATGTCAACGGGCGTCGGCCAGATGACGGTGGTGAGCCCGGACACCGTCGGAGAGCACCGTGAACGTGAACGGCCAGGCCGTCACGTGGGACACCGCCAACATCCCGACCAACTACAACGACTGCCCGAACAACGGCACGGCCCCGATCCCGCCCAACGGGGTCGTGTTCGTGCAGAACGCCAAGAGCACCCCGGTCACCGGAGCCAACCCCTTCGACAACTACATCAACAACTCGGTGACCAACCTGACGGCCAGCCCCACCTCGCCGGTCGCCGGCCAGCCGGTGACCCTGACGCGCCACGGTCACCTCGGCCAGCAGCCAGATCCCCACCGGGGCCACCGTCTCGTTCAGCCAGACCACCCGCAACGTTCGGGTTCAACTCGACCGCGGTGATCCCGGCGTGCTCGGCCGGTGTCCAACTGGTCGGCCCCGGTCGCCGCGGGCAGCAACTGGTCGTCGACCGCCACCTGCACGACCACCGAGGCCGCCAACGGGACCGGAGCGTTCTCGGCCTCCTACAGCGGCGGCACCTACATCGGGTCGTCGCAGGCCAACCTGGGCCAGACCAACACCCTCACCCCGTCGCTCTCCTACGGGGCCAACTCGCAGACGAACGCCGGCGGCTGCACGGCCTGCTACTACGGCGAGTCGTCGTCGCCCGACGCCGAAGGCGACGCCTTCGTCAACGGCGCCCTGTCCGGCCAGCTCACCATCGGCACCGCCAACAACGTCATCATCACGGCAACCTCACCTACGCCGACTGCTCGGGCAAGTGGGTGACCGGCCAGAGCGGCGCCCCCCAGAGCTTCTGCCCCTACAGCACGGGCGGCATCAACGACTCGCTCGGTCTGATCGCCAACAACTACGTCGAGGTCAACCATCCGGTGACCAACGCCGACGGGTCGGTGCTGCCCTCGTGCGGCGCCACGCCCGGAGTCCTCTGCGATCCCGTCGAACTCGGGCGGGCGGCATCACCATCGACGCCGCCGTCCTGGCCCTCACCCAGTCGTTCGTGGTCAACAACTACGGCTCCGGCAGCGACGAGGGGCCACTCAACGTCTACGGCTCGATCCAGCAGTTCGCACGTGGCCCGGTCGGCACCTTCAACGGCGTCAACACCGTGTCGGGCTACATGAAGCACTACACCTGGAACCCGCTGCTCAACTTCGCCTCGCCCCCGAGCTACCTGGTCCCGTCCACCGCTCCGTGGGTCCTGTCGTCGGTCAACGCCAACGGCGGCGAGCACACGACGACGGTCTGCCCGCCGCTGACCGGCATCTACAACGGGACCACCACCAGCACCCCCGATCACCCAGTACTGCTCCGGATCGCCCGGCGGCCTGCCCGGCTATCCCGCCGTCACCGTGCCGTCGCCCCCCACCAACGCCACGGCCACCGCCTCCATCGGCGGCACCGCCACGGTCACCTGGACCGACCCGTCCGACAACGGATCGCCCATCACCCGCTACGACGTCGTCGCCAACCCGCCGTGCCCCGACCTGCACCGGCACTGTCGGTGTCCGGCGCCACGGCCACGTCGGCCACCATCACCGGACTGACCCCGGGCACCGCCTACGTCTTCATGGTGACCGCCACCAACGCCTACGGCACCAGTGACCCGTCCAACCCGACCCCGTCCGTCACCGCGCCCAGCGTCCCGTACGCGCCCACCCTGGTGACCGCCGTGGGCAACGTCAACGACACGGTGACCGTCAACTGGACCGACCCGTCGTCGGTCGGCTCGCCCATCACCCAGTACACGATCACGCCGTCGCCCGGCCTGCGGGTCGTGCACCGGTCTCACCAAGTCCAGTCGCCACCGCGACGTCCACCACCATCAGCGGGCTCACCGTCGGCGGCACCTACACCTTCACGGTGACGGCCACCAACGGCCTGGGCACCGGTCCGGCCGTCCATCGCCTCCAACCCCGTCGTCGTGCCGACCAAGCCCGGGCGCACCCACCGGCGTGACCGGCACGTCGTACGCCAACACCCAGTCGGTCGTGTCCTGGAGCCCGCCGGCATCCGACGGCGGCCTGGCCATCACCGGCTACACCGTCACCTCATCGCCCGGCAACCAGGACGTGCACCACCACCGGCACACCGTCGTGCACGGTCACCGGCCTCACCAACGGGACGGCGTACACCTTCACCGTCACGGCCACCAACGCCATCGGCACCGGTCCGGCGTCGGCCGCGTCGCCTCCGGCCACGCCGTCGACCATGCCCGGTGCACCGACCATCGGCACGGCCACCAACGGCGCCGGCTCGGCGCACCGTGACCTTCACCGCCCCCGGGACCAACGGCGGCGCCCCGGTCACCAGCTACACCGTCACCTCCAGCCCGGGCGGGATCACCGCCACCTGCGCCGCATCGCCCTGCACCGTCACCGGACTCGTCCACGGGCACCACGTACACCTTCAAGGTCGCCGCCACCAACGGCTCCGGGACCGGTCCGTCCTCGGCGTCCTCCAACTCGATCACCGCCACCGGTCCTCCCGGCGTGCCCACCGGCGTGTCGCGCCACCTCCTACGCCAACAGCCAGTCCGTGGTCACCTGGACGGCGCCGGTCCAACGGCGGCTCGGCGATCACCAGCTACACCGTCACCTCGAGTGGCGGCCAGACCTGCACCACTCCGAACGGCACCACCACGACCTGCACGGTGACGCGGCCTCACCAACGGCGTCGACCTACACCTTCACGGTGACGGCCACCAACGCCCTCGGCACCGGTGCGCCCTCCGGCCCGGCGACGGCCACGCCCGGCACCGTGCCCGAGCGCCCCGACCATCGGCACCGCCACCGGCGGCTACCAGTCGGCCACCGTCACCTGGACGGCCCCGGCCTCGAACGGCGGCCTGCCCATCACCGGCTACACCGTCACCTCCACGCCCGGCGGCAGCGACCTGCTCCACCAGCGCCACCACCTGCACGGTGACCGGCCTCACCAACGGCACCAGCTACACCTTCAAGGTCACCGCCACCAACGCGGCCGGCACCGGTGCCGCCTCCGCGGCCTCGAACGCGGTCGTGCCGGCCAACACCGTCCCCGGTGCCCCGACCAACGTGACCGCCACCTCGTTCGCCAACACCCAGTCCGTCGTGTCCTGGACGGCAGCCGCCTCGAACGGGTCGGCCCTCACCAAGTACACGGTGACCTCGAGCGGCGGCCAGACCTGCACCACCGCCAACGGGACGACCACCACCTGCACGGTCACCGGTCTCACCAACGGCACCGCCTACACGTTCACGGTGACGGCCACCAACGGCATCGGCACCGGCCCCGCCTCGGCCCCGTCGGCACCGGCCACGCCGTCCACCGTGCCGGGCGCCCCCACCGGCGTGTCCGCCACGGCCAACGGCAACGCCCAGTCCACGGTGTCCTGGACCGCTCCGGCCTCCAACGGCGGCGCCCCGATCACCGGCTACACCGTCACCTCCAGCCCGGGCGCCAAGACGTGCACGACCAGTGGCACCTCGTGCACGGTCAGCGGGCTCACCAACGGGACCAGCTACACCTTCACGGTGACGGCCACCAACGGCTCGGGCACCGGGCCCGCCTCGTCGGCGTCGGCGCCCGTCATCCCGGCCACCGCGCCCGGCGCGCCGACCGGGGTGGCCGCCACCTCCAACGCCAACGCCCAGTCGGTGGTGACCTGGAGCGCACCCGGCTCCACCGGTGGCTCGGCCATCACCAGCTACACCGTGACCTCGAGCGGCGGCCAGACCTGCACCACGCCGAACGGCACCACCGACCTGCACCGTCACCGGGCTGACCAACGGCACCGCCTACACGTTCACCGTGACGGCCACCAACATCGCGGGCACCGGTCCCGCCGTCGGCCGCCTCGGCCCCGGCCACGCCGGCCACCCTGCCCGGCGCGCCCGACCGGCGTGGTCGCCGCGAACCACTTCAACGCGCTCTCGGTGGTCACCTGGACGCCGCCGGCCTCCAACGGCGGCTCGCCCATCACCAGCTACACCGTGACCTCGAGCGCCGGCCAGACCTGCACGACCCCGACGGCAGCACCACCACCTGCACGGTGGGCGGCCTGACCAACGGCACCACCTACACCTTCACGGTGACGGCCACCAACGCCCTCGGCACGGGCCCGGCCTCCGCCCCGTCGGCTCCCATCGTCCCGGCGGCCAGCCCGGGCGTCCCCACCGGCGTGACGGCGACCTCGTTCGCCGACAGCCAGTCGCTGGTGTCCTGGACGGCGCCGGGCAGCACCGGCGGCTCGCCGATCACCAGCTACACGGTCATCGCCAACACCGGCCAGAGCCTGCGTCACCGCCAACGGCTCGACCACGTCGTGCCTCATCCTGGGCCTGACCAACGGCGTGACCTACACCTTCACGGTGAACGCCACCAACGCCATCGGGACGGCCCGTCGTCCGCCCCCGTGTCGGCGACCCCGTCGACCGTCCCGGATGCCCCGACCGGATGTGACCGCCACCTCCTACGCCAACGCCAAGTCGGTGGTGTCGTGGACGGCGCCGGCCTCCAACGGTGGCGCCGCCATCACCGGGTACACGGTGACCGCCACCGACACCACCACCCCGGCCAACGGCGGGCAGACGGCCCCAGCTCCGCGCAGTCCGGTCACCGTGACCGGGCTGACCAACGGGGACGCCTACACCTTCACGGTGACGGCCACCAACGGCTCGGGCGTCGGACCGGCCTCCGCGCCCTCCGCCCCGGCCACCCCGGCCACCATCCCCGGTGCCCCCACCAACGTCGCCGGCTCCTCGTACGCCAACACCCAGTCGGTGGTGTCGTGGACGCCGCCCGCCTCCAACGGTGGGGCCGCCATCACCAACTACAAGGTGACCTCGTCGCCCTGGCGGGTTCACCTGCTCGACCGTCGCCACCTTCTGCACGGTGACCGGCCTCACCAACGGGTCCAGCTACACCTTCACCGTCGTGGCCACCAACCCGGCCGGCGCCGGCCCGACTTCGGCCGCCTCGCTCCCGGCGACCCCGGCCACCGTGCCCGGCATCCCCACCGGTGCCGTGGCCTCGGCCACCAACCTCGCCACCAATGCCTCGGTCAGCTGGACCACCCCCACCACCACGGGTGGCGCCCCGATCACCAGTTACACGGTGACCGCATCGCCGGGCGGGGCGACGTGCTCGACCAGCGCCACCACCTGCGTCTTCAGCGGGCTCGTCACCGGGTCCACCTACACCTTCACGGTGTCCGCGGTGAACGGCGCCGGCTCCAGCCTGCCGTCGGCGCCGTCCAACTCGCTGACGGTGGGCACGCCGGGCGTGCCGACCTCGGTGAGCGTGGTCTCGTACCAGAACACCCAGGTGCCCGTCACCTGGGTCGCCTCGCCGACCACCGGCGGCTCACCCATCACCAGCTACACGGTGACCGCCTCGCCCGGCGGGCAGACCTGCACGACGCCGAACGGGTCCACGACCAACTGCACGGTGACCGGTCTCACCAACGGCACGCCGTACACCTTCACCGTCGCGGCGAACAACGCCGTCGGTGCCGGTAACGCCTCGGTGCCGTCGGCACCGGCCACCCCGGCGACCGTGCCCGACAGCGCCCACCGCGGTGGCGGGCACCTCGTACGCCAACACCCAGTCCGTGGTCTCCTGGACCACCCCGGCCAGCAACGGAGGTGCGCCCATCACCGGGTACACCGTCACGTCGGCGCCCGGTGCGATTCACGTGCACGGCGGTCTCCAACAGCTGCACCGTGGTCGGCCTCACGAACGGCACCGCCTACACGTTCACCGTCACCGCCACCAACGCGGCGGGCACCAGCGCCGCCTCCAGCCCGTCGGCGCCGGCCACACCGGCGACGATCCCCGGTGCGCCGACGGCCGTGTCGGCGACCTCGTACGCCAACACCCAGTCGGCGCGTGTCCTGGACGGCACCGGCCAGCAACGGCGGGGCGCCCATCACCACCTACACGGTGACGTCCGCTCCGGGGGGCTTCGTCTGCACGTCGGCCACCACGAGCTGCACGGTCAACGGCCTGACGAACGGCACGCCGTACACGTTCACCGTCACGGCCACCAACGGGGCCGGCACCGGTCCGAGCTCGACCGCCTCGGCCCCGGCCACGCCGGCCACCGTGCCCACGGCGCCGACCGCCGTCACCGCCACCTCGTACGCCAACACCCAGTCGGTCGTGGCCTGGACGGCCTCGTCCTCCAACGGCGGGGCGGCCATCACCGGCTACACGGTGACGGCCTCGCCGGGCGGGCAGACCTGCTCCACCGCCTCGACCACCTGCACGGTGCCCGGGCTCACCAACGGCACCACCTACACCTTCACGGTCACGGCCACCAACGCGGCGGGTACCAGCGCCGCCTCCATCCCGTCGGCCCCGGCCACTCCGGCGACCGTTCCCGGCGCCCCCACCGCGGTCGTCGCCGGCTCCTACGTCAGCACCCAGTCGACGGTGTCCTGGACGGCCCCCGCCTCCAACGGTGGGGCGGCCATCACCTCCTACAAGGTCACCGGCTCCGGCGGCCAGACCTGCACCACGGCCACGACCAGCTGCACGGTGACCGGACTCACCAACGGCACCACCTACACCTTCACCGTGACGGCCACCAACCCGGCCGGCACCAGCGTCGCCTCCAGTCCCCCGGCCTCGGCCACGCCGGCCACCGTGCCCGGCGCACCCACCGCCGTGACCGCCACCTCGAACGCCAACAGCCTCTCGGTCGTCTCCTGGACGGCGCCGGTGGGCAACGGTGGCGCCGCCCTCACCAGCTACACGGCCACCTCGTCGCCCGGCGGCCTGACCTGCACCACGGCCAACGGGACGACCACCACCTGCGCGGTCAACGGGCTCACCAACGGCACGGCCTACACGTTCACGGTGACGGCCACCAACCCGGCCGGCACCAGCGCCGCCTCCAGCCCGTCGGCCCCGGCCACTCCGGCCACCGTGCCGACGGCACCCACGGCCGTGTCGGCGACCTCGAACGCCAACGCCCAGTCGCTGGTGTCGTGGACGGCACCGTCGTCCAACGGCGGGGCGGCCATCAGCGGCTACACGGTGACGTCGTCGCCCGGCGGCTTCACCTGCTCGACGGCCACGCACCAGCTGCACGGTCGGCGGCCTGACCAACGGGTCCGCCTACACCTTCACCGTGACGGCCACCAACTCGGCCGGCACCGGACCGGCCTCTGCGGCCTCGGCCCCGGCCGTCCCGGCCGCGGTGCCCAGCGCACCCACCGGGGTGACCGCGTCGTCGAACGCCAACGCCCAGTCGGTCGTGTCGTGGACGGCACCGTCGTCCAACGGCGGGGCGGCCATCAGCGGCTACACGGTGACCTCGTCGCCCGGTGGCTTCACCTGCTCCAACACCACCACCAGCTGCACCGTGGTCGGCCTCACCAACGGCACCAGCTACACCTTCACCGTGACGGCCCAGAACTCGGCCGGCACCAGCCCGGCGTCCGCCGCCTCGGCGCCGGCCATCCCGGCCACCGCGCCCGGCGCCCCCACCGCCGTCGCGGGCACGTCGTACGCCAACGCCCAGTCGGTCGTGTCCTGGACGGCGCCGGCGTCCAACGGCGGCGCGGCCATCAGCGGCTACACCGTGACCTCGGCGCCGGGTGGCTTCACCTGCTCGACCGCCTCGACCAGCTGCACCGTGACCGGCCTCTCCAACGGCACCGCCTACACCTTCACGGTGACGGCCACCAACTCGGCCGGCACCGAGCGTCGCCTCGGCGGCGTCGGCCCCGGCCACCCCGGCCACCGCGCCCGGCGCCCCCACCGGGGTCGACGGCCACGTCCAACGCCAACGCCCAGTCGGTCGGTCTCCTGGACGGCGCCGGTGTCCAACGGTGGGGCGGCCATCACCTCCTACGCCGTCACCTCGTCGCCCGGCGGCTTCACCTGCTCGACGGCCACCACCAGCTGCACCGTGGTCGGCCTGACCAACGGGACGAGCTACACCTTCACCGTCAAGGCGACCAACCCGGCCGGCACGGGGACCACCTCGGGCGCATCGGCCCCGGCCGTGCCGGCCACCGCTCCCGGGGCCCCGACCAGCGTGAACGCCTCGTCCTACGCCAACACCCAGTCGTTGGTGTCCTGGAACGCACCGGCGTCCAACGGCGGGGCGGCCATCACGTCGCTACGCGGTCACCTCGGCGCCGGGCGGCTTCACCTGCTCGACGGCCACCACCAGCTGCACGGTCAGCGGCCTGACCAACGGGTCCAGCTACACCTTCACCGTGACGGCCACCAACTCGGCCGGCACCAGCGCCGCCTCGACGGCGTCGGCACGCGGCCACGCCGGCCACCACCCCGGGTGCGCCCACCGGCGTCACCGCCACCTCCAACGCCAACACCCAGTCGGTGGTGGCCTGGACGGCACCGGCCAGCAACGGTGGGGCGGCCATCTCCAGCTACACCGTGACCTCGTCGCCCGGCGGCCTCACCTGCTCCACGGCCGCGAACCAGCTGCACCGTGACCGGGCTCACCAACGGGACGCCGTACACGTTCACCGTCCAGGCCATCAACGCCGCCGGCACCGGGGCCGCCTCGACGGCGTCGGCTCCGGCCACGCCGGCCACCACCCCGGGCGCCCCCACCGGCGTCACCGCCACGTCCAACGCCAACACCCAGTCGGTGGTGGCCTGGACGGCCCCGGCCAGCAACGGCGGGGCGCCGATCACCAGCTACACCGTCACCTCGTCGCCCGGCGGCTTCACCTGCACGACGGCCACCACGACGCTGCACGGTGGTCGGCCTCACCAACGGGACGAGCTACACCTTCACCGTCGACCGGCACCAACTCCGCCGGCACTGGGCAGCGCCTCGGCGGCCTCGTCGCCGGCCACGCCGGCCACCACCCCCGGCGCTCCCACCGCGGTCAACGCCACGTCCAACGCCAACACCCAGTCGGTGGTGTCCTGGACGGCCCCGGCCAGCAACGGCGGAGCGGCCATCTCCGACCTACACCGTGACCTCGGCGCCGGGTGCCTTCACCTGCAGCACGTCGACCACCAGCTGCACGGTGGCCGGCCTCACCAACGGGACCGCGCTACACCTTCACCGTGACGGCCACCAACTCCGCCGGCACCAGCGCCGCCTCGGCCGCCTCGGCCCCGGCCACGCCGGCCACGACCCCGAGCGTGCCCACCGCGGTGACGGCCACCTCGAACGCCAACACCCAGTCGGTGGTGTCCTGGACCGCATCCGCCTCCAACGGCGGGGCCACCATCTCGGCCTACACCGCCACGTCGTCGCCCGGTGGCTTCACCTGCTCGACCACCGCCACCAGCTGCGCGGTGACCGGGCTGACCAACGGGACCAGCTACACCTTCACCGTCACGGCCACCAACTCGGCCGGCACCAGCGCCGCCTCGACCGGCCTCGGCGGCGGCCATTCCGGCCACCACGGCCAGCGCGCCGACGGGCGTCACGGCGTCGGCCACCTCGACGGCCACCACCGCGGCGGTCAGCTGGACGACCCCGGTGTCCAACGGCGGCGCGGCCATCACCAGCTACATCGTGACCTCGAGCCCCGGCGCACTGACCTGCTCGACCGCCGCCACCAGCTGCACCGTGTCGGGCCTCACGGCCGGGACCGCCTACACGTACACCGTGGCCGCCATCAACTCGGCCGGCACCGGAGCCGCATCGGCGGCGTCGAACTCGCTGGTCGCCGGCACGCCGGGCGCCCCCACCGCCGTCACCGCCACATCCAACGCCAACGCCCAGTCGGTGGTGTCCTGGACGGCCCCGGCGGCCACCGGTAACGGCACCATCACCTCCTACACGGCCACCTCGTCGCCGGGCGGCTTCACCTGCTCGTCGGCCACCACCAGCTGCACGGTGGCCGGGCTCACCAACGGGACCAGCTACACGTTCACCGTGACCGCCTCCACGACCTTCGGCGCCGGTCCGGCCTCGGCCGCCTCGGCGGCGGCCATCCCGGCCACCACGCCCGGCGCCCCCACCGGGGTCGACCGCCACGTCGAACGCCAACACCCAGTCGGTGGTGTCCTGGACGGCACCGGCCATCCAACGGCGGGTCCGCCATCACCGGGTACACCGTGACCTCGCAGCCCGGCGGCTTCACCTGCACCACGGCCACCACCAGCTGCACCGTCACGGCGCTCACCAACGGGACCAGCTACACCTTCACGGTGACGGCCACCAACGCGGTCGGCATCGGGAGCGCCTCGGCCCCGTCGGCGGCCGCCATTCCGGCCACCACGCCCGGGCGCGCCGACCGCCGTGACGGCCACGGCGACGTCGACCACCGGACGCGCTCGCCGTGTCCTGGACGGCCCCGGCCAGCAACGGCGGCTCGGCCATGACCGGCTTCACCGTGACCTCGTCGCCCGCCGTCACCACCCCGGCCGCCTGCTCGACCTCCCTCACCGGGGCGTCGACCGGCTGTACCTTCACCGGACTCGCGGCCAACACCAGCTACACCTTCACGGTCAAGGCCACCAACGGCGTGGGCACCGGCCCCGCCTCGGCGGCGTCCACCGCGGTCACCACCGGCAGGCCGGGCGCACCGACCGCGGTGACGGCCAGCGCGGCACCACCGACGACCTCGATCGCCGTCAACTGGACCGCCCCGGCGGCCAACGGCGGCTCGGCGCTGACCGGATTCACCGTGACGTCGTCGCCGGCGGTCACCACCCCGGCTGCCTGCTCGACCTCGCTCACCGGGGCGTCGACCGGCTGTGCCTTCACCGGGCTGACGGCCAACACCGCATACACCTTCACGGTCACGGCCAAGAACGCCAACGGGAACGGACCGGCCTCGGCGTCGTCGAACTCGGTCACCACGGGAGGCCTGGTGCACCGACCGCGGTCGCCGCGGTGGCCACCACCGTGGCCACGTCGGCCGCCATCTCCTGGGCGATCCCGGCGGCCAACGGCGGCTCGGCGCTGACCGGATTCACCGTGACGTCGTCGCCCGCCGTGGCCACCCCGGCGGCCTGCTCGACCTCGCTCACCGGAGCGTCGACCGGCTGTACCTTCACCGGTCTGACCACCGGCACCATCTACACCTTCACGGTCACGGCCAAGAACGCCAACGGCAACGGAGCTGCCTCGGCGTCGTCGAATGCCATCAAGTGGGGACGCCCGGCGCACCGACCGGCGTGGCCGGGACCAACGGCGGCAACACCCAGTCGGTGGTGTCCTGGACCGCACCGGCGGCCAACGGCGGCTCCGCCATCTCGAGCTACACGGTGACGTCGTCGCCGGGCGCC